>CAZICM010000004.1:158669-274294 GCA_964537685.1 uncultured Polyangiaceae bacterium
CGAAGAATGTTGGGATGTTTGGCAAAGATGCGCCGAAACACAAAGTCGTTCTTTAAATCCGCAAACACCATGAGATTTCTTTTGCCCCAGATCAGCGCGCAATGCAAGGCGTTTTGCATCCCGGGCAGCCGCGTGCTCAGCCCATCACCCCGGCCACATCCTTCGCCCCCAACACATTCTCCGCCCACTGATCGAGCAAAGCCACATCATCACAGGCTTGAATACGAGAAAGCTCCGCCTCCGTAGGCTCAAGACCAGCTCGTTTCAACAAGCGAAGCAGCGTCTCCCGTTTGCCCTGCGCACGCCCCTCGGCCCGCCCCAGCTTATGCCCCTCCGCCTGCCCCAGCTTATGCCCCTCGGCCAGCCCCTTCGCCAGCCCCTCTATCCTTTGCGCCTCGCCGTAATCCCTCGCCTGCTGAATCTCATCCATCACCTTGCGATACGCCTCCAGCTCTAATTGCGTAAACGTCGCTTCATTCGCAAGCTCTACCGCTTCCCGATGCGGCCCTTGCGGCAATTCTTTCGGCACCTCGGTTAGTTCTGGACCATGTACAAACAACCAGGCCCATAGTTCCGCTCCCGTCTCGGGCTTTCTATCCGGCAGCTTAGGCAGCTCCAAAAATGCATATTGCACCTGCAACAACCCGGGCGCGCCCGTACCCCGCTCCATCGTCGACCATCGGCTTAGCATCGGCACCCGCGGCATATTCGCCGCATCTTGCGCCCCATCCGGCCATAACGTGAAATCACAAATCGATATCGCTATCACATCCGCAAGCTTTGCATACGATTCGCCTATCTTAAGCTGATCCACATACGCTTTGCAGGCGTTGTACACCACCCGGTTCTCAAATCCCGCCACATGCAGAAGCTGCATCTCCACCACAAAGGTCGTTCCCGCCCGGTCCCGGCAGCGCACATCCAGAATGGACAACTTCGCCCCAGCCACAAGCGGCAACTGCTCACTCGGCAAATACTCAATCGATTCGATCGTCCGCTCGCCTTGGCGCTCGAGCAGATCGTTCAGCAACCCTCGAAGAATGTTGGGATGTTTGGCAAAGATGCGCCGAAACACAAAGTCGTTCTTTAGATCCGCAAACACCATGAGCTTGGTTGTGCCCTAGATCCGCACGCTGTGCAAGGCGTTTTGAATTTCCAAGGCTTCGATCACCCATGTCTGGCCTCTTGGCACAACTCTTCTCAGCCATGAAGCACCTTTCTTGGCCCTTTGATCCAGCTCCCTTTACCCCTTGGAGCAACTCTTCTCGACCACGACGCACCTTCCCCGGCCCCTCGTCCACGCTTCGAACACCCCACCTCCCCACCGTTTCGTTTTCACCCAACCGGTGATAATCCTCTCCCTCCCTAACCCACACCCATCCGCGAATGCGCCCTCTGCCTTTTGTCATTCTCCTTCGAATCGCCCTCTTCGTGGCGCTCTTTGCGAGCACCATTCTCATCGTTGAATATACCAATGCTGGCGATCCCGCCTTCTGCGGCGTCGGCTCAGGCTGCTTCGCCGTCCGTATTTCGCCCTATAGCCGCCTCTTCGGCGTCCCTTTGCCCTATCTCGGCCTCTTCGCCAACCTGGGCTTGCTGGGCACCTGCCTCACCGTCCGCGCCCGTATTTCACTCCGTGTCCTCGCTCTCTTCGCTTCCATCGGCGCCGCCTGCGCCGTCGCCCTGCTTCTCATTCAGCAGTTCTCCGTTGGCGCTTTCTGTAAATGGTGCGTCGCCGTCGATTCGGCAGCCATCGCCGCCGCTTTCGCTTCCATCGCCCTCGTCTGGCTCGATCGCAAACACGAGCTCAGCACTGCGCCCAAACCCGCTTCCATCTCGTCGCCCGCGCTCGATGCGCTGATCCCTTCGCGCAAAGAAAATATCGCAACGCTCATCAGCACCGCTTTCATTATCGCGCTTCCCTTTGTCTGGGGACGCTATCCCGTCATCCCGCCCTTGCCCGAACCCATCGCCGCCCTCGGTGCAAAAGACAAAGTCACCATCATCGGTTTCACCGATTTTCAATGCCCTTTCTGCAGAAAACTCCATCCAGAACTCCATGCGCTGCTCGAACACAACAAAGACCGCGTTCACTACGAACGCCGCATGATGCCGCTCGCCGGCCATCCCGGCGCGCTTCCCGCGGCTCAAGCCTATCTCTGCACACCCGAAGATAAACGCGAGCGCGCCGCCGATTTTTTGTATTCAGCTCCCGATGAAGCGCTGAACTCCATCGGCGTAAAAGCCATCGCCTCCATCCTCGGCCTGGATGAAGCGCGCTTTGCCCAATGCTTAAAATCACCGGAAATCGAAGCGAAAATCACCACCGACAAAGACCTCTATCAAAACTCCGGAGCGCGCGGACTTCCGCTCACCTTCGTCGGCAAGCGCGTGATCATCGGCTTTAATCCCGACCGCATTGAAAGCGCCCTCGCTCAAGAACTCGCAGGCGAAACGCTAAGCCTTAAGCTCGAATGGCTTCTAGCTCTCTTTGTTCTGATCGCGGCAGCCAATGCCTGGATCAGCATTCGCGAAAAAAGAAGCGCTTAGGCGCCCCTTTGTGCAACAATTCTTTATGAACACCAAAGACAGCGACACCAGCGGCAACAAATATTTACCCCTCGAGTTCTTTCAAAAACTCCCCAAAACCGATCTGCACGTTCATCTCGATGGCTCGCTTCGCCTGGAGACCATCGTTGAACTGGCGAGACAGCATCATGTCGAGCTGCCTTCCACCGATCCGGCCGAGCTTCGCAAGATTATGCATCTCGGCCAAAACTGCGGCTCTTTGGTCGAATATCTAAAAGCCTTCGATATCACACTGCGCGTGATGCAAACCGAAGACGCGCTCTACCGCGTGGCCTACGAGCTCGCCGAAGACGCGGCACTTGAAAACGTTCGCTACATGGAAGTGCGCTATTCGCCGATGCTTCACACACGCCTGGGCCTGCGCCTCACCAATGTCGTCGAAGCCGTACTCGCCGGCCTGCGCGGCGCCCACGATGCGCTGGGCATTGAATCCAACGTGATTCTATGCGGAATCCGCAATATCTCACCGCAGTCATCGCTGGAGATGGCCGAGCTCGCAGTCGCCTACAAAGGCCGAGGCGTCGTCGGATTTGATCTCGCGGGCGCCGAATACGATCACCCCGCGAAGCATCATAAAGCGGCATTTCAACTGGTGCGCGACAACAACATCAACTGCACCATCCATGCCGGCGAAGCCTACGGCCCCGAATCCATCGCTCAAGCCCTGCATGTATGCGGCGCCCACCGAATCGGCCACGGCTGCCGCCTGCGCGAAAACGGCGACCTCCTCCACTACATCAACGACCACCGCATCCCCTTGGAAGTCTGCCCCTCCTCCAACGTCCAAACCGGCGCCGTCCGCGATCTCGCCTCACATCCCATCAAGCTCTATCACGCGCTCGGCCTCCGCGTGACCGTCAACACCGACAACCGCCTCGTCACCGACACCACGGTTTCTCATGAGTTTTGGCACTGCCACACCAAAATGCGCATGAGCCTCACCGACATCAAAGCCATCGTCGTCGCAGGCTATAAAAGCGCGTTTTTACCCTTCCATGTCAAACAGGGCTACCTGCGCAAAGTCACCGAAGAGCTTGAACGCTTTCTTCCCGATGGAACCATCAAACCCGCTCCCCAGCCCGAAACCCAAAGACCCAAGAACCCCACGCCCCAACCCGCGGCCTCCAAAGCCCAAAACCCGCCAAACGACAACCCCGCCGAACAGGATGGGATTGTAAATTAGCGCTCACCCCGCAAAGAAGACCGCAAAGAAGACCGAAGAACGATCATCGTTCCCACCCTTTAAAAAGAGGCGTATTCTCAAGCCTGCAAGGCGTCTTCCCACCCCGGCGCCGACGAGGCTTCCTATGTCTTTTCAGTCCAAACCCAGCGTATTTTACACTGCCGGCCTATTGGCCATATCCATCCTGCCCATCATGGTCGCATGCAACGCCATCACCGGCGTTGATGACCTACGCTTAAAAAACACAGATGATGGCGAGACAGGCTCGTCGGGCAACACCACCAGCGGAAACACATCGGGCATTCTTTCAGGAAGCAGCACCACCACCAGCTCGAGCTCGGGGGTCATGCCTCAACTGGCGGAAGCGGGCGGCGTGAACATCACTGAAATCGCGCTGTACCAAGGCGTCAAGCGGCCTCTCATGGCGAATGGCTCGAAGGCCGTCAGCGATATTCCCATTGTGCAGGGCCGCGACGCCCTCATTCGCGTCTGGGTATCGCTGGATGCCAGCTACAACAAACTGCCTGTCACGGGCCAGCTCTTCATTGGCTCGAGCACCACGCCCATTGAAGTCAAAAAGACCCTGATTGAATCGACCGAAGACAACCTCGACAGCACCATTAACTTTGAAGTTCCTGGAAGCGACCTTAAAGGCGCAACAACCTATCGCATTGAATTAAAGCAAGAACCTGGAGCACCTGCAGCCACGGGCGGCCAGAAGTACCCTGCCACGGGCGCCGAGCTACTCGATGTTCAATCCAATGGCCCCTCGCTTAAACTGGTCATTGTCCCGGTGGAATACAACGGCGATGGTTCTGGACGCCTGCCCGACACCTCGGCGGGCCAGATTCAAGCCTACAAAGACGTCTTTTACAGCGTCTATCCCGCGGCCGAAGTGGAATTGACGGTACGGCCCAATCCCTACCCCATCAACTACCAAGTCCCCCCGACGGATTTCAACGCATGGCCCCAGCTCTTGGACGATATCACCAACTTGCGGCTCCAAGATGGCACCCCGGATGACACCTACTATTATGGCATCTTCAATGGAGCGGCCAGCGAAGGCCAATATTGTCAACAGGGCTGCATTTTGGGCCTGGGCAATCTACCTGGCCCCTCGGAGACCAACATGCGCGCCTCGATTGGCGTAGGCTTCTCGGGCAACATCTCGGTAACGACGGCCATCCATGAAACGGGACACGCGCATGGACGCATGCATGCGGATTGTGGAGGAGCGCAAGGCATAGACCCGCAATCTTATCCTGGCGCTGACATTGTGACATGGGGCTACAATTTGCTCACGAAAGAGCTGATCGATCCCAATGGGCAGCACAAGGATTTCATGGGCTATTGCGAACCTTATTGGCTCTCGGACTACTCATTTATAGGATTATTTGAGCGGATGAAGGTATCGAACGGAGCCAAGATCAACGTACCGCCGGAGCTCATGAACCGGAGCTATTTCCGGGCACGGGTTAATCATGATGGAAGCATGAAGTGGCTAGAGCCGATGACATGGAAATACCCCCCGAGCGGCCATGAGACGAAGACGGTGGTGCTAGAGACGGGGAAGGGGCAAGTAACGGTCACGGGGCAATGGTATCCCTACGATCACATTGAAGGCGGGATTATTGTATGGCCGGCATCGAGCGAACCCGTGAAGAGCGTAGAGCTACAGGTGAAGGGGATAAACCGGAAGCTGATTCTATCGGGCGTAGCGAAGTAGATATCAAAATATTAAAATATTAAAATACCAAAATATTAAAATATTAAAATATTAAAATCCTTGAAGCCGGATACGCTCCACCAACTGCGTATAAAAATCCAAATGATTCCACGAATTGCTTAGCCCCGGCTTATCCCCGAACAACTGCCCCACCTGATCTAAATGATCCGCCGGAATACAACCCCAAAAAATACCCCAGCGCGCATCCTTCACCCGCACCAACCCATCATTGGGATCGCTCTTACCAATCCCACCATCGGTAATCCCCTCCGAAATCGATAACGCCGCATCAATCGGATCCATCTCCGAATCCCACGCCGATATAAACGACTGAGGCACATCCGGCGTACATTCCGAACCTCCATCATGATTATCACTGCGCCCCGTCACCGACGCATAATACACACCAGCCTGATTGGGATGAGACGCATTAAACTCATTAATCCCAGGCTGAGAAAATAAATAAAGCGCCTTAAACACATCCGTCTCGTTCCCAAGATCATCGTACAAAGGCGCCCCTATCAACTTCAACAGCTCATTCAGCACATCCTGATACAAAGGATCATCCACAAGCTGCAACACCACATCCGCCACAGGCGCCCCATAATGAGGCGTCGCCACCGTCACCACCGACGCAACCAAATCCGGCCTCTTATGCGCCACCGCCCGCGCATCCAAACCACCCTGCGAATGACCAATGATATTCACCTTCGCATATCCCGTCTCTTTTAAAATCTTCTCGATATGCGCAATCAACTGATCGCCCCGGTAATCTGAACTATTAAAAGGATCGACCGCAGGCGTATACACATACATCTCACCCTGCTTATTCAAATGATCCTTCACATTAAAGAAATACGTAGCGAAATCCAAACCGGCGAAGTTATCGGTACCAAAGAAACCATGCGCCAAAACGATAGGATAAGGCGGCCCCAGCTTCTCGGGCTCGGGCATACCTGCTCCACCCGCACCGCCCGCGCCGCCCGAACCCGACGAAGAACCACCCCCCGTCCCCGTAATCACCGCGGGACCTGAACCCGAACTCGCATTCGGATCATCGCCCACCGAACCACACGCCGAAGGCATCGCCCCCAGCAGCGAAAGCAACGCAAGCCCGCCCAACACAGGCCGGCTCTGCTGAAAAAGCCTATCTTTCATGCTCATAAACGCCTCAATATTTGTCTTCAGAACCACACCAAGCCAAAAACGCAAAAACAGTCTACGCAAAAACCATCCAAGAGCGCTAGTCTCGCCTCGATGCGTTCGGCCGATCTGCTTTTCATGCTTGGATTGCTGTTTACTCTTTCCTGCGGAGGCGCGCCGCCTCCACCCGCGGGCGATGCACCAAAGCCTGCCGCCTCCGCATCGGGCGCAGAAACGAAGAGCGAACCCTCACCCGCGGCCGCAACCAAAACGCTACCCAGCGAATGCGTGCGCGACGAACACCAGTTATGCCTACCGCCCCCCGCATGGGCCGAAAACCTCTGCGCGGGCAACTATCCCGACCTAGCGCTTAAACTCTTTGCGAAAGGCACACCATGGACACGCGGCTATTTAAGGCGCACCGTCGACGCATGGAACGCATCGGGCCGGGCATCGTCGAATGAAAAGGTTGAATTTGACGAGGAAGTGCTTCTATTAACCCATCGCCCGGCGGCCACGGGCGGGATGGTTGTGAGCGGCGCGACGGGCAGTTTTCAAGCGCTTCGGTGGAACGGACAGTGCGTATCGCTGATGGGCGATGAAGTAACGCAGCGACTACCGCCGAAGGCGAAACATTCGTCGATACCGTGGAGATCGCTGGATTTCAAGACCCGCGAAGCGCTGATGGCGGATGGCAAGATTGGTCCACTTGTAGAAGAGCAGCGCAAAGAGTGCAAGGGTGCGAATATGGGCGACCCGAGCGCGGCTTGTAAAAAGATTGATGCGAAACTGAGCGCAACCATAGTAAATTTTATCCGTAATGGAGGGGAGGTACCTGTACCAGAACATTTACCCTAAAGGAGCACTGAAGGATGAAGAAGATATTTTGTTATTTGGCTGGAATAGCGATGATATCGGGCTGCGGGGACGATCAAGATCCGGGCGGAGCGAAAGCGCTATGGGATAAGATTCACGAGCAGAAGTACAATACATGGGCGAGGGCGCCTGGCTATGAGACGCGAAAGCCGACGAATGCGCCTCATAGCGATTTGGTGGATATCTTTGTGAATACAACGATGGGGGATGCGATAACGGCGGGAGCGCAGACCTTTCCTGAAGGGTCGCTGATTGTGAAAGATGGGTATGACAGCGGGGGCGGGCACGATATCGTGGCGGTGATGGAGAAGGTGAATGGGGCTTGGTATTGGGCGGAGTATCCCGCGGATGGGAATGGGGAAGCGGATTATTCAGGGGTGCCGGAGATATGCACGGATTGCCATGCGCCGGGGAGGGATTTTGTGAGGCTGTTCAATCCGTGAGGGAATAGCCAAAAACGCCTCAATGCCCTGCTTGCCGCGGCCGCCGTCCATACGATGGTCGCTCAAGGTCAAGGCGCCGCCGATATGGCCTTGCTCGATTTGGGAAATGCGGCCCTCTCCGACTGCGCTTCTGTGTTTAGCGATACCGTGGACTGGCTTGCGTTTTTAAGCGAGCGAGGCTTTGCGGCCGATGACCGGGAAAGAGCCATCGCCCTGCGCCAATCGTTGGAAGCGGTGGCGAAGAGGTATGAAAAATCCGCGAAAAGCGCCGAGCCGGATCAACATGGCGGCGAACCAGCGGCGCCGGGGAACGACAAGCCCGCTTAAAGGCGGTGCCCGTCAGCGGTTTTGATAAAAAAAGCGATGATGGGGGGCGGTTTTGGGGAAAGGGGCGACAAGGGGGACCGCTTTTTCGCAATCTGGAAATTATCTTCACGGCGCATTCGATTTCTGCTCCAAACTGTGATCAAAAGTGCCTGTGCCGGCCATTATACCTATTGAGAATAGAGGCTTTGATGAAAACACTTCGTGACATTGGTTTGTGTACGGCGCTGTGGACGATTGTGAGTGGTGGATGCACGATTCACATTGGCACGCCGGAGAATTCAGAGGAAAACAAGCCCCTTCCCCCAGAACCAAACGGAAGCTCGCAAGCGCCACCCGCATTGGACGCAGCCCAACAGGCCCGCAAAGAGGAAGCCGAGCGATATACAGCCGAGGTGATCTATAAGGGAGGCACCGTCCTCGCATCGCTTCCCTTGCCCTCAGGGGATTGGATTGATCTGTTGGACAGAAATACGCTACCAGATCTGCCCTATTCCCCTCCACCACTTCCTGTCGGCCCGGAGGCATTTGTCTTACCCGAAGGCGTAAACCTAGGACTGACAGAACTGGAGCAGATCCCCGAATACCTTGAGCTTGCGGCCCTGGCGGTGCCCTTTCACCGGCCAAGCTTCTGGCCCTATATCTTAGGTGAAGCTCCCGATGCTGTTTCAATTGAAGATTATTTGCAGCGCTATCAAGAGGGTGGAGCACCGTCGAGTTCCAAAAGACTTTATGCAGGCTTCGTGTCTCTGGTGCCCAACCGTGGGGTATCTGGTTTAATGAATCAGTATCGCCCCGAGGTTGCCGATGAGAGTTTTAGCCTGATTGAGTTCTCGGTATCATGTCCCGCAGATGGACCTAGACAGGAGCTGATTGGCGTCGTCATTTCGGTCGACCGTTTTAACATCTTTGGCGTCAATCCGCAAAAAGATCAGGATGGAGAAGCCCGTTTGCATATCGAGTATGCCCGGACAGTCAACGGAAAAGTGCAATATGTGTGGGACGGAATGGACGGCCAATTCGTCGATAATCCTTTTCGCCTCCACCAGCCGGGCGAAAAAGTGCCTGTATCGCTTTTAGACGCAAGCATTGTGGAGCATCTATTGGCGGTTTTCCAAGCGCCTTCAGGGGATTGGTGGATCATGTATAACGGTGATCTGCTTGGATATTACCCAGCGAGTCTCTTCAACATGCTGAATAGCAGCGCCTGCAGATCAGCCTGGTATGGGGAAGTCTTAAACCGAAAGCAAAATGAAGCCGTTTTAAGCGAGATGGGCAGCGGCCAATTTGCCGAGGCTGGGGTTTTCAAGACGGCATACGTGCGAAATCCTAGATACGTGAATCTCTCCGGGTTTGGCGTGGAACCCAAGGATGAATACTCGATGATCCCCTATGAACCGCTTTGTTATAACCGAACCCTATTGACCTATGCAGGTGCCCCGACATATAGCAGTTTTATGTTATTAGGCGGCCCCGGCGGGAAAGATCCAGGATGCAAATGGCCATGAGTACAATATTCGCCAGAAAAAACCGCTTCCCACAAACGATGGCACTGGCCTTGAGCGTAGCCTTGGGATGTTTTATCGGCTGTTCATCAAGCGATGAAGCGCCGGGAGGTGGACGCCTCCCTATCGACAAGGCTATTGCGCAAGATCGCCCATCCAAGCCTTGGTCGAAGAACGTACCGAAAAGCGCTTGCACCAAAGACGATGAATGCGGCGACGGCTTTTGCGACCGGGGGCACTGCGCGGCCATCTGGACGGGTGATGTTTCTTATGGGCAGCGATGCAGGAGCAACGCCGATTGCATCGTTTTTCTCTGTCTTGAAGGGCGTTGCCGATCCTGCGTTTCGACGGCGGAATGCATCGATGAACCCGACAATCAGAACCCCGAATGCAGACCCAATCCGCCCATTCCAGAGGCGCAAGGATGCCGGGGCGTGGCCGGCGCCGGAGAAGGTGATATTGCTCCTGGGTTTCCCCCTCGGCGTTTTTATTAGATGGGAAGGGGCGGTGATCTTGCTGCGGATTCGGGCGAAGATCAAATATCTCCGTCAAGGCCATCAAACAATTGTTCACTCACTATAATATGCAATTGCAATACTTTATAAAGGGTTTGTTAGGATTGCAGCCGGACACGCAGACCCCCCATCCAGCACCGCCGCAGTATTGATCGCATTGTGAATGGGCGGAACAACCAACCGTGCAAGAGCACATTTGGGCTTCGCCATCGCATATCACGGAATAAGCGGTTGTGCTGCATGTCCCAGCAGTTCCGTCACAGGAAATCAAATTCCCTTTGGGGCATACAACCTCCGCATGACAGAGCGGCTGAATCACCCAAGTTACGGCCATTTCGTTGCTATAGGAATCATAGCCTTGATGCGTTGATTTGAGGCGGTAGATCTCCGTGCCTGCCGTCGATGAATTCACAGACCATGTGCATACATCCTGGCTGCCAGAAATGTCATACCAAATTCCGGATTGGCTCTTAACCTGCCATACAATAGATCCCGTGCCATCGCAATGATGTGAACAGTGAGGTACCGGAGCTGTAAATGAGACCGCTTGGTTGATCACGGGTTGGGCCGTCGGCGAAGGCACAATACTGGGTATGATCGGATTACGGTGATCATAGAGGCTATAGGTTTTTGGATTGTTCACATCCCCTGTGTGCCCCGCGGAATCGTGATCGACCATTGCATAAAGCCCGCAGATTTCACCGGAGCTTGTATAGGAAATACAATTGGTGGATGTCTGCTGAAGGGAATTCGACCACGAGACTTTCCAATAAAATGGGCCATGCGTTTCATGACCGCTTCCAACACACCATGTGACCGTTTTCGGCCATGTGTTGCGATCGGGCGGCGATTCGCTGACGGCAATGATGTTCTTGTCAATGGTAAACGCGAGATCCGCCTCACCAATGGGTTCATCCTCGGCATTCTCAGAAATCGCAACACATCCACCAAGCAGCAATATCGCAAATGCACTACTCAACATCTTCTTCGTGGTCATAAAATCTCCTTGCCTTATGCAAAGCGACTAGAGAACGATCTGGTTTCCCCGTCAAGAAATTGACATCGATTTCTCATTGGATCTGGGGAGTGTGATGGATGAAATCGCTCAAGCCACCCATACCCTCGCCGCCGCCATCGGTCATGGAAAGGGCTCCGGCAGACCCTTTGAACGGCAAAAAGCGGCCCTCTCCGATTGCGCTTCTGTGTTTAGCGATACCGTGGACTGGCTTGCGTTTTTAAGCGAGCGAGGCTTTGCGGCCGATGACCGGGAAAGAGCCATCGCCCTGCGCCAATCGTTGGAAGCGGTGGCGAAGAGGTATGAAAAATCCGCGAAAAGCGCCGAGCCGGATCAACATGGCGGCGAACCAGCGGCGCCGGGGAACGACAAGCCCGCTTAAAGGCGGTGCCCGTCAGCGGTTTTGATAAAAAAAGCGATGATGGGGGGCGGTTTTTGCTACCCCATCATTTTTCTTGCCCGCAGCTCCCTCAACATTGTAGGCTCGCCCCTGATGACCACCCTGGCCCCAGAAGACCGCCGTTTCCTCAAAGAATTCTACCGCAACGTCATGGACGTGCCCCTATCTCCAGACGATCCGCGCTATATTCCCCTCTATGACGAGCCACACGGCCTGCTCGGAGACGATCCGGTCGCGCTTTTGGAACAGACCATCGACTTTTGCGACGACAGCGTGCAGCTTTTGGCTGGATTTCGAGGCATTGGCAAAAGCACCGAATTGCGCAGGCTAAAAAAACGCCTCGATGATAGCGGCGCCAAAACCGTGCTGGTCGATATCGAAGATTATATCAATATATCCACGCCTATTGATATCAGCGACTTTCTCCTGGCAATGACAGGCGCCTTTGGCACCGCTATGGAGGACGAAAAGCTCTTGGGCAAACATGGCCTCAGCGAAAGCGTATGGCAGCGATTTCGGTCTTTTTTGGCATCCATCAAGCTATCCAAGGCATCGCTCGAACTATCGGCCACAGCCAATACCGAGGCCGAAATCGCGGGAATCAAAAAAGGCGCGGAAGTGTCGGCGAAACTGGGCCTGGAAGGAAGCCTCAAGGAAGACCCGACCTTTAAAGAGCAAGTTCAAAAACATATGGAGGGCCATATCGGAGCCCTTGTCCGTGAAGTGCGGAAGTTTTTCGAAGAATGCCGTAAAGAGCTGCAGAAGAAATATGGCAAGACCATTAAGATCGTTCTGATCGTAGACTCGGTGGAGCATATTCGCGGCACCTATACCAATGCCAAGGAGGTGCAGGCATCCATTGAAAATCTCTTTGCGACGCATTCGGATGAGCTTCGAATTCCTGGACTGCACCTGATTTATACGATTCCTCCCTTTCTAAAAGTGCGCTATCCCAATCTAGGCACTTTATATCCCGTAGGCGCGGTGCAGATGTTCCCCGCGATCAAGGTAAAAGACCGAGAGGACAGCGTGGCCGGACGGGGCCTGGATGCCCTGCTGGAACTGATTAAGAAAAGGCATGCGGAAGCATCGCGGCTATTGCCCGATACGGAATACAAGCGAATCATCGCCGAATCGGGAGGGCATATGCGGGATTTGCTACGTATCGTGGCCGAAGTCATTCGGCGGACCCAAAGCCTGCCTGCGGATACGGGAGTCGTAACGCGGGCGCTGGATCAGATGCGGGCGGAATCGCTGCCCATTGCCGAAAACGATGCGGTATGGCTGGCGAAGATAGCGCGCACACATGAAGCGAGACTCGACGATCAAGCGAAGCTCGTAGAGCTTGCGCGTTTTTTCGATACCAACATGGTATTGTGTTATCGCAATGGGCCAGAATGGTACGATGTGCATCCCTTTATTCGCGGCCATGTGCTTAAGCTTGCGGACGAAGTTGAAGCGCGAAACGTGAAAAAATAAGATGAGCGAGCTCCAAGCATTAAAGCTTCCAGGGCAACTCAACGAACGAAACGAAGAGGAATGGGAGCGTTTTCGGGTAATGCTTGAGTATGCGGCTGGCTTTTGGCTGGCGTTTATATTTGCCCCTTCATCGCTGGAAGCAGGGACTCTGCGGGAACGGACAGCGGAGCGAATGGTGACCGAGGGGGCGCGGATGGACATTTGGATGCCGAAAACGCCGGATGAACTGCATCAAGCATTGCCATGGCTTTTATCGGAAGAGCGGGCTGGAGCGGGCTGTATATGGGTGCAATCCTTGCAAGTAGACGCGGAAGGGGGAGAGCAGCATTCATGGAAGGATGCATGGATGCACTTTTTCTTAAGAGCGAACGAAAGGCGCGAAGCCATCAAGCGGCGCTTGGCGGGAGGATTGGTCCTGGCGCTGCCCCTTATTCTGAAAGTGCCAGTGCGGGAAGCGGCGCCGGATTTATGGTCTGCGCGGGCGATTGTGCTGGAATTAACGGGAACGGCGGCGCGGGGAACGGTTGAAAGGCTGCTGGAGGAGCGACAGGACCCGGAGACGGCACCGGATGCAGCATATTGGATGGAGGAGGCCAATGCGCGACAGCCGGGGTCGGAAGGGCGGGCATTTGCGTTGTCACAAGCGGCGTATGGATGGAGGGCGGATGGACACCCTGCACAAGCCTTGGAAGCTATGCGGGAAGCGGTGGCCATCTACCGCGATTTGGTCCGGGAGCGGCCTGATATCTTTCTCCCGCATCTCGCCGGGAGCCTGAACAATCTGGGCGTATTTCAAAATGCCTTGGGCCGCCCTGAAGAAGCCCTCGTATCCACACAGGAAGCGGTAGCGATCCGCCGCGATTTGGTCCAGGAGCGGCCTGATATTTTTCTCCCGCAGCTCGCCTTGAGCCTGCAAAATCTGGGCGTAATTCAAAGCGCCTTGGGCCGCGATGAAGAAGCCCTTGCATCCGCGCAGGAAGCACTGGCCCTTTGTCGCGATTTGGTCCAGAAGCGGCCCGATATTTTTCTCCCGCAGCTCGCCGCAAGCCTGCAAAATCTGGGCGCTTGTCAACACGCCTTGGGCCGCCATGAAGAAGCCCTCGTATCTGCACAGGAGGCCCTAACCATCTGCCGAGACTTGGCCAAGCAGCAGCCCGAAGCTTATCTTTCACAGCTCCACATGGGCTTAAACAATCTATCGATTTACTATAGCAATCTAGGACGTCATGAAGAGGCCCTTTCCCTGGCAACGGAAGCCTTCGATGTTGTTTGGAAGCTCTATCCGCAGAATCCTCGGGCCTTCGCGCAGCAAGTTTCTTCTTCGATCGCCCTGCTGCTCAAATGCCACGAAACCCTGGGCACCCTGCCTGACGAAACCCGGATGACCCAGATCATGCCCTTTCTATCCGACCGGGGCTCTTGACCTGGTGCTTCTGCTTGACAAAGTTCCCACGGAAAGCCTCCTCTCGTTCCAAGCAAGGCACAACGGCCAAATCTTTTTTGCCTACCCCAAAAAAAACCCTTGACATCCCCGCCCCTCACCCATTAACTTCGCCCTGTTGAAAAGCGGCGATTGGCCTCACATGTTCTGAAAGAAAACAACCTCTTCCTCCGAACAAACCCAAACGCCACTCTTCTCGCCCCGTTCGCGAACCTGAAAGCGCTCTCTCGGCAACTTGCTTCATCGAGACCTCGTCGTCTCGTCTCTCGCTGAGAAAGCCCCTTTCGGGCGTCGCGAGCAGCCTCGCGGCTAGGGCGAGCGACCGAGCCGTACATCGTACGGTGAGGGAGCTCAACCGACGCCGGGAGGCGCGCAGCAGCCCGAAAGGGCTTTCTCCTGGGGGGTGATCGGTTTCGACGTGGTCTCTGAAAACTTGTCTGCGTGCCGGCGGCTCCTGCTCCGCCTCATCAAGCGGGACGTTTACGTGCGAACGACAACGCCATTGTTCTGGCGGCCTAAGAACCGCTGAGCCATCCAAGGGAAAGATCGTCCTGGTATCCTAAGGGTGTCAACCACTAGGGCTGGGCCGCGCGAGGGCGCCTTCGATAGCGCGGCCAAGATTAGCGAAGGATAGGTCGTGACCGAATTCACGAACCCCGCCGTACGGGTTGTGCGGCTACGCACGTGAATGAGGATAAGTTGGATGGGCTGCGGACCTGGGTTCGATTCCCAGCACCTCCACAAGTCTGTGACAGAGCGCGGCTGCGCTCGCCAAATCGTCGGTCGGGCTCCCTCACCGTACGATGTACGGCTCGGTCGCCCTTCCTAGCTTTGGCGCGCTCGCTCGCGCTCTGTCACAGACTTGGCAAGTCAGCAGAGGGGGCGATTTAGTAAGTAGAGTAAGTGGGGAGTGGGCTTTGTTGGGCTAGGCGGGCGTTTGGAGTAGGGTGAGGAAGTCGTTGGTGAATTTGTAGATGTCTCCCGGCCAGCGGGCCGTGAGAAGATTGCGGTCGTTGACGGTGAAGCCCCGGGCAAGGTGGGTGGGGCTGTCCCGGAGTAGCGCGGGCGGGCCGGGGTCAAAGTGGCCTTCAGGACCTATTGCCCGCTTCACTTCGCTTTCAACCGTTTCAGGATAGGTGCGGTAATAGCTGCCTAACCATAGGCAGGTCATCGCCCATGCGCTCATCTCCATCATCGCAGGTAAGGCCGTTACGCGGCGGCCATAGAGGATGGAGCGGTCGGTGCCAGGGTCGCGGCTACGCGCCAATACAATGTTGCCATGGCATATCGCGCCAAGGGGCTTGCCCGTTGCAAAATAGTGGCCTACGTAGCTTTGAAGTTCGGCCGACTCTAAATAGGTTTTCATCCCAGGGGCGTGGCCGCCCGCGAGGATAAGGCCGTCTATCTGGAGTTCGCCGTTTAGGTCTTTGTAGCTCAGGGGATGGCGAAAGGCTTTGCTCTCTCGCATCGCTCCGTAGGCTTCACGCGCGTCTTGACGGGCTCGGAGAATACCTCGCCACGGTCCCAGGCCCGTTCCCAATACCATGCGAGGATCGGCCTCGCCGGGCTCTTGGTTGGGTGTGGCAAAGAGGATATCATGCCCCGCTTCGCTGAGAAGCTTCCAGGGGATCGCAGTCTCGGTTGGATCGAAATCAATCGAGGGAAGGGGTATCAGGATGCGCATAGAGAGCCATGTTCACAAACGTTATGCGGGATATCAGGCGATATGCCGCTGTTCCGCAAACGTTTAGAGGAATGGCATGGCTTTGTCTATACTTTTTTATTCACTTCGGCGCTGCTAATGGCGGCGGCGGAGGATCGGGCGGATTGGGCGGGCCAGGCAACCCAGGCTCGGGAATCGGTTTCGGATCGGGAATCGGCTTCGGGTTGGGCGTCGGCCGAGGTTCCCGCGCGCCTTCGGATTGTTCGCCGGCCGATTGGGCGTCTTGCTTCTGTTCCGCTGCGCATCCAATCATTCCCACAGCGCTTAGTCCAATGGCCATTGCCCAAAGTACCAGTAGGTTTGCTCGTTTCATCTTGGGTTCCTCGTACGTTTAGGTTTTAGCAATCTTTAGGCCAGGCTCTATCTCCTTTGAATTGGGCCAAAATGCGCTCTCGAGTCGCTGTGGTTCCGGCAATCTTCGCGGGTTGGACGCAAAAGGTGCGCTACAGCACAAGCATCGCGAATGACAAAGAGAGAAGGCAAAAAAATATTTTTTTAAAGAGCCGCTCACAAAAAGTTGGCCCAGCCAAAAGGGCTATGTCAAAGGGAAACGGCCATGATTCGAGCCGCCGCCATCCTCATCGCCGCGATGCATCTGTCCCGGCCTCAAATGCCCAAAGCCGAAGCCGAACGTTATGCCAAGGCGCTCAATGAAGCGGCTTTAAAGCATAAATTCGATCCGCTTCTGGCCGTGGCCATCGTTCATTTTGAGACGCAGTGGTATCCAACGCTGATTTCTCCGGATGGGGAGGATGTTGGCTTGGGTCAGGTGCGGGCGCGTTATGTGGGGGCGTGCCGGGATGATGCCGATCCGGTGAATGCGCCGAGCGAGGCTTGTTTGGAGGTGAAGGAGTCGCTTCGGGATGGGGTGATCAATATCGGGCGTATGGGGACGGTTATCGGGGCCAATATCGATTTTTGTAAGAAGCATACGAAGAGCGATGCGCCGGAACGGTGGCTCGCGGGGTATCAGGGGTATGGCAATCCCGATAAGCGTATCTTCTGTAAGCCGGGCGAGAAGACGGTTCGTGTTATGAATTATTATAAGGATTTAATTCAGAGCTTTGCTCCGCCGCCCAAGCCCAAGAAGGCGAAGAAGGCTCCGGCCAAGGCTGCACCGGATACGAAGAAGGTTCAGCCCAAGGCGGCCCCAAAAAAGTCCTCAAGTGTTGTAAAACAGCCCAAGGTTGCCGTATCTAAACAAGGTCCCAGGAGAACGCGCTAAGTCTATGAAACGCCACACGTTTGCATTTCCACTGTTGACTGCGTCTTTTGTTTTGGCTTCTACGGGGTTTTTCGCTTCCTGCGCCGAAGGCAATGGAGGTGATATGCCCGTTCCCGATGCTGGGATGTCGTCCAGCAGCAGCAGCACGGGAGGCCCTGTGACATGCAGCGATGCCCAAAAACGCTGCGATCATGTGTTTAGTTATAGTGCGATGGGCAATGAAAGCTCCGTTGAAGTCCGGGGGGATTTTGCTCCTGGCGCATGGGATACGGGCGTGCCTATGGCGAAGATGGGCAATGAATTTGTGGGAACGGTTCAAATTCCCTACAATCAGCAGGTTTTGTATAAGTTTGTGATCGATGGGGCGACTTGGGTTCCGGATCCTAAGAATCCCAAGCAGGTATCGGATAATTTCGGGGGTTTTAATAGCGTGCTCGATCCCGAGACGTGTGAGAATTATACCTGCGTTGGCGGGTCTTCGGGCACCTTTCAATGGAGCGACGGCGTTTTGTATTTTGTATTTGTGGATCGCTTTTTGGATGGAGATCCATCCAACAATGGCAGTCCAAGCGCGGGCGTACAGCCTCCGGCCGATTACCATGGGGGCGATTATGCGGGCGTGACGGCGAAAATCAATGAGGGATATTTTAATGATTTAGGGGTAAATATTCTATGGCTGACGGTACCGGCGGACAATACCGAGCAGCCTGGTAAAGGCGTGGACCCGGATCCGTATTTGTATAGCGGCTATCATGGCTATTGGCCCAAGGATATGGAGAAGACCGAGGAACATTTTGGTTCGATGGCAGATTTAAAGGCGCTGGTCGATGCGGCGCACGCCAAGAATATCCGTGTGATTCTCGATTATGCGATGAATCATGTGCACAATAGCTCGCCGGTGTATGCGGCTCATCCCGATTGGTTCTGGCCCAATGATAATGGCATGGGAGGTAATTGTATATGCGGGCAAGGCTGTCCCTGGAATGGTCCGACGGGTTTAAAATGCTGGTTTACGGATTATTTGCCCGACTTTAATTTTACCAATGCGGCCGCCAGGAAGTATTCGGTGGATAATGCGATATGGTGGATTCAGCAAACGGGTATCGATGGATTTAGGCTGGATGCGATTAAGCATGTGGAAATGCAATGGCTGCTGGATTTGAGGAGCCGTACCAATAGCGAGGTCGATGCGAAGGGGGGCCTTCATTTTTATATGGTGGGCGAGACCTATACGGGGGATATCGGGTTGATCAAGCAATTTGTCGATCCCAAGACCAAGCTGGACGGGCAATTTGATTTTCCGCTGCGTATGGAGCTTGCGCATAAGGTGCTGATGAGGCAGGGCACGATGCAAGAGCTGGATGGGTTTTTAAAGGCGAATGATACGGCCTATCCGCAGGGTAGCGTGATGAGTACGTTTATAGGGAATCACGATATCCCGAGGGCCATTCATTTAGCTGAAGACATTCCGATGTGGAACAATCAATGGACGGATGGAAAAGACAGGGCTTGGTCCAATCAGCCTGGGCTTCCAGGCGGGATGAGCGCTTATGAGCGGCTGGGCGCGTCGTTTGCTGTTTTGTTTACCTTAAAAGGTATGCCGCTGATTTATTACGGGGATGAGGTGGGGCTGGCTGGCGCGGGTGATCCTGATAACCGGCGCGATATGCAATGGGATGGTTATAGCGGCGGGCAGACGTTCTTGAAGGACTTGATTCGCAAGCTGGCAAAGATTCGGAGTGAACATCCGGCGCTTCGGACGGGAAGCTTTCAATCGGTATCGGCATCGGGCGATACGCTGGTTTATAAGCGAAGCGAGGGCAGCGATGTTTTGTATATTGCGATAAACCGGGGAGACGGGGCGGCCAATGCGGGCGGTCTGCCCAGTGGTATGTTAAAAGATTTAATCTCGGGGAATAGCGTTTCAGGGCCTTCGCCCAGCATTCCCGCGCGCTCGGCGATGATTTTTGTGCAATAGGGCAGTCTTATTATTTAGAGCGCAGTTCCCCGCTCAGCCTAAGAATACGAATCGGTTCTCCTCCATCGATTGCCGTTCCACAATAGACAGCCAGCGATCCCGATACCCGGGCTCCTTCTTTTTGATGGAGGCTGAGCGCAAGCGCTACGGGTTCGGCTCCACAGCGGCTATTGTCGACCGGTTGAGGATCAAAGCGGGCTGTATAGAGTTTCATCTTGGCTTCGGGAAATTCTTCGATGAATCCCTGCGCGGTAAGCATAAGCGCCTCGGGCGCTACACCAAAGCCTTTGGATATCTGAATGGAGATTGTGGGTCTATCTCCCATCCCTTCAATCTTCACTTGAGCCTGATCCCGAATCTCGAGCGCCAGGGTGCCTTCCAGCGGCCCGGGAGGTGCGATGACTTGATCGTCCTCGGCGCATGCCACCATGGCTAAGGCGGATAAAATACCCATCATTGTCCGTGTTTTCATCGCACAAGCCTCCTTGTTCCATTGAGCGCCAGCGCTTCTTGTACCGCTTGCTCGGCCGTTCCTTCCACCAATTCAAAGCGCCATGTGACCGGGGTATTGGGCAGCGCCGTGTTGTCTGCAAAGAGAATATCGCCGCTTTGGGCCTCCACTTTGGCGGCTAGATGCACAAAGGCTTGATCTTTAATGACAAAGAGCCCAGAATCCAAGCTAATAAGCCCCGTGGGCAAGGCCAAATAAAAATGCTCAAATACAAAATCCTTTCGCTGATAAGTAACGGGGGTGTGGTCGTCCAATGCCCGGGTCGTTGTAAACGATTCGGCTCCCGTGCCTGGGAAGAGGACTTGAAGATAAGGCGATTCTCCCGATCCAAATTGAATTTCAACGCTCACTTTATTTGGGCTCATGCGCTCCCATCGCTGGGTCACTTTTCGATCGCCTCCGTCGATGACGAGGGCGAGGGGCGCTTCTTGAAGCGGTGTTGCGCTTTCCCCCGATTGTGGGCCTTCCACGGCTGTGTTGGCCGCCGGATCGATGGTGACTTGAGCAAACGAGAGCTTTTCTTTGGCCTGGCGAATCACTTCGCGGGCAATTCTCAGGGCTTCGCTTTCATGAGCGATTCCATACTCCACTTCGCCCCGGAAGGGATTGATTCCGCTGGCATCCGAGACTTGGCCTAAAAACATAAGCTTCCATGCCCCCGCAAGTTTGGCTTGGGCATCCAGGCCGGCCTGGGCGGCGATGGTTTCGGCGGCGAGAAGTTCGCGGTGGGCCAAGGCGCCTAGGGTTCGGACTTCGTTGTCCCGCTCGTCGGCATACCAAAGGCCGCTTCCGCCCAGCCATTTTAGAACGCCGTCCGTGCTATTGGGCTGCCAGGTTCCATCGAGCAGCGGGGGGAGCTGGGCGGGTATGACTTTGCTTTTCACGGCTTCGACATATTGATCGACGGTAGAGATTTTATAGCCTTGGCTTTCCAATGCCAGCAATCCCGCTTCATATTCGGCGACGGCGGCGGGGTCGTGTTTAAATAGATCGGGGAAATAGGGGTTGAAATCATCGGTGGCCAAGAGTTCTCCATCATCGAGAAAGGTCCAGGTAACGGAGATATCGGTATTGCCCTGCTGATAGCTGACGCCTTTGCTTCCGGCGATAACAAAACCGTCGCCGAAGGCATATAAAGGCTGGGCCTCAAAGTCGCCATGCTGATAGATCCATAAATTTTTGGGCCATACCAGAGTTTGATAGCCTGCTTGTTTCATCGCCGCGGCGAGGGCGGCGCCGGCCTGGCCTTCCTGGCAGAAGACGCTGCGGGATAGAGGGATATCGTGCTTTTTAAAGGTTTCCGCCGTGAGTTTCTGGGATCGCTCCCAATCCACTTGGGGATAGGCGATATACAACTGGTCGGAATAATGAAAGCTGACGATATCGATTTGGCTGGCCTTGGCCATGGTTCTCATGGTATCGAGGAGCTGTGGATGCCTTGCGGCAAGCACGTCGAGCATATAGCCCTGCATTTCGATATCTACGCCCCAGGCTGGATGCTGTTTATAGAGCTCGATAACGGGAGCCAGGCTTTCGGTGATAATCAAATCCTCGATTTGTCCGGCATCCAAATCGAGTTCCGCATTGGGTACGGCCCAATAGCCATACATCCCTCCGGCAACATATTGGACATTGAAGTGGAATACGCCTAGGGCGTACTTGTCTTGGGCCTGGGCCTCGGGCGCGGACAGAACAATGGCCGCGAGGATAGTGGCCCATAAGGCGGTGTTGGGGTATCGCATACCTTGCGTTGTAAAGGATTTGCGGGGCGCTGTCCATGGCTGAATGGGCGTGGTTTGGCTGATTTTCGAGCCTGTAGGAGCGGCATTATTTTTCTTGCATTTTTTTCTTGAGCCGGAGCTGGAATTGAGCTTCACTGCGTGCGTGATGTTCCGTCAAACGCAATCGGCCGGTTCGAAAAAGGGTTTTAAACGTTTCTCCGCGGGGATGGCGGGGTTGATGCTTGCGGCGTGCTGTGTCGGGCATGGTTCGCCTGCATTCGCCGAGGAAAGCGAAAAGTTTGATGATGAGGCGCCTTATTATCTAAAGGGTCTCGATAAGGGATTGGTGTTTGGGGGCGTGGTGACGGGCGGGGTGGGTCTTGGGCTTGGGATTTTGTTTACTTCGCTTTCGCTTGCGTCAGCGAGCCAGGCTTCTTCGCTGAGCGATGAGATATTGGCTTCGCCTGTGCCGGGTTGTGTGGCCGTGGGGGTATCGGCGTCGGGTCAGGCGGCGAGTTCGCTGATTTCTTCGGGGAAATGCGGTGAGCTGGAGACGGCGCTTGAAGATCGGAATGCGTATCGGGTGGGTGCGATTGTTGGTTTTGCGACGGCGGGAGCGGCGCTGTTGGCGGTTGGGGGTTATGCCTTGATTGGTGTTACGGAGCGAAAGCAGGAGGCTTTTGTCGTTACGCCGGTAATCGGTCCTACGGTGGGCGGTTTTGCTTTGCAGGGCCGTTTTTGATTTTTAATATTTTTGATATTTTTGATATTTTTTGATATTATTTTGATATCACTTTGATGACGCGAAAGGTTTTGTGTTGTTATGCGCCTTCGATGTTTGATTGGAGCCGATCGAGTTCAGTTGCTTGGGTTGGCCGCCGGGGCGGCGTTTTTATTGGGTATTGGGCTTTCGGCGTGCAGCGATGATGATTGCAATGAATATCCCGCGCTATGCACGCCTGTGATCACGGGCGTAACGGGGAGCTCTAGCGGTGCCGGCGGGAGTATGATGGATGCCGGATTGGATGGGGCCGGGGGAATGAATTAAGTTCTACATCCACGCTACATCCACGCTACGCCAGGCGCCCCCGCTGAAGCAAACTCAGCGCTCGTTTTACATCCCGAATCGCCGTCACCTGCGATAAATCCACGCCCAGCGATACCATCCGATTGGCGATCTCGCTCCTTAGGCCCGTGATTACCACTTTTGCCCCCAAGAGCCGCGCCGCCCCAAATAACCGGATCAAATATTCAATCGTCGCCGAATCCACATGCTCCACGCCCGTTAGATCTAAAATAACATGTCTTGCCCCTGTGCGGCGTATCTCATCCAGCAGCCTTTGCATCATGCTTTGGGCCCGGTTCTCATCCACGACGCCAATAATCGGTAGCGCCAATACCCCTTCCCCAGCTTGAAGGATCGGCGTGGACATGGCCGCGATTGAGCGCTGCTGCTGCTCCAATTGCGAAAGCCGCCGGCTGAGTTCCGCTTCCGTTTCCATGGAGCTGGCCTTCTGAAACGTTTCCAAGATGCCTATCCGATCTTCATAGCGATCGAGGGTGCTCTTGAGATCGTCCAGTTCCGCATCTTTTTTGCGTAAGGTGTTCCGGGTCTTTCGAAGCACCCGCGTCTGCTCTTTGAAGCGCCGCACCAAAAGCTGAACCGGCCCCGAAGCCGTCTCCCCACTAAACAGCGGGCATTCATCACAGTGAGATAATTGTTCAGCAAATGCCTCCAGGGGCATGTCAAGGCTTTCGGGAGCCTCTAGCAAACAGCTTTCGCAACGCATGATCTAGGCTCGGACAAGGGCGATCGTAAAGGTTTCGTCATGATGCATGGTTGCGCCCTGGACCGGCGACAATTTGCCGAGCACCTCTTGGAGACCCAATAAAAACTGTGTGCCGTTGCAGCGCAGCCCGTCCGGAAAGACGATGAGCAGGTTGGGTTCAAAACCTAGAACTTCAGCGCCAAAGTCCCGGCCCGCCGAATGGCTGTCCTCTTTTACGTCTTCAATTTGAAAGATTTTAAACTCAATTTGATCTAATTTCAATCCCATGGCCGTGGCCGAATGGGTTAACCCTTCTTCCGAATTGATTTCAGCATAGCTCGAGCACCCAGCCAATTGAACGTTGGGCAATACGCTATAAATACCGTCCAATACTTGTGAATGGTTATATTTGGTCGCGCATTCCTGGCCCGCCGAAAAAGCATCGTCACTTACAATGGAGACGGTCTTCGCCCGAATCATGGCTGCCTCATGGTTTGCGAAAGAGCGCGGTTTTATATGAGGGTCGCGCCGGATCGCGCCACTATACCGCAAGCCTTTTTTCATGAGAAGGGGAAAGATGCGCGGAACTCTTTACACGCGCGCAAGGCTTCTGTATAGGAGCGCCCGCGGAAACGAGAGTGCGTCATGTCTGAAAAAGCCAATACCACGCCCAATACCAAAAAACTTCCCACCCAGCCCTACCGCGGCACGCGGGACTTTCTCCCCGAGGAGATGTCCGTGCGCTCGCAGATCTTTCAATGTCTCTACCGGACCGCCGAAACCTTTGGTTTTCAGCGGTACGATGGTCCCACCATGGAACCGGCGGCGATCTATGAGGCAAAATCCGGCGAGGAAATCGCCAATCTTCAATTGTATCGATTGAAAGACAGAGCCGATCGAGAGTTGGCGCTCCGGCCTGAGATGACCCCAACGGTAGCGAGAATGATTGCGGCCAATGCGTCGCAATTGAGCATGCCGGCGCGGTGGTATAGCCACCCCAATTGTTTTCGTTATGAACGGCCGCAGCGGGGCCGGGTTCGCGAGCATTGGCAGCTTAATGTGGATATTTTTGGAAGCGAGTCGCTGGAGGCGGAAGTCGAGATTTTTGAATTGGTCTCGGCTATCATGAAATCGTTGGGAGCAACGCCCGAGATGTATGTGCTTCGGGTGAACGATCGCATTTTGGTGGAGGCGGCGCTGGCCAATTATGTGGGGGTTCCGCTGGAACACCAGGCGAAGGTGACGCTGGCGGTGGACGGCTGGGAAAAGACGGGCGAAGAGCATCGGCTGGCCGAGCTCAAGGCCGCGGGGCTGTCGGAGGATCAGATTCAGCGGCTCAATGACTTGGTGCGCATGGATTTACATGATTACAGCAAGGCCGCAGGCCATGAAGCCGCTCAGCGATCGCGTCTGACCAAGATTCTCAAAGATGGGCTGGCCGATGCCCCACTCCAATACGATCCCATGATCATCCGGGCATTTAATTACTACACTTCAACCGTGTTTGAAGTCTTTGATACATCGCCGGATAACAACCGGTCAATCTTTGGAGGCGGGCGCTACGACGATTTGGCTTCGCTTTTTACCAGCGATCGAATTTCTGGAATCGGTTTTGGAATGGGTGATGTAACCACCTGGAATTTTCTGGACGCGCATGGTCTCTTGCCCAAGCCCAAGATTGCCCCCACGGTCTATGCGTGGACGACGGCGGCGGAGCACCGCAATGCGCTTCGTTCGGTGTGCCGATCGCTGCGGCAGCGGTCGATTAGCACGGTGCCGGCCTTTGAGCCTTTAAGCTTTAAGAATGGGCTTTCCAAGGCGAGCAAATTGGGCGCCCGCTTCGCTATTGTGCTGGCGCCCCAGGAAATGGAGCGCGGGGTGGGTATTGTGAAGAATCTGGTCCAAGCAACGCAGAGCGAAGTGGCGTTGGACGAGATTCCCTCGTATGTGGAAGCGGCCTCCAAGGCAGGCTAGGCCCATCGCGCACAGGAGGAGTCTGGGAAATGGCTAAAGATGTATTCGATAAATCCATGGCAAAGCAGTTTGCCTGGATGGGTGCCAGCGCCGAGGGCGTCAAAAAGCTTCTCAATGAGCCCTCGATTCATGCAAAAGCCCCCGAGCCTGTCCCCCCTCCAAAGCTTCCAACGACCGAGGAAGAACAGCAGGCCGCCGAGGAGAAGAGGCTGGCTTTTGTGCGGGAAGCCCAACAAAAATGCGGTGAGCTCGCCGCCCAGGTAAACCGGGTCTGGGCCATCCAATCAATGGAAACCCAAGCGCGCCATACCCGCCGCCTTGCCCGTACCGTTGAAAAGATGGCCTTTTCCATCGTCCCCATGGAAAATCATCCGGTGGAGAATCTAAGGCTCTGGAGGCTTGTCATCCGGCACTTGGATCGAATTCCCCGTTCTCTGCGCGTGGGTCTATTCTTTACTTTGGGTTTCATGTCCCCGCCTACGCATCTCAATGATATTGTCGAGCTCTTTGTCGAAGCGGCCGAACATGCCGATTCATGGCTGAATTTTGTTCTTCAGGAATCGATCACCGAAGCCTTTGCTTCCCGGAAATTTCCCGAGCTGGGGCAAAAGCTGTCCAACCTTGTCACCAAAAGCAAAAGCTGGGATACCCGGCTGATGGCTGCGCATTGGCTGGGCGCGGGCCGCTCGGCTGAAGGTATTCCAGCCCTAAAACAAGCCCTCACAGAGCCTCATGCCGAGCTTCGCACAGCCGCTCTGGAGGCATTGTTGGCTATGGGTGCGCTTGAACCGGGCGAGGTCCAGTGGCAACTGGACGATTCCGTCGAACACCCCCTCCCCGAAATGATTGGTTCGCCTGCCTGGGAAGTGATCTACAATTACTCGACAGCCTTGTTTCAAGCCGTTCAAAAGCTTCCCCCGCCCGAGGGCTACCGGCCTTTGGAAAAGATAGTGGATAATCAATGCAAAGATATTCAAGGCAAGCGTGAGGGCACCGATTCTTCGTGGGCGCTCAGGGCCCTCGCGGCTGGATATCCCGAGCGGGCGCTATCCCGAATCGACACATGGCTGTTGGCCGATCGCTACTTCGATCGCTATCATGCCGTAGAAGCCGCCGGAGAATTGCCGGATGAGCTGGCTCGGCCAAGGCTTCTGGAGGGAGCGGTGGACCCTGGCCATTCGATCGCGGAAAAGGCCAAAGAGCTTTATTTTAAGCGTTTTAATGAACCGTGCCCCCTGCCCCGCACGGCCGGCATCCCTATGGAAATGCTAAAACAAGCCCCCAGCGAAGCCTTTGAGAGCCGCTTTTCGGTGCTTCGGGGGAAGTCCGACGATGCCCGCAAGGCGATGCTCATTGTGCTCCACGGCGAGCTAAAACCCTTGCTCGATCAGGAGGGCCTGGTGGATTGGGATGCAATGACACCCGAACAGCGGGAAACCCTTGTGTTGATCCTCTCCTGCCTTCCCGAGCTCCGCATCTACCCGGCCCCCGAGAAAATACCCTCCAATATTGAAGGCTGGGCTCAGATTCTTATCCCCCGCTTTGGAAAGCCCGTCTTTGACTATTGGCTTAAGTTCGCCCGGCCCGAGGCGTTTCACGGCGTGGATCACCGGGTGCTTGGCAGCCTCGCCTCGCATTCCGTGCAAAAGATGCTCTCCGATGAACAAAAAGATCAGTTGCGGGCATTGGGCACGGAAGCAATGCTATCTCCCACATGGCCTATCTCCACGACCGTGCCCATGCTGTTAATGCATGTTATTCCCCCTCCACAATTGCTGGATCGTCTATGGGAATTTTCCATTCATCTGGAAACCAAGGGCGATGCTCATTGGAAAAACCACTATTGCGCCGTCTGGTGCGGTGAAGCGATTCGAGCAATGCCCCCCTCGGAAGAGTTGGATCGCAAACTGACGGAGTGGGGCATCCGCGCGTATGAAACCCGGGATTTTGAAACATTTGAGCGAGTTGTCATACGTCTAGGATGCCGCCGGAATCACAAGGAATCCCTGGCGCTGGCCGAGCGCTGTCTTGCCGAACTGGACGAGCATCCAGAGCTCATCGCGATTGCAGGCGGGTGCAAATATTCGCTCGCGCAAGCCGATTTGCTTCCGGAAAGCTGGGTTTTCAATGCGCTTTCGCATCCCGAGTCGCTCACCTATGCGGTGGCGGTGGGGTCATTATGGAAGGATTCGCCTCCATCTCATGTCGATCTGGCGCTTCGCGGGCTTGATTCTCCGGCCCGGAACGGGGCCGCGGCGGCGGAGAGCCTTGAACGCCTTATTTACCGGGAGTGCCTGAGTCTCGACGACCCCAGGATACCTTTGATTATCGAGAAGGCCCCGCTGAAAACCTCTATGGACACCTTGCGGGCATTGCTTTATATGAAAATGCCCCTGGAGCCGCTCCGTAAAAAATTTATGGAGGCGCTGACGTGTTCCGACGATGAAATTGCCAAGGAAGCGCTGGATGTGCTCTATTCGAATAAGCAGGATGATGCCCTTGAATTTTTAGAAGAAGTGTGGGCGAAAGGGCCAAATCCTGCGATTATTTCGACCATGGAGTATTGGATGGACAAGCCGAGCGAAACGGCGCTGTATTGGCAGGACAATTGGGAAGAGGGCAAGGAGGAAGGCGAAAGCGGGGACGATGACGAGGATCAGGAAGACGACGAGGATGACGGGCTTTTGGACTAGGCTTTTCCCGCCATGTCCACCGCATCGAAAAACGCCACCACTTTAGCCGGATCGAGAGCGCCGCCGGTTCGAACCGCGGTACATAAATCAACACCAAAGGGTTGTACCGCCGCGATGGCCCGGGCAATATTGTCTTTGCTGAGGCCCCCGGCTAAAAACACAGGCTTATTGATTGTATCCCGAATCTGCCGGCTAATATTCCAATCATGGGTGCGCCCCGTCCCGCCAAGCTCTTTTACCGCGAGTTTGGGATTCCCAGAGTCCAACAGCAGCGCGTCCACCAAGGGCGCCACCTCCCGCGCTTCGTCCATCGACTCCGGACCCATCACATGTATCACCTGAACCAGCCGCGCCGCCCTAATCTCCCTTCGAACCCGCTTTAATTCCTCAAGAGGCACATGATCCACAAACTGCAGGGTATTTGTCCGGCATGCTAGAAACTGCTCGACGATGCCTGCCGCGTCTTGACGGGCCGTCAATAAAAAGCTCGCCACAGGAGGAGGAATACTATCGGCTATCTCCGCAATGATATCGTGGGATATAATACCTGGGCCGCTTGGCATTTTGGTGACCAGGCCCAGCGCCGACGCTCCCGCCGAAATGGCAACGCGGGCTTCTTCGAGGCTTGCAATACAGCAGATCTTAACGAAAGGCATGTGAACGGATCGCACGGAAAGCACGCTTATCATACGATGTATGCTGTTGGCATCGTTTTTTTGAGGCCCGCTGCCCAGGAGGGGATTATTTTTCGTTTAGGGGTGGCTCTGCGCGTCCCCGCCACGCACCGAAGCTACGACCCGCTCAGGAACTTCGGTCCATCCAGTGGCCCCTTTGTCCAAGAAATAGAAGCGTAGATAGAACAGCCTTGCGCCCTGTAAAAATCCGTAGTTCTTTACCTGCGTCTCAAAGAGCTTGGACTCGAATACGACACAATCCTTGCCCCCTACATTGGTGCGCACCGCCTTTCCAACGGGCTTAAAATTCTGGGGTAGTTGCTGTGGGCTTGCCTCGGCAAGATTTTGCATAAATGCATCGCGGGCCAAGGTTGGCAACCCCTCCAGCTCGTTACGCGAATAAATGACTTCAATGATCATGGGCGCCGCTCCGAGATCTCCAAAGCTGACCACCATGGTTTCATTGGCTTTTTGTTCAACTTGAATGCGATTGGCCAAGGTTGTGGGAAGCTCCAGGCTGATTTCAGTCCCGGGCAGCGTCACTCGCGTGTAGTTCGGCGCTTTGGCATAGTCCCAAGGCTTTCCCATCACCAGTCCCGCAACAACAGATGCACCCATTAAAATGCACATCACCCACGCCCCCACCCGGCTAAATTGCGCGCCGCCGGTTTCAATATCGGAGGCGGATTGCCGTTCAACCAGCGGTTTTAACCCCCGGTTGAGCACAAAGGCCACCAGAACAAAACCCGCGATACCTCCTGCAAAATGAGCGCGCCAATCGATACCCGGCCTAAAACTGTACAGGGTATTGATCACCAAAGGAACCCATACCCGCTTTCGCATATCGAGCACGACGGGCTCTGGCAAGAGTCCCCGGGGCCAATACGCGATACCAATACCCGCGGCCATCAGTCCCCAGATAGCGCCTGAAGCACCGACGCTATAGCCTTCGGCGCGGAGCAGGGCACTGGCCAGCGATCCGCATAAAGCCGAAATTGAATAGAGCAATAGATATCGTTTTTGCCCCAAGAGCGCCTCGAGCAGCGTACCAAAACTCCACAGCGCCATCATATTCACCAATAGATGGATGACATCTCCATGAAGGAAGGCACTGGAAAAGAGCCGATAGAGTTCGAACTGCTCAAACGTGGCGCTCGTATTGGCGCCCATGCGGATTAAAATGAGCCCGGGATTTTTATAGTCATTCCATACATAGGACAGCGCGGCGAGAATAACGCAAACCACGCTGATGGCCGTTGTGATGGTGGTGCTGGGCGCGAGAACGAGGGGTTTCGGTTCTTCTGGGGAAGGCGCTTCGGCGGCGTTTCGCTCAGAATGGAGATCACTTGGGTTTTGTTGGTCGGACACGAAAGGGATGTATACAAGAAAGATTCTGGGCTGGGGATAATTTATTTGATCTTTGCCGATGTATTCACAAAGAGGGTTCCCAAACGGAAGGGAAAACCCTATAGATGCGTCCCACTTCACCCGTGGAGAACAAACAAGGACAACCCATGAAATTCGCTATTGTTTCAGGCAGTCACCGCCCGGATTCCCAGTCAGGCAAGATTGCGCGCTATGTGAGCGAGCAGCTTGTATCGCAGGATGCCGGACACAGCACCTATGTGCTGGAACTCGGCAAAAATCCGCTTCCCCTTTGGGAAGAAGGCGTTTGGCGCTCCGATCCCAAAATGACAGAGCCCTGGCAACCGATATCCAAGGAAGTCTCGGCCTGCGATGCCGCGGTGGTGATCGCGGCCGAATGGGGAGGTATGGTGCCTCCTGCGCTCAAGAATTTTTTCCTCTTCGCCGCCGATGGATGTCTCTACCATAAACCGGGACTTCTTATCGGTGTTTCGGGCTCAAAGAACGGGGCATATCCCATTGCCGAAATGAGAATGAGCAGCTATAAGAATGTTCATCTTCATTATATCCCCGAGCATGTGATTGTCCGTCAGGCGGGCGAAATGCTAAATGGGCCGGAGGCTCAATCGCCCGACGATGCCTATACCCGTAAGCGGCTGGATTATGGTCTTCGCGTGCTTGTGGAATACGCCAAGGCTTCCAAATTGGTGCGGGAGAGTGGTGTGCTCAACCGAAAAGACTTTCCTTTTGGTATGTGAGCGCCCGCAAAAAAACGCATTTAATGCTTGCACGCCTCCGTGAAAAAGAGGCACCATCGCCGGCCATGCGCGCTTTGTATGCTGTCGTTCTCGCGTGTACATCGTTATCCCTCGCTTATGTGGGCGCCGCCGGCTGCGCCCTGAATACAAGCGGTATTCTTTCAGGTGAAGAAACGCCTCAAGGCCAAGCGGGCGGACTTCCAGGCACAGGAGGCTCGGCGGGAGGCAGTATTTCGTCGTCCTCTTCGTCGTCGTCTTCATCGTCGTCTTCGGGAACCCCGCCTCAACCTGAACAGGACTGCGGCGACGGCATCGACAACGATAGCGACGGCGCCTCGGACTGCGATGACACCGATTGCACAGACGCGGGTTTTACATGTATCGAGGCGATTCCCGCCAATGCCAAGCTCGTGTATGTAAGCAGCACCGCCGGTACCTGCGAAACTTTGTGGGAGCCGCTTTCGCTCATTGAATGCGGCGCATGCGCATGCAGTCCGCCCGCCCTCGCCTGTAGCCTCGGCGTTTGGACATATACGGATTCGCAATGCAACACTCAATACGGTGTCGCGACCATCACACAGCCTGAGTGCGCCAATATTGACGACCTTACTCGCTACTCCAAAGGGCTTGCCTATCCTCCAGATAACTATGCATGCGCTCCTGTGGCTGTCCAAGCGTCGTCCACCGATATCGGCGCATGTGTGGCCAGCGGCACGAGCACCTGTGGAAACCAAGGTTTGTGCCTGCCCAAACCCACCGACAAGCTATGCGCGCTCTATTCAGGCAATATCGCATGCGCCGCTCCATTTAGCCAAACCAAAGCGGTATTTCAAAGCCCAGCCGGAACGGCTTGCCAATGTTCATGCGAAACGGCGGGCGCCTCCTGCATGGGCAGTGTTCTCTCATTTTACAATGGAAGCAATAGCTGTAACGGCAACTTAACGAATATACCCCTGGATGGCCAATGCCATCCGGCCAATTATGCCACATCCGTTAACGTAAACCCCGGAACGGCGACGGCATCCTGCACGGCGGCATCGGCCCCCGCGGCCGGCGATATGAATGTCCAAACCCTGTGCTGCATGCCTTAAATAGCAAACAACGAGATATTCGGCCTTTACATGGCCATAATACATAGCTAAAAACCCATCCATGCAGCTCCTCGCCGCACATCAAATCCTCATCGCCTCCGGCATTTTTCTTTCGGCCCTGATGGCGCTTCGAGGCTCCATCCTGTTCGCCAAAACAAGCTCGCCCCTCGAGCTCTTGGTCAGCTTTGGCGCCCTGCTCACCATGGGCGCGCTTATTGTTTATTTTAGGAAAGTCCGCACCCGCTACTTAGAACAAAAACGCGCTCAGCCCAAGCGCTAGCGGGAAAAGCGATCGTTATACCAAGGATAGGCCGTAGCCGAATAACCCCGCACTTCCCAAAAACCAAGCACATCCCGCTCGCAAAATGTAATGCGCCGAATCCACTTGGCGCCCTTCCATGCATAAAGCTGAGGCGTAATCATCCTCAGCGGACCGCCGTGCTCCCGCGGCAGCGGCTTGCCTTCCCATCGGTGAACCAGCATTACGTCGGGCTGCATCGCCTCTTCCAGCGATATGTTCGTCGTATAGGGAATATCGCTTCCAGGCGCTTGATCATAAGCCGTAATGTGCACAAAACGAGCCTCGGGCCTGGGCATCGCCAGCTTCGCTATCACCGAGAATTGCACGCCTTCCCAGCGGTTATCCATACGGCTCCAGCCCGTTACACAATGAAAATCCGATTCGTCCTCCACCTGGGGAAGCTTTAAAAAATCTTCCCAGGTATAGACACGGGGCATATCGACCAAACCATCGATCTCGAGCCTCCACGCTTTTAGATCGATAACGGGATGATCGCCTAAATCGAGCACCGGCCAATGCGAAACCACCCGCTGCTCCACAGGAACTTTGGGCATCCCATGACGGTTAACCGGGCCGTGGCCCATCACCTTTTGCCCTGAAAACAAGCCTTTGCCCCGCGCCGCCTGCCGCTCGGCAAAGGTCTGCCTCCGCTCCACCACCGAGCGATTCTGTTTTGAATCCCTATCGCCTTCGCTCATATCGCAAGTGTTCTTATTGAGCCCGCTGAGCCAGCGCTTCCCGGTTTGCCACAATCAATCGCCGGCCGGCCGCCTTTAGCACGCCCTCGCGTTTTAAACTTCCAAGCGTCAGTGTTACCGTTTCCCGCGTCGATCCAATATGCCGCGCTATCTCCAAATGCGTCAGCGGCGCATCGATGCGCGTACCTTCCGGCATCGCCGTACCAAAACGATCGGCCGACTGAAGCAAAAACTCGCTCAGCCGCCCTTCCACCGTTCTGAACAACTGCGACGCGATACGCCCCTCGGCGGCCTTGCGCTCGTGCAACAGCCACAGCCGCAGCGACGTGCATAATCCGGTATCCGTATTGGTTAAAGATTGCAATACATCCGCGCCGATCAGCAATACATCCGTCGTCTCCAGCGCCGTCGCCGTCTCGGTATGATACGCATCCTGAAAGATTGAATGAACTCCAATAGAATCGCCCGGACCCAAGATTCCAAGCGACAAATACGAAGCAAAAGGCCCCTTGCGCCACAACTGCACGGCTCCCCGGACCAACAGCCCCATCTCTGAAGCCCGCGCCTCTTGTTCAATCAGCACGGCGCCTTCAGGAAAACTCCGGAACCGGGCATGCTCTGTTAACACATCCCGGCTTGTTTTCGACGCCTTGGCAAAGACCGGAGCCACACTGATCACATGATGAATATTCACGCGCTCGTGCCCATGACCCCCGATTGCCCGCTCTCTCCCATTCCCCGATGCCGACGCCATACCCGTTCCTGATTCTTGCTGCTCGTTCATCTGACTCCCCTGCTGCACGCGGCAGCATACGCGCAAACCCAGGGTTTGGTTGCACTCACAAAGAAATTTCTATTTCACGGAGCAAGGCCGATTCCGCACTCCGCACAAAATCGACGAAATCGGCATAAGCCTCGGGTTGTACCCTTCCGGCGGGAATATCGATTTCCCGCTGAAGCCAAAGCTCTTGACCCTTCACCCGATCGGTCACTTCCACAAATCGATTGTCGAGTGCGATCCGGGCGGGCGTCAGCGGCGAAAGCACCCTTGCTCCCTCGGGCAAAGTCACTTTCAGATTGACTTTTACCTTCACCGATGCGCTTTCGGAAATATACAAGGGCGTTTCCCTCACCGGAAGAGCAACAAGACCACCCAGACGCACCTGGAAGGGAGGGCTGATTACCATCCCGCCATCACGGGGCAGCCCAAAATTCTGCATCTTCACCTTCATCGACATGACCAGCGGCGCATCCAAATCTTCTACATTCTTTACATCCAAATCCATAAGCCTTGCCCCCGGAAGCGACTGTGGCAAGAGCTTGGACTCGATGGTATCAAACAGCCTCGCCTGAGGCAGCGTTTCCATTACATTACGCAATAAAATCGCAAACTTACCATCATAACGCTGCTCGATGGATAGACGGATTGACCCATCCGGAGCAAGCACCCCCGTTCCCTCATGCGTCACCCCATCGGGCACACCCACCGCGGGCGTTGTTTCCCTGGGCGCTCCAGGCTTGAGCACCACCGCAGGCTGACCCCGGAGCGAGCTGGGCAAAAAGCCAAAAGGCGCGAATTTATCGCGGACCACCATCCACATCGGCTGCTTCGGTCCGGCAATTCTCACCGCAATCGAGTCAAAGAACTCCGCTTCACTAAAAGGTCCTGTAGGAGGCGCCATCAACCTATCGCGCACCGCCCCGAGCGATACATCAAGGCCCAACAGCCGGCACAAATATATAAATGCCGCCAGGCGATTCCCCCGTTTACCAATAATTGCTTTGCGTGGGTCACTCTCCCGGTCTGGTTCGATATTGTTCATCACCCAGCGGTACACCCGCTGAGCCGTCTTTAGGGTTTGCTCTTCCTGGGGACGCTCGGTGGCCTTGTTTGAAGAGGGCACATCGGCCTTGGGAGGAGCAAGCACGCCCAGGGTATCCTCCCCCTGCTCACCGGCAATGGCCTTCGCAATTCGAATCAGCCTGGGATCGCGGGGTGTTTCATCCGAGAAACCATCGATCAAGCGCTGAATGCTGTCTTCCAAGCTCACGCCCCAGCCCACCCTCACATTGGGCAAAAACTCCGACAGCGGCGCGCTTTGAGGTTCCTCGGGCAAAGCAGGGCTTTTATCGACCCGAAAACGTCTTACCACCATGGCCCCGCTCTCGCTGACCATGGGCTCGGGCACCGATCCTCCCGTTTCAATTTGCATAGGTTTGGTTTTGGGAGAAATCACAATAAATTCGCTTAACCAATACGATAGTTTTTCCTCCCTAAAAAACCAGCGAGGCCCAAAAAAGCGGTATCCCGATTCACCATCGCCCCTCAGGCTCACCAAACTCTCGGTTTCGATGTAATCACCCACTTCTAAATGGGGCATCGTCACGGTCGGCTTGCCTTGAACGAATTCAGGCTCAAAGGTCCGGCCATCTTTTTTGACGGTCCTCAGCTTTAAGACCAGCCCCCGGGGCACGCGCTGCTCGGCATGTTCGGCAATGGCCTCGCGCGACTGAATACCAATAATCCCATGCTCCAGCATCCGCGCCGAACCATCGGGATGCACCCAAATCGCCGCATAATCCAAGACCCTCGCCGCCGTGCCAGGCATCGTTTTGCCCGAGGCTTCAAACTCTTGAATCATCTTTTTGCCATCGCGCCGGTATGCGCTGAGCTCGGTCGTCCCCTCCAGCAGCTCTATCGCCTCCCGAAGCGATCCATCGTCCGCTCCCGATAAAATCGAATCGATGAGCCCCCGGTGCAGCGCTTTTTTGTCGCCCGCCGCAAAACGCGCATCGGCCAGCGCCAAATGCGCCGCGCTATCCTCGGGATCTTTGCGCACGGCTTCTTCAAGCTTCTCCATCGAGATATCGCCTGTTTTGCCCGGCGCTCCCGCCCTCACCAGCAAATCGGCCATGCGCAGCGCGATATCCTTGCGATTGGCCCGCCTTTTAGCGATTTCCTGCAATTGCTCGGCCGCCTTTTTAAAATCGCGCCGCTCAATCGCCCTTTCAAAATCGATTTCCAAGTCGGGATCGAGCGTTTTCATGTGACTGGCGATCTTGTCCGCCGCCTCGAGCTCGCCCTGTTCTTCGTACAGCCTGCGCAGCGCCGAAATCGCCTCTAAATCGTTGGGAAAACGCCGCGCGGCCTCTTTGATGGCCAGGCTCTGCTCGGCTTTGTAGCCAATGCGTCCATACACCGTGGACAGCGCCTTCCAAATATCGGGGACTTCGCTGAATTCATCGGCCAGCGCCCGAAGCTTGGGCATCACAAATGGCGCGCCCGCTTTATCGCCCTCATCCAAAATAAGCCAAAAACGCGGCCACCACAGCGATGCATCCTTGGCCGCCGCCTTGGCCCTTAAATCTTTCATGACGTCCCGCGCATCGCCCTCGGGAAAAATAGGATCGTCTTCCACATACACGGCCTGCGCCGCCAGCGCGGGCCCAGTCGCCTTGGAAAGGTCTTTCACCAAAGGCTCGAGCAAGACTTGCGCGACATCATCCAGATCTTCGGCATGCGCCAAATACGACGCCAAATAGAGCGCAATCGGATCGTTGAGCTCGCGCGGCGGAGAAGGAGCTTCGCCGGGCTGGCCAGGCACACCCAGCGCCCTAAAAAAAGGATCGAGCTCGTTTGGATCGGGCAGCCGCTGGGGAGGCGTAAGCACATAGGGAATCGAAGGATCGTCCGACCCCTCCACACCCACGGGCGTGCCATCCAAACGCAGAACGCGAATCGAGGTCTCGCGGCTGACCACCTTGGCCACAATGCGGTGACGCCCGGCCGAAAGCCGGAGAGCCGTCCCAAAACGCGCCCAAATACCCCAAACCCGCGAATCCCTCGAGAGCACCAGGGTATCGTCGACAAACACCGAATGCGCTCCCTGCACCGCCACCAGCAGATCGGTCTCGGCCTCGAGATCGAAAAAGCTTTCCACATAAAAAACGCCGCTCTGCGTGCTCTCGGTGGTGCGCAGCGCACAGCCATTGCGTTCGGTGCCGAGCACCCGGGGCGCCTCTTTTTGGCGGGGAAGCTTGGGAAAGGTGTAGGGCCAAGGCCCGGGCCGCTCGGCTTCAAATGCCGTTCTTTTATCGGCCTGAATCCTTACGCCAAAAGGTCCGGCCATGCGCGCATGCTTTAGGCATCCGTTGAGCTCCGCCGCCAGCTCCAATGGATTTTGAATAGGATCTCCCGGCTTTTTCGAGGCATTTTCTTTTCTGTGGCCCTCGCTCAAATACAAACCGATTAGTTCGCCCCGCGCCCTCCATCCAATCGAACCCGGCTGCCGGATGGCGCGCTCCACGGTATTCTTGGCCTGCTCCCACAATCCAGAAACGCTATTTCTCAAGCCGATCAAGCGAAAGGCGCTCACCCAGGCCACCATCTTCGCATCGGGATGTTTGCTCTCGCGGGCCGCCGAAATGGCTTGGATATAGGCCGCAGCCGCCAAACGGAAGCGCCCGTGGGCATCGTCGTCGGTCGCCTTCGCAAAGGCCGCAAACAAGCTGTTTTGCCCCTCGCTGTTCGTCTCCAGGGCATTCAGCCTGCGCCTCACATCGGCCGCCCGCTTTGCGTCTCCGCCCGGAAGCAAGAGCTCTCCCAAGAGCAGCCTTCCCACGGCATCGCCATCCGTTGAATCCTTGGCCGCAAGGCTTAAAGCCGCAAGCGCATCCTGCGCGGCCGGAGCCGTAGAAACCGCGCCTCCACACGAAAGCGCCCCAAAACTCAGCATCAGCGCCGACGACACCATCCAGCCCGACAAATACCTTCGGGCGCCCAGCAAAAACGATCGCATTAGACCGTCACCTCATGAACATGGGCATGTTCGACTTCAAATACATTGGCAAATAAATTCGAAAGAATTTGCTTGCCCTCCTGTGTTAATTTTAAATATTCAATCCCATCGGCGATATAAGGATGAACGCTCTTCCAATAAAACTTCGGATAACTTTTTCTTAAATCGTCGGGATTTTTATATCCCAGCATTTGATTCACGCCTGTTTCTTCAAATTCATAGAATAGAGCAGGAATCTTATGCAAATAACGGGGATCGGACAATTGGCCAATTAAATCGGCGGCGCGTACCAATCCGGGATAATTGGCCGTATCATCGTGATCGCCGAGTTTAGGCACAGGAAAGCGCGTCAATTCGATATTGGCCCGGATCAGCGCCGTATCGATGAGCTTATGCCCTCCAAAACGCTCCTCCACCAGCAATTTTCCCCGGTCCACATGATAGGGCGTCAGCGAGGCATCCGTCGTCCCCTGACCCAGCGTCACCGTTTTTCCATCCACGCCCGTCGCAAACAAATGCTGACTGGGCCGGTCATCGCGGCACACCCCCCGCACATAGCCAATATCGTGGCATATCAGCGAAATCATCACATGAAGCCAGTCTTCGCAGGACACCCCGCCCTCGCGAATATGCTTTCCCCGCAGAATCTGCTGCCCAACCAGCGTCACAAACACCGTGTGCTCGACGTTGTGATAAAGCGCATTGCCATTGGCAATGATCTCGAGCCCCATATTGCATACCCAGCCAATAATATCGGCATAGTCCGATTTTAGCCCGCCATAGGTCGAGCCATAACCGTCCTTGAGCTCGCGCACACAGGATTCGATCAAGAGTTTGTTGGGATTCAGCATAGGCAGGCGACCGTATCATGGGCCGCGCCCGCAAGAACAGGCCGGCGAATATTTTTCGATCTCTTCTGGGTTGTTTTAGGGCATAGACTTCCCCAATTCATCGGATGCGGAGGCTGTGTTTCCTATGCGTTCGTTACGCTTTGGCCTGGTTGGTTGTTTTGGTTTTCCGGCGCTTTTGATTGGGATGTTTTCATGCTCGGCGACAGGCGAGCGGCAAAGCGCTCAAGGTTCGTCGAGTTCATCGGGTGCCGCTTCATCGACGAGCACAAGCTCATCTGGAGGCAATTCCAGCGGATCTTCTTCATCGAGCGGCATGCCTGGTTCTTCATCGTCGGGCTCGGTTATCGATCCCAATGCCGAATGCCCTGTGATGGTGCGATTTAAGCCGCCCGCCAATATGAATGTATCGAGCGCGGCGCTGGCCGGCGAATTCAATGGCTGGAATAAAGACAACGCGATGAGCGGCCCCAATGCTCAAGGCGAATATGAACAGGAAGTCATTCTTCATCCAGGATTGTGGGCCTATAAAATCGTGGTGAATGGCACGGAGTGGATGCTCGATCCCGGGCAGGGCTACCGGAAATATGTGGGCGGCGAAGAGAATTCGGCGCTGGCCGTGGAAGATTGCACAAGACCGGTGCTTCAAAAGATTTCAAGCTCTATTTCCGGCAATTCATTTCAGGCCGAAGTTAAATATATCGATGGAATTGGCAAGCATGGCTTTGATAATGCTTCGGTGAAAGCGGTTTTAAAACACGAGGGCACCGAAGTTGCCGTGACCCCGGCGATTTCGGGCGATCCTCCGGTGCTGAGCCTGAACGCCAATTCACTCGAAAATGGCAAATATACCTTGGTGGTTCAAGCCTCCGATCAAATGGGCTATGCATCGAATCCCCTGCGCCTTATTTTTTGGATTGAAGACCAATCCTTTGAATGGAAAGACGCTTTCATTTATATGATTATGACGGATCGCTTTAAAGACGGCGATCCATCGAACAATGTGGGGAAAACACCGGGAGTCAGCGATATACGGGCCGATTTTCAGGGCGGCGATTTAGAAGGCGTGAGGCAGGAAATCGAAAAGGGAACGCTCAGCGATTTAGGCGTGAGGGCCATTTGGCTAACGCCTTTTGCCACCAATCCCGATGGAGCCTATTTGGCCTCGGATCAAAAGCATTTGGTGACGGGATATCACGGTTATTGGCCGGTAAAAGCGAGGCAGGTCGATCCCAGGCTGGGCGGAGAAGCCGCTTTAAAGGCAATGGTCGATGCGGCTCATCAAAAAGGCATCCGGGTCCTGATGGATTTCGTCATCAATCATGTGCATCACGCCCACGAATATTTTATCGACCATCCCGAATGGTTCAGGGCGGGCTGTGTATGCGGGACGCAAGACTGCGATTGGACGGCAAAAAGGCTGGAATGCGTCTTCGCTACCTATATGCCCGATGTGAATTACACCGTGCCGGAGGCCACCGCTCAATTCGTGGATGATGCCGTGTGGTGGCTGGATACTTTCGATTTGGATGGACTTCGGGTGGATGCCGTTAAGCATGTGGAAGATGTGGCCATTACCAATTTGGCGACGACGGTGCGCAATACCTTTGAACAGGCTGGAACGCGTTACTTTTTAATGGGCGAGACGGCCATGGGCTGGGTGCCGCCCGAAGCTGCCTGTGGCGGCGATTTGGGTTGCAATGCGAACGAATATGGAACGATAAGCCGTTATATCGGGCCTTTTGGCCTGGATGGGCAATTTGATTTCGTATTGTATCATGCCGTTACTTCCAATACTTTCGCTCATGAGAAAAAGAGCATGATCCACGCAGATGTGTGGGCTCAGAATAGCCTTGCGGCCTATCCCAAAAATGCCGTGATGACGCCTTATATCGGTAGCCATGACACGGTGCGCTTTGTAACGATGGCCCATTACGATGGGATTGATGCGGCCCACGATACGAGCATTGCACATCATCAATGGGAAAATGTGGCCCAGCCCGTGGATTCGCCCAAAGCCTTCAGCCGCCATTCTATCGCATTGGCTTGGCTGCTCGGCCTGCCAGGCGCTCCGCTTCTGTATTACGGCGATGAATATGCCCAATATGGTGGTGCCGATCCTGGAAACCGGGCCATGTTCAGGAGCAATCCGATGGAATTGTTGCCCGCGGAGGCGGCTCAATTGGCGAGAACCCAAGCGCTGGGACAGGCCAGAAGAGATCTCGTCGCGCTGCGAAGAGGCAATTATGTGAGCCTGAAGGCGGATGCCGAATTTTTGGCCTATGGGCGAAGCACGGGTCAGCCGGGAGAAGCGGCTATTGTGGCGCTGGCGCGGGGCGTCCCCACCCAAACATCGATCACATTGCCGGGCTCTTTTGGGTTAGCTTCGGGAACGGTTCTTTCCGATCGGCTGGGTGGACCGGATGTGACGGTGGGCGCGGGCGGAACCATCAGCCTATCCCTAGGGGCCTATCAGGCCGCGCTTTATGCGCCGAAATAAGGCCGGAACAAGGCATGTCCGACATTCTTCGTCTTGAATGCGATAGCTATATCGATCACGCGACGCTGTACGCCCGGGGCGCCGTCGTCACCCGGAGGGTACGGCTTCCGGCGTCTCTGCCCGATGCGTCCGTGTCGATTTGCATCGGTAAAATAACGGCGTTCTGCGAGTTTCAAAGCTTTAGGGCAGAGCTTGTGCAAGATGCGCCGGATGAGCCCAGCCGGCTTCGGGAAATCGTGGCGGTGAGGCCCAGGCTGATCGTGGCTCCGGCGCCCGCGCCCAAATCCGATCTGCTGACGAAGGCAAGGGAGGCTCTGCTTTCGCGGGTAAGGCTGAATATGGAGCGGGCTCACCTTCAAAAAAGGCGCGATCTGCTCGCTGCGCTGGTTCCCGATCCAAAGCTGTCCAGAAAGACGTACCGGACCCGGCATCCCGAGGCCAAAACCTTGGATGCGCTGGCGGCCGGTTCGCTGATCGCGGCGGAGCTCGCAAGACTGGATGCAAGGCTGTGGGCACTGGCGGAAGAGCTCGATAAAAACAAGCTTCTTCAGGAACGCATCGATGCAGAGGCCGCGTATTGCGCAGAGGCCGAGATGAGTGCCATCGCGCAGGTGGAGGCGGCCGTCGAGCTCGGTCCGGGCGGGCCAATCGAGGGTCTTTTGCTGTCGTACGCGGTGGTGCAGGCCCGCTGGGCGCCCACGTACACGGCTCGCTTTTCGGAAGGCGGAACGCGGGTTTCGCTTAGCCTGTCGGCCTTGGTCGCTCAGCAAAGCGGCGAGGATTGGTCTCAAGCCCGTCTGTCGCTGTCGACGGCGGATCGGATCGCCGACGCGACCTTGCCCAAATTGCAGGCGCTTCGCCTGAGCCGCGAACTTCCTCCGCCCGAGCGGGGATACCGGGCGCCTCCCAATGGCCTGGAGTCGATGTTCTCGGGCTATGACCGCTTTGTTGCCGGAGTGCGGGGCGATGCGTTGAGCGAATCCGGCCTTAGCTTTGGGGCCGCGGGTCGAGCATCCGCGGGCGCGGTTCACCTCGATGAAACGACGCGGGTGGGCACATCGATGGATGCTCGCTCGGAAATGCTGAGCGACGAGCTTCAGGGGCCGAAGACAACGCCTGGACAGCCCACCTTGCACTCGGCCGACCGGGGTTTGGTGGAAGCGCATACGCCGGCGCCCAAGGCCCTGGCCAGAGGCATGGCCATTCCCGCCGAAGTATCGGGGACGCTGCCCCGCACAGAATCGCTTCGAACTTCGGCCCCGGGCGGGGGAGGGGGAGCAGGAGGCGGAGCAGGAGGCGGAGCAGGAGGCGGAGCAGGAGCGGATGATTATCCTCAAGCCGAACAGACCTTGGCGGGCGCCGTTTCGATGCCCGATCTGCGATCCGCAGGGCGCCCCTCTCCCGATGAACTCACGATGGAAGCGGACGAAGAGGGCGGGGCGGCTGAAATCGAGCCGATCGCCCGATGGCCCGGCGAGTCGTTTTTGAATTTTGATGACTTAATCATGCCCGACCCGATGGCGGGACTACCGCGGGGAAAGCTGTCGCGCGAGCCTGTGGATGACACGAGGGATTGGCAGCTCAGACAGGCTCAGAAGGAAAAAGAGAAGGCCACGGCCGATCTCATCAATGCCGCTCACACCCTGGGGCACTTGGCACCGAATTCCCTTCAATCAAAGGCGTTTCGAATCCATAGCGCTATCGCCGCGATAAGACCCTAAAGCCCCGTTTCCCCGTAGTTGCCCAAGCGCCGAGACAACGATTCAATCGCCTGCAAGGCGCATTGCGATCAGCCATGCTCACGCCCCTTCCGCGCACCCATCGTCAGCATCTCAAGATCGCTTATCGCATTCTCGAGATCTTTTGATGTCGCATGCACATATCGCATGGTCGTCGTGATATTCGAATGCCCGAGCAGCTTTTGAACCGCCCGCACATTCACACGAGCCCGGCATAACGACGTTCCAAAATAATGCCGGCCATTATGAACGATATTCGAAAGCCTTCGAACACCCGCGCGAACGCGAATTCGATCCCATATTTCCCATACATTCGAATGGCAAAAAGGTTTTCCTTTTCTATTCGCACATACAAGCGAATTGGGATCGCGTTCTTGTGTATTTAAAAGCTCGCGATACACCTCTTCGTGCATTGGAATCACACGTTCTTTTTTATTCTTTGGCCTTTCGGTGTAGAGCGCTGATTTCTTTCCGTTCTTACCCGGCCCGCGCGTAATGGCTTGGCGAACCGTTATCGTGTGCAGATTAAAATCAATATCTCTCCACCGAAGCCCTCGGAATTCACTCGAACGCATGCCGCAATAACACGAGAAAAGCACAATGCGCCGCTCCAAAGGCGATTTGCACGCTTCAATCAATGCATGCACGTCCTCATCGGAATAGGTCTCGATTTCACGCGGAGGAGGCGCGAGTTTTTCAGGCAAAACAGGCGTTCTCTCGAGGCGTTTTTTCTCGACCGCATAACGCAAGATAGAGCGAAGGCAAATCACGGTTTGATTGGTGGTGGCTGCACTTCGGCCGGCTTCGCGATCGCGTTTTTGAATAAATCGAACGTGCTCCGCTCCAATTTGATGAAGAGGCACTTCGCGCAAATGGCCTAAATGCACTCGTGAATAGAGTTCATAACTATATTGGGTGGTTGCCTTTAAAGTCGGCACATAATCGGCTTTCCATTCGTCAATGGCCTGGCCGAATGTAAAAGCCGGAGGCTCGCGGATGACCGAGGCACGCGCTTCCTTATTCACGATTTCATAAGGCGATCCCGTTGTCATTAAAGCGGCCAATCGCCGCTTGAGTTCAGCCTTTGCGCCTTCCCACGTCTGAATTTCAGCATCGCGGCGATAGCGCGCGGACTTCCCTTGTAGGGGGCCTTGTGGAATTCGGTACCTAAAATCAAGGACCAAGACGCGCTTTCCACGGCGGCAAATCTTTCGAATACCGCCCACCCCGCGCGTTTTCTTTTTTGGGGTATTGCCTTCAAATTCAATCGAATTAGAATCAATTCGACTGTTTTCTCGAGCATTGCGTTCAAAACGATCAAAACGTTCGCTTGCCATGATTGAGAACTCCAATGCATGGCGCGCGTTTCGCGTGGCTTGCGCATATCACGGTGACGCGCGCGGATCAGCTTTTTTGTGTTGCCCTGCAAAATGCGCGGATTGCGCTTGGTTCAAGGCGGCTCAAGTGCCCGTTGCCCGCGAGGTCCATCGTTCATCGAGGCGCACGCGCCACAGTCGGCCAAGCTTTCGGGCTTCAATCCCATCGAATTGAGCGAAAATGACGCCGTCTTCCAAGGTCTTGGCATTTCGTTCAATGCTTCGGCGCAGAGTAACGATTGAAACGCCTAGAAAATCAGCCGCTTCATCAATGCGCATCCAGCGCCCGCTGGGTTTTGTTTTGGCTAGGCCCGGCTTTTCATTGGTCGCGTTCATCATGTGAGCACCTCGATTTTTTTAATCCGTGCCCTGATTGAAGCGCCTTGATTTCACGCCGTGAAGACTGTGCCGAAAAACGATTATGTAAGCGTCCATGACGAGTCAGACAGCAACATGTAAGTTGCATGAATTGGGCTTGTCCGCGCGAGCCCGCGCGAGGCGAAAAATATTCAATGAACAAAGCCAAAATTTCGAATGATTTTAAATTGTTCAATTACTTAAACACCCTATTTGCAGGCCCCAAAAATCGAGCCCGTAGGCGGGAAAAAGGAGCTCATGAGTTGTGCTTTGGGCGGGTAGCCGCGAGGGCCGCTGCATTTGCGTAATACGTGAATGATTGAGGCTCGCAGCATTCGAAATGCGATGCCTCAGTGAATATTAAAACCTTGGTTCTAAGGTGTTTGCTGAATTTGTCCTCAAAATGCCATTGCATTGCAGGGTGGGCATTTAGAGGAGCCCTGCATTTTCGAAGAATATGCCTCGTGAACATGTCTCCATTTTTTGGAAGCGGCTTGCGGCACCTTGGCGCGGGTTTCCAACGCAATAACAAACGCTTAAAAACAAGCCCATCCATCACCATGCGGACCATGGCGAACGGGCATTTTTAATGCATGCCGTATGCGCTGAAATCAGGGCAAGGAATATGAAATCCAATCTTGCCCGCCGCATTGATGACACGGACGATCCCCGCATCCCGCATCCGATGTTTCCACGCTCGGATGGTCAACCAGAATCAAGGAAGATCTTTTATATCCGATTGTTTAGGAAGCGAAAGCATGATGGACCGATCGAATTTTGCCCGGTTCGCTTCCTCGCATCCGAGAGTCGAGACGAAGGATGGAGCTATTTCGTGGAGCGATTTGGAGGCGGTTATTACCGCGCCGAGGCCACGAGCTCCGCGAATAAGAAGCAGGCGTACACGGGCGGATCTTCGCTGAGATGGTTTCACTTTCCGGGCAAATCGAAGCCTTTTCCCTTGCCAGGTTCGACTGTGCAAGAGCCGCCCAAATCAAGCGCGCCGACGATGCCAAGCGCGACATGGAACGAGGTGCGCGCGTTGCTGAGATCGGAGCGGCGAGCATTCGCTGAATTGATCGAGGCCGAACGAAGAGCGAGCGATGCGCGGATGATCGCGGTGCTTGCGCGATTTGAGAAAGTGACGCACGAGGAGCGCGAACGCATGCAGGCGATGGACGCGATGCTGCGAGAAGAGCGAGAGCGCAGTAAAGAAGCGGAAGAGCGCTTGATCGATGCGCTGCACTGGTTTGAAAAGACGGCGCGCAATCGCGAGGATGCAACGCGCGATGCCTTGCTGCGGGTGACGGAAGTGATGCGCATTCATGCTGGAAATGAAGCTGTTCGCATCGCTTATGATGATTGGAGGCCGGTGGATGAGCCGAAGCCTCCGAAGCCCCCGAAACTTCGAAAGCCTCGATTGCCGTCAACCGATCGGAAAGCGCGCGCGCCAAAAGGCCAGAAATCCAAGGCTCGCGACGAAGCGCCGAGCGATAGGCACGGGGGATTTTCTCACCCTGCTGATTTGAATTTCGCGCGAGAGATTGGCGTTCATTTCAAGCCCGAAGCCTATCGTTCGGCCGTTGTGGCGCATCTAAGAAGACCAGCCGCGGAGGCGCCGAGCGAGCAGGAAGACGTGTCTCTTGAACCCTCGCCCGCCGCGATGGCGGCCGACCACGCGCAGCGCGAAGAGAGCCTTGGCGACAGTACACAGCACGGCGAAACGAACACGGCACACAGCGAATCGAAGGCGGAAGACAACACGGGAAGCGAAGCAACGGATGAGGCGAAAACAGCGAGCGATGCAATGCCGGAACCGGCAATGGACGAGGCGATCGAAGGCGACTCGAATGCCAAGCCTTCGCGTGCGTGGGAGATGTTGCAGAGATGGCGAGAGGAACTAGAGCAGAAGCAAACACGCGCGAACACAAAGGCTGTTCCGTCTACAGAGCGAGAACACGTTGACTCATCGTCAACGCTTGATTCAGCAACGATCCGCGTTCAACAAAGGCCGCCTATCAACGTTCCAGAAGCCACAACGACAGTCCGCACGCTTCACGGATGGGTGACGATTCCGAGCGAGTGGCTTGAGCCAAACATCACAGACGATGTGCGCGCGACGCTTTCGAATTTACTTTCGCAGCGCATCCCCATCGACGCGCCCGAATAAACAATCAGCGTACTGCCCGCGTTGATGTCCCACAAATGAAAGGGTTGTCGAACCGCCCTAAATCGCCGTATCTGCGCAAAACGATCCGATGGTAAAAACGACGCTCCCTATCGGACGATCGCGAGGCGACAAAAAGCAAAGAGGAGCGCTGTTCATGTTTTGCCCACACGAGACGCTCCTCCGGTTCCGAAGAACCGGAGGCACTCTAACACCGAACGTTTTGTTTTTGCAATACCTTCGTGGGGGTCTCGTTTGGATGCTCGCGTTTTGCCTTGTTGGGCCGCTATTTTTGTCGCGCTCGTTCGCGCAGTCGGCCAATGCAAAGGCCGTTGAAGCGCTCGATCCTGAAAAAGAAGAGCTTTGGAAAACGCTTAATGCCCGCGCTGTTCAAGCCCTTCAAGACGGCAGGGCCGTGGATGCGCTTGTGGCTTGGAAGGCCGCGCATCAAATCAAACCCGTATATAACGTTGCTTGTGATATTGGCGGCGTTGAGCTGAACGCGGGGAATTCAGCGGAAGCGGCGGAATATTTATCGGATTGCCTTCGGCTCTTGCCAGAACCCAAAACCAAAGAAGACCTTGCAAGAAAGGCGCTGATTGAAAGCAAGCTGAAACAGGCCAAATCCCAAGCGGGAACCATTCAATTGGTGGTTTTGGAGAATGGCGCATCCATTTCGGTGAATGGAAAACCCAAAGGCGTATCTCCTATTTCGGATGTATTTGTTCCATCGGGATTGCATGGCCTTGTGATTGAGAAAAAAGGCTTTCAGCGCGAGGATTTAAATATTCCCGTCGAAAAAGGGGAAACCAAAACGATCGTTGTGGAGCTGAAGCCGCTTCCACCCAAAGAGCCGGAAGAAGCAAAGCCTAAAGAAAAGCCCTTGTTGCCCGAAAAGAAAAGCGAGCAACAAGCGCCGATGGTGCAAGCTCCAAAACCCGCCGCTAAACCATTCCAAGGGCAGCGTTCAAACACCCTGATTTATACCGGGATTGGCATTAGTGGCGCGGGATTGGCGGTTGGAAGTGCGCTTTTAATTGCCGCTCAGGATTGGAACACAAAACGTATGGATAAGATTCGCGATATTAGGGCAGCGGACGGCTTCAATTGCGTCCAAGGTACTCGAACAAGCACCTGCGCTGCCAAGAGCGATTTCGCTCAAAAACAAATACAACTAACCAACGGTGCAATTCTATCGTTTTCAATCGCGGGCGCCGTTGGGCTTTCAACGCTCGCTTATGCCCTGATTCCCTGGAAAGGTTTTGATGTCGCTCTTGGTCCTTCTGGCGCAATGGTGAGAGGCATATGGTAGACGAATCTATTTTTAAAATTGGTGATATGTGTGGTCAATCATATCGTATTGCGCGGCTCTTAATGCGCAATGCGTGGATTGAAAAGTATTTGGTGAAGCATAAGGACACGGGAAACAAAGCGCTTCTGACCTGCTCGCGCTTTCGGCATGTGCCCGGTGATCCTCCATCGCCGGAGTTATTTAAAGCCAATGCCGAACGCATTCGATCGGCGCCTCTTGTCGAAATGCCCAAGGTGTATGATTTTGGCATTCAAGATGGTGTGTATTGGATTGCGGTTCAATACATTGATGCGCCAAATGTGGTGATGCTCAATCATCAGCGCAAAGATGGATCGCCCGAGTGGCGCGTGCTCGATGCGGCGTCTATAGCCGGCGTTTTATCGTATACCCTCGATGATTTAGAAAAATGCGGCTTGATGCACGGGCATTTAACGCCGGAGCATCTGGTCATCGACGGAATGCCCCTCGATATGAATGTGTTTTTGCTGGATGCTGGCTTTGCGGATTTATTTCAATTCAATGGAGTAGCAGCGAGACATTATTTAAGGTATTGCGCGCCGGAAATCTTAAATGGAAAAGTCGCGGACAGACGCGCTGATATTTATTCGCTGGGAATGATTCTTTATCATTTAATCGCGCAGCATCCGCCTTTTTGGGATAAAATAAAATTGGATTCGGATGGCGATCTCATTCCGATGGTATTGGAGGAAACGCCAAGGGATTTAAGAGAATTTGCCTATTGCCCGGATGCCTTGTGGGATTTAATTCTGCGCGCGATTGAAAAAGATCCCGATAAGCGCTTTCAATCCGCGGATGAATTGTATGAACACGTTCAGCTTGCATTGAATAAAATTGAAAAAGAGCGAAAGGTGATCGCCCACGCGGAGAAAGTTCGAGCGGAAGCGAAGGCGAACAATACAGCGGATGTGCCGCTCGTGGTGCGCAAGGAAAAGAACGAATCCGATGATCCAAAGACCGGGCCGCGCGGGCCGACCTCGGATTTAAACAAGCGGGCCGCGTGGCTTCATGCGCTTCAAAACACGGAATTTCCAACGATTGGGAAGCAGGAATCCTCGCCGGCGATCCCATCAACGGCAGGCAGTGCATCGGATGAAAAGCGAGAACCGCGCGAGGAAACAGCAAATGCGCCTGTTCAGGTGATCGCGGAAGTCTCCGCGAAGGCAAAGCCCGTTGAATCGGCACAGGGGCCGAGCACACATCGAAGTGGCGCAAGCGTAGAGCAAGGCGCGGAGAATGCGGAGCAGCCACCCCAAGCGGCGATGCCAGCCTCGCCCGAGCAAAAGCCTTCTGTAGGGCGTCCCTGGCTTGGGAAAGCGTGGAGATGGATGGCGCTAGCAAGCGTGTTGGGCGGTGTGGTTCTTGGGGTCACGTACTTGTTTGCGCACAATCGCCATGAAAGCTTCCAAAGCCTGGATCTTGCGCGCCCTGTAGATCCCGTGCGTCCTGTGGTGTCGATCGAGATCCACACCACCGAGCCTGAGAAAGCGCCGGCATGCGCATCACCGACGTGTGTGATGATTCCTGCTGAGCGATGCTCGACATGCGAGCCTTCAAGACCTGCGCAAAAATCGAATGCAAACAAGAGCGGTTCTGCGAAGGATGCGCAGGAGAAAAAAGCGGCTCCCGGTGATGAATGCTCGAGGATGGGCGCCTTTTTTTGCATTGTGCCGCGCTGACAACTGAAGGCCGCGAACGCCCTCGCACAATTCTCTTGTGAGCCTTTTCAATTATCGCTTATTGTATTCGCGTGCGATTCTTAAGGCGCGTTTCCAGCTTGTTTTTCAATACGTTGGTCGATTCTATCCATTCAGGAGAGTTTTAATGAAAATCCGATGGTTGGCGGGAGCGGCGCTATTGATTTCCATGCCTATGCTTCATGCTTCATGCAGTGATCCCGAACCGGTTTATGTGAACGGCGTGAATGTCGCGTGTGATGACGACTGCGATTGCTACACGGACGCCACGCATCTGCTTGGAACAGAGTGTGATGACGGCATTTGTCAATGTCCGGTTCGGTACACATGGATGTACAGGTTTCCGTGTTGCGAAAAAGGACGGCCGCCCGAGGATTGCCGAAAGATGTGCAGGGGGCTGGACGAATGCGAACCCAGCGAAATTGATCCGCAGTATTTGCCGCCTGGAACGGTGTGGCCGCCTGTCGATGGAGACGGTGGAGCTGGGGGATCGGGAGGCGCTTCGGCTTCAAGCTCATCATCGAGCGAATGAGGAGATTTGATCGTGAAAACACGAGTTTTTGCGGGCGCTGTTCTTGTTTTGTTGGGCTTTTTAATTCCTGCCTCATGCCTGGAAGACGAGCCGGTACTCGTGAGGAACGTGATCGTTCCATGCGAGCAAGACTGCGATTGTTACACCGGCGAAAACTACTGGCTGGGCACGGAATGTGTGGACGGGATTTGTCAATGTCCCCCTCGTTACAAGGACGTGTACAAGTTTCCTTGCTGCGACAAAACCAGGCCGTTCGACGATTGCCGAAGGCAGTGCAGACCGCTTTCGCAATGCGGTGAAGATGAGGTGGATGTGAAGTATTTGCCGCCTGGAACGGTATGGCCGCCGATCAAGGAAGACGGCGGCGCTGGAGGATTTGGAGGCGCTTCGGCGTCGAGTTCATCATCGGGTGGGTGAGGAGATTGGATCATGAAAACGCGGTGGTTGGCGGGTGTTGCGCTTTTGGTGATGGTGCCGTTGATGCACGCTTCATGCATGGAAGACGAGCCGGTGATTGCATCGCCTGTGAATGTTCCGTGCGAGGAAGACTGCGATTGCTATACGGGCGAGAATTATTTTCTGGGGACGGGCTGTTACAACGGGATTTGCCGTTGTCCGCCGCAATATACGTGGATGTATATGTTTCCGTGTTGCGAGAAGGACAGGCCGATTGACGATTGCCGAAGGCAGTGCAGGCCGCTTGAAGAGTGCGCGCCGAATGAGGTGGATGTGCATTTTTTGCCGCCTGGAACAGTATGGCCGCCGAAGGAAGATGGAGCGGGTGGAGCCGGTGGATCGGGAAGCGCGGCGTCGAGTTCGTCGGGTTCAACGAGTTCATCGTCGTCGAGCGGCGATGTGGTGAAGCCTGAATGCGTGCAAGCCTCGGATTGTCCGATGCCCGAAGAGCCGCAATGCGCGGATGCAGCGTGCGAGGATGGGAAGTGCGGGTTTTTATTTAAAACGGTTCAGAAGATTCAATCGCAAATCAAAGGGGATTGTGTTTCGCGATATTGCGATGGGCAGGGCAAAATCATCGTATTGCCCGACGGAGAAGACTCCTACAATGATGGGAAGCAATGCACAATCGATCAATGCAAGAATAATGTTTCGTTCAACGTGGCGTTTCCTGATGGATCGCCGTGTCCTGAAACCGGGATCGGGGTTTGTTATCAAGGGGCGTGTGTCGATTGTATTTCATCGATTGCGCCTTCGTGTCCGGGAGCGCTGGCCTGTTTCTTTACGAGCTGCGAGCCGATGCATTGCGGGAATTCGGTGTTTGAGCCTGTTCTCGGCGAGACGGCGCAGGATTGCGGGGGGCCGTGTTATCCGTGCGCCGTGGGATATGGGTGCGTGGTGGGCACGGACTGTATTGATGGGGTGTGTTTGGGCGGGCTGTGTCAGGCGCCGACGTGTTCAGATGGAGCGAAAAACGGCGCGGAGACGGGGATTGACTGTGGCGGGCCTCCGAGCTGTCCGCGGTGCGCTGTTGGGCAGGGATGCGCGGTTGCGGGCGATTGTGAGAGCGGGGTGTGCTGGGCGGGGGTGTGCGAGGGGGCGTAGGGGGATGGGGTGAAGCATGATGAAGATGAGCGGGCATTGATTGCGGAGGATCGAATTGTTTGCCATGTCCGGATGGAGAAGGGTGTGCAATGCATTCGGATTGCTTGAGCATTGTTTGCATGTTTGGGGGGTGTCAGGTGCCTTCCTGCATGGATGGGGAGCAGAATGGGGGATGAGCCGGGCGTGGATTGGGGAGGCGTGGCGTGCGGTGGGTGCGTAGCGATGCCTTAAATGCGGCGTGGGGCGTTCCGTTCCGATTCGCGTGGAACGAGATCCTGTCGGTTTTGGATGTCGATAATGACTAAATCATTCGGTCGTTCTAGCGTTCGCCATGTATTAATAACCACATGCTTCTTAAAGTGTGCAACGGTTGTGTTATCCGTATCTGAAACATCCGTAAACTCGCCTGCGCCGATAATTCGAAGACCATTTTCTGAGTCCTGGAGTTCCAAATTCATGGACACTTGAGCGATGGCCTCTCTTGCTCTGGCATCCCGAACAACTTCCCGTTTGCAATATTCGAGCTCTAAGTTGCCAATATGTTTTATGTGTACAATTACAACTACACTGCTAATCACTGTTGTCCTCCAAGCATGTGTCGTGGTACTTTACCGAACCAACTGAGGTATAGGGCCTAACGTTTAGGGAAGATTGTTCAACGTGTTGACAGATCAGGACTTGAGCTGCTGCGGGCACAACGAAAACCAACACTTTGAAACCATTTTTCGTTCGTACTCCAGTCGCGGTATGAAGAGCGTAGCTGCCGTGCGCCAGCGCTAAACGAACCCCCACGGACTACGCGCCTATCATCCGGGCTGACTTTGTGTCGTCAGGCCCGGCGTACCCCGCCTTAGAAACGGGCGGATAGGCCGCATGTCGATCCCATACCCACTCCCATACATTCCCATGGATATCGTAAAGACCCCAAGGATTGGATTTGAAGCTACCCACGGGGGCCAGCCTTTCATATCTCCATCGTCTCCGCGTGTCGCAGTCTCCAACCACGTCCATTCGGGGTGCTTCGTTTTCGCAACTTGATCTCCTCCGTTTCCGTATGAACATAAATCTTGTGCATCGTCGCCAAAACTATAAGCTGTTGCTGTTTTCGCCCTTGCTGCGTATTCCCATTCTGGATTAAGTGGCTGACACCTATTTAGCGGAAGCTGCGCGAAGCGTGCCATCAAATGCAATTTCTTGTTGGGCAGCGGTTGGCGTTTGCCTGGTCCGAGTGCTCACTTGTTGAGGCTCGGAGCGCTCTCGGCCGGCTTCGGCTTTGTACATCCAGGCGGCAGACCACGATCGGCGCATATGTGTTCATCGAGGTAGCCGGAGTTCGTCTTTGGCTGTCCGACCTTTGAGATAAAATTGCTCAGGTCCTTCGAAGGAGACGAATCCCCCTTGAACTTTCTAATCTCTTCCTGCACACGCTTTAGCTCGTCTTGTGCCGCACTGAGTTGGGACTGTAAGGCAGCTACCTTTGCCGGATCACCTCGATTCCGCCGTTCATTAGTCAGTTCCGCGTCGCGTCGCTGAACGACCTCCTCAAGTGCCTCTTGTACCCTGAACGCCTCATCGAGAGCCTTCTTAACCTTCTCCTTTTCTGCTTTCTCATCGGCAAGTTCCTTTTCAAGTGCAATGATCCTCTTTCTTGCTACCTCGAGTTCCCCCTCCGTTTCGCCGAGGACGTCTCGTACTCGGCGCTCATTTACGCGAGCAAGTTCCGCCTCTGCGGCAAAGCGCAGAGCTTTCTCATCAGCAAGTTGCGCCCGGAGCTCAGCAACTTGTGCCCGGAGCTCGGCAGTCTCTTTAAGGTGCAATACGAGACCAATACCGGAGAAAAGGAACAGGCATGCGAGCGCTAGAAACGCCACGATGAGCCTGAGTCTTTTGTTCGTAGAAGGACCTATATCAGAACGAGGACTCCCCATCGGAAGAGGATCCTGAGTAGGGCCCATGAGTTTCTCTTCCATACTATCGACTGAATGAGTGTGAGATAAACGCCGTCGCAATAAGAACAAATTCCTGGTGGAGACATCCGGAATACAGCAAGCTATCACCGAGGTGTTTCTGAGTCAGATGGTCGGTCGCCAATTGTGTTAGCCTTTCAATCTCGCCCGCTGGTGTGGGACTTGATGGCGGGGTTGCTAACATCTGCTTAAGCGGTGGTGCCGGAATCGCGATGGTGTCGTCCATGATGAGCAGAGCGGCAGTTCCCTCAAGCTCCTCAAGCCAATTGTCATCAGGTGCTTGGCTGGCGGCCATCGGTCCTAGTATGCCCCGTTTCAAGGATGCCTTGTGCCAAGAATTGTCGTGAAAATCCTGCCGATATACTTCTCCAAGCCCGTTAACAAGGTCCATCCACACTAACTCTGAGTGCTGGGTCCGATACACTGTCACTGGCAACTTGCTCCAGAAGCTGCGCCTGGTTTGGATCAGCATCAACTTTTCTTCGCTTTGCCCCAGCGGGACGGGTGGAGCTTCCGATCTGATGGCTTGCGTTGAAGCCGCGGTCGTAGAACTGGAGGTCGTCGCTTGTAACTGGTTCGGAGTTTCACCCGGTTTGCCTGAGCAATTGACGAGGGTCAGAGCAAACAGGCTGCACGTAAACGACAAGGTTTGGAGTGTCATGGTGTGGTGGTTCTCAACGTAACGCACTGATGCGCCTGCGAAAATGTTCACATGTCAGCAGCAAGCCACACCAATGTGGCGAGTGCCATATTTACACCAACAAAGCACCAAATTATTCCGCGTGATTGGGTGTCAACTGTGAGCACTGTGGCAGTGGATAGACAACTAATCAGAACAGCACTAATCTTTACTGTTGACTGTTTGGGATGAGGTCGAGGGCTCACCGGTTGGGTGCTGCTACCCGGTGAGCCTACTGAGGGCGTGGGCCTTTGTTCTCCTCATTTTTGGGGTTGAGGTGCAAATCTGAAGCTGCTGGTAGATTCTCAAGCAGGAACCGAAATAGCACTTCAGCTGAGGCACGTGCGGCAAAACGCTTGAACCGATCGTCCTTTGTGGCGTCAGCGTGGTCCATGACACCCTTGACAACTATCCAATGGGGAACCGAGTGGCGAAATGCGGCCCCGCCAATCGCCGCCGCCTCCATCTCTAAACCCACTACCGTGCGAACCCCCCATTTTTTTAGCTTGTCCCAGGTGAGACCATCCTTGATGACAGCGTTTCCGCTGGCTATCGGACCAACCTTGATATCAAAAGGCAGTGTTTGGGGAGGATCAGAAAGAAGCAGAACCTTCTCAACTTGTGCTTGACCCGCTTCCGTGATGAGGATCTTCAGGCCATTCACAACAATTAGTCCTTCAGCTTCATACTGCGCGAGTCGAGTTTTCCATGTTCCATTTGGAAAATATCGAGTCTTTGCCGGATGGCGGCTGGGATCCTGGCCCGCATAGAGTCGGTCGAGCAGCCACAATTGGGCATCCTCTGGGGATGGTGGGCCATAGCTTGGTAGGCCATTTGGCTTCAACTCTTGAGCCGCACGCAACCATGGGTGTTGGAGCTGAAACTGGCGATGATCGCCCTCGAATCTGTCGTGATGTTGCTTTCCTTCATCATAGGCGTAGACCGTTTCTGCGATTATGACATCACCTAGCGCGGTTTCGTCGGCGTTACCTGCACAAACTCCAGACATCGCCAAACATTTGGGATTTAGGTGGGGGATCAGGGTGGCAGCGAGCGCCGTCGTTGCCGTTGCACCCATTCGTGTGGGATGGGCCAACGCGACCGTAATGGAACGACCGTGACCGTGATGGTAGTGTCCAATCAAGTAGGGTTCGGAGCGGATCTCGCGGCATTCTTTCCAGCTCTCTATTCCCACTCCACCACCTGCGTTCTTCGCGACCTCACAAACAGCTTCATGTTCCATGGGAAGGGCTGTGATTATTAGAACGTCAACGGAGCGCATAGAACCTCAAAAAGATCGTTCGATATCGAAGGTCAAACCGCGAAGCCTGCACAACACCAAAACGTACACCTGCCCAACAAGTATTTGACGGCCCCGCATAGTCTATCCTGACTTATTTCTATAGGGGGTTTACCCAGATCTGCCTAATCCTGTCTACTTATATTCCGTCTCCGCCCCTGATTCAACACAAAACAAAATTAAACCCCAGCCTCTACCTGCCTCACCGCCCCATCCGAACATCATGCAACCCTACGGCTGCCTATGCCACCTCACGCCTGTTTAACCAAGATCCCGCCTAAATCGGCTGCCTAATCCATCTCGCCCCGCCACCTAAAACCATCCAAAGCATTCCCCGCATCATCCATCGCATTGATGTCCGGGCCGCGTATGAGGATGAAATAGCCAACCAATTCGCTAAAATTGCGCGTGCCAAAACCGATCCGCTTCAATCAAAAAGATATGAACTAAAAACATTTGAATTTATGTCAATACAATCGCATTCCACAAATTGCACGAGCACTGCCATAACGATCCAATTGGCAACGCCCGCCCATCTTCGCCCCTCCCATCCATCACCCCACCCACCCCGGTTACCCGCACCAGAGTGCCACCGAGGATCACCGAGTGCCATCAAATGCTCCAGCCACAATCCCAAAATCCCAGCAGATCCCCGCGAAAGATGCACCATTGCCCCACGATCCCAATCTGCCTCATACCTATCTCAAAAATAATTCCGCAGAAAAATAAACATGTAACTCGGATAAATTGAGCAGATGATGGTCATGACGCAGATCTAATGCAAAGAAGTGGAACTTTAGCAACAGATCAGAAGCAATACAGCTTTGGGGACTTTCGTTATCGTCACGCTATGCGAACGGCTTTGCTTGGGTTGGGTCTAAACGGCAGCATAGGTAACACTTTGTTGCAATTCGATAAAATTGTAAGTGTTAAACCCGATCCGCTTCAATCAAAAAGATACAAACTCAAAACATTTAAATTCATGTCAATACAATCGTAATTGCCAACTTGCGCAAGCAATTCCATAACGATCCAATTGCAAAATGCTCACATGCATTTCCACGCCTCTGTAGCCTCGCCCCACCCCATCCCTCCCCGTTTCCCCACCGTTTCCCAAACAAGAAGCACTCACCCTGCCCCCAAGTGCCCCAAAGTGCCACGGCCTTGATCTCCGATCCCCGGCAAATCCCCGCAAAACGCGCACCCTGCTTCAACCTTCAGATCTCGCCGGAACCCATCTCTACAATCAGTCCATGCCCCGGGGGACGGCCGATCCTTGGGGACACCGCAAAAGCGGCTTTTTCGATGTTCGCTATGACACGCAGGGGCGCACCGATGTGCCCTGCAACGGGCATTTTTGCCAGGTGTTCGTGAGGGCGTGGGACACAGGCTCCGCGATGCGTTTTGTGACAACCCCCAAGGAAGCCGAAGAGGTGTACCGGGAGGCGGAGTTTCAAAATCCAGCTCAAATGCCGCTGCTTGCGGGGCCGGTGGAGCTTTTTTTCGATCAAGCCTATGTCGCGCGCACATCGATGTCGCACGCCGATCGGGGCGGAACCATTCGTCTGGGGCTCGGTGTCGAAGAACGGCTAAAAATCAGGCGCAATACACGGGTTTCAGAAGCCAGCGCGGGTTTTTTGGGAGGCAGTACCGCCGTCGATCACACCATTTCGATCGAATTGTCATCGGCGCTGGGGCGGGACACGCAAATTGCGGTTTTCGATAGGATTCCGGTGACGGACGACAAAGAGGTCGACGTTAAATTTGTATCGTCGGCCCCCGCAGCCGAAAGCTACAGCCAGACCGATCGCGGATCGCCCGTACGCAAAGGGCTTCGCTTTCAAGTGGCCCTGCCCACGGGCGGCAAGGCATCCATTGAATTCCGCTACAAAGTGACGCTGCCCTCGAAGAGCGAGCTAGTGGGAGGCAATCGGCGTGAATCCTAAGACAAGGGCCGAAGCCTTTGAAACGCAGACCATTCAAAGTTCGGTAGTGCGTGTGGTGCTGTTTGAAGACCGGGCTCTGGTCGTGAGGACTTGTTCCGCCGGGCTCGGCGCCAATCGGAACGAGCTGCTGGTTCCGGGGCTTTCGCCTTTTATCGACGACCGGACGGTTCAAGCCCGGATTACCCAAGGCGAGGCCCGGATTTTGGGGGTGAGCCTTAAACGGCGCGTAGTGGCTGAAAACGCCGCGGGCGAAGAAGTGCAGACCGCGCTGCACCGCGAGATGAACGAAGCCAAGTCCAAATCGTTCGCGGCGCAGCGGGCGCTCGACCGGGCGAAGCGCATGGAGACCCGCGTGGCCTATTTGGCTTCAAAATGGGCTGAATCGATAGCCGAAGTGCCCGCGCAGATATCGCAGGAAGAACGGATGTCGGTATGGAAGGCGGCCCTGTCGGCGATCGATCGCGAGGCTGTGCAGGCCATGGACGACTGCATTGTGGCCCATCGCGAGACGATGCTGGCGGACGAGCTGAACGAGCAGATTGACGCGCGGGCGAGGGAGCTCGGCACGAAAATGCCGCGTTATGAAGGGTTAATCGCGGTTCAGGCCGAGCGGCTTACAGACGATAAAGGCGATAAAAACGAGGGCGCAGATGCCTTGCCTGTTTCGATTGAGATTGCGTATCAAGTGCCGTGCGCGCTGTGGAGGCCCGAGCATTTGGCGAAGCTAGTGGACCCGGACAGCGAAGAGCCGAGCATTGAATTGGTGAGCTGGGCGGCGGCCTGGCAGCGCACAGGCGAGGATTGGCCCGATATCGAGCTATGGTTTTCGACGGCCCGCCCGGCTCAGCGCACCGATGTTCCGCTGCTCGAAGACGATGTGCTGGTATCGAGGCGAAAAAGCGCCGTGGAAAAGCGGCGCATTCATGTGGGTGCGCGCCAGGTGGCGCTGCATGCGGCGCGCGATTTATCGGGCGGAAATGCGGGGGAGATGCCTGGGGTGGACGATGGTGGCGAACCTTTAGAATTCCGGGCGAAGCAGCGGGTTTCATTTTTATCGAATGGCCGGCCCATTCGGGTTGAGCTTAGCCGGCGCGCTTTCCCGGCCACCGTAGAGCGGATTTTATATCCAGAACTGAGCGAAGCGGCGCATCTCCGGGCTTCGGCGACGCTGGCGCCCGCGGGAGCTGGGCCTCTGTTGGCGGGACCGCTCCGGGTGAGCCGGGGTCAAAGCCTGGTGGGGCGTTCTCAAGTGGGCTTTATCGGAGCGGGCGAGCATTTTTATATGGGATTTGGCGTAGATGACGGCATCCGGGTGAGACGGGCCGTCGACGAGAGCCGGGAAACGGCGGCTGTATTTGGCACACAAAAGATTAAGCGAAATATCCGTTTATATTTATCGAATTTATCGGACGAGCCCCGGAAGCTGGTGGTGGTCGAACGCATCTTTGTGAGCGAAACGGATGAAGTGGAAGTGAATGCGTTTGAATTGTCTTCGTTTAAGCTGGATGAACGGGATGGTTTTGCCCGGGCGGAGCTTGTATTAGAGCCTCTTGGCACATCGGTGCTCAAGCTGGGCTACGAGATCCGCGCTTCGAATTCGGTTGTTCTTTCCATTTGATCGAATACAAAATCATCAAATTGAAAGAAATAATTTTAGAATTGAATCACATTAAAATGCCGGAGCTCGGCCCGAAGCCGCCTCCCGCGGGGATCGGGCGAAAATTCATACGCCGTCAGCGAGCAATGCCCGAGCTCGTGTTCCCGATCGATGCTCAAAATCTCTTCTTCGCTTAAGGCTTCAATCAAATAGCGAAAGCAATAAATAACCGCGTGATGCGCGACCACCAAGATTCGCTCTCCGGCGTAATCCCTTTTGAATGTGTCGACCATACTACGCAATCGCAAAATAACATCGCACCAGCTCTCGCCGCCCGGCGGCCGGTAATAGAACTTTCCCAAGGCGGCCCGGAGCGCTGCCTGCTCTGGGAATTTTTCGGCCACGCCTGCTTTGGTCAGCCTTTCAAACAAGCCGAATTCGCGTTCCCGCAGGCGCTCATCCACCACAATATCAAAAGCCGCGCCGCCCCCGCCCAGCGCCCTGCGCGCAATTTCGGCGGTCTTTCGGGCACGGGCATAGGGCGAGCTTAAAATAACGGTCGGACGCTCGCTTTCGGGACGCTCGGCAAACATGCGTTTGCCAAGTTCAGCGGATTGATGCTCGCCCAAAGCCGTGAGCGGCACATCCACGTCGCGCATCTCGAGATCGATGGTGGGAGAACCGGCCGTTTCGGCGAGCGCGCGCACCACATTGCCCAGGCTTTCGCCGTGGCGCACAAGCCAGAGCGATTGAGGCGCGGATGCTGAGGGAGAAGAATGAGGCACGCAGGTCTTCTAAACTGGACGGGCCGCCGGATCCAATCGCTTCAGCGCTTCTAAAATGGCGTCCAGTTTGGCGATAAGCACTTCTTCGGGCGATGGCCCGCTTTGGGGACGGGCTGGAGGATCGAAAGCCTTGGCGGCGAGCGATGGCCCAAAGGTCATTAAAAATGCCGCAATGGCCTTGCCTGCCTCGGTGCGCGCGAAAATATCGGCATAGCCCACCGACAAGGCCGTGGACGTAAATACAAGGGCATCCCAAAAGCTTTGGCATTTGGGGTTCTGATCTTTTTCCGCAAGCCAAAACAGATAGGCGCTGCCCAGCGCGGTCACAAGCAGCGCATCGATTGGATCCCGCCCCACGGCCTCGCGCATGGCTTCTTTGAGCGAGCCATAGGACAAATCCCCTCCCCTCTGTCCGCACAAACCGAGCGCCATTTTCGACAGCGCCGAAAGCGCGGCGGTATCGGCGGACAGAGGTATTTCCTGCGCGGCGGGCGATGCCACGGCCTATTCGCCTCCTGCCGGCGGGGACGCAGGGCGCCGGGGCGTGGGCGGCGCTTCGCTCACATGAATTTCGGCATCGCTGACCACGTTGACGCCTTGAGCGCGCCTCGAGATTTCATCGAGCTTTGCCGCGATGGCCGGATCGCTTTCGATGACCTTGCGGACTTCGCCCGGAAGCGTCTGCAAAAAGCCCCGCGCCAAGCCTGCCAGTTTATCGGTATCGGTTTGGGTAAAGGCCATCATCTCGCGCAGCAGCGGATAAGCCGCGCCCGCTTCCAAAACCGTTTTTAGAATGGGCGATGCCGCTCCAAAAGCGCCTGAACCCTGTGCGTTTCCATCGCCCTGGCCGCCGCCCGGCGTGCCCTGCAACTGAAGCACTTTAATTTCGCTGATGGCCTTGGCCGGCGTCATCAGTTCGGCGGCCACCCTGGGCAATACATCCAGCGCCTTCACCGTCACATCGCGCAGCAAGAACTTGGTCGACAGCGCGTTTTCCGCCTCGATTTGCAGGCGTTTCGCTTCCGCTTCCGCCTCGCCTCTGGCCTTTGTGGCTTCCGCCATCACCTTCATCGCGGCCGCATCGCGCTCGGCCGCCGTTGCCCGCGCATCCGCCGAAATCTGAACGCGCTCGGCTTCCGCCTGCGCCTGCGTCCGCACAACGGCCGCTTCCGCTTCCGCCTGCAATTGCTGCGCTTTTGCAACACCCTGCGCCTTGGCAATTTCGCCTTCGGCCATCGCCTTCTTCGCAGCCGCCTCGCCTTCGGCGTGGGCCTTGGTCGTCGCTGCCTGGGCCTCGGCCTCGAGCTTAATTTTAAACGCCTCGCGCTCTGCCGCGATCTTCGACTTCTGCGCGTCTTCCTCGGCCTTGATGATGGCAATGGCCTTTTCGCGGTTGGCCTTGGCCGTTTCCTCGACCGTGATGATGCCCTGCATGGCCTGCTGCTGTTCGGCTTCGGCCTGCGCTTTGAGGGCCGCCGCGCGCGCCGCCTGCTCTTCGCTTTGGGTCACGGCGATCTGCTTGGCCACCCGCGCCGTTTCGATCGTCTGCTGCTTGACGATTTCGGCGGCCTCGACGACTTTCTGCTTTTCGACCGTCGCGGCTTCCAGCGCCTTTTGCCGATCGATTTCGGCCGCCTGAACGACTTTTTGCTTTTCGATCGTGGCCGCTTCGATTTCGCGCTGCTTGGCAATTTCGGCGCTCTGCTGGGCTTTTTCCGCCGCGATCTGAGCCTCGCGCTCGGCCCGAATGCGTGTCGCCTGCGCCACCGCGATGGCCTGTTCTTGCTGAATGCGCGCCGTTTCCGTCGCCCTCTGTTTTTCGTAGGCGCCCAGTTCCTGCGATTGCTGCTGGATATAAATCGCCTTGGCCGCCTCGGATTCCTGCGTCGCGCGGTATTCCCTCACGCGCCTTTGCTGATCGGCCTCGGCTTGAGCTTGTTCTTGCTCGAGATGCAAAGCCCGCTTGCGCGCATCGACGTTGGTAAGCTGAATGGCCAGCTCTTTTTCGCGCTGAATCTGATTGGTCTTCTCTGCGTTGCTCTGCACCGAATCCGTAATGGCCCGGAGACCTTCGGCATCGAACACATCGTGAGGATCGAGATCTTTTACGGGCACCATCGCCAGCGCGGTGATGGACACGTTCTCGAGCGTCAGGCCATTTTTCTTCAGCTCTTCGCTGAGCGCCGTCTGAATATGCTCGGCAAACTGCTTTCGCTGGCCATGGAGCTCCATAAAGGTCTGATTGGCGGCCACCGAACGGAGCGCATCGGTCAGCTTGCCTTCGATCAGATCGCCGATGGCATGTTCATCGAGATTGCGCTCGCCAAAAGAGCGGGCCGCCGCGAGTACATCTTCTGCGATGGGCTCGACCTTGATGTAGAGCTCGGTCGTGACGTTGGCCTTGATTTTGTCTTTGGTGACCAGCGCGTTGCGGGCCGAGCGTTCGACGGAGAGTTTGACGGAGCGGAGCGAGACCCGCATAAGCTGATGGAGGATGGGGTAGACGGTGACGCCGCCTCCGATCACGACTTTGTTGCCGCCGCTGCCCGTGCGCACAAGCGCTTCGTCGGCGCCGCACCGGCGATAGAATTTGGCGAAGATGATCGCGACGATGGCGATTACAAAAACGCCTAGAAAAATGCCTAAAGCCGTCACTTGAAAGACAGGATCCGAAAGAAGTTTTTCCATAACGAATTCTCCAGCCCCCAATTCGCTCAACGAACATCCACACCCGTATTTTTAAGCCTTCGCCTACACCGCCCTCCGCTCCTTTTCGGCCTGCGATGAAGGCTCTTCCACCGAGCTCTCCAAGGCCGCTGTGTCGCTTTGAGCGGCTGTTCCAATGCGTTTCTTCCCCGCCTGCAGATCGTCATCTTCGAGCGGCGCAACCAAGAGCCAATCGCGCGCGGCATCGTGTTCCACGATCACCACTTCGCGGCCTTCCACAATGGGGCGCTCGCCTTCGCGCACCCGGCAGATCACCCGCAGCACATGGCCGGTTTTATCGTTGATGCGGATCTCGCCGAACTCTTCCGACACTTTGGAAGAGATGACGATGCCCGTGTGGCCCACCAATTGTTTGCGGGATGTGGCTTCTTGTTTTGGATCGGAGAGCACACGCGCAAGCGAGCGGGAAAGCGTGCGCGTGAGCAGATACGCAAAGACAAGGGAAATAGGCAGGGTCCAGGCCAGCGAGCCGGTAAGCGCGCCCGTGTCTTTGGGCTTAAACAGAATGTTGAGCGCCAGCCCCGCAAAACCAAAAGATGCCGCGAAGGTCTGCCACAAAATCGACATCGGCACGCGGCCTACGCCCAAATCGGCAAACACGGCGTGGACCGGATTGCCTTCGGGGCCGTCGTGATCGGCATCGCCTTCATGATCTACGTCGTGATCGGCATCCGCATCCGCATCGCCATCCACATCGGCATCGCCCGCATGGCCGTCCACATCCGCTTCATGATCGGCATCGCCGTCCTGATCGCCGCCCGCAAGCAGGCCCAGAAGGCCCGATGCCTGAAGCAGCGCAAAGAGGACCGCCACGCCGAGAGCGACCAAATAGGGCACATTGGCCCAAACAAAGAGGGACGAAAAAAAAGCCACGGTGGGTGCGGGGCCGTATCGTTCTCCCGCTGGGCAAGCCGGTCAAGGAATACCGCTCTCGCAAGGCCATGCGAAAAGAGGGTTTCGGCGCTTGCGTTCAGGCATGTCTGCGCGGAGCATCGCGCGCATGGACGATCGAATGGACGATCGAATGGATGCGCCGCGTCCGTGTTCGTGGACCTTGCCTCATCGCGGAGCGCTGCCGCTGCTCAACGATGAAGAAGGCGAGCGGCTGCCCGGCGATCTGCCTGAATTGGTCGTAGATGCGCATGTGCATCTCTTTCCAGAGCCTATATTTGAAGCGATTTGGCGCTGGTTCGACAACCACGGCTGGACGATCCGCTACAGGCTGCACACCGAACAGGTGATGCGCTTTTTATTTTCGCGCGGCGTCTCGCATATGGTCGGGCTGATTTACGCGCATAAACCCGGGCTTGCGCGTTTTCTCAACGGCTATATGGCGGAGCTGTGCCAGAAGGAGCCGCGCCTGATCGGCCTGGGCACGGTGCTTCCCGGCGAGCCGGAAACGGGCGGGATTGTGCGCGAAGCGCTTGAAATGGGCTTATCGGGAATCAAGCTGCATTGTCATGTGCAGTGCAAGAGCGCGGACGATGCGGCGATTTACGAGGTGTATGAAGCCTGTGCGCAGGCGGGCAAGCCGGTGGTGATTCACGCGGGAAGACAGCCCAAAAGCCCGCATTACAAATGCGATCCTTTTGAGATTTGCCATGCCGATCGCGTTGAACGGGTGCTTCGGGATTTTCCCGGGCTCAAGCTATGCGTGCCGCATTTGGGCGCGGATGAGTTCGAGGGCTATGAGCGCTTGCTCGAGCGCTATGAGAATTTGTGGCTCGATACGACGATGGTGATGGGCGACTACTTTCCGATGCCCCGCGTGTCCGAGCGTATTCTTTCGTGTAGGCCCGATCGCGTGATGTATGGGAGCGATTTTCCGAACCTGCCCTATGCGTGGGATCGGGAAATCAAGCAGATCGCAAGGTTTTCCATCAGCGACGAGACGAAGGCTTGGCTGATGGGGAAGGCGGCGGCGGCGCTGTACGGGATTGGCTGATCCACAGCGCGCATCCCAGGCCCAACGCCGCGCCGAATCCGATGGAGAGCGCGCCGTAGAACAGGTCGTTCCAGAGGGCGAATTTGTAATAGGCGGTAGTGACGAGACCCAAAAGAGCCAGCGGAACTGCAGGCCAATCGAGGCGCTGAAGCCTGCCGGCGCGCATGGCTAAAAAGCCCAGAATGGCCGATAAAAATAGGGCATGGCCGCTTAAGGGAAGGAAGCCCAAGAGGCGGATCGCCGACAGAATTCCGGTGAGCGCGATTAAACAGGCGCGGGCAATGCGTTCGGAGCGCGAGAGTGCCGATGCGAACGATATGCTTAAAAACCAGGCAAATGCAGGAAAGACACTGACCTGATACAGAGGCGGCACCCAGGCATCGATAGGCTCGAAGCCCCGCAGCACTTGCATGGGCGGGCGCGCCGCAAAATAAAGGTAAGCGCCGCCTGAAAGCGCAATCGAGAAAACCAGTGCGCCCCACCTAAGCGCGCGCTCGCTAAATCGCGGGCTCACAGGCCATCAGAACGGAATATCGTCGTCTCCGCCGCCGCCGCCGAAATAATCATCCGGAGGAGGTCCTGGATCGGCCGGAGGAGGAGGAGCGCCCCGGGATGAACCGCCGCCCGGCCTTCCGCCCCCGTACGAACCGCCGCCTGTATTGGCCCGGTTGTAGGCGTTCTGGCTCGGTGCCCGCCCGCCGCCTCCGCCGCTTCCGGCACCGCCCCCTTCATATTCGCCGCCATAGCTGGGAGCCCCCTCTTCCGCCGGAGCGCCCCGCGACCTTCCGCCCGTCAGCAGAATATTGGAGGCGACCACTTCCGTCTTGTAACGCTTGTTTCCATCGCGATCGTCATAACTCGACGTGCGAAGCGAACCCTCGACAAACACCGACGAACCCTTGCTTAAAATCTTCGCCAGCGCCTCGCCCCGCTTCCCCCACACAACCACGTTGTGCCAATCGGTGCGCTCTTTGCGCACGCGATCTTTGTCGAGATACGACTCGGTTGTCGCGACGCGGATATTCAAGACGGCCTGCCCGCCTTGGGTGAACCGGAGCTCGGGTTCAGCCCCCAAGTTTCCGAGCAGCATTACGCGATTCAAGCCTTCGGCCATCGAAATTTCCCTCGCCGCGCCCTGTTCAGCACGAGTCGGCGCCAAAGAAAGCCAACGCCTTCTATGCGCTCTTTTGAACTCTTAACTCCCCATACCAAAGGCTTCGCGTCAAGCATTCCTGTGTTTTAGTTGTAGGTCAATGCGGCGCGTGCAAGAGGCTGTGCTCGATGACGGATGCCAAAAAGAGCTTTGCAATATTGATGTAGACGGCGATCCCCAGCACATCGACCAGGCTTGCGATAAAGGGGGCCGAGCTTGTGGCCGGGTCAAAACCGGCTTTTCTCAGGAGAAGCGGAAACATCGAGCCCACGGTGCAGCCTACGACGACAATGGCCACCAAGGTTGCGCCGATCGTAAACATAAAGGCTGTTCCATCGCCCCAAAGCCAGACGCGAATCATTCCGATCAGCGCCAGGAACATCCCGAGTACCAAACCCTGGCCGGCTTCGCGCACAAAGATCCGGCCAAAATCCGAAGGCCGCACATCGCCCATCGCAAGGCCGCGAATGATGAGCGTCGAGGACTGCGAGCCCGAATTGCCTCCTGTTGAAATTAACAAAGGCACGTAAAAACTAAGGGTTGCGACGCTTTCCAGCACTCTGTCGTAGTGGCGCAGCACCGAACCCGTAAAAAATTCGCCCACAAACAAGACCGCAAGCCACACCGCCCGCTTGCGGATAAAGGTCCAAAATCCCGTCTTAAAATAGCTTTCTTCGATCGGCTGAACCGCGCCCAGGCGCTGCACGTCTTCCGTCTGTTCTTCCGTGAGCACGTCGATTACGTCGTCCACGGTGATCACACCCAAAAGCTTGCGATCCGCCGCAAGCACAGGCAGCGCCGAGAAATCGTATTTCGCCATCGTGCGCGCCACTTCTTCCTGATCCATATCGGGCGTCACCGAACGCACGTTCTCCGTCATCACGTTGTCGATGCGCTCCTGCGGCGACGCGAGCAGCAAATCGCGCAGCGATGCCACGCCCAAAAGCCGCGTCTCGGCATCCAGCACATACACGTAGTACACCGTCTCGGCCTGCTCTCCGACTTGACGGATACGCTCGATCACGTCCGATACCGAAAGACCTAGGGGCACCGACACATAGTCGGTGGTCATCAAACCGCCCGCGCTGTCCTCCGGCCATTTCGCCAGCTCGGCGACTTCATGCGCAGCTTTTGGATCGACCTTCTCCAGCGTCGAAAGCAGCGTATCGCCCATCTGCTCGGGCATCGCCTCGATCAGATCGGTGCGCTCATCCGCGCTCATTTCCGAGAGAATCGGCGCTATGCTTTCCGCGCCGAGCGTCTCGACCATCGCCTCCTGCTTATCTTCGTCGAGGCGTTCTAGAATCGGAGCCGCTTCATGCGCTTCGAGGGTCTGAAGGACGCGCGCGGCCTCCTCCTCATCGAGCATCGACACCAGGTCGGCCCGATCTTCCTCGTGCATCTCCTCCAGCAGCGCCGATAGCTCAGACGGGTCCTCCGCCAAGAGCTGGCGAACCTCCGGAAGTATGGCCAGGGCGACGCGCATCATGAACGGCTCCAAGCATCACAATTTGAGCGCATTGGGAAGCCGATAATTGCCGCGCTTTCCATGCTTGGGTCCAAGAATGCGTGCGTCAACCAAGTTGACAAATCCCAGCGCTGCCACAACCTCGGTTTACATGCCTTTGATTAAATATCGGGCAAAATAAAGGCGTGCCAAGAGCAGAGCAGCCGGCACTAAACTTGCTTCTCATTGAGTCAAGTTGGGTGAAGGGGCGGATCGTTGCCCAGCGCGCGCATCGTTTATTTCCAGCGAGGTATCCCAGGTGATACGCGCGGAAGTTCGCGAATTGACGGTTCTTTAGATGGTCCCTAGATCAAACGGGCGGTTTCCGCCCATGGGAGAGCGCTTTATGAGTGGAAATGAGCTTGTTCAACATCGCCGGCCGATGCGCTTTGTGCGATTCGCCGCGGCAGCGGCACTGTTTTTGGGTATTCCGAGCGCGGTTGGCTGTTTGAGCCGGCCCGTCGAGCCTCTGGAGCCGCGAAGCACGGCGACCATCGTGGAACGCCTGACACAGAGTTCGGTCGACAAGATCGACCTCGTTTTGGCCATCGACAACTCGCGTTCAATGGCTGACAAGCAGGACATCTTGTCGCTGGCCATTCCGGACTTGGTCAAAGGCTTGGTGAATCCGCGCTGCCTCGATCAGAACGGCACGGCCGCGGCCATGCAGCCGGCCGGTCCGCTCGATCCGTGTCCCGTCGCGGGCACGAAGCGCGAATTCGAGCCGGTGTTGGATATTCACATCGGCATCATCACCTCGAGCTTGGGCGGCCACGGCGCCGATGCCTGCCCCGCCACCGAAACGGCGACGTGCGGCGGCAGTCCCAACAGCACCAACGACGACAAGGGCCATTTGGTGTCGCGTCTCGATGCATGCGGCGGCGGCAATGTGGCCACCTATCAAGACAAGGGCTTTTTGGCCTGGGATCCAAAGCAGAAGTACATGCCTGCCGGCGAAGGCAATCTCGACAACTTGGCCAATTCGCTCAGGGATATGGTCAAGGGCAGCGGGCAGATCGGCTGCGGCTATGAAGCCCAGTTGGAGAGCTGGTACCGCTTCCTCGTCGATCCCGAACCCTACGAGAAGATCTCGCTGATCGGCGGCAAAGCCGTTCCCGAAGGCATCGACAGCACGCTGCTCACCCAGCGCACCGACTTCCTAAGGCCGGATTCGCTGCTCGCGATCATCATGCTGACCGACGAAAACGACTGTTCGATTATCGAATATGGCCAGTTTTACTACGCGGCTCAGCTCAAGCAGCCCAACGGAACGCCCTTCCAGTTGCCGCGCGCCCGCGCCGAATGCGCCACCAACCCCAACGATCCCTGCTGCCGCTCTTGCGGTCAGGATCAAACCGGCTGTCCCATGGATGCGACCTGCTTCGATGCCAATGGCAACGTGAAGGCGCTCACGGCGCTTGAAGATCAGTCCAACCTGCGCTGCTTCGATCAGAAGCGCCGCTTTGGCATCGACTTCCTCTACCCGATCAAGCGCTACACCGATGGCTTGACGAGCGTTGTTGTTCCCAACCGCGCGGGCGAGGTTGTTCCCAACCCGATTTTCTCGGACCTCAATCCCACGGATGACAACGCCAATGTGCGCGACTCCGGCCTTGTATTTTTGGCCGGCATCGTCGGCGTGCCCTGGCAGGACATCGCCCGCAACAAGGACGATCTCAAAGAAGGCTTCAAGAACAGCGACGAGCTTCTGGTCAAGGATATGAACAGCGGCAACAGCACCTGGGACATCATCCTGGGCGATCCGGCCACCTATGTTCCGCCGAAGGATCCGCTCATGATCGAAAGCATCTTCCCGCGCACGGGCAGCAACCCGATCACGGGCGATCCGCTGGTTTCTCCTGGAATGCCACCCACCAACCAAATCAACGGAAGCGAGTGGACCGTCAAGATGCAGGAAGATCTTCAATACGCCTGTATCTTCAAGCTGCCCGCACCCCGCGATTGCAAGGATCAAAACATCACTTCATGTGACTGCAAAGATCCGACCAACGACAACCCCCTGTGCCAGCCGGACGATGTCGATCCCACCAAGCGCACCAAGCAAACCATGGCCAAGGCGTATCCGGGCGTACGCGAACTCGCCGCGCTTAAGAGCGTGGGCGCACAGGGCATCACGGCCTCCGTTTGTCCCGCTCAGCTCGATGATCAAAACGCGACCGACTTCGGTTATCGCCCGGCCATCGGCGCCATCATCGATCGCCTGAAGGTCGCCCTCGGCGGCCAGTGCCTGCCCCGTACGCTTACGGCGGACGACAAGGGCCAGGTGCCCTGCCTGGTGCTGGAAGCGCGCCGCGTAGACGCTGGACAGGAAGCGGCCTGCAATGCCTGCACCGATGCCGGCCGCGAGCCTTTGACCGGCGACGAAGCCGCGGCCATCGACGCTGCCAAGGAAGATCCGGTTTACGCTTCCGCGCAGTGGAACTGCTTCTGCAAGATCTCGCAGACGCTGAACATCAGCGATACCCAGAACAACCTCTATGCCTGCCAGAATGATGTGGCGAATCCGCCTTTGAACAAGGCTGGCGAAGAGGTCAACGGCTGGTGCTACGTCGACGCGACGACGCAGCCTGTGATCGGCAACGAAGAGATCGTGAAGAACTGCCCCGAGACCGAGAAGCGCATTGTTCGTTTCGTGGGTCAGGGCGCGGCGAAGCCCGGCGCGACGATGTTCATCTCGTGCATTACGGACAACACCAAGTAACCGGCATCCCGATGCCATGCTGAATGGAACGCGGGGCTTGCCCTTTCGGGAGCAGGCCCCGCGGCCGTTTTGTGGTAGAAGCAGCGGCCGTGCAGGTGCTCAAAAAGAAAATCCTCATTATCGAGGACGAGCCGCACATCGTTCTCGGCTTGACGGATGCCCTTGAATTTGAGGGTTTTGCCGTGGTGTCGGCGGCCCGAGGCAAAGAGGGCGTTCAATTGGCGAAGCAGGAGAAGCCCGAGGCCATTCTTCTGGATTTGATGCTGCCCGACACCAATGGCTTTAAGGTGTGCGAGGAGCTGCGGCGCTGGGATGCCTTTGTGCCGATCATCATGCTGACGGCGCGCAGCCAGGAGATCGACAAGATCCGCGGTCTCGATGCTGGAGCGGATGATTACGTTACCAAACCCTTTAGTATTGGCGAGTTAATCGCCCGGCTGCGGGCCATCTTTAGGCGCGCGGCCCGCCCCGCCGAAGCCGCAGTGGAAGAATTGGCGATCGGCAGGGTCAAAATCAATTTAAGCACGCACATGCTGGTGGCCGGATCAAATTCCGAACAATTGTCTTTCTACGAAGTCGAATTGCTCCGGTTTTTGCACGAGCGGGTTGGCCAGCCGGTATCGCGGGATGAGATTTTACAAAAAATCTGGGGCGTGGAGGCCGGGCCTTCCAACCGGACGGTCGACAATTTTATCGTAAAGCTCCGAAAGAAGATCGAACCATCCGCCGAGAAGCCTCAGCATATTTTAACGGTGTATGGTTTTGGTTATAAATTGGTTCCATAGCCATACCCATTCAATCTAATTGGCACCCGATTCACGCAGGGGCAGCACATTCCTTGGATCGATAGGAATACTAACGGCATTATTGACCAATCGCTGCAAATCGATCGCGCCCAGCGCCACCCCCTCGCGAAGCTGCCGGATTTCCACATGGAGATGCACAAGGCCCGGGCTGCCCGTATCGCCTACATATCCCGCGATTTCTCCGGCGCTCACCGGGCCTCCCACCACCAGCTCCGGCCCCGCCGCCTCGAGATGGCCATACATAACCGCATAGGCCCGAAGCCTTCCTCCCTGCTCGCGCACCAAATGACCCGTCACCACCGTCGTGCCAAAAAGCGTGCCCACCATCGCCACTTCCGCATCGCCCTCCTGATTCTCAAGGCGAATCACCCGGACTTCCTCGCCCCGCGCAGCCCCAATATCCACGCCTCCATGCCCGGTGTGCTGCGCCGTCTTCCTTTGCGCCTCTCCGGGTAAATCCAAATCGTAGCCGCTCAGCACTTTATCCGATGATATTGGCCATAAATACGACGAAAATGCCTCAGGCCGCTCGGGCCGCTTGGGAATATGGTCATACACTTCTAAACCTCGGCCCGCCTCCAATCCCGGCGATGCATGCGAACCTTGCTCGGGAACAAAGGCCGCCATCCCGGTGATATCGCGGCCCAAGGGCGGAAGCGGCAAACACGCCGTGCCTTCCGGAATCGAACGGGGAGAACAGGGCGCCGCCCAATCTTTAGGAACAAGCGGAGCCCGGGGCGCCTCGCCGGGCTCGTTTTCTTCGCCCTTGGGCACAAATACCCGGGGAGACGAGCGATCCAGACCAGAAAGGGTACTCAAACAGGCCGCCGCAATGGCCGCGCGCAGCAAAGGATGCAGGGTCGTTGGGGTCACGGTGCGTTCCGGGGATGGTAGCAGTCCCGCGGCCATGAGACGCTTTGGCATCCCATCGCTTGCGGACTTCCCGCGCCCTTGGTAGCTCCTACGCCGTGCAAAACCGACAAGCCATTGATAAGTCCCTCAACGATTTATTCGCAGCCGAACGCGCCGCCCGCCGTATTCACGACGAGCTCGCCCGGCTTCCGCCCGATAAATTGCTCGATGCTATTTGCGATGCGCTCAAGGCAGCGCAGACCGAGAAGGATGAAGACGAAGCCTCGCTCCGGCTGGTGCGCCTGGCTTCGCTCTTGGGCGAGCTTTCCGGCCCCCGTGCCGTGGATGCGCTCATCGATGTGCTCGCCTCGGAATATCCCGAAGCGCGGCATGCGGCGGGCGAAGAGATTGGCCAGCTCGCCTACGAGCGTTTTAAGGAAGTCGCGCAGGGCGTGGAAAGAGCTCTGAAAAGGCTGCCCGTGGGCTCTCCTGCGCTGCCCGAGCTCCCTTATATTTTGGCGGAAGTCCCCGAGCCGGGCGTGATGAAACTCATCGATCTGTTTTTGAGCCACAAGGATGCCGATGCCGTCGCCGCGGCGATCGAGTCGCTTGTGGAAATCGGCGATCCGGCCGCCGCCAAGCTCATCGCACGGCTCACGGAAGATCAGCGCATGGTCGAAATCTCCGACGACGGCACCGACATGACATCCGAAGTCTCCATCGGAGAGCTCGCCGCAGAAGCGCTCGATCTGCTCGAGTCGCCCGCATCTGAAACGTCTCCCGGCGGAGCTTCATCGTGACATCGACCTTCGCGCTGTCCGGCGATGAGGTCACCCTCTTCGAGACGATCGTTGTCCCGAGTTATCTCAACTATTTCGGGACGATGGCCGTGGATATGCTCATGGATTACTCGCCCGCCGCGGTTGCCCATGTGGGCTGCCGGACGGGCTTTCCGGACGGCGCGATTTTCGACAAGCTTCCCGGCAGCACGCTGATCGGCGTCGATCCTTCATCGGAAGCCTTGGATTTGGCCCGTTCCAAGGCGGCCTTGGTATCGGGCATGCAAGCCACCTACGACGTGGGCGGACCCGCGGTGACGACGCTTCCCAGCGAATCGTTTACGCATGCCTTTTCGCTTCATCCGCTGTGCGACGCGGAAGGGCGGGGCAAGCTGCTTTCAGAACTCCGGCGCATTTTGGTCGCGGGAGGCCAAGCCCTCTTGGCGATGCCGCTTCGGGGCTCCTTTCCCGAACTGGCCGACATGATCCGCGAGTTTTCACTGAAGCAAGATCTGCCCAATCTCAGCAAAGCCGTGGATATCGCGGCGTCGCGGCGTCCCACGATCGAAACGGTGGCCGAGGAGTTTGAAACGGCGGGCCTCACCGAAGTCGATGTCGATGTTCAACTGGTGGGCGTGTCCTTCGCGAGCGGGCGCGAATTCTTGGACGATCCAATCGCAAGGCTCCTGGTGATGCCCGATCTGAAATCGCATCTTCCTGTCGATGCGGCGCTCTGGGATCAGTCGTATCAGTATCTGCAGGATGCCATCCTAAAGTATTGGTCGGATTGTATGTTTGAACTAACGGTCAACGTGGGCTGCGCGAGCGGCAGGCGATTTTAAGGCTCGCGATGGCCCGGACCGCCGCCCGATAGACCCAACTCATCCATACCGACCAGCACCGCAAGCGGCAGGGGATGATAGGGCGGCCTTGGCGTAATGGGCTTTTCGGCGCTTCCACCGCGGGCGCAAATGAGCCCGGCGCACAGCGAAAGACAGCCCTTCCCCTGACACCATCCCGTCCCAAAACCCGTATAGCGCTTGATGGACTCAATATCCTTGTAACCCCTTGCCATAGCCGCTTCGAGCTCGTGCAAAGTCACATCTTCACAGCGGCAAACCAGGGTTTTCATAGGCTCTAGGCCCCCTCGTATTCACAGCGCGCATCCGGCGTTTCAAACACCGTCACCCGGCACAGCCAAGGCAGCGCCGCCTTCAGCCGCCGCCAAATAAAACCCGCCAGCACTTCACTCGTCGGATTCTCGAGCCCGGGCACATCATTCAAATACTGATGATCCAGCAGCTCGTGCAAAGGCTGCCAAGCCTCTTCGATTTCGGCGAAATCCACGAGCCAGCCCGTCTCTTCATTCACAGGGCCAAACAGCGCGAGCTCCACCAAATAGCTATGACCATGCAAACGGGCGCACTTATGGCCTTCGGCCACCTTGGGCAGCCGGTGAGCCGCCTCGAAACGAAATGCGTGCACAAGCCGAACATTCATTCTTTTGCGCGCACCATGAAGCGAAACGAAAAAACCGTCAACCGCCGCGCTTTGCACTCGGCGATTCCATTGCAGGACAAAAAAAGCTATACGCCCAAACCATGCCTCAGCACCAAAAACCGCAAGACCGAGCCAAGCAAAAGAAGCGTCAAACCCGAAGACTCGCCGCATGGCGGGCCAAGCAAGAAAAACTCGCCGAAAATAAGCCGGGCCAGGCCGAGAACAAGGCCAAGGCTTAAGCCTTATTCTTCTTCTTCGTCGTCGCCGAAATGCAGCATCCGGCTGTAATCGGGCCGCTCTTTATCGCTGCCGAATTCAGCGCCCAGCATGGAAGGCGATGGCTCGCCCATCAGCGAATTCAAGCGCTGCGTATGCTTGTCATCGCGGCGTTTTGCCCGCACCGCCGCCACATCCGCGCGCGAAGGATTAATCACCAAAAAGCCATGATCGGCATCGAGCAGCACGACTTCGCCCGGCTCGACCCAGCGGAACAATCCTTGGCAATCGACAATGGAAGGCAGCGAAAGAAGCTGCAAGAGCACTCGGGTGCGCGGCCCCTGCTCGCGTTCTGTCAGCGCAACGCCAACCGGATGCGATTTGACCGTAATCAGCAAATCGAAGACCGACAGTTCATCGCCGACCAAAATCGCCTTGGAAGGCAGCTCGGCGCGCGCATCGGGCGAAGCCAGCATCAGCAAGGCATTGCATAAATCCTCCATGTCGCGGGCCCGCTCCTGCATAAAGCGATCGCCCACGATTCCATTGGCCGTGCGCACCGCTTCCCGCGCCACCATTCCCAGCGACTCGGCGATTCCATGGCCTTGAGCCAAGAGCTCAAACGCCCTTTCGCGCAGCCGTTCATCGCCCGCCATCAGCAAATAGTTCGATAAAAACCCGGCTTCCTTGGCCAACCCCATCGATGCCGCCCGGGCAACCAAGGCGCTCAAGGCTTTTTCCACGACCTCAAACGCCATACGAAGCGAGCGTTTATCCTCGGCATCGCGTTTTTTCTGAGACGAAATCGACGGCCTTCGCAGCGCGGCCACCGCACCCAGCGCAAGCCCCGGCACCACAGGCACCCCGGGCAGCGTCACCTTGCGCGTACCGCCGCCTGTTTTCCGGGCCACGGGCTTCTTTGCCTCATCGGCAAAGAGCTGCACCTGACGGATACTCGTCGCCAGCGGAGCCGTCAGCGAAAGCGCGAGATTCACATCATTCGCCGAAAACGCCTGAGTCCCTGCGCGCAACAAAACCAGCGCGCCCAAGGTTCGCGACGCGCACAGAATGGGCAGCGCCAGAAGCACAGGAAAGCGGTCTTCGCGCAGCTCTGGATAGGTCACAAAGCGCTCGTGGCGCGAAGCCCTCACGACCGACACGGGCCTTCTGGACTCCACAGCAAGGCCCGTCAAACCCTCGCCCGCGTTTAAACGGATTGTGCCGCGCACACCCAAGGGAAAACCGATACTCCCGCGGAGCACCAATTCATCTTTATCGCCCTCGAGCAAAAACAAAAGAGCCACATCGGCGCTGACAATCTCGGCGATACGCTTGGGCGCCTCATCGAGAAGCTGCATCAGCGGCAGAGGCGAAGCGACAAACGTCACATAATCGAGGACGCGATCGAGCCTGGCCTGACCTTCGGCGTGCACCCTGGCTTTACGCAGAGCGGCCTCGGTCTTTTTGGATTTGACTTCTTCGGCGACGGGTTTTTCGGAGACGGAAGCGAGCCTGGTTTTGCTTTTGATATTTTGAATTTTGGCATCGCGGGCATCGCGGACCCGGCGGACGGGCGCCTTGCCGGCGCGCGTGGGTGAAGGCGCGGAGGGGCTTGATTTCTGGGCGGATTTAGGACGAATGCGGGATGCCATGCGCGGGGCGGGGATAGGTATATCAGGGTTATCCGCAAAGACGGCGAACTACCCCAAATGCTTATGCAAAAACGCCATCGACCTCTCCCACGCCAGCCCCGCAGCCTCGGCGCTGTACACATCCGGCCGCGTGTCGTTCATAAACGCATGATCCGCTTCGTACACACACAGCTCCATCGCCTGCCCCCGCGCCTTCATCCCCTCTAAAATCGCCTCCGCCCCCTCGACTTTCGCCCACCCATCCCGCGTCGCGAAATGCGCCAATATCGGCGCCGTCACCTTCGAATAATCCGCGTGCTCCGCACCCGGTATCCCATAAAAGGGCACCACCGCAGAAAGCCCCGGCACCTGCGCCGCCGCCGCAAACGAAAGCGCGCCCCCCATGCAAAATCCCATCACCCCCACCTTGCCCGTACAGCGCTCGTGCCCCCGCAAATACGCCGCCGCTCCTCCGATCTCCGACAGCGCCAAGGAAAAATCCAAAGACCCCATCAACTGCGCCGCTTCATCCGGATTCTTCGTCGAACGCCCATGATACAAATCCGGCGCCACCACCACAAAACCAGCCTTCGACAGCCTCCCCATCATCGATCGAATATGATCGTTCAGCCCCCACCACTCTTGAATCAGCACCACACCCGGCGCTTTTGTATGGCCCTCCGCAACCTCAATCTCTCCGCGGGCCGCCGTTCCCCTCGTGGATTCAAATGAAACCAATTCGCTCATGTCGATCTCCAATTTGAAAAAATTTTAAAAAACCATTTTCCTGAGCGCACACGCCTAGGCATCGCCTCCTACCAAATCCCATCCCTCCCGTCACCCTCATCGCTTGCGCCCCCGGCCCGCCGCGCCTAGCGTTCTCCCCACCATGCACGACAACCCAAGCTCCGACCGCCCCCCGCCCGGCAGCGGCCCCCGCTCCGTCCCCTCGCTGAAAGAAGCCATCGCCCGCGGCCCCCTCTGTCTCGATGGCGGTATGGGTACCCAAATCTATGAACGAGGCGTGCTCTTTAGTTTTAATTACGAAGAACTCTGTATCTCTCGTCCAGAGTTAATCCTCAGTATCCACGAGGACTATGCCCGCGCAGGCGCTCAAATCCTGGAAACCAATACATTCGGCGCCAACCGCATCCGCTTCGCCCGCCATGGCTTCGATGAACGGGTCCGCGAAATCAACCGCGCCGCCGTGCGTCTCGCCCGAAAAGCCGCCGGTGAACGGGTGTATGTGGCGGGCGCCATGGGTCCTACTGGATTGGTCTTTGGGGGCTTTAGCGATGAAGAACGGGAAAAAGTCCGCCATGCCTTTCAAGAGCAGGCCGAGGCGCTCTTGGAGGAAGGCATCGATGCCCTGCTGATTGAAACGATGCGCCAGCCCGAGGAAATGCTGTTGGCCCTTGAGGGCGCGCGCCTGGCCATGAGCGCCGCCGAGCATAAAAACCCATTGCTTATCGCTCAGGTTTCCGTCGACGAACATCTGGCCCTGGCCGATGGTTCAAATATCGCTCAAATGGGCCAAATCCTTAAAGATTTAGGATGCGATGTCATTGGCGTGAATTGCTCCGACGGCCCTCAATTGGTGCTTTCCGCGGTGGAAAAGCTCTTGCCGCTGGGCATGTATGTGTCGGCGGTGCCCAATGCGGGCATTCCCCGGAGGGTGGACGATCGCTTTTTGTATGTGTCGACGCCCGAATATTTTGGGGTCTTTGCGAGGCGGATGCTCAAGCTTGGGGTTCGGCTGATCGGCGGATGCTGTGGAACGACGCCTGAACATATTAAACGCATCGCGGCGGCCGTCCGAATGGCGGGATCGGCGGCGATGGGTCCGGGCGATGCTTTGGGCGATGCCCCTTTATGGGTGGGAACGGCGGGTGGAGATCATGTGGAAGCCGAGGGAGCGCCTTCGTCCTCGGGAATGAGCATGCCTGTACCGAGGGCTCAAAAGAGCGCATTTGCGGCAAAAATCGGTCAAAAATTCGTTGTGAGCGTGGAAGTAAACCCCCCCATCGGGCTCGATCCCAAGCCGGCCCTGCAAGCGGCGAAGATGCTGACGGATGGGGGTGTGGACATCATCAATATTGCGGATGGGGCGAGGGCCCAAGCGAGGATGTCGAATGTAGCGATGGCGTTCTTGATGCAGCAAGAGCTTGGGATAGAAACCCTGGTGCATGTGTGTGGACGAGACCGGAATTTACTGGGTCAAGTGGCGCATTTGCTGGGGGCGCACGCGCTGGGCATCCGGAATTTGGTGGTAATTACGGGCGATCCGCCCAAGCTGGGCGATTTCCCGGATGCGACGGCGGTATATGACTTGGATTCGATAGGGATATTAAGGCTGGTATCGAGGTTAAACCGGGGGATAGATCCAGGAGGCAAACCTTTGGGGGCGGTGACATCTTTCTTTGCGGCGACGGGAGCGGAGCCTGCGGCGCTGAATTATGGGCGGGAATTGGAGCGGCTGAAGTTAAAAAAGCGGGCCGGCGCGGAGATGGTGATGACACAACCGGTATACGACACGGGTGTATTGGAGCGTTTCTTAGGGGATGCAAAGGGCTTGGAATTGCCGATATTGATAGGGATTTTGCCATTGGCGAGCCATAGGAACGCGGAATTTTTGCACAACGAAGTGCCAGGGATGCAGATTCCAGAAGATGTGCGGGCGCGTATGAAGGGAGCAGGAAGCGGGGCGGAAGCGAGGCGGGAGGGCGTGAGGATAGCGAGGGAGATGGTAGAGGCGGTAAGGCAAAGGCCGGAAGTGGCCGGGGTGTATATTATGCCGCCTTTGGGGAGGTATGAGATGGCGCTGGAGGTGATGGAGGGGCATTTGTAAGACAACAGCCTCATTCGCCTCCGCCGCAGACCCTTTCGCCTTCGCCGCAGACCCTTTCGCCTTCGCCGCAGCCTCGTTCGCCTCCGCCGCAGACCCTTTCGCCTCCGCCGCAGACCCTTTCGCCTCCGCCGCAGCCTCATTCGCCTTCGCCGCAGACCCTTTCGCCTCCGCCGCAGCCTCATTCGCCTCCGCCGCAACCTCATTCGCCTCCGCCGCAGACCCTTTCGCCTCCGCCGCAGACCCTTTCGCCTCCGCCGCAGACCCTTTCGCCTCCTTCAATCGCCTGTCCCTTCCCCCCTCCGCACCCCCCGCCCTTCCTTCCCTCCTCCCCGCGCAAGTCTTTCCGTTGACGGCCCGCCTCTCTCCTCCTAAAAAGGCGCCGCTTTTGATCTCAATGTCGCCGATTGAAATCCCTTCGGATATCGGCCTGGTTTACGGGAGACGGAGAAGCCGAGTCGTATGAACCCTACCTGGATGCTCATCATGCTTCTTGGGCTCGGCGCCTTGTTCGCTTGGAGTGCGAATAGGCGCTGGCAGCTTCTTAAGGTAGGGCGGCCAGAAAACCGCACCGATAACCTGATTCAGCGCCTAAAGCTGACCCAGGAATATGCGCTCCAGCAGCGGAAGATGGGCTACTACCCGCTCGCAGGGCTCGCTCATAAGGCTATTTTTATAGGCTTTATCGTTCTTCTGCTCCGTTCGCTCATGCTCTGGGGCAGAGGCTTCGATGCCGATTTCAATATGTGGATTCTAGGCCCGGAGCCGCTGAATCTCTTCGGCGCTTCTATCCCTCTCGGCCATATCTATGAGTTCATCAAGGATGTGGTCGCGTCCGCTGTGGTGCTCGGCGCGCTTGTGTTCGTGTACTTCCGCGTGATCCGCCAAGAAGCGCGTATGACGCTCTCCGGCGAGGGGCTCATGATTCTGGGCATCATCGTCGTGATGATGGTCAGCGATATGATCTACGACGGCGCTTCGATGGTGCTGCATTATCGCTATGCCTACGGCAATTGCGATCCGGCCGATCCTGAGCTGTGTGCGAGTATCAATACGCTGGTGGCTCATTTCGGCGGTCCGCCCGCGGCCGATGCAAAGCTTGGCTGGAGTCTGTATCCAAGCCCCGCGGGTTCGCTGTTCGCTTCTATTTTTGATGGCGCGGGCGCTCATGGCTTGCTGGTGTACGCGACGGCTGGTTTCTGGATGCACGCGACGCTGGTGATGGTGTTTTTGAATCTGCTTCCCCATTCAAAACACTTCCATGTGATCACCGGCATTCCCAATGTATTCACGACGAGTCTCGATCCTCCCGGACGCCTTCCCCTGATGGCCAAGAGCGCGGAAGCCATTGGCGAAATGGTGATGAAGGCCGCAGAAGAGCCTGAAAAAGCCGAGCCGGTCGGCATCGCCCGCATCGAGCAGTTTACGTGGAAGGCATTGCTCGATTTTTATACGTGCACGGAATGCGGGCGCTGTTCGGATAACTGTCCCGCGCACCGCACGGGCAAGATGCTGAGCCCCAAGCAATTTACGCTGAATCTGCGGGATCATTTGTATGGGCGGCAGGATGAGTTTTTAAATCGGCCGGGCGGTCCGAAGGGCGCCGTGGATGATGGCCATGCGCACCATCACGACGATCACGCGCATGAAGGCGCCGGGCATGGCGCGCATGGTCATGACGATCACGCGCACGGGCACGATGATCACGGCCACGGGCATGACGATCATCATCACGAGCCTGTGTATCCCGACAATCCGGTGCCTATTGCCGATGTAGCGAGCACGCCTGTGGATTTGGTGCCGGGCGTGATTCATCCCGATGTGCTCTGGGCGTGCACGACGTGCCGCGCGTGTGAAGAGCAGTGTCCGGTGATGATTAGCTATGTGGACAAGATTGTGAACATGAGGCGGAACCTGGTGCTGGTGAAGGGCGAGTTCCCGGCCGAGCTTGCGGGTCCGTTTGCGGCGATGGAGACCAATGGCAATCCTTGGAATCTGTCGCGTATGGATCGCGCCAATTGGGCGGAGGGATTGGGGATTCCGACGATGGCGGAGTATCCCGACGCGCCGGTTTTGTACTGGGTGGGATGCGCGGCGAGCTATGACGATCGGGCAAAGAAGATTGCGAGGGCGACGGCGCGGCTGATGAAGGCTGCGGGTGTCGATTTTGCGATTTTGGGCCAGGAAGAAACATGCACGGGCGATCCGGCGAGGCGGGCGGGCAATGAATATTTGTTTGCTCAGCTTGCCGAGCAGAATGTGGCGACGCTGAACGGCTACAAAGAGCAGGGCGGCGTGAAGCAAATCGTGTCGACGTGCCCGCACTGCTTTAACACGCTGAAGAACGAGTACCCGGATTTCGGCGGCAAGTACGAGGTGGTGAACCACACCGACTTTTTGATGGGTTTGGTGGCCGAGAAGAAGCTTTCACCGAAGAAGAAGGTGGAAGGAAAAGTGGTGTTCCACGACTCGTGTTATCTGGGGCGCTACAACGGGGTGTACGACTCGCCGCGCGATATTCTGAAGGCGATTCCAGGCGTGGTGCTGGTCGAGGCGGGCGAAGGCTTTAGCCGTGAAAAGGGCTTGTGCTGCGGCGCGGGCGGCGCGCAGATGTGGATGGAGGAGCAGAACAAAGACCGCATGAACGTCAAGCGCACGCTTCAGCTCTTGCAGAGCGAGGCGAAGACGATCGCGACGGCGTGTCCGTTCTGTCAGACGATGATTACCGATGGGCTGAAGGATCAATCGAAGGAAGAGTCGATCCGGCAGCTCGATGTGGCGGAGCTCTTGGAAGAGAGCTGTTCTTTGGATCGGCCGATGGGCGTCCGGGCAGCGATGCCTCAAGATCCTCCGCGGGCTGCACCGGCGGCGCGCGCGGGCGCTGCTGGTTAATTGTCAACCTCTCAAACGTTTTCCCCACAGCATTTTTTCTTTTGGTGAAGCCGGGCTTCTTTTGCGTCCGGCTTCACGGGCATGCATTTCTTTTTTCGATCCCGTTCAGTAAGGTCGGTTTAGCGAGGTGAGCGATGGCACTTTCGGTTGCTGAGACAAACCGTGGTTTGGCCGGGCCTGTGCCGCACATCTCAATTTCAAACGATTCGGTGGCCGATGCCGCGCTCCGGACCGCCGCGGACGCGCCCAATGCGGAAGAGCAGCGCTGCGATGCGTGCGATGGGCTGGTGGTGGGCGAGCCGGAGGGGCGGGGTTTGCTGGTGTGGTTCCGGGGCGAGGATTTTAGGATGGAAGAGCCTGTGCTCTGCGGGCCCTGCGCGATGGCGATCGGTATTGCGGCGCTCGCTCAGTGGAGCGCCGATGAAGAAGAAGAGGGCTAGAGCTTAAAGGTGGCCATCGCGGTCTCGCCCGCTTTAACGGCGACGCTCTTGGATTTGGCCGCGCCGCTCGAGGGTTTGCAGGTGACAGTGTAACGGCCCGGCGCGAGCGCGACGCGAACCGAGGACGATGTGCCTTTGGATGCGCCGTTGACGGAGAAGGCGCAGGTGCCGCCCATCGCGACGGCAACCAGTGTTCCTTTGCCACCGCCTCCACCGCCTCCGCTCGAGGATGTGGTGCTGCCACCGCTGCTGGTGGTGCCGCCTGAAGACGTCGTCGACGAACCGCCCGAGGATGTTTTTCCGCCGCTGCTGGTGGTGCCGCCGCTGCTGGTGCTCGTTGTTTTTCCGCCGCTGGTGCTGGCCGAGCCGGAGCCTGTTTTCGCGGAAGGGTCGCTGCTATCGGCCACGGCGGTCGTTGTGGGAGGAGGCGCGGGCGCGGCCGAGTCGGTGGGCGCGGCGGCTTGTTGATCGGAGGGGCTGGGAGCCGCGGAAGCCACGCTGTCGGCGCTCGATGAAGAAGGCGGCAGGGGCACCGCAATCGGCCCGCTTGAATCCGAAGTCGCTTGGGCATCGCCCGATGTTTTGTCGCCGGTCAAAAACAGCACCGCCACCAGCACGGGCACGATCACCGCAATCACCGCCATCAGCCCAAAGACAATCATCCGATTTCGTTTGGACTTTTGGGCGGCCTGTTCATCCGGCATGGTCGAAGGCGCGTACGAGCCTCCCATCGGCTGAGCCATCGCGGGAGGCGGCATCGAGCCCGCTTGAGAAGCGCGGCCTCCAGGTCCGGCGCCTGGCATCCCACCGGCCTGAGAAGGCCCCGCCGGCGGAGGTAATTGGCCCGAGCCCGGAAAAGGCATGGTTCGGCCGGTGGACGCATTGAACGGGCCGGGCTGTGAACCCCCGGCTCCGGGCGAACGCAATTGCGTGGCCGATTCTTCGTTGGTTCCGCTGACGGGAGGCGGCGTGTAGGCAGGTTGAGCCGCTGCCACCGCAGCCTGTTCCTTGCGCCTTTTCTTGGCGTGCTCGGTCGTTTGGCCGATGCGCTGAATGAGCACTTCGCCCTCGCCCTTTGCAAAAGGCGAAAGCGCATGCGCAAAGGCATGCACATTACGAAAGCGGCCGTCGACATCCTTGGCCAAGCACCATCCGATAATGTTGTCGAGATCGGGCGGCAAATCGGGCCGCACATGCGAGGGCGGCGCGGGTTCATCGCGGGAAATCGAAAGCATCAGCGCCGCGGCTTCGCCGGTAAAAGGAGCCCTTCCCGTAAGCAGTTCATAGAAAATGGCGCCAAGGGACCAAATGTCGGTTCGCACATCGACATGTTTGGCTTTGCGCATCAGCTCGGGCGACGAATAGGGAGAGAGGCCAAACATCGTGGTTGCGGTGAGTTCCGCGCCGGGCGCCGACGAATCCCGCATCAGCTTGGCCGTTCCAAAGTCGATCAGCTTGATGAGCGGAGCGCCGCCCGCGCGGCTGGTCAGAAAGAGATCTGAAGGCTTCAGCTCGCGGATAATGATGTTGTGGCTATGGGTTTCGGCGACGGCCTCGGCCGCCTGTAGAATCAAGAGCACCGCTTCATTGACAGGCAGAGCGCCGCGTTTGCGGATATGCGTGCCCAGATCGATGCCTTCTAGATATTGACGCACCAAGTAAAACGAACCGCTTGAGTCCGTGCCCACATCGATGATGCGCGCCACATGCTCCGACTCCAGCTTGGCCAGTGTGCGCGCCTCTCGGCGGAAACGCTCGACTTCCTTTTCATCCGCCTGAGCGGCAGGAAGCAGCTTGATCACAACCCGCTGATCAAACTCGGTATGAAAGGCATCGAGCAATAGCCCGTGAGAGCGGCCCAAAATGGCGCGCACACGGTATTTTCCTGCAATTAAATCGCCTGGATGGATCTCGTTGGGACGCATCGGATCTCGCGTGAGCAAAGCTTTTGTTGACAATCGGCATTTTTACACGCCCGAATCCCGAATGGCCATTTTTCAAATGCCTTTTATGTGCGGGCGCCCTTAGCATGCGACCATGCGAAATCTGATCTCCCTTTGCGCGTGTCTTTTGCCGATCGGCGCGCTGTTGGCCTTGGGGTGTGGTTCGTCAGATCCGCCGCCCCAGCGATATCCTCAGCAGCCGCCGCCGGGCCAGTACCAGCAACCCCAAGCGGGTTATCCCCAACAGCCTCAGCCCTATCCTCAGCAGGGTTATCCTCAGCAGCCCCAGCCCGCGCCCACGCCGGCCCCCACAACGGCCCAAACCGGCGCCGCGCCCCAGCCTTGGGCCTTGCCCAGCGGTTTTCCTTCTACGCTGCCCACCACCCTTCCTTCAGGTATTCCAACCACGCTTCCTTCAGGCTTTACATTTCCGCCTCCCCCCGCACCTCCCAAGTAAATCCGCACAAGCAAACCCGCACCTAGGTTAGCTTTGCGGGTCATGCGCACCCTTCGCTCTCTTTTTGTTGCGCTCACCCTAGGCACGCTGTCGATAAGCGCCTGTAGCGGCGCGGACGACGACAATCTGGGTTTGAGCTCTTCCGGCACGTCGTCGGGCACGACCAGCTCAAGCTCTGGCAATGTCGTTCCGCCCGAAGAACCATTGGTTCCCGCACCCGGTGGACTTCGCCGCCTGCTCAGCCGCCAATACATCAACTCGGTGCGCGAAATCTTCGGCGACACGGCGGCCCTGGCCGCAAATCCTCCGCCCGATTCGGCACTGCGCGGCTTCGACAATATCGGCGCGGCCGAGCTGGCACTTCCTGAAGCCGCGGTCGAAGCCTACGAAAGCAGCGCCCGGGCGATCGCCAAGGCCGTGACCGAAGATCTTCCCACGCTCGATTCGCTATTGCCCTGCATGCCGAGCGGCCCCGATGACTCGCTTTGTTACGACATGTTTGTAAGGTCTGTCGGCCGCATCGCATGGCGCAGAGCGCTCGACGATCAAGAAGCGGGATTGCTGGTCAACATCGCGCTTGCAGCGGGCGCCCAATACCAGAGTTTTGAAATCGGCGCTTCGTACGCCATTAGCGGACTGCTTCAGTCGCCCTACTTTTTATATGCGGTGGAAGTAGGCGAACCCGATCCGGCCGAGCCCGACTACCGAAAGCTCACATCGCTCGAGCTGGCCTCGCGCATGTCGTTCTTCCTCACCGACACGACCCCTTCGGCGGCCCTGCTCGACAAAGCCGAAACAGGCGGGCTCGCGGCTGAAAACGATATTCGCGCGGCGGCGCAGGAACTCGTCGCAAAGCCTCAGGCCAAGGCGGCGCTCGCCGAATTTTTCGCCGAGATTTATAGGCTGCGCGAACTGGAAACGGTCGAGAAAGACACAAACCTTTTTCCCAAATTCACGGCCTCGCTTCCGCCCGCCATGCGCCAGGAAGTGCTCGAGCTCATCAACGACGTGGTTTGGACGCGCAACAGCGATATGCACGAGCTCTTCACGGCCAACTACGCCTTTGTGAATGCCGAACTCGCTGGGCTCTACGGGGTCGCGCCGCCTGCCTCGGGCTTTCAAAAGACGCTGTTGCCCGCCGATCACAAACGGGCGGGTTTCCTAGGCTCCGCGGCCTTCCTCGCGCGCTTCGCCCATCCCGGAATGACATCGCCGACGCGCCGAGGAACCTTCATTCAAACGATGCTCTTCTGCACCGAAATCCCGCCTCCGCCGCCGGGCGTGAACACCACCTTCCCCGCGGACGATCCCAATCAGCCCAAGACCATGAAGCAAAAGCTTGAAGCGCACATGAACGATCCCAATTGCGCGGGCTGTCACAAGCTTATCGATCCCGTGGGCTTTGCGCTCGAGAACTACGACCCCATCGGCGCCTACCGCACAACAGACAAAGGGCTTCCCATCGACCCGAGCGGCACCGTCGAAAGCCTTGGATCGTTTGCAAGCGCCGCCGACCTCGCCGGCATTCTTTCTCAAGATCCAAGAGGCGCGCAGTGCATGATCAAAAACCTCTTCCGCCACTCGATGGGCCACGTAGAAACCAAGGGCGAACGGCCCGCCATGACCGACCTCGAAGAAGGCTTCACCCAATCGGGCTTCCGCATTCAGGACCTGCTCGTCAACATCGTTCTCAGCCCCGCGTTCCAGCGCACCAACCAACCCAAGTAACAGGAGACCCACCATGAAAAGCAAACCCCTCAGCCGCCGCACGCTGCTCAAAGGAATGCTTGGAGGCGCCGCCGTTTGCGTGGGCCTGCCAACCCTCGAAGCGATGCTCAACAACCACGGCGACGCGCTGGCCAATGGCTCGCCGCTGCCTCAGCGCTTCATGACGTTTTTCTTCGGCAACGGCTTTATCTTGTCGAAGTTTATTCCGGCCGCCGAAGGCGCGAATTACCCGCTCTCCGAACAGCTTCAGCCTCTCGCCAACGTGAAGGACTACTGCTCGGTCTTCACCAACTTCAACAACCGCTGCGAGACAACCATCACCCATCACGAGGGGATGACCATCTTCAACGGCTACACCATGGTCGAGATTCAAGGTCTGTATTCCAAGGCCGGCGGCCCCACCATCGACCAGCTTATCGCGGCAAAAATCGGCGCCGCCACGCCCATCCCCTCGGTGCATGTCGGCATCTCGCGCAGGCTCAGCATCATGGATGGCGGAACCACCATGCATTACCTCTCGCACAAGGGAACCAACGAGCCTCAGCCTCCTGCCTTCAACCCCCAGGAAGTGTGGAACACGCTCTTCAATTCCTTCACGCCGCCTCAAGATCCTTCCGGCCCCCTGCGCATCAGCGTGCTCGATGCCGTGCGCGATAACACCGCGGCCCTCCGCAAAAAACTCGGCGTGAAAGACAACGAAAGGCTCGACGCTCATCTCGAGGGCATCGATTCTTTGGAGAAGAAAATCCAAGCCCTTCCGCCCATCTGCACCAAACCCGGCCTGCCCGCCGAAACCAATCCCATGGGCGCCAGCCCCGAACCGCTGATCAGCACCGCTCAAGCCATGAGCGAACTCATCGCCTACGCCTTCTCGTGCGACATCACCCGCGTCGCCAGTTGCCTTCTCGTGGGCGGAGCCGCCGAAACCGTGCTCGCCGACCTCGGCCAAAACAGCTCCCACCACAGCAACACCCACAACTGGCCCGGCGCTCAAACGGCCATCAACGCAGGCGTTATCTATCAAATGGAACGCTTCGCCAATTTGCTCGAGACCTTCAAAGCCACACCCGACGGCGTAAATGGCGGCAATGTGCTCGACAATACGATCGTATATATGAGCAGCGATTGCGCCGAGGGCTGGAGCCACACCATTAAAGGTCAGCCCGTGATTGTGGCCGGCAAAGGCGGAGGATATTTAAAATATCCGGGCATCCATATCAACGGAAATGGAGGCAATCCTTCCGATATTCTTTTGACCTGCCTCCAAGCCTTCGATCCGATGGCGACCAGCATTGGCGCGGGCAATCCCATGTCGAACACGCCCATTGCGGCCATGAAAGCCTAATCGATGCGTATTGCCAAACAATCCGGGATGCTTTCGCTGCTGGCCGTCCTCTGCGCGGCTCAAAGCGCCTTTGCCGCGCCCTACTTTCAAGAAGTTGCAAGCCCCTTTGGACAGCAGCCCTGCCAAAACGCCGGATGCTGGACCAATTATCTCCGGGTCACCGATATCGACGGCGACAAAAATCTGGATGTATTGATTCCCAATGCGACCGGATTTTTTTCCAAAGGCGCGCAATCCCAGCCTCTCTTGGTCTACAAAGGCGATGGCACGGGCAAATTCACCGATATCTCGGCGGCCAGCGTGGGCGGCTATTCCAATTGGATTCGCCAAGTCGCGGTGGGCGATGCCGATGCGGACGGCGACCCCGATATGTACGTGCCAACGGCTTGGGGCGATCCCGACAAGTTTTTTATCAACGACAGCACAGGCAAATTCACGGATGAAGCCGCGGCCCGCCTTCCCAATGTGCAATCGCACGCAGGCGCCGCGCGCTTTGGCGATGTCGACAACGACGGCGATCTCGATCTCTTGGTCAGCGATGGCTGGGCCCAGAACTCAACCTTTGTCGCGCACCTGTACATCAACGACGGCGCGGGCAAATTCACCGACAAAAGCGATCAGCTCCCCAAAACCAAAAAAGGCACGGGGCCCTGCGACTTCGACCTGCTCGATGCCGACAACGACTTCGACCTCGATTTGCTGATCAACATGCATGAGGACACCTCATCGCTCTGGCTCAACGATGGCTTGGGCAACTTCAGCGACGCCCCATTTCCCATGCAATCGGCGAGCGCTTTTAAATACGGCCCCGTTGCCTGCGATATCGACGGCGACCACGACCTCGATCTCTGGTTTGACAACGCCGGACCGAATTACACCGAACAACTGCTGATCAACGACGGAACCGGAAAATTCACCGACGAAACAGCGGCGCGGGTCAGCGGCAATCCAGGCTCCGACGATAACGGCGTAGCGTGCATCGATCTCGACGGCGACGGCGATCTGGACGCGGCCATTATGTCGCTGAGCGGCAATGAACGCGTGCTCGCCAACGATGGAACAGGCAAATTCGCCGCTTGGCCCGAAGCTGCATTCCCATCGGTTCAAGATTCAACACTTTGGTTTGAATTCGGCGATCTCAACGGCGACGGCCGGCTCGATGTGGTGACAGGACAAGGCGAAAGCGGGAGTTATTTGAATCGCGTGTACCTAGGCACGATGATGCAGCCCGTTGACACAGTGCCTCCCACCTTTAGGTCGTTTGAAACGCTGCCCAATAATGTGCAGACCCAAACGCCGCTGATTGTTCATTTCGCCGTCAGCGACAACGCCACGACCGACGAAGGCCCGCGCCTTCAAAAAGCCTATATCCAATTAACAACGCCCGATTCCATGACCGAGATCCCGGCCTTCTTTATGGGCGGCGATCTCTTCCGCGCCGTATTGCCCGGCCAATCGGCTCCCGGCCAAGTGAGCTACGCCGCGTGCGCCGTCGATCAGCACGGAAATCAGGGCTGCGCGGCCGCAAAGACCTTTACCGTGGAAGGCGGAGGCGGAAGCGGAGGCGCAGCAGGTTCGGGCGGAGGCTCGGGCACAGGCGGAAGCTCGGGCACAGGCGGAAACGCGGCAGGTTCGGGCGGAGGCTCGGGCACGGGTGGTGCGAGCAGCAGCGGCAGCAGCAGCTCGGGCGGCAAAACCGATTTGGACCTCGGCGACGAAGGAGGCTGTGGCTGCAGAACCGCCTCCCCCAACGCCAAAACAGCCGGACTCATCGGCGCAATCGCCGCCGCGGCCGCCCTTTCCCTGAGACGCAGAAAACAACGCCCATCCCCCAAAGCCTAACGGGCGCGTCAACGCAGAGTCTTCGCGCCCGCCGCGCATTGTGATACGGATGCCAGATAGAAGATTTGTCCCCACTGCGCCCCAAGGCTGCCGCACAGCCCTGGGCGTGCTCACAGCGCGCAGGCATCCCCTGTCAGTGACCCAATGACGTTTGTGATTGTATGAGCGATCAAAAACAGGCACCCACAGCGGAGCGCGCCGAAGCTCTACCGATGTCGAAAGACCAGCAAAAACGGCTCGGCTGGGCGATGGATCACGCGTATGCGAATTCGCATTTTCTGCGCTCAAAGTTCGACAGCGTCGGCCTAAAGCCCTGGGATATCAAATCGCCCACCGACCTTCAGCTCCTGCCCTTTTCCAACAAAGAAGAGCTGCGCGACGCCTATCCCTTTGGCTGGGCCGCCGTGCCCCTGGATCGCATCGCCCGCATTCACGCCTCATCCGGCACAACCGGAAAACGCACGATGGCCTATTACACCGAGGCCGATATCGAACACTGGTATGAGATGTTTGCCAGATGCTATCGAATGGCATCGGTAGGCGCGGGCGATCGGGTTCAAATTACGCCCGGCTATGGCCTTTGGTCGGCAGGTGTGGGCTTCCAAGCGGGAGCCGAACGGGCGGGCGCGATGGCCATCCCCGTTGGACCTGGGAACGTCGACCTTCAGCTTGAACTCATGCGCGACCTCAAAAGCACGGTGCTTACCGCGACGGCATCCTTTGCGCTGCTGCTCGCCGAGGAGACCGACCGCCGCGGCCTAAAACCCGATCTTGCGGTACGCGCTGGCATTTTTGGCTCCGAGCGATGGAGCAACGCGATGCGCCAGCGCATTGACAACCTGCTTGGCCTTGAAAGCTTTGATATTTACGGCCTCACAGAACTCTACGGCCCTGGCATGGGCATCGATTGCCATATTCACGAAGGCATTCATTTCTGGTCCGATCATTTCATCGTCGAACTGATCCAGCCTGATACAGGAAAGCCTGCCGACCCAGGCGAACTCGGTGAAATTGTCGTCACCAGCCTCTCCAAAGAGGCCATGCCTTTACTGCGCTACCGCACCCGCGACCTCACCCGGATGATTTTGGGACAGTGTCCCTGCGGAAGCCCTTATCCCCGATTTGATCGGCTGAGCGGCCGATCCGATGACATGATCAAAGTGCGGGGAGTAGCCTTATTTCCCGCGCAAATTGATGCGTTACTGGGCGAGCTCCCCGGCCTATCGAGCGAATATCAAGTCTTAATCGAACGCATCAATGGCCGCGAAGAGCTTGTTTTGCGGGTAGAATGCAAACCCTCCCCTCCGGCATCGCGCTCGGTCTTGGCCGAAAACATCAAACACGCCTTTTGGGCGGCCTTTGATTTAACGCCCAACATCGAACTGCTTGAAATAGGCGGCCTACCCCGCACCAACCGCAAGACGCGCCGCTTTATCGACAGGCGCGAATAACCTTTTAGGAGCAATATTTTTATGAGCGAAACGGCGGTCGTCTTTAAAAAAGGCGGAAACGTAGCCGAAATCGTCTTAAACCGTCCGCGCGTGCTCAACGCCATGAATATGGACTGGGTGCGCGATTTCAAAAGCGCGGCCGAACAGGCCAAAGCCAATACCGAAGCCAAAATCGTCGTGGTTCGGGGCGAAGGCCGCTCTTTCTGCTCGGGCCTGGATCTCAATATGATCCGGGGCCAAGGCATGCCTTTAGATTTTTATACAATTCAAGAGGATGGATTTACCACCCTTGAATCCCTCGATCGCCTGGTGGTGGCCAAAATTCACGGATATTGCCTAGGCGGCGGCGTCCAGCTCATTATTTCATGCGATATCCGCATTGCGCGCGCGGACTCTATTTTTTCGATACCCGCGCCCACAGAAGGGCTGTTTCCGGGCATGGCCGTATGGCGCCTACCCCGCTTTATCGGCCTGGGCCGGGCCATGCGCTTTGCCATTTCGGGCGAACAGATTGACGCCAACGAAGCCTTACATATTGGCCTTGTCGACTATGTATGCCCTGTCGAAGGCTTTGATGAAGCTGCTCAAGAAATTGTCGAGCGCTATCTGCAGGTGTCCCAAGGAGCGTCGCGCGCGGCCAAACGCATGATGCGCCACTCCTTTGAGCGCGATTTTGCAAGCGTTTACGCCGAATCGCTGCCCTTAATCGAAGAACTCCGCAGCGCCGAGGATGTGCTCCAAACCGCGGAAGCCTGGCAAGCCCGGCGCTCGAAACGCGCGGGCCGGCCTGCCCAATAAAAAACCCATTATTCTTTATACATCGCCTCAATTTCGGCCGCGAAATTCTTAGCCACCTTGCTTCGCTTCAGCTTCAAGGTCGGCGTCAGCTCGCCCGCATCAATTGAAAAAGGCCGGGGCACAAAACAGAACTTTTTCACCTGCTCCACCCGGGCCAAGGTCTCATTCACTTCATCGATGGTCTTCTGAATCACCGGCAAAAGCGCCGGACATTCATGAGCCGGCCCCGAAAACCCATGCTGCGCGGCAAATTGCTTGGACTTTTCGGGCTCCAATGCGATCAGCACGGTCAAATACTTTTGCCGGTCTCCAATGACAACGGCTTCACCAATCAACGGATTGGCCTTCAATGCCATCTCAATATTCTTCGGCGCGATATTCTTACCGCCCGCCGTAATAATAATTTCCTTCTTCCGGCCCGTAATATTTAAATATCCCTCACTATCGAATTGACCCAGATCGCCCGAATAAAGCCATCCATCCTGAAGCACTTCGGCGGTTGCCGCGGGATCTTTATAATAGCCCATAAACACATTGGGCCCCTTCACCAGAATCTCGCCATCCTCGGCGATTTTCACCGACACGCCCGGATAGGCCGGCCCCACCGTTCCCAATTTGGTCATACCCGCCCGATTGCTTGTCGTCGGCCCGCAATCCTCGGATTGCCCATACACTTCGCGGATTAACAGATCGAGCTTCGCAAAAAACTCAAGCAATTCTTTTGAAATGGGCGCGGCCGCCGTCACCAGAATCCTCGCCTGATCCAGCCCCATCGCCTCTTTTAGCTTTTTGAAAACCAGCTTATTGGCGATTTCATATTGAAGCGCAAGACTCATCCCGGGCATTTCTCCCCGGCATTTTAAATCGCTCATCTTCGCGCCCACACCCATCGCAAAATCTAAAATCCGCTTCTTCGCGCCCGTCGCCAGAGAAAGCTTCTGCGACACCACCGCATAAAACTTCTCCCACACCCTGGGCACCCCAAAAAATAGCGTTGGCCTCACCTCTTTTAGATTTTCACCCATATTCTCAATCGACTCGGCGAAATACACCTGCGCCCCCGCCGTAATCGGAATATGAATACTAAACATTTGCTCGGCAATATGAGAGAGTGGTAAATACGATAGCATTCGATCGCTGGTTCCAATCGAATTCATCGCCACGCCCGCCTGCACCGTCCACGCTAGATTCTCGTGGGAAAGCATCACGCCCTTGGGCGGCCCCGTCGTGCCCGAGGTGTAAATTAAAGTGGCCAAACCGCCCGGCTCCAGCGCATCCAGCCGGCTAAAGAATTCCGAATCCGCGACATCGGCGCCCTTCGCCAGAAATTGCTCCCAGCTCATCGCGATCGGATCATCCGGAACCGAGGCCCCCTTCATCAATACAATCGATTTGAGCATCGGCAGCGCATCGCTCCCATCCGCCGCCTTCCGGGCTTTTTGTACCTTTTCAAATTGCATCGTATTTTCAACCAATACGAGCATCGCCTCGGCATGATGCAAGATATAGCGGATCTCATCGGGCGAACAGGTCGTATAAATCCCCGCGGGCACAGCGCCGATGGACATCGCGGCCACATCCAGAATAATCCACTCGGCCCGGTTAAAACCCAAAATACACACGCCGGCATTTTTATCGATCCCCAGCGCAAGCATGCTCTTGGAAGCTCGCTTCACCACATCGCCGTATTCGGCATAACTGGTGGGCACATAGCCATGGCCCGGCGATTTACTAAAAAACGCGGGCACCTGTGGATTTTGTTTGGCCTGATTCTGAAGTCGTCGGGGAATGGAATCGTAGGGCATCGCTAATGCGGCGCAGCCTATCAAAGGAGACCGTTGCTACACAAACCTTTTGCTCGACAGCAGGCGCGAAAGCCGCTCGGGAACGATGCGCACAAAGATGACTTTTTCATGATCGAAGGTGACAGCGCCCGGCGGGCTTTTCCTAGGCTTTCGCACATAGCGGCGCAGCACATAGCTCACCTCGCAGCCGCTATCCTTCCGGGCATCGCTGAAATGAGCCGCCAGCATCGCCGCATCGCCCAGCACATCGGGCGGGCAGCTATGGTTTTTCTGCAGCGGCACGACCACATGAGCCCCGCTGACGCCTTTTGCGTGAAGCCATAAATCAAAGGGTTTTGCGATATGCAGCGTAAGCGCGTCGTTATCGGCGCCGCCTCTTCCGACCAAAATTCTCTGCCCGCCCTCGCCAAAAAACTCGTGATAAGGCAGGCGAGGCTCGGCCTTTTGGACCTTTTTGCCCTCCATGGTGATCACGCTCTTGGATTCCCGGACCCCGAGCGCCTTCGCCTGTTGCGCAAGAGCTTCCAATGCAGGCGCATCTACACCCTGCCCTTGCTCCAATTGCCCTGCCAATTCATCGAGCCTTAAAAAAATATCCTCGGCTTCGGAAAGCCGCTTTTTCATCACGGCCTCGCCCCGCTGATAACGCCTGGCTTTTTTAAAAAATCCTTCCGCCTGGCTTTTGGGCGCCTGGGCCGGATCTAAATCGATCGTAATGGTTCCGCCCTCTTCCCAATCGTTTAGCTCGGCTTTTGAAGAGCCTTTTGGAATATTCGCGGCCTGGGCCACAAGCAGCCTTCCAATCTTTTGCAATTGAGGCACGTCCGACAGCCTTGCCAAATCGCCCGAAATGGCTTCCATACGCCGTTCAATGGCTTTTTTATGCTGTTTGATTGAACGGAAGAGCTCGCTTTTCCTTCGTTCAATGGCAATGGCATCGCTTTTTTCGCCAAGCCCATCGTCAATGCGCGGCTCTCCCGGCGCTCCCAAATCATTCCCGCCAAATTGAACGACTTCTTGAACGGATTGCAATTCGTCCAAAATAGAATCCAATGCGATCAAATCGCATAAAAGCACCCTCGCCCAGCCCTTGCGCCCTATTTTCGCTTCGAGACAAGCGGCCCTTCCCTCGGGCCCCTGCACACCCAAACGCAAAAAGCCCGAAGGCAAAAGCGTTAAAGCCTCGACACGCCGATCCAGCAAATGCGCGCGCATCGCCGCCACCAGCGGATGAGAAGCCGGCGCCCGGATTTTTGGCACATAAACGCCTATTCCAATCCCATCCATAGACGGGCCAATTCCAAGATAGAGGACTTGTTTTTTTCCGGTGAACAAGCCCAAAGCGATTAAACCCGTTTCTGGACAGAAATGGGCCGATTCAATGCGGGCATCCAACAAAGGCTTGAAAACAGCTTGAATATCAATTTCTTTGGGTGCCTGGTTCATTGAGCCTCATCCACCCATAACTCCCCCAGATCGAGTTCCGCCTCATCAAAGGGCGGCACCCGTACCCGCACGGAATCCCGGTACGCGGCACGCCTTGTCCACGCACCACCCACAAGCTCAAAGACCTCGAGCAACCGAACCAGCGGATCGACCAGCCATGCATGACGCACCCCTTCGCGCGCATACACATTCATCTTCTGAACCCGATCAAATCCAGCCGTCAATGGACTCACCACTTCGCATATCCAATCCGGCGCGAGCGACACAAATGCCGTGCTTGGAAAACGGGGCATCCGCGTTTTACGCCACCCCGTGAGATCGGGAACGCATATATCCGCGTGCAGATGAAGCTCGGGCTCGTTGACAATCCACCATCCGCCGGGCCCGTTATTTCCCTTTTGAAATCGGGGCCCCAGCCACCAAGACAGCTCGGCCTGCGCACGGGCATGCGGAAATGAAGGGCGGGGCAGGGTATAGAGCTCACCGTCCACAATCTCCGCGACCTGATGCGCCGGTGCCGCCTGAAGATCGGCATAGGTCGCGATACGCTTCGCAGGTTCAGCCATTATCGGATGATGCCATGAATCGCCCTTGTAACTCAACGGGTTGGGGGCTGCACCACCCTCGACCACATCATCATCAGATTGCGAATCACCTGCCCATCCGGAGGCTGCGCCGCCGTCGGAATATCGAGTTTAATGCCCTGACTCGCCAAGCGCGTAAAAGGATTGCGCGTATCCGCCGTCTTTAGAGGCACCGAGGTGTCCGCCGGCCTAAACCCATACAAAAGCGCCGTTTCCTGCACCGCCCGGCTCCGCAAATGGGCAATCCATACCCGCGCCGCCTTCTTCTGCGCCTCGTTCACCCAATCGCCCGCCAATAAAATCACGGGATGATCGCTCCATAAGGTCGTATTGGGATAATATACTTTTAAATTTCCCCAGCGGCCCTGCGCCTTTTCCAATTCGCTGATGGCCAGGTTTTCGTACACGACGGCGAGATCGTATTTGGACGGGCCAAACCGGATCATGTCCGTCATAAAGGTGCCCGTCGAGGTTTCAAACTTGGTGACGCCTTTTTCGACTTCGCTCACAAAGCCTTGATATTTCGAATCGAGCAAATCGCCAACCGCAAGGCCCGTGTTTTTGCCGTAATACTCCAAGGTCATCAAGAGCAATGCCTGCAGGCCCGAATTCGATCGGGTTGGATCGGTATGGCCGAGTTTTACAAATCCCCACGCCGGATCGCCTTTAATCGCCTTCCATCCTTCATTGGATTTTACGGCTTTATGAATGCTCTTCCATGAAATCGCGCCCTCTGAAGCCTTTAATAAAACGTTCGCCCGGTCTTCCCATATAACAAATACCAAAGGCGTGATCACCAATGCGTTCGGCGCATCGTCGCCGCTCGCCGCGAATAGAGGCGTCCGGTATTTGGCTTCCCAATCCGAGGCCAATAAATTTTGAATCAATGAATCCGCGGGGCTGAAAATCGTAGGCTTTTGTTTTCCATCCACGATGGCCTGCGCCCCGTCGATCGAGCCCTGGCCAATTAAATTCACTTTAATTTCCGGATGCTCTTTTTGAAAACTCGCCTGAGCCGCTTCAATCCATTCTTTTTTCTCGGTGCTGTAGAGCATCGATATTTCTGTCACCTGCGCGGGCGGCGCGGGCTTGGACGCCGATCCATCGCCCGAAGGCTCCGCCGGTGCGCCAGGCTCGGGCTTTTTCGTGGAGCTGAGCGTGATTCCAATTATGACCAGCACGGCCACCAAAAAACCCACAATAATTATGGCTTTCGATTTCATCCCCTGGCGATCTCCACAAGCTGCGACAGCGTCTCTTCAAAGGCTTTCATTTCATCGTTAATATGACCAAGTTCATCGTTTAGGCTTCCCGACAGCTCGTCCATGGCCTGGGCATCGAGCGCGCGCATTCGAACGATTTTAGCGGGCATTCCTTCAAATGTGGCCACCAATCTCGATAAATTGGCCTGCGCCCGCTCTTTGGCATTTTGAATATCGTCGATGGCTTTTAATTGATCCTCGCGGGCCGAAAGCGCGCTTTTGTATTGAGCGCGGGCGTGTTCATCGCGCGTTTGCTGCACTTTTTCGGCCAATCGCCGCATTTCCGCACGCACCGGATCGGCTTTGGTGCGCTCAAGCCAGGCCGATAAATCTTCGATGCGGATCACAAAGTGAATTGCGCGCTCCTGCAATTCGGAAAGCGAAGCCAAAACCACGGCGAGATGGCTTTTGACATCGTCGGACGTAGATGAAAGCGCATGATCCAATTCCTTTTGCGCGGCCTTCATCGACTCCACGGCGGAGCGGGCATCGGGATCGCGGATATCCTTGGAATCAGGCATTTGAATGGGTTCGGCCGCGAGCGCCTTTTTCCAAAAGCTCGGATTGAAAATATCCCAGGCGACCAAGGCCGCGTAGGCCGCTCCGCCCAGTGCGCCAATCGGCCATAAATGAAGGGCAAAGGCCGCGCCCGCCGAAGAAGCCGCGACGGCGAGATTCAGCGGATTCAAAATGGATTTGGTCAGCACCCGGCTCAAGGGCGGCGCGGTTTCAGCGCTATTTTTCTTGGTCTCCGCCACATTTCACCTGCGCGTGAGCTATCAGAAAAAGGCCGCCATGTCGCGGTACACCTGCACGATGGATTCGACAGAACCCCGTGTGAACATGCCCTGCGCGGCTTCGGCCATCTGTTCCAAAACGGCCGGATCGGCCTGATCGCCATAGGCGATGGTGAAGATTTTAACGGCGGCGCCTTCTTCGCTTGCCTTGGTTTTGCGAAGAAGCTCGCTCAGCGCAAGCTTTGAGCCCTCGTCATTTCCATCGGTCATCACGACGACCGCATGCAGCGTTCCCGGCGCGCTGACGGCCCGGTTTTGCGCCATTTGATAGGCATCGGCCGTCGCGTCATAGAGCGCGGTTTTACCATCGGCGAGCACGTTGTCGATGCGCGCGAGCAGCTCTGTTTTGCCTGCGGGATCGAGCTTTCGGGGCCCGACGGGCGGATACACGCGGCCATCGAAGAAAATCAGCGTCACCTCATCGCGGGGCTGAAGCACATCCAAAAAGGCTTTTGCGCCTTGTTTTGCCTCTGCGAGCGGCTTTCCATTCATGCTTCCCGATTTATCGAACACCATCACGATATCGGACGACTTTTTTGTTTGCTGCCAAATCGATAGAATTTTTTTAAGGCTTTGGGCATCGGGGACATCGAGCAGGGTTTGAGGCTGTTTTGGATCGGCGCCGTGGGCCGCATCGATGGGCGCGGAGATCGCAATGGCCGGGTCGGCGGGCCTGAAGCCGAGCTCGAGGGCGCGCTGCTGCTGAGGCTTTGCTTTTAGAAATGCCAAGAAGATTTCGGCGGCCTCTTTGATTTCGGACGTGACCCAATCGGCTTCTAAAATCGAATAAGGATGATCCGACCAGAAGGTGCCCTCGGCGGGATAAATACTCACGATGGGAAAAGGCGCATCGGTCTTTTTGCTGTACGACTCGATGACCACATTTTCATATAAAACGGCGGCGGATAAAAAGCCTGGGCCGCGTTCGAGCATTTTATCGGCGAAAAATCCGGTTGATTTGCCATAATATACAATCGTTTGTTCGATGGACTGAATAAAATCCTGGGTCTCTTTGGCCTCGAGATCGGCGGCGCTTAAGCCTCTGGTTTTTTTCGCGCCCGCATAGGTTTCGGCCAAAATCGAAAGCAGGCCCGAATTGGAGTATTCGGGGTGGGTATGGCCCAATTTAAAGCGTCCCCATTCAGGATGTCCCAATGCGCCGAAGCCTTTAGGATCGGCATTGATTTTAATTAAATCGGCCCATCCGATCGCTTTGCCCGGCCATCCCAGCGCCTCGGCCATGGGTTTCCACATCGCGACGACGAGGGGAGATAAAACAACGGGCTCGCCTTGAGGAGACAAGGCTTTGGTGCGCGAGGTTTTTTCGGTGTAGGCGGCGTTGAGCAGCGGAATATAGGCGGACGAGGCGGGGCTAAAGACATGGGCTTTTAATTCGCCCGATACAATTGCATTGAGGGCCTCGCCGGAGCCCATGGCCATGCCTTTAATATTGAAAGGATTGCCAGTCTTTGTTTTAGGATTGGAAGCGTGAAAGCTTTGGATTTGTTCTTCGAGCCAGGTTTTTTTCTCGCTCCCATAGGCGATGGTGACGGTGAATCCTTGGGGATTGGCGGCCGTTTTGGGGTTTGGCGATGCGGTGCCTGTTGGATTGGAGCCGTCTCCCTCTTGTTTTTTCGATGACGGCGAACAGGCGGCGACAAGCAGCGAAAGCACGCCGAGCAGGGCGATAAAGGCTCGGCGCAGCACTAGATCTCGGGGATGTGGGGCTCGCATGGGGCGCCGAGCATAGGGGGCCATTGTGACAATTGTGCGACAGAGTCAACGGGCTTTCATTTTGTCGCGGTCGGGTCAAGGAGAGCATTCCAATCCAATCCAAAACGAGATAAATACTTTCGTAATCGATCGGCGTCGTTGACGGTTTTCTTCTGTTCGCGGGAGGAGGCAAATAAAATACGTCCCGCTTCGGATAGGCTTTTGGATTGTTTGCATACGCTCAGCACATAATCGAGCTGTATTTTATCGAAAGGGTCGAGCTCCGCGGCTTTTTCGGGCCCTAAAATCGAGCCGGTTTCATCCATTTTGATTGGATTGTTATTGTTTTCTTTTGTATTTTCATTGACGATACCGGGCCGTTTCCACTGATGGAGCAGGGCTTGGATTTCCTCGTCCACCCTGGCTTCATCGATACGGCCGGCGCGGGACAGCGTGGCCATACGGGTTACGGAAGCATTGAGATCCCTAAAATTGCCGAGCCACAGCGCTTCTTTGGAGACCGCGAATTGCAGATAGCGGCTGCGGGCCTTTCGGCTCATGGTCACTTGCACGCCCAAGAGGGTTGAGGCCAAGGACAGTTCATAATCGAGATTGGGTTCGATATCCTCGGGCCTGTCGCGCAAGCCTGGCAGCGTAAATGTCCATAAATGAATGCGCGACAATAGATCTTCCCTAAACAAACCCTTGGCGACGCGGGCCTGCAAATCGCGGTTGGTGCCCGCGAGAAGCTGAAAATCGCTTTTTATTTCTTTATCGGAGCCCATTGGGAGAAAGGTTTTTTCTTCAATGGCGCGCAAAAGCATTGCCTGTTCATCGAGGCCGAGTTCGCCGATTTCATCCAAAAACAAAAGCCCTCCATGCGCCTTGCGCAAGAGGCCCGGCCTGTCGTTTAAGGCGCCTGTAAATGCGCCTTTTATATGCCCAAAGAGCGCCGACATCGCGGCATCGCCTCTTAAGGTCGCGCAATTGATATCGACAAATTCTCCGCTGATTTTCCGGCGGGATTTTTTTAATTCATAAATGCGCCTGGCCAATTGAGATTTTCCCGCGCCGGTTTGGCCCAAGAGCAATATGGGCGCGCTGGATAGGACGGCCACTTGTTCGATGCGTTCAATCAATCGGTTGTAGGCGGGGTTTTGGGTATCGATGCCCGATTTTAAATACGATAAGCCTTCCCGCTGTTCTTTTCGAAATCGGGATGCAATTCGATCGTATTTTGATAAATCTAGGTCGATGATTTCATAAGAACCATGTCCGCCTTGGGAGCGTTTGGGGGGCGAGCTTTGAAGGAGGCGGCCGGGTAAATAATGCGATTCGGTCAGCAAAAAGAGGCAAATTTGAGCGACATGGGTGCCCGTGGTGATATGAATTAAATAGTCTTCGCGTTCGGGCGCGAAGGGATAGCTTTGGGCGAAATCCAAAAGGGCCGCATACACGCTTTCAAAATCCCATGCATCATCAAATTCTATGGCAATGCTATTAAATTGAGTATCGGGAGAGAGGCGCTGGATATCGTCGCGGAGAATAGAGGCGAGCTCGCTGAATTGGGTTTGATGCAGGAGTTCGATCCGGGAAATGAAGAGGTCTTCATGCTGAAAGAGCGAGATGGTGGGGCGCCAATGATCCCAGCGGGAGGCGCCTTTTCCGGCGTCGAGGGTGGGGCCCAATAGGCCGATGACGACCAGGGGTTTGGTTTTGGTCATAGATATTTGTATAGGCGACTTATCTGAGAGGATAAAGTTTAAAACGATTGAAGCGCGGGCCTTGGATTTTGGGCGAATTTGGCTAGGCTAGGCTTTGGCATAGAGGCTGCTCTTGACGATCGGCAAGGACACAGCGTGAAGGAAACGGCCATGACAAACACAAGCTACAAGGTGATTGCAAACGAGAAGGGTGTGCCGATCAAGGCGTGGACGGTGGGTGTGCCTTTTGAGGAGGAGGCGCAAAAGCAGTTGCGCAATGTGGCGAGCCTGCCTTTTGTGCATAAGTGGGTGGCTGTAATGCCGGATGCCCACGCGGGTATCGGTGCGACGGTGGGTAGTGTGATCGCAACGGACGGCGCGGTGATTCCGGCGGCGGTGGGTGTGGATATCGGCTGTGGTATGATCGCGGCGCGCACCAGTTTGAAAGCGGGCGATCTTCCGGATAATTTGCGAAAGATTCGGTCATCCATCGAGACCGCCGTTCCCCATGGGCGCACGGATAATGGAGGCCGCAACGATCGGGGGGCATGGCATGATGTGCCCGAGCATGTGGCATCGGTGTGGTCCGAGCTCCAGAGCCGTTATCAAGCGATCATCGAGAAGCACCCTCGTGTGGATCGAGGCGCGACGGCGCAGCATTTAGGAACGCTTGGAACGGGTAACCATTTTATCGAGTTGTGCTTGGATGAGCAGGATCAGGTGTGGATTATGCTTCATTCGGGTTCGCGCGGACTGGGAAACCGTATTGGAAGCTATTTTATCGAGCTGGCCAAGCAGGAGATGAAGCGTTTCTTTGTACAGCTTCCCGATATGGATTTGGCGTATTTGCCCGAGGGAACGGTTCATTTCTCGGACTATATCGATGCGGTGAGCTTTGCTCAGGATTATGCGATGAGGAACCGCGAGCTGATGATGGGCGCGGTAATCCGGGCGCTGTCCAATTCGGGTGAAGTGCCTGCTTTTGTCGCGAATTTGGAGGCGGTGAACTGTCATCATAACTATGTAGCTCGGGAGCATCATTATGGTAAAAACGTGCTGGTAACGCGCAAGGGTGCGGTGCGGGCGCGTTCGGGAGATCTGGGTATTATTCCTGGTAGCATGGGTGCGCGTTCATACATTGTTCGGGGTTTAGGAAATCCCGAGAGTTTTTGTAGCTCGAGTCATGGGGCTGGCCGTGCGATGTCGCGGGGTCAGGCGAAGAGGACATTTTCGCTGGAAGATCATGCGAAGGCGACGGCAGGAATTGAGTGCCGCAAGGACGAGGATGTGATTGACGAGACGCCCGGGGCCTACAAGCCTATCGAGGATGTGATGAAAGCGCAGTCGGATCTGGTGGAGATTGTGTATACGCTTCGCCAGGTGGTATGTGTAAAGGGATAATGGATTCCTGGAGACAAGGGGCCGGTATTTGCCCGAAGTACCGGCCCTTTTTTCTTTTTATTTGAGAGGTTTTTTATGTGGACGGTCGATGGTTCTTTTGGTGAGGGTGGGGGACAGATTCTGCGCACATCGTTGTCGCTATCGCTTTTATCGGGCAAGGAGCTACATATCCGGAATATCCGGGCAGGGCGGCAGAAGTCTGGGCTATTGAGGCAGCATTTGTCGGCGGTTCGGGCGGCTGTGACGGTGAGCGGGGGCGAAGCCAAGGGAGCGGAGCTTGGTTCCAAAGAGCTTGTATTTAAGCCTGGAAAGGTCGAGGCGGGGGAATATTCTTTTTCGATTGGCAGTGCGGGGAGCGCGACCTTGGTATTGCAGACGGTGCTTCCTGCGCTGTTAAGCGCCAAGGGTACAAGCCGGGTCATGTTTGAAGGTGGCACGCACAATCCCCTGGCGCCTTCGTTTGAGTTTTTGGAGCGCACCTTTTTGCCCTTGCTGGAGCGGATGGGGGCGAGTGTAAAGCTGGAACTTCATCGGCGGGGATTTTATCCTGCGGGCGGAGGCTCGTTTACGGCGCATATTGAGCCCAAGTCGGAGCATCGGCCGCTGGAGCTCTTGGAGCGGGGGGCTTTGGTGGACAAGAAGGCGACGGCGACGGTGGTGAACTTGGCATCATCGATTGCGATGAGGGAATTGAAGGCGGTGGGCGAGATACTGGGATGGGGGAAAGAGAATCTTCGGCCTGATATACGCCGGGACGAGCTTGGGCCTGGGAATGTGGTCACGGTGGAGCTGGGTTATGAGCAGATTCGGGAAGTATTCACGGGATTTGGGATGAAGGGCGTAAGCGCTGAGAGTGTTGGGATCAAGACGGCCAAGGAGGCGAAGGCGTACATGGAGGGGGATGCGCCTGTGGGGGAATATTTGGCTGATCAGTTGTTATTACCGATGGCGCTATTTGGCGGGGGGCGTTTTAGGACGGTGGAGCCATCGCTGCATACGAAGACGCATATTGAGCTGCTCCGAACCTTGCTTGGGACGAGGATTCAGGTGGAGGAGGAAGGGGCGGGGGTGTGGAGGGTGGAGGTGAGCTAACCTGGACACGCTGTCCCATCCTCGCCGATACCGACCCCGCAAAATAGGCTTGACGATACCATTTTCTCCGAGGATAATGTTTCCACACTGAATTCAGCCGCATCGGGAAACGCCATGTCCAGCAAAGCCGTACTTGCACAGGCCCTGCAACTCCCTCCTCAAGACCGGGCCGATATCGCTAAATGTCTCATTGAAAGCCTCGATGGGCCGCCGGATGAGGGGGTCGAGGAATCATGGATCACCGAGGTCGAGCGGCGTCTTCAAGCCAGCGATGAAGGAAGGGCCTCGGTCGAACCGTGGGAAGATGTGCGCGCCCGTATCGCCGCACGTCTGCGGGCAAAGCGTGCATGAACATCGTCGTTCATGAAGAGGCGGCCGCTGAACTTAGCGCGGCAGCCGATTGGTATGAGCAGAAACGGGAAGGTCTCGGTGTGGATTTTCTCTCAGAGGCCACCCGGGTCATCGAAGCAATTGCGGAATCTCCAAACACATGGCCGCTCGTTTACCGTAGCAAGATGGTACGTCGGCTTTTGTTCGTGCGATTTCCCTATGCTGCCTATTATCAAGTTCGAGATCAACAGATATGCGTCGCGGCGTTTGCCCACACCAAGCGAAAGGCCGGCTATTTTCGGCACCGCTTCGATACTTAAGCCTATTTTCAATCCCTAGGGTACACCCAAATAGCTAAGAATATCGCCAAGTTCCCCATCCGTCAGCACTTCCGCCGAAAAAGGTGGCATCTGCCCGCCGTATCCTATAAATCCACCATGCCTTACCTTTTCAACAAACACCAAGCGCCGATCTTCATCGTTATACTTGGGTGAAGGATGTTCCATCAAGGTCTGTTCAGGCATGATCGGTGCCTGTGCCACCAGCCGGCCCTCGCCGGAATGGGCCTTGCCATGACAAGATGCACACGCTTTTTTATACAATTCCCCTCCCCGCTGCGCGTCACCCATGGGTACATCATACACAGTATAGACTACCGTAAACGGGACCGCTTCGGGCTGGTCCGCAGGCAGGGATTCTAAATAAGCATAGATCGCTTGAGCATCCAAATCTTCTGCCGTCCATGGCTTGTCCTTCAGCATAAAATAATATAAACACTGGTTGATTGAACGTAAAAGCTCTATCTCCATGCCTCCCCAAAAAGAAGGCCGAAGCACGCTCCCAGCTAAGCGCGCGCCAGGCATCAATAGATTCGGCGAATCCCCCGCTTTGGCCTCGTGGCATGTCGCGCAGCTTAGGCTGTTAAAGCTGGTGCCCGATATTCGGGGATCGCGAAAGAGGACCGCTCCATGCGCCGCCGCATCTCCGCCATACACCAGCTCGGGCGATACCTCGTCTTTCCCTCCCGATGTGCATCCGAGGAGAAGATAAGCGCTTATGCCAAACCATAGCTTGTTCATGATTTAATCTTTAAGCAGCGCCCTCGCTTCATAGACCAGCTCTTGCATGGCCGAGCGCGTCAGGTTCATACAGTCTTCTACGCCGCGCCCTTCGCTTGCTATGGGCTTTCCTACGCTGATCGCCGCTTTTACGCTCTTGGACGAGCTAACTCTCATCATGTGTTTGCTAAAGGCTTCGTCCCCAAAGGACATCGCTTCGCCTTCATACGCGAGGCCAATCGGTATGATTTCCGCGCCCGTTTCCTGCGCCGCTTTAAAGGCGCCAACCCGAAATGGACGCACTTCATCGCCAGAATAGGTGGTTCCCTCGGGATAGACCATAATGCCTTTGCCCTGCTGTAAGGCATTGGCCATCGCCATGATGACAGCCGCTCCGCTGTTCCGGTTTTGACGGTCAACAAAGAGCGTGCCCACCCTCCGCGCCGCCATCCCAATTACGGGCCAGCCCGCTAAATCAGCCCGGCTTAATATCGTCGCCTCCACATACGCCAAGGTGATGGGTATATCCAGCCCAGAGCGGTGATTCATCACAAACATCCGCCCCCGACCATTGGCGCTCCGGCCGGGATAACGCCGCCCTTCTTCGACATAAGGGCCGCGTACCCGCATATCGACCCCATAGAGCTTTAAGAGTCCGCGCCCATAGCGCTCTATCCACTTCTGCAGGATGATTTCCCGCTCAGAAGAAGGAGATGCAGCCGTGTCCAGCTCAAGCATGCCGTATAACGTGAATGTCAGACCCACAAAGCCGGCCGTGCGCGCGGGAAACCGGACCCAGTTCATCAAGGTATGCGCGTTGATATCCATAAACAACTACCCGCCTTATGCGGCTGTGCGGTCTTTAAAGAATAAATGCATGCTTAAAAAGCCGCCCAGCGCGCCAAAGGCTCCATAGAAAAGTACATAGATGGGAATATATAAAATGCTCGTTCCCGTTTGCATCATCATCTTCGATATTACATCGGGCGGTAGGATCGATGCCAGCGAGCTATACACGGCCGCCAGCGCCGAGCCCATCACAAGCTGCATCAAAAAACCCAATACACCCACGACAACACCCGCTATCATGCCGGCAAAGCCTCCGCATAACGCCGCGTCACCGTTGTCCAGGCGCTCGGCAGGATTGTCTTTGAGGTGAATGCCCACGGCCATCGCGGCTCCACCCATATTTAGCAGGCAAAAACAGCAGTTGAGCAGATTCAGAATAGGTAGCGAGCTGGCCACGCCCCCAATAGCGCCTCCAATAAGCGCCGCTTTTAAAAATCGCTCGGGTCCACCCTTGGGGGCTTGGGGTGGTCCCCATCCTGGAGGCGGCGGTCCCCAGCCGGGCGGAGGTGGTCCCCAGCCGGGAGGTTGTTGAGGTGGTGGTCCATAGCCTTGAGGAGAACCATAGGGGCCTTGGGGAGGAGGACCATAACCCCCGCCATACCCACCATATCCACCACCTTGACTCATCCCGGCCCTCCTTGGTAACGACAACGATAATTACGATGTTTTTTCATCGTGAAGCAATTGATGAAGCACCTCGTTAACGACTTTCGGATTGGCGCTTCCACCCGTTTGCTTCATGATTTGTCCAACGAAAAACCCTAGCAAGGATGTCTTGCCCGATTTATACCCCGCCACCTGTTTGGGATTTTGTTCGATGACCGCTTTGGCGATCTTTAGAATTTCAGATGCATCGCTGATCACGGCCATGCCCTTGGCTTGCACAAAAGCCTCGGGCGATGTGTCGGTGCCGCTGATTCCAAAGTACACTTCTTTGGCCTGTTTGCCGCTGATCACGCCCTTTTCGACCAGTTTTAAGAGCTCGGCGACCTGTTTGGGCGATAGGGGAAAGGTCGCGTTTAGACCATCGGTCTTCACGTCGCGCAGCACTTCGCTTTGAATAAAATTGGCTACCTTTACGCCGTCACCAAACAATAGCGCGGCCTGTTCATAGAATCGGGCAATCGCCGGATGATTGGTCATGACCGAGGCTGCATAGGGGGTAAGTCCCAGTTCAACCATAAATCGCCGCTTTTTGTCCAAGGGCAACTCGGCCAGCTCGGCCTTGGCCTTCACCAAAAAGGCATCGTTCAAGACCAGCGGAGGTAGATCCGGGTCGGGAAAATAGCGGTAATCGGCTTCGTTTTCTTTGTCGCGCAGCAAATAGGTTTCTTTTTTGTCGGCGTTATAGCCCCGGGTTTGCTGGCGTATCCGCTCGCCCCGGCTTAAGAGCTGAATTTGACGGCGGATTTCGATTTCAATGGCCTCGCCCACAAAGCGAAAAGAATTGATGTTTTTCAATTCGGTGCGGGTGCCGAGTTTATGCTCGCCTTTTTTGCGTACCGATACATTGGCATCGCACCGAAAGCTGCCTTGTTCTAGGTTGCCGTCGTTGATGCCAATAAACATGAGTATGTCGCGCAAACGCTTTAAATATTCGCTGGCTTCCTCGGGCGAACGCAAGTCGGGCTCGCCTACAATTTCGATCAAGGGCGTGCCCGCCCGGTTGAGGTCAACCACAGATAAGTCCCCGATTCCATGAAGGTTTTTACCGGCGTCTTCCTCCATGTGCACCCGGGTGATGCCCACCCGGCGGGGACCATCCCCGGTTTCAATATCCATGCTTCCACATGTGGCCAAAGGCAGTTCGTATTGGCTGATTTGATAGCCTTTGGGCAGATCAGGATAAAAATAGTTTTTGCGCGCGAAGATGCTGCGCGCATGCACGGTGCAGCGCAAGGCCAAAGATGCCGCCACCGCCATGCGCACGGCCTCTTGATTGAGCACCGGAAGCGCGCCCGGAAGACCTAAACATACAGGACAGGTGTGGCTATTCGGGGGATCGCCAAAACTGGTGGCGCAGCCGCAAAAGCATTTGGTCTGGGTGAGGAGCTGAGCATGCACCTCCAATCCAATGACCGGCTCATAGCCTTCAAATTCATTCATGGCGGTGCCTGTGGCCTTGATGGCCGATATCAATGATCCGCTTGATCCCGTGTCAGCCCAGGATGGGTGGGATCGCCCGGTTCATGTCGGGGATTGGCGGTCTTTTGGCTTCCATCCGCCGCTTGAAAGGCCATCATTAAGTCCCGTTTGAAAATAAATTGGTCGCGTGAATCGTAGGCCGCCGCATGCATGCCCGTGTCCATGCGAATGGCGTCCACAGGACAGGCTTCCACGCAGTATCCACAGAAAATACAGCGCAATTCGTCAATGACAAATACATCGGGATAGCGTTCATAACCGCGGCGGTTATCGCCTTCGGCATATTCGGCCGCTTCAATATGAATGCATTGGGCCGGACATGCCGTGGAACAGCATAAACACGCGACACACCGCATATCGCCTGTTTCCCGGAGCGTTAACCGGTGAAGCCCCCGAAAACGCTCTGGATAAGGGCGTTTTTGCTCGGGATAGGAAATGGTCGTGATGCCTTCGGCCAACGATTCCGTGACAGGATCGGGCCTTTGACCCAAGACCATTTCCTTGGTGTTCTTAAAAAAGTGCTTCATCGTGAGCGACAAACCCTTAACGATTTCGGGTAGGTAGCTCTGCACATCCATGGTGCGGGCGGGCCGGGGAACGACTTTGCCCGCAATGGGTTTGGCCATGGGCTTGGTCCAGGAATGCGCGGGGATGGGTTTTGCCATGGTGTTCCTCGTTTCTGCCTTAGGCCTGTTGCGTCGTGGCTTTGGTGCCGCCCAGGGAGGCCGCGAGCCGCGCCGCCGTCGATTTGATAAAGCGTTTGTGGCTTTGGGGTTCCAAGAGGCCAACGATGATGGCGACAATGCCGGCCAGCGCGCCTACCGCCAAGATGCCCTGCGAGATATCAGCCAGGGTCTTTAAGGTCGAAGCAACGCCCGGGCCCGCTTGATCGGCCGCCAGCACCAAGACGCCCGTGATCATTAAATTGGCGATGGACATCGGCAACAAGCGCGTCCAGCCAAGCTTCATCAGTTGGTCATAGCGGAAGCGGGGCAAGGTCCAGCGGAAGAAGACTTGGAACCATGCCACCAGTGCCGTCTTTCCAAAGAAGATGAGCGCATGCAAAATGGTGAGCGTGAGATGCGACATCTTGTATTGGAAAATGCTCCAATCGCCGATGGATATGATTAAACCATCGCGGTGAAGGAAAGGCAGATGATAGCCTCCAAAGAAGAGCGTGGTCAGCACGGCGCTGGAGACAATCAGCTCGGCGTATTCGCCCAAATAGAACATGCCAAACTTCATGCCCGAGTATTCAACGAAATATCCCGCGACAATTTCGCTCTCGCCTTCGGGTTGATCGAAGGGCGTGCGCTTGGTTTCCGCGGCCAATGCCGCCAGGAACAACAAGAATCCAAAGGGTTGCACAAAGACACCCCAGGCATTGTCGCCCTGCCATTCCACCATATCGTTTAGCCGGACGCTGCCGTAGATCAGGAAAATGCCGACGAGGCTTAGCCCCATGGCGACTTCATAGGAGACCATTTGACTGGCCGCGCGAAGTCCGCCGAGCAACGAGAATTTGTTGTCGCTGGCCCAGCCGGCGATGGCCGCGCCCACAACGCCCGTGCCGGTCATCGCGAAAATAAACAGAATGCCTACGTTAAGGTCGGCAATTTGAAGGTTGACCCGATGGCCGCCCGGACATGAAAAATCGTGGCCCATCGAGCTCTGAATATTGGCCAAGTCGCCGAATCCAAAGACTTTATCGCCGTTGTCTCCAAAGCAGATCGAATCGCCGAAGGGCACGACCGCCAAGGTGACAAGCGCAGGGAACATCGCGATGATCGGCGCGAGCGAATGCAGGAGTTTATCGGCATTCTTTGGAATGAAATCTTCTTTCCAGATCAGCTTGATGCCATCGGCCGCGACATGAAGCACGCCAATCAGGCGCAAGGGTACGCCTCCATCGGGAATGCGCGAGGCCGAGTAAAAGCTGACGATCATCAGCGAAAGCGCGAGCAGGCCGTTGGAGACCCGTACAAAGGTCGGCGCCGAGGCCGGAGTGACCGCCCCCGTGATTAAAAAACCCACCGCATGCGCGATTAAGCCAACGTAGAAAATCGATCGGGGATCGATTTCGCCAATGCTGCGTTCCGCCTGGTTGATGGGGCCATTCTTACGAACTGTACCCGACAACACCACCAGGCTAAACCAAGTGACCAAAATGGCGAGCTGAAGGCCCGTTGTCATCGATTCCAGCGCGGCCCGCCCTTGGGGAAGCTGCGCGTTGATGATTTCAGGCGCGGCCTTGAAGAGTGCCAGCACCCCAAGCAATCCAGGCGGCAAGAGTACCAATACCCGCGCCAAATTACTCGGCAGCCGGACCACCGCGCGATCGGGACCAATTCGGTCTTGAATCATCGCTCCCTGGCGCCGGTCGGCCCAGGTCGCCAGCGCCGCCATGGTCATTAAATAGCCAATGACCACCAGAATCTTTACTACCGCAAGAACAACCTCGACCCAGCTCATGCCGTGGCCTCCGTCTTGTTGTCCGCGCTGTTCGAAGGCGCCGGCTCTATAGAAGATATGCCAAACGATGCCGCCACCGTTCCCGATGGCATGTTGCGCTGCACTTCAGAAAGCGTTTTCCAGTTCATCGCATAGCCCAAGGCGCGCCCCAGTTCGCCCACGATGCTCCATCCAGGCTTTCCATCGCCCCTGGGCCGAAGTGCCCTTTCGCTCTTTTGAACGAGTTCTTTTTTGGTATTGGAATGCTTGGTATTGGTAAACGATCCATCGCATTCCGCCCAAGAGCTGGCCGGCAAGACCACATGAGCGACTTTGCTGAGCGGCCCCGAGTGCGCGGCGATGGTCACCAAGCCTTTAAGCCTGCCCAAGGTATTTCTCACCTCGGTCCCGCTCACTTCCACATCGCCTCCCAAGGCGATTACATAGCGGATTTTGCCTTGTTCAATCGCTTGCAAGAGCTCGGAGAAAGGTTTGGGCGCCACATCCTGCGCAATGCTCATCACACCGCGGGTATTGGGGTTTTTATCTTCGCTCACCAGGATATTGTCGCCCTTGCCCAAGGGTTTGCCCGATAAATAAAAGGCTTTGGCCCCAACAAAGGTCTTCCCCAGCGTATAGAGTGCAAAATTGTCTTCGTTGGAATGCTGCGCCGAAAGCACCACGGCCACTTTGGAAGGATCGTCCGCAATGCCTTTTAGTTGATCTTTTGCGGCGATCAGCGCATCGGGCAAATGAGCGTCTTCGCCTCCCACAAGCGCCGACAAAACCCGCCCCTCGGCCGCCCGCTTGTACGACAGCATGCCTTCGTCGCACATCCAATATTGATTCACATCCATATTTTCCCGCGGCCTGTGCCGGTAAGGCGTGTTGTTGCGCGGGTCGTAATCCAAAAAGGCATTGCAGCCCGTCGCGCAGCCTTGGCATACCGTGCGCGCGCTTCGTAAAAACCATACCCGGGCCTTGAACCGGAAATCGACCGAGGTGAGCGCGCCCACCGGACACACATGCTCGGTCATCAGCGAATAGTTGTGATCGAGCTGCCTGCCAGGCGCGACCGTCACTTCGCCCAAATTGCCGCGCTCGCGGATAGAGAGCACCGGATCTTTGGCCACTTCCGCGCTAAAGCGCACACAGCGCGTACACACAATACAGCGCTCGGCATCGTAAACAATGGTGGGCCCAAAAACCACGGCCTTGGGCTTGTGCACCACTTCCTGCTTCATCCGCTTGCCCTTGCGCTGATGCTCGAGCCAATAGTCCTGAAGCCTGCATTCACCGGCTTGATCGCAAATCGGACAATCGACAGGATGGTTTAAGAGCAGAAGCTCCTGCACCGCGCTCCGCGCATCGCTCACATGGTCGCTGGCCTCCGATAAAATCTCCATCCCAGGCGCGCAGGGCTGCTGACAGGCCGGCTGAAGCTTGGGCTTTTTGGACGGAACATAGTCGTTCTTCTCGGGATCCCAGCGCAGCACATCCAGCTCCATCGCCGGACGCCCCGGAGGCGGTAGCACTTCCACCAAACACATCCGGCAATTGGCCGCTACCGATAAACCCGGATGATAACAGTAGTGCGGGATATCAATGCCAGCGCGGTGGGCCGCTTTAATAATCGTGTCGCCCTGTTCAAAGGGAATTTCCCGTCCGTCGATTTTGATGGTGGGCATATTGTGGGTCTTTCGCTCAGTGGTCACACTCGCCGCCGATCATGTTCAGCGAGCCAAATGTCGGAATCACATCGGGAATCATCGCGCCTTCAATCATTTGCTTTAGGCCCTGGGTTACCGCGAAACAGGGCGGCCGGATGCGCACGCGGTAAGGCGTGCCGCTTCCATCGGACACCATGTAAAACCCAAGCTCGCCATTGCCCGCCTCGGTGTACGAATAACACTCGCCGGCCGGAACTTTAACGCCCTCCATCACCAGCTTGAAGTGCTGAATCGTCGCTTCAATGGTGGTGTACACCTCTTGCTTGGGCGGCAGCACAATACGCGGATCGTCGATGTTTACCGGCCCTGAATCGGGCATTTGCTCGATGGCCTGTTCGATGATGCGCACCGATTGTTTCAGCTCTTCCTGGCGCACCATAAAACGGTCATAACAATCGCCTTTGCTGCCCACCGGAACGTCGAAATCAAAGCGGTCATACACCAAATAAGGATGCGCCTTGCGCACATCGTAGGGCACCCCCGTCGACCTCAAGGTCGGACCTGTCCAGCCCAGCGCCAGCGCGTCTTCCCTGCTCATCCGGCCCACACCATCGACCCGGTCGAGGAAAATCCTGTTGCGGAGCACCAGCTTCTCCGTCTCGCCGACCAAGGCCATCACCCTGGGCAAGGTCGCCTTCACCATGTCTTTAAAGTTTTCGGTCGGCGGCTTCGCCATCCCGCCCACGCGCCCAAAGCTGTTGGTGAGCCGCGCGCCCGTCTCTTCTTCGAAAATATCCCAAATGATCTCGCGCGCCTTCACATTGTACAAAAAGGGCGTAAACGCACCGAGCTCCATGCACATCGGCCCGTTGCAGGTCAAGTGATCGCAAATGCGGGCCAGCTCGCCCAAAATCACGCGGTAATACTGGCAGCGCTCGGGCACCGTCACGCCCAGCATCTTCTCCACCGCCAGCGCAAAACCCACGTTGTTCAAGAGCGGCGAGGCGTAATTCAGCCGGTCTACATAGGGAAAACAGTGATTCCACGTCCCCCGCTCGCACATCTTTTCAAAGCCCCGGTGCAAATAACCAATCTGCACATCGGCCTTGATAATCTGTTCGCCCGACAGCTCGAGCAGAATGCGCACCGTGCCATGCATCGCCGGATGCGAAGGCCCCATTTTAAGCTGCATCGGCTCGCTCGGCAGCTCGAGCTCGCCTTCTTCTAAATCGCGATCCAAAGGTTCCATCGCTCAGTTCGTTCCTTCACTCGGCGCAAGCAGCGCGGATCCGTTGTCTTCATAGCTTTCCGCGTGGGTCTGCCGGCCAAAGGGCTTGCCTTCGGAGGGGCCAAAAGGCGGAAGCCGGTCCACCGCGTCTTCCCGGTAAGGCACGAGCGGCTGCACCCGGTCCACCGGATAATCCTTGCGGAGCGGATGACCGACAAACTCGGGATAGGTGAGGATTCGCCTTAAATCGGGGTGTCCGCGGAACACGATGCCCATCAAGTCATAGGTCTCGCGCTCAAACCAATCGGCCCCTCTCCATAAGGGCACCACCGAATCGATTTCGGCGCCCTCGCCTTCATCGGTACCCACCCGCGCCTTCAGCCGGATGCGATGGCCATGCTGAAGCGAACGCAAATGAAGCACGACCTCAAAACGAGGCGCCTGCACGCCCAGATAATCCACGGCGCAGAGGTCCACAAACATGTTCATCGCCGTGCGCGGATCGTCCCTTAAAAACAGCGCGATTTCCCGCCAGCGCCCAGCCTCCACCACCGCCGTCTCATCGCCAAACTGGCTGTGGGTTTCGAGAATCGAAGCACCAAACTTCTGCATCAACGCATCGATAACTTTTTTGCTCATGATCAGTCCTGAGCCGATGGCTTCCGCTCGAGTTGCACAAGGCCCGGAGCGTCTGTCGCCGGATCGAAACGAGGTTTCACAATGCCGGGCGTGCGGTCGCCCCTCGCGATTTTGTCCTGAAGCAGCATCAGCCCATCCAGCACAGCCTCGGGGCGGGGCGGACATCCAGGCACATACACATCGACCGGGATGATTTTATCGATGCCCGCAAGTGTCGCGTAATTATCGTAAAAACCGCCGCATGAAGCGCATGTGCCAAACGCCAAAACATATTTGGGATCGGTCATCTGATCGTAGATGCGCTTGAGCACCGGGGCCTGCCTCTGGCTAATGGTGCCCACCACCCAAAGCAAATCGGCCTGGCGGGGCGAAAAGCGGGGCGCCTCGGCACCAAAACGCGCCATATCAAAGCGCGGGCTCGCCATGGCCATGTACTCCATCGCGCAGCACGCCGTCACAAAGGGGTACTGAAACAGCGAATACTTCTTCGCCCAGTTGAGCATGTCATCCAGGCGTGTCGTTGCGAACCCCTGCTGCGAGCCCTCCAAGACCCGCGTGGTCGTCGTCTTTATTTCTCCCATTCGAGAGCTCCTTTCCGCCACACGTAGATCAGCGCCACCACCAGCAGCACGATAAACGAAAACATCGTGAGCAAGCCCGTCCAGCCCAGCGAGCGAAACTGGATCGCCCAGGGATAGATGAGCACCGCCTCAATATCGAAAACCACAAACAAGATCGCCGTGAGATAAAACTTCACGCTGGGGCGCATAAAGCGGCCGCCCTGGGTCTCGTTGCCGCATTCATAGGGCGCGAGTTTTCCTTCGCTTGGGTTTTTCGGGCCGATAAAGGTGGCGAGCGAAAACATCGCAAGGCACAGAACACCCGCGATGAGAAAAAGAATGAACAAGGGAACGTAGGAAGCCATGCCAAAACAACCTTTAGGAGCCCAAAACGAGGGCCAACCGCCTACAAGAACTCACAAAAACACCGTAAAACACTGCAAAACCCGGCGAGATCTAGCTGCGGTGCCCAGGCATGTCAATGCCCGAGCCTTTAAGATCTCCCCGCCGAAACGACCATCCCTCTCCACGCCGTAAGCGCCGACCCGAGCTTGGCCTCGATCTCGAGAATCTCCTCGGTCATTTCCGAATCGGCCACGCCCGCTGAACGGGCCTCGCGCACACAGGCAAAGGCCGCCACATAGCGCTTGCGCTTGATAAATGCTTTCGCCAAGAGAGGCCAAATCTGCTTGGCAGGGCCGCCCAGATTCACCGCGCGCCGGAGAGGCCCAACCGCTTCGCCCGGCCTTCCATCGGAGAGCTGCGCCTCGCCCAGCCGCTGAAACACATCGGCCGCCGCCGCGCTGTCATGCGCGTACTGCACCGCCAGCCTCAGCACCTCTTCGCCCTGATGCTGCTCATTCAGCTTGATACACGCCGTACCCAGCAGCGCCAGCCCCTTCGCGATCAGCGCCCGCGCATCCGGCGACAGCATCTGCCCCTCGGGCGTCCTCAAAAAAATCGCCAGCGGGGCCGGCCACGCACCGAGCAACTGAACCACGCGCATATACTCTTGAC
>CAZICM010000005.1:0-252627 GCA_964537685.1 uncultured Polyangiaceae bacterium
GGGCTTCAAATTCAGGCGCTGCGGGCATTTGCTCGGGATGATGATGAACGAGCAATGGGATGATCACAGGCAATTTTTTGGATTGGGGATGCTTTTCGATAAAGTCCTCCCACGCTCGCACTTGATAAGCCAGCATGCGCAAGGGCATCCAGGGGTCTCCACTGCTCTGATGCTCGAATAGAATGTAGATCAGCGCGGCACTGCCATCCTTAAGCCGGACGGAGTAGAGCAAATCCGAGTAGAGATTTTTGAGATGTTGATCGACAAAACTTGCGGATTGCAATTCGAGCGTATTGAGCTCGAAGCGGACCAGCGCTTCTTGGGGCAAGAGCCAGCGCAACAGGCCCGCTGCATTCTCAGGCTCAGAGAACATCGAGCGAAAAAGGCTATCGTGAGGGTTCTGGTGAAAATCGTCGCTGTGTGGGGCCGTATCGCTCGATTGCATGAAGAATCATGCAACTACAAAAGGATTGAGCAAAAAGCAATACCATTTATATAGAACCCCATCCCTCAGATACGGCGCCGATCGAAAACCCATCTCATCTTGCTGAGATGGGTTCTATTCATCGCGTTTTAACGTTTCAGGCTCTACATCGGCCCCCAAGGCCATCGCATGCAAACGGTATTCAAATACAGATTCATATAAAATCCTCCGGGTAAACATCTGTTCGTATTTTTCTAATACTTGATCCAATTGGCCGCGGCTTTCCCGCGCGTCAACATTCAAAGCCATCGGCGATATCTTCGCGCAGATTTCCGGCGAAAGAAGGCATACCCGCGAAAGCTCACCCGAATCCACCTCCATCGCCTCGTAACGCGCGTCTGGATCAATCCTAAATAAATTCTTCGTCGGCTTTTCTTTTTTCAGCCGGGACAGCGCGGACTTCGATTGATCAATGGCTGTCCAAATGCGCTTGAGCAACCACGCACCTGCCGATATTTGCAGCCCAAGCGCGGCATCCAATGCTGTTTCATCCTCTTTGCGCGCCTCCACAAGCGCTTGGGAAAGAGCCTTTTCAGCGGCAAACCCCGCCACCCGTTCACTCACATATTTGCCCACCCATATTCCCCAAAACCATGGTGTGAATGGTGTAAACCATAATTCTCGAAGCCCCAGCCGCTGATAAAGCTCGCTCCATACCCGGCTAAAATCCCTCACGGCGCGCGTATCGCCAAATTGAAATCGCAATTGCGCAAGCCGAAGAAGCGTATTCAGCGATTTAGGCCCGCCAAATAAAAGAAGTGCAATTCCAATATCCGTTTTCCGCTTGTTCACTTGAACACGGGCGTCATGTGCAATCGAAATAGGTTGAATGCCTAAAGTATCGGTTACAATTTTATTTTCATCGGGCTCCAATACAATAGGCAATCCATAGCGGTTTTTAGCCGGACGCCTAAAGACGTCAATCGTTGAACCAAGGGCGGAGAGCGTATCGCGGGGAATGCTCAGCAGAATATATCCCTGCTGAATCAAGATGAAAAATGCCGCCGGAAATGTCCATCCGGGTAAATGCAATGCCCGGGAACGAATCCACAGCACATGCAGGCATGCCGATAGAAATAAATGCGCCCATGAAATAAGGGCGCACACAGCCGCCGCGCTTCCCAGCAACAATGCCGCCCAAATCCAAAAAGACGATAATCTATTTGATCGAATTGAAAAGCGGCGCATCGCCAAGAGAGCAAAAATACCAGGCATAAGCAATGCCGCGTGAAGCCAATGCAGCGTGCGGGCCGCCGAAGCAAACCAAAGCGTAAATCCCACAGGCAAAAGCCCCATGGTTCCCAATACAATCAGAATGATTAGACCCGCTCCCTTGCTCATTAGAAAAATCCAATCTCGCCATTAAGCAAGAATAATGCAAAAAAATAAATGCGCCCCGCCCAATCGCCGCTATGATGCGGCCTATCACGGAAAGACGAGCAACTCATTGCGCGGTCGTCATTTTCGTTTCCACGCATGAGCCCCACCGCTTTGCATAAAGGAGATTGTAAACAATGCACCTAAAACCCTTGTTTCACGGCTTGCTCGCCACCTGTTTTCTCATTTCCGCTACGGCAGGACTTGCCGGATGCAGCAAAAAAGACGAAGCATCCGCGGTGGCCGAACAGGGCGTTACCGCCGAGAATATCGCTGACTCAGGCGCGATTACCGAAAAACACGATGCCGGCGAGACGGTGTGGTCGGTTGCTCCTGAAGGGCAAGTAAAGCTTCTTGTCAAGGGGTCCGATGGAAAGCCCATCGATAAAAATGTAACGGGCACGCTAATGGTAAAGGCCGCAGGCGATAAAGAGGCCAAGCCCACCACCGTGAATTTAGAGCCCGAACCGAAGACCGGCCTGCTCGTCGCCACGGTGCCCAAGCTCGAAGCCGATATCACCGAAATAAAATATGAATTGAAAGCCGACGGAAAACCGATGAAGGGCGCTCTTCACGTTCCCGTGGGAGGCACGGCCGAAATCGTCGCCAATGCGAAAGTAGCGGCCGAAGCCAAAGTCGACACAAGCAAAAAAGGCCCGAACGGCGGCGTAATTCAAGTCGTCGGCGACGATACGATCGAAGTGGTCGCCGATAAATCAAGCGGCAAAGTCCGGGTTTATTTTCTTGATGCCGATCTAAAGCCGGTCAAGGTTGTCACCGAAAAGAAAGTCACGGTGGCGGTCGTCACTCAAAACGGTCCTGAAACGGTTATATTGGAACCCGATTCAGGCGGATTGTATTTCACGGGCAAGCTAAACGTGGCCGTCAATCCTGTGAAATTGACGGTGGGCGTGCGGCACAAGGATCGGGCGCATGTGGTGCTGGTGGGTCATCGTCCGCACACGGTGGTGGTGGTGGGCGCGGCGGCTGTTCCAGCGGTCTTTGTGGTGGCCAACGCAGGGTGGGGCGTAACCGTGGGAGCGCCGGCGGTCATTATTCACGACGACGATGACGACGATCATCACTGGCGCGGTAAAGGCAAAGGCAAAGGCCGGGTAAAGGTCAAGGGCGGCAAGGGAATTAATATTCACATCCATTGACAGCCTTTATTCACCTTGGCCGCTGCTATCACGCATATATCCTTCCGGACACTGCCCTCCCTCAAGATTCTCAAATAAATGCTCTGGCTCCGCAGCGGCCAAATCCGCCTTTGGATTGATTAAATACCGGAATGGCCCTCCATTGAGCGAAGCGACGATTTCCACGCGCACAATTGGCCGCACGCCCATTTCCTTTTCTTTTAAATCGGCGACATACCGGGCGAATTGCACGACCATATCGGGCCTCACAACCATTTTATCAAATTGACGTTCCAATAAAATCGATTTGGGGTCCACATGATGGGTATGCCCCGTCCGGGGATCGGTTATTTCCATTCCATAAGAACACGCATCTTTATCGCGGAGCTTCATTCTCCAGGAAAAACGGTGGCCCTCTTCCGTCCATGTCACATCGCCCGCATACAGCCAATGCCGCAGCGGCAAGAGCAAATGCACCAGAATGTAGGCATGGAGAAACAATACCATCGCATTGCCAGCTTTTGAAGGCGGCTGGGCTTTATATTCAGGCGGATCTCCGGCTTCAACACCCAGCCGGACGAGCGCGCGCCTAAGCCCGGAAGGCTCCGCAAATAAAACAAGCGAGGCCATCATCACATAAGGGAAAATGCCAATATTAAAAATATAGGCGTTGAGCGAATTAAATAAAATGGCCAGCACCGCCCCCATCCAAAATGTGCGGCGCGAAAACAATAAAAAACCCATGCTGAGATCGATTAAAAACCCGGCCCACGCAAAGATAAGCGCGGTCGTCCGGTATTCAAATAAAGGCCCCAGCACCGGGAGATGAGAACGGGAAAGAAGCCAGGAATCCAAGGGCCTCGCGCTAAGCCAATCGGCATTTATTTTCGCAATGGCCCCAAAGAAATAAACAATCGCAAATTGAAGCCTTAGCACGAGGCGCGCATAACGGGGCGATGTCTCGGGCTCCGAGGGAAAAAAAAGCTTTCTATCCAAGGAAAACGCGCGGTTCAGGGGAAAGAGCGCGAAGAGAAACGATAGAAGGCAGACCAAATACAAATGATTTAAATATTGCGACTTGTCGAGCAGAAATACATAGGTGAATGCAATACAAAACAATATGGCAACATAACGATAAAAAATCCCCGCGATCAGCAAAACCGATAAAATGCCCAGCAATACAAAGTGAATGTACATCCCATAGCCAGGCCAGGGCTGAATACCGGGGATATAACTAAAATAAAAAACCGGCTCGACATAATAGCGGCCAATGCGGTGGCCAAGCGCATAACGGCACACCTCCCACAGCATCACGCTTCCAAATAAAATCCTAAATACACCAAGCGAAGCCGCATCCTCGGGCTCCTGCAAATACGCCTTCCACCGTTCCCAGCTTCTGTGCTCCTTCATCCCCATGCCTCGCGCGGCGCCGCCCATAACAATAAGCGCAATCGCCCTAACTCAAAGCTTTTTCATGCGGGGCTCCGCCGAAAATTCGCCATTTTTAGACGGCTCTGTAAGTGTCGGCTCATGGTTTTGGCCATGGCTCACAGCCCAATGCATGTTTCGTCCATCCCCGCAAGCTCCGAGATGTCCGCTAAAACGGCCTCCGCAGGCTATGTTCAATTTGTTTCGGCACCTCTATTTTCCGAGCTGGGGCTGGAGCTGCGCAAGCGGCGTTTTCTGGTCGCCTGTGTGCCTGCCGAAGGTCCGGATGCCCAATGCGGCGGGCTGGGAAAAGCGATCGAATTGGCCGTAGAAAGCTCGCTTTCCATGCGCGGCGCTCTTCCTCCCCAGCCTTGTGCCCAGCCCGAACTTCAGCATCAAATTCGCGATCAGGTGTGGCGCGCGCGGCTGCTCAGCCTGGAGGGCTTGGTGCTTCTGTTTCCTTCGCTGTCGGCTTTCGCCAACGGCCATCACGAGCTTTCAGATGCCGATGCGCAAGCGCTCGGGGCATGGCTGCACGCGGCCGAGCGCGAGCCTTGTGTGCTCTTGTTTTCGGAGTCCGATCGCGAGCTTAAAATGCGCGTAAGCGTGCCTTTGGCCGAGCTTGCCGCGCCTCCGCGCGCCGCTCCCCAATCTCTTCAAGCCGAACCGGAAGCCATTTCGGATACACCTCCGGCCGCAGAGGCGAGCGATGAAACGCCGCATCAAGACCTCGCCGAACTCACCGCCGAATCAACTCCACCCAATATTGATTCAATTCAAGAAGATTTTATCCCGGAAGCGGGCCAAGAACAACTCCAGAGCTCAGCCCATTCCGATGAGATTGAAGTGGAAATCGCGGCGGATGAAAACGATAGTATTCCTCCCGCACCCGAACGCCGCCCCGAACCGGTTGCGCCTCCCGCCAAGGCAGCCGACGCCGCATCCCTGCGGAGAAGCACCGAACGCATTCTGGGAGCCTCCGAACGCCGGACATTCGCGATGGAGCTCGAAGCGGCGCGGGGCCCGAAGCCCATGCGCACCATTTTGGATTTATTTATGACGCGCTACACACCGCTGCTTTCCGCGCTTAATCAAGGCGAACGCGATGGTTTTGTGCGCGCCGCCGTAGACAATTTCCGGTCGAATTTCGAGCATAGCTACCGCGAGAGTTTTGCTTCGATGCGGGTAACAGGGAAGCGTCCGCCCATGGTTTTTGATGCGCCGGATGTGGCCGCGAAAATCGCGAGGCTCAATGGAGCGCGGGCCGTGAGGCTTCTCTTGGTGGATGCCATGAGCTTCGATTTGGGTGAACGCATGAATGCATTGCTAAAAGAACGGATTGGCACGCATTCTATTTGTGTCGATCAGGCATTATTGTGGTCGGCGCTTCCAACGGTAACGGCGCAGCAATTGGCGTTGCTGGCGCGGGGTGTGGACGGTTTGCGCGAAGATCCCGAGGCCAAGGGCGACGAACATGAAATCGCGCGGGGGCGGGCGGTGACGACGATTCGGCGGGAGCGGGCGGGCTCGCGGGAAATATTAAAATTGGATTGCGTTGAAGCGCGGATTCGCGCGCCGGGCGGCGATTACGCGGGGCGTATGGGCGCGATGGCCGAAGAGCTTTCGCAGATTGTGGCGAAGTGTTTAGAGAGCCAATCGCCGAGGACGCTGGTGTTTGTATTCGGCGATCATGGTTTTAGAATTCCCGCGGCGGAGGGCGGCGCGGCGGCGCTGGCTTTTTCGCAGGGCGGAGCATCGCCGGAAGAGGTGCTGGTGCCTGGATATGCATGGTTAACGGGCAGCATTCATTAAGCCATATAGGCCAATACAAATAAGCCCGCCGTCGCTAGAAAACCCACGGCCCACACCGCCGTCCTCAGCGTTCCAAAACCCGCCACATACACAAAGGGATACACCGTGCGCGCCACAATATGAGCGACCGCAAACACGGCGCTAAGCGATGCATTGGCGCGCGTGAGGTGGGACAGAATGACCGCCGCCGCAAAAGGCGCAAAGGATTCAAAGCCATTCTGATGAGCTGCATTGGCGCGAAGCCCCTTGGAATCAAGCGATTTTTGCTGTTCCCGGGGATTGATATTATCCAGGCCCCCAGGCATCCGCTGCTGAGCCTGAATCACCATAATACGCGGCAAATAAATAAGAGCGAATGCAGCGCCAATGCAATAGAGATGTATGTTCATGAAACGCTCCCGCGGAACCCAAATGAACGCCGCCTTCTTAACCCATACATTCCCAATCCAATCGTTAGCCACACCCCTGTATATCCATCATCGCTTCCCACGGCCCTGCAGCCGCATCCTCCTTCATCGCCCGGTGTTCCGCCTCCCACGCCGCCCGACGCATTGCCCGACGACGAAGTGCCCGAACCCCCGGACGAACTGCTTGAAGCGCCGCCTCCCGACGAACTCGATGACCCGCCGCCCGCGCCTCCCATCCCGGTGTTTTCGTAATAGACTCCGCAAGCGGGCTCCAGCAAAAGCCCCGCCTTCTGCGCCAGCGCAAGCACATAGGCGCCCGCGCCAAATCCCAGCATCGGCGCATTGAATTTATATACGCCCGTATTCTCTTCGTAGGTCTCCGCCACCGCCATATAATTCAATAGCGATTGCTCCCGTATCCATGCAATGACTTTATCGGCCCTCGCCGTGTCCCCCATTCGATCGACCGCCACCGCGCCCCGCAAATCGGTCACGACCCATTCCGCACTATCGTATTGCCCGCCCCATGGACTTAAATCGTCCTGGCCGCCGTGATCTTTATAATCATCATTGCGCGACCAGCCCACGCCCGCATTTGTTTTGAGATTGCCATCCAATCCGGCAATCGTGGCCTGGGCGATTTGTCCCTTGGGATCGAACAATCCCATCGCAATGCCCTCCACCACCGCCGCATCCCAATAGCCGCTTCCCTTTTGTAGTTCCTCGGCATTGGATGCGATTGCCCCTGATGAATCCGTTAATTTTGCAGCGATCGCCTCGCGTATTGCCATTCCCTTGGCTTTATAAAGTTCGGCCCGGGTATTATCGCCCACCCTAGCCGCCAGCACCGCCGCATCGCAGAGCCCGCGCGCCGCCGTAATGCTGGTGTAGGCCCAGCTTCTTTCCCGACCATTCCAATGCGTTTCCCAAATGGACGAGTCTTTTTTAATCAATCCCGTCGCGGGATCGATCAATCCTACAAGACTATCGGCCACTTTGTTGGAAATGACCGGCCAATATCCGTCGACCAAGGTTTTGTCGCCGCTTAAATCTTCATAATTGCGCAGCGCCCATAGAAACAAACCAAAACCATCGAATTCTAAATTCGGCCCGTATTCGTTAAAATCGGTCTCTTCCGTGCCAAATCCCAAATAGCGCACAAGGCTAATTTGATAGGGTGGCATGGCATAATCTTTTAATTCATTCCAAAATTGAAATCGCCCCGAATCCGCATCCAAATAGAATTTCAATGCATCGCGGGCCTCGGTATTCATACCCAATACCGACATCGCGCTTACCGCATAAGCCCCGTCGCGAATCCACGCATACGTCCATTCGCCGGGAGGCAGGCTCGCCAATATCGCACCCTTGCCCCGGTGCTCCACTTCCGCGGGCAATACAGCCGGAGGGCCTCCCAATACAGTACCCATTCGCGTATAGCGCGGTTCGCCGTCATTGCTTCGCTTGTCGCGCAAAAATGTTTTGTTTTCGCGCACCTGCCCCATATGCAGCATTACGGCCGATTGCCGGGCCAAACTTTCATCGCCGGCGCTTCCCCCGGCGGGAACCTGAACCGTATTCTGCTGAAAATTATTCCATGTGCCTATCTCCTGATCGACCAATTGTTTCGCATTGGAAGCGCCTACGTAGGTATCCAGCCAGCCTTGAACCTGCGCCTTGGCAAATGGATCGCCGTGATGCGCAAACACAATGCCCGCCCATTGTTCGGCGCCCGGCGCGATATCGCCTAAATTAAATTGAAATGCGCTGACCGAATCGTCCGCGTAGCTCGCATTTACAATATCGGGCAAATCTTGGGATGTGCTCTGAACAATATTAAATACATTTGCCGCGGGGGAAGTTCCGTAATGCGAAACCGGCGAAAGAGCCCGGCCTACGATAATACCTGCAAATCCCCGCTCGCTAAAATAGCTTTTGCCATTGGATGAATCGTATTCAATGGTTTCACCGTTGGCGTCCACATGCTCGTTCCACACTTCCGCAAAGACTTTGGGGCGCTTGTAGCCCAAATGAAAATTATGCAATGAAAATACCGAAACACCGCCTGCCGCCGATGCTCCGGTGTTTTTTACCCGGAGCGCCATGACAAAGCCGGCATGCTCCATCGATTGGGGCGCAAATATATAGTGCGTCAATTCTAAAGAATCGACATGTTGAACCATCGTAACAATGCCCGTGCCTCCGGTCTTTCCGGCCGCATAGGGCGCATAACCGCTCTTGTCTAAATCGGCGGGCTGCCCTTTTAGCCACTTCTGCTGCCCATTGCTCCGAATACCAAAAAATGTGTCGAACATTAAATCGCGTGTATTTATCACCTGGGGCTGATTCCCCATCCAAACATCCTGGCCTTGCGCGTCGATTTGAAATTCTTCGACCGCGTATAAATGCTCGCGAAAATGAATGAGCATGGCCTGTTCCAAATCGAGCATGACGGCGCCGTGCCCGTTGGAAGAAGCAAGCTGAAAGAATGTCCGCTGAGGGGGCAGCTCGGCCCGCGCGGACGGCAATGAGCTAAACCCAATCAGGCCGGCCAAAGAGAGCGAGATTCCATAGGCCAGCCCGCGCGATAACAATGTCGGAAATGAGCGCTTCATGCGCAAAAGCCTATCGCACTTCCACGCCCGCGCGAAGGTCTTTCAATTCGATGGCGTCCGGGACGAAAGCAATGATTCAATCGTCGAAACAATGGTCCGGGGCGGCACGGGTTTGGTTAAATAGGCATTGGCACCCGCATGAAGACAGCGCTCTTTGTCGCCGGGCATGGACAGCGCTGTTAATGCGATCATTGGAATGTCCGCCGTTCTTTTGTCCGCGCGGATTCGCTCCATGGCCCGAAGCCCGTTCATTTTGGCCATCTGAACGTCCATCAGCACAATATCCGGCTTATTTTCCAGGGCGCATTCGACGGCTTCCTCGCCGTCCCGGGCCAAAATAACGCGGTATCCCTTGGAAACAAGATAATCGTTCAGCGTCGCGAGGGTAATTTCATGGTCATCGGCAATCATTACAACGGGTATTTTAATAAATTCAGTCGGAGTTTCCCTCGAAATGGCTGCGCCGCGCCTGGAAATGGGGGCTCCCTCTTCGGGAGGAGGCAGCGGAAGGTAAATCGTAAAGCGGCTTCCCTGATCGGGCGTGCTTTCGACATGAATGCTTCCTCCGTGCGCTTCAGCCAGGCGCCGGACCAGGGACAATCCAAGCCCCGTCCCTCCTTGCACGCGGGATAAACCGCTGTCAATTTGAAAAAATGGTTCGAATATACGATTAAAATCTGCGGAGGCAATTCCAATTCCCGTATCCCACACGCAAAAAGATACGGCTTCCCGCGCGGGCTCTAAGCTGACCGACAGCCCAACTTCACCTCCGTCCGGCGTGAATTTAACGGCATTGGTCAATAAATTCACAAGCATCTGTTTTAGGCGCCGCCCATCCGACCACACGATCGATACCGAGCTATCCATCGATAGACTAAGCCGGAGTTTCTTTTTCTGGGCTTGTTCGCGGACGAGGCGCACGCTGGATTCGCAAATGGGAGCCACGGGCGTGGGCGCGATTTCCAGCCCGATGCGGCCCGCTTCTATCTTGGAGATATCGAGGATGTCATTGATCAGCGAAAGCAAATGCTGCCCGCTTTCAAAAATACTTTTAATCGGTTTGGCAAGGCGATCGTCGAGGTGGCCATAGAGTTCATCGAGCAAAGCCTCTGACATGCCTAAAATGGCATTGAGCGGGGTGCGCAGCTCGTGGCTCATGGTGGCGAGGAATTCGTCCTTCAGCCTCGCCGCCCGGGCCAGCTCGGCATTGGCCGCCGAAAGCTCGTGGGTGCGCTCGATGACCCGCTTCTCCAAGTCGCGGTTGAGCGCATTTATTTTTTGCTCCGCGGCCATGCGGAATAGTTCTGCACCCGCCCGGCTCGCGAAAATTCCGAGAATATCCTGAACGAAATGAATATTTTCGATCGATTTGCGATGCATTACGAAGAGAATGCCCATCACTTTGCGATCGGGATCGAAGAGAGGAACGCCCACATAGCCATCAATATCGAATTCATGAATCAGCATGGCCTGCGGAAATTCTTTTCTCACATCCTTCGGAATGGCGGCCGAGTCCCCTGAAAATACTCGTTCACATGGGCTTCCAATTAGATTGTATTCAAAATTCGGCTGAATATCACCGGATTGGCATATGACCATCGTTTTGCCGCGCCCCGGAATGCCGGGCACAAGCACGCTCAGGCCCACAAAATCGATATTCAGTACCTTGGCCACATACAATACAAGCGAATTGATATACAATCGCCCTGTTTTTCCTGTCAGGCCCTCCACAATGCTGCGGAGCACAAATTCCCAGTGCTTTCGTTCGCTGATATCGGTAAAGGAAACAATGGCGCCCGGGCTCTGGGCTTCGCCGTGCGCTTCGGGGACCGCGTGAATCAATACCCAAATGGCTTTTTCATCCGGCCCCAGAATCCGGGCTTCGAGCGATACCATTTGGCCCCGGGTGAGGGCGCTGTGAATCCCATCCGCAACCGCTTCCCGGTGTTTGGGATGCAGTAAATCAAGATATCCTTTCCCGCGAACTTCGGCCGATCGCTTGTCCGCAAGCTGACAGAGCTTCTCATTGACAAAAACGCATTTTCCTTCCGGGTCGATATGCAAAATGCCCACAGGCGCCATCGCAGAAAGCGTGTCGTAGCGCCGCTCGCTCTCGCGCAGCGAGCGCTCGGCCAGAAGTTGTCTCTCCCGCGTGTAATAGGCGTCAAGCGCGGCCGCAAAACCCATTAAATAGGGCTCGAGCCAGCCGTTCATGTCCTCGTTGTAGCCGCCTTTGCGGTTAGCCACCGCAGCCACTCCAATCAATTTGTCGCGAAAATAGATCGGAATGGCCATGAAGGATTTCAATTCAAAATGGCCATAGGGAAAACCCGCCTTTTTCGGATCTTCGCCGGGATGCTCCAATAGGATTGGTCTCCCGCTCTTCACCACGTCGCCGAATAAATAGGAATCCAACTCGGCGAATTCCATGCCATTGGCGACCATTTCGGACGCATTGCGCTTTTCTGTGGAGCTCCAAGCCTTGGAGCTTATGGCCCACGCCCTTAAACATGGCCCGGCGCCGGGTTTTTGAATTACTTCCGAAAGAAATCCCGCTTCGCTTTGCGTCACATCCAACAGCACGGCCAGCATTTCGCTGAAGACACTGTGGATGGGCAATCCTTGCAAAAGCAGCGATTGCACAAGGCTTAAGCCGCCTAAAAGCCTATTGCCATGGCGCAGTTCCAGCTCGGCTTGCCTTCGTTCGCTGATATCGGTGATAACACCCTTGACATAGGAGCCACCGCCTTCTTCGCCTTGATAAAAGAAGGCCCGCTCCCATACCCACTTGGGCGCGCCGCTTTTGGTGCGTATCTTGTACTCCAAATTCACCGGCTCGCCTGTCTTGGCCTTTAATTTGAGCGTTTCTCGCACGCGCCCCCGGTGCGATGGATCAATGCAGTCCCAATACGAAATCTCTCCGCTGCGAAACAATTCCGCCGAATATCCCGTCAATTCTTCACAACCGTCATATAATATTTCGGGCTGCCCATCTAGCCAATCCGATCGAATTTCACGCCGATAAATAAGAACTTCCAGCCCCGACGGCGGACAAAGCCCCAGCCCAGAATCCCTTCCTTGATCCTCCTCCTGGCCATCCGAAATAAAGATATCGTCTCGCTCCTGGTTCATTCGTTCACAACTCCAGCTTGCGTCTCCACCATGAGAATCGTCTTATGAAAAAATGTCTTGTACTTTCATCTCGGTCCGCGCTTTCGTACATTGATGCATAAGTCGTTTTGACGGGACCGTTGAATTCTGATACGCGCTCCTTCAGGCAACGACCCCACGACATCGCAACATAGCGGTCGCGGTCCCTATTGTGCATCCTACGGTAGGATGAAGAAATGTCCTCTTCGGATTCAAATGATTTTCGAGACAGCCCAAAAGCCGCAAGCCCTTTTGCAACACAACCGCGGCCAAAACCTCAGACACTTCGCCTCTCGCGCCTCGAGATTTCGGTCGAGCGCGAAGGGGGTAAACCGACCAATCTCACAAAACTGATTGACAGTGACGTTATCCGCATCGGCTCCCATCCGAGCAACGATCTTATTCTCGCGGACAGGCTTGTTTCCCGCTTCCACTGCATTTTGGAGCGCAGCCCCACGGGCTTTAGGCTCTTCGATCCAGGGTCGCTCAATGGCACATGGATCAGCGGAATCCGGGTGAGGGATGCGGACATCGGGCGTGAATGCCGGATCGATATGGGTGAATCGAAGCTGAGGCTGCGTTCGGTGGATGCGGCCAGTGAAACAGCACTGCCAGATTCAATGAATTTCGGGGGACTGTACGGGGTTTCGGTGCCGATGCGGCGGCTGTTTCAAATGCTGCTGCACGTCGCCAAGAGTTCTTCCGATGTGCTGATCGAGGGCGAAAACGGGACGGGCAAGGAAGTCGTGGCGAGCGAAATCGTGCGGCACAGCGCGCGCGCTCATAAGCCGTTTGTTGTGGTTGACTGCAGCGCGATCGCTCCAAATCTCATTGAAAGCGAACTGTTCGGGCATGTGCGCGGAGCGTTCACGGGAGCCGCGCGCGATAGGGATGGCGCGCTTGCGGAAGCGGACGGCGGGACGGTGTTTCTGGATGAGATCGGTGAGCTTCCCTTGGAGGCTCAGCCAAAGCTGCTGCGGGCGCTCGCATCGCGCGAGATCCGGCGGGTGGGCGAGAATCGTACGCGCAAGGTGGATATCCGCGTAATCGCGGCGACCAACCGGCGGCTCGAGGCAGAAGTCAATAACGGCAGGTTCCGTGAGGACCTCTATTACCGGCTCAGCGTGGTGACCATCCGCGTGCCTCCGCTTCGCGAACGAAAAGATGATCTTGCAATTTTAGTAGATTGCTTTCTAAAGCAGCTTGGCGCGGAAAATAAGAGTCATTTATTCACCCCTGAAGTATTGGAAGAGATGTCGCGCTATGACTGGCCGGGCAATGTGCGGGAGCTTCGAAATTTTGTGGAGCGGCGCATTGTATTCGGAAACAACCCCGATTTCGCGGCGCCTTCGGATCCTTCGCCGCCATCGCAGCCTGGCAAGGATGGACCTCAAGCATCGGCGATCAACATTGAGGTTCCGTTCAAGGAGGCGAAGGAAGAATTTATTTCGACCTTTGAACGAAGCTATTTGGCATCGCTGCTGAAGTGGGCGGATGGCAATGTGAGCCGCGCGGCGCGCAAGGCGCGTATTGACCGGATGTATTTGCACCGGCTGTTGCAGCGCTATGGGTTTAGGCGCGGCGACGCCTTGGAATAAAGCTTATTTCTTCACGCTACAGGCGTATTTGAGCCAGTGAATTCGCGGGCGTTTGCCATAGCTCGCGGGCCCGGGCCGATATCTGCTGGGCCTGCCCTGTGTCCGAAGGCCCGTCGAAAAAGAGAGCCGGGCCGCTGTTAGCCGTGCCAGGCGAAAGCTCTATTTTGCGAAGATCGGTGCCTGGAAATTCTTTTTTCAGGTCGCTGAGCATCTTGGCCGAAACGCGTTCCATAAAGCGTGTCACCGAGCTGTTGTCGATTTCTTTAAACACGACGACTTGAGGCAATTTGAGCTCGGACAGCACGGGTGCGCGATCGGTCAGGCCGGGCGCGTCCACCATGCGTTCCATCAGCGCGCCGAACACGCTGCCATAGACTTTATCGACTTGGGCGCGCCTGAAGTCGTGATCAAGCGCGGGGCCCAGGCGCGTTTCAAATTGGGACACGCCGCAGAGGCCATTGGAAAACCGGCCTTCATTTTGGGAAAAATATTCGCCGCTTGCCCGGAGTTTTTCGCCCAGGCGAATAAAATGATCGGCCATGTTGGACTGGGCGCGCAGCACCAAATCGGTGAATTTTAATTCCTCGCGCAGCCATTCTGGATTGGTGAGCTTATCGGCCATGAATGGCCACACGACGAGATTGTAGTAGTTGTTAAAATCGAGCAAATACTTAAGCCGGTAAACCTCGTAGCAGCCAAAAATGCGGTACAGCTTGATGTAGAGCCGGAGCGTGCTTTCGTATTTGAATTTATAATAATCGTTATACAAACCAATTCTTTCATTAAAGCCTTCATCCTTGCCGTGATCCATTTCGGCGAGAATGAGCGATGTAATGAATTCGTTGGCTGTCGCGATAAAATCGGAGCCCGGACTATAAAATGGATCGACAAAAGCGCCTGCTTCGCCGGTGAGCGCCCACCGGTCTTTGGAAAAAAATAAATCCGAATGATAGGGCAGGTGCGCATAGCCCTGAAAATCCTCGAAGACAGCTCCGCGCATTAAGTCGCGCGACGATCGGTGGCTATCGAGAAAGGTTTCAAAATCTTCCCGGGTGCGGGGGCCATTCGTTAGAATGTCTTTGTCATAAACGACGCCCACGCTCATCAGGTCTCCGGCGAGCGGAATAAACCATATCCAATATCCATCATACATCATGTGATTGGTGCTTAAGTGGCGCGATGTGTAGCGCACGCGGGAGCGGAAGGCGCTGTCGGTTTCGGCGTCGAGACCTTTGACATTCCAGTAGCGGCCCCAGACGGCGGCGGTGTTGAGGCGGGTTTCTTTGTGGACTTTGTTGCCGAGGGTTCGCTGGATGAGATGGCGGCGGCCCGATGCATCGCAGAGCCAGCGGGCCTTGGCTTCGTGGCTTTGTCCGCCGATTTCGTAGTGAACGGTATGGCTGTTTTCGCCGTCGATGGAGAGGGATGTGACTTTGGCGCCGAGCAGAATGGAAACGCCGAGCTCTTGGTTCATCGTGACCAGATCGCGTTCGAGCTTGGCGCGCTCAAGCTGAAAGCTTGGATGGAAGGGCATGTGATCGGAGCCGATTTCGCTCATTTTGGTGAGGGGCAGGCTTTTGTCCCCGGTGTCGAAAAAGAAGCGCAGGCCGTTTTTGGGGAGCTGATGCTGGTAGAGGTAGGTGCCCAGGTTGAGCTTGCGGATCATGTAGTTTGCGGCGACTTCAACGGTGCTTTCGCCGACCTTGAAGTCGCTCATTTTCTGTGAGGCTTCGAGGACGAGAATGTTGAGCGAGGGGCGCGCGAGCTTGAGCTGTCTCGCCAAAAATCCGCCGGCGATTCCGCTGCCCATGATGATTACGTCGTAGTGCTCCACGTGCTGCATATCTCCTTAAAAATAAGAGTGTAGCGAATTGAGCCTGGTCATTTAAGCGCAGAGCTCGCGTTTGAGATCGGCGGCCATGCGGGTGGCCTCTTGGCGCGAAAGCACCGTATCGGCATAGGCGATGATCGCGGAGAGGCGGCCTTGAAATCGGGTGAAAACGGCTTGAAATCCAGGCGGAAGCACGGGTGCCGGCATGAGATAGGCATCGAGCACGCGCTGTCCGGCAAAGGATGGGATGTGGATGTGGCCGGGGTTGGTGCAGACGAGCGAGGCCATTTCGCCGCGGAAGGGGCGGTCGAAGAGGAAGCTGTATACCGGCGATGGGAGTTTGGCCGCGAATTCAAGGGCGGCGAGCATGCCGATATCGAGCTTTTCGCGGACGATGGTGCGCTGCTGTTCGGCGAGATGAGCGAGGGCCGCGGCGGTGTTTTCTAAATCGGAGCGGCTGAGCGATAGGAGCACCATGGTGATGTTGTTGCCTAAAAGCCTTTTTGCGCCGGCTTTTGGATCGAGGGAAACGGGCAGCGGAATGATGTGCTGAGCGGGTGCGAAGCCTCGGGCGACGAGTGCGCGGTCGAGCACGCGGCAGGTGCAGAGAATTAAAAAATTCGTTTCGGCGAGCTTGGCGATTTTGCGGACGCGGCTGTCGAAGTGTTTGGTTTCGGTCTCGCTGAGGACGGTGCGCACAAAGCGAAATTGGGGCTTTTTCCCGGTGGTTTTATTTGATTTTGCGATGGTGGCGAGGGACATGATGGGCGTCTGTCCCAGAGCGAGGGCGTGGTTGCCATAGGCGCGCATGAGGGCGACGCGGGTTTTGTCGTCGAGCTGTTCGAGGGGGCGGCTGGATGCGGCGAAGCGTTCGGCATCGGGAGGAGGAGGGTCGGGTGTGTCGCCTGTTCCCGAGCCTAGATAAGCCACGAGGCGTTCGGCGCCCTTGCCATCGGTGAAGGGATGAAACCAGCGGAATACAAGGGTATCGTGTTCATTGCCGCGCACGGCGTCGATGGCCCAGGGATGATCGCCGTCGAGGCGCTGGGCGAGCAGGGATTCGATGAGGCCGTCCTGATTGGTGTAGAGGGCGGGGCGCGGAATCTTGCGCGAAGGATCGATGATCCATCGGTTTTGAAGGCGGAGCCAGTCGTGTTTGAGGGTGTAGCGAAGTTCGGGAAGGGCTTGAGCGGCGCGCTGGATGCGGCGGTCTAGGCTGTGGAGATCGAGGCGGCCTTCGAGTTCGAGAACGAGGATGCAGTGGTTGCCAGGGAGGCCGCGCGCGCGCATGGCGCGGTCGTTCATGAGATGGAAGATGCCGATGCCGCCTAGGGGAGCCGATGTGGGCACCGGGGCTTGCTAGCAGGGCTTTACAGCGCTGGGAAGTGTTCTAGCGGCCGAGGGATTCGGCGCGGTTGACGATGCGGGGCGTGAGGAAAATAACGAGCTCGCTTCGGGTATCGCTGGCACGCCTGCGCTGAAATAAAATACCAAGCACGGGGATATCGCCCAAGATGGGTACTTGATCGAGATTGCGGCCGCTGTTGCGCGTGAAAATTCCGCCAATGACCGCTGTGTGGCCGTCCTGCAAGAGTAAATCGGTCTCGGCTTCGCGCTTCAAAATGGTCGGGTCGCCGCGCGCTGAGGTTTGGTTGAAGTCGGGCTCGTCGCGGTTGATTTTTACGTGGAGCGCGACGCTTCCGTCGGAGGCCACATGAGGCTTGACCAAAAGCTGAAGTTTGGCTTCCTGGAAGGTGGTTTGTACGCCCTGCGCGGTAATCTGCGAGAAGGGAATCAGCGTGCCTTGGCTGATGCGCGCCTCGCGGTTGTTGAGCGTCAGAATGCGGGGCGATGAAACAATGCGCAGCATGCCGCTCGATTCGGCGGCGGAGAGGCGAACTGCAAGGTTGACGGTGTTGTTGATGGAGCCCAGCGTGAGGCCCACCGCGCCGCCTTGTCCCGTTCCTACAACGGCCGGAAGGTTGACGGCAAAGTTGGGGTTGGAGGGCGTTCCAAACGGCGCAAGTCCCGAGGTGGGGGTTGTGTTGTCGGTCGCGCCTCCCGCAATGCCAATCGCCGAGGGAAAGGCCAATCCAGTCGGATTTCCCGTCGCGGCGCTCGCCGAGAGATCGCCTCCCCATTGAATGCCGGCGTCGCGCAAATAGCGGCTCGTGGCTTCGACGATGCGGGCTTCGATGAGCACCTGTGGCGTTTGCGTGTCGAGCGAGCGGATTAGCTCTTCAACTTGATTGAGATTGCCGGCTACGTCGCGCGCGATAAGCACGTTGGTGCGTTCGTCGACGGCAAGCGTTCCGCGAGGCGAAAGCAGGTCTTTTGCGCGCTCCATCATGTCGGCCGCGTCGGCGTAGGAAACGGGTATGAGCCGCGTCTCCATTGGAGCGAGCTGGAGTTCGCTTTTCGCGCGGGCAATCGCAAGCTCGCGTTCCTTGTTGAGTTCGGCAAGAGGCGCGACGCGAATCATGTTGCCCTGGCGGACCATGCCCAAACCCTTGGCCTGTAGGATGGTCTCCAAGGCTTGATCCCAAGGCACGTTGCGCATGCGGATGGTGACCGTGCCGTCGACGTTGTCGCTGGTGACGATGTTGACACGGCCTACGTCGGCGATGAGCCGCAGCACGTTGTGCACGTCGGCGTCTTTGAGGTCGAGATCGATGCGGCGTCCCGTGAAGCGCCTCTGCTGCGCGAGCATCGTGGGTGAAAAGGCGTGGGCCTGCGAGGGCAGCGTGCTGGTTTCGCTGACTTCATTTTCATCCACGGGGACAGCGGGCGTGGTGAAGGTGGTCTCCACCTTGGGAAGGTCTTTGTACAGTTCGTCTTCCCGGGCGACGGTCTTCGACCTTCGGGCAACGCCGCCATCGCTGCCAATGCCCGTCAGCGATGAATGCGAACCCTGCTTGGAAATCGAATATACGATTGTATTGCCATCTCTCGTGATGGTGCCAGGATTCACCGCATTGGTCTCTATTTCAATCGTAATGCGCGATGGATCGCTCTTGCGGCGAAATGCCGAAATGGCCCGTACGGGCCCGCCAAATGCAGCCACATCGAGCGTGCGCTGAAGGCTGTCGGGCAATTGCGTCCCGCTCATTTCAAAAGAATGTTTTCCATTATCGATCGTTGGCGCACCCAATTCCAGGCGGCCGTCCGATTCGATAAGAATGCGATCCAATGTATCCGTATGCTCAAAGCGGATATTGCTAATCTTTTTTAATTCGCTACCAATACTTTCGGAGGGAGCCGCCCAGGGAAGGGCTTTTGCCGCCGAGCTTTCGGTGACGCGCACCACGGAGCCTTTGCCAGCTTCGCCCGGCTCTTGCATTGGCGCCGTCTTTGAGGCCGAAATCAGATCGAGCACCAGGCCGGTTTTGTCCGCGCGGAATTTGTACTCGGCTTGGTGCGCAAGCTGCACAATCACACGGGTAATCGGCTGTCCGGCATTTGGAAAGGTCTGGGTCATGATGCCCGACACAATCGAATTGCCCTCCGTGATGGCCGCCGGCGCTTTTGTGCCTTCCGCGCCGCTTAAATCGACAATCAGCCTATGGCCCTGATCGGCCACGCGGGCCGAATATGTAGGCTCGGCACTCGCGGCGATGATCACCCGTGCCGAGTCTTTTGAAGGAGCGTGGAGCTGTACATCGCTGACCACAATCCTAAGGGGTGCAGCATGCGCGAAAGAGGCCATTCCCATCAAAATGGCGGCCAATCCGGCGATCATGCCACAACGACCAGTGTTCCGTGCCCTATCCAATACCCGTCGCATTACATCGCACACTAAAACGGCGGATAAGAAGTGGCCTAATTTCTGACAATTATTTGCGGCCCGATCGCTTGGAATCGCCTTCTTCCACAGGGTAGAGCGCGATCACGCGGGTGGCGGGAGGGATATCGGGATGCGAGGGATCTTCGCGGATGAACACTACGTCTTGATCGCGGATGCGGTCGACGCGCCAGTTGATTGCAGCGTCTCCGCCCGCGGGGCCGCCCGTTTGAATGATTTCGGCTTTGCCCAGGTAGTCGCCGACTTTTACGACCCAGCCCAAGCCTGTTGGATCGGCAAACATGGCCCGGGGCGCGCCCCGCGTGACAATGCCGATGAGCTTGAGTTCATCGAGGGCGTAGCGGTCGACGACGACTTGGCGCTGCACCTTCACCTTGCCCTTGGCCTGCGCCGCAAAGGCCGTTTCATAGCTGCGGAAGGGGTCGCGCGAGGTGTCGCTCTCGGTGAAGTCGGTCTCGGCAAAGTCGCGCGTCGGCAAGGGCGGAAGGCCCGGCGGTTCGTTGCGCATGGCAGCCGCCGAATCCTTGGCGGCGGGAGCGGGGCTCTTCGCGCTTGCAGCCGGGGGAGGAGCTTTCTTTTGGGGTTTTGCATTTTCGGCCGGAGCTTCATCGCCTCCACATCCTGTCAAAATGACAGAATATCCGATACAAATGAATCCCAGCGCTGTCCAGGCTAATTTGGCCAATCCCATCGTATTAGCGCCTTTCGCCTTTCTTTTTATTGGCCGCGGCCGCCGCTTCTTCCAGCCGTACGGCGCGGAACGCCGTGGCCAGGCATTCGACGCTCACCGAAATATCCGGCGAGTTTTTGGCTTTAACCGCTTTGATCTGAATATTTTCGATATTGGTGATGCGGTCGAGCTGGCCAACATTATAGAAAAATTTAACAATTTGATGAAATTTCCCGGCCAGCGTGAGCTTCATGGGAACCTTGGCGTAGAATTCCTGGGGCGTCTGCTCCATGGGGCTCCAGGAATTTAAATTCACGCCGGCGACAATGGCGGCTCCCTGAATCGACGATAAAAACGCGGGGGTTTCAGGGTCATCCGGAAGCATTTTCTTTTGCTCGCGGCCCGCTTGTTCGCGCTTTATTTTTTCGGCCAGGTCTTTTTGATATTGCTCTTTGGACTCTTCGGCCTTTTTAAGCTGCGCCCGGAGGCTTAGCTCTTTGCCGCGCGCCAATTCGATTTGGGACGATAAATCGTCGTAGAGCAAAATAACGTAGGCGCCGCCGATAATAAGCAGGCTTAAAAATACCAGCGCGAATTTGCCGATAGGGCTTAGTTTTTCGCTCGAAGCTGTTTCTTTTGCGGGTTTCGCGGCCATGGCTAATACCTCGCCTTCATCTGCAAGGCGAAATTCACAAGCTCCAGTTTGCTTTCTTTGCTCACCTCTTTTTTGCCCGGCAACAGCACAACATCATAAAAATACGAGGATAGCTTTAAGCGTTGGGCCAGCTCGTATACGTCGTTGCCATCGCGGGCGAGCCCCTCGATTCTTACCGTGCGCTCGTTTTCAAGATAGGCCGTCAGCCATAGCCTGCGCGTGTCCCAGCCCGGATTGTAGATGGCCAGTGGATTTTCTTTGCGCAGTTGCGCCAGCCGGTCGGCGTCCGTTGTCGGGCCTTTTCCTTGCGTGAGGATCTGGTTGATTTCCAATATGGCCGCCGTGGGGCCGGTGCGCGCCGCCTGTAGCTTGTTTATCGCTTCTTCGCGCGCCCTCAGCAGCGCCAGTTCTTTTTTGATTTCTTCGTGATTGGCGACGAGGCGCTTAATTTCATCGATTTGCCCTTGAATTTGATCGTTTTTATCCGTCTGCGCCTTGAGCTCGTCCAGCTTGGTCTTGTGAAATAAAACCAGGCCGACGATTTCACCAATAATCAAAAACGCCATCAAGAGCAGCCACGCAGAGCCCGATGAGCCCGCCGCGCGCGTTCCGCGCTTGACCGGAAGCAGGTTAATCCGAATCACGAGCGCTTCTCCTTGTCTTTGCGCATCGAAAGTCCAAGCGCAACGCAGAATTGAGCCGCTCTCGATTGCAAGAGATGTTTGTCAACATCGTTTGAATCGACGAATATCTTTTCCATGGGCTGGATGAGTTCGACGGCGGCTCTGGATCTCCGCCCGATTGCGGTGGGCAGCGAGGGCAGAACCGATGAGCCGCCGGTGAGGAAAATGCGCTGCATTTCCGTCTCGCCGCTCGTGGCGAGAAAGAAGTCCAATGAACGCTGGATTTCGCCTGCGATTGAGTCGCAAACCGAATCAATGATCGGGTACACCTGCGAGGGAACCGCGCCGGGGCCCGCGATTACGCTGTCGCATTTGTATTTTTCGGCCTGCTCAAAGGTAACGGCGAGCTGCTTTTGTATCTGTTCGGTGATGTAATTGCCGCCGTTGCCGATATCGCGGGTAAATGCGCTCATTCCGCGCGAAATAATATTGATGGAGCTGAGGCTCGCGCCGACGTTGATAATGGCAAAGGTCTGATCGGCCGGAATTCCCCGATTGATTTCAAAGAGGTTCTGAACCGTAAACGCATCGATGTCGATCACATGCGGCCGGAGCTTCGCGGAGCGGGCAATTTGCATGTAATCGTTGATCTCTTCGCGTTTTGCGGCGACGAGCACGATATCCATTTGCCCCGTTTCAGGCCGCCTTCTCAGCACTTCGTAGTCGATGTGAACGTCCTTGATATCGAAGGGAATATGCTGCTCGGCCTCCCAGTGAATCTGTTCGGAAAGTTCAGCCGTGGTCATCAGCGGTACGGTGATTTTGCGGATGATGACGGCTTGTCCGCTAATGCTTAGCGCGACATCGCGCTGCTTTATTTTCGCGGCCGAAAGCGCGCGCTGAAGCGCATCGACGATGGCCTGCTGATTCATGACGTGGCCGTCAACGATGGTCTGCGCGGGAAGCGGCATATATCCAAGCCGGAATAGGCCGTATCCCTTGCGGGTTTCGCGGAGCTGGCAGACTTTTATCGAGCTCGACCCGATATCGACACCAACGAGATTTTTGCCTTCGGACATAGAGCCGTTTTTTTAGTTTATCGGTTTGAATGCGGCATTCGAAGCGCCGATGCATTGCGGGGCCCGCGCCTTGTTTTCGCTCAAATGACGCAGCTTCACAGCATCGGGCAAGCTTCGCACCGATCGGCGGCGGGGGCCAAAAATCCGCTTTACGCAGCGCGGGCAAACGCTTAAGGCTAGGGGATCGGCGATGCGTTTCCGGGCCTTATTCCTTGCTTTTGTCGCCTTGGCTGGGCCTCTGCTTTCAGCCTTGCCGGCAGAGGCCGGCGAGAAAATTCACAAGGTGGCTAGAGGCCAGACGCTGGTGGCCATCGCCAAGCGCTACCGCGTAAAAGTCAGCGTCATTCAGGAAGTGAACGATTTAAGACCTGGGCAATTGCTGCATCCGGGTCTTGTGCTGGTGATTCCCGAGCGGGGCAAGGAAGAGGAATCGCTTAAAAAAGCCGCTGAAAAGCGTAAATCGCGCGATAAAGAAGGCGCCCGCGCAAAGGATGCCGAGAGCGCGGCGAAGGGCAAAAAAGGCCGGAGCGACAAGAAAAGCCAGGCCAAGGGCGACAAGAAAAAGGGCGATGTCCAGCCCGCCGATAACAACAAGGGCACCTATGAGCTGAAGCCCAAGCGCTTGGGTTATGTGAAGATGGTGCGCGGTGATGAGCAGGCGTCGTTTCAATTGCTCACACGCAAGGGCAAGCTGATTCCGGCGGCTCTTCCCCACTTGAGCCGGATGATGCGCTTTGGGCCGACGGGCGCTCAGATTGCGGCCGATCCAAGGCTCGCCACGATGATCGGAATGGTCAGCGATCATTTCGGAGGCCGTACCTTGCATGTGGTCAGTGGGTTTCGGCCTTTTTCCAGGAAGCAATACACCCGGCATTCCAAGCATAACTTGGGGCATGCCATGGACTTTTCTATCGAGGGTGTTCCCAATACGGTCTTAAGGGATTTTTGCAAGACCTTTCGCCATGCTGGAGTAGGGTACTATCCCAACTCAAGCTTTGTTCATCTGGATGCCCGTCCAGAGAAGGTGTATTGGGTCGACTATTCACGTCCAGGAGAAGCGCCTCGCCACAATCGGGTCCGTCCTCAGGCAACTCCCGCCCCCGCTCAACCCAATGCGGATGGGGACGAGGCGGCAGACGATTTGGATGAGGATTCTTCGGCGCCGACAAGCGCCGGAGACAGTGGGGGAGGGTCAAAAGAGACCCAGGGAAGTCCGTCGCAACCCATTGATTCTTCAAATGGAAATCGTGACTCATCGACTTCGGGAAATGAAAAAGCCGCTGGGGCGGGTCAAAATTAACCCAGAGGGCTTTGTCTATAAATTATTCCTGTAGTGAAAACCGTTGGAACTAAACCCAACGGTTCGCTTCTTAGATAGACTCGGCCAGCCTTGATCAGCCTTGAATGGAGTGAGTTTATGAAACGGACTTTGGGTGTATCTCGCTTGTCTCATCTTGCGATGTTTGTTTGCGCGCTTTCCGTCTTTGGCTGCGGCGGAGCCCCGACGCCGCCTCCCAATACGGGCGGTACAGATGCAAACTCGGCCGCGTCCAATGCTTCTTCAGGGGGTTCTTCGGGGGGAGGCGCGGCAGCAAGCGGTGGTTCGGGCTCGAGTGGGCAGGCGGCCGCGGCGAATCCTTTCGAGGTCAAGCGAAAGTTAAGAGAAGAGCGGGCGGTGGCCCTGGAGGATGGGCCGCTGGAAGCGTCGGCTCCCAAGTTGCCGCAGGCGCCAAAGGGGCTTCCGGCAGCGCCCAAGAGCTGTGATGCGTATGTGAAGCGGAAGGCGGAGAAGGCGCCCGCGTGCGGCGAGGCGGCGGCGGCGCTTTCGGCGTTGGATGCGGCGCTGGCCGAGGGGGATGCGGCGAAGCGGGATGCGAAATTGGCGGGGTTGGAGGCGTGTGCGGGGTTGCCCGCGGGCTTGGTGCGGGAGGTGCGGGTTGAGTTTGCGCCCGTGGAGTGTGGGGATGGGCTGGCGGAAACGGTGTTGAATTCGCCGCCCGCGAATATGCGAAAGCCTGCGTATTACGCGCTTTTGGGGCATGCGGTGGCGGCGCGGCTGGCGAGGACGGCGACGAATGCGCCCAAGATGTCGGGGCCTTTTACCCGAGACCGGGTGACGGCGTTTTTGCGGGGGCCGATGGTGGTCTGGATGAAGGAGCAGGCGGCTCTGATTGAAGAGCTTTCAAAAATAGGGTCTGGGCTGCCTTTTTATGGTCGCGGCGTGGCGGGTGTGGAGGCGGGGACGGCGGAGATGCGGATGGTGGAGACGGTGCGGAATGCGCCTCTTCCCAAGGAGCTTGCCGAGGATGAGGAGCTTCGCAATGTCTACTACGGGCAGTTGGATCAAGAGCTCGATCCGCGCAAAGACCGGGGGCGGGATGCGGCGCTGGTGGGGCTGGGGAATTTGGCGATTTTGGGGGTGTTGAAGAGCGATCGGGTGGATCGGGCGAGGGCGCTTTTGTCGAAGCTGTATGGGGGGCGCCGTATTGATGCGCTGGATCCGGTTGTGCTTCCGCCGCTTGGGGCGTTTTCGCCGTCGTCGCTGGAGGAGCGTTTGGCGATGCGTTTGCCTACGTTTTCAGCGGGTTTGCTGCTCGAGCCGAAGGCGGCGCTGAAGGCGGGTACGCTGAGGGCGCTTTTGGAGAAGGGGATTGCTCCTTCGCATCGGGCGGTGCTGAATGATCCGAATTTGGCCGCGGATCTTCGGGGTTTGTATGCGCGGGCTCATGTGGAGCTTGGGCGTTTGTATTTCCGGGCGAGCGATTTTGATCGGGCGATTGCGCTTTTGTCGTCGGGGTTTCCTGACAATAAGCTGCCGGAGGATTTGGCGTTTTTGCTGGCGACGGCGATTGGTTTGGGCGATGGGCCGGAGGATGCCGGGGAAATGATGAGGCGGGCGCCTTTGGCTTCGATTGGTTTTGGGCAGGTGGGGGCGCTGGATTCGGTGGCAAAGGGGGGCGGGGCGTTTTCAGGGCCGGCGGCGCTAAATGCGGCGCTGATTCTGCAAATCGCTGCGCCTCATGGGGCGAAGGCTGCGTTTTGGAATGATGTGGCGGCTCGTTTTCAGCAGGCTGCTTCGATGTTGGGGGAGGGTCCGGCGAAGTCGCTGGCTAATGATCGGGCGAAGGCTGCGAAAGCTATTGCGGATGCGATTAAGGATTAATTTTTAATATTTTTATCAAATTCGTCTGCAATTCTATTCAATTTATTCTATCGAACAATTCAATAAGATTGAAGCGGCGCACAGCATTGACAGGGCGCGCTGGGCCGTGATTTACCGATTGAATGAACAAGATCGGGAACGTGAAGCTGGGTGCGCTGGGCGTTTTTCTGGGTGTTTTTTTGACGGCTGGGTTGGTGTGGGCGGATGCGGCGCCGCGCTGTAAGTGCGAGGCGGCCGGGGCTATTCCTCCGGGCGGCCTGGCGGCGGGGATGGCGATGGCGGGCGCCGGTCTTTTGTTGGTTCTCCGCGGAAGAAGGCCCTCTGGATTATGAGTCAATACGATTTTGATATGCTGACGATCGGGGCCGGCTCGGGCGGTGTGGCGTCGAGCCGGAGGGCCGGTTCTTATGGGGCGCGGGTCGCTATTTGCGAGGAAAGCCGGGTGGGCGGGACCTGCGTGATCCGGGGTTGTGTGCCAAAGAAGTTGCTCGTGTATGCTTCTGAGTTTCAGGGCGAATTCGAGGATGCGGCGGGTTTCGGCTGGACGGTGGGCGAGAGTTTTTTGGATTGGGGGAGGCTCATCGAGCGTAAAAATAATGAAATCGATCGTTTAAATGGGATATATCTTCGGCTTTTAAGAGATTCGGGGGTGAAGCTGCTGGAGGGCAGGGCTACCGTATTGGATGCTCATACGGTGCAGGTGGGAGATAAAACATATACGGCGGAGTATTTGCTGATTGCAACGGGGAGCCGGCCCTCTTTGCCCCGGGTTCCGGGTATTGAGCATGCAATTACATCGAATGAGGCGCTGGATTTACCAAAGCTTCCCAATCGCATCACGATTGTGGGGGGCGGTTATATTGGCGTGGAGTTCGCGGGTATTTTTAATTCGGCCGGTGTGAAAGTAACGATGGTCATCCGGGGCGATACGGTGCTCCGGGGTTTCGATGATGATATCCGGGCGGCTTTGACCAATGAAATGAGGAAGCGGGGTATTGAAATCCGCTGTGAGACGCTGATTGCCGATATCGAAAAGCGGCCGGATGGTTCGCTGAATTTAATGACCAAACGCGGCGATACCATCGAGGCCGATGAAGTGATGTATGCGACAGGGCGTGTTCCCAATACAAACGGAATTGGGCTCGCTGAAGCGGGGGTGGTGCTCGATGAGGTGGGTGCCGTGTCGGTTCATCCCAATTCTCAGTCGGTTTCAGTGCCGAATATTTATGCCGTCGGCGATTGTACCAATCGAATGAATTTAACACCCGTTGCAATTGCCGAAGGGCGGGCCGTCGCGGAGTCGCTGTTTAACCGGCGGCCAATGACGGTGGATCACCACAATGTGCCGACGGCGGTGTTTAGTCAGCCTCCGGTGGGAACGGTGGGCCTGACGGAGCAGGAGGCGAGGCGGCGGCTGGGGCAGGTCGATGTGTATGTGACCAGCTTTAGGCCAATGCGGCATACGCTGAGCGGGCGGGATGAGCGCACGATGATGAAGCTTCTGTGTGAGCGCAGTTCGCAGAAAGTCGTGGGCGTTCATATGGTGGGCGCGGATGCTCCTGAAATTGTGCAGGGTTTTGCTGTTGCTTTGCGTTTAGGCGCCACCAAAGCAGATTTCGACACGACGATCGGGGTTCATCCGTCGGCCGGCGAGGAGTTCTTTACGATGCGCGATAAACGTCCCGACCACCTGCCAGAGCCTCATTCCTAACAGCTTTGCCCCCTTCCCCGACTTTCCTTCGCGCGGCTTGAGTCTTGTGTTGTTGTCACCCGCGCGCTTCCGGTAGGTTCGCTCTTCCCCTATGCAGACGAAACCCTTCCGTTTCGCCGATGTCCGCTCTTCTGCGCCGATATCGGAACAACCGTTTTGCTCACCGCCGCGCTCACGCGCAAAAGCCGCCCGCATCCTGTTCCGGATGGCGTTCGCCTTGGCTGTCGTGGCTCTGCCAGCGGCGGCTTCAGGCGCGAACATCAAAGGAAAAATTACGGGCGCCGCCAAGCTGCTCAATCCCGTGTGGAATGAGGCGAAGGAGGCCGGCTCTCACCGCTATACCTTCCGCGAGCCTTCGCCGACGGTGCGGCCGGATGTGCGCAATTTGACATCGCATCTTCCGAAAGAGCTGTGCATCGTGGCTCTCGGCGAAAAGGGCGAGGCGCTGAAAGTTCCGCTGCGCGTGACGCTCTCAGGCGGGCGTACAACGCCGGTGACGCTGGTGGTCGCCGAAGGTCAGCAAGTTCAATTTGAAAACCGCGATCCGTTCCCTCATAAGCTGGCTGAAGCCAGCGGTAAGGGCGGGTTTGTGGCCGCGGAAATCGCTCCGACCAAGAGCCGGGCATGGACGCCTCCAGGGCCGGGGAAATACGAGTTTAGGGATGCGCTGGCGCCGAGCATCCGTTCGTGGATTGTGGTCGAGCCCAAGGCTGTGGCGATCGCTTATCCGGATCGCAAAGGCGATTTCGCACTCGATGTCCCGCCGGGTACGTACAAGCTGCGGGGCTATCACAACGGCGAGCCTGTGGGGAAAGAGCTCGAGGTCACTGTGCAGACGGTCGATATCGGCTTGAATAATCCGCTCGTTGTCGGCGAAAGCGATGCAAACGCCGCAGGAGGCAAGTAGATGCTTCTCTCCCGCTTTTGGTACATCGTTCTCGCCCTTGCGCTGGGCGCGTCGATTTTCATCTTGTTCATGGCGCGCCAGCTCTACAACCGCGCGGGTTCCCGGGCGATGTCGGAAGCCTTGGCGGCGGACTCAAGCGCCGTTGAATGGTTTTTGAAGGATGATGCGAGGCGCAGGGCGAGCGCGCTGATTCCGGTGAGCTTGAATCCCGAGCTGCGCGGGCAATTGGCGAAGGCTTCGGCAGAAGCGCAATCGCCGCGCGAGGTAAAGGAAAAGGCGCGGGCGACGCTGCGCAAGCTCGCGGATGAAGTCTCGCCGGATCTCAAGTTCGATGTGGTGTGGGCGGTGGACGCCTATGGCCGCGTGATCGCGAACGTCGGCTTTGAGCATGGCGTGGAAGACTGGGATATGGGCGGCTATTCGGTGGTGGCGGATGCGCTGCACGGATGGATCGGCGATGACGCATGGGTGTGGAAAGGCCGCATCTACCGCATTGTCGCGCGCCCTGTTGAGCAGGAAGTGAACGGCGAGCCTGTGGGCGCCGTGGTGGGCGCGAAGATTGTCGACGATACCTTTGCGCGGGGCGTGACGAAGCGGACGGGAGCGGCGGTAGGCTTCTATGCAGAGGGCGCCCGCGTGGCGTCCGGCGCGCCCGAGGGTTTTGATAAGGCGAATCTGGATCAGATCACGCAAGACCTTAAATACCTCGAGGAGAACAAGGACTACCAAGAGAAGGGGCGCAGCGAAGTCCGGGTGATCGGCGAGCATTTGGGTGTTGTGTACGCGCGCATGCCGGGCGAGGCGTGGGAGCTCGGAGCGGGCTATGCCGTGGGAAGGCTGGCCGTCGCGGTGGACTCGCCCTTCGATTTTCTCAACAAGGCGGACAACACCGATAAAGCCAAGGTGCCGCTCTTGTTCATCATTTTGGGGATTGTGGGCGTTGCGGCGCTCGGTCTGTTTTTCTCGATCCTCGAGCACACGATGCCGCTTGGCACGTTCCGCAAGGAAGCGGCGCGGCTTGCGAAGGGCGAAATCGATGTGTTTCAGCCCAGCCGTTTCCGCGGCATTTACAAGAAGATTGCGTCGGATTTGAACGACGGGATGGAGAAGGTCGCAGCCAAGGGCGGTGTGCCGAGAAAGGCGGCCGATTTGGAGCAAGTGCTCGGCCCGATTCCAGCGCAGCCGACCATGAGCGCGTTCTCTGTGCCTGGTCCCGGCGAATCGACGATGCCTTCGCCCGCGGCTTCATCGGGGCCGAAGTTGATGAAGCCTTTGCCGCGCGCTTCGAAGAAGGACAAATCGGCAGGCGAGAGCTCGGGAATTAAGCCTAGTCCTGTCTCCGATATGAAGAACGATCCGATGGCGGATTTGTTCGGCCCTTCGGAGCCCACAGCACCGCCTCCCGAGAAGAAGCTGCCCACGCCTCCGAGCAAGGGTGAAACCGAGGAAGCGACGGTTGAGGCACCGACCTTAGCATCTCCTGCGAAGGAAGAGCCCGCACCCCAGGCCGTTGAAGCGCCTGAACCGGTGAAGGCTGTTGTTGCACCGGCACCCGCCAAGGCTGCTGTTCCCGCACCCGCACCTCTGAAGGCCGCGGCGGCTCCAGCTCCGGCGGCGGCTCCGGCTCCGGCGGCGGTTCCAGCACCTGCAGCAGCAGCAGCAAAGCCCGCGGCAGCCAAACCTCCGCCCCTCGCGACACCGCCCACCGTCACAGAAGGATCGGTTGCAATGGCCGTTCCCACATCGGACGGCGTGCCCAGCGAAGAAGACGAATGGCGCAAGACCTACGACGAATTCTTGGCCATGAAGAAGCAGTGCGGCGAGCCCACGGCCGGCCTGACCTTCGATAAATTCAAGGTCACGCTGCAGCGCAACAAAGATGCCTTGGTGCAACGCCATGGCGTGAACCGCGTCAAATTCACGGTCTACGTGAAAGATGGCAAGGCCGCGCTTAAGGCTTCGCCCGTCAAATAAGTCTCCTCAGAAAACGAATCCAACACCATCTCCCCTTGCCGCGCTTCCCGTCCGGTGATGGAAGGACTAGGGGCGCAGATCCGCCAATCGCCTTGCCCGCGTGGCTGTGGCATTGGCGATTGGCATTAAAAACACCGAGCAACGCTAACCAAAAACTTTCGAGGGATGTGATGCGACGCCAGCATCTTGTTTTCGCTCTTTGTGCCGCAACCTCCATCAGCGTCGCCGCAAGCGCGCAAGCCTCATCCGGAATTGACTCTCCAGAAAGCGGTGTCGTTCAGGTTGGGCGCGGAGGCGCATGGCTCGCGCGTGCGGACGATCCCCTCGCGGCTTATTTCAATCCAGCCGGCCTTGTCCGCCAAAGCTCGGGCGTTCACGCCGGCTTGCATCTGATGTTTCTGGATCGCTGTTTCACGCGCCTCAATGCGAGCGGCCAGCCTGTATCGCCCGGAGGAAGCGTTCCCGGCCCCGGAGCAGAGGGAGGCCCGCCCGCTGAAGTGTGCGCTGAATCGAGTCCTTTTCCGAACCCGCAGCTCGGCGCAAACTTTCGCATTAACGACAAACTCGCGGCCGGTTTTAGCTTCTTTGGGCCTCATGGCGTGGGCAAGGCCGAATGGCCCGAATCGCTCACCTACGTGAACAAATTCGGCATCGAGGTCACCCAGCCTGCCCCGCAGCGCTACATGCTCATCAAATCGGACAGCACGATTTTGCTTCCGACGCTGTCGGTCAGTTATGCGGTGAACGATGAACTCGCCATAGGTGCCGGATTTATCTGGGGAATGGCCTTCATCGAGTTTTTAAATTTCACCGAGGGGCTCTCGCCCATGCCTGCGGCCGGCGAGCAGCCTCGCGATGATTTCTTCGCTCACCTCGACGTTCAAGCGAACCTAAAGGCAAAAGACTTGTTTATCCCGGGCATTGTGCTCGGCGGCATTTGGTCTCCATCGCGGCTGCTCGACGTGGCCGCATGGCTGAAGTGGCAAGACGCCATCAATAGCAAAGCCGATCTCGAAGCCACATCGCTCTATTGGAAGCAAGCGGGCCCGGTCAACGACGATCCCTGCCTGATGAAAGACAGCGACACGGATAACGATATGGGCGAAGGCTGCAATATCACCAACGAACCGGGCGCGGGCGATTTGGTCTTCCGCATTCCGATGGAAGCCAAGCTGGGGTTTCGCTTTCATATGCCGCGCGGCCCAAGCCAAAAGCGTCCCGAATGGGCTTCCAAACCCGGCGTCCGCGATTTTTTGAGCGAAGATCTATTCGACCTCGAGATGAACTTCACCTACGCGCGAAATAGCGTCGTCGATAACCTCGAGCTTCGCTTCAAGCCAGACATCCCCATCCGGGGCACGCCTGGATCTGCCCCTGAAAACTCGGATGTGGCGCACAAATGGAAAGACGTCTTCGGCGTTCGCGTCGGCGGCGACTACGTGGCGATTCCCAACAAACTCGCGGTGCGGGCGGGCGCCTTCTACGAATCCAAGGGCCAAGACGACCGCTATCTCAACATCGATTTTCATCTGGGAGCGCGCCTTGGCTTATCCGCGGGCGCGACCTTCCGCGTGTGGCGCGTCGATATTTCCGCGGCCTATCAGCACACTTTCTTCGAGACCTTGGACAACAAAGGCAAAGGCGAACTCAAGGCCATTTCGGGCGACAAGCTCACCGGCTACCGAAGCGTGCAAGCCATCAACGGTGGAAGCCTTCGCTCGAGCCTCGATGAAGTTGGCCTTGCCGGAACGCTTCGCTTCTGAGCTTTCAGCGCAAAGCTCGCTTGAAACAAGCGCATGATCGACAAAGCCGTCATTTTGGCCGCCGGGCAGGGCAATCGCATCGGTGCCTTGTCCGGCGAGCTCCCCAAACCCCTGCTTCCCCTGTCTGGAATCGCCGGCTCCGTCCCCACTTTTCTCGACTGGCATGCCCGCGCCTTGGAGCGCGCTGGATGTAAAGAAGCTTATTTTGTAGGCAATTCCAAGACGTTCGGCACGCCCCTGCCCTCATCGGCCTCCATGCGGTGCACCTGGATTCTCAATCCCACGCAGGATTTATCCACATCGGGCAGCGCGCACTCCACTTGGTTTGCCTGGAACAGCGGCTATCCCATCCTCGATGGAAAGTCCCGCGTTGTCCTGATGGACGCCGACCTGATCTACCACCCCGATATTCTCAATGTGCTCGCCGCGCATCCCTCAACGCACTCAAAAACCCTGGTTTGCACAGACTTTCGAAACACCCAAGAAGAGGTGCTTGTCTTTGCCGATCCCAAAGCGCCCCACGAAGCGCGCCTTCACGGAAAGGGCATGCAACACACGCCCATGACCGAAGGCTACATTTGCGCGGGCGAAGCGACGGGCATTCTCTTATGGGAACCCGGCGATCACGAGGCACTCGCGCGTATCACCGACTGGATCGTTCACTTCTCGACCGCAAAAACCCGAAGCGAACACGAAGACATCAGCCAGCGCATGATGCTGCTCGGCCGGGTTCACATCGCCGGCTTCGGACCCGAGTTGCCCTTTATGGAGTGCGACACGCCTTCAGAATATGAAACAATCACCAAAGAAATGTATCCTCGCCTTCGGGATTGTCTTTCATTTTAGTTAAATTGCCCATTCAGCCGGCTCCATTGCCCGCGATGCGATTGTTTCAATCCAACAAATATATTGAACAATTCGATAAAATCAAAACCAGCCCTCAACATTGGTGCGTTCCCTAAACGCTTCCGTGCCGGACCAAGCGCGCCTATAAAGACCGCCCTCTATGAGCGACTCCAACGTCAGAAACGTCATCATTATCGGCTCGGGTCCCGCGGGTCTCACGGCCGCCATTTATTCCGCACGCGCCAACATGAAGCCTTTGTGCATCGAAGGCTTTAGCGCCGGCGGCTTGATTCCAGGCGGACAGCTTATGTTCACAACGGATGTCGAGAACTACCCCGGCTTTCCTGAAAAGGTGACGGGACAAGAGCTCATGCAGCGCTTCCGCGATCAAGCGGCGCATCAGGGCACCGAATTCATCACGGCGGATGTCACGAAGGTCGATCTGTCGGAAAGGCCCTTTAAGGTGTGGGTGGACGATGCGCTGTATCTCGCAAAGACGCTGATTGTGGCGACGGGAGCGCGGGCCAATTACCTAGGTTTGCCGAGCGAGGAAGCCCTAAAGAACAAAGGCGTGAGCGCGTGCGCGGTGTGCGACGGAGCGCTGTACCGCGGCGAAGACGTGGTGGTCGTCGGCGGCGGCGACACGGCGATGGAAGAGGCCAATTATCTTTCGGGCCTGTGCAAATCGGTGACGCTGGTGCACCGCCGCGACGAATTCCGGGCCTCAAAAGCGATGATCGAGCGGGTCGTCGAGAATCCCAAAATAAAGATTCTGTATAGCCATGTGATCGAAGAAGTGCTGGATGTGGCCGAAGATCGCGTAACAGGCGTGCGCGTAAAAAATCTAAAAACAGGCGAATTGAGCCTCGTCCCCGCCGCGGCTTTCTTCGTCGCCATCGGCCACACGCCCATGACCGATTTGTTTGTGGGCCAGCTTGAAACGCATCCCAACGGCTATCTAAAAACAGTTCCAGGCAGCTCGCGCACCAGCGTTCCCGGCGTATTTGCCGCGGGCGATGTGCAGGACTGGACGTACCGCCAAGCCGTGACAGCCGCAGGAACAGGCTGTATGGCCGCTCTCGACGCCGAACGCTGGCTATCGAGCGAAGGTCACTGAAGCTTATGAGCGACGCAGATGCGCACGAGGAGCTCCTGGATATTGCAAGGAGTGTGCATGCGCTCGTGGAATGGCATGCCCTAACGGGCTCCTCGGGCCTGCTCTGCGAAGGCTCGGCGGATGAAGTGCTCGGCTATTTTTCCTCTCAGCCCGTATCCGCCCCTCAGCAGCGCCGCCCAGCGCCTTCTGCCATGCCTGCCGTCGCGCCGGCGAGTCCTCCCGCACAGCGCCCCGCGGTTCCACCTGCATTCACACCTCCCGCGTTCAGTGCACCACCCCAGCGGCCCGTTCAAAACGTATCCGCTCCCCTTCACAGCGCGGCAGCCCCCGCCGCCGATTTCAATATTCCCGCGCCCAAACCCCGTCCCGAAACGGCCTCCCTCTTCGGTGAATCGGTTCTCGCGCCGCCCGGAGCGCCCGCGCCGATCGTCACCGTCGTCACAGGCTCGGAAAGCCCCGAAGAGCGCCGGCTCAAGCTTTCGCTGCTCGAGACCGAAGTGCGCGAATGCAAGCGCTGCATCCTGTGCGCGGAACGCAAAAACACAGTCTTCGCTCGAGGCAATCCCATGGCCGAAGTGTGCTTTGTCGGCGAAGGCCCGGGCGCCGATGAAGACGCGCAGGGCCTGCCTTTTGTAGGCAAAGCCGGACAACTCCTCGACAAAATGATCGCCGCGATGGGCTATGGCCGCGACGAAGTTTACATCTGCAATATCGTCAAATGCCGGCCTCCCAACAACCGCACGCCCGAACCCAACGAAATGAATGCGTGCACTCCGTTTGTGACGGCCCAGCTCGCCCTCATTAAACCCAAAGTCATCGTCGCCCTCGGCGCCACCGCGGTGCGAGGCTTAACAGGCATCAGCGAAGGCATTACCCGCCAGCGCGGACGCTGGAAGCTCTACAAAGGCATCACGCCCATCATGCCCACCTTCCATCCGGCCTACTTGCTCCGCACACCGGAAGCCAAGCGCGAGGTGTGGAACGACCTTCAAGAAGTCATGCGCCTATTGGGCAAGCCCGTCCCCGGCAAAAGCGCATAATCGCTGCGATGCCCGTGCCCTTGGACAGCGTTGTCACCAAGCCCGCCTACCCGGCGCTGTTCACCGTATTGCGCGCAATCTTGGCCGTTGCCGGAACGATTCCCTGGCTTCTTCCGCCGGCCCGCGCCCACCTTCCGCTCGGCGCCTTTGGCCGCACCCTCGATCTTGTGTTTCTGCCCTTCTGTCATCGCCTGGAAGCGCGCACGCTTTCGCTCTACGGCATTCCCATGCCGCTTTGCAGCCGCTGCGCCGGCATGTTCGCGGGCATCGCCCTGGGCGCCCTTCTCGCGTGGCCCACATGGAGCATGCGTATCTGGCGCCCCATCCTGCTCGCCCTCACCGCAATCATGCTCATTGAAATCGCAACCCAAGACCTAGGATTGCATCCTGTTTTTCATCCCACACGCATCGCCACAGGCGCACTGCTTGGCTATGCGATGGCCGCTTCGTTCGCCGCGAATCTATTGAACAGAACCAAAGCCTAAACCTTATTTCCTACCGCCCGCCGCGCGGCACTCATGCACAGGCCCCTTCGTCGCCTTGCGCACACACTCGCTATACGCCTCGATGCCGTCCTTCCACTTGCCCGAATCCTGAAGCGCCGAACCCAAATACAAATACGGCATCGCCTGCGAAGGATCGGCCGCTATCGCCTCTTTTGCCTTTTCAATCGCGTCTTTAAGCTTTCCGCGATTCAACAGGCTTAGCGCTTCCTTTTCCAACTGCGCAGCCTTCGCCGGATCGACCGCAGCCTCCGCCGGAGCCGCCGCGCTCTCAGCAGGTTTGGCCGATGCGCTGTCGGCAGGTGCCGGCGCTGCCGTCGCCACAGAGGCCGCGGGCGAAGACGAAGGCGCAGGTGTAGCCGCTGAAACCGGAGGAGCCGCGCTGACCACAGCCGTCGCGCTTGGCTTTGCACTCGAGCTCTTCCCCGAACCCGAAACCACCGATTTCACAATCCCAATCGCCGCCAATACGCCGACGAAGGCCACCACGCCGATCACGATCTTGCGCATCCGCGCGGAACGTTCCGCATCCTGGCGCGCAAAGGCTGCCTCGGGCTCTTCTTCTTCCGAACCGTCGCCGTACATCGCCTCCGATTCGTCTACGGAATGAGACGCATCGGACTCCCCTTCAGCAGCCTCATCCAAAGGCGCTCCATGCGCACCCGCCTCGGATTGAAAGAAATCTCCCTCGAGGTCTGCAGCCGCGGGAGCAGCCTCAGGAGGCGCGCCGGATTCCTCGGGAGGAGGCGCCTCTTCGGCTTCTGCCGGCGGCGGGGGCGCGGGCACTTCTTCCTTGGGAGCCACAGGCGCGGGCGCAGGCGTGCGCGACACCTTATCGACGGTTTCCTTGGACAGAAAACCCAAGGGCGGCGTCGACGAACTCAGCTCCATCGGAGGAGGTGCCGCAGGCACAGGCGCAGGAGGCGGCGCCGCAACCACAGGAGGCGGTGGAGCCACAGGCGCCGACAAAAACACATCCATCGGCGACTGCACGACCGCAGGCTTTGGGAACGCGGCGGGCGCGGCGGGCGAAGCATGACCCGACAGCGTCTTCACCGCGGTTTTCACAGGTTCGGCAGGCTTTGGCGCTTCAGCCTTCTGGGGCGAAAGCGGCCGGGCAGGTGCCGGCAGAGGCGGCACAAAAGCCTTTATTTCAGCCTGAGCCTGAGCCTGAGCCTGAGCCTTCGCCGCGGGCACCTCCCGAAGCGCCCCAATCGCATCATCGACTTCCCCCAGGCCCGAAGACAGACGCCCAAGACTCGCGGACGATTGCCGCATTTCCGCCTTCGTCCTAAGCAGCCGGCCTTTCTTTTGAGCCAGGACCGATTCGCGCACCCGTTTGGACATAATCAGTTCTTCTTACCCAGCACGACGGGCCGGCCCGCGACAGGAATTTCACGCGGAAGCACGAGCGTATCGATCTTCTTCTTTTCGTCGGAAATCAGCACTGTGCCGGCCAAGTTGTAGGTCATCTCCCACTCAATCGTTTCATCGCCCGAGAAAAACGCCATCGTCGAATCGCAAATCGAAAGCTCTCGTTTTAGCGCCTCGCTCGTGTGGGACAGATCCGGCCCTGCAAATCCCTTGCGGTGGCGCTTCCCCAAACCGCCCTTAAAAGGCCACACCGCCGTCGAAAAATCCTTCATCACAATCGCCGACACCGAACATCCAGGCGGCCCCGAGATCCTTGAGTCCGGCGTCACCGTGATCTCCTTCGGCAAATCATTGCGCCCATCGGTCTTAATCAAAATTTTCGGCGCGCCCGCCAAACCCAGCTCCGACACCACAATCGCCACATGCGGCGTCTTCGCCTTCTTCTCGGCCAGCAGCGTCACCTGCTGACCATTGATCGGCAAATCCTTCACGATCTTCTGCAGCTTCTCGAGCGCATTTTCTTTGTTCATCTCAATGCGCTGTCCGCCCAGATAAGGCCCCATCGCATCCACGATCAAATCGGGCATGGTCTTGGGCTTTGGCATCGGAGGCGGCTCATCAACCGTTGGCAAAGCCGATGCCGCACTCGCCGAAGCAGCGCCTTTCGATGACGCTTTTGGATCGTCGCAAGCGCACAGAAGTCCGCACAAAACAAGCAAGCAAACAGGCAGCCGGGTCCGCATGGCCGCGCAGTGTAACGCAATCGTTTTGGAATGCGTCAAATGCTTAAGCCAGCGGCCATTGCCGCCTATTTCCCCAGCTTGTCATGCATGCCAGAGTGCGCCGCATGGCATCTCCCTATCTCGCCCGTATTCAGCATCTTGCCCAGTCCCGCAGAAGCACCGCGGTCATCGACGACGCCTGCCAGCGAAGCTTTGAAGAGCTCTACCAAAACGCCCTGGGCGCGGCCCATCTCCTCACGGACGGATCTTCATCCCGCAGCGGCCGGCGCATTGCCCTCTTTGCATCTCCGGGCGCCCTTTGGATCGAAGCCTTCTTTGGCATTCTTGCCGCGCGCGCGATCGCCGTTCCCCTATCGCCGCTCTATCCAAGCGCCGAGCTTTCCTGGTTTCTCGACAACGCAGGCGCCGACACCCTCATCTACTCGGCCGATCTCGCCCAGCGCGCAAACGCCCTCGCGCGGCCCGGCCTGCGCCTATTGCCCGCGGCCGAACTCGAAACCCAAAACCCTTCATTTCAAGCCGAATCTCAGCATACAGCCGACCAAATCGACGAAGGCGACACGGCCATGCTGCTCTACACCAGCGGCACCACGGGCAAACCCAAAGGCGCGATGATCAGCCATAAAAACATCGCCACCCAGGCTTCCTTGGTCGGAAATGCCTGGGGACTAAGCCCAAACGACACCCTCCTCCACGCCCTGCCCCTGCATCACCTGCACGGCCTCGGCATCTCGCTGCTCACCGCCCTCTATGCGGGCGCCTGTGCCCATATGCTTCCCCGCTTCGACGCCGACAGGGTGTGGAACGAATTCACCAGCGGAAAACACTCCATCTGGATGGCCGTGCCCACCATGTACAAAAAACTCATCGACACCTTCGACACGATGGACGCCGAAACGCAGCGCAACGCCTCCCGCGCCGCCCGCTCATTGCGCCTGTGCACCAGCGGCTCCGCGGCTCTTCCCATCACCATCGCCGAACGCTGGCGAAGCATTGCCGGAGCCATTCCCTTAGAACGCTTTGGAATGACCGAAATCGGCGTGGGGCTCAGCAATCCTTTAGAAATATCAGGCCGGAGGCCCGGTTATGTTGGATTGCCATTACCCACGGTTGAAATCAAACTCATCCAAGAAGACGGCCAAGAAAGCGAAAGGGGCCCCGCCGAACTTTATGTCCGGGGACCCAGCGTATTTTCGGCTTATTTTGAACGCGAAGACGCCACGCGCGAAGCCTTTAGCGCGGATGGCTGGTTTAAAACGGGCGACATGGCCGAACGGGCGCCCGACGGCTATATCCGGCTATTGGGACGCAATTCGATCGACATTATTAAAAGCGGCGGATACAAATGCTCCGCGCTTGAAATAGAAGAAACCCTTCGCGAACACGGCGCCATCGCGGAAGTCGCTGTCGTTGGAATTCCCGACACAACCTGGGGCGAACGCATTGTCGCGGCCCTCGTCGCCGTGCCTTCAAAAAGCGGCGAATGCGGTACAGAAATGCTAAGGGCCTGGGCCAAGGACAGACTTGCGCCCTATAAAATCCCTAGGGATTTTATTGTAATGAACGAATTGCCTCGCAATGCGCTTGGCAAGGTGATCAAGCCTGAATTAGCCAAGGAAATGGCAAAGCGAATCAATGGAGTCTTGGAATCCGGCTTATGACGGCTGCGCGCGGGCCATCACAAGCCAGATTCCAAGTCTATTGAGTTAAGGTGCCGGGTGTCCAAAACCCACCCGGCCTCGTTTTTCCTTGCCCTTCACAACCGCTCAGACGCGTTTGCTAGGCAATCAGATGATATGTGTGTGCAATGGATTGGAATGCGAAGCATCATTGGATGAAAAACCACTTGTCGCAATTCAATGCATGGGTTTCAACGGCTTCGCAGCCAATACGATTGATTTTCAAGGACACAGTTTCTACGCTTGAAGGGTCACAAATGCAAACGTGACCAGAGGAAGCGCCGAAACAACCAAAAGCACGGCTGCCGCCAACCTCTCGACATAGGCCCGTGCCGCATTCTGCTCTTCAATGATGTGCCGGAACATGGTCCTGACTCCTTTAGAGGGTATCCACAGGGCTACTGCGCACCTCAAATCGTCGGTCGCCCTCCGTCACCGTACAATGTACGGCTCCGTCGGACTCCCTAGCTTTGAGGCGCTCGTTACGCCCTGTCGGACACCCTCTTCGTTTCAAGCAGCAAAAAAGCTTCTTTTCCGCTGCTTTTACAACCGCGTGATCAACAACGCGGGGTGCGCCTTTATTCGTTTGGCCATTAAAAAAATTTCGCCGCCGGGCTTTTTATTTTTATTTTTTTTAAAAATATTTTCAGCCCGCCAAGGAATAAAATCTCGATTCCAGCAATGCTAAAGCCGCTCTTCGAATTGCATTATCACTCTATTGCCATGCATTTCGATAGTCATGCAACACAACGGCGGGAACCCTCCCAGGACGCCTTGACGCAGAGCCCCACAAGCCGGCTACCATGGCCGCCTTCATGCCTGCCTTACGCTATTTCGTTCCCAACTCCATCACGGCCTTTTCCATGGTTCTCGGCCTAGGTTCTATCTGCATGAGCGTGCAGGGCAATTTTCGCCTCGCCGCCTGGATGATCCTCTGGGGCGTGCTGCTCGATAAGGTCGACGGAACGGCCGCCCGCCTGCTCAAGGCCACCAGCAATTTCGGCGTGGAATTCGATTCCTTCGCCGACTTCGTGGTCTTTGGCATCGCGCCCGCCGCCCTCTTGTATTTCAATCTCGCCAAATCCCAAACCACACCCGGCGGACACGCCATGCTGATGAGCGCCGCGGGACTCTATGTGGTCGCGCTCGCCGTCAGGCTGGCCCGCTTCAATATCACCACGGGCGGAGAAAGCATTTTCGTGGGCATCCCCGGCACGCTCATGGGCGCCATCCTGGCCTCGGGCTACCTCACCCTCGACAAGTACCACATCGGCTCGAATCTCCTCGCCTACAGCCCCGCCATCCTCATCGCGGCCGCCCTGCTCATGGTCAGCACCATCCGGCTTCCCAAGCTCAAGGTCCGTAAAAACAAGGTTCTTAACGTCTTTCAGTTCGCCAATGTCGCGGCGGCCTACTTCCTCACGCCGCTGATGCTCTTTCCTGAATACCTCTTGGGCTGCGCGCTTTTATATCCGTCCGCAGGCATCGTCTGGTGTCTCTTCCATCCCGAAAGCGGCGAGGAAACAGCCAAAGACACGGCCGGCGAAAGCGCCGAAAAACGCCTGGCTTAACGGGCGCACTCGCCGCTCAGCATCAATTTCTGAGAGTCCAAAAACGAAAAACTCAGCCTTCTATTTTTGGCGTGACACTCCATGGCCGAACCGGTGTTCCTATCCGTGGGACACTGCACAATCGGCAATTGATCGCCCGCGCCTTCGGCCGCAATCAGCTCCTCGCAAGGCTTGTTCATCGCCTTGAAATACGGGTCATCGCAGAGCCTTGCGCGCACGGCCTCCGCCCTCTTCCGGGACAGTTCTAAATTGTCTTTCACACCCGCCGAACTTTGGCATTTCAGCGTCGGATCCAACTGGTCTGAATGAGCCCTCACCTCCACTTTCAAAGGCTTGTATTCGCGGATTAGTTTTTTAATTTGCTCGACCACGGCCATGCCTTCCCCCGCATTGGGCTCCACACCGCAGGTATCGAAGGCACTGCCCGCCGCCACATCAAAACCAAAGGCCACCAGCGCGTTATTCAGCGATTTCTGATCCACACTCACGCCTTTTAAACAATCGTGATCGAGCCCTAAATTGCAGCGCTCAAAGGCATTGGCCAGCCTCGCCCGCTCCGCTTCCGTGCGCTTCATTTTCAGCACACAGGAACAGGTCTTTTCTGAATTTGATAAAATTTTAAGCGCATCCGATTGATATTGAAGATTTTGCTCCTGCACCTTCACCATTTCCGAGCGCAGGCCCACGATATCGCCGCGCAGCGATTGCTGAGCATGATTCACCGAGCCAAAACCCGAATTCATTTGCTCGCCCAATTCGGAAATACGCCTCTCCAGCGAAGACATCACCACATCGATACGGCCGAGCTCTGCCTTAAAATAAGCGGCATTTTCAGGCTTGGCATCGCGCTTGTGAAATGCGCTGATGCTCGCAATGCGATTGATTTCATCTCTCGAGCACTCCGAATTGGAACACAAATCGGTCGCATTGATCAGCGTCGCCGACAATTGCCCCAAAGAAATAAAATCGTCTCGGGGATTTTCCGGGGGAAGCTCGGGCACAAGCCAGCCATAACCTTGATCCGGACGAGGCTGCCCAGGCACATCCAGCTCGAGCCCCGCATAGACTTCCAAACACAAATCCCGCCCTTTGCTTTTCATTTCCGAACACAAAACGGCCGGCGGATATGCCTGTTTGGCATGCGGGCTAAATCGCAACACAGCCCTTTTTAAAAGCGTTTCGCCGATATTTGGGCGGTTGTCTCCCCGCGCGAGCACCCGGCAGGCGGCCCTCGCCACATTCGCCCTGCGGATCACCCGGCCCTGTTCCAGGCGATCTAAAACCACTTCCAAACCCCAAGCGGAAATTTCGGCGGCCAGATGCGAAAGCCCGATGCGCGCGAAATTTCCAAACAGCGGAATGGCTTGAGCCACCTTGTCCACCAAGCCTTCCAGCGCCCCCGAAAAATGAATCATCGCCGTGATCACCGCAGGCGATAAATCCAAGAGCCGCGCAACCCGCATGGGGTCGTCGAGTATCCGATCCACCGTGAGGTCTGACGATCGAATAAAGGCTTGAAATAACCGGGATTGGCGATCTTCCGCCGCCGGGGCTTCATCCGCTGTTCCAATCTTATCAAATTGATCAAACTTTTTTTCTAATGCATCTTTGCACGATCCCCTAGCCTTCAGCAGCGCATCAAAATCCAGGGAAGCCGCGCCCGCAGCCAGCGCAAAACGGCCTTGATATGCCGATGATAACAATTGTTCGGTATTGCATTCCGCGGGCGAAATACCCAGCGAGCCAAATAAAACCGATAAATGATACGAAACCTCTCCCCTCAATGCGCTGCCAATTCTTCCAGATTGATCGGTCATTGCATTAATTTTAACAAACCCGGCATATTTATCGGGCTGCTCTTCCAGCAGATTCGAGCAAATGCCTGAAATCTCGGCTTCATCCATTAAAAACGAATGAACAAAATAATCCGTGAGCGCCTCGGGGGTTTTAGGTACCGAAAGCTCTGCTTGCCCTCCACAGCCCATAAATAGAAAACCCCACAGAAGCAAACCGAGCGAACACCATCGAAATAGCTTTTGAAGAGTTCCCCTGCGCGTCGCATCCATACACAAGGGATACACATCAGGCCGCAGCGCGCGCAACGATCAAGGCGCAAACAATGATAAGAGGGGGATCGGAATGTCCAGCCGCATCCTGGCCATCGCGTTCAACACCTACCGCGAATCCGTGCGCGCCCGCATCCTCCTGGGCCTCTCGGGCGTCGCCTTCGCCGTCGCGATTTATTCGCTCATCGTCGGCGCCTTCACGCTCAAGGCCGCCTCGCGCGTCGCCGGCGATTTAGGCGCCGCAAGCATCTCGCTCTTCAGCATCGCCGTCGCCGTGGTCATCGGCGCAACCTCGCTTCACCGCGAATTGGAACACAAGACCATCTTTCCCATTCTCGCGCGGCCCATCGGGCGCGGCGAATATCTGGTCGGCAAATTCCTGGGCACATTGCTCACCGTCTTCGTGTTCATTCTCGCCGACACGGGCCTTGTGCTTTTTCTCTGCGCCGCGCTTTCCGATCGCTCGCTGTTGCTGCTCGCCGCATCGGCCGCCGCACCCGTGGCGCTGACGGTGGCAGCCGCTTGGAAATGGCCTTCCGCCCGCACATTTGGCTTTATTCCATTGGCGATCGCGCTTTGTGCGCTCGGCGTTTGGCTGTCCGCGTCTTGTCCCGAAGAAAGGCGCGTGGTCCTCGGCGCCGGAGCCCTGACCATGCTCGAGGTCAGCATCATCACAGCCTTCGCAACTTTGTTCTCTTCTTTCTCGACACCCTTTCTGTCATCGCTGCTCACGCTCGGCGTATTTGTTGTCGGACGCAGCGCCGACACGCTGACCCGCCTGCCCGTCAAACAATTTGGGCAAACCATTCACGACCTTGGCGTGGGCCTGTCCAAAGTCGTCCCCAACCTTCAGGTGTATGTCCCGCCCCGCCCTTTGCTCAGCGGTGAATTTGTCGATCAGCCGCTTCTGCCTTACATCGGCATGGCATCCGTCGCTTCGCTCGGCTGGTGTCTGGGGCTTCTGGCCCTGGCCGCGATGATCTTCAGGAAACGCGATTTTTTGTGATTTTTTGTGATGTTTTTTGATCTTGTGATCTTGTGCTCTCGTGACTGAGAGGGATTCTTCCACGCAGGCGAAGGCATCCATGCCGTCCACCAAGATGCGCTGGCTGGTGCTCGTCCTGCAATCGCTGGCGCTCATCGGTCTTGTGATCGGCGCGGCCACGGTGCGGGTTATCGCGGCGGGCGAGCGGGAAATTACGCTGTCTACAGCCGCGCTCCGCCAAAAAGATCCCCACGAAGCGATCGTGCACGCGAGGCGCGCCGCGGGCTGGTACGCGCCTGGAGCGCCTCATGTGAGCGTCGCCTATCAGCGCTTAATCGCTCTCGCCACAGCAGCCGAAGGCTTGGGACAAACAGAAACAGCTTTATTTGCCTGGAATGCCGTACGCGGCTCGGCGCTTGAAACCCGCTGGCTTGTCACGCCTCACGAAGAAGATTTGGTGCGCGCCAATCAAGCCATCGCATCGCTCATGTCCAAAGCGCCTGGACCTCTGGGCACCCGCGCCGATCCTCCAAGCGTTTTAGAACAGCGCTATCTCGACGATTTGCTGAAAGACGAAGCACCGCGCGTTCCATGGATTTCCGCGCTCGTCGCCGCCTTTGCCGCATGGACATCGGGCGCGTATCTGTTCGCGCGCAAAGCCATTTCGCCCACCGGCCGCATTCTTTGGGACAAGGCGAAGCTTTATCTCGCGCTGCTTTCGCTCGGCATCTTTGTGTGGGTGCTGGCTTATTTTCAGGCTTAGCCTTTTTGATAAGGCAGCGCCGACGAAGGCACTTGAGACGCCGGCGCCGCTTGCTGCGCATCCGCCCTAAAGGCCAGCCGCACCAGCCTCGCGCTCTCCGACTCGCCATCGCGGAGCACAGAAATCAGCTCCGTCCACATCGAACTCACATACGAAAAACGCTGCACCGGATCGATCGCCAAGGCCCGCGCCACCCATGAATCAATGGCCGGATGAAGCTCGGGCCGGTACGCCGTCATCCTCGGCCGCTCCGAACGGCACACAGCCCGGAGCAGATCGATCATCGAAGGCGACTCAAAAGGCACCTTCCCCGCAAGCGCCCTAAACACAATCGCACCCAGCGAATACACATCGATCCGGTGATCGATTGCCTTGCCGCTCCATATTTCGGGAGCGATAAAACTCGGCGATCCCGCAACCATCCCCGCCTGGGTGAACTCCTCGCCGCCCAGCGCCTTCGCCAATCCAAAATCCATCAGCCGCACACCGCCGCCCAGCTCATCGGACACCAAAAAAATATTCGAAGGCTTTACATCGCGATGAACAATTCCCTTTAAATGCGCGGTCTCCAGCGCGCGCGCCACGGGATCGAGCAAGAGCAGCACTTCAATTCCATTCAGCCTCTCGCCGCGCGCCTCGATGCGCTCAATGCGCTCCTCCAAGGTCTCGCCCTGGAGATATTCCATCACCAGATACACATCCCCCGACGAATCAAAACCAAACTTGTGAATACGCACGACGCTGGTGCCCCACAGCGCCCGAAGCGCCTGCGCCTCACGCCACAGCCGCACCGAATAATCGCTATCCTCGGCGACCGTATTTTTCAGCACTTTCACGGCTACCGTGTTCTGCGTCTCGTAATCAAAAGCCCGATAGACCACACCGTGACCGCCGCGCCCAATTTCTTCCTGAAGAAGAAATCGCCCGTCCAGACAATCTCCTTGAACCGCGCTTCGCCTCACCTGGTGTTCTTTTGCAGTGTGGTTATTGCCCGCTCGCCGCGCTGAGAATCCTTCTCGTTTCCACGCCGCGAAATGCGTCCCATAGGTTAATCTAAAACCCTCTTTTTTGTGAGGTTGATCATTGCCATGAAGCTCTTCGCCCGCTCCTTTTTTCTCTCGGCCCTAAGCGTGCTCGTTCCATCCGCAGCGTTTGCCCATTCGCTGCTCGTCGACCCCGCTCCCGTCACCAATGACGACGGCGCCAAAACCGGCCCCTGCGGCTGTGAATTCGGTGGCACCCCCGCGTGTCCCAACAACTATCCCGTTACGGAAGTCGTCGCCGGCCAGACCTACACGGTGAAATGGAAAGAGACGATTAACCACGCGGGCGACTTCCGAATCGCCTTCTCCTCCAACTCGGTTCAAACCGTCACGGGCGCCGATCTCGATGCCAACGTGCTCGACACGGTTGCGGATAACAACACGACCGCAGGCGCCGAACTCACAACCACGGTCACCATTCCCAACACACCCTGCGCCTCGTGCACGCTTCAGCTCCGCCAATTCATGGATGGAGCCGCGCAGCCCTATTACTACTCATGCGCAAGCATCAAGGTCATCGACCCCAACGCCGGCTCGTCCAGCAGCTCTTCAGGCACAGGCACGGGCAGCGGAGGAGGCTCGGGCCAAGGCGGCAGCGATATGGGCGAAGGAGGCAGCACCGGCCCTGGAATGGCGCCTCCTCCAACCCCCATTGAAACAGGCAATCTCTGCAGCTTTGGCGCGCCCACGCGGGGCAGCGCGGGCCTGTTCGCTCTCGCCGCGCTCGGCATCGCCGCCGGCCTCCGAAGGCGCCGCGATTAAATCAATTCTAAAATTCTATCAAATTGATGTAATATTCGATCATATAATAAGCCCAAACACGGCTTGACCGGGCATCTTTGCGGCACTACGAGAGCATTCGTTTCTCATCCGCCATGCCCCAAACATCAATTATCCCCACACGCCTCATAAAAACCGCGGCTATTTTTTTGCTAAGCGCCATTTCCGTGGCCTGCGTTGACGCACCGACGGAACACCGCCTGCGGGCCAACGCATTTTTACGGGGCGGCGATGCCAATAGCGCCCTCAAAGAAATCGATTTGGGCCTTGAGGCCAAAAAAGAAGATCCGGCCCTATTAATTCTGCGTGGAAAGGCATTGTTTGAGCTCGATCGCCTGGATGAGGCGCGGGATGCGTACAACCGCGCGGTCAGTTCGGGAAAGAGCGCGGGGCTGGACGATCGTTCGTTATCCGAGGCATTTTTAGGGCTTGGATTATTGGCCTCGCGCCAAAAAGATTTTAAAGCGGCGCGCGGCCATTTTGAAACGCTTGTTCAAATTAACGAAAAAGATGCTTCATCGCATTTAAATGTCGCGCGGGTATGCCTAGAGCTCGGCGATATGGAATGCGCGGTATCGCACGGTGAAACGGCGGGCAAGCTCCGGGGCAACGAAGAAAGCACGCTGTATACACTGGGAATTATTTATCTAAAGGCCGATAAATACAAAGAGGCCGAGCTTACTTTCGAACATATCTGTGAAGTGGTTCCCGGCGCCTCGTCGTGCCCTTATGGAGTGGCGCTGGTGGCGGCGAAATCGGGCGATAAGGCCAAAGCTCTTCAAAAGCTTAAAGAAGCCGTTGAACGAAAAATTCCCAATCCCGGGCAAATGGCCGGCGAGCCCTTTTTTGCATCTCTAAAAGACGATCCTGAATTTCAGGCGCTTGTGCAAAAGAGCGGGAGCGGCGCGCCTAAATAAAGCTGTATCAAGCTATATCCGCCAAAGAAGCCTTTGCCGCAGCGATTGTCTTTTCGATATCGGCCTCGCTATGCGCGGCGCTCACAAATGCAGCCTCAAACTGAGAAGGCGGCCAATATACGCCCCTTGCAATGAGCCCCTTATGCCATGCCCCAAATAGCTTGGTATCCGAGGCCGCCGCATCCGGCCAGTTTTTTACCGGGCCTTCCCTAAAAAACATCGTCAGCATCGAACCCACCCGCTGAACACATACGGTCTTTCCCGTTTGAGCCGCGGCATTCTTTAATCCTTCTTCCAGCATAGCGCTAATACGCTCGAGCTTTTCATAGGTCTCGGGCCCCAATAACTTCAATGTTGCGAGCCCCGCCGATACCGCAATAGGATTGCCGCTCAGCGTCCCGGCTTGATACACAGGCCCAAGCGGAGCGATGACGCTCATGATTTCCCGGCGCCCTCCATAAGCAGCCAAAGGCATGCCGCCGCCAATCACTTTTCCAAGGGTCGTCATATCGGGCTTCAAACCATAAAGCTCCTGCGCCCCTCCCCGCGATACCCTGCACCCCGTCATCACTTCATCAAAAATCGATACCGCGCCCGCCTGCTGGCATACACCGATAATGGCCTTCAAAAAGCCCGGCTCCGGTGGCACGCAGCCCATATTCCCCACCACCGGCTCCACAATCACCGCCGCTATCTCCGAGCCTTTGGATTTAAATAAATCGAAAAGCGCGCCGATATCGTTGTAAGGCAAGGTTAAGGTCGAACGGGCCGCGCCTTCCGGTACACCCGCCGAATCGGGAACACCAAACGTTGCCAAGCCGCTTCCCGCCTTCACCAGCAAATGATCGGCATGGCCATGATAACAGCCTTCAAATTTCACAAATAGATCGCGCTTGGTAAATCCCCGGGCCACCCGGATCGCGCTCATCGTCGCCTCGGTGCCGCTCGACACACAGCGCATCATTTCTATGCTGGGATAGCGGGCGATAACCTGTTCGGCAAAGCAAACTTCCAGCTCGGTCGGCGCTCCATAGGAAAACCCCCGGCCTGCCGCCTCCCGAATCGCTTCGGTTACGGCCGGATGGGCATGCCCCAGAAGCGCCGGCCCCCATGAGCCCACATAATCGATATAAGCGCTGCCATCCGCTCCATAGATATGGCTTCCAGCCGCTTTTTCGATAAAAATTGGCCCGCCGCCCACGGCCTTAAAGGCCCGGACAGGACTATTTACGCCGCCTGGAATCAGGGCGCAGGCTCGTTCATACAGCTTTGCCGAAAGGGTATCCGCCATGATATTGATTTAACCTGGGATGAGGTGAAAGATTTAAAATGGAGAGCAGGGACTGTTCGCGGGCAGTGTAATATCCGCCGCCGAACGGGGCTCGAGTTTGGCATTATTGAATGTATACGTGCCAATGCCAATCATCTTCTCAAATACCGTGCCCACCGGACAGGTATTGTTCAGCGCTTGGAAGATCACGTCGTCGATACGCAAACCGGTAATGCTCATCGCATTATCAGAAACGACAAATTCATCGTAATCATTGGGCGCATCGGCATTCTGCACGACGATATACGTCTTTCCAATCTCCAGCAGCATCGATTCATATTGCTCCGCGAGCGCCCCGCCCGTGCCGATATCCGCCGGATTTGCTATGGCCACCGGACCAAAGGGCAAGGCCATACCGCCGTCATTGTTGGTCACCACGACATCGGCCAGCTCGCTCAGCGTGAAATATTCGTCGTAGCGGCCCGTCAGCGAGACTTTATTGCCCACGCTCACGCCCGGAGACTTCGATGCCGTGAATACAAAAATACCTGTAAACGGCTTTAATGAATCATCCTGAATATAAAATCCCCTGGATGATCCGGTATCGGGACGCACGGCCGTCACATACACATCTTTAATTGAAACGATATCGCCCACCGCGGGATGCTCGGGGTTTGAAGGATCGCGAATCGCTTCAATCGTCGTCGGGCATACCGAGGCGCCCGGGTTCGCCGCCGCGCAGGTATCGCATACATCGCCATGCCCATCCGCATCTTTATCCGCCTGATCGGCGTTGGTATCGCGGGGGCAGTTATCCACGGCATTGATTACCCCGTCGGCATCGATATCGTCCGCATCGGGAGGCGTGCAGGCATCCGTTGCATCAAATGGACATTTATCGCAAACATCCCCGGTTTTATCTCCATCCATATCGGCCTGGACCGCCTCCAAGAGGCGCACAGGATTAAAAATCTTCGGGCAATTGTCCACGGCATCTTCAATCCCATCGCCGTCGGAATCGCTAACGGTGAGAATACCTTCATATTCGCCCTTGCGATAAGGCACGCAGCTTGGCTCGTCAGCGGGCGTTCCGCAGAAAAAGAGCGGATACGAGGTATTGGCCAGCGTTAACAGCGATTGCAGCGAGGTCGTGCCAATATCCTTGGCCACGCAGGCTTTCTTTTGAACGCCGCACACGTCGAGCGCCTCGCAGGCCGCGCCTCCGATTGCCGCCGAATCCAAGAGCTCCGCATCGCCGTAAAGCGGTTTGCCTCCGCGCAGCACCAGCACAACATCTTGAGGCTCCGCGCCCACAACCGCCCGGTGATCTTTGCGCACCTTGGCATCGAATACCGATATATCCGCCGCATAAGCCGTCTTCAGGCTTCCAATGCCCCGCTCGGCGCCCGCCGCAAGGGCCGCGTTCGATGTGACCATTTGCCATAGATCGATATCGCTGAAGTGGCTTCCATAGTACATGGCATTTAGCTCGTCGGCACAGCGCAGCTCGCGAAGGATATTCATCGAGCCCGTGGGCAGCCAGTCTGTCCCCAGAGTAATGGGAACGCCTAGATAATCCAATAAAGTAACGCTCGCCGTGTTGCCATACAAAGATACATTGGAACGGGGCGACCATACCACTTTGGTGAGATCCGCGTGCATCGCGGCGATATCGTCCGCAATAATCCCTACCGCGTGAACCACCGCCGTCTGGGGCGCGATAACATCCAAAAGCCCCGTGCTTGTGCATACAAACTCGTTGCGGGCCGCTAGATTTACGCCTTCCGAGATATGGGGCAGATAGCCATCAAAATCCTCGATCTCGGCCGCCGTCGTGGGATTCGCCCCATAAGCATCGCAGCCCGATTCAATCATCATTCCAGCCGAATCATTTAAAGGAAATGTATCCGATTCGGCCGGCTTCACCGTCAATCCTTCCAATTTGCCCGGCGCATCCAAATTGCGGAGCAAGCCCGCCTGGCCGCCCGCGCTGACCGCGGATGTCGCGCCGCTCAGCACAAAACGAAGCTCGGCCAATTGAACCGCGGCGGCCGATGCCGTCCCCAGCGTCGAAATCTTTGGCTTGCCGGGCACCGCGCCTTTTCGCCATTCATGCCGGTGGTCATACCGAATCGTCGGATCGGGCGCGACATAGGGCGGCGTATTGGCGAATCCAATATGATCGTGAGGATTGATCAATCCAGGTGAAATGACGCCTTCCGGACAATCGATAATGCTCGCATTGGCGGCTTCGGGCGCGGCCGCGCAATCGCATCCGACACAAGCGATGAGCCCCGCGCTGGATACCAATACTTGGCCTTGGCGATAGGTGCGATCGGGGCCGAGCACCGTTCCGCGAAGCATAACGCCGCTCGTACCCTCTTTGGCGACGGTGCATGTTCCCGTGGCGGGGGGCGCTGATATCGCATCGGGACATTCAATCACCGAGAAAGGTTCGACAGGCGTGCCTCCGCCTTGACCTCCCGAGCCTCCCGAGCCGCCCATACCGCCTTCGCCCGCGCCGCCCTGTCCTCCAAAGCCGCCTTCGCCTCCCGAGCCTCCGGGACCCGAACTTCCGGGAGGCTCTGGCTCATTGCCTTCCGCGCAGCCGAAAAAGACCGCACCCGCAATACCCAGCATCCCCAAGCTGCCCAAAATACCCGAAGTCCAGAAGGCTTTTGATCGTCGCATGCTGAGCGGCACTATACACGCGTATCCCCTACCGATGCATGTACAATTTGATCGCGCGGGCACACTTTCTTTCTGATTCGCATCCGATCATGAAGGATGAACGTTGCTGCTTCCGTTTCATCGCGAAGTGGGTATTGTGCGCCCTGCCATCGATTGCACCGCACGCCGGAGAAGCTTTCTATGTCCGCGATTAAAAACATTCTCGTGGCCACCGATTTGGCCGACACATCAGAGCGCGTTCATCAATACGCGGTCGAGCTCGCGACCAAGCTGGGCGCGAAAATCACCTTGCTGCATGTGTTTAGCCTGCCGATTTACAACTTTCCGGATGGAACGTTTGTGCCCACGGCTGAAGTGGCGGCACAGGTATCGGATGCGGCCCAGCGCCACTTGGATGCCACATGCGCGCGTATCAAAGAGCAGGGATTGGATGTGAGCGCCGTGCTCCGCAGCGGCTCGCCCGCCGATGAAATTCAAAGCGTCGCGAAAGAAACCGGCGCGGATTTAATTTTAATGGGCACGCATGGCCGAAGTGCCTTGGGCCGGGCTCTCTTGGGAAGCACTGCCAATGCGATCATTCGCACATCCAATATTCCCGTGATTACGATCCTCACCAATCCGTCGTAATTTTTAATCAATCCGATCCATTTTTAATTCATTTTCGTTTTTTTATTTCAAGGCGAACCCGCGCGCTTGAATTGCAATACAACCGTTACGCCTACCGGATCGGACGTAGGATGACCGACGGAACGGTTTTTCAGCAGCTTTTGAATACAAGTGCCCGCTTCGGGCGCGATTCCCTGCGAACTCAGCACTTCAACGCCCTCGGCCTTCCCCTGGGCGCGCACCAAAAACTGAATTTTTAGGGTGCCCGACGCTTTTGGCATTCCGCCTTTATCGGCGACGCAGCGGCAAATATCTTTTGAGATTTTTCCCAGGGCTTTTTCGGCCGCGGGGACTTCGCCGTTTTCAAATTTCAGCGGTTTAATTTCAAGGCTCGGAGGCTCGGCGGAGACGGCGGGAGCAGGTTCGGGTTTTGTTTCGGGAGCGGGCTTGGGCGGAGCGGGAACGGGCTCGGCCTGCGCGGGCGGAGCCGGCTTGGGATCTTCGGCTGCGGCACTGCGCTCGGGCGGAGGAGGAAGCCAAGGCGCTCCCTTTTCTTCGGGAAATAAACAGCGGACAAATCCCCGGTGAGGATCTTCGAGCGCGCCGTTGGGACAATGAATCCCAGGCACAACGGTGCCCTTTTGCCCAGGCTGTTTTGAATTCGCGCCGGGCTTTTTTTCGGCGGCCCCCGCTTGCGAAGGCGCGCCGGACTTTCCCTTGCTCACCACATCGGGCTTAGCGGCCTTTTCAGGCGCCCCTGTCACCTGTGCCCGGCTCGCCGCACCCTTGGCCGGCTGAGCCAAGGCCGGCTGCATAGAAAACAGCCAAAACCCAAGAAACAGGCCAAAACCAGCGCTGCCGGCGGCCCGGCCGCCCCGAATTGAAGAACCCCACAAGAGCACGTCAAAACCTCGGAAGAAGCATTTAGTATTGAAGCGCAAGCGCGTCCATAAATCGGCTTTGTTAGGTGGAAGGGCGCTCCTCCATAAAACCGATTTCTCTTGTACAAAGCTTCTCGGAGCACTTGGGGAACAACACACCATGCTGACGGACAACGAGCGTGAACTCTTGCGCGATGTGCTTTCCCATGTGCGCGCGCAGGGTGAGTTTCCCAGGGCCGATCATATCCGGCGAAAACATAAGCCTCAGGGCTGCCGGCTCGAAGATTTGGGCGAGCGCGGCTTTGTGTGCGTCGAGTCGGGGCGCTGTCAGCTTACGTTAAAGGGCCTGCGCGCCTGCGAGAGCGAAACGGCTCAGAAAGAGCTCGATACCTGCTCCAAACTGCTGCCTGTGCTCGAGCAGATCCGCAAAGGAAAAAGCCAGCTCTCGGCGCCCGATATTGCCGAAGCGTCGAAATGCGACGTGCTCGCGGTTCAGCGGGCGCTTTCGTTTTTGTCGGAGCTGCACGCTGTTTCCGATACCTATTTCTCGCCGGCGACGGGCCTCGCTGAAGCCGTTCACTTCAATGCCTTTAGCGAAAGCGTTCCTCAAACCCTCGATCCGGCGCCTGAAACAGCCGATGCTCCGCTTCCCCAGCCGGACGAAAGCGATCATCCTCCGCGGCTCCGTTCCTTTGAAGTCAGCGGCTACCGATCCCTCAACGGCATGCGCGCCGATCTGGACGATCTCAACATCATTGTCGGCCCAAACGGCGCGGGCAAATCCAATCTCTTTAGCTTCCTGCGCTTTATCAGCTTCGCCGTCACCCATCCTTTGCCGCCTGAAATCGATCCGGGCCCCGTTGGCCAGCGGCTCTTTTTCGTCGGCGGACCCGAACGCATCAGCTTCAGTTTTAAAATCAGCCTCGATCGCCGCCTTCCGCTCGAATACCACGCCGATATCCACGGCCCGATGGGCGCCCCCAAAGTCACCCGCGAACTCGTAAAAAGCGTCGGCATACGCTCGGCGAGCAACCGCGAGCCTTTCTTGTTTCTGCACCGCCTTGGCGAATCGGCGACCGTCGCCAACCGCATCGAACGCACCAATTCCAGAACGGAATGGAACTTTCCGCTTAACGATCTCGCGCTCAGGCGCATGCTCGATCCCACGCTTTTTACGCTGAGCAAGCTGCGCGACTACATCGCCGGATGGCGCTTCTATCCAGGCTTTAACGTGGGCGCCGATGCCCACACCCGCAAGCCTTCGCTCGTCGAGCCCGAACCTGTTTTAAACCCGGATGGCAGCAATATCAGCGCCGTCCTGGCCTGGCTTCTTTCCGATCATCAAGACGCCTGGGAAGAGCTCGATGCGCGGCTTCATGTGGCCGTCCCGGGCTTCCGCGGACTCACGATGAAGACCGACACGAGCAACAACACGGCCATCGTCTACTTCCGCGAAGGCGGCCTAAAACAGCCTCTTACATTGGCCGATCTCTCGAGGGGCGCGCTTTTGATGCTCTGCTGGACAGCCCTGTGCGTCTCGCCCAACCTGCCGCCCCTGCTCTGCATCGATGCGCCCGAGCGCGATCTGCATCCCCGCGCGCTCACGGTTCTCGCCGATATGCTCCGGCAAATGAGCACCCGGACGCAGATTGTGATCTTTACGCAATCGCCTCATTTCCTTGCCCATTTCCCGCTCAAGAGCATCGCGGTCATCCGCAAGGAAGAAGGCCGCTCGGTGTTCTTCAGGCCGGCGGCAGCAGACGCCATTCTCCGCGATGTAGAACGCCCAGAGGGCGAGGCGCTCGCTCAATTGTTTGTGACCGGTGAGCTCGAAGGCGTTCGCCGCATTCAAAAAGATGGCCACGATTGACCATCGTATTCAATTGGGCTGTTTTTTGAATTTTATCGATTAAAATAGCAATACAATAAAATTTAACACCAAGCCCGCCCCAATTGAATTTCGACCGCCTCAAAAGGCTCGGCGCGGATGGTGGACTGCCCCCCGTCATCGGCCGCCAGAAGCCACTGAGACCCTGTATGCCGAAACACCACAAGCGTCTGGGCTATCGGATCCACAATCCAGACATGCCGCACATGCTCGCGTAAATAAATCGGCAGCTTCTGCGTACTGTTCATGCGCGCGCTGTGAGGCGAGAGCACTTCGCACACCCAATCCGGCGCCGTAGAAAAGCTCAGCTCGTCGCCGATGGCCCCCAAGCGATCCATACGCCAGCCCGCCAAATCCGGAACAATCACTTCATTGCCCAAATGCAATTCGGGCTCATCGAGGATCCACCAGCCGCCCGGCCCCCGCGTGCCCGCATCGCCGTGAAAGTGAAAGCCAATTTCCATACCGATCACGGATTTGGCATTCACAAACCGGTTTGAAAAACGCTGCCTGTACGCGAGCTCGCCGTTTAAATATTCGGCGACAAAATGCCCCGGACTGCGGCGCACATCTTCCACTGAAAGCGGCGGACGCACGGAAGGCGGCGGCGGAACGGAAGGCGGCGGCGGACGAACCGACGGAGACCGGACCGAGGGCGGCGGCGGGCGCACGGAATCTGAAGACATAGCGGCCACATATATCAGAGCGGCCCAAGGCGTGAACAGCGCGGCGGGAAGCTCAACGTGCAGCCACAGCGGACGAAAGCGGCGAGCCCTTGCTTGACCGGAAAAGGTGCGGCGCGTACTCTCGGAAACCTTGCTCGCCCTACAAAAAAACGCCAACCAGGAACACTCTCTGAAGGGTTTGTAACGCGATGAACGACGGAACCCGGGAGACCATCCTCATCATTGATGACAATCCAACGAACTGCGAACTATTGCGGGCGGTACTCGAAAAACGCGGCTACCGGACCCAAATTGCCGGGGGCGGGCGCGAGGGATTGGCGATGGCCAGCTCCGATCCTCCCGAGCTTATTTTGCTCGACATTGCGATGCCCGATATGGATGGCTACGAAACGTGCCGGCATTTCAAGGCCAACGATCGCACGGCGGAAATCCCGGTTATTTTTATCAGCGCCCTCGACGACACGACCGATAAAGTCCGCGCTTTTGAAACGGGCGGCGTTGATTATATTTCCAAGCCATTTAAAAGCGCCGAACTCATTGCCCGCATTGAAAATCAATTAAAGCTATTAAGGCTTCAGCGGCGGCTCGGCCAGCAAAACCGCGAGCTTACAAAGAAAAACGAAGAGATTCTTCAAATGAACAAAGAGATTCTCAAAATGGCCGAGGATCTCCAGCGCGCCCATAGCACGGTATTGTCGGTGTTCTCATCTTTGTCCTATGCCCTTCCGGGCCATGTGCTCGATGGCAAATACCGCATTGACGAACTGATTGGCACAGGCGGCCATGGTTCGGTGTTCCGCGGCATGCATTTAATTTTAAACCGGCCGGTCGCCATTAAAGTCTTAAAGCCCGACACAACCCTGACCGATCCCGATCTTAACCGGGTCCGGGCCGAGGGCATCACCACCTGCAGCGTAAATCATCCCAATGCGGTTGAAGTGTGGGATGCGGGCGTTACTCAAGAAGGTATTGCCTATTTGGTGATGGAACTATTGGTGGGGCGCACCCTTCGCAATGAATTGGAAGAAAAGAAGGTCCTGGATGTAGAACGGAGCGCGGAAATTGCCATTGCTGTGTGCGAAGTCTTAAGCGTTGCGCATGCGGCAGGCATCGTTCACCGCGATATCAAGCCCGACAATATCTTTTTGCATCAATCGCCTGAAGGCGAAATCATTAAAGTCGTGGATTTTGGCATTGCAAAGCTTATGAATACCGAGGCCGGGCGGACGGGGGCCGGCAATCAAACCGTAACGATGGTCGGCACGCCCGAATATATTGCGCCCGAGCGTTTTGTCGATCTGCCCTACGATGGCCGCTCGGACGTATATAGCCTGGGCATTGTTCTTTATGAAATGCTGAGCGGGCATGTGCCTTTTAAGGCGAGCCGGGAATTTCCCTGGACGATAGCGAGCTCGCATTTAGGAGAAAAGCCTTTGCCGCTCAACGAGCAATGCAAAGATTTACCTCCTCAAATTCATGAGCTTCTTTTTCAGGCGCTGGCAAAGAATCCCAAAGATAGGCCGGGCGCGGAAGAACTCGCTCAAGGAATTATTGATGCAATGGCGGGGCGTATTGAACCGGGGCGGCTGGTGGGGCGGGCTAGGCGGGAGCGCACTTCTGCCCCGTGAACAGATCTCGGTTTTATTTCATCGCGTGAAATAGGAAGGTCGCAATTTGACCGCGCGTCACTTTGCTGGCTGGGCAAAACATCTTCTTCGCCGCATCGCATCCGCTTGTAATGCCAGCCGCAGCGATCGAATTGATGGCTTCCTCGTGAATTGAGTTTTCATCATCCACAAAGGCATCGGGCCCCGCAGGTAATGCAAAACCCTTGGTTAAAAAGGTCGCCATCTCTTCCCGCGTCACTTCCATGTCGGGACAGAATTTACCTCCTCCGCATCCGCTTGTAATGCCAGCCGCAGCGATCGCATTGATTGAATCTTCGAAGGCATTGCCTTCATCATCGGAGAATTGATCGGCGCCGGCGGGCAAATTCAGCGCGGTCGCCAAGAAACCAGCCATTTCCGCGCGGGTCAGCACTTTGTCGGGGCAGTATTTCTTGGCCACAGGATCGCAGCCTTGGGTCAAGCCCTGCTCATACAGCCATTGAATAGCCACTTGATGAGGCGATCCGCAAATATCGCTAAACGCAGCCTGGCAGGTCGGTTCGGAGGGCGCCGCGGCGCATTGAGCTCCAATCGCGAAACCATTGGGCGGCGACTTTTTCATACGCGATTCCGTGGCCGGCCCCCAGCTTCCATCTTCGCTGATCTTGTCATTTGGATTGTTACGGTTCCACAATCGTTGAAATGCGAGAATATCCAATCCCTTATGGCTCACGGCACCCGCGCCCACATAATCGAAATGCCAAGGATCAGAGCTTCCCAGCCAAGCAAAACCCGCGTTTTGCAGGATGCTCTTCCACGAGCTGTATTCCTGCACATCCATCGCGAGGCCCGTTTCGTGGTTCGAATTGCCGGGCCGGGCCGCCAAGGAAATACCGCAGCGCCCATTTTGATACCAATTGTACAAGAGGTATTGCTGGGCCACCGTGCGCAACATCGAATTGATCGTCAATGATTTATTGGGATTGGCCTTGAGCGCGCTCAGCAATTTATCGCGGGCGGGCTGCTCCAAAAACAAATTGACATTGGATGAAACGTTTGCATTGGCGGGCAATACAACAGGCGAAAACGCGCCGGGCTTAATGCAATTGCCTTCCTCAATAATTTGAAATGAAAGACCTTTCACGGCCGAAGTCGAACAAGAATTCGCGGCGGCCTGGCTGACGGTGGCGGCCGAAAAGCCTTCTTCCAATTCGTTCGTGTCTTCGCCCGCGTGGGATTCGGCTTCTTCGGCGGCCTGTTCGCCTTCACCGCCCGTTGCGGCAAAACAGCCCGGCAGGGACAAAGCCAAGAGCGCCGCCGAGGACAAAGCGAGCGTGATTGCAGAGAATGTGCGGATTGGATTGGATTGCGTTTTCATGATGGCGACGGCGAATAGCAAGCGGCTTGCCAATACGGCGCGGCACCCGCATTTATTTTGATTTCAATTCAAATCGCATTCGGGCGGCAGAGCCTGTTCAAGGTTCTAGTGACCTATTCATGGATCGGAAACGATCCACTTGGATGAACGGCAGCCCAGCCATCCCCATGCCAAAGCGATCCCCATCGAATTCAGTTAAGCATTTTTTAGATTGTTAATTTTTGAAATACAATCTACAACTTTAAAAGATCCTATACCCACTATTCCACGATTAAACAAGCGATAAAGCTATGCATCTTCAACACGGGGATATTATTTCTGGGCGATTTCGCATCGATGGATTTATCGGCGCGGGCCAAATGGGATTTGTGTATAAAGCGACGCATCTGGGCACGGGCCAAGTGCGCGCGCTGAAGTTCCTCCGTCCAGACCTGGCTTCGAATCCCGGCCTCATCAAACGCTTTCTGGAGGAGGCGAAGCATGGAGGCCGGATTGGCCGAAATGAAAGTATTGTAGAAGTAGTCGATACAGGGTACGACGAGCGGAGCCGGACGCCCTTTATTGTCATGGAATTTGTCGATGGAAAACCGCTGGATCAGGTGATCGCCAATCCAAATCCTATTCCCCTGGACACGATCCGGACCATTCTTGAACAATTGGGCGAGGCCCTCGATCAGGCGCATCAAGCGCCGAGCGGTGCCGTAATCCACCGGGATCTCAAGCCTGCCAATCTTCTTTTATGCATGGACCGGAAGGGCAAGCCGAGAATTAAAATCACCGATTTTGGCATTGCGAAAGCATTGGAAGGCGAATCTCAAAATACGGCCACGCAGGTCGGTTCACCCGCCTATGCCGCGCCCGAACAAGCCGGTCAATACTTTCGAAATATCGCTGCATCGCGTGGAATTGTTATTGCAAAAGAAGTTTCTCCGGGGACCGATGTGTGGGCACTTGGTTTGGTGGCTTTTGAATTATTCACCGGCCGCAAGTCCACTCAATTTTGGGATATCTCAACCACGGCTTTCGATTTAATCGCGCAAGTCACCTTGGAGGCTGCGCCCCGGGCGACGCATCAAGCGGGGAATCTGGCCGGCCGCCTGCCTCCGGGCTTCGATGCCTGGCTGGATAAATGTCTCCAAAAGAATGCGGCCGATCGCTTTCCGTCCGCGGGCGCCGCCGTGCACAGCCTGATTCAGTTGATGAATTCAGCCGAATACAAGCAAATGCCGATTGTATTAAATGAAAAAACGGTGCTATTGAATGATTTTGCCGCCAAACTCGCGCAGCATCCGCAAGAAGGTGCCGGAAACACAGCGGCCGAAAAATCCCCCGCGGTTGCCAAATCGATCGTATTGAGCGACCCTTTGGCGATCACGCAGCAAACCCGGAAGCCTCATCCAAAGCCTTGGAAATCGGCGCTCGCCGCGGCTTTGGCCGCGGGATGCAGCGTGTGTTTTGCTGTCCTCTTTATCAGCACCCGGCCGGAGGAACGCGATACGCCCAAGCCATCTCCGCCGCCTTCCATAGCGTCTTCCGTTCCCGAACACCCAACACCCGCCCCTCAAGCATCAGCCACCGAAGACGCCGAAGACACCAAAACCCAAAGCCCGCCGAGCGCGGAAGCACCAGCCTCGGCCACTGCCCTTCCCCCATCGCCCAACGGCCAGCTTTATCTTCCCACCCCGCCTGGCAAAGCGGCTCCCCAGCCCAGCACCCAGGCATTCTTAAATATGAACACCATTCCCGTGTCCCACGTCGTTCTCGACGGCCGGCCTATTGGCAGCACCCCCAAAGTCGCCATTCCCGTCTCCCCGGGCTCGCACACCGTCGCCTTTTTTCACAGGGAGAGCCAACAAAAGAAATCCTTTACCGTCATCGTAAATCCAGGCCAAACCAAGACCGTTACGGCAAAGTTCGACACACCCTAGGCCACAAATTTGGCCCCCCTATTTCGCTCCTGTTAGGTGCTCGGAATGCCTTGTTCCAGCCAGCCGGTCCGCCGCAGGCTGGATCAATTTCATCGAATTGCGCGATTCCACACCTCAAACCTCAAGGGGAGAAGCCATGCGTTCATCTTCGGCCTTCGCCGTCTTTAGTGCCTCGTTTGCCTTGGCCTTGTTTTCCGCTGGATGCGGCCCAGAAGCTCAGCCTCCGCCCGCGCGCTACGCCGGTTTTTATGCGTATGGCCCAGCGGCCTATAGCCCTTATGGCCAGCCCTACTATGGTTATGCCCAGCCCTCCGCGCCCCAGAATCAAAACCAATCCGTTCAAAATGTATCCGATTCTGAAAGTTCTGTGCATATCGACGAGAAAATCATCAAGGCATGCGGCAATCTCCCGACCGCGCATTTCGCCTTCGATTCAACCAATGTGCTGCCCGATTCGTCGGGCGCTCTCGATGCCTTGGCTCAATGTTTCGTAAGCGGTCCGCTCAAGAACAAATCCCTCCGATTGGTTGGGCATGCCGATTCGCGTGGCGAAACCGAATATAACCTCGCCCTCGGCCATCAGCGGGCGTACAGCGTGCTCGATATTCTCGCCCAGCGAGGCGTATCGCTCCACCGGATGAGCACCTCATCCAAAGGTGAGTTCGATGCCATCGGCACGGATGAGGCTGGTTATGCGCGCGATCGCAAGGTCGAAGTATTTCTGGCCGAATAACGATCGCATTGTTTTCTAATTTTGTTGAATTCATTTTTGCGCCATTTCGATAGGATTGGAACTCAGCCATGACCCCCACGCTTTCCGATGTAACGGCGACTTCAGCGCATCCGCTCAAGCTCGATCCAATCGCGCTATTGCAAGGCGCGTCGGCCCCTGTGCTGGCCGTTGTGGCGATGCTCGGTGCCGCGGCCTTTATGGCCTGGGCCATCGCAATCCTAAAACTCTTTCAGATTGGCCGGATGCGCAGGGCTCAAAAAGCCTTTGAACGCGAGGCGTATACGATCACCCTGGCGCAGGATTTATTTTCGCTGTCGCACCGGCATAAAAACGCTCCGGGCGCGCGTATCGTGCTCGAGCTTTCGCGTATGTCCGGCGGCGAAAAACTGATGTCCGCCATCGCCAAGCGGGCCCTGGTCTACGAAGAACAGCGGGCGGGTTCGATGCTTTCGATGCTGGCCACCATTGCCTCGGCTTCACCTTTTATCGGATTGTTTGGCACCGTGTACGGCATTATGGAAGCCTTCTTAAAAATTGGCCAGGAAAAGAGCGCTTCCCTTCCTGTCGTGGCGCCCGCCATCGGCGAAGCTTTAATTGCAACGGCGATCGGATTGCTTGCGGCAATTCCCGCATTGATTGCCTTTAATGCGCTTTCGAGGCGGGTAAACGATTTGCTGGCCGTTTTAGAGGCATCGAGCGAGCGCTGGGTGGCCATTGCGAGCGAGGGTGAAATGGCCGATGTGTCGCCGCTTCCCCACCCCGAGCTTTCCGCTTATCCACGGGATCAAAAAGGGAAGAAAGCTTCGGCATCCATTCATTAGGCCCTATTCAAAATACGATCGGAAAGGATTTTCATTGTTATGGCAGTCTCCGTATCCCAGGGCAGACGCCGCGGGCGGGCCGGCGGAATTAGCGAAATCAACGTGACGCCCCTCGTGGACGTAATGTTGGTATTGCTTATTGTATTTATGGTAACGGCGCCTTTGCTGGCGGCTGGACTGCCTGTGAATTTGCCAAATGCCAAGGCGGAAACCACGCCGATTAAAGATGCGAAGCTTGTCCTGACCGTCACCAAGGACGAGCGGATTTTCTTTGGCGAGGACGATATCAGCGATCGCCTGGTGGACACGCTTTTGGGCAATGAGCGGGTCAAACAAGAAAAAGAAATTTATATCCGGGCCGATAAAGAAGTCCGCTATGGCGCCGTGGCCTCCGTTGTCGCGGCCGCGCGATCGGCGGGTATTGAGGGGCTAAGCCTGCTCATCGAGCAAGACGAGAGTAAACATGCCGCTTCCCGCTGAGCTTCCGCCCTGGGAACAGAAGTCCATCCGCCCTTTCCGGGCGCACGAGATTATTGTGGCTTTTGTTGTTTCGTTCGGGGTGCAGGCCGGCATTTTGATCGCATTGCAAAAATCTCCTTCGCATTTGGCTCCGCCCGAAGCGCCTCCAGCCAAAGCGCAGCCTCTTGCGGTAAAAGTCAATGCCGCGTTTGAGCTGGGACAAGACGCGCCTTTGCTTAAATTCGGCGGAACGCCCGATCCCAGCCGGTTGCCCGATCGGGCGGCGGAACCCGTTCAAAAAGCCAGGGCCGAAGAAAAAACATTTGTTTCCACGCAGGCGGGCAAAGAAGCCAAAGATATTCCCGAAGAGCCCAAACCCCTGGCCAAGGCTGAAGAAAAACCGCCGCCGCCGGACGCCGAAATCACCAAACAGGTCGACACGCCGCTGCCCGCGCCTCCCGATGCGCCGAAAACACCGGCCAATATCCCGGAAAAGGGTCATCAGGACGGCGTAAAAGAAGGCACCGAGACCGATCCATTAAAAGCGCGCGCCGTCGATTTGTACCGGGCTCGAATTATCTCGTGGTTTTCAAGGCGTTTTCGGGTGTCGGGCTCGGGTCTTTCGGCCGATGAATTAAGAAAATACCGCGTGAGCGCGACGGTGGAGCTCTCGGATTCAAGAGGAATTGTAAGCTATTCAATCGTGCCAAGCGGCAATTCGGCATTCGATGCTGCAGCCCGTTCGGCGCTGGATTCCACCAAGGGCCAAAGCCTGCCTCCCCCGCCCGAAGATTATCCCGAAGCCGTGCAATCCCGTATTCATCTCACCTTTGTGTGCAAGGAGGACCGATGCGATTAAAAATGCAATCGTTAATTGCGTCCATTTCATTGAGTTTGACGCTGATTCCCGGCGCGGCCAATGCCGATGCTCCCGATGCTCAAGCCGCGCCCTCGCCTGACGATTTGCTGGGCAATATGGTGGTGGTGGCCGGAGCCTCGCAATCCTTGCCCAAAATTGCCGTGGCGCCTTCGCTCGCGTGGGACGAGGAAGACGTAGTTCTGCGCAGTGTGGTCAGGCGCGATTTGGATCTATCGGGCGAATTTGAATTGCTCGACGATGAGCGGGCTCCTCAAATCGCTTGGAATGCATATCAACCGGATTCGCCTTCCCATTTATCTCATTGGGCGAAAACAGGCGTGGAGGCCGTGGTGCGGCTTTCGGGGCGGCCCGCGGAAAAAGGCCAAGCCGAGCTATTTGCGCAGGTTTTTTTGGTTGGGCAGGGCGAAAACGCCGTTTTTGAAGAGCGAATCACAACGCCTGCCTCGGCCGTCCGGCTATCGGCCCACCGGCTGGCCGATCGCATTTTAGGCGCGCTCACCGGCCATAAGGGAGGCTTTGCGAGCCGGATGACTTTTGCGTCGGGAAGCGGCAAACAGCGGCGTGTGTTTGTCATCGATGCCGATGGTCACGAGCCCACGGCCATTTCCCCCGCGGGAGGAACGGCTATCGCGCCCGCCTTCGGGAAACAAGGCGAATTGTTTTATGCCATGAGTTCGGATGGCGGAGAATATCAAGTGTATTCGGCTGTCTCGGGGCTCGTTCCTTTGCCTTTTAAGGCTTCGGTGTATGGAATCGCCTTTAATAAAGACCGGTCCCGGGTGGCTCTTTCTATTGGATTGGGTCCATCGATTATTGTATTTCAAGGGCCGGACTTCGAGCATTTGACGGCCGCATCCGATATTCCGATGGCCATTCATCCCGCGTTTACGCCCAGCGGCCAATTGGCTTTTTCAGGCACGGCCGAGCACGGTAAAATCCAGCGAATTTATGTGAATGGCAAGCCCATTTCACCGGATGGTTTTTTTGCCAATTCACCTGTATTTTGCAATCATCCTGAAGGCGTGCGCGCCATTTTTTCCGTGGGGGTTGGCAAAGATACCGATTTGGTATCGACGGGCGAACATGGGGGCGCGCTGGTTCGGCTTACCCAGCATCAAGGGCGCAATGGATATCCGGCCTGCAGTCCCGATGGCCGGCTGGTTGCCTTCTTTTCGACGCGAACATCCGGCGAAGGTCCGGGCCTGTACATCATGCGTACCGACGGCGGGCGGCCTAAGCGCATTTCGGGGATGCTCGGGGATTCGCTTCGCTGGGATCCGCTGCCTCCCGCGGCGCAGCCGGCAGCCTCGGCAGCCCCTCAACTGTCTCCATAGAAAGCGTTTCGCGCCCCTGCTAATGGGGTCCAATGAAAATCGCCTCCTGGAACGTCAATTCAGTCCGCACGCGCCTTGAACAACTTTCCGGCTGGCTGGCCCGCGCCGCGCCCGATGTCGTGTGTCTTCAGGAAACCAAGGCGGAAGATCATCAGTTCCCCACCGATGCCATCGCCGAGGTCGGCTACAAGTCGGTTTTTTCCGGTCAGAAAACCTATAACGGCGTCGCCATTCTCACGCGCCATGGACTCGCGGCCGAGGACGTAAAAAAGGGGCTCGGCGGTGATGCAAGCGATGAACAGAAACGTTTTATCGCGGCCACCGTCGACGGCGTGCGCATCATCAATGTGTATGTGCCCAATGGCCAAGCCGTGGGCACCGATGCCTTCGCCTACAAGCTGAAGTGGCTGAAGCGCCTGCACGATGAAGTGAATGCGAGCTTCACACCCTCAAGCGAGCTCGTGATCGTGGGCGACTTCAATGTGACGCCTGCGACCATCGACGTTCACGATCCAAAGCGCTGGGAAGGCCAAATCATGTGCCATCCCGACGAGCGCGCGGCTCTTCAAAGCCTTGTTTCCTGGGGCTTCATCGATGCCGTGAGAGCCAAGAATCCAGAACCCAAAATCTATTCGTGGTGGGACTACCGCATGGGCGCCTACAAGCGGAACTGGGGGCTTCGCATCGATTTGGCGCTGATGACCAAACCCTTGTTTGCCCGCTGTTCAAAAGCCTGGGTCGATAAAACACCGCGCGAGCTTGAAAAGCCGTCCGATCATGCGCCGGTGCTTGTCGAGATCGATTAAGGGTTTTCTTGTTCGCGGAGCGCCGACTCTTCGACGCACACGCTCTGCGACGAAACCGGGCACGCGATCCGCACATGAAAATGATCGTCGTGCACGTCCGCGCCCGCGGGACTCACCATCGCCGAAGCGGCTTTCGCAATGATATCGGCCGATACTTTTTTCTTGGCCGCATACGATAAAAGCCGCGCTTTCAAGGCATTCGAAATAAATAAATATCTTACATTCGCCTGCTCATCCGAAAGCAGTGCTTCCACCAGCGTCCAATTGCGGGCTTCATCAAAGCGCGCCCAGGTGAGATCGCGGGCCTGGCCCGATGCATCAAACGCGACAAAACGCTTGGGATGAACCGCATCGCCCTTGGAGTTCGCCACAAAGAAGGCAATGTCCACATCGCGCCCGGATTGATGTGAGTTGTGGCCTTCGATCGGTCCTCCGCGCCGGGCCGACATATCGCCGACAAATAGCTTCGATCCGCGGTGTTTGCGCGCCACCAGCGAGGCCGCCCGCTTGATCATCTTCACCAGCTCGGGCGTTCCCCATGTCCTCGCGTTCGGCTTGATTTGCATGTGCTTTGTGGGCCGCAGGCGCATCCCGCCGCTGAGCTTGCCCTGATTGGGCGCGCCGATAGACAGGCGCGAAGACGATGAAGCCTTGCTTTTCTGCGCCTTTGGCTTGGCCTTGGCTGGAACGCTCTTTCGGGCGGCGGCTGCCGAAGAAGGCGGCTCGGCAAACGATGGCGCCGCTCCTGCGCAGATGGCGATAGCCACGATCGCCGCCGGCATACGAAGTTGAAAGGCAAAACGAAAACGGCGATGCTTCATGCGGTCAACACAGCCGGCGAGCTTGACATAAAAAACCCATAAGACTAAGCAAGAAGCTTCGCGAATGACGGCGCGGCTCTCTGTTGAAAAGAGCATATCCCATGCCGGCCTTTGCGGTTGCGCCCGTAGCTCAGCTGGATAGAGCGTCGGACTTCGAATCCGAAAGTCGCCCGTTCGAATCGGGCCGGGCGTGCGATTTAAGAATCAGATTTTTTTTCTTGTAAGAGGAACGCAGACGCAGTAAGAGGCCGCATCCTTTTTCGGGCCATTAGCTCAATTGGTAGAGCAGTGGACTCTTAATCCATTGGCTGAAGGTTCGAGTCCTTCATGGCCCACCCGAAAATCCCGCACGGCGCCGCCCGAATAGGCTCGCCCTTTTAACAACCCCAAACAAGATCAAACGCGGCTTCTTTCGCCAAGCGCGTGCCGATACACTCGGGCTTGTCCATGGCCGAAGCGAGCGGAATCCGAGCACCACGCGAGCTTGCCGACGGTGAGCTCTTCGCCGGCCGCTATCGGGTCGACGCCCGTATTGGCCAAGGCGGAATGGGAACGGTCTACCGCGCCCACGATACCTACCTCGGCGAGACCATCGCTCTCAAAATCCTCGATACGGGAGCCGCGCCCACGCCCACGGCCATCATGCGCTTCCGCGAGGAAGTCCGGCTCGCGCGCCGGGTCACGCATCCCAATATCGTCCGCGTGTTCGATATCGGCGAAAGCGATGGCTGTTTTTTTCTCACGATGGAGCTCTTCGAAGGCAAAACCCTGCGCGCGCTTCTCAAGGAACGGAAAAGCCTAGGTGCTACCGAAGCGTCGGGCATCATCGTCGCCGTCGCCGATGGCCTTGCGGCTATCCATGCGGCTGGCATCGTTCACCGCGATCTCAAGCCTGAAAACGTCTTAATCCAGGCCACAGGACGTGTCGCCATCAGCGACTTTGGCATCGCCCGCCATACGGGCGGAGAGCTGAGCCTCACCCAGGGCGCGCTGGGAACACCGATGTATATGGCGCCCGAACAAGCGGCCGCAGGAGAAATCGATGCCCGCGCCGATCTGTATGCCTTTGGGACAATGGCCTACGAAATTCTCGTCGGCGCGCTGCCCTACTGCTCGATCAAGCAGATCAACGACAGCCTTATTTCCAAGGGTGTTTCGCAAGCCTTCTCGTCCTTTGTCATCCGCTGCCTGGAGCGCGATCCTGAAGCGCGTCCCAAGGCGATCGGCGAACTTCTGTGCTTGCTCACCCCTCCCGCGGCTCAGCCCACGCCAACACCGGATCGCAGTTCCGCCATCCCGCCGATATCGGCCTCTAAAGGTTTCACCACGCCGCCGAGAGACAGTTTTGTTCCCGCGGCTCCGGCCACCTTCGCCGCCGCACAGAACCCCACGCAGGCAACACCCGGCCCCGAACGCTTTATCGCCGTCCTGCCGCTGCGCTATGTAGGCCCGCCCGATCATGCGTATCTCGCCGATGTGCTCGGCGAAGAGCTTGTCGACACGCTCTCGCATATACGCGGCCTGATGGTGCTTGGCCTGGGCGCCACATCCAAATACAAGACCGACCGCGACGCTCAGAAAGTCGGCCGCGAACTCAAGGCCCGCGCCATCGTCGATGGAACGATTCAAGTCGTCGGATCGAAATTCCGGATCACGGCGAGGCTGTTGGACAGCGAGCAGGGCACACAGCGCTGGAGCAGCCAATTTGAAGGCGGAATGGGCGATTTGTTTGAAGTCCAAACATCCATTGCCCAGCGCATCGCCGAAGAGCTGCGGGTCGAACTCTACACGCTCGCTCATGCGACAAGCACCACGCCCGCGGAAGCGATCGAGCTTTACTTGACGGGCCGCAAACACCTGCGCTCGCTGACGCACGCGGGCATCCGCGAATCCGCGAGTCTTTTTGCCCGGGCCATCGCGCTGGCCCCCGACTTCAAACCCGCCCTGGCCGCACATGCGCATGCCTGCCTGCGCTGCTGGTTTTTAAGCATTGCGAGCAGCGGTGAACCCGACTGGGAAACCCTCGCCAGAGCCAGCGTCGAACGGGCACTTCAATTCGCTCCCGATCTTGCCGAGGCACAGCTTACGGCCAGCATGCTCTCGACCCAAAATGGCGACTTCCGCATGGCCGTTCATCACGCGGCGCGGGCCATCCTTATCGCGCCGACCTTCGCCGACGCCCTTGAATACCTGGGCATGCTTGAATGCGAAGCCGGCCGTTCAAAAAAGGGATGCGAACGCATCTCGCTCGCGCTCAGGCTTAATCCCGCGCTTTTATTTGGCCTGTATTTCACGGCGCGCACGCATGTGATGCACGGCCGCACGGCCGAGGCCGAAGCCATCCTCGGCGCGCTTGAAAAATCCCGCCCCGATCATCCCCAGCTTCTCTTCGCGCAGATCCGCCTGAGCGCATGGAAACGCGAGCCTGAAAAAGTCCGCCTGTGGGCCTCAAAAATTCCCGACATCGCCATGCCGGTGCTGATGATTCTTCGCCTCTACGCCAACACGCTCTTGGGCGAGGTCGAAGAAGCCCAAGCGGACAAGCAATTCGCGCGCATCCTCGCGGACACGCAGAATCCGCGCATGAGCATGCTGATTATCCAGTTCGCGACAGAAGCCTTTGGATACCTGCACCGTCCCGAGCGCGCGATCATCTATCTGATACGCGCGGCGGCCGGTGTATTTGTCGACGTTGAATGGCTGGATTTTTGCCCCTTGCTCGCTGACTTGCGCGCCCATCCCAAATTCGCCGAGGCGAGGCGCAAGGTGCTTCAGCGTTCCGAAGCTTTGTGGGCCGTCGACAACATCTAAGCCCGGGCCTCAAGGCTATAATCGGCCTTTCCGTTTCTTACGTTCACGGAGGCACTTATGAAACTTAAGAATCATGCCTTGGGCATCGTGCCCATCGCGCTTGTTTCCCTGTTCACGCTGGGCTGCACAGGACTCACATTCGGAGAGAACACCGCGGGCAGCGACACCTATCTCGAAGGAGGCGCCATTGCGGTCGACGATCGCACCGACACCTCTTTTGTCCTTCACCGCGCGACCAAAACGCAAGACCCCGAAGCCGGCGCGGCACCGGCATCCATCGACGCCATTTTCGCCGTCTCGCCCGACGGAAACAAAATCGACCAAGTGGAAGACATGGCGCAGAGAAGCGATGTCCGCATTCTCTTTCCAGAGAGCGGCATCCTCGTCATGTCCGAACTGAACGGCAACGATCGCCTGCAGGTCTTCGATAACCAGAGCTTTGCCGAAAAGACGTCGAAAGCCTTGGATATCCGCTACCACGGCACCCGCATGAGCCCGAGCCGCAAGTGGATCGCGGTTGCGGATAACACATCGGACAAGGCGCCGATTCACATCATCAACGGAGCCACACTCGAAACGGCGATCATCCCGCATCAGGGCGAATGGCTTGAAGCGATGTGGATGCACAGCCAGGACGAGGTTCTCGCCATCGTGTTCTACGACCAGGATTCGATGAATCCATTGGCCCGCGTTCTCTCGTGGAACATGGATAGCGTCGCGGCGGGCGGCTTTAAGCCCGATCAGATGACCGGCTATTGGCCGGCCCCCAAACTCGACATCACGCTTCCGGGCACCGCGGCGGATTTCCTCTTCTCGTTCACCTGGGTGGGCATTAGTCCCGACGATAAATACGCCGTGTTTCCCGTGCGGAAGTCCGATGGCCAGGGCAGCTTCAACTATCAGCTCGTGGTTGTCGAAACGGCGACAGGGACAATAAATACAATCGATAACGCAAAAGGTCCTGTTGGATTTACACCCGATGGTTTAACGATTGTATCCTACCGAGATGTCGAGACACCGGATGGCGTCAATCAAGAACTTCTCTTGATCGATATGGCCACCCTCACGCCCGATCCTGTCACGGTGCCCCTGGAAGGCGGAATCACCTATTTCGTCAGCCATGCTGGCAATTATATCGTGGTGGCCGCGAGCGGCGGAGATCAGCGGCTGGTTTTGCATGATGTCGATCAAAACAAAACGACGCAGATGGTGGGCCCTGGCATTGGATTGAATGAATTTGTGAGCAGGACGGCGCAGAATGAGCTCTGGCTTGTCGATTCTCAGGCTCTATTCCGGCTCGATATGGTGAAGTCCGAATTTGAAACGGTTCCCACGAGTTTCACCCCAATGCATATCAATTTGCTGCCCAAAAAAGATGAATTGGTCCTGGGCGGAAACAACGATGGAAAGCTTTATTTTTTCAGCCCGGTGAGCAAGGAAGTCACCGCGACGGCCACGCTGCCGATGCCCTAGAGAATTTTTGGCATACGCGATCGAATTGTATCCTCCAGCAGCGTATTTAAATCCGAACGATTACATTTCCAATTTAATAAAGACATAGCCTTGGATGGATCGGCGACGAGAACGGCCGCATCCCCTGGACGCCTTTGTGCAATTGAATGAGGAATTTCCCGCCCCAGCAATGAAGCCGCGGCATCCATCACTTGCTTTACGCTATATCCCCGCCCCGTTCCCAAATTCAGCGCGCCCACATCTTGCCCCGCCTCCAGCATCGAAAGCGCGCTTAAATGAGCCTGCGCCAAATCCTGCACATGAATATAGTCGCGAATGCATGTTCCATCGGGGGTCGGGTAATCGCATCCAAATACAGAAAGCGGAGGCCGGATTTTTAAAGCCGCATCGATAACCAATGGAATTAAATGCGTCTCCGGCTCGTGCGCCTCGCATAAAAGGCCCGAAGAATGCGCGCCCGCTGCATTGAAATAGCGGAGCGCCGCATAGCGCAGCCCATAAGCCTCGCGATAGGCCGAAAGCACATATTCAAACGAAAGTTTTGATGCTCCATAAGGATTCAGCGGCGCCTTGGGCGCATTCTCTTCAATCGGCACCCGTTCGGGCATTCCGTAGACGGCCGCCGTCGATGAAAAAATAATCGAGAAAACCCCGGCTTTGCGCGCCGCATCCAATAAAGAAATTCCCTTGACCAAATTGTTTTGAAAATAAATATCCGGCGCCCGTACCGATTCGCCGACCTGTATTTTCCCAGCAAAATGCACAATCGCCGATATTCGCCGCTCGTTGAGCACGGTATCCACGAGCGCCCTGTCGCCCACATCGCCCCTCACAATGTCCACGCCGGCGGGCAAAGGCGCGGCATGGCCTCCTGAATAATCATCGAGAACCACAATTTTACGGCCCGCTTCATGAGCCGCCCATACAAAATGCGAGCCCACAAAACCAATGCCGCCCGTCACCAATACGTTCATGCTGTACCCCTGGGAACCAATATGGCCGGATTGGCCTTGCATTGCAAAGAATATTCCCGGGCAATGCGCGCCGCTGCCTCCGCGGCTTCGCCTCTTTTGGCCAGCATCACCACCGAGCCTCCAAATCCGCCGCCTGTCAGCCGGGCTCCCCAAATCGACGCATCCCGCTTGGCGATTTCGACAATCTGATCAATTTCAGGAATAGACACTTCGTAATCGTCCCGCATCGAAGCGTGCGAAGCGTAAAACAATTGTCCTGCCTGCTCTGCATTGCCTTGTTCCAGCGCGGAAACGGCCAAAAGAACGCGTTCGTTTTCGGTGACGACATGCCGCACCCTGCGCCCCAAAGGCTCGGGAAGCGTTTTTATATCGGCATAAAGCCTTTCAGGCTCCACATCCCTCAATTCTGCGACGCCAAGCAATGCAGCGGCCCGTTCGCATTCCGCCCTGCGGGTTTTATAGTCGCCCGCCGCATGATTGTGCATTATCCCCGAATTGATCACGATTAGACCGGCTTCGGCCGGAATCGCTATTCTCTTGGTCTTTAGGCTTCTTGTATCGATAAATAGCGCTGAATTCCCGCTCCCCAAGCTGCAGGCCAATTGATCCATAATGCCAACGGGCGCGCCCACCAAATTGTTTTCGGCCTTTTTTCCGATAAATGCGATACGCACATCATCCAAGGGCAATGAAAACACCCGGCGCAGCGCCCGCAGCAGGCTCACTTCCATCGCCGCGCTCGACGATAGCCCGCTCCCCAGCGGCACATCCGATCGTATATAAATATCAAAACCCGAAAGCTCGAAACCCTCCGCGGCAAGCGCCTCCGTCACGCCCTGCACATAATCGATCCAGCCCCCTGTTCTCCGCTCTTCCCCAAGGCGGTATTGGGCGCGCCCCAGGTTTGAGCTCACATTTTCACTAAATGCCCTTACAATTCGATCATTATTCCGGCGGATGCCAACAGAAGTCGTTTGAGGAATGACAGCAGGCAATACATAGCCGCCATTGTAATCGGTATGCTCGCCGATCAGATTGACCCGGCCCGGCGCCTCGGCGATGTATTCGGGAAGACCCCCGAAAATTTCTTCAAAACCCACAGGGGTCCTCCCTTTCGCCTTACCTAGAATACCAATACAATCGAATTTATGACTAGGGCGTCATCTTAAGCAGCACCACATCGTCGCCCCCCGCTGCGGTCAGCGGGCCCAAACCAAAATCGACCATCCCGGAGGCCGTTCCCAATACAACAATATTGGTATTGCCGTTGATCTCTCCATCCATTTTCACAGCGCGCCCAATCTGGCTGACTGTATTGCCGAAATTTTTGCCCCATTGATAGACGCCTTGAGCATCAAACTTCGCAATCAGCACATCGTAGGATACCGCGCTCGTCAGCGGCCCTTGCCCAAAGTCGACCGAGCCTAGAAGCCCAGCCGTCAAAAAGATATTTCCCGCTCCATCGGCCGTTATATCCGAAAGGCTTTGATCGGCTGGGTCTCCATAACCGGAGGCCCACATATAACTGCCATCAGGCCCGAGCTTGGCGATAAATAGATCGGATTGCCCAGCACTTTGAATGTCGAGGGCTCCAAAATTCACCGACCCCAGGAAACTTCCTCCAAGCACGACATTGCCCGCCTTATCCGATGTAATGGCCATGCCCTTTTGATCGAGGGGATCGCCGAATCGCTTGCTCCACACATGCGTGCCTGTGGTCGTGAGCTTGACCGCGAAAATATCGTAACCACCCGCCGATCCCAAAGGCATGCCGCCTCCAAAGTCGACCGCTGACCCTTTCATGTAACCCGTCAGCAAGAGCTCATCCGAATCATTCCATTCAATATCGCTCATCACTTGATCGGATGCATCGCCAAAGGTCTTAAAGAATTTCTGCGTGCCATTTGTATCGTATTTAAATACAAAAAGATCCTGCGCGCCCAGGCTCCCAACACAGCCAAACACGCAAATCAAATCGCCTGTGTAATGGCCGGCCACCGCGACTTCACCCACCGAATTCACCGCAATGGATGTGGACATCTGATCGCCGCTGACACCAATACGCTTGCTCCAGAAATACGCCCCCGAACCGCCCAGCTTCATTACAAAGGTATCTTTGCCATTGGCCGTGTAGGTCGCGCCGCCCATTCCGCCCAAATTGAGCGTCCCCGCAAATACACCCGTGACAAATACATTGCCGCTCGCATCCGACGCAACACCCGTAACGCTCTGATCGGCCGCGTCTCCCAGCGATTGCGCCCACTTTAAATTGCCATTTGTATCAAATTGGGCAATAAAACCATCGGTGCCTCCCGCGCTCGTCAACTGCTGCGCCCCAACCGTCATCGTTCCGGAAAATGTTCCACCAACGATCACATTGCCGTTCATATCGACAGCCATGGCGGGAGCCACATCATTCAGCGCGCCGCCGAATATTAAATTCCACAGCGGAAGCGCGCAAATATTCCCATTGCAGTCGTCATCGTCGGCATTGCTGCAATTCTCGGGTGATGGCACGACTTCTCCTTCACAGGGCCCCCATGCCGTGCCCAGCGCATTGCAGGAACGCATGCCGCCCTTGCAAACGCCGACATTTTCCGTCCCAGGAGTCCCCGAATAACATGCCTCCGATAAATTGGGCTGGCATACACAATTGATTCCATTTATTTCATTGGTGCTGCCATCACAATCGTCGTCTTCCGGTGAGTCGCAGGTTTCATCGGCGGGAAGGACTTCGCCGACGCACACCGTGTATCCCGAACCATCTCCCAAGCATGTGCGCTGCCCCGATGTGCACACGCCGATTCCCTTGGTGCCGTCGGGCCCGGAATAGCATTCCTCCATCGTTCCAGGCATACACACCATCATATTGCCGCTGCTGGTCGACCCGGAGCTGCTGGTGCTGGTGCTGGTCGAGCTACCTGATGAACTGCTCGAGCCGCTCCCGGTTTGGCCTCCGGTATCGGAGCCGCTCGCGCAAGACGCGGCCAGCCCAAAAGCAAGCCCGGCGTACATGGCTCGCCAAAGCCCTTGAAAACGCGTTTTTCGCTCGTTGTTCATTCGGTGTATAAGCATTGTTTTACGGCTCCTTTCGCCGATCATTCCAAAAGGGTTTTCACACTTCAAGCCACGTAATGTCGCAATGGTCGCCGGACCACCCCAATTCATTGCTGGAAAATAAATATTTTTAATTCAGCCCAACACCACAAATTTTAAATACCGGCCCTCGGGCCACGCAGGCAATGAAGGATGATCCTCCGGCTGGCCATAGACGGATCGAACCCGCAAAGCGTGCCCGCCGAGCACAGAATCGTCCAAAGTCGCTAAAAACTCTTCGGCGGCCAAATGACTGGAGCACGAGGCCGCGCAGAGCACGCCGCCCTGGGCAAGCACCGAAGCGGCCGCCGCGTGAAGCTTTCGATAAGCCTGCACAGCTTTGGCTTTTCTTCGCTCGCTCGGCGCAAAGCTGGGCGGATCGGATATCACCAAATCAAAGCGTCGCCCTTGAGCGCGGGCCGTCTCTAAAAAGGCAAATACGTCGGATGTTACAAAACTATGTTTGTCCAATTCCAAAGAATTTTCCCGGAGGGAACGCTGCGCCGAAGCATGCGCGCCCGAGGCCAAATCGACACTCGTGACATGAGACGCGCCTCCAAGCGCCGCCGCAATTGAAAAGCCCCCCGCATAGCTAAATAAATTCAGCACGCCGGCGTTTTTGGATAGATGCGCGCGCACAAGCCTTCGATTTTCGCGCTGATCTAAAAACGCACCGGTCTTTTGCCCGTGCCATAGATCGACTTCCATTCTCATTCCATATTCGCTGATCCAAATGCGTTCGGGGATTTTATCGCCCCATAACAGCGAGCATTTCGCCGCTTTTTCATCGGCGGGCTGGGGATCGCGCAGACAAAGGCATCGAATACCCCGCGCTTTTAATTGCGGAACGAGCAGCGGCACAATGCGCGGCACCCAAGGCAAAAGCGCATGGCCATCCAATCGCATCACGCATACCCAATCATAGCGATCGAGCACCAAACCCGGGACGCGATCGCCTTCCCCATTGCATAGGCGGTAGGCGGTGGTCGGTCCATTTTGATCGAATTGACCATCTCGCTTGCTTATGGCGCTTCCGATTTGCCGCGCAAGAAAATCGGCATCTGGCTGGGGCTGCTCGGCGCGCGAAAAAACCCGCACGGCAATCGGCGATTCGGCATCCCATAAACCGAAGCCCAGCGCGTGCTTCTCGGTGCCTTGCAGCCCGACCCAATCGCCGGAACGCAGCCCCTGGGCGGAGCGGGCAATCCCTTCCCGGTACACCCAAGGATGACCGCGCAACACCGCCATTTCCGCTGTCCGGCTTAATTGAACGCGCACCATCTGAACGACGGCATCTAATGCTGCCCGATGGCGCAGGCAATCCCGAAAAGCATTCAAGCCCCTATAAAATGAAAGGAGATCCAATTCAGGACTTGGTAGAGCCGGGCGCGGCGGATAAGCTCCGCGCCATGCGCACGCGCCATTTTCCCGTCCGAATCGGCCTTTGTGTATTGCTGTGCGGCTTGAGCAGTGAATTCGCCTGCGCTGGGAATGACCGCGATTTAGGCGTCGATCCGCCCGTCGGCCCGGCTTCGTCCTCATCGGGCGCGGGAGGCGCAGGGGGCTCGGGCGCAGGCGGAGACATAGGCGGCGGCGCAAACAATTCTATCCCCGAACCCGACGGCCCTCCGGCATTAACCATCGTCAATGGCATCAATGATTACGATGCAATTCAATTGTGTTTTATTCCTTATCCGGGCGGCGACGCATCCAAGGTATTTCCCTGGCCAAGCGAAATATCGGGCCTGCCCTTCGCCAAAAGCCGGGTGGTGTCGCCCATTTCAAGCGTTATTCCTTCCAATACGGATGTTCATGTGTATGCGATTGGGGGCGATTTAGAACTCGGCGCGGGAAAGAACTGTGCGGATATCATCGCATTGGCAGACACTTTTAGTGAAATGGGCGGCGGGGGTGGTGCGGGTGGTGCGGGTGGAGCCGGCGGAAGCGGCGGAAGTGGAGGAGCAGCGCCCATTGGGCCATTTTTGGCAGCCCGCTCGCTGGCGGCGCTGCCCGGCTCGGCATTCACGGCCCTACGGAGTTTGTTGCTTGTTCCGGCGGGCTGCATGGGAGGCCCCGGCCATACCGATCCTGTTGAAACCATTGCGTGCGGAAAAAAATATTCGCCCTCGAACCCGACAAGCACGCTGATCGCATTGGCCATGTCCCGCATTACCAACAGCGATCGCGTCAATCTTCAAGCTGTGCATGCGGCCATTGCGATGGATGAAGTCGATATTCGCATTAAACCATCGGGCCAAGAAGATTGGCCGATTGCCTCGGAGATATCCATGGGTGCGGTGGCGCCCAAACCTCCCTTTGATTCCCTATCGGCCGAAGCGCTGGGGCCCGCGCAAAATGCGCAAATTCTCACCTATTATCCGGCTTCGCTCAACCCCACCTCATCCACATTGCTAGGCGATTCTTTTGCACTCAATCCAAATATTCAGCCCAGTGATTTTAAAAATGGATCGAGCTTTGTGCTGGTGGCGGTGGGCTCAGCGCCCAGCCTTCCTGATGGTGCATTTTGGCATCGATTGCGATATAGCTTGGTCCGCGCAAATCCCTAAATGATCGTGGGACTTGATTAAAACAGATGTAAAACAACCCCGTTGAATTGGAGGTCCACCGTATGGCGAGGCTACTGCAAAAGATCATCGATAAACCTCATACATGCCCGTATTTATTCGAGCAACAAGCCTCACTTGAACATCAAATCATGCTTGAACTTACGCCGGACGAATTCGAAGCCCTACTGATTCGGGGCTACCGGCGATTTGGTCCTGATTATTTTCGCCCTGTGTGCACGGGCTGTTCGCGGTGTGTGCCGATTCGGCTTCCGACCAAGGAATTTGTTCTTTCGCGGAGCCAGAAGCGGGCGATGAAACACATGAATCGCTGGGTGGCCATGCTTGGGCCGCCGAGGCTCGATCAAGAGAGGCTCGATTTATATCATCGCTGGCACAGCTACCGCGAAGAGGCGCGGGACTGGACGCCCCAGCGCATGGATAAAGAGAGTTATTATCTTACGTTTGCATTTCCGCATCCATGCGTCCGGGAAATTTCATATTACGACGATCTTGGGCGTGGCAAGCGCAAGCTGATAGGTGTGGGTATTTGCGACGAGACGGAAAACGCTTGGAGCGCGGTATATTTTTATTTTGATCCGGATTACGCGCACACATCGCTGGGCATAGGGAATGTGTTATTTCAGACGCGGCTTGCGGCGACGCGGAACAAGCCATTTTTATATTTGGGATATTATGTTCCGGGCTGTGTTTCGATGCAATACAAAAGGCGATTTAATCCACACGAATTTTTAGTTGGCTGGCCATCGCTGGATGAGGCGCCGGTGTGGAAGCGCGGGGAGGATGTGGAGGTGGAGCAAGAACGAAGCGGGGAAAGCCGGGAGGCGGGCGAAGAGGGTTAGCGGGCGGTGATGGCGAGGCTGCGGTCGATTTCTTGTTGGGAGCCCATGGAAAAGACGGCGCTCCACGAGAGCAGGCGTTCGGGAGAATGCTCCATTTCAAGCGCATGCACGATAGGGGCGGGCACATATCCGAAGCGGCTTAAATAGATGTGCGCGAGCACGGAGCGCATTGCATCTTCGCGCTCTTGCCTTGCTTTCTCGAGCATTTGCTGGACGGCCGCCTCGCTTTCCTGCCTCACTTTTTCCAACACCCGCTGCTCGGCCACCTCGCGCTCTTGCCTCGCCTTTTCAAGCATCTGCTGCTCGGCCGCCTCGCGCTCTTGCCTTGCCTTTTCAAGCATCTGCTGCTCGGCCGCCTCGCGCTCTTGCCTCGCCTTTTCAAGCATCTGCTGCTCCAGCATCGCCATGCGCTTTTCCGCGGCCTCGCGCTCCATCTGCCGCCCGCGCTCCAAGAGCTCTTTTACCTTCATCTCATAGATTTGCTGACTGTTCATCACGAACTCCTTCTCTTCGTCGCTGAGCGCCCGCCTTTCGTTTTCCCTATCTTCAATCAGCTTTTGCATCCTGGCAAATAGAAATCTATTCGCTGTCCACTTTTCCCAGGCGTCTTCAGGCAAGGCTTCGAGTTCGCGGCACGCTTGTTCATACACGGCGCCTCGCACCAAAATCATGCGCAGCATCAGGGTTTCCCTATTTTGAGGCAGCTCTGACAATGCCACCCATCCCAGTTGAATACCGTTGGGCGACAGCCAAATTCCAGGAGGCCACACATCCGAAACATAGAACCCGAAATCTTTTTGCACGGCTTCTGGCATCGCGGGCGCAATAATCCAAAGCCGGGGCATTTCAGGCATTTTCTGCTTCCGTTTTTTCGCTTCCATGCTGCGGTGATGATGTTTGCCGAGCAGCTTGCGCAGGCACTCGCGCACTTCATCGAGCCCAGGAAGACTAGAAAACGGCTCGAAAATACAAGCTGCCTCGCTCATCTTGCCCAGCCAGCCCAAGCGCAGCCGGCCTTCTTCAGCCGCCGGATCGGGTTCAAACCACACATCGGCGAACTGGGCCTCATGTACCACGATACGATGCTCTGTCTCGGGGTAGATAATGAATGGGCGCAACGAAAGAATAGCTTGCAATGACCAAGATGGGTGGGGCGGCGGTTGGAGGAGCTCGTTGGAATGATGCAATCATCCTCGTTTACCTCCGTAGCGAGGAATGATATGACTTGCATTCCGTTGTCCGCGAGACCCAGGTCTTGCTCCGGCAGAAATCGAAGCTCTCTATGTCTATATCTATGGCCGACGACATCCTCCCAATGCCCGACGATCCATCGCTTGCCTCGCAGGAAGAAGCTACCCGCCCCATCGCAATGACTTCCCGCCCCTCCAACGGCGTGCATGTCCTTATCCTCGTAGCCCTTCAGGACGAGCTGGAAGCCCTGCTCTCGATTGAAATCGACGGCAGCGGCCGCGAAGCCTGGAGCGAAGAATGCGACTTAAGCGGCTTTCGCTATTATCGCCGAAGAATCTTTAACCGTCTCCGTGAAACCATTGAAGTGGCCACCGCATGGATAGGCGAAATGGGCCAGCGCTCGGCGGCCATCCGGGGACAGCAGCTTTTGGTCGAACTCGATCCCTCGTGCTTGGCCATGTGCGGAATATGCGCGGGATACCGGGAAAAGGTAGGGCTCGGCGATATTATCGTGGCCGAGCGCCTATATGCCTACGATGAAGGAAAACGCATCACCCACAAAAAAGGCCAAGAAGAATTCTTTCATTCATTGCGCAGCTTCGACCTCGAAGCCACTTGGAAAATGGATGCGTCGTTTTTGGCCCGCGAGATCGATCTCACGCCGCTTCAACAAGAACGCCCTCCCTCCAAAGAAGCCCAGCGAAAATGGCTCTTGCACACCCAATACGCGCACGAAACCCAAGGGAAAGAGCCTCCCGCACAACATCCCGAGCGCCCCCACACCTGCCCCCAATGGAGCGTTCATATCAAAAGCGCCCTCGCCGAACAACTCCTTGAACGCAAAGGCCGCGAACTCCGACTCAGCGATAAAGGCCGCGATGCCATCCTTGAAGATCAATTGCTCTATCCTGATGGCCTTCCTAAAGACCCAGCTCTACGCATTCATTCGGGCGCGGTAGCCACAGGCTCGGCCGTTGTGGAAGACCCGGGGATTTTCACACGCCTGCGCAAATACGAGCGCAATACCATCGCCCTTGAAATGGAAGGCACAGCCATTGGAGAACTGGCCCAGCGCTTTAAAAAACAAGCAATTTTAATCAAGGCCGTTCAAGATTTTGCCGATGGGAGCAAGGACGACGCCTACAGACCCTTTGGGTGCAAGGCTTCCGCATGGTTTCTTCTGCATTTTTTAAAGCGGCATTTTGAACCCGAGCAGCGGACGGCCGAAAAGCCTCGCGCACATCGGGAAAAAACGGAACGATATCGCTTTGAGGCCCTGGAGCGGCGCCATCCCTTCCTGGAAAAAGTGACCCGTTTGATGGAGCACCGCTATCCAGGCGCCCAAATCACCCCTCATCGCACAGAATTCCCTTTCGCGGGTGTCCTTGAAGTGGAATGTGATGAAGGAGGCATTCAAGAGCTTCGCTTGGTGGGTGCCATCGATCAGAACATTACCCCTGAACTGATCCGCCGCTTTATCGAGGAGCTCGAAACCCCCTACCGTATACGCGATCCCCTGCTGCGCTCGATCTTGATCCACACGGGAAATAAAGCCCCTCTTGAATTGGCCCGGAATGCCTACAGGCATGGGGTTAAGCTCCAAAGCTTTTATGAAGCCCAAGGTTTATTCGATCTTAGTCCCTACCTCGAGCGCCAGACCCAAGCCCTAGAACAAGACGAACGCTATCTCCCTTCCATTTATGTCGATCAGCCCGCGAGCATAGAACTGCAAGGCAACCGGGAGCGCATATCCAGCGAAAGTATCCTAGAAACTCTGCTTCAATGGCTGGATGACCAGAACCAAGCCCGATTTGCGCTGGTCCTGGGCGACTTTGGCGCGGGCAAGACATTTTTATTGCGCGAAGTTTGCCGGCGCATGGTCCGGGAAAAGCACCCCGTGTGGCCCGTGCTGGTGGAGATGGGCCGGCTGGAGAAGCAAAACAGCCTAAAAGAGCTAATGGCGGCGCATTTTGCCAAATACGATATCGCTGGGTATAGCTTTGCGGCCTTTGATTATATGCTTAGCGAAGGGCGTATTGCGCTGATTTTCGACGGCTATGACGAACTGGCGCTAAGGGTGGACTATGACAGCGCCATCGCTCATTTTGAGACGGTAGCGCAAGCGGTGAAGGGCCATGCCAAGGTGGTGCTATCCAGCCGTAGGCATTATTTTCTAACGGATGGGGACATCAAGACAGCCATCAAGCGCGAGCTGGCGAAGAGAGCGGAAGAAGCTCCCGGCTATAGGCTGGTGATGCTGGAGCCCTTTGGAGAGAAGCAGATTCGGCGCTATTTGAGAAATGTGCTAATGGAGGAGAAGGCAGCGGAAGACCGCTACCGATTGATACACGATGTAAAAGACTTGATGGGTCTATCTGAAAACCCGAGGATGCTAAGCTTTATTGCAAAGCTGCCTGAAGGAAAGCTGAGGGAGGCCAAGAAAGAAAAAGGCGAGATTAAATCGGCGGATCTCTATGAAGTGCTGGTAAAGGACTGGCTTGATTTTGAGCATCAGCGGGCGAATCCCCCGGGGGCGCCGCATGGGATAAGCCGCAAGGCCCTGGAGATTGGGATTGAAAATATCGCGAGATGGCTATGGCATGAGCGTCAAGGCCAAATAGGCAAAAAAGAGCTGGAAGAAGAACTGGCGGCGGTGGCGGCGGGCGGGGGAAAACATCCTCTATCTCCCGGTGTTGTGGCTCAGATGTTTGGGTCTGGCTCGCTCTTGGTCAGGGATAAGAAGCCGGAAGAGGGAGAGGGTAGATTTTCCTTTGTGCATCGCTCGATTATGGAATGGTTTTTGGCGAGGTTGGTCGCCGAGACGATTCGGGGAGGGGGAAATCCGGATGCGCTAAAAGTGGATGAGATTAGTCTGCTGATGGCTGATTTTTTATGGGCGATGGCGGGGAGGGAGAATGCGGTCGCTTGGGCTAGGAGGATATTGAAGGAGAAGGGAGAGGGGTATGAGAAGAAGAATGCGGCGCTGGTGCTTACGAGGCTAAAGGTGCCGCTTTCGGATATCAATTTGGAGGGGCAAGACCTAAGGGGGAGGGATTTTAGCGGGGTGGATTGGAGGTATGCAAACCTTGCCTTTGCTGATTTACGGGGCGCCACGCTAGCGGGCGCGGATCTATCGGGAGCCATCCTTTCAGGCGCAAACCTTGTCAATGCCAATCTGGAAGGAGCTAAGCTCTGCGATACGACTCTGGATGAAACGGATTTTTCTCATGCAAAGTTGATGGGGGTGGATTTCACGGGCGCTCGCCTTATGGAGAACGCCAAGTGGACCGGGGCCAAGCTTATGGGTGCAAAGGGAGAGATGTTTACGCCTGAATGGCAGGCATATTTGCACCGGACTTTTGGCGCCGCTCCCCCCTCGTTGGATGGTGTTCAAGCGGTGCCAGACGTCGAAAGGGAAGTACCTTTTCTTGCAAATTCCCCGTGTATGGCCTACAGCCCGGGCGCCAATCTCGCGGCATGGGCTTCAGATAATGCGATAGCAATCTTTGACTTGAAACATGGACGCTTGGTTAGGCATTTCAGCGAAGCCATCACCCGCTTTGATCTGGGGAGGGCGATTGCTGTGAACCAAAATGGTTCCGTCTTTGCTGTCGCTGAAGTCGATCATAAACGATTCGATGTTTCCATTCGACTTTTTGATGTGCAATGGCGAACACGCACTAGCGACTCTAAAGGCCATCAACTCCCAGTGGGTTCTATCGCTTTTCATCCCAATCGTCCTATTCTCGCTTCGGCGTCCAAAGATCAAACGGTTCGACTTTGGAATACCAACTCGGGAAGATGCCAACGTATCCTTGAGGGTCATCAGGGCAGCGTAAACGCCGTCGCTTTCAACCATGATGGCTCTTCCCTCGCTTCCGGCTCAGACGATAACACGATTCGGATTTGGGACCCACGCTTGGGAACATGCCAACGTATCCTTGAGGGTCATCAGGGCAGTGTGAACGCTGTTGCCTTCGACCACAACAGCTCTTACTTTGTTTCCGCATCAGCAGACAACACCGTTCGCCTCTGGGATATTGGTTCTGGGAAGTGCCACCACGTTTTCCATGCCATTCGAAACATGTTCTATGGCATCCAAGAGATACTATCCGTCGCCTTCAACCATGACGGTTCTTTTCTCGCCACCTCTTCTCGCGACAAGACTGCAAGCCTCTGGGATACCCGCTCGGGAAACTGTACCCGTATCCTTCAAGGCCATCGAGGCCCCGTCATCTGTATCGCCTTTAGCCCATCAGGCACCCGTCTAATTACTGGCTCCGCTGATCACACCATCCGCATGTGGTCAACCGCCAGTGGTGAATGTCTGGCGGTCATCGTTCCCTTCCCCGAAGGCTGGGTTGCCTACCGTCCCCGCGATGGCCGCTATCGCTGCGAAGGCAAACTCGATTTCGACTTCTACCACACCGTCGGCCGCTGCCGCTTTGAACTCGGCGAACTCGACCTTTACATCCCCAATCTCCGCCTCGCCGATGATGAGCCGCTGGTGCCCGATGATTGGTGATTACATATTTTTTCCTCTCGCCTGCTCCTCCCTCCAATAACGCCCCATCTTTTTCCCAAAAAAGCGTTGACACAATACCTTCGGAATGACCCGCGCTCCCCTCCATCCCCAAATATTGACCCCACCCTTCTCGCCGTCTCGCTCAATCGCCTTCAAAACAAGCCTCCCCCAACTTCAATCTTTATCCCTTTATCATCCTGCCCGTTCTGATAAACTCGCAACGGCTCGATATGCGAACCCTCCCAGGTTCTCCCTTCGAGACCGGCGCGGCGGTGGGGGACCTTTTGCACCCCAGGACTTCCGCGTGCCTCGGGTGCCGCTTGTGTTGGAGGTAAGGTCTATGAAGCATCTCGTTCTCGGTTTCTTTGCTCTTTCTATGGTCGGTATGATCGGTTGTGTCGCGGATTCCACCGAACCTGCCGAAGGTTCGGATGAGGAACTCGCGGAATTGGGCGATATTGGTCCCACCGCGTATGGTAAAGCCATTCTCCCTATCAATGGTAGCCAGGTCTCTAATCAGGCCGGTGGTAAGCCTGTCAGCAACGGCATTAGCTATCACGGCGGTCCCGTGATGACCAATGCCATTAATTTGTACTATATCTGGTACGGTAACTGGTCGGGCAATACAGGACCGTCCATTCTCAACGATTTCGCCAATAACGTGGGTGCGTCAGCGTATTGGAATATCGCCGAGACCTATTACAACGGCTCAAATACCAAGGTGTCAGGCTCCGTTAGCTTGGCAGGTAGCACCAGCGTGGCGTATCCTTATGGGACCAGCCTGAGCGATGCGCAGATCTTCTCGGTCGTGACGGATGCGATCGGGAGCGGCGCTCTGCCCAAGGATGCCAATGGCATTTACTTCGTGCTGACCTCGGCCGATGTCACGGCGGCCTCGGGTTTCTGCACGCAGTATTGCGGCTGGCATGACGCGGGCGCGTATAGCGGCACCACCATCAAATACTCCTTCGTGGGTAATGCCGATCGGTGCCCGTCTTCGTGTGCCGCGCAAACCACCAGCCCCAATGGCAACGCGGGCGCCGATGCGATGGTCTCTATCGTCGCGCACGAAGCCGTGGAAGCCGCGAGCGATCCAGAGCTTAGCGCGTGGTGGGACAATCGTGGTTACGAAAACGCCGACAAGTGCGCGTGGACCTGGGGTACAACCTATAACGTCGCCAATGGCTCCAAGGCCAATGTGAAGATGGGTGCCCGCGACTTCCTGATTCAGCGCAACTGGGTCAATGCCGGCGGCGGCTACTGCTCGATGACGTACTAGGCGCTCATAAGGCGCCGAAAAACGAGGGAGAGATGGCTTGGGCCTGTTCTCCAGTATCGGCTGAGCTCCCCTTGTCTTTCTTAAATGTGCCCCCACGCCGGCCAGCGCCGGCTTTTTTATGGTTTTTGTAGGGAGATTTAATTAATCATGCGTATCCACCGGCTTGTGCTACTTGGCCTCTTTCTCGCGCTCGGCGGATGTGGAGGAGACAACGATACCTCTCCCGAGCCCGAATCCCCGCCTCCTCCCGTGGATGCCCAGGATTTTCTAAGCACTTATGCGAACGCCGCCTGTTCACGCTTTGAGCGCTGCTTTTTGACCGCTCCCTATTGGGTCGAGCAATGTAAAAGCGATATGATCGCTCAGCTTGGTGAATCCCCCGCGGACGCCGTGGCGGCCGGGAGAATGGAGTACAATGCGGATGAAGCGGGTAAGTGTATTGCCGGCGTCGAGAACCTCAACTGCTTGGCGGACACCGTTTCAGACGCGACACTGGCGGCCTGTTTTGCAGCGATGAAAGGCAAAGTGGCCGAAGGTCAGCCCTGTTTCGCCGTGTTTGAATGTGAACATGGGGCATGTCCCGCAATCGCCGAAGATGCTTGCCCCACCGTATGCCCAGCGGTTGCTCAAGCGGGCGACACCTGTTCGCTGATCGCTGGGCCTTATTGCGATGCGCGGGCCGGCCTGAAATGTTCGGGAGGAAGTTGTATCACGCCTGGAGGATTGGACGCATCATGCAAAGATAATTACGGGTGCAAGAGCGGATTTGTGTGCTGGTCCGCAACCAACAAATGCATTCCCCTGCGCGGCGAAGGAGAAGGCTGTGCCACGGACGCATCCTGCGCACCGGGTCTGTATTGTATCGCGGAAGGCGACGAAGGCGGCATTTGCGAACCCAGGATCAAGGAAGGAGGCCCATGCAGCACCAATGCCGAGGAAAACAACGCGGCCTTCCGATTTGTGCAGTGCGCGGATGGCCTGTTATGCAAGGGAGCGGGACTTCAGAACGATGGAACGCCTATCGCAGGGACATGTCAGCGTCCATCTTCCGAGGGTGAAGCATGTTTGGCCGAACCCGCTGGATTGCAGCTACATCTTTCGGGATGCCTGGATGGCTTGTACTGTCCAGCGGGGACATGTGAAAGTCTTCCAGATACAGGGGCATGCGCTCCTCATAGTGCTTGCCTCCATGGAGTTTCATACTGCGATCAGGCCACAAGCATGTGCACGCCTCTGGGGGCAAATGGCGATGTATGCACCATCGATCCCGAATGCGCGAGCGGTTATTGTATTGGGGGAAAGTGCTTGGAATCTGTGACCTTCTGCGGACCTTAACAGGCGATCGTATCAGAACCCTGCCGCGCGCCTATACACCGTCCACAACCCATGCGTACTGACTTTTTCAAGGGCGCCGGCCGGAGCATCCCTCATTGGAGGAGGTACGGCCGGAGCGCCGGGAGGATTGGCCTTTACAAGAAAATAGTCCCAATATTGACCATGCTTTGCCCACGTTACGCTCCACACCTGCGACCAACCCCCATGAGGCGGGCGAGGCTTTGGCAAGACCCACACTTCTTTGGTGCCATCCATCATAGGAACGGCCAAACCCCCGCGCCGCACCGTATAAAATGTCCCAAAATGGGCAAAGGGAAAGTGCGCGTAGTGCGATTCACCGCCAAAATCAGGCCATATCGCATGCACCCGAACGCCCGGCGGAATATCGTCCAGCGCCTCGTCAAAGCCAGCCATTTCTACATCGCGAAACCAGGTGCGGAAGTCATAGGCCAGATAGCAACCATAAAATACCCCCGCAGCCAAGGCGGGCGCCACAACCCATGCCGGTGTGCGGCGGCCCGCGCGAGGAAGCGCCAGAATCGCAAAGAGCCAAGCCAGCGAAACCATCCGAACACAGACGGCCCACCATGGAGGATTGGATATTTCCATCGGCAAAAGTGCGAACATGGCCATCACCACCAGCAGCAGGATCATCGGCCGCCATGTCCATAAGCGGTGGCGCGTGGGGGATTCCGATCGCCGATTGATTACGGTCCACACCAGGCTAAGCAAGAGTCCCCCGCATAGAAATCCAAGGACCCAATCATCCACCCCCGACTTGAGCCCATGGATTGTCCATTGATAGAACAGTTCTATATGCTGTTTTAGGGTTTTGTTGGAGGCGAGCAGCTCTTGAATCAGGTTCTGGTTCCCGCTGGGGCCTTGACTTCGCTTGATCCAAGCCACCACATAAATCAAACCTGGCACAAGCCCCCCCAAGGATTGGATCGAGCCGCGCCAGGTTGGCCAGCTTGACATCAATAAAACCAGGCTCAATCCAAAAAATGCCAAGGCCGCAAAGGCATGGGCCGCAACGATCAAGATAGACAGCGCCGCCAAAAGCGCCACTCGCCACCATCGCGCAAATCCAAGCCCGCGGGATTCCTTGAGAATATCGTTGAGCACGGCCAATCCAGCGATAATCATAGGCACGGCGCCGGCATAGGAAGCAAAGCCAAACCAGAGGCAGCGATGATAAATCAAGGGCAAGGACAAAAGCGCCAGCCGGGGATCGCGCCCAAAGGAGTGAAGCGCATACACCATCGACAAGGGCATGCCAAGCACACACAAAAAGGCCATGTATACGTTATTGGCCTCGGGCAGTCCCATCAAAGAACTCAGTGCCCATGTCACGCAGCTATATAAAATGGATGGAATCAGCCGGATATCGATGATAAAGAAGTCAGGGATGCGAGCGGCGGGCTCGTTGCGGTGAACAAGAGCTCCGATCAGGCCCATATGACCTGATATATCGGTAAAGGGCAGGTAGCGCGAAACGATAAGCGGAAGGAGATTGGCGCCGATGCCAACGCTAAGCGCGCATACCAGAAATGGATCGCGGTTCCACACCCTGCGCATCCAGAAGGCGAGCGCTTGCATCTTCGCTTTCATAAGGGTTCTGCACCCTATCAAGCCTGGCGCCCGCTCGTCAACTTATTGGCAGGTTGGGGCGACTTGCCCGTCCGACCCCGTATTCACATAAGCATCCGACACATATCCATTCCCTATATAATCCCAAAGCGTCGTGGTTCCATAGGTCCCCGTCACGCTCGTTCCTTTCTTCTGGCAGGTAATCGTCACCTTTTCCCCATCGGCCACCGAACCCACGGCATCCGCGGACGTGCTCGCATCGGCCCGAATGGTAAGCGGCGCGCCGTTGGTGTTTACCGTGCCCGTTACCGATGTCGGCGCTGGGCTTCCTCCCGTGCCTTCACAACTGTTCTTGCTCGTATAATCCTTGGTGCCAAAGAAGAGCGCTTGGCTGCCATTAAAATAAGGCTTCACCGCTATGCCATCCCTCCGTACCTCGTAATGCAAATGCGCCCCCGTCGAACCCCCTGTATTGCCCACCGTGCCAATCTTTTGCCCTATATTCACGCTCTGCCCTACTTTTACAGCCTGCGAATCCAGATGAGCATAGCGGCTTCGATATCCATTTCCATGATCGATCTCAATCCACTTTCCATAGCTTGTATTGCCTAAATTCTCGACGCGCGTAACCTTGCCCGAAAAGGCCGCCACAACCGCATCGCCGATATCATTCGACCGATTGAAATCCACCGAATTCACCGGGCTATGATTGGTGCGCGTTTGGCCTGCCCATACTTGCCCACAAGGAAAGGGCAATTGAAAATTGGGCATATCGCTGACGGCCGAACTCGATGTGCTCGTTTCCTCGCTAATCGGCAATTCTTCCGGCGGAGGCCCGTCGTCCGACCATTCGGTATTGCCCACCAGCTCCGTTGGGCTTAATTCATCCGGCTGTTCAACAGCGCAACCCCATACACCCACGCTAAGCCCAAGCAAACTAAGCGCGGCACCCGTAATTGAAATAAAATGGCGATTTTTGTTCATACCCAAGGCGCAAAGCAACCCTTATGCCCGGCCGGGTTCTTCTTTTTCCCTGGGAAGTCGGAAGAAGCCAAGGCTGAAGCTGGGGCAGGCATTGCCCGGGCCTGAGTAAACGCAGACCCAGGTGGAAATCAAAGGCCGCTTTTTATACTTCCCCAAAAAAAGCGTTGACGCTATCTCTCAAACCCTTGTATACAAGCGTCTATGATGCGTTCCCGCCCTCTGTTTCTGGGTATTTGCGCGGCCTGTATCCCTGCCATCGCGAGCCTGCACTGCAGTTCCGAAACCACTCCATGCGAATCCCCCGCGTCTTGTGCTCCACCCCCTTCTCAAGATGCAGGGCTGGATGCTTCAGAAGACGCTTCCATCGATGCATCCACGCCCAATCCCGATGGGGGAACATGTCTGTGCGAAGATGATGGCAATCTCTGCACCGACGATCAATGCGATGAAAACGGCATCTGTATTCATCCTCCCAAGGCGGCCGGAAGCGTATGCCGCCCATCGAGCGGCGAATGCGACATCGATGAAAGCTGCGATGGAACGGACGCAGCTTGTCCCAAGGATGCTTGGGATGGAGCTTGTGCATGCCCCTATCATGGGCCAATTGCGGGCTATGCCGAGCATGATGGACTTCGAGCCATACCCAACTCCCATTTTGCGTTAAGCGATACCCAAACATGGCCAGCCTATACGGCGATTCTCGATGGATTGGGAGTTGCCTATCTTAGCCCCGATGCCTTGGATCTCAACCGCACGGGAACCAAACCCGATGCAGCGCTTGCCTCCGATCTTGGAAGCGTGGTGGGATATATGGGAGCCTTTGAATGGGAAAACGGAGATCAAAATGTAAGCTATTGGATTCCCCAAGGTCTTGCAGGAGGAAGCGCGGGCGCCAAGGATTTTGTCGTAGTTTCATGGCACTATGATTCAGCCAATATTGCGGACGACCCCAATCCCCCGGTGAGCGGCTCGGACAAAGGGGTAAGGGTATCCTTTGCGGACCTTGGCTCGATTGGGGGCAATGTCCCCTACCGCCATCTGCTTCTGGTGGAGCCCGATGCTCAAAGCGGCTTTAAATCCGTGAATATTCATGCTGGAGGCATGGCTTGGGCCGGCAACTACTTATATGTGGCGGATACATCGCGGGGAGTGCGGGTGTTTGACATAAGCAAACTATTTGCGGTCTCGACATCGGCGGCTTGTTCTTCGCGCGTGGGGGCCAATGGAAACGAGCTGTGCGCCTATGGTTATGCCTATGTCCTGCCCCAAGTGGGAGGATACTACTTTCCGATGGGTTTAGCATCGGCTTGCCGGCCCAATTTTTCCTTTCTTTCGTTAGATGGCACATCCACGCCTCCATCGCTGATATCGGGTGAATACGACAATGATCCTGTGAATGGGATATACAGCCGTCTATTTCGCTGGCCTTTGGATGAAGCCACGCACAAGCCCGCGGCGGGACCGGGCGGATCGGTGAGGGCATCGGGGGCATGGTATGCAGGAAACCGTAATCTTCAAGGGGCGACATCGATAGGGGGAAAGTTTTTTCTAAATGCCACACGCTATAGCGGAGCATTGTTTACGGGAGCGCAAGATCAAGCATCGAAGGTCTATCAAGCCTCGCAGGGCCAATGGGGATGGATGCCCGAGGGCATTTATTATGAGGCGAAAAAGGACTGGCTGTGGATCAATACGGAAGGGCACGCGAATATGCCGCGGATTGTGTATGCGGTGAAGGCGGGGCAGATTCCTTGACCGCACTCGCTTTGTTTTTTGTTGCATTGGATTGGGGTTGAGTTCTCCCAAACGATGATTTCGTGCGCACTCATTTTCTTTTGCCATGCCTGGGTGCGCCACCGCTTGTCCACGAATTCGATATTCCCTTGCACTCCTTTTCTTTTGTAGCGCCTTGAAACGGCATGTATCGCTTCCTGGTCTTGAATGCGTGCGCACTCATTTTGTTTTGTGCTGCATGAAGACGATGCGTATCGCGCATGATTTCTCAAGGGATATGCACTCATTTTATTTTTTGGAATGAATTCTCTTGCGGCGCCGTTCGTCACCCAACTACCCGGCGCATGCAGTTCCGGGTATGCATTTGCAGTCAAACACGTACCCTATATACAGGAGTTTCTCATGACCTTTGATCCCAATTCTATCGCTCCCCAGGCCAAAGACCGTTTGATCGCCCTGGGCCGGACGCTGAGCTCGTCGGACACGCTGGCGCAGGCAGAGCTGACCCAAAATGCCTACGCACAACATGGCCCGGCCCTTGCCGACCATGGTTATAGCCCCGGCGATGCGGCTGAACTGGCCACCTGTCGTTTGGCCCTGATTGACGCGATGGCGGGCCGCGAAGAAAGCCGGGCTGGAAAAAAGACCACCAATGTTCATTATTGGTCCACGCTGAACTCAGCCAAGGATTTGCGGACGCGGGCCCGGAGTATTTTGCGGAATACATCGGCCTTTCTTTCAAAGCAACCGGGTTCTGCCGAGCAAGAGGCGCTGGGAGTCATCGAGGGCGTATTGAAGCGGGTGGCGGAGCCGCCAAAGGAACCTCATACGCTGGCAAATCAGTTGGAGCTGTGCGTGGGGGTGTTAAAGAGTACGACCGTAGCCGGCGCGGCGAAGGAGCGTGGAGGAGAGGTATTGCTTACGGAGCTGGAGAAGATAATTCCCGCATTACGGGGGATTGCGCAGGCGGATGCGGTGCCCAAGGGGACGCAGGTGGAGACAGAAGTGCTCGATTTGCTTGATGGGCTGATTGTGGAGAATTGCCGGGCAGCGCGGCGGGCGGCGAGAAGCGCGGGGCGGGCGCTGGGGATGGATTCGATTCCCAAGGCGTTTGAATTGAGCGCGGTGTACAGGAGGCGGGGGAAGAAGAAGGGGGAGAATGAGAATCCTGCTCCTTCCATAAAGTAATATCAATAAATCGATATCCCGCCCTGGAAATCTAATCAATATTTCATCGAAGAACACCCAGCCAAGAACCCGTTTACGAACGTGCCCGCAGCCTGTGCAAGCATATTGTTTTCGCCACCTCTTCTGAAGGCTTAAGAACGGGGACGTTGCGAAAAGAAGAATCGTGAACGCTCAGGTTGGTACCTGCCACGCTAAAAGCTTCGGCGACACTTTGACCATCCCCAAGCGTTTTATAAAACGCGGTAAAGTAGGCCATAGCATTCTTACACTCGACGAGGCCCGTCATACCAACGGCGCAGGAAGCGATTGGCGCAAGTGCCAAGGCATACTGATCCGAAAAACATGCGCTAAGTGTTATGAGCAAGATTGAATCGTTTGCGCTGCGGCGGGCGGCCCGATGGGCTTGACGGATGATATCCGCGAAGTCTTGCGGGAGAAGATTAGCAATTTCCCCGCGCTCATTTTGGATTTCCAGTGATGTCCTCTCGCCATGGGTAGCGATATGGATCGCATGGGGGCGTATATCTTTAATCGCATTTCGCAGGCTGTCAGCCGTAACGAAGGAGAGTTCGCGAGTTTCGAAAGAGCGGCCGTATGTCGATCGTAGAAGCGCATCGCGCAAGGCGGTTGCTTCCGCTGCCGATTCGCTTGGAATGGTGCCTCGGGGAGAAGGTAGCAGAATGAGCAGACGGGTTCGAACAGCACCGGGACGAGCCAGGCACCATTCGGCGAATGCATCGGCAACTAGGTCTTGATTTTTGTGATATTTAAGCAGGAGTTCGGTCACTTTGGCTCGTCTGTTCATCAACTGGGCGAGGTCGAGGTATACGTCTGGAAACTTATCGAGAATGAACGCGTCGAGATCATCGCGTTGTAAACTTTCTAGGTCTTCACGTAGGGACATGGTAACAACAAAGCTCCTTATGGGGTAGAGAGAAAACAACTTCACACGGCATTAAGGTTGATTTTCTTCGAGCAGCATGCGGCCAACCTTCTTGGCCGTGTCGCCGATGGGCACCGGCGTGCCACAGGGGTCGGGGCTGGTTTGAAGGGGGAGGTCATCAACGGTATACATGGCATTGGCCAGAAGTTTGCTCATGATGGCCTTGGGTTTGATTCCGCGCATGCGGTTGGCAATGGCCAGCAGCCAATCATTTTTCCAACAATGGTCGGGGGACTTGTGACTCGGCAACAACAGGGATACGGCATCTTGGGGTCGCTGAAGTTCGATGAACGCTGCGGCCCGCCTGCGGATGATCAGGGCGGAACCTTGGATCGGGCTGGCAGCGTAAGCCGCCATGGCTTTCCAATAATCCGCCGGATCTTGGTTTCCGAACTTTGTCCCGGTGAGCAAATACGCGTCGCCGAGGGTTTTCATTAGCTCACCCTCGAATAGGCCCAGGCCATCGGGTGGCATAAGCATTTTAGCCATAACGGCATAATGAATAGCAAGATCACCCCTTCCTGCTTGCACGGCGGCGCGGGCACGCAAGAGATTGCCTTCGCCGGAATCCAGGCCCCGACTATTGTTGAGAGCCTGATTTGGCCCGCCTAATTCCACTAACTTTCGGGCAACGAGATAATCCATTAACGCATCCCCATTCACCAAGGCGTTGCTCTCCATGCCAACCCCATCCACTTGCCACATCCATGCAAGCGCCAGGATATTTTCGTCTTTCACAAGCGGCTTTTGACCGTCGCTTGCCCAATGGCACCATGCCTCGTATGCCGTACTGAGTTCAAGCGTTTGGAAAGCTGCCCGATCCGTCGAGTCCCTTTGCTGATAGAAATGCTGATTGAGAGCAACATGCGACAGAAATCGGCGCAGCCAGCGCCGTTTTTCCTGTTCTGTGCCAGCTTTTGGCCAGCAATATGAGGCCGCTGAGGCATCGATCGTGCTGAGCGCTTCGTCTTCCGACTGGACAAGTTTTTTCTCGTGGGTAAAGGGGGTTGTACCCGATAATGCGCGAACAAGATCGGGTTCCCGCAACAGGAGCACCGAATCATTGTTAATGTGGTTTACAATCACTTGAGCCATGTGCGGGGCCATTGGCATCAATACTGGGGTGAGCTCAGAAATTTGCCGGCTTGCCGCAGCCAACCGGAGTGCGGCGAATGGCAACGTTAAATCCGGCACTGCGGTATTTCGCACAACTGCGTGTGTTGCTTCATTGAAAAATGGCGCGAGCACATCGCGGACGGCTTCACTCAGTTGGTTTGTCAGCACCCAACGCGCGTCCATTGCGCGCAAATACATCGTATGAATCGTTGTTGCGACCTCGCTTGCGCTTTGGGGTATTGGATCACCAAAGCCATTATAGCGATCCTTTTCAATGTCCAGCGGACATCTTTGCTTGGGTAGGCCCTCGCATTCCGGCCGTTTCCCTAACTCATTTGCCTCAGTGGTGCCGCACGCGATCAGTGCAAGAATTGGACGGCATGTTGATGCTTCGTCTGAGGCGGGGCGATCACGGCGAAGCGCACCTCGCCACAGCTCTTTGCCCACGGTCTCCATGGCCGTCCGCAAATCATTGCTGTGGTCTTTCTCATCGGCGCCTGTCATCACCCATGTCCAGATCGCTTCACGTTGCTTCTTCTCGTCCCATGCCTTGGTCTTGCTAAACGCCTGCTGGGCCGCGCGAGCTAGCTCCTTCAGCTCGTCGGGTTGAGGCTCCCAGGTTGCATTCTTGTAGGTGCTCAGAACTTCCCATGCGCCTGGATAATGAAGCCGCGCCTTCAATGCCTCTCCTTCTTTAGCTTCCCTTAATGTTGGGTTTTGATTGAGAATATGCTCTTGTTCCCATGTCATTTTGGCCGAGGGGGGCTCCCAAGACCATGCATCCAGCAGTGTTGTGCGCCGATGTTGTTCAACAAGCCTCTTTCCGAGATCGCTCGAGGAAGCGGCCAAAACAAACGCACACTCATAAAGTGCGCTACCCATAAGGGGTGAAAGCGGTGATTTATTCAATACTTCATCCGCTTTATCGATGAGCTGTTGAAGAGTGGGTGTGCTGTGATCCCATGGGGCCCTGCACTGTTGTATCGTCCAAAAAACGCGGGCATTGGCCATAATATCGTTCACCTGAACCAGGAGTTTTCTGATCTTGGCGCGTTCAAGATCGGAAGGGCTATAAGTTGGTAGGGAAGCATTGGACCCGGCAGGAGATGCATTTGAGCTTGCCATGGGTGCGCTTGTCGCCTCCGCAGAAGCAATCGGGCTGGATACTAGTGTACTTGCCTTTCCGCTGGGGCACTCGGGCAATGCAGGCGCATGATTGTTTAAATCGATTGGACAGTAGTAGGCTTGTGTTAGCTCCAAGGTTGACAGTGATTGCTCCAGGCAAAGAAGCGAAAGCTTATGGCTTACATCCATCACCGCCGCCAACCATTTCCGAATGGTCTCGCGAAGCCCTTCGCAGTTGTTTGATGTAGCGTCGGCACTGCATCGTTTTAGCGTAGCATCCAATTCCTGGTTGCCTTCAACGAGCCTCATTATACCGATATCTGGGCTGATTGGACTGTTGCTACCCTTCACACCTTCAATTTTCACAAGCCCCTCAACAGCATCACGCAACAAGAGCATGTCTTGCTCGGCAAAGGAAATGAGCCGTTGGGTTATAGCAATCATTTCATGATATTGCGCGGCCGTATCAAATATCAGCATGGCATCGAAACCACCCTCGAATAGGATTTCAGCAGCGTCTAAATTCTGATGACCATCTGGGGGTATTTTCGTATCATGACTATTCCGCTGCTTGGCTTCCAGAAGTGCCTTGATAACCCGTGGCCAGCGCGTCTGAATGAATTTTCCCCATTGGTTGGCGTGAAAATAGGCCGAGGCCAGTTGTGCATTGGCAAGGCTTTTTATTCTGTTGATCTTTTCCGGCTCACTTATGCGCTCGCAACGCAAATCTGGTTCTGATTCTGATATTACTTTCTCCCATTCAGCAGGCAACAAAGCTGGATCGGCACTCGCCTGAAGGGCCATTGTATGAGCCCATTTTGCACATGAGTATGGCCAGATTTGAAATAGTCGGGTGGCATGCACACCCATATGTGGCTCCGGCTTCTTTGCCTGGAATTGTCCCGTGCGATCAGGAATGCCTATGTGCTCTGTAGTTGCAGCATGCACATACAAGTACTCGGCAAATGGGGAGCGGGGCACCTTGGAGTCGGCCATATCATCCCCAATTGCCGCATGAAATCGGTCAACGGCCTTTTGAAGAGCTTCTCTTGCGCCGATGGACTGCTTTTCCCAAGTACGCACAAATTGGGCATAGAAGTGAAGGCCCACAAAGAGATCTGTCCGTCTCGACATATCTCCCATATCTTCAATAGGCTCATACAGTTGCTGAAAATAACCAGCGGCATTCATGCTTTTGGTGAAACGCCGCATTCGATCGCTCCAGGACAAAGATGCCACCCTATCTTCAATCTTGCGCAGTCTGTGCGCAATATAATGGCTGAGGATACAAGCAGCCACGATGTTTTTAATGTCTTCTGTGATGTCTTCCTGAAAATGTCCTGTGTTGGGCTCGACCTCTGTACCAAACTCCTGCTTGCAGGGCTCATCGTTAAGAAACACGGTGACATGAATATTCTTCTCTCTGGTACCTGAGGAACCGGGGACTTTCCTGACAAAGGTCCGCACAGCCACGCCTCCCTTGTCCTCTTCCGTGGGTGCTCCCGAAATCACCGCCAAATGAAGCTTGGCAAAGTCCTGCTCCGTTTCGGTAAGAGCGGGAAGCCATTCAAGAAAGAAATGGTCAACAGGCAGAGCACCAAGGCCACCAATGCCCCGGCCACCATTGACGCGGATCACACTGCGCAAGGGGACAAGGTTCGTTGGCTGTTCGCTCGCTGGTACCTCGACAAATAGATAATCCAAAGCCCGAACCATTTCCGCCGTGCGAAGCGCGATCTGAAGATGCGAATCCACCATCCATTGATTCAACTCGGCATCGGGTGAAATCTTGTCAGAAGGCAGAATATAATACTTCAATGCCCAAGAAGGTTCGGCTATGGACATAAGATGTCCCCCTGCCATTGCAACAACAAACAGCGAGCCTACAAGCCATGTGGAAAGATGCTCCAAGCGCCTCAATACAAAAAACCATAGACTGAGAAGGGGCCCCCATAATATGCGATATGCTTTTTGTAACAGCGAGTGCCGTGCTTGTAAACGGGCGTTCCCCCTCTGTACCGCTCGCCTAACGCGGTTCATTTCTATAATCCCCATGCCTTCAGCACCCAAAGCGTGAGCAAATAAAGCGCGCCCAGATAGGCCAAAAATACGGGAAGCCGCCATCCCGGCCCAGCATAAAAAGACCATTGCTTTCGGGGCAAATAGGTCTTCTGGGCGATACCCCCCGGCTCTTCAAACAATTGGGGTCTGTCATACTGACTCCAATCGTGGACGCCGAGGGCTGTTTTCGCGCGCTCAAAAGCCCGGTGCACATGACAGCCATCGCCAAGGGACTTGTAGAAGGATGAGAAGAACACCTGCTCGGCCTCCTCGGACATGCCACCATCCACACCTACCGTGCAATCCGCAAGGGTTCCGACCATTTTGTTTGCAAGCTCTCCCGAGCCGGGGCTACTGAGGGTAAGCAGCCGCAAGGGAAGAATCCTTTTCTCGTCGGACAAGCCTGCTTGGGGCTGAATTGGAGTTTGGTTTTGCTGGTCCTCGGGTTGATTTTCATCGGCTAGGTCCTCTAGGTCTTTTTTTAGCTCATCCAATAGCTTTCCATGGATATGAAGGGCCTGGCGGGGAATGTCCGCAATCATCTTTTCGATGTCAGCGCTGGTCTCGGCTTTGTTCTGTTTAACCTCGATAGTTCGTCCGTTTTTTGATTTGGTAATGGCTTCTTGAATAGCGTCGGCTCCCTCCGTGGTTTGCTTATCCTTTAACTCATCCTGGGATGAAACGACAACCAGCGCGAGGCTGGCCCGTCTTGTACCCAGAGGATTTCTGGCCTGCCATTGCCGGAGTGCTTCTTCAATTTCATGCTCCCTCCCGATGTAATGAGTAATCAAATCGTTTATCTTCGCCCGATTGTTCATCAACTCGGAGTGCCCGAGGGCTACGTCTGGGAACTTTTCAAGGATAAACGCGTTAAGGTCATCGCGGTGTAGGGCTTCAAGCTTTTGACGAATAATAGACATGATATTCTCCTAGAATGAAAACGATTGGTCTTGGGGATTAGCGATTCTCCTGGAGGAGCATGCGGCCATGAACCCGGGCTATTTGACCAATGAATACAGGTAGTGCACAGGTGGGATCGCTTTCCGCCTTGCCCAATTGGCGCGGCAAATCTTCCATCGTATACATGGGATTGGTCAGCAATCCACGCATAGTTGCCTCATGCCTGATGCCCTTCATCCGGTTGGCGATGGCCAAAAGCCATTTGTCTTTCCAACACTGACCATCCCGAACCAAGTCGGCGGCTTTCTGGGGTTGGTGGATTTCGATATAGGCCGCGGCCATTCTTCGTTTGATTAAAGGCGAGTTCTGATCGGCCTGCTTATAAGCTTCAATCGCACGCGTGAATTCTTGCCAGCCTTGTTCCGATGCGGTTTGGGTTGCAAAAAGCAGGCGTGCATCCCCCACAGTTTTCATGAGCTCCCCTTCGAACAAGCCAAGGCCATCGGGCGCCATAAGCTGTTGAGCCTTAAAGGCGTGACGAAGAGCAAGGCCACCCTTTCCTGCTCGCACAGCGGCGCGGGCACGCAAGAGCTTGCCTTCGCCGGAATCCAGTCCCCGGTCATTGTAGAGAGCTTTATTTGGTCTGCCTGATTCCATTTCCTTTCGGGCAACGAGATAATCGAACAGCGCATCTCCGTCCACCAAGGCATCGCTCTCTCCACCGACCCCATCCACTTGCCACATCCATGCAAACGCTAGTATATTTTCGTCTTTTACCAGCGGTTTTTGACCATCGCTTGCCCAGCGGCACCATGCCTCGTATGCCGTACTGAGTTCAAGCGTCCGAAATGCTGCTCGATCAATTGGATCTTTATGCTGATAATAATGCTGCTTGAGCACAACATGGGACAGAAACCGGCGCAGCCAGCGGTCTTTTTCCTGGTCTGTGCCCGCTTTTGGCCAGCAAGGCGAGGAAGCTAATTCATCAAGGCTTCTGAACGCTTCGCCTTCCGACTGAACAAGCTTTTTCTTGTGGGTAAAGGGAATCGTGCCCGACAGCGCTTTGACAAGATCGGGTACGCGCAACAGAGTCAGCGAATCAATTTTAATATCGTTGACGATCACTTGTACCATGACGGGCGCCAGTTTCATCCATGTTGAGCTAAGACCAGGAAGTTGCCGGCTTGCCGCGGCCATCCGCAACACGGCGAATGGTAGCGTTAAATCCGTCGCTGCGGCGTTCTGCCCAATACCCTTTGTTGCTTCGTTGAGGAACGGCGTGAGCACATTGCTGACAGCGTTACTCAGTTGATTCATCAGGGCCTGATGCGCATCCATCGCGCGCATGTACATCGTTTGAATCGTTGTTGCGACCTCGCTTGCGCTTTGGGGTATTGGATCACCAAAGCCATTATAGCGATCCTTTTCAATGTCCAGCGGACATCTTTGCTTGGGTAGGCCCTCGCATTCCGGCCGTTTCCCTAACTCATTTGCCTCAGTGGTGCCGCACGCGATCAGTGCAAGAATTGGACGGCATGTTGATGCTTCGTCTGAGGCGGGGCGATCACGGCGAAGCGCACCTCGCCACAGCTCTTTGCCCACGGTCTCCATGGCCGTCCGCAAATCATTGCTGTGGTCTTTCTCATCGGCGCCTGTCATCACCCATGTCCAGATCGCTTCACGTTGCTCCTTCTCGTCCCATGCCTTGGTCTTGCCAAACGCCTGCTGGGCCGCGCGAGCTAGCTCCTTCAGCTTGTCGGGTTGAGGTTCCCAGGTTGCATCCTTGTGGGCGCCGAGAACTTCCCATGCACCCGGATAATGAAGCCGCGCCTTCAATGCCTCCCCTCCTTTAGCTTCCCTCAAGGTTGGTTTTTGATTAAGAATGTATTCTTGTTTCCATGCTAATTCAGCCGATGGAGGCTCCCAAGACCATGCATCCAGCAACGTTGTATGCCGATGTTGTTCAACAAGTTTCTTTCCGAGATCGCTCGACGAAGCGACCGAAACAAATGCACACTCATAAAGTACACTAACCATAACGGGTGAAAGAGGTGATTTATTCAATACTTCATCCGCTTTTTCGATGAGCTCTTGAAGAGTGGGCGTGCTGTGATCCCATGGGGCCTTGCATTGTTGAGCCGTCCGAAAAATCTGTGCAATGGCCACGATATCGTTCATTTGAACCAGGAGTTTTCTGATCTCGGTGCGTTCAAGATCGACGGGGCTATCGTGTGAGGGGGAAGCACTAGAATTGGCAGGAGTTGCACTTGAGCTTGTCACAGGCGCGCTTGTCACCACCGCAGAAGCAATTGAGCTAGCCATGGGCGCTGTCGCGCTTGTCACTAGTGCGCTTGTGCTTGCCCCTGATCTATTTACGTTTTCCTTGCTACTGGGACACTCAGGCAGTACAGATGCATGATCGTCTGAATCGCTTCGACAGTGATACGCTCGTGATGCCTCCAAGGTTGACAGGGTTTGATCAAGGCAAAGAAGCGAAAGCTGATGGCTTACATCCATCACCTCTTGGAGCCAATCTCTAATGGTTTCGCGAAGTTTTTCACAGTCATTCGATGCGGCACCAGCGCCGGTACATTTACTCAGTGTATACACCATTCCCTGATTCTTTTCGTTGAGTTTCGTTACATCTATGTATGCGCTGATAGGCTTTTTGTCGCCTCCCGTCTCGTTCACAAAAAGCTTCTCAACTGCGTCCCGCAACAAGCGCATATCCTGTTCGGCAAAGGAAACGAGCCGTTGGGTTGTATCGATCACCTCATGATATTGCGCGGCCGCATCAAACATCAGCATGGCATCCACGCCACCCTCAAACAGGACTTCAGCGTGGTCTAAATTCTGATGATCATTTGGGGGGTTTTTCACATCAGGAGCATTTCCTTGCTTGACGGCCCCGAGCGCCTGAATGACTTGTGGCCAGCGCGTTTCAATTGTTTTCTTCCACTGATTCGCCTGAAAATAGGCCGAAGCTAGTTGCGCCTCGGCGAGTTTTTTTAATTGACGGTTCTTTTCTGTTCCATCATAACGCTCACAGTCTGCGTCTAAATCTGCTTTTACTTTCTCCCATGCTTCAGGCAACAACACCGGCTCGGCGCCGGCCTGCAACGCCATCGCATGGGCCCATCGTGCACATTGATACGGCCTCGTCCCAAATGCCCGAACTGCGTGGACACCAATATGTGAGTTCGCTTGCTTCGTCTGGGATTGCCCTGCGCGTTGGGGTATACCAATTTGCTGTGTGGTTGCCGCGTGCACATACAAATACTCGGCAAATGGATAGCGGGGCACCTTAGAATCGGCCATATCATCCATAACCGCCGCGTGAAATCGGTCAACGGCATTGCCAAGCGCTTCTATTGTATTGATGGGTTGCTGTTCCCACCCACGCACAAAGCGGTGGTAGCGTTCAAGTCCCACCAAGAGATCGCTTTCCCGCTTGAAATCACCCAGACCTGTGATGGCTTCATATACATTCTGAAAATACATTCGCCATTTTGTATTCCAGAAGCGTTCGGTTAGCTTAAACCTGAAAAGACTCGGCATCCACCAGGGGGGCATGTTTTTGAGATCTTCATTCACGCGCTCCAAGCGGTGTTTCAGGTGATGAATAACAATGCACGCTGCAATCGCATCTTCAGCCTCAGCCGGAGAGATCCTTTTTTTTCATTTTCACCACCTGAAAGGACCAATTCTTGCTCACAAGAAGGACTAATCCCCACGCGTACAGTTAGCACGACTTTGTCAGTCTGGCTATGCTTCATGATCTTCGTATGCACAGATATTCGCCTCCCGACCATGGGCGGAGGGCCCGCATCTGCTCGAATATGAAGCTTGGCGTTACCCCGCTCCTCCTCATCAAGCGAAGGCAACCACTCCATAAAGAAATGATCCACAGGCAATCCTCCAAGACCCCCCACTCCCCCCCGGGAACTCTGCAATCGGATTACGCTGCGCATCTTGGAGGTTTCAGACGGTTGCTCGCTGTTGGGAACCTCGATCAACAAATGATCCATGGCCTGTGCCATTTGCTCGACGCGCGTAGCGGCAGCTTTCTGCAACCCTTCCAAGGCTGCATCCTGCTCCGCATCCCCTAAAATTCGCTCGATAGGCTGTATATAATAGGTCTGCTCATGCACATCCCCCGAGGTTCTAAACCGGATAAAGGCTATCGGGATTATCATCAGCGCGGCCACAAGCCAAACAAACCAGCGCCCCATTTGGCTCAGAACAAATAGCCACATCGGCCACCACATCGACCTCCAGCGCGGCCTTTTGGCCGACCGATTGGGCGGTGGCTTGCTTTTATTGGCTTTTCGGTATGGCTCCCCTGCCCCAACCGGGATCTGCCTGGAGGGCATATTGGGGTCTTGTAACGGATCAGGTGTCGCTGTGTTTGACGGAGATTGAGCAGCCATCGTTTCCTCGCGCTCCGTACGTTTTGCAACACGCGGACCAGCGCGAGGCTACTGTTCAATCCTGTCCGCTCACTCCGCAAATCAATGGGATCCGGGAAACCATGCGGCGGCAAAGCGTTAGGGTTCTGCCATTTCCTGCATGCAAATATCTTCGTGCAACATCTTGCAAGCATTGCCCGTGGGGAATTCAAAAAAGCTCAACAACATGGGCGCGGTATTCGCCGGTGGCCTTTTTCAATCAGCCAGGTTTTGCCGGTTTGGCGAGGACCCCACATGGTAAAATAATGACCGCCGCCTTCCTCGGGGGAGCCTATAAGCTGGTCAATACAGCGTTCGATCAATTCGCGGCGCTCAACAAAAAAGTGGGCTTGCGATTGAACAGGGCCGTAGGAATGGAATCGGCGCATAAGGTCTTTGTATTGGATGCTTTGTCGGATGGCAAGGGAAATCCTTCAGTTGCCAGGCGTGGATCTGTAATTCTATCGATAAAACCCCATTCCCAGCGAGCTCATTTTTATATAGCCTACACGCACACGTCCCGGAAATGTCCACGGAAGATGGGGAAGATCATGGCTGAAACCGTTCATGTTGGAACCCATCGCGCTTGGATCGAAGGTGACGTAATGCGCGTCACCCATGCAGGGCCGATAAGCCTGGCCGAAATGCAAGAGCTCCACCGCTTCTTGGAGCGCTGGTATGAAGAACGGGGCGTGCGCTATTTGATGATGGATATTCGGGCAATGCCCCCTCCCGAGCCCGAGGTTCGAAAGTGGATGGCTCAGCCCAAGAAATCGGCGCCGGTCCGGGCGGTGATTGCGGTGGGAGCCAGTCCCGCCGTTCGGGTGATTTCCACCTTGATGAGAAAGGCAATGGAACTGTTGGGGAACCGGTCGGAAACGCCTTTTTTGATGATGAAGTCCGAAGAGGAAGCCTTTGCGTGGATTGAGAACGATCGGGGGGTTCAGCTCTCTTCGTCTTAAACCCTGCGCACCTCAGTTCAAACGCTCCTACCGGCGCATCAAATTCAAATGTGCGCGCCCCTGTACCTTAACTTGGCGCACCTGAGTCACTCATGGGCGACTTAGAACGCTCAACTCAACGTCCCTGTAGCTTAACTTGGCGCGCCTGAGTCACCCAGGGCTGCCCCTGTAGTTTAACTTGGCGCACCTGAGTCACCCATGGGCGACTTAGAACGCTCAAATCCCCGCCCTGTAGCTCAAACGGCTGCCCCTGTAACCCAACTTGGCGCCCCTGAGTCACCCATCCCCGCCCCTGACCCACCGTCCCGCAAAATGGACAAGAGCCCCGCGCAAACTGGATAGCCATATACAACCCCCGACGCTATCCAAAGGGCCTTCTCGCGCTTGCCCACACGTTTTTCCGGGCCGGAGGCTGCCTATGTCTATTTCTACTTCCATTTTTCGTCCTGTCCACCTGGCTTGTCTCTTATCGCTAGTCGCATGCGCCACTTCGTGCGCTTCGAACGACGCTCTGTCCGAAGCGTCCTGCGGCGAACCCTGCGTGGCCACAGATAAGCAAAACCCATCAGGCGATATCTCAGAGCCAGAGCCCGCTGAAGAGCATTCCGCCGCGCATCCCTATGACTGCGTGGACCATATGGTCAATGCCGACCCCACCGGCCTGGCTCCCCTCCCCGATCCAACAGCGGCCATCAGCGCCCCAACCGATGCCGATTATCTCGCGCTTACCGCAGGCGTCACCAGCGTCGATGGAGGCACCGGAACCGTCTCACCCCTTGTTTTGTACGGCGCAAATGCCTTCCCCGTCGTCATCGATGAAGGCAACCGGGTTCTCGGCGCCGCATCCCGATCGGGCCTTGGCAAGGTCCTCGTGTATGGCCATGAATATTATTTGACCACCACGATTAAAACCGGCGATGCCACGAAGATTTTGTTCAATGCCATCGCTTGGATGAGCAACAAAGCCGCTCCCGTTATCGGTGTCCATTCTAGTCTTTCAACGCTCTTTAACACATTGAAAACGGCAGGATATAACGCCCAATATACCACGCCCGCCCAGCTCGGCTCGGTGAATGTGTATATTGGGACGGCCTATACGGCGTATACCGAAGCGGAATATCAAAGTTTCCGTACCTTTATCTCCAATGGCGGTGGCTTGATTATCGGTGGACAAGGATGGTCCTTCGGCGGGGATGTGATCGACTTTCCCGGCAATAAAATCCTGTCGGGCTCGGGCATCCTGATCACAAAGGCTTATGATACCACAGGGGGTTTGGATACCATCTCCGCAACGCCTCCCTCGCCTTTGCTTGGTGCGTCGTTTGCGCTGGCCAGGGTGACAGATATTGCAACCGGCGCTTCCAATCTTTCCGCCGCAGATCAATCCCTTGCCGCCGCCACCGTCGAGAGGGCAGCGAGTATTCTGCCCATTTCCGTCAAAGAGTTCTATGACCAAAGCGCTACCCTTCTCGCATCCCAAAACGCCACCATCAACGCCGCGACGCCTCTTTCCCCCGCCAACAATATCCCCGGCAGGGTCGCTACCCGTATCCGGCATCGCTTTACCCAAGAATTGCCCGCCAACGAGATTACGGCCGATATCAATGCCGCAGACTTTCCCGGCGCTATCCCCCAAGGAACCCCCCGGGAAAACCTCACGGTGCAAATCGACGCCAACTATGCGGGACGCGATACCCGCTATGCTTATTCAGGAGCTGCAAATCCCGTATGGCGAAGCACCGGCGCCTATGCGGCACCTGGAGAACTCGTCAGCGTAACGGTCCCGGCCTCCTTGGTCAACAGCGGCGTTGCCGTTCAAATCGGCGCCCATACCGATCTGTTGTGGAACAAGACCTCCTGGGTGCGCTTTCCGGCCATTGTTCGCTCCTATCCTATTAAGTCCACGCAATTTGATGTGGCCAGCGCCTTTGGAGGGCTTATTTATATTACGGTTCCAGGAGGCAAAGCCCTGGGGCAAGTCTCCGTTACGCTCAACAATGTCGTGCGGGCGCCACTCTATGTTCACAATCAAACCACGCCCGCCGAGTGGCTAACCATCCGCGACTATCCCGCGCCCTGGGCCGAGGTCGGTTCGGATAAGATGATTGTGATGGTGCCCTCCTCGCATGTTCGCACCTTAAACGATCCGGTGCAGTTGATGAACCGCTGGGATACCATTATGGATGCGGTAGCGGATCTCGCGGCCATTCCATATACCCGCGTCAGGCCCGAACGCTACCTGGCGGATCGCGATATCAGCAATGGCTATATGCATTCTGGATATCCGATTATGGGTCCCCTCGGCGAGGCGGCAAACTTGGTTGGCTATAACAATCTCGCCATCAACTGGGGTTTCTGGCATGAAGTCGGGCATAACCATCAATGGCAGCCCTGGGTCATGCAGGGAACGACCGAAAGCAGCGTGAATTGGTGGTCAACCTATATATCCGAAACGGTATTCAATTTACCGCGCGCCAAAGGTCATAGCTCCATCTTGCCCGAAAACCGCTTGCTGCGGGTTCAGGGTTATGTGGCCGGCGGCAAAAAATATGCGACCTGGGGCAGCGATGCCTGGCTCCCACTGGAGATGTATTTGCAGCTTCAAGAGTGGTTTGGATGGCAGCCTTTTAAGGATGTCAACGCGGAATTCCTCGCCATTCCCGCCGCTTCCTCGCCTTCCAACGATCAAGCCAGGGTCGATCAATGGGTGCTGCGCTTCTCTCAAAAGGTCGGCAAGAATCTAGGACCCTTCTTTACACAGGGTTGGGGGCTGCCTGTCTCCCAAGCGATTCTGGATCAGCTTGCTCTTCTTGCCCCATGGCCCGCCGGCTCGGCAGTGCCTGGAATCGAGGCGGAACCCAACGATGCCTGCGCTCAAGCCCTTCCCATTCGCGCGCCCTTTTTGACAGGTACATCGACCCTGCCCAACAAGCTCGATGTGGATTGGTTTGTGCTGCCTGTATCCGCCAACGATGTGGGCAAGTCCGTGCGGGCTACAACATCCGCCGGCAGTTCCAACACGGATACGGTGGTTGAAGTCTTTGAAGGAAGCTGTGGATCGCTGAATTCCCTCGGCGGCCCCAGCTCCAATACAACGGTTCATGAAAACTGGCTAAGCACGCCTATCACCCAGGCGGGTTCGGTCTTTGTAAAAGTCTCGTATTCTCAAGCGGCCGTTTACGCGGGCGACAAATACCGGCTGACCGTAACGTTTGAGTAATGAGTAAATGGCTTAGGAAAAAGGAGTTCTAACGATGAGAAGAAACAATCAAACAGCATTGGCTCTACTTGCAACAAGCGCCTTCCTCGTTCTTGGATGCGGAGGCGGGGAAGCAGGACCTGCGGGAGCCAGAGGCGCGCAGGGCGAGCAAGGGACACAAGGCGAGCCCGGTATGCCGGGAACACCCGGTCTAAACGATCCCACGATCAATGCCGTCAATCCTCCCATTGGGTTTCTCAATCGCAATATTAGCGTGACCATTGGGGGAAATGACACGACATGGGGCGATGGAACAACCGTGGATTTTGGCGCGGGAATTCAAGCCACCGTGGTCAGCGCCAATCCAGGTCTTCTGCTGGTCGATCTCACCATCGATGAAGGCGCCGCCCTGGGTCCCCGGGATGTGATTGTCAGCGGAGGGGCGGACGGTGCCATGCTTACGCTGAAAGGCGTATTTCAGGTCGCAGCTCCGATTGAAGTCGGGGATATTCAAGGCACACTTGCTCAAGGCTCGATCTTCGTCGCCCGGGCGAGACAAAAAGACATGAGCACGCCTTTCGATACCTCGGGAAGCGGAAAGAATGTCTCCATGACCTTGGGCCCCGGCCTTGAAGCATCCATCGATGAGGTGGAAACCTATACCATCGATTTCAATGGCCATGTGGATGTGGACACGCCACCAGGCGAATTTGATCTCCGGGTAGCGAGCGGACTTGCGAGCGAAAGCGTAAGCTCCATAGCCCCCAAAGCGGGCACGGTGGCCGCGCGCGCACCCAAGCCGCTTGTGGAAGGCGTACAAAGCCCCGATTCCGTGGCCACACCCTTTGAGTCTTACCTATACAGCTTTGCCCCCGGCCCTCATAAATTGGTCTCCATCGATGTGGGAGCGGCCGATTCGGGCACAAGCCCAAACTTCGCGCTGCTGCCTGAAAGCGGCAAATTCGCCGACCTGATCAGCTTTGGCCCCAGCGGCCGGCTTCTCACCACAAGCGATAAACCGGTGTATGTCATCTATTGGGATAACTCCGGTGCATCGGGCTATCCCTTTGATATCTATGTGAACACCCAGGACTCCGGCGATTTAGAGCCCAATGATACCTGTGCCACGGCCCAGGCCCTTGGATCTCCGAGCAACGCGCTGGTCAATCTATCGCTGCGCGATCAAAGCGATGAAGATTGGTTTGTGCTGACCACAGTAGCCGCGGATATCGGCAAAATCGTTCATACCGTAACCAAGCCGGGCGATGAAAAAACCGATACCTACGTTGAAGTATTCAAAGGCACATGCGCCAATCTCGTCCCGATGGGAGCGCCCAGCGACGATAAAAACTACCACGAAGACCATAGCAGCGGATCCATCACCGCCGCGGGCAAGGTCTATATCAAGGTATCCAATTCGCCCACTTCATCCTTTAAGGGCTCCTTCTACGATCTCGATATCGAGATGCTCCGCTCCGAAGTCGAACCCAATAACCTCTGCAACCAGGCCAACGCGATCACCACATTGCCCGCGGATCTAAAATTTGCCTCGCTTGGAGGCGACGCGGACGCCGATTGGTATGCGGTCACGGTATCGGCCGCCAATGTCGGTAAATTGCTCGATATCACCACATGGGCCGGCGATGAAAATACCGATACCTATATCGAGGTCTATAGCGGCAATTGCGCTTCACCCACGCTTATCGCAAAAAGCTCGGACAAGGACTACTTGGATACCCTTCAAGTCGGACCTATTGCCGCCGCGGGCACCTACTTTGTCCGTATCTCCAACTCACCGACCTATCCCTATAGCGGCTCCAAGTACAATGTAAGCTTTAGCGCCGTCATCCCGCCCGATATCGAACCGAACGATCTGTGCACCCAAGCCCAGCCTGGAGGCGCCTTGGGCAGCACGGTCGGCCCGCTTGAGCTATCCAGCCAAGCCGATGTGGACTGGCATATCTTTCCAGCCTCCGCCGCGGATGTTGGCAAATCGGTTCATGTCATCACCTCGCCCGGCGATTCCAACACAGATACGGTGGTCGAAGTGTTTGACGGCACTTGCGCTGCGCTCAATCCTCTGGGCGGAGCCAGCACCGATATCTTCTATCATGAAGACCATCTCAGCGCGCCCATCACGCAGCCTGGATTTGTGTATGTAAAAATCTCGAACTCACCTGTCGCCTACGTGGACAGTGCCTACATGCTCACCGTCACCTATGAATAAGCCTCAAGCCTAACCTTCACTAAACCCGGCCTCGGCTTATACGCCCTTCCCCCAAGGCCCTGCGCAGCGTATCCGAAGGACTCTCCCCGAAGCGCTTTAAATACTCGCGGCTAAAGCGCCCCAAATGCCTAAATCCACAATCGAGCGCGACATCGGTGACCGAAGTGCCTGGCACCGAAAGCACGAGCCGCTTTCTCGCCAGCTCAAGCCTGCGCTCCTTTAAAAAAGCCATCGGCGAAACACCTCGCATCGCCTTGAAACCGGCTTGAAGCGTCCTCACACTTACACCGACCTCCGCCGCCAGGTCGGCCATATTCATTGGCTCATTGGCATGGGCATCGAGATAGGCTTCGGCTCTTTTCACCGCATCGGCCGCGGGCGGTTTTGGTTCTGATTGAAGCAGCGCCTGATGGCTATGAGGCTGACCCAGCAAAAGACTTGTGAAAAAGGCATTTTCGAGGTTAGCCATCACCAGCCGCTTGGAGAGAAGAGACGGCGACTGATGGACGGTCTTCATGATAAAGCTCAGAAGGCGGCGAATTTGCGCGCCATTGGGTGAAGAAGCATTGTAGGCGGCCTCAAATTCGAGAGGCTTGGGCGAATGCATACCCGTGAGAGCCCGAAGCTCAGACGTCAGCCTTGAATAATCGACGGTGATCGTCAGCGGCCAAAAATCATCGGGCAACGAATACGATCCGGCGACGGAGGGCGACAGAAAGACGCCGGAGGAAGGGGCGACGGCAAACGCCTTTTTTCCGGTGCTCCACAAAGCATTTCCCTTCCTGGAAAGCAGAAGAAGCAAATCGTTTCCGCTCGGCGGCGATCGGATCAGCAAGGACGAATCGATATGACCGGCCGCAATTCGCATCGATCCAAGCGCCACGGCATTGGCGCTCCACGTTAAACGCTTACGGGGCACCTCGATATCGGCTGTCCTGTAGATTTTATTGAACGCAAGGACCGCGTCATCGATATTGTTTACGCGAACGAGGGGATAATCCGCAAAGGGAAGAAGCATGCGGGCAGGGTAGCCGGGACTTTATTTTTTCACCAGCGATGGTTGTGTTGGGGATCATGCCCGCCTGGTCATTTTCGCTCGCGCAACAGAGATTTCCACAAAGTCAACAACGCTTCCCCCTTCATCGATGCTATCGCCCGCTCCCGCTCCTCGTCCATCGATAAGCCTAAAAACCTTACCAGATCCCGAATCGCGTCCCGCAAGGCTTCTTCCCGGCCTTCTTCCCGGCCTTCTTCCCGGCCTTCTTCCCGGCCTTCTTCCCGCGCCTCTGCCCGCGCCTCTTCCCTTACGTCCTCTAAATCCCTGTATCCATATCGCCCCAATAAATTTTTCAGCGCCATCTCCCGCGCCGCGCCCGCATCAAACATCGCCTCCACGGGTACCGCGTTCTGCAAGATCCCAGGCGCCTTCAATTCCTGGCCAGGCGTCATCAACACCATCGTTTTCCCTCGTTCATACACCTCCACGCGCCTCGGCCCGATCAAGCGCACCACCCAAATGTATCTCGTTCCGGCCCTTAAGAAGTCTTCGATCTTCCGCCCAAGCGCAGCTTCATCCTGGCCTATGTCCGCATACTCCACCGCCAACAGCGGCGCTCCTTCCACCCAACCAGCCTTGTCCGGTATATTCCCCACCGCAATATCAGGCGCCCTGAGCATCGACGGCTCTGGACTAAATCCCGTGTCCACGCCAGCTTCTTTTACCGCGGGGTCCCAGCATAAAATAGAACTTCCCCGCATGATCTGCTTTGAGCCGCCTCCTCCCGTGGGCGCGCACTCAATGAGATGACCATTGGATATCTCATAGGGATCGCCCGAATGAATTTGGTCGGCCCGGTAGGGACCGGACGCGGAAGCAGCACCATCGAAACTTTTGGGAGGATATGACGCCATAACAAGTACCAGTATAACAACGCCTTCTATAGAAGTGCAAGAAAAAAATGGAGGCTCCCCAACCCGCCCAGACCCCTGTCTTCCACACCGCTGGTCCCTACATGACTCGCTCCGTTTCTCTTCGGCGGTCCCGTAGAACCCCATTCGATCAACCTTGTTGAGCATCCGCGACTTCGCGGGTCCCTACGAGCTTAACCCAGGCTTATCCCAACGGTCCCATCCCTATCGGCCTAGGCTGCCCAGCTTTGCATCCACCGGGGCGAAGATGCCCCTAAAATTGATTGACAAAGCCAAAATCCCCATTCAAAATGGCCTAAACCTTTTACCCAAGGAGCGAAAGCGCCATGGCTGATACCTACATCGACTACCTCGAATGCCGTGAGTACGGGAATCATTTGTCTTGATGAATCCATTCGCTTCAACATGGACGCATTAAATGCAACCATTCCCAATACGGATGCGTGGAAGAGCAAGCTTCAAACGGCTGAACATCAACTGACGGCGGCACTTACGGGATAGGGATTCTCTCATGAAAGAGGCTATCACCATCGGAGCACACCATATCCAGCGGGAAGGCGACGTAATATGGATCGTCGAACAGGGATTGATCTCGCTGGCTGAAATGCAGGCCATGTTTGCGCTGTTGCGGCGATGGCAGGCGGAGCATCAAGCTCAATATCTTGTGCACGATATGCGGCGGCTATTACCCTTTGAGGCCGATGTAAGAAAGTATATCCTCAAGGAATCCCAAACGCTTCGTTTCCGCGGATTTATAGGGATCGGAGCGAGCCCCGCCGTGCGGATCATGAGCAATATCATCACGGAAGCCATAAAACCGCTGGGGTTGATACAAGGCTCCGTGCATTTGGTAAAGACCGAAGCGGAAGCCTGGGCATGGATTGAAGAAGACCGAAGGAAGCATCAGGAAGGGCGTTAGCGAAGAGGGACTGGAACATCAGGCTTCATAGCCACCCGCCCCATTCAAATCTCCCTCAGCAGATGCCCTGCAGGGCGCGCAGTAGCCCTGGAGGACACCCGCTCAATTCGGCGGCGGAACAGGCTCGGTATCGTCGGTCTGAATACAAGCCGATAAATCAAACAACATAAACAAAAGCGCCTTTTCCTGAGGCGACAAATCGCTGGTCACACATCCATTCGGAAAATCCGCTCCAATATTGTCGCCCGAAGAAACATGGATATCGCTAAACACAAATCGGCCGCATTGCTCTTCGGCCGCTATGCCTATCGGCGTGTTAAAGGTAAAATACTGCACCGATGTCGGCGATTGGCCATAAATCCAGCGCTTCGATGTCATCGGATTTACAGCATCCACCGTATGCTGCCCCTCCACAATCACAAGCTCGCCCTTGGTTTGCGATGCCCCCACATTTACAAGCCAATCCGCAAGCGCCTGCCCTTTGGGGAAAGATGTATCAATCAGCGCCGTAAACGGACTCTGCAAATCGGGCTGATGATTAAATGTCGCCGTCTCCGGGAAAGGCGCCGGACCATTTTCCAGCCAGTAATTATGCCAATGCGATGCAAATACACGGCCACCCTTTGCCGTGTAATCAAACATCGCTTGAAGCGAGTTCTGCTTGCTTCCCGGATTTTGCCCGCCCTCGCAGGCCATCAATACAATATCATATTTCATCAATGAATCCGATGTGGCCCATAGCTCCGTCGCCGAGGGATAGGCGTCTCCATTGGCGTATTGATTACCGCCTCCCGAACCGGCAAACAGAGTCACGCGGCCATTTTTATCGGGCGTCGTGAATTCGGCATCATCCAATCCAATTTTTCTGAGCAGGCATTCCAAAGGATCGGCGCCTCCCGTGGTGAGCGCAATCTTGGGAATATTGCCTTCCGATTGATTGCGCGGAAGCCGGGTTTGACCAAAATCGGTAAGAGGCGTGTCCACGCATTCCTGCACACTGGGAATCGTCAATTGGCGGCGCCATTTTCCGACCTGAATCACCAGCGGGATATTGCTGCCCACAGGCACATTTTCGAGAACGAATTTTCCTTCAACGTCGGTAATCGCCGTAACGAGCGGATCGCCCGAAAGCGTGGAGCCGCATTTGTCGCAGCTCGCTCCTTCGGGTAAATCGGCGAGAGGCGCGTTGGGCACGTAAACAACCACGTTGTAAAGTGGATTTTTCCCCGCGGGATCGAAGACTTTGCCGCTTACCGTCGTCTTCCCTCCACCGCTGCAGGCGACTTGCTGGCATTCTAAATTGGTGCAAGCCGAGCCCGCTCCCGTCGAGGGAAATAACGTGCCCGTCGAACCGCCCGCGCCTCCATTGCCCGTCCCCGTGCCCGAACCCGTGCCCGCAGCCGCGCCCGCGCCTCCAGTGCCCGCGCCCGACGAACCGCAACCCATAAACGCCAGCATGGCCACGGAAAATGCCGCCCCCAAAAATCCGCACACCCGAAGTGAAAGATTCATCGATATGCTCCTATTTTGTACAAGTAATATTCAATTGAAATGCAATCCAAAAAAATTTATGATATATCCTGAGCCGGAACCGATGCTCCATCCAAGGATTCGAGCGCAATTTCAAATCGCCCAAAATCGTAGGGCAAATTGGGCGCCTGTTCTTTTGGAATTAACGTTTCCCTCAATCCCTTGCGCCTAAGCTGCACGGCGCGGTGATAACAAAAGGGATTGTTTCCGCGCCGGCCCAGCGTGCAGTGGGCTGTCCACGAGCAGCCTGCCCTGCACGTTTCGGCATAATAACAAGTCTTGCAAAAACCCCAAAGCTCCGACAGTTCGCGATCGCGCGCAAAACGAACGGCTTCCGAATGTTCCCAAAGCTCTTCCAAAGACATTTCCCGCACATTGCCGCCCGCATAGGGCGCCGTCGGAAGAGAAGGACAGGCTTTTACGGTTCCATCGGATTCAATGCCAATTGTATTGATTCCCGCCCTACAGCCCTGCCAATGCGTTTCCACGCCGCCCGGCCTGGATCTTAAAATTTGTTCATGCGGCCCATAATATCCAATATTATTGCCAACGAATACATTGAATGGGATACCGCCCGAATAGGATTCCGCGGCTTCCCGCTGAATGGCCGCGAGGGTATCGATAATTTCAATAATCATCGGAGGCTCAATAATCCATTCGGGCCTATCGGCGGCCCTGCCCATGGGCACGGTAAGCTGCACTTGCCACGATTGAATGCCGTGTTTACGAAGCCCGGCGCAGGTTTCGCGCAGAAGTTTATAATTTAAGCGATTGACTTGGGTATTCGATGAGACGATTAAATCCGCTTCCCGGGCGGCATCGAGCGCGCGAATCGCGGCCAGATAACTTCCTAAATTGCCTCTGAGCCGATCGTGCACGGCGGGCGGCCCGTCGATAGAAACCCCAACGCCTGTTAATCCCGCATCTTTTAATGCTTTTGCCCTTTCAACATTCAGCGCGCGCCCGCCTGTCTGCATAACAACGCGAATCCCCTGATCGGCCAAAAACCGCACAATGGTATGCAGATCGGGCCGCAGATAAGCCTCGCCGCCGATAAGCGCAATTTCACGGCAGCCCAGCCGCGCCAAGCTTTTGGCCACATCGAGAATCTCATCGGTGGACAATTCGCTATCCCGCGCATGACCGGCCCTCGAACCGCAGTGTTCACAGGGCTGATCGCATTTCATCGTGAGTTCCCACACCGCGTATACAGGACGCGCAACCTCATAATCTTCAGCGCGCAGCGCGCGAATGGGCGCGCGGGAGGGAATTATTTTTGCCATAGGCTCATCCTACAATTGTTTTTCAATGACGCCTCAATAAAAACCGCGGACAACGCCCATTATTTATTTTTCTTGACCCAGCCCGCGAGGCCCGCCGACAATGCGCGTCATGCAAATTCGTCCTGAACGCTTCATTGCTTGTCCTGACTGCGCTTGCCACGTTAAAGCCATTGAAAGCGAATGCCCGCATTGCGGCGCTTCGCTGCGGAAAAAAGATGGCTCGATTCCCCGCACCGCGGCCGCCGTGCTTATGGGTTTAATGGCGCTTCCCGCGGCCGGCGCGCTCGTCGCATGCTCGGACGGCGACGGAGGAGGCAGCGGAGGCGGCACATCGATGTCCAGCTCATCCAGTGGAGGCGGCTCGGGCCAAGGCGGCATGGGCATCGGCGGCGGTATCGCTCCTGCTTATGGCGTCGCCCAAACCGATAACGACAAAGACGGCTATTTCTTCCCGGGCGACGATTGCAACGATAACGATGCCAATATTCATCCCATGGCCCCTGAAACGCCCGGCGATATGATCGATTCAAATTGCAACGGCGACGATAATACCTAAATCGCGAATGCCTTCCGTGTCGATCAATATCGACGTGGGCGAGCTCGATCATGAGCCCGAAGAATTTTATTTTATTGCGACCTATGTAAATATCGCCTGCGGCGGGCACGCGGGCGACCGGCAATCGATGGAGCGGGCGGTTCGCTATGCAGTCCGGCATCGCGCCCGCATTTCGGCGCACCCTTCATTTCCCGATCGCGAACATTTTGGCCGAAGGGTTATTACCCTATCCCAGGACGATCTGTTCAATAGCCTTTGCGCTCAATGCCGAGACCTTGACGAAATTGTAAAACAATACGGAACAATTGTATCGGCCATCAAGCCTCATGGCGCCCTTTATCACGAAACCCATAAAAATCCCGGCATTGCGTCTACCGTAATCCAGGCCGCGGAGCATATCTTCAATACACATCCCATCGTATGGATCGCTCAGCCCGGCTCAGCCCTGCTCCAATTGGCCGGTTCCGCGGCGGCCTTAAGAGAAGGCTTTGCCGATCGGGGTTATTTACCGGATGGACGGCTTATTCCCCGGGGCACACCGGGCGATCTGCTCCCGGATTCCAGCGCGTGCGCCGAACAAGCCCTTCGCCTCTCGCGATCGGGACAATTTGATACAATATGCCTACATTCCGATACAAAATCCGCCCTGGACCATGCGAGGGCCGTGCGGGCCGCCCTGGAGCAATACGGTTTTATTGATAAAAAACCTCATCCATTTGATCCATCCTAGTTCCCCGTTTATGAATATCCTTCCCTTTGGCGAGTCGGCGCTTCTTTTAGACCTCGGACTCGAATCCGCACCCGACCGGGCCCGGCGCACGCTGGGCATCGCTCAAGCCCTGAAGGCTGCTTTTCCGCAAGCCGACATTGTGCCCGCAGCCGGAACGATCGCCTTGCTCCAGATGGAGCCGGGCCATTTGGCTTCAATTCAATCGACGATCTTAAATCTTCTTTCCGGGCATCAGCCGCCGCCATTTCAAGGACAATTGCACACAATTCACACTGTATACGATGGTTTAGATCTCGATGAAATAGCCGCAGCGCAGGGAACGCACCGGGAACAAGTGATTGAATGGCACACTCAATCCGATCTTATTGCGGAATTGTTGGGGTTCTTGCCCGGCTTCGCCTATTTAGGCCCAATCGATTCGCGCCTTGTCCGGCCTAGAAGGCCCTCCCCCAGACCTAGGGTCGCCGCGGGAAGTGTTGCCTTGGCTGGATCGCATACGGGTATTTACCCCTTGGATTCGCCTGGGGGCTGGAATTTAATCGGCAGAGCCGTCAATACGGTACTATTTGATCCCAATCGCGATCCTCCCATTTTATTAAAGGCCGGGGATCGGGTTCGCTTTGAACGGGTCTCCGATGGAAATGTCCTTGTTCCGCCGCCGATGCCCGAAGATCAAGCGCCTCCCTTTTCGGGCGCTTGCGGCATTGAAGTGATTGCGGCGCCGCCGGGCACGACGGTGCAGGATATTGGACGTATTGGCTATCAACATCTTGGTTTTCCTCCATCGGGCGCTCAGGATAGAGACTATTTCGAGCGGGCCAACCGGGCCGTGGGCAATGCAAAGCATGAAGCGGCGCTTGAAATTCCTCTTGGAACGGTGAAGTTCCGGTCCATTGGCCGGATATCCATTTCCCTGGATGGAGAGGCCCCTCACACGCTATCGAATGGAGACGAATGGATCGCGGAAGCGCATGAACGGGCCGTCCGGTATTTGGCCATTGCGGGTGGTTTTTTGATATCCGATAGGCTTGGTTCAAAAGCGACGCTGCCCGGTGCTCGCTTTGGCGGGTTTTTTGGTCGAATGCTAAAACGGGGCGATCGTCTCTTTGCGGGAGAACAACAACAATCCAATGCTTTACCTATTCAACCGGATTTTATACCCGCTAAAGTCTCCAATAAAGCCATCTTGGAGCTAAGCCCCGGACCTCATCTGAGCCGCTTTCCAGCCCATGCAATGGATATATTGCTGAGCGAAGAATTTAGCGTTTCGGCGCTTTCCAATCGCGTGGGAAGCCGCCTGGATGGTCCTAAAATTCCCCGCGAAGGGCCAGATTTAGCTCTTCCAGCCCCCATGCGGCGGGGCGCGATTCAGGTGACCACCGATGGAACGCCTATCGTATTGGGCCCCGATCATCCCATTACAGGCGGCTATCCAGTGCCGGCTATGCTTTCAAGCGATGCTCAGTCCCAATTTGCGAGATTGAGGCCGGGCGCAAAGCTGCGTTTTCGGTTTGGATAATTATTTGCAGCAAATGGTGCTCTCGCCGCTGTACGTAAAACCGCCCACATCAATGCCGCCCGCACAAAAACCGCCCTTCTTGGGCTGCGGCGTATTATAAACCTGCAAGGCGCCTATATTTCCATCGAATTGAGTTTGCACATCAACGCATGTGCCATCGAGCGCCTTGGCTTCCAAGGTGCAAGCTACGTTATCCCATGCATTCACGGCCGCCGCTCCCTGGGCACAATCCAATTTAATCCCGGAGCAATCGCATGGGCTGCACGATAGGGTGCCGCTAAAACTCGTATAGGCCATGTATTGCTGAGGATAGCCGGCAGGGCACGCCGCAATGCCCGCCTTTTGAATGCATTGGCTATCCGCGTAAGGTCCCGATGCTTTTTGCACGCAGGCCGAACCGGTGGAGCAGCCTGCATTGACGCTCCCCGCGCCTGAATCGGAGCACACATGAATCTCTTGCTGAAAGGGCTGAAGCTGGCTTGGTCCGCCGCCAAAAGGCGTGCAGCCTACATTGGGTTCGGGTTCCGAATCCGCGATGATTTCACAAGCCTTATAGGCGCCGTTGATGGGCACGCAGCCATTGCCGGCCGTGAGAAATTCGGCATCGGGCGTGCTCGGACACGCCGCATTGAGCCAACAGCCAATCGTGGGGCCGGAACAGCCATCGGCGGGCGCTATGCAATCGCAGCCCAGGCACTCGGCCGGGCCGCTGAAATGAGCCGCAGGAGCGCCGCCGCCCGGGCAGGTGGCCTTGTTTACAGCCGGATAGGTTGACACCGCCGCCCGGACAAATGCCCATCCCGTGGGCGCAGCGGCAACACATTCAACCGTGGTGCAATCCGGATCAGCGCAATCAGCGAGTGTGTCACCATCATCATCATTACCATTTAGACAATTGGATTCCGTGCCGGAGGTATTGCCTCCTCCGCTCGCCGTTCCGCCGCTCCCGGCAATCATGCCTCCCATTCCTGTTGAATTGGCCCCTCCTCCTGACGAATTTGAGCCGGATGAGTTGCCCCCTTGTCCCGAACCGCCCGCATTGGCGCCAAGTCCGCCGGTATCAAGGCCACAAGCAGCGAGAAAAAGAGCTGTAAGGATAAGAACCGATGGATTAAACCGTGTTTTCATTGAAGTGGTTTTTCTTTTTATAGGTGGTGCATCGGGAGATGCTTCTCAAAACCATTTCAATGGACAATTCATAATCAAATGAATTGGATTTTTTTAATTCTTTTTTTGCTTTCCCCTGCCCGGTGAAGCAAGCAGCAGATGCCTAGTTTAGCAGGCAGGTCCTATCAAATCACTTTTTGTTGTATTGAAAGACTCATTTGATTGAATTGATACAAATATAGGGCGAGAATCAATCTGATTGTATATTAAATAATTCAGCCTTCGGCGGGAACAATTCGCACGTATTCTTCATAGAGCGCCCCGCCCTCGCCCAAATCGGTGAGCTTGGCCTGGATCAGCGCATTGGCGCACTGACCCTTATCCCAATGGCCGCCTTTGGGCATAATCGCCACATCGCGGCGCTGGCGCGCATCGTGTTTTACGCGGGCCACGAGCGCGCTCATGCGCGATTCCACCCGGCAAAGCGCGCCGTCGGGAAGGTGGGGAACGGCTTCGGGATGCACCGTAACGGTGGCCGGGCCATTCTGGGGTTTTGCCCATTGAGAGGATTGAGCCTTATCGGTCGATAATGCCATCAATTGCAACGGATATTCGCCGGAAGGATTCGCATCCTCTTCGCGGACAGGCGAAGGCGCATCGCAAATTAAATTCACACGGCCGGTTTTTGTTGGGAATTTCTTGTCCGCAAACAATACCCGGGGCGAGAGCGGATTGCGGACAACGCCCTGTTCAAGCATATCGAGTGTTATTCCATAATCCGATAGGCTTGGATTTAAAAAGCGCTGTTTCCATTCGCGGGGCGTGCCAGCCATTTCTTCTTCCAATCCAACGCGCTTGGCCAGGGCTTGAATGATTTCCAAATCGGTTCTTACGCTCTCGGGCCTTGAAATAACGGGCTGGGATACGCCGATATAATGATGGCCGTAGGCGCCGATAATATCATCGTCTTCGAGCAGTGTAGTGGTTGGCAATACGATGGTCGCCAACTTGGCTGTATCTGTCAAAAAAGAATCGACCACAACGACAAATTCACGCGAACGAATGGCTTCGGCCACCCGGGCGGAATCAGGAAGCATTGCAACCGGATTGCCCGCCGTCACCCATAAAGCCCGGATGGGCGGCTCCCGCATAGCGAGCACTTCTTCGCCGAACAAAGGCTCGCATACGGTGCGGGGCGCGGGGCGGCTCTCACCGTTCTTGGGTTTGGGCATTTGAAAAGCCCGGCGCCGTTTAAAATAAAAAGAAACGCCTCCTCCCCGGATTCCGATATTGCCGCTCACCGCGCATAGCGCATCGAGGGCGCGCACGATGGCTCCTCCTTGGCTTCTTCGGCCCATTCCCCAGCCGACCAATATGGCCGTGGGTTTTCCGGGGCCCAGCCTGCGGGCGATATCCAGCGCGGCCGATACCGGCAAATCGGCTTCTTCACAATAGCGCTCCACCGAACGCTCATAAGCCATGGCTCGAAATTCATCGAAATGATCGCAATACGATGGAGCTTGGTGATCAATCCAATGATTTTCAAATAGAATTTGGGCGACAGCCATGGCGAGGGCGAAATCGGCCGCGGGTTTAATTTGATAAAAAGAATCGCAAAATGAAGCCGTTTTATGATAAACAGGATCGATCAGCACCAGGCCGGCGCCCCGGGCTTTGGCTTCGCGCAATACCGGAACCGTATGAGGGCTCGATACGATCGCATTCTTCCCCCATAAGATAATATTTTTGGCGTTGAGCAGATCGAAGAGATCGTTGCTATCTTCCTCGCCAAAATCGATCATTTGGGCCTCATCGCCCGCGCCCGAGCAAATATCGCCCCGCTTTTCTGTTACGGGACCAAAACAATTAAAAAATAGGTCTGTTGCGGCCTTCAGCAGGCCCAGCGAGCCTCCGCTCCGGTAATGAAAAATAGAGGCCGGCCCGCTCTGGCTTCGAATTTCAACAAGACGCCGGGCAATGAGATCGAGGGCTTCATCCCAGGAAATGGGTACGAATTCTCCCTTGGCATTTTTGAGGAGCGGCGAAAGAACGCGATCGGCCGCGTATTGGGTCTCCAAAAAATGCGCGGTGCGGTAACACAAAAACCCTTGGGTAATCGGGTGATCGGGATCGCCCTTAAGCTGCGTGATCCGCCCTTGATCGACGGTAGCGACAATTCCGCAGGTATCGGGACAATCTCGATTGCATAAGGTTTTTCTGAACTCGGGCATGGCGCGACTCTACCAGACAGGCCCGAGAGAAAAAACCCATGCCTTCGCTTGCGGTGGCAAATGCCGCCGTGATAGGCAGAAAACGCCATGGGCGAGCTTTTTTGGGGCGATAACCTGCGCGTATTGCGCTCCCGCGTTGCCGCGGACTCCATCGATCTTATTTATTTAGATCCGCCCTTTAATAGCAATCAGGACTATCACGAGCTGGCCGGAGTGAAGGCCGCCAAGACCAAGCGCGTTTTTGGCGATACCTGGATTTTTGATGCAAAGACGCAGGCCGATTTCCGCGCGCTGACGGAAAAAGATCAGCCCCTGCGGGACCCGCTCCGCGCTCTTCGAATATTAACGGGTGAGAGCGCAATGCTTTCATATTTAACGATGATGGCTCCCAGGCTTTTGGAGCTTCACCGCGTATTAAAATCCACGGGCAGCCTTTATTTGCATTGCGATCCGACGGCGAGCCACTATTTAAAAGTATTGCTCGACCATATTTTCGGCGCTTCGTGTTTCCGGAACGAAGTCATTTGGCGCTATAGGCGCTGGCCTTCGAAATCGAAACAGTTTCAGAAAATGCACGATGTGCTTTTGTATTATTCAAAATCGGCCAATGGATCGCATTTCTTTCAAACCCTTTATGGTTTTGAAGAGCTGGCCCCCTCGACGAAAAAAACCTTTGGAACCAAAAAACAAGTGGCCGATTTTTCATCGGGACACCGAAAGCCCGGGCGCCGCGATGAAGATACGCCGGGGCCACCCTTATCGGATGTGTGGGAAATTGGAATCGTCGCGCCGCATGGCCGGGAAAGGCTTGGTTATCCGACCCAGAAACCGGAAGCCTTGCTCACCCGTATTCTGCTCGCAAGCAGCCGGGAAGGCGACCGGGTGCTCGATCCGTTTTGCGGTTCAGGCACCACGCTGATTTCGGCCGAGCGCCTGCGCCGGAATTGGATCGGGATCGATTTGTCATCTCATTCTATCGAATTGATCCAGCGAAGATTTCTACAGGCTTTTGGTCATACGGACCAGGTGTGTGTTGTTGAGGAAAAGGCAGCCCGAGGCGCTTCCGCGGTTGCGGCGCGCCCAATGCCATGAGGCAATAGAGGTGAATTGGTGAAAACAACGATGAATATTGGACGCAGCATATTTCAAAGGCTGAAGCCTTGCGGCGTGTATTGCGCGGCTCTTTTGCTTGCCGCGCCGGCAATAGGCTGTTCAACGCAAGGATCGGCGGGTTCGGCGTCTCCCTCGGCAAAGGCCGAAGGGGCTTCGGTTTCGGCGCCGGAGCAAAAAGGCACGGGCGCGGAGCTGGGAAAGCCGGCCCCCAATTTCAAATTGAAGGATTTGGATGGCAATACCGTCGAGCTAAGCCAGTTCAAAGGGAAAATTGTCGTCCTTGAATGGTTTAATCCTGAATGTCCTTTCGTAAAGGCGAACCATTCAAAAGGATCGCTTAAGGGAATGGCGTCGCGCTTTACGGACAAGGGAATTGTTTGGCTGGCGATTAATTCGGGTTCGCCGGGAAAACAAGGGCACGGCGTCGAGACCAATAAAAAAGGCAAAGAATCCTTTGAAATGAAATATCCAATTCTATTGGATGAAAGCGGCGAAGTGGGCAAGATGTACGGAGCGAGAACGACGCCGCACATGTATGTCATCAATGCGGAAGGCGTGCTGTCGTACCGGGGCGCGATCGACAATACAAAAGGCGGGGAGCCCGAGCCCAACGAAAAGATTGTTAATTATGTGGAGGCGGCGCTGGGTGAGCTGCTGGCGGGCAAGGCCGTGTCCACAGCCGATACGCAGAGCTATGGCTGCAGCGTGAAATACGCTTCGAAATAAACCTTTGCCCGTTCAGATTCAGATTAAGATTAAGGCGCAATCTCGGCAACCGCTCCAGGCACCGGTGTCTCGCCCGTGGCGGCCGATTCTGAAGACGAGCTGTCTTTCCCAGCTCCCGCACTCGCTTTGCGCACCTGCGCCTTCTTCATCAAGGGCGGCATAAATTCATCGGCATCGCCCTGCTCCCAGCGCAAATACGAAACCGCACGGCGGCACGCATCGTAGGCCCTGTACATCAGCGTAAACGCACGCGCGCGGCGGCCTTCGCTGCCTTCCGCTTCGCCGTCCTCTTCAGCGGGCGCCTGCGGTCCATGTGCCATCAGAATCTTGTTGCCCAAATCGTCAGCCTCATCGAGCTCATGCTCTTCCACCGCGGTTTTCGCCTTCACGCGCTCCCACGAGGCCCGGAATAGTTCGGCCAAGTCAATCAGATCGCGCGCCATGTCTTCGGTGCCACGGCCCGAGCGAATCGAAGCCACGCGCTCCGGATCCAGCAAGCCCCGGTGCGCGAGCGCTTCAGCCGCAATCAGCAGCGACTCCCGGTGTTTTCGTCCATCCGCTTTCCATTGCTGAACGACGCTCTCATCGAGCCCTTTGTTTTCGTGCAGCTCGTGCGCGTACCACGCGGCCAGCGCATAGCTTTCGAGATCGTCGAGCAGAGCGATGGGATGTTTGGGCAGCTCGGCCATGATCACGGCGCGGAGCGCGCGCACGCTTGGCAATGAACGCAGCACAATGGAAACAGCCGCAGGAATGTCCACCGCGGGCGCGATGATTTCGTCGGCGGCCACCTGAGAAAACATCGGTTCGGTTTTGGCATACGCGGCCTTGGCCTGCGCGGCCGGCAGTTTTGCGGGCGCGGTTTTGATGGATTTGGGTCTCGCCATGATTCTGTTCCTCGACTCCTCTGTTCCAATCTGAGCTCGATCGCTCATCTCGCCTGGCCGCACCGAATACATACGTATCCTTGGGCAGCCCGATGCTGATGCGGCTCTGCTAGCCAGTGCCCGAAAAGAACGCAAGCCCGGCGGTGATAGGCGTTTGGCAGATCGGTGCGAAGCTGCGTTCAGCCGCAGAGGGCTCGAGCGAATGGCTCCGTTTTTATAGGCGCTCAGTCGATGATGCGCAGAATCGCATCGCCGCGCTGCTTGCCGTAGAGCTGTGTGATTTCGACTTTGTACTCGCCGGGGGCCGATGGAGTGAAGGTGACTGGCGGCGCGCTTTGCGGCCTGGTTGTGGGCAGCTCGCGCAGCACGCGCTCCACGATCACCTTGCCCGTGGGCGACTTTACTTTGATGGTAAACGGCGGTGCCGCATCGTCATCGGAACGAAAGACCAGTTTGACCAGCTCTCCCGCCCTCGCGGGATCGGTCTGGCAAATCGTTTCTATATCGCCCGTGTTTTCGACTGTTCGAGGCACGTCGCCACTCGTTGAGTTGTGAGCACTTGCGCACTCATTCACACGCGGATTCGCAGGCTATTGTGCGAGATGCGCGGGACGCCGGCTTGTTCGGCCGGCGCCTTGCGCATTGTAGTCACAGCCCGCTTGACTCCGCGAATTTGTAGGGATCGAAATCGAGCTAAGCCCAGCGTTTCAAGTGTTTTCGTGAACGCGCGCAGGGCTCACGGAGGAGGCGCCGGCTCCTCGGGCGTGCCTGACTCTTTGTTTTCCGAATCCCAATCACCGCCACCGATATCACCGCTGCCCGTGCCGCCGATCGACGATAAATCGGGCTCAACATTGCGCTGTTTGATCGCATCCCAGGGTTCGCCGACTTCGTCTTTGCCGCGGCCGATTTCGCCGACGATGTTGTCGTCCACGTTGTCGCCCTCGGGCCTCGTGTACTTGAAGTAGCCCTTGCCTTCCTTCGACGAATTCGGACCGACCGCACCTATCGTGTGCTCCACCCAAGAGAAGCGGAGCACATTGCCTGTCAGCGTTCCGTGGAGTTCGCCCCAGCGATCCTTAGAGGGCCGCATCCACTTGCCGTTCACTTTGTCGCCGTCCGTGACGAGATGAAGATTGCCGTAGAGCGGGCTGTACCACACGCCGCGAAAGTCACCGCCTTCGGGCATATCGCCGGGCTTGATATCGGCTGTTTTCGCGCTTCCGCCGGCTCCGCTGCACCCTCCGATCGCACCGGGCAATACGGTCAGCGCGGCGGCAGTCATCACCACCCAAAGCCTTCGAGATATGTTCATGGGCGGGAGCCTATCATGGATGGGATAGGGTTCGAAAAGAGGCTTTTTGCGTGTTTTAACGAGGGCTTGTCATGGCCTGCGCAAGGCTCTCGGCCACAGGCCGGGCATCGATTTGATGGCCTAGCGCGAGCACGGGCGCGCCGGAGATACGGGCGGGAAGTTTCGGTGCGCAGCGGCCCGAGCTGAGCCAAAGCTGGGGTGCGGGCGCCTTGCCCGGGTTTATTGTTTTGGAGAAGCGGGCGTGATCGCCAAACAAAAGAATTGGGTCTGGATACAATCCTCTCCAATGCAATGATTTTATAATTCGCTCAGGATGTGCAATACCGAGAATGAGTCCAATTCGATATGATTTTAATTCATCGATATTGAAGTATAATCCTTGGGTATTTGAAGCGCCGGTAATTTGATATTCGGCCCATACCGGCGATTTAGGAATGGGGGGCGCGATTGGGGCCGGCCCGCAGGGATCGCGAAGAAGCACGCAATGATCAAAACAGGCCAGCAGGACAGAGGGAGGAGCGCGGAGATCGCCCAAAGGCGGACAATATCCAGCGCCAAAGGGAGCGAGGGCATCAAGCGCGAGAACGGTTTCACAGCGAAAGGGCGCCGGAGGGATAAACAGCCCATCGGAGACGACGATATCGGGCGAAAGCGAGCAGGCTAATTGAAATGCCGCGCTTTTGGACGGCGCCGCGATAACGGGCACGCCATCGCGGTGCAGGCTCTGGGCTGAAAACAGGGCATCGTCGCCCATTTCGTCCGGATTGTCATTCCATTGAACGATATTGGCCCTTTTTAGAGGCGCCCTGTAGGCATGAGAAATGAGCACCGTCCGCTTTCCCATTTGTTTTGCAAATGTGCGGGCGAGCTCGATGGCAAGCGGTGTTTTGCCCGCGCCTCCCAGCACGGCGCCGCCTATGGAAATAAAGGCCGGGCCCGATTGGCTTTGTTTTGCAGCGGCCGCGAATTTCTGTTGAAGCGAATAAGACGCGGCCCTCGCCCAGAGGGATTCGGCCATTCGAAAGAATATATTCGGTGCAGGCCCCCGTTCGAGGCAGCGGCCTACATAAGCTCTTAGGTCCTCGCTCGCTCCTGCGATCAACGGAGCTCCCAGGCGCAGGGCGTGATGCCCATTTTTCCCCGGCGATTTTGTTCCCAGTCCACAATCGTAGGAGCCAGGCGGCTCACCGTAATCGCCAATAAAATACCGGCGAAGACATCAATCACATAGTGCCAGCGAAGAAATACGGTTGAAATGATAATATTAAACGAAAAAAAGGCCGTAATGCGGGCCGGCCAAAGCCAATTCCGCTCGTATTTTGCGCGGCGCAGCGCCAATAGGGCAAAACAGAGCGGCCCGGCCGTGTGCAGCGACGGAAAAATATCCTTGAGGGCGCCCGCCGCATCCACTGTAGACCACACGCATCCCCAAAAAAACCCGCCGTTCACCGGGCCTTGATATTGATCGGCCAGAAAATGAATAGGGCCAAATCCAGGCACCGCCATATAGCCGAGCTGTCCTATGCAATACGTGAGCACCGTGCCAATCGCATATTCACATGTATAGCGATTGATCCGCGTAAAACAAAACGTAATGATCGGATATAGGCCACAAATGAAGAAATAGCTAAAATAAAAAAATGCAAACCATTCGACAATGGGCCGCTGATTAAAGCGTTCCAGCCAAAGCGCGGGCTCTACGCCAAAAATAGCCTTGTCAATGGAGAGCAGGACCGCATCCACCGAATCCGGCCGGACCACCGGTAAAATATCGCGCAGTGAAACATAGTTGTGGACGATGGATCCCACCGCCATGATGCGGTAGGTCATCCACCGGATTGGATAGGGTATTCCCGGAATGGCCCGGGCAATCAAACATCCAAAAAATGCGAGCGACAATGCAACCAATACATGCTGCAATGCAATCGTTTGCGCGGGTCCGGGGGCAGCCCCCAGCAGCAATAAGCCAACAATCGACGAATAGGCCAGAAGCACTTGATCTTGAATGCTAAATGTGCGCTGCCAAAAGCCCGCCCGCGCCTTGCCCAGCATGCTGTTGCCGCGGGAAGCGATGGCGCCGGATACTTCCAATGCTCCTCCCCCCGCAGGCGCTTGCATGGCCTTCTCGTTTTCCAGTTGAGCCCCCGCCTTGTTTTGGTCTTCGCCAATCATGCCGCTTTCCTCTGAACCCATACCATCAGATTGAAAACGAAATCATTCTTGTAGGATATGAAGACAATTCTTTTCATTGTGTGAAGGATTGCGGGGTTAGGCTCAAGGACTGCCCGGGAACGCGAATTTTCGTTCGCGGCGTGTGCGTAAGTGACGCACCTCTGCCGAGCGGCAGGCGGCGCTGCGCCCTGCCCCCATAGCAAATTCACATGGGCTTTCACAAGTCCCTGCGATTGTCATTCGAGGGCCGATCATTTACCGTGCAAGGAACGTTTCTTCGGGTAAGGGGGTGGCTTGTGAAAAATCCGACACTCCCCGCTCCTTCCCTGACAGCGGCTTGGCTGCGGATCTATTTTATTTAATCGATTTTATAGGATACATGATAAAATTTATCCGCGAAGGCGCAGGGTTATGGGTTAATCGCCTCGATGGTCACGGTAGGCGTAATACCCATGGTCGTTGTGACGGCCTGCATGCCGAATACGATTTGAAGCTCTTGGAGATTGAATAGCGGCTCGTCGGAAAGCAGCACTTCGCTCTCAATATCGGTAAAATTGGTTCCGTCGGAGCTTGCCTGCCAGATCAGTACATCCCCCTGATGCCGGACACGCAGTATAAACTCGTCCTTCCATTGGCCGATCGTCGGGCAATTTCCGGGAAGACTTTGGTCCTCACGCGTAAAGTATTTGCAGAAAGCCTTCGTTGATGGCCCAATCGTTCGCAGAATCCAGCGAATTTTGCCCTGGCCCGCCGTATCCAGGCCAATAAATACATCCGTATCGTTGAGCACCGCTCCCATATTGGAAATCTTCATGGTGAGCGTGCTGTCGGTCAGGTTAAAGGCCTGCGTCGATTTGTAGGTATAGTATGAGCCGGGAAGCACGCCGTTCATGGTGAGCGTCAGCGCATTGGGCGCCACATTCACTTGATAGGCCGGCTCGAGGGGAGGTCTAAACCAGAAGGGGGACATCGATGATGTGCTGAAATTGTCGTGAAAATCGGCTGTGCTGCAAAAGCCGCCCGATGCTCTTTCCGTATTAAAGAAGGCGAATCTGGCCTCGCCCGGAGGTTCTTGCGTGGTCGGCGCGGCAACACCAATGGATGCGTACACCGCATCTGCGAATTGGGGCCTGTTGAATTCTCTGATTTTAAACCATTCCAATCCATTCGGCGATGTTTGCATTTCGATTTTGCGTTGGCCGTCGGCCGGACTCTTTATTTCACGAATGGCCCACCATAAATGCCGGCTGGGATCGTAGGGTTCGGTGACAGCCATGCTGTTCATATCGTCGGCCGAGCTGCTGAATGTAATGAGGTTCAGTTTCTTTTCGATTTTTATCCAGCCCGAATTATCCCCGGTATGAACCTTAAATATTGTCGCCGCATCGCTTTCAAGGCTGGTTACCTGAGGAACCTGCACGCGAAACACGTCGTCGGTTAATTGTACCGCATATTTCGTCGTGTAAACCAGGTCTCCCGCGCCGGGAGGGATAAAGGTAATGCGTCCTTTGCCGCCCCGCGCGGTCATCTCCGAACCCACGGGCACCAGCCATATTTTAGGTACGTATTCCTCGTCCGCCGGAAGATCTGCGCCAAAGCGATCGCTAAATACACTCGGATGGCCGCAACCCGTTGAATCCTCAAGCGTCGTCGGTAACTCGCCCTCGCTGCAGCCCTCGGGCTTTTTGCACGCATCGTCAGACTCGAATCCAAAGGGCCGGCATTCGCCTAACACGCACGTCGTATCGGATGTACATCCGATGTCCTTGCATGATGTTCTGAGAATAATGGGCAAGTTGAGCGTGACGTTCTCCTGAAAATTCAGTGCCCTGCGCGCCACGATGCAATTGCGGAAAGCCGCGATGCGTTCCTCGAGCGGAAGGGGTTCTGGGCTATCGGGAAGCAGGCAATCCTCGGCCTTGCGCCCAATACCCGCGGCCACCTTTATGCCGACAGGAGCCTCTTTAGAGCCGCTGGGAACGATCATCACGCTGCCCAAACGCCTGAGCTCGGTCGACATGGGGTCGACCGGATCAACGCAAGCCTGAGGCACACCGGTCGACGATGCGGCCTTGCTTTCGAACTTGCCGGGTTCGCCCGTGAAGACCGCAACACTATTGACGTTGTCACACGGTTCGTCGGTCCAGATCTCAACCAAGATCTGCGTTGGTTCGAGGCATCCCATCATCGCCGGAGACGCCGCGAAGACCGAAAGCAAAAAAGGCGGTGAAATTCGATTCCACAAAGCTTTGCTCATTCCTGCCATTTATCACGCACGCTCCCGCCCTCATACCCCTTGGAACAACGTGAGACTGCCGAGTACACTGGCCGCGTGAACCCCTCCCATTCCGGCTCTCTTCCCAATCCAGGCGAAAGCTTTGCGGGGAAGTACACCATCGGCAGGGTGCTGGGTCAGGGCGGCGTTGGTGTCGTTTTTGAGGCGTTCCATCAGCGGCTCAATCAGCGCGTGGCCATTAAAATTCTTCGCGCCGAAGTTCGCAAAAGCGCGGAATGGCTCACGCGCTTTGATAGGGAAGCCCGGGCCTCGGTAAAGCTGCGCAGCCCCAATGTGGCGCGCGTTTTCGATGTCGACAGCACGCCCGACGGCACGCCCTACATGGTGATGGAGCTTTTGGAGGGCTGGACGCTGAATGAAGAGATCAACGCGCGCGGGCCGCTGCCTATCGCGGAAGCCGTTGGTTATATCCTCGAGGCTTGCTCGGCGATGTCCGAGGCGCATGCGCTCGGCATTGTTCACCGCGATCTGACTCCGGCGAATTTGTTCTTGTCGAATGTGGCGGGGCGGCGCGTTGTGAAAGTGCTCGATTTCGGCATTAGCAAGGTGGCCGACGAGCGCGTCAATGTGACGACCACCGATGCAGCCTTTGGAACGCCTCAATATGTTTCGCCCGAGCAAATCCGCTCTACAGCGCATGTCGATCCGCGAACCGATATCTGGTCGATGTCGGTCATTTTGTTTCAAGCCCTTTCAGGCATAACGCCTTTCGAGGGCAAGACCGCCTCCGCGGTCGTTGCATCGGTGTTGATGGACCGGCCCAAATCGCTTCAGGCCCTGCGCCCCGATTTGCCCAAAGGTCTTGTTACGGCCGTAATGAAGGGCCTCGAGAAGAATCTGTCGGATCGCTATCAAAGCATCGAAGAACTCGCCGCCGCCGTCGCTCCATTTGGCCCGCCGGGCTTTTCGCTTCAGAGCGCCGGGCCGCACAGCGAACGCCCAGGTTTGATGCTCACAGGGCCGCTCACGGCGCCTCCGGCCAACTTGGCATCGCTCAGTCCTTCGACCGTGGGCACCGATGCCGATCCGGCCGCTTTGGGCTTCCGAAGCACATCGAAACGCACATGGATTATTGCGGGCGCCCTCGCCGCATCGGTTGTTGTGATCACCGCGCTATTGATTGGACTTGGAGGTTCAACCGACACGGCCCAGAGCGCGGCCGCCGGAAGCAGCGCAGCCGCGGCACCCGTTGCATCGCCGAGCGCGTCCGCGAGCGAAGAAGCGGCCATCGATTTGGGCGAACTTCCTGAACCCGATGAAGCAAACTCCGCGAGCGGAGGCCGAAAGAGCAAGTCGGCCAAATCGTCGGCCGCCAAAAAATCCGCGGGTGAAGCATCGGCCCCGCCTCCGGCCAGCACCCCCAAAACACCGGCGAAAACAGGTGGAGACGACGCCCTGCCGCTTCACCTGTGAGCCCTGAACTTGAGGTTTATGCGCACAAAACGCTTTAAATTCGCCGCTGTTTTGCTTGCCGCCTCGCTCTGTGGGTGGAGCGGAGGCGAAAGCACAGCCTTCGCTCAAAAAGAAGGCTTGAGCGCCAAATCCAAGGCCCAAGCCGCCGAGCTGAAAAAACAAGGCGACGATGCGATGAAGGGGCTGAAGTACGAAGAAGCCGTCGCAGCCTATACGAAGGCTTACGAGATCAATGAAGACCCCGCGATGCTGTACAACCGCGGCCGCGCGCTTCAGGGTTTGGGCCGCTTTCCCGAGGCCCTCCAAGAGTTTGAGTCCTTCAAAGAAAAGGCATCTCCGGCCCTGCGCGCGCGCGTTCCCGCGCTCGATGGCCTGATCAGCGAGGTGCGTTCAAAAATCACCACCGTCACGTTTAAGAGCAATGTGGACGGCGCCCGCGTCATTGTGCGCGATAAAGTCATTGGCACGATTCCAATGAGCCACGCGGTGAAGCTCAATGCGGGCTCTGCGGTGGTTCAGGTGGAAGCCGACGGCTTTAATACCTTTGAGAAAAAGATCGATTTTAAGGGCGGCGAATCGATGGACATCGACGCTCAGCTCGTGGCCAAAACCAATATCGGCCTCTTAATCATCCGATCGCCCGTGGGAGGCGCGAAAGTCTCGCTGAATGGCAAACCCGTGGGCAACGTGCCCGTGGAAAAGAAACTGCCCGGAGGCACGCACCGCATTGTCGTCGAGCGCGATGGCTATGTGAGCGCCGAGACCACCGCCGTAGTCGTCGCGGGGCAGCGCAAGGTGGTCAATATCGCGCTCGAGCCTGTAAAGCCCGTGTACAAGCAATGGTGGTTCTGGACAGGCATCGGCGTGGCCATTGCGGGCGGCGTGGCGATTTCTATCGCGGCCACGACCGAAGCGCCCCCCGGCAACGGCGATCTGACCCCTGGAAAGATTTCGGCGCCATTCCGTTTCTAAGGCGATTGGGGATTCCAATCCGCGCCCATTGCGAGCAGCATCGCACTCCTGTCCAAAGACCTATTTTTTTGGAGGAGACAAACCAAAATGCTCGCCGGCCGCATGATGGATTTCCCGCTCACGCTGACTCATTTTCTTGAGCGGGCCCGCACCTTCTTTTCCCGTAATGAAATTGTCAGCCGTCTGCCCGATCGCTCGCTTCATCGCTACACCTACGGCGACATGTACAAGCGCGCGTGCAAACTCGCGGGCGCGCTTCAAAAACTGGGCGTGAAACAAGGCGATCGCGTCGCCACCCTATGCTGGAATCATTACAGGCATTTCGAAACGTATCTGGCCGTTCCCGCCATGGGCGCCGTCGTTCACACGCTCAATCTCCGCCTGCATCCCAGCGACCTCGCCTATATCGCCCGCCACGCCGAAGACAAAATCGTGGTTGTGGATCAATCCCTGCTGCCCCTGTTTGAAAAATTTAAAGATCAAGTCCATTCGATTGAACATGTGATCGTCGTTCCCGACCTGGGAGGCCCTGTGCCTGAATGGGCTCTCAATTACGAAGAATTGATTGAGCCTCATTCCCCGACCTACGCATTTCCAAGCGTGGACGAGAAATCGGCCGCGATGATTTGCTATACATCTGGAACAACAGGCAATCCCAAAGGCGTTGTCTACAGCCACCGCTCGACGGTGCTTCACACGCTCGCCGTCTGCATGAGCGACGCGCTTGGGATTTGCGAATCCGACGCATTGCTTCCCGTAGTGCCCATGTTTCACGCGGCGGCCTGGGGCGTACCCTTCGCGGCAGCGGCGACCGGCGCGAAAATCATCTTTCCCGGCCCTCATCTCGACGGCCCATCGCTGCTCTCGCTCATGGACGGCGAAGCCGTTACCCTCGCGGCGGGCGTACCCACGATTTGGCTCGGCATCCTCGCGGCCCTCGATCAGGAGCCAATGCGATGGAATGTAAAGAAAATTCGATCCATGGTAATCGGAGGCTCCGCGGCTCCTCCGGCTTTGATCGACGGCTTTCAAAAGCGGCATGGACTCACGGTGACACATGCTTGGGGAATGACGGAGACCAATCCCTTAGGAACGCTGGCCCGGCTAAAGAAACATCATGAACAAGCGAGCGACGAAGAACGACTCGCGGTCAGGGCGAGCCAAGGCTACGCGGTTGTCTTTGTGGAACAGAAACATGTAGACGACGATGGAAAAACACTTGAATGGGATGGCAAAACGATGGGCGAACTCCTCGTGCGCGGACCTTGGGTGGCTTCGTCTTATTTTGGCAATGAAGGCGAAGATCGATTTACCCAAGACGGCTGGTTTAAAACCGGGGATGTCGTAACAATTGACGCCGATGGTTATGTACGTATTTGCGATCGATTTAAAGACGTCATTAAATCGGGCGGCGAATGGATAAGCTCGGTCGCCCTTGAGAACGCATTGATGAGCCATCCCGCCGTATTGGAAGCGGCTGTATTTGCCGGACGCCACGCGAAATGGGATGAGCGCCCCCTGGCCGCGGTTGTCCTTAAAGAAGGCCACAGCGCAAACCCGGAAGAACTAAGCCGGCATCTTGAACCTATGTTTGCGAAATTCTGGCTGCCCGAGGATTATATTTTTATGCGCCAGATCCCCAGAACATCGACAGGAAAGTTTTTAAAGACCAAACTCAGAGAAGAATACGGCGACTGGCTCCTGAAAAAAGAAGCCCATTAAAATAAAAAATATTAAAATACAAAAATATTAAAATACAAAAATATTAAATATTGCTCAATTGCCAATCGATTTCAGGCTTCCCCGCCCCCTTAAGCGCCTGATTGATCGCCGAAAAACACTTACTCCCAAAAAAACCATTCTTAGCCGACAAAGGCGAAGGATGCGCATTCTGAATGATCGCATGCCTGCTTGAATCGATCAATTTGACCTTCTTCTGCGCATAGGCACCCCACAGCACAAACACCACAGGAGAATCCTTCTCATTCACCTTCCGGATAATCGCATCCGTAAACGTCTCCCACCCCTTATCCTTATGGGAATTCGGCGTATGAGCCCTCACCGTCAACACCGCATTTAACATCAGCATCCCCTGCTTGGCCCAATCCACCAAATACCCATGATTCGGCGGCTCCACCCCTAAATCGCTCTTCAATTCCTTGTACATATTCACGAGCGAAGGAGGCGTCTTAATCCCGGGACGCACCGAAAAACATAAACCATGCGCCTGATTGTCATCGTGATAAGGATCTTGGCCCAAAAGAAGCACATTCACGTCTTCATAAGGCGTAAACTTCAGCGCCGAAAACACATCCTCCTCGGGAGGAAATACCGTGAACTTCGCGCGCTCATCCGCCACAAACTCTTCCAGGCGCTTAAAATAAGCCTTATCGCACTCACCTTCTAAAATGGGCCGCCACGGCCCAGGAATACAATCTCTCATCGAACCCATACGATTTCACCCTCGTCTTGCTAATTTTGGTGGTCTTGCCGCTCAATTCAATGCAATGCCATTCAATCGAATCCTCGGATACAATTCAAGGATTTTTATTCCACACCGTTCTTCTCGCACAGATCCACCATCGGACAGCCATCGCACTTGGGATTCTTCGCCGTGCAGGTGTACCGCCCATGAAGCACCATCGCCGGACCAAAAAAGGTCCACTCATCCTGAGGCACAAGCTTCATCAAATCGGCCTCGATCTCCTCAGGCTTCGACTTCTTCGACAAACCCATCCGAGGAGCCACCCGTGTCACATGCGTGTCCACAATGATGCCCGTCGCCATCTTAAACGCCGTATTCAACACGACATTCGCCGACTTGCGCGCAACACCCGGCAGCGTGATCATCTCTTCCATCGTCTGAGGCACACGCCCATCAAATCGGTTGACCAGCGCGCGATTCACTTCTTTTACCGACTTCGCCTTCTGCTTGTAAAAACCCGTCGGCTTTAAATCTTCCTCGAGCTCGGCCATATCGGCATCCGCAAAAGCCTGGGGATTGGGATACTTTTTAAACAGCGTCGCCGTCACGCGATTCACCCGCTCATCGGTACACTGCGCCGCCAAAATCGTCGCCACCAACAGCTCTTCCGGCGTCGTCCAATCCAATTCATAACGCGCATCGGGATGCGCCTCGCGAAGACGGCTGATCAGCGACTCAATGGCTTGGGGACTTGTGGGCTTGGGCACGGTGATTTCTCCTTCTCCATTGCCGCATCTACCCGCGCTCACCGCTCACGACAAGCCCCTAATGATTCGCTAGTGTAGCCACCGTGAAGCCTTCGCTTTTCGTTATCGCTTCGGCGTGTTTTGTAGGGTGTTGGCTACCCCCGGCCCATGCCCGGGAGCCCCTGCCCAAGCTCGTTGTCCGGCGCGGAGAAAAAGCCCTCGATTGTCCCGATGCCCAGACGCTCGCTCAATCGGTGGAAAAACATTTAAAGCGAAAAGCTTTGGACCCCACCGAAGGAAACTCGCCCGCCGGAGCGCTACTCGTTGAAATAGAAGGCGGAAGCGAAGGCTATAAAGCCACGGTGAAAGCGGGCGATCTGGTGCGGGAGATTTCCGATCCTTGGAAAGATTGCTCGGGCCTTGCCCAAGGTTTGCCGCTGGTCATCGCAATCCTATTGGATGATGAACATACTTCGCTCGCGCCCGCATCTCAATCGCCTCCGCCGGCTCCATCTCCAGAAGCCCGGGTTTTAGAGCCTGCCGTGCCTGCTCCTGCTCCCGATCCGCCTAAAACGGTTGCAATACCAACAGAATCACCACCAACACCAACAAGAATATCTTTCACGAAAAAAGTCTTCCGCGCCGAACTGATGGCCGCACTGAGCAGCGGATGGACAGGCAGCGCCGTACCGGGCATGTTTGGGATGGCGACCTTTGGCCTGCCCTTCCTGCGCGCCGAACTGGGCGCACTGTGGTTTGTGGATCAGAGCGTGGACCACGCGCCTGGAAGCGTGGATATATCGCTGGCCGCGGCGCATATCGCGGGCTGTGGACGGCTATTTCAGAGCCGTTTCCGCATAGAGTTGTGGGCCTGCGCCGAAAGCAGGCTGGGCGTGCTCACGGGCAGCGCCCAAGGCTTTGCCGAAAACCAAACAGAACACCGCCCTTGGCTTGCGCTGGGAGCCTCGCTGGCCTTTGAAGTCAAGGTGAATCGATGGGTGGGCCTGACGATGCGGGGAGGCTTTGGGGCCCTGCCCTCGCTGGAACGCTTTTCGGTTCTAGAAGCGGAAGAGCGCCAAGCTCTCGTTTTTGATCCGCCCAGGATCGGATTTTTGTTGAGCGCGGGTCCGACACTGACGATTTGGTGATGGGAATCGGATCGGGCCGCCACATAGCCAGCAGCATTGATTGACCATGGACACCCCATGACCTTTGAAGAGGTCTACGACGAACATTTTCGCTTTGTATGGCGCTCTTTGCGCCGCCTGGGTGTTTCAGAGGCGGACGCTCAAGACGCGGCTCAGGACGTATTTGTCATTGTGCACAACAAACTCGCGGGTTTTGAGGGCCGCTCTAAAGTCTCGACCTGGCTTTTTGGCATTTGCATGCATGTCGCCAAAGACCGAAGGCGGGCGGCCTATACGCAGAGGCGAAGCGCCGAAGATATCGATCTGGCCGAACGGGCCGATCCGAGCGCGGATGTCTTTGCCGCGGCGGAGCGCAATCAAGGCGTTTTGTGGATTGAAATGATTTTAAATGAAATGCCCGACGAACAGAGGGCGCCTTTTGTTTTGTTTGAACTCGAAGCCCAGACTTGCGAACAGATCGCGAGCCTTCTCGGCATTCCCTTGGGCACCGTATATTCTCGGCTTAGGCTTGCGCGCGAGTCGTTTAAAAAATCGCTGGCCCGGCTGAAAGCGAAGGACGAATTCAAAGTGTCCGCCGCGAAAGGACGCTCATGAGCGAAAAACCTTTGGATAGGCTGCTATGCGATCCTGAATTGGATGAGGATGCGCGTGTATGGCTCGAAGAAGCGGAGCGCGCGGATATCGATCCTCCGGCGGGCGCGAAACAAGCCGTGTATGGGGCTGTGGTGGCCACGCTGGGGGCGGCGGGAGGCGGCTCTTTGGGCGGAAGCGGCGCGGGCGGAAGCGGTGCCGCGACAGGAGGCGGTGCGGCCACGGGTGCAGCGGGAGGCGCGGCGGGCGCGAAAGCAACGGCGGGTATTCTTGCTCCGATCTTGATCGGTTCGGCTTGCGCGGGTGTTTTGGCGATCGCTTATTCCTTATTTGTTCCTTCCGATGACGATCAAAACCCGGCGCCTCCTCAGCACAGCGCCCAGATCGCGCCAACTTCGCCCGTCAATACCATCGAATTGATCCCTCCTCCTTCAGCTTCAGCTCCAGCTCCGGCTCCGGCGCCTGTGACATCTCAAGCGGCTGGTGAACAAACGGAACCGAATACAAATTCCAATGAATTGCCTTTGAATTCGACAGAAACCAAGCCTGAAAATAAACCTGGAGCAGCGGCCATCGCTCCTAAAGCATCCGGCGCGGCATCGTCCAGCCCGGAGACGGCGCGGGCCAATCAGATGGCGGAAGAGAGCAAACAGATGGGCGAGGCCCGGGAGGCGCTGCGCAAGGGCAATGCGGCGCAAGCATTGATGCTGCTCGATAAAATACAGCAGCAATTCCCGCACTCCATGCTGTATCAAGAGCGGGAAGCGCTTGCGATCGAGGCTTTGTACAAGAGCGGCCAGCGGGCCCAGGCCCAAACAAGGGCAAAAGCCTTTATCGATCGCTTTCCAAGCAGCCCCTTAAGCCATCGGGTCGCGGCCTTTATAAAATAATTTGGGGTCCGTTCATTTTTTGAAATGGGCGGGGCGGGGAGGCGCCACATACCTTTTGATTACCATTCAAAAAGGAGTCGGCGATGAGACTTTTGGCGTTAAGCGCGATGGCGTTGTGTATTTCGGGAGCGGTATTGGCGAGCGCGGGATGCGAGACCACCACCCCCGTAGGCGGTTCGGGATCGGGCGCCGGAGGCATGGGAAGCGGCGGCAATGGAAGCGGCGGCACGGGCGGAATACCTTCGATTGGGGATGTGGATAAGGTCGATCTTTTGTTTATGGTCGACAATTCGCGGTCGATGGCGGACAAGCAAGAAGTGATTGCGGCGGTGCTTTCCGATTTGGTGCAATCGCTGGTGAATCCGGCCTGTATCGATGCGAATGGCGTTCCGGTGGCGAATCAGCCGGCCAATGGCCAAGATCCTTGTCCGGCGGGCTCGCAGCGGCCTTATCAAGCGGTAAACGATCTGCATGTGGGTGTGATAAGTTCGAGCATTGGAGGCCATGGCGCGGATGCCTGTCCAACGACGGAAACGGCGAGTTGCAATGGTTCTCCGAATACGAGCAACAACGACGCGGCTCATTTGCTGGACCGCCAGGATGCGTGCTCGCAGGCGACGGTGCCGACCTATCAAAATGGAGGCTTTTTGGCCTGGGATCCGGGGGGTAAATACAGCCCGGCGGGGGATTCCGATCCGGTTGTATTGGCCCAGAAATTCCGTGAGATTGTGCTGGGTGCCGGACAGATTGGATGCGGCTATGAATCGCAGCTTGAGAGCTGGTATCGCTTTTTGGTGGATCCTGAGCCTTATCAATCGATTTCCGTCGTGAATGCCGAGGCGGTGCCGCAGGGTATCGATCAAACGGTATTGCAGCAGCGTTCGGCATTTTTAAGGCCGGATTCGCTATTGGCCATTGTGATGCTGACGGATGAGAACGATTGTTCGATTAAGGAAGAAGGGCAATTTTATTTTGCGGCGCAAACGAAAAACAGCAATGGAACGCCCTTCCGTATGCCGGCGGCGCGGCCTGAATGCGCGGCAAATCCCAATGATGCCTGCTGTTTATCGTGCGGCCAAGATCAAATGAGCTGTGCGACGCAGGCTTCGTGCTCGGATGCCAATAGCAATCCTACGATGCTTTCGGAACTGGAGGATTCGATCAATCTGCGATGCTTTGAGCAAAAGCGGCGTTTTGGAATCGATTTCCTTTATCCGATTCAGCGCTATGCGAATGCGCTCACGCAGCCGATGATTGAGAATCGCGCGGGGACCCTGGTTGCCAATCCGATATTCTCGGATCTCGATCCCAACGATGCCTATACGACGATACGCGATCCTGGTTTGGTTGTATTGGCGGGTTTGGTGGGTGTGCCTTGGCAATCCATTGCGCGGGATCCTCAAGATTTGAGCAAAGGCTATAAAAACGCCGATGAGATGGCGGCGGGCGGGGTATGGAATGCGATCTTGGGCGATCCATCGAATTACGTAAAGCCGTCGGATGCGCATATGGTCGAATCGATTGATCCGCGGGTGCCGCTGCCGCCTCCTGGGTCGGCGGCCAATGCGGATCCGATTCACGGGCATGAGTACACCATCGCGATGAGAGATGATCTTCAATATGCATGTACCTTTGATTTGCCGTCGCCCCGGGACTGTTCGGATATGAATGTAAAGAGCTGTGATTGTCAGAATCCAAACAATGACAATCCCCTATGCTCGGTGGATCCGATGACGGGACAGCGGACCTTGCAGACGAAGGCGAAGGCATATCCTAGCCTGAGGCAGCTTGATTTGCTGAAGAATGTCTCTGGTGTAGTGGCATCTGTATGTCCGGCTCAGATTTCCAATCCTGGGCAGGGGGATTTTGGATATAGGCCGGCGGTGAAGTCGCTGATTGAGCGGATACAGGGGAGGCTGGTGAAGTAAGGTTTGACTCTATGAGGATACGCGGGGACGCAGAATAGCCCAGCGTTGTTGTATGCGAGGCCGCCGGCGCGGAACGGGAATTTTGATCCATTCCAGATGTCGGCGGCGCCTTTACATCTTTTATTGAACAGTTCACGAATCGATGGGGCAGGCGCGATTTGTTGAAACAGATATGTGTGCGTATCTGAGGGCAGGGGCTGCGCGCTTGGGTTGCAATTGCAGAAAAGCAGGGGCAAAGGGCGCAGTCGTTTTATCTTGTGTCATCTATGATGGGTTGCGGCTTCACGGGCTTCATTGGACATTGACTTGGGCGGCGGCACGGGCGCGATTTGGGTTGGAGACATGTTGGCAGATGACGGGGCTGCCGCGATTTGGGTTGGAGACATCTGTTGTCAAGGGTCGGGGCAGCCGCGATTTGAATGGGGGAACATGTTGGGAAGCACCGGGGCAACCGCGATTTGGATTGGAAACATGTTGCCAAGGGCTGGGGCAGCCGCGATTTGGCTTTTCAACAAAGTGTTTTTAAGAGGGGACGCCGCAGCGGCGGGGGCGGACAATAAATATGGGAGATGTTCTTGGGCGGAGCGCGGGATCATTGATAATCATGATTCACACATTGCCTTCTCCTTCAATCCGCCTTACACATTCCAAAGCCCTCCCCACTCCGTTTTAGGGATGCGTTTTTAAATCATGGCCGATAGCAGCGACAAAAACCCAAATCCTCCCCCTCCACTGCCCAAACGGCATATCACCTTCTCCGGCCTCTATATCCTGCTCGCCGTGCTTGTCTTCTGGCTCATCAATGGCGTGCTCATGAAAAAGCTCGAGCCGCGCGCCATCCCTTATAGCGAGTTTTTATCTCTTCTTCACGATAATAAAATCCAAAAAGTCGAGCTGCGTTCCAATGAAATTGTCGCCGTGCTTAAGGCTGGGGCCGCTCAGGGCGATCCTCAAAAACCAGATACCGCGCCCGATATCGTTTCAGCTACCCGTTTGCCTGGTATCGATGAGTCACCGCTGCTGAAGGAGTTTGAGGAGAAGAAGATTGAGATCAGCGGTAAAATCGAGACGACAAGCTTCTGGGAAACCTTTTTGCTGAGTTGGGTGCTGCCTTTGGCGTTAATCGGGGCCGTGTATTTCTTCGCAATGCGAAGGATGCGCAGGGGCGTCGGCCCTATGAGTTTCGGCGAGAATAAGGCGAAAATTTATGACGAAAATCAAAAAGATCGCGTGACTTTTGAAGATGTGGCCGGAGTCGATGAGGCTTTGGGCGAATTGGTCGAGGTTGTCGATTTCCTTAAGAATCCCAATAAATATCGGGCGCTCGGAGCCCGTATTCCAAAGGGTGTGCTGTTGGTCGGGCCGCCGGGTACGGGGAAAACCTTGTTGGCGAAGGCTGTCGCGGGGGAAGCCGGTGTGCCGTTTTTTTCTATTTCGGGTTCCGCTTTCGTCGAGATGTTTGTGGGCGTGGGCGCAGCTAGGATGAGGGATTTGTTTGAGCAGGCTAAAGAGCGGGCGCCTTGTATTGTTTTTATCGATGAGCTCGATGCCATCGGTAAATCGAGGGGCGGTTTGGGCGCTATGGCGACCCATGATGAGCGGGAGCAGACCTTAAATCAATTGCTTGTCGAAATGGATGGTTTTGATACCGCGGGCGGTGTGATTTTAATGGCGGCCACCAATAGACCCGAAATTTTAGATCCTGCGCTGCTCAGGGCGGGCCGCTTCGATCGGCAGGTGATTGTCGATCGGCCGGATTTAAAAGGGCGCGAGGAAATTCTGCGTGTGCATGCAAAGCGCGCAAAGCTGTCCGAAGGCGTGAATTTGCATACGGTGGCGCAGCGTACGCCCGGTATGGTGGGCGCCGATTTGGCCAATGTGGTGAATGAGGCGGCGCTTTCCGCAGCCAGAAGAGGCAGCGAAACCGTCGATCAGGCCGATTTCGAGGAAGCTATCGATCGTATTCAGCTCGGGCTTAAAAAACGCGGCCGCGCTATGAGCGAGGACGAAAAGAAAAGGGTTTCCTTTCATGAAACAGGGCATGCGCTGATTGCTCTTTCCGTTCCTCATGCCGATCCGGTGCACCGGGTGACGATTATTCCTAGGTCTATCGGGGCTTTGGGCGCGACGCTTCAATTGCCTACCGAAGATCGCTATCTGATGACGCGCGATGAATTGTTGGATCGTATTTGTGTGATGCTCGGTGGGCGGGTGGCCGAGGAGATTTGTTGTCAGGATATTTCAACGGGCGCTCAAAACGATTTGGAGCGGGCAACCGAGACGGCCCGGCAGATGGTTTGCCGTTTTGGGATGAGTGAAAAATTGGGCGCGCTGACCTATGGGCGGCCGATGGGGCTTCGTTTTTTGGATGTGCCGGTGTCTATGGGCGAAGAAAAGAATTTTAGTGAGGAGACGGCGAGGGCTATCGATGCCGAAGTGCGCGCGATTGTTGAGCATGAGCATCAGCGGGCACGGCTTATTTTAATGGAGCGCAGGGAGGCTTTGATGGCAATCGCCGGACGGTTGCTGGAAATTGAAACCTTGGAGCGGGCAGAGCTCGAAACCATTGATAAGAAATTTAAAAAGACCGAAAGCCAAATCGATAATAAATAATCTTTTAATATTAAGAGTATTAAAATATTAAAAACATTAAAAATATTAAATGATTGAAGAGGCAGGGAACATTTCGCGGGCCTTGCGCGCCGAAGGCGATGTGCCCCGCTTGACAATTTGAACGAATTCGTTCCACATACTCGTTACATAAGGATAACGATCGTCGGGACGGATCGCCAAGGAACGCGCGACCCAGGTGTCAATTTCAGGCGGTAGATCGTGCCGGAACATCGATAATTTAGGCCGTTCGGCGCTGGTGGCCTTCACGTACAATTCAACCGTATTGGCACCCAAAAAAGGCGGGCGCCCCGATAATGCCCGGAATACAACGGCTCCCATCGAATAAACATCAATACGATGGTCGTAGGTGTCTTCACTCCATAATTCAGGCGCAATATACGAAGGCGAACCGGCCACCATGCCCGCCTGGGTTAATTGCTCACCGCCCGCCACCTTGGCCAAACCAAAATCCATCAGGCGAACACCGCCCCCAAGCTCGGGCGCCACAAGAAAGATATTTCCGGGCTTGACATCGCGATGAATAATGCCCTTGGCGTGCGCCATGTGCAGCGCCCGAATCACTGGATCCAGCGTCACCAAGAGTTCAAAGGCGCTTATGCGATCGCCAAAGAGCTCCATGCCGGCTAAATGCTCTTCGAGACTTTCGCCCTCGAGAAGCTCCATGACCATGTACACCGTCCCCCATGGATCGGTGCCAAAACCATGAACCCGAACGACATTCGAACCCAAAAGCAGCGCAAGCGATTGAGCCTCGCGCCACAGCCGCGTCGCGTATTGAGGATCGCCCTGTGTCGCGTGATTGAGAACCTTGACAGCGACCGTCGTTCCATTCTGGCGATCGACCGCGCGAAACACGACTCCATGACCGCCGCGCCCCACTTCGTCGCAAAGCAGGTAACGCCCGTCGAGCAAATCGCCTTGTCGGATGTCGGATTTCACTACCATCCCAGCCGCTAAAATCGACGTTTTATCCGAAAACCAAGGGCGCTGGAAGGTAGAGATTTTACCGGCCCCCAAAGGCGCATCTGTTGTCTTCTCTTGGCCGCCCGATCGCGGAAGTGGTAGACGCTCAATGCCGTGTCCAGCCCACGCCAACTGAATGAACAGCCCACGCCGGAAACGCTTCAATGCGATGCGCTGCAATCGGCCGCGCTGCGCTTTATCGAGCATTTGGAACGGGAGCGCAGAAGCTCTCGGCATACCGTGAATGCCTACAAGCGGGACATCGATCAATTGCTTGAATTTGTGAGGGAGAAGCGAAGCGGGCCGGTTGCGCCGAAGGATGTGGATGTGCTTTTGCTCCGGGGCTTTTTGGGGAAGCTGGCCCGCACGCATTCGGCGGCTTCGGTGGCGAGGAAAATGGCGGCGGTGAGGACTTGGTTTCGATTTTTAAAGAAGAGGGGCGAAATCGATAAAACGCCGGTAGAGCAGATTGCGCTGCCTAAAGTGAGAAAGCCGCTGCCCACTTTTTTGGATGTGGACGCGGCGAAAGAAGTGGTGACAACACCTTCGGGCAGCCGGGCGGAGGATGCGCGCGACCGGGCGATGCTGGAACTTTTGTATGGGTCGGGTTTGCGGGTATCGGAATTGTGCGGGCTGAATATCGGCGATTTAGAATTTCCTCATAGCGTGCGGGTATGGGGCAAAGGTTCAAAGGAGCGTATTGTGCCTTTGGGTTCGCATGCGCTTTCGGCGTTGGAGCATTATTTGGAGCGGCGTTCGGAGCTTAAGCATCCGAAAACAGGTTTTATCGATTCTCAAGCCGTTTTTATATCGAAGCGGGGAAGCCGCATGCCCATAAGGAGTGTGCAGCATTTGGTACATCATTATGGAGCGCTGGGCGCGGGCCGGGCGGATCTTCATCCTCATGCGCTGCGCCATACCTGTGCGACCCATCTGCTGGACGGCGGGGCCGATTTGCGATCGATTCAAAAGCTGCTGGGTCATTCCAGTTTATCGACAACCCAGCGTTATACGCATATCTCCATTGATCATTTAATGAAGGTGTATGACAGCGCTCATCCTATGGCGAAGGCGAAGCCATCTTCATCCGCGTCCCAGCGGATTAAACCCGTGAAGAATCCCAGGGCAAAAGCATGAAGAACAACGCTTATATCCGGAGCTGGGCTATTCGCATGGCCCAAAGCCTGCTTGGCGCGGTGCTTGGTACAATATTGGCGGCTGCGGTGGATACCTCGTGGGCCAGCCGGTCGACCGAGCAGCCGATTGGGTTTTTGGCTGTGCTGTCGGAGCTGGGCCTGCTTGCGCCTGGGCTTTTATTTGTTGGGCTATGCGCCGGCGCGCTGGCGATTTTGGTGAATCCCGATCAGGCGAAACATCCATCGGCATGGATGGCGGCGCTTCGGGGCTATGCATCGGGAAAACCGGCTGAAGTGGCGGCCTTTGCACCGCTTGCGGCTTTGGGTGCCTTTCTATGGATGACGCTGTTGGCGCATAGCGCGCGATATTTGCTTGGCCTTCAGCTTTCGGCTTCGATGGTTGGGCTTTCCATTGCTTGTGCGGCGGTGGGCCTTGGGCTGTTTGTGGCGCTTTGCGTGCTATCACTAACACCTATGCTGAGGCGCAGGCTGGCGACGATGAGCGATCTCCATCCTGGGGTGGTCGATCCGGCCATTACGCTTTCGGCGATGCTGGGTGTGATTGCCTTTTTATTGATCTATGGAATCATCACGGGAACGGTATCGGGCGAGGGCGGTTTTTGGGGCGTTTATGGGATTTTTAAGCGTCAGGAGCTGGATTTAAGAGGCGTATCTTTATTGTTGTTGGTGGGGCTATTTGGTTTTTTTGCGCCCGCGCTAAGCCGTTTCCAGCCTAAGCCGGTATTGTCGGCGGCTGCGGCCCTGGCTTTGTGCGGGTTTACGATGTATGCGGCATTTGCGTTGAATGCGGCGCCCAACTTGGCGGCGGCGATTGAGCGGGGCGCTCCTTTGGGCAAGCAGACGTTATCGCTGTTTCGCAAGCTGAGCGATAGGGATAAAGATGGTGCTGGGGGATTGTTTGGAGGCGGGGATTGCGACGATAAGAACCCAAAGATTTTTCCCCAGGCCACCGAGATTTTAGATAATGGCATCGATGAAGACTGCACGGGTTCGGATTTAAGCGCGGCGGCCATTAGCGCATTAAGCCCCAAGCCGGAAAAGACGGCGCTTGCTCAGGGGACATCATCGGCCAAGGCCATACCCCCAGTCCCTGAAACGAAACCATCGCCATTTCCAGCGGATTTGAATCTCGTGCTGATTACGATTGATACGCTTCGCTATGATCTGGGCTATATGGGTTATTCGAGGCCGGTATCGCCCAATATCGACGCGCTCGCGGCCAAGGGTACCGTTTTTGAGCGGGCCTATGCTTTGGCTTCCTATACCGGGAAAAGCGTGGGGCCGATGCTTATCGGTAAGTATGGAAGCGAAACCCATAGAAATTGGGGGCATTTTAATAAGTTCACGGAGGAAGATACCTTTGTCGCGGAGCGCTTAAAGGCGGCGGGTGTTCATACGCTAAGCGTGCATGGGCACCGGTATTTTGGGAAGTTTGGGGGCCTGGACCGGGGCTTTGATGAAGTGGATATGACGGCGGCGCCGCCTGAAAATGCTCCATGGGATGTCGATAATCAGGCGACGAGTGAGAAGATCAGCGATGCGGCGATTGCGCTGCTCGGCAAGGAAGAGCATACCAAGGGGCGCTTTTTTATGTGGGTGCATTATTTGGACCCGCACGCGGATTATTTAAAGCACGATGATGTCCCTGATTTTGGAAAGAGCGGACGGGATTTGTACGATGGGGAGATTGCGTATACGGATAAGCATATAGGGCGAGTGCTTTCGGCGATTGAGGCGGCGCCGTGGGGAAAGAAGACGGCGGTGATTGTGACGAGCGATCATGGGGAGGCATTTGGGGAGCATTCGATGTACCGGCATGGATTTGAGGTGTGGGAGGAGCTGGTGCGGGTGCCCTTGGTGGTGGCGGTTCCTGGGATAAAGCCGTCGAGAATTCAGGCCAGGCGGGGTGCTATCGATCTGGTGCCGACGATGCTGGAACTGATGCATGTACCCTTGCCTGAAGCGCCCAAAGATCCGGAGGCAACGAACTTTTTATCAGGGGTATCGCTGGTGTCCGATATGCTGGGAGAGCAGAATCCGCCGGTGGAGCGGGATGTGTTGATCGACATGCCAGGCGGGCCTTACAATGATGCGCGGCGGGCGCTGATTTCCGGTAAATATAAGATGATTATCTCGGGTGGGGTGCGTTTTGAGCTCTATGATTTAGAAGCCGACCCGGGGGAGAAGAAGAATTTGTGGAGCAGCGGCGGGAGCGAGGTGAAGGAGATGGAGACCCGCTATTCGGTTTGGAAGGCGAGGCTGCGGGAGATTAAGGTGACGGGGCCGAGGAAATGATGGGGAAGTGATGGGGCTCGATTAGAAGGCCATCAACAATCGATTGCCGGGCAGTTTGCACTGGCCATTTACCGGATTGCCCACGCGCCGAACAACTTCATTTTCACCCGGGTCTATATGATTACCCGACAGCTCAATGCGAAGCATACGTACGATTGCGCTGTCCAGCCGGGTGACGTTGTAGCAAGGAATGTGCGGCTCGGCGTGAGAGTTGCCAATTCCCGAGTCGTCCGTCAAGAACATATAACGCCCGCCGGTGAATTGCGCCGCCGCTCTCATCTGATATTCCGTTACATCGTCGATGCCGCTGGATGCAATGGGGTAAATATGTACTCCAAGTCCCTGCGCCCTTCGCACAGCCTGGGCAAATGCTTTCCCCTCTCCTTCATGCGTGGGGGCATCCGCTACCCAAAATGCAACTTTCGCCACGTTATTGCCCCCGCGCCAGCTCATGTTCATGCCTTTGCTTAGACCTGCCACAACCGCCTCGGGCATGTCCCCGCCTCCACCGGCCGACTGACGCGCCAAATCCGAGCGGTATTGCTGGGTGTCGGTCGTAAAGTTAAACTCGCGCGTCACATATTCGTCACCCACGTCTTTGTACACGATCAAGCTCCAGCGGGGCGTGATATTGGGAAATGCTTCCTTCAAGCGCGAAACAATATTTAAGAATTCGCCCTGGAGAAAGCGCAGCTCGTCGCCCATGCTTCCCGTGGTGTCGATAATCAATTGAACGTCCAAATCGGCCTTGGGCGTCTGTTTGCCCACGGAACGATCGCGCGCGGCCGTCATTTCGCCCATGCCGAAGAAGTTGAGATCCTGGCCCTGCTGCATAAAGCCTTCGGCATAGGGCTTGAAGAATTCAAAATTCCGGTTGTCATCCCATACGCCCGCCGTTAACAAGCCGCTTGGAGGAGGCGGCGGGGGCTTGACCATCACAGGCATGCGCTCTTCTTCGTCGATGGCTCGCTTGGCATCGGCTTTGGCCACCGGCTTGGCCGCGGCTGAAGTGGGAGCGGGTGAAGGTACTCCGGCTGCGACGCCCGCGGCTGCGGATTCAGAAGCGCCGGCGGGCGAAGCCGGGGCGGCGGCCGGGGGAGGAGGAGGCGCGGCTGGACCCATGGCAACACCACCAGGGTCGGCTGCGGGAGCCATAGCACCGGCAGAATCACCGCCGCCGGCATATCCGGGCGAAGGAGCACCGCCAGACTCGGCGGCCGTTACGCCTTCGCTTGCCCGGGCCTCGGAAGGATATCCAGGCTCGGCGCCGGCGGCAGCTCCGCCACAGGCCGAAAGAGCCAATCCGAGCGCGCCGATCAGAAGAGATAAGGTGATTCCTGTATGCTTGGTATTCATGTTCTCTTGCCCCTAATTGGTGACGATTGCCAGTAGAACGAGCGCTTCGCCAAAAGCTTACACCGCCCGGCGCTCGAGAAGAATTCATGCCGCTTCATTGACTTCCGCGTCTTTGCTTTGCGCCATGCGCGCCAGGTCTTCATCAATGGTTCCCGTTACCGTGCGAAAACACATGCGAAGAAGCCCCCTAGCTCCCCATAGAGGGCGGCCCAAGTTTTCAGCGTGGTTTCCTTCGACCAAAGGATGAGCTCCAAGCGCCAGCGCGCCAAACATTCCAGCCCCCACAAACAGAGGCCACTTTTTCCTGAGAACGAGAGCAGCCACGATTCCGCCCGCCCCTGAAGCGACCCCGGCAACATGCATCCAGCGGGTGAGACTGTTTTGGTGGGATGACAAAAAATGTGGCCAAAACTCTTCAAAATCTTTGAACTCAGCTTGCGGCATAAACGCGAGCCTAAACGAACATGAAGAGCTTTGGCAACTCCAATCTCCATGAATCCACGATCATTTTTCGTACAGTTTTTTTGTTCAATTTTTATTTGACAGGTGGAGCTATCCCATGAAACCGTATGTTCATCCCGCCATGAACAATGATACGTCCCCAGCTCCTACCGGCTCAGCACATAGCTCTTCCTCCCTTGATTTCGAGCGTTTTTTTAAGACATCGCTCGATCTTCTTTGCACGGCATCCTTGGATACGGGCTGCTTTGTGCACTTAAACGAGGCATGGAGCCGCACTTTGGGATACAGCGAGGATGAGCTTCGGGCTTCGCCTTTTATTTCTTTTGTGCATCCAGACGATCTGCAGGCTACCGTGGATGCGGCGTCGCAATTGGGCAAGGGCGGGCCAGTGGCTCACTTCCGCAACCGTTATCGATCGAAGGATGGAAGCTGGAAATGGCTGGAGTGGTCTTCTTCGGTTTCCCTCGAGGAACGTTTGATTTATGCCGCGGCCCGGGATGTGACTCAGCAAGTGGAGCTCACCGAAAATATGGCCGCCCAAGCCAAGCTGCTCGATACCATTGCCGCGGGCGCTCCGATTGTGCTTTCCGTATTCGATAAGGACGGTGTTTTTCTTAAACATACGGGCGGTGCTATTTCCAAGCTGGGCCTTAAGCATAACCAATTGGTGGGAAAGACGGTATTTGAGACATTTGAAGGGGCACAGGAAGCACTGAGGCTCATCCTTGCAGCTTTAAGGGAGGGAAAGGAAAGCCAAAATATTCAAGACCTGGGGGAGACTGTATGGGCGAATTGGATTGGGCCGCTAAAAAATCCTAATGGGGAGATTGTAGGTGCGCTGGCTATTTCGACGGATGTGACGGAGCGGGAGCGGGGCCGGAAGGAGCTGGAAGAGCGGCTGCAGGTGATTGAGGCTCAAAACGCGGCGATTCAGGCGATGGCGGCGCCTATTTTAGAGGTGTGGGAGGGCGTCTTGGTACTCACGGTGGTTGGGCGCATGGATGCGGGGCGGGCATCGCTGATGCAGGAGAATCTGCTTCGTTCGGTGGTAGAGAAGCGGGCCCGTTTTGCGGTTATCGATTTAACAGCGGTAGATACTGTGGATATAGAGACCGCGCGTTATTTGCTTCAATTGACGAGAGCTTTGCGGCTCTTGGGGACGAGGGCGATGATTTCAGGGATTCAGCCCAGGGTTGCGCAGGCTCTATATGCGCATGGGGGAGACTTTGGCGAAGTTGTGACGGTGGCGAGTTTACATTCGGCACTGAAGATTTGTATGGGGGAAAGTTCCAGGAGAGGGATCATCGGGGAAACGCGATGAAAAAATCACATCCATTGCCGGCGGGTGACTTGGGGGCTTTTTTGCGCCATGCCGCGCTTAACAAAGAAGAGGCCGAAGAGTCCGTCGCGTGTGCGGGCACGGCGCTTGAGGCATCTTCATTTAAGGTATCTGGCAAGGCTTTTTTGTTCGTTGGCCAGAAGGACGCGCGGCTAAAGCTTCAGGGTTCATTGGTACAGGCCGGGGAAATGGCTCAGCTCCATCCCGGATGCGTGAAAGTCGGGGCCCATGGTTGGATAACCATAACCTTTGGAAGCCCTGCAAACCTAGCCATTCCAATGCTGGAGGCATGGGTGGAAGAGAGCTATCGGGTAATGAAAGGAAAAAAGGATCGCTCATCGCCATGAAAACGCATGTACGGATCGCGAGGCCCAGCGACGATATCGATGCCCTTCTTCCTTTTTACCGGGAAGGCTTAGGATTTGATGTGATCGGTCTATTCCGGGATCACGATGGCTTTGATGGAATCATGCTGGGCCATCCGGAATGGCCTTATCATTTTGAATTCACGAAGAAAGCCGGGCATCCGGTGGGGAAGGCGCCCACGCAGGATCATTTGCTGGTTTTTTATATCGAGGATCACGAGCGCTGGAATCAGGCCGTGAAGCGGATGATCCGCTATGGATTCAGCCCGGTTCCGGCCTTTAATCCTTATTGGGATATGCGCGGTAAGACATTTGAAGATCCGGATGGATACCGCATTGTACTGCAGAATGCTGGCTGGACCAATAAGGCTTTGAGCGCGGCCGTTCTGGAAACAGAGCGGCTTATGCTGCGCAGGCTGACCGCTGAAGATGCCATTTTTATGCTAAAACTTCTCAATGAACCTGCCTATCACCGTTTTATCGGCGACCGGAAGGTGCGCACGCCCGAGGATGCGAGGGCTTTTTTGATCGGCGGACCTATCGCTAGTTATGATCGCTTTGGCTTTGGGCTATATCTGGTGCTCTTAAAGGATACGGGCGAACCCCTGGGTATCTGTGGATTGATTCAGCGGGATTTTTTGAGCGATCCCGATATCGGTTTTGCCTTTCTTGCCGATCATTGGTCAAAAGGCTATGCATATGAAGCGGCCGCCGCGGTCATGCGTTATGGGCGGGAGACTCTTGGTATGAAGCAGATATGCGCGATTGTTTCGCCTGATAACGAGCGCTCTATCAGGCTCTTGACCAAGCTCGGACTGCGTTTCGATAAGATGATGCAGTATCCCGGAGATCAATCCGCTGTTGCTTTGTATGCTTCGCCGGGGGAACGCGATCTCGCTCTTTAGTCCTTCATTTTAACGCCAATGCGCTTGCATGCATTCTCGTCGCCCTCGCCATTTTGGCAGCCTCGGGTCCAAAGTGCCTTGGCCTTGTCGGGATCTTTAGACACACCCTTGCCCTCGTTATAGAAATCGCCGAGAATGCCGCACGCCTCCGCATCCTCGCCCTTTTCACAGGCCCTCAGGGCAAATTCAGCGGCCGTCTTGCTCTTGCCCACCAATTGGGCGCTCTTTACGGCAGAGAAACACCATGTGGCATCCAAATCGCATGCCCGCTCATTGGCCCGGAACGCCATATTCAGATCCTTTTCCACGCCGTACTTGCCATCGGTGTATACATCGGCCAAATCACTGCATTCGTCGGCGCTTCCGGCCTGACAGGCTTTGGATAAGAGCGCCACGCCTTTGTCCGGGTTTTTGGGGACGCCGTTGCCCTTGAAATACATCATCGCCAGGCTCCAGCAGGACATGCCCCGGCCCAGTGAACAGCCCCGATCGTAGGCCTTGGCGGCAATCGATTTGTCCATGATTTTATAGGAGGCATCTTCGAGCAGATCACCCATCAGCTCGCATCCAAAGGCGCTTCCCATTTTGCACGCCTTAGCGAGCACGATCAGCGATTCCTTCGACTTTTCAGCCACGCCGGGCAAATCGGTATCGGGCATCAAATGGCGGCCATATTCGGCGCAGCCATCGGGGACATCGGCATCGCAGGCTTTTTTGAATTCGGGCGCGGCCGCGTCCCATTTACGCTGTTTGGCCAAGATGCGCCCATAATTATAACAGGATTCACCGCTGCCTTTAGAGCATTGGGTCTTGCAATCGGCTTCATTTTTGGGATTGCAGACGGTGGGCACGTCGGCGGCTTTGGTACAGATGCCGTTGGCAAATGCATAGCCGGTGGGGCAAGGGTTTTCTTGGGCATTGGCCGACTTATCTTTCTCGTCTTCCTTGCCCGATTTGGATTTTGGCTTGGTTTCGGCCTCAAGCTGTCCCCCGATGGGCTGAAGTTCGACGCGGAGAGGCGCGCGGCATTCCGAGGGCGGCGATGCGGCATCTGGATCGGATGAGCGGCACGCATCCAGCGAACCATCCATGCTCATCGATTTGCGTTCGGATTCGCTCTTGGCCGAGCCTCCTTTGTCAAACATTTCGGCGACGGCGGCGACTTTGCCGACCGAGCCCGTGGCCATTGAAAACGCGCCCACAGAAGCGTTTTGCACAAAGTGCGTGGCGCCGTCGCAGGTGCCCTGGAGATCGTGAGCTTCGACCTTGGCGACGGTCGTTGAATTGCGGCCGACGAGAACCAGCGCCAGATCGATGGTTCGGCCGCTTTGCATTTCGCCGCTGAGTTTGGCGGAGCTCAGCGGAAGGTTGACGTTTACGTCGTCCATGCTCTTCATTTGGACAACTTGTTCCTTGCGGCTCACACCTGCGTATTCGTAGGAAGAATCCGGCAGTTTGCAGCCTGTTAAGACGCGAAGGCTCGAGCAATCGTAGGCCACGACGACGACGCCTTTTTTCATCGCGGCTTCGAGATCGACGCGGGCATCCGGGTCGAGATCGACGATGAGCGGTTTTGCGTATTTGGGCGACTCCGAGCATTTGACGGCGCCGGAGCCCAGGGCGCCGGTGGCCGTATGGTCGTTGGGCCGAAGGGCTTCCCCAGCGGCACCTCCGCACGAAGCAAGACCGAGCGCCATGAGGGATGTGGTGATGGTTGCGAAGAGGAAACAGTGTTTCATGCTGGGCGCACGCTACGGGAGATCTCAAGCGCTCGTCAACGCGCATTTGGCGCGGCTTCACTATTTATAGGGGCGCAATTGGATTGATTTGTTTTAATGGCCGGATGGAATCCATTTCTTGGCGAGTTCAAAGGCGCGGAGGGTGTCAATATTTTGGTGGAGGTAGCAATTTTTAAGGAATGGATCTACAATTTGATTGGAACGTTTTTCAATTTCTTGTAATGTATCTTTGAGGAAGGCTTTGCCCTCGTCTTCTTTTCCGGCCTGGAAATAAGCATTGGCGGCGGCCGCGCGGAAGGGAATTTCAAAAGCGCCCAGGCCCCGCGTCCGCTTGAGCAGCAAGAGCCCTTCGGCGACGGTGGACAGGGCTTCGTCGAAACGGCCAAGCGCGATGAGCGTATCCACCAAAATCATCATCGATAATGGCAGGGTCGGCGGCGATACTATATTTAATTGACAGGCTATGCGGCCTTCCTTTTCAGCCTGCTCGAGCTCTCCGCTCCGGAAATGCACAATGGCCAGGCTGGTGTGCGCAAGCGCCTTGTAGGAGTCGGTTTGGGCCTGGTCCTTTAGCAAGACCGCGAGATTTCGTATCTCATCAAGCTTTGGCCCAGACCATATCCTCGAAAATACGGTGGCCAAGACAGTCTTGTTCGCCAAGTCCAAAGCGTGATCCCGAAGCTGCTCGGCCAGCCGGATTCCATATTGAAAAGATTCCTCCGCGCTCTGATAGTCTCCAAGCCCGGCATAAATCGCTCCCAGCGCGGGCTGCAAGAAACTCATGCCATATAATACCCGCGTCTTTTCAAACATTTGCCTGCTGCGCTGGGCAACAACAAAAGCCGAATATAGATCGGGATACATCAATAAACGATAATAGCTTAGATACATCCAGGCGATGGCGTTTACATGCGCGTCTTCAACCTCGAGCAAACCTTTGGCTGTCTCTATTTTAGCCGCATAGCGCTCTGCTTGATCGCGCAGTCCAACGAGCCCAAACATCCCAGCCAGCGTGGAAAACACATAGATCTGCGCGGGGCGCGCATCGGGCAAGGGCTCCGCGGTATCAATTTCATAAATAAGCTGTTCAAACCGATCGTGTTGACCAGAGGTGGGCAGAAGCTGCAGAAGCTTTTCCGCAACCTGATACCAATAGCGATGCCCCCTAACCAATAGTGAAAGTGCCTCGGCTCCCAGACGATCGGCCCGGCCCCAATCCACAAGACCATAGGCGCTCAATGCCTCAAACGCCCGCAATATACCTTTACGCCAGCCTTCGGCACCGCACTCCACGCCAAGAGCCGCCCGCCTTGCCGCCTCCGCCAAATCATTGCGTATCAGCGATTCTTCCGCGGCCCGTATATAATATTCAATGGCGCGGCCCAGCTCATTCCCCAGCCGCGCATGCTCCGCCAGCGCTATCGGGTCGCGCTCGCGCGTGCATTCTAAGAATATAAAAGCTTGTTTGTGGCCATATACCCGTTCTGCCTCGGTCAGCAGTGAATAGGCTGCGTCCCGCGCAAGCGCATGCCGGAATGCATACTCCTCTTCATTCTCTATTTGGCTTCGGCGTTTCTTTTCAATCCATTCGGATTTTACAAGTATATCAAGCCATTGCAACATGACCGATTGGCTCATCAAGCTTGCCATCATGGCTTCCAAACCGCCAATCCAAAAGTTTTCCCCAAAAATACTAGCGTTTCTAAGTATCCTGCGGGCCTCGGGCGATAGCCTTGAAAGCCGCGCTTGGAGCATGGCTAAAACAGTCTCGGGAATTTCATCGGCACGCCCTTCTGAGGCGGCCCGGATAAGCTCTTCTAAAAACAATGGATTGCCCGCGGAGCGAACGACAATTCGCGAAAGGGTATCGGCGCCAAGCTTTTGGTCGCCGAGCATTTCTTCCACATAGCGTTCGCACACTTTTTTGTTTAAGGGCCGCAAAGATATTTCTTGCATACGGCCTTTCCAAAGCATTGGATATGCGTCGTTGAGCTCGGGCCTGGCAAAAGCCAATATCAACAATGGAAGGTCGTGTTTTTCACGCAAAACCATATCAAGCAATTGAATCGTTAGAGCATCTCCCCATTGCAGGTCTTCCAATACAATCAAAACGGGAGATATTTCGCACACACCGGTGATATAATCAAAAAATGCATGCTCAATCTGTTCGCTCATGGCCTTGGGGTCGCGCCGCGCCGCGTGAAGCATGGCGCTCTCTTCGCCGGGAAATGGAATGCCGCACAGCTCGCCCAAGAATTCGGCGACACGCTTTTTATCGCTTTCCTCAATGGCCGCGCACAGCGTCTCCATAAGCCGGTCACGCTGTTCGGATATAGGGCTTCCCGTTCGTATGCCGGCGTGATTCCGAAGTGCCTGCCCCAGAAGACCATAGGGCGAACCCATGCTGAGGGGATCGCCAAAACCCGATAATATGCGGGCGCTGGGGTATTTTTCCTGAATACGTCTCGTGAATTCAATGCGAATCCGGGACTTGCCCATACCTGCCACACTAATCAATATGATCGAATTGCATTCAGCTTCGTCGACACAATTGCGGAAACTCGCTTCCAATTGAGCGAGCTCCGGCTCCCGCCCCACACAAGGCGTGGGCTTTCCCAAAAGAAGCCTTCCCGTATCCTCGGGCGGGCGCTCCAGCAGCAATTCGAACAGCCCTTTTTTCAAGGCCCGGATATCAAAGCGCGCTCCAAGCAGGCCCGCTGTGACTTCATCCAGAAAAATGCCCTCTTCTCCGGCTTTATCGCGCTCATAAGCCCGCAACAGGCCCGCTGCCCGCTCTACCGCCTCACCCACGGGCATTGTTCCCTGCCATTGCCCACGTCCGGTAGCGATAGATATCCGATCGTTATTATAATTATCTCTGAGAAACAATGCGCACCTGGCGGCAATTCTAGCCTGATCCGTAGCGCTGCTTTTCGCGATAATGGTGGCCAGTATCGAACCATCAGCCATTCGCTCGATTTCTGCTCCAAAACGGCTGAGTTGCATTTTGACCGAATCTAAATGATCGCCTGCCTTATTCTCCGGAGAATGGCTCTCCGGCCCGGCGCCGCCCGGCAGACAAAGAACAACGCTGACAAGCGCCTGTTCGGCGTCCATTATGCCAGAATTCGGAAGCAAATCGATCGTTGGCATGGTTGTCGAGACATCGACGCCTATATCTGGAAGCTGGCGAATATTCTCGAGAAGAACCTTTGCGTTGATGAACCGAAAACGGGGATCTTTGTTCAGCGTGCGCGCGAGCACATCGTCGTAAGGGCGGGGCACAGAAGGCCGGATATGGCTCACGGCTTTGGGGCGATCGAATAAGATCTTTGCGAGCACCGCGGAGACGTGATCCGCGGCAAAGGGAGCTGTGCCCGTCAGGCACTCGTACATAACGCAACCCAGCGAAAATATATCGGTGGAGGGCGTGATTTCGGCCAAGCCCTTCGCCTGCTCAGGCGACATATAGTTCGGCGTTCCAAGCACCGCCCCGGTTCGCGTCAGCGACAGATGGCGCTCGATACCGCGGGCAATTCCAAAATCGACAAGCACGGGGTCGTCGAGATTTCCGTCGCGCAAGAATATGTTGGCTGGCTTGATATCGCGGTGAATTACGCCGTTTTCGTGAACATAGGCGAGCGCCTCGCATAATTTTTCAAACAGTCTCCGGCAAGTGCGGATGGAAAGCGGCCCGCTGGACATCCGCTGCCCTAAATCGTAGCCTTCCAGCCATTGCATAGCCAAATAGCAATGCCCGCTGTCCGCCATTCCATGGGCGACATAAGCCACAACGCGCGGATGAGAAAGCCTCGTGAGCGTCTCGGCCTCGTATTCAAAGCGAGCAGCCACATCCGGTTGTTCGGCGTTGCAGGACACGATTTTTAGCGCGATGGGAATACCCGAAATGCTGTCTTTCGCCCTGTAGACAACCCCCATTCCGCCCTGCGCAACTTTTCGCTCAATCCTAAATCGATCGGCGATTACCATTCCTTCCGGAAGTGCTCCTATGTCCACGCGATCCATGCCGTTTCCCCACAATGGCGTGCGGTGCCCGGCGCTTCTAGAGCCGCCCGCCCTTTTTCAGTTGCGCTTCGCCCGAAAATTGACCGCCTTTGCTAGAATCGCTTGTGTATGCAGGCATATCAAGGGCTTTCTGTACACTTAAACGACAGTGTTTTCATGGAATAAACGCCTCATTTTCCCCCAGCTTTGCCCCCCCAGCGCTTTTGGCTAGGATATTAGGGGGAATTTAATAACAATATTTTAATATGGGACAAAGAAATTGTCTAAATCGATATGCCCCCTCCCCCTTTAAAGTGCGCATTGTAATACACAGCAGAAATTCACGGAGACACTCTGATTCAATCTCGACCTGCCCGCCTTCCCCGGTGAATAATCGCGTGAGACCACGAGGAAGACACTCTGAATGATTCCGCCGCTCGCTGTTGTTTTTGATCTCGATGGCACATTGATCGATAGCCGCGGCGATATCGTCGCGGCCACGAATTACGCCCTGTCGCGCTCTGGCCGAAGTCCCCTGCCCGCTCAAGTCATCGTTCGCTATGTCGGCGATGGCGCCCGCACTTTGCTCTCAAGAGCCGCTAAAGTGCCCGAGGATTCTCAAGAAATCGATCAACTGCTGGAAAGTTTTTTGGCTTACTACACCGCTCATCCCATCGATTTTACCCGCTGGATGGATGGAGCTCTCGAAGCGCTCGAGGCCCTTTCAACCATGCCCGAAATGGCGATCGGGCTGTGCACCAATAAGGCTCGGATCGCTACCGATGCCGTTCTGCGCGCTCTGGGTGTTGAAGGCATGTTTAAGGCCATTGTCGCAGGTGGTGATTTGCCTCACAAGAAGCCTTCGCGGGAACCGCTGTTGCACATTGCTCATCTTCTGTCTGTGACACCTGCAGCGGTGATTATGGTTGGAGATGGGCCGCAGGATGTGGAAAGCGCGAGGGCGGCGGGGATGCGATCGGTGGCTGTGGAGGGCGGTTATTGTTCGATGGAGCGCGTGAATGCGGCGCGCCCGGATGTCGTGCTGCATAACCTGCGCGAGCTTTCGGCGATGATTCAGCGCTGGTGCGATTCAACGGCGCGCGTTGTACCAAAGAGGGTTTCCCAAGGAAGCGCGGACGTGTAGAAGAGCTGCATGTCGGGCATCGTTTTAGTCGGCGCGCAGTGGGGAGATGAGGGGAAGGGGAAGATTGTCGATTTGTGCGCGGAAAGCGCCGATATGGTGGTGCGTTTCGCGGGAGGGCCAAACGCGGGCCATACGCTGATTGTGGGGCAGGAAAAGCTGGTGCTGAGACTGTTGCCCAGCGGCATTCTGCATCCGGGCGCGGTCTGTGTGCTCGGGCAGGGTACGGCGGTGGATGCTTCGGTTCTGTGCGGGGAAATCAGCGCGCTGGAGCGCAAGGGTCATCGTTTTGGGGGCAGGTTTTTCTTGTCGGAGAGGGCGCATCTCATTTTGCCTTATCATCCGACGATCGATGCGCTGCGCGAGGGTGCGCAGGATGGCAGCGTGAAAATTGGGACGACAAAGCGGGGAATCGGCCCTTGCTACGAGGATAAAGCGGGGCGCAGAGGGGTGCGGGCCGGGGATTTGCGCGATTTAAACAAGACGCGGGGGCTGGTTCAGGAAGCGGTCCGGGCTTGGGCGCCTGTGGCTCATAGTTTGGGCGGGACGCTGCCCGGCGCGGATGAAGTGATGGATTGGCTTGCGCCTTTTGTGCCGGTGCTGTTGCCGCTGCTGGATAATACATCCAAACGTATTGACACGGCAATTCTTCAAAATAAAAAAGTATTGTTTGAAGGGGCGCAGGGCACTTTATTGGATATCGATATGGGCACCTATCCTTATGTGACGTCATCGTCGGCGGTGGCGGCGGGGGCGTGCACGGGTTCTGGAATTGGGCCGACGCGCATCCGGAGGTCGGTAGGGGTGACGAAGGCTTATGCGACGCGGGTGGGGGAAGGGCCGTTCCCGACGGAGCTTCACGATGAGATGGGCGATTTTATACGGAAGCAGGGCGGTGAATTTGGATCGGTGACGGGAAGGGCGCGCAGGACGGGGTGGCTGGATATTCCGGCGCTGCGCTATGCGGTTCAGGCGAATGGGCTGGATGCGCTGGCGATGACCAAATTGGATGTATTGACGGGCATTTCGATGATAAATGTGTGCACGGGCTATGAAACGGCGGAGGGGCGCACGGACGATTTGCCGCTGGACTCGGGCCTGAGCCAAGCGAAGCCGGTGTATGAGCAGCTTCCTGGCTGGACTGAATCGCTGTCGCAGGCCCGTTCGATGGACGAGCTGCCCGAAAATGCCCGGCTTTATGTCGAGGCGATTGAGAAATGGGTCGGCATTCCGATTGAAATGGTTTCCGTGGGTCCGAAGCGCGATGAAACGATCGTATTGAAGAATATTTTTAACAACTAGAACGCCTCTCAAAATCGTTGCGAGCACCCCCGCAGCTAGGGAGGAGGACGCAGGAATACAAGTGTATTTTGAGGACGACGACCGACGCGGCGGGGGGCGCAGTCGATTTTTGAGAGGCGTTCGAACAACTATTGCACCGGCCGCGGCGCCAATGTGGTAACGGCTGCGCACCCATGCAGAGGTGGACAGCAGCCGTCTTTGGAGCGTTCTTTCTTGCCTTCGTCGCGATTGTTATCGCGGAGACCGGAGGTTCATCGTCTTCGTCTGGAGCAAAAGCCGATGCCGGTGTTGACGGTTCGGCTCCTTCTGGAGACGCAGGCGAGCCGGTCCCCGCGGCCGACGATGCGGGAGCTCCTGCGCCCGACCCGGAATCCGCGGATGCAGGTCCGGATGATCAGGCCGATGCGGGCCAGGGCGTGGGCCGGAAGCTTTTGAATGGGGAAGACCCGCCGGCCCTCGCCGGTGAGGCGCCCAAATCGGTCGTCTTTGGTGTGGTGCTGGTGCAGTACAAGGGTGCTCAAGGCGCGCCGCCGGGGGCCCGGTCAAAAGATGAAGCGCTGGAGCTTGCGAAAACGCTCGCAGCCGAGGCGGCCACCGATTTCAAAGCGACGGTGGCCAAGGGAGACAAAGGTTCGATGGAAAACGCGGGACGGATTCCGCGGGGTATTCTCGAGCCGGCGCCCGAGTACATCCTCTTCAGCTTGGAGAAAGGCTCCGTTGGTGGGCCGGTCGACACGCCGAGAGGGTTTTGGATCGTTCAGAGGATCGAGTAAGACGCATTTTTAGTTCAGCGTCGCGACATCCGTGATGACGCGATGACGCAACAAGAAGGAGATCGTGAGCATGGCAACGATTGACATCAGCAAATCGCATTCGCTCGGCAAAGAAGGCGCCAAAAAGAAGGCCGAAGAGCTGGCCCGCGACATGGAAGGCCAGATGGGCATCAAGTGGAATTGGGAGGGCGACAAAATTAAGTTCAACGCGCCGAGCGGAAGCGCCAAGGGGACATCGGGCGCGGTGAGCGTGGACGATAAAAATGTCCGCGTGGAGATTGACTTGCCCTTTTTGCTTAAGGCCATGAAGGGAATGATCGAGGGCAAGGTGAACGAGAAGCTGAATAAGCTGCTCGCTTGAGCTTCGCCGCCTTAACGTTTTGTTTTCTTGGTTTTTTTAGCGCGATAAACGCGATAAACACGATAAACTTAATGAATGGATGTCCGCGCGACAAATGCGCGCGGCGCCGCTTTACGAGGCCTACGCGGGTCCGATACTCTCGGCGCCCCAATCGAGGCACCACAAGCAAGCCTTCTCAGGAGACGTGTCAACCGACATGACTGCCCAATCGCCTAGGGCCAACGAGGACGCGGCTGCGCAAATCGCGCGACTGCGAACAGAACACGCGGCTCAACCGGATCGAGCGCTTCAAGCGCTTCTTCTGCATGAAGTTGGTGTTCTGGAGGAAACCACCGGGGAAGAGATGGCGGCGGTGCGCGACTATTTGGCCGCGTTCAACGCCGACCCCCAATTCCGCGAGCCTTTGGAGCAGTTGCTTCGGATTCTTCAGCGGCGAAAGTCGATTAAGAATCTGGGCAAGCTGCTCGATGCGCTCACACGGGCGTCCGAAACGCCCGAGGAGAAAGCCCGTGCGTTCTGGGAGCGCGCGGCGTTCGCGCAGGATTACGAGACCAACCTTGCGGCCGCAAAAGAAGCGCTGCTGGAGGCTGTTGCGAGTCATCCCGAAGATGCGACGCCTTGGCTTGAGCTTGAGCTGCTGGCGGGCAAGGAAGGGGATATTCCAGGCCGGATGCGCGCCATTGAGGCGCGGGCGGAGCTGTCGTCCGACCCAACCTGGAAGGGGCTTTTGCTCATCGATTTGGCGGGTTTGGCCGCGGCGGGCGGAGACACGGCGCGGGCGGTCGATTTGCTGGATTTGGCGGCGGCACTGGATGGCCGGGCGCGTTTTTTGACGCAGGTTCAGCTTTCGGCGCTGGCCGCGAAAGAGAACGATGGGAAAGCCTTGGCGCGGGCGCTGGAAAGCCAAGCGGACATGCTGGGCGAGGCGATCGACGATCCTGAAACGGCCGATGCGGCGGGTGTGCCCCGCTATATGCGAAGGCCCGAGTATGCCGCGGATGCGTGGCTCAGGGCGGCCGAGATTAAGAAGCGTTTGGGCGATACATCGGCGTGGGCGTCGTTCCTGCAGCGGGCCGCGGATCGCTTGCCGGAATCGGCGGCGATCGCGAGGGCAAGGCTTGTTGCGCTGGAATTGACGGGGGATGCGGAAGGTGCTGCTGCGGTTGCCAAGCGGGAACTGGAGCGCGGAGCACAGGGGCCTGGAGCGGCGGCTCTTTGGCTTCGGGTCGCTGAATCCGCGGCCGTCAGCGGCGATAGGAACGCGGCTCTTTCGGCGCTCAAGAGTGCCATCGAGGCCGATCCGAATTGCATTCCGGCACGGGCTTTGGAGCTGGATTTGCTGGGTGATGGAGAAGATCCGGCGAGCCTGGCCAAGGCGTTTGAATCTCTCTCCGGCGTTGTGACAACAACGGACGCGAAGGCTCGGGCGCTGCTTCTTTCGGCCTTTGTGTGGGCTTGCCGGGCAGGCGATTCAGAGGCGGCAAAGAAAGCTCTTACGCGGGTTTCTGAATTGGGTGTGCCGTCTGGAACGCTTGCGCATATGGCGCGGGCGCTGTCCTCGCTGAAGGGCGATGCCGCTTGGTACGAAGAAGCCACGGTGGCTCTGCTTTCGGCCGGCGAAGACGCCGAACTTGAAGCGAACGATAAAGTAAGCCTTTTGCTGGAGCTGGGCAGAAGCAGGCTGCTCCGGGGCGATCAGGCCGCGGCGCGCGAAGCGTTTAATCAGCTTGCAGCGCTGGGCAGCGAAGACGGAGTACCGGGGAAATCGGCCTGGCTTGGCCATGTGCTCAGCGCTTATGCGATTGAGCTCATCGGTGCAGGGAAGGCCGAGGGTGAAGCGGCGCCGAGAGCCGCAGCACCCATCGAGGAACTGGCCTCGGTCGAACCCAATGCCGAGGCGGCCCGGGGTTTGTGGCTGGTTTCGGCGCTTCGCGGCGCTCGGGCGGGCCAGGTGGAACACGCCTTGGAACGCATGCGCACGCTGCACGCGGCGGCCCCAGGCGATGAAGTCGTTGCCGTGTTCTTGTCGGAGCTTTTGCGCCGGGCAGGCCATGGAGTGGAAGCGGCCGAGACGCTTTCTACGTGTGCCCGGGAAATCGACGACACGGATTTGGGCAGCGCGCTCTATGTCGAAGCGGCGATTTTGCTGTGGCGCGCGGGCGAGCGCACCCGGGCCATCGAGGAACTGGAAGCCGCCAAGAGCCGGACGCCAAAGGCCGCAACAAGCCTGCTTTCATGGGCGCTTCGCGGCGTGGGCAATGACACGCTGGCGGGCCGGAGGCGAGCGTTGGAGGCGGCTGTCGAGGCGGGCGCCGATCGGGTTGGCCTGGCCTTGGAGCGTTTTGGGCTGGAAGCCTGCGCGGGCGAGGAAGGCGATACATCCGAAGCGCTGAATTCGCTCGATGCCGTAGAAATGGCGGGCGACAAGGACATTGAAGTCGCCGGAGCGCTGGGCCGGGTTCTTTGGCCTCAGGCTACAGAGCAGCGCAGTCAGCTCGATCAAGCGCTGGATAGGCTTGAAAGGCTTGGGGACAAGGCGAAGGCGCTTGTGGCCGCGGAACGCTTCCGGCTTGCCCGCACGATGGATCAAGACCGGATTAAGGCGAACGAGAAAGCCACGGCGTGGGTGGAGGCGGAACCTCGCCTATTCGCCGCATTGGAATGGCTGGGCGCGGCCATCGCCGCGGAAAACCGGGAAGCGGAAATTGCTGCCCGGCGCATGATTGCAAGCCGATTTGACGGTGATGCCAAGGGAGCGCTGGAAGTATCGGGCGCGGTCATTTCAATGCTCGAGCAGCCGGGTATGCCTCAGCGCTTTGTGGGCGGCGATTCGACGCCTGCGCGTCTGATGAATCTGGATCTCGCGCCGGCCGGATGCGATCCGAGAAGGCGTTCGGTGGCGCTTAAAGGCATTGAGTCGGCCCTGGGCGACGAGACGGCCCTGGATGCGCTCGCGCTTGCGGCGTGGAGCGATTTGGCCGCGGGAGAAAGCCAGGAAGCGCTCGAGGTGTTCAAGAAGATTACCGAGGCGCGCCCTGAAGATCTCACCTCCTGGGAAGGCGTGAGGGCAGCCGCAGAAGCGATGGGCGACGACGTGCAGCAGGCGCTTGCCTATGCGCAGATGGGCGAGCTCTGCAAAGACGATGCGCGGGGCGCGGAGTTCTGGGAGCGGGCAGGTTTAATCTTGCTCGAGAAGACCGAAGCTCACGACGATGCAGAAGTATCGTTTGAGCGGGCGTTTACGCGGGATCCCGGGCGTGCGGTCGCGTTTGACAAGCTGTTCAGGCGGGTGCGCTCACGCAACGAAGACGACAAGTTGCTCGAGATTATCGGCAGGCGCTTGGACGTGGCCGAGGAAGAAACCGAGCTTGGAAAGCTGTACTGGGAGCGGGCGCGCGTTCTTCGCAAAAAGAAGGACATCGATGGTGCGCTGGAATCTCTCGAAAGCGTGACGATGCTCGAGCCCGATCACGTCGGTGCGCTGGCCCTGTCGGGCGAAATTTACATCATGAAGGCCGATTTCGCCCAAGCCGCGCCTTTGCTGGCCAAGCTGTCCACCTTGAGCGAGGCACCTCAGCAGCAGCGCTTGATGTCAGGCATTGCCGCCGTGGATTTGTACGAAAACAAGCTGCAACAGCCGGAAAAAGCGCTTGATGTGCTTGTCTCTCTGCACAAGGCGGGCCTGTCTACCAATGTGGTGCGCGAGCGGCTGGCTCGCGTGGCCGCGAAGACAGGCGCCTGGAGCGAGGCGACGGGAATTCTCGAAACGCTCATGAAAGAGCGGGAAAAGAAAGAAGGCCGCGTCGAAGCCGCGCGCTTTGCGATGGCCATCTACCGCGACAAGATGCGCGAACCTGTTAAGGCGGAAGCGGCTGTTGCCAAGCTGTTTGAGGAAATTTCGGACGATGGAGAGGCCATCGATTTGGTGCTGACCACCAACTTCGATGCCGCCTTTAGAACGCGCGTTCTGGGCAAAGCCAAGTCGACGCTCATCACGGCGCTGGCTGACAATCCTTGCGACGCCGATCGGGTGGCGCTGCTCGCGAAAATCGCCGGCGCTGGCAACGATGCGGCCTTAAGGCAGGCCACGCTGGGAGCGCTTGTGGCGCTGGGCCGCAACGATTCCGAGATTTCGGACGAGCTCAACAAGATCGACAAGCGCGTGCCTGCGCGGCCTCAAATTGCGCTCGATGCGCCGGCTTTGGCCGAAATTGCCGATCCAAATGACAGCGGCCCGGTGGCCGAGCTTTTGGCCATGATGGCCGAAACCGTCAGCTTGTCGCTCGGGCCTTCGCTGACATCGCTCAATGTCGGCAAGAAAGAGCGCATCGATCCGAGAGGAGGCCACCCGCTTCGCGTGGCTGTTTCCGAATGGATGGGCGCGCTGGGCTTCGGCGATTTCGATCTGTATATCGGCGGCCCCGAACCCGAAGGCGTATGCGGTGTGTCCGGCGAGCAGCCGGCTTTGGTGCTCGGCTCTGGCATTACGGCGCCGCTGAATGCGAAAGCCCGTTCCGCGATTGCCCGTGAAGTCTTCGCGCTTCGGCGGGGAATCACGGCCGTACGCACCCGCGATGACAACGCGATTGCATCGCTTGTTGTCGCATCGTGCCAAGAGGCGGGATTGAATGTTCCCGCCCCGGCCTATGCCGTCTTCGGCGAAATCTCGCGGGCAATTCACAAGGAAATGCCCCGGAAGGTCCGCAAGATCATTCCCGATGTGTGCCAGCGCATCGTAAGCGGAAAACAAGACGCCCGCGCATGGGCACAAGCCGCGCGAAGAAGCATCGACCGCATGGCCGTTATCGCGGCGGGCGATGTCTCCATCGCGCTGAGCGATATCCTTGGCGCGCCTCGTACACAGCTCGGAGGGCTGTCCGCAGAAAATGATCGCGCCAAGCGCCTTCTCGCCTTCGTTCTTTCACCCAGCTACTTGGAGCTTCGCAAGAAGCTCGGCATGGGGGTCCGGTGAGCACCCAGGATAAATCTCCGCCCAATGCGGACGAACTCGACGATCTTCTTTCCGATTTCGACGACGAGGAAATTGAGCCGGCAAAGCCAACGCTTCCCGTGAAGCCCAAGGCTCCGCCCGCCGTAAAACTCGAGGTGCAGCAAGCCGAAGAAGACGGCCTCTTTGATGCACTGCTCGATGAGTCTCAGCCGGTCGCGGCAGCCCCGCCCAGCAAGTCGGCACCGAACACCGCAGGTCCATCCTCGGTAGCGACAACGCTGCGCACGCCCAAGCCTGCCCCCACCGTAAGCGTGAAGGCGGAAGAGAAAGCGGCGGCGTCTCAGCGGACCCCTCAAGCCGCCCCCAAACGTGTGCCAAGCCCTGAAACCGGAGTTGCTTCAATGAACCCCGAAGAGGAAGCAGCGCTTGCAGAGCTGCTCGAGGAAAGTGAAAACGCCGAGGCGAGCATTGCGGAGGAGCATGCCGCGGGTGAAGGTGGAGCGGACGACGCGCCGATTTCCGTCCTCACCCATGCTTCGCTGCATCCCGCGCCGCCCAAGACGTTTCCCCACGAGGAAGACGCAAGTGCGCGGCTGATTCAATCGCAGCAGCGCGATGCGTGGATTGCCCGGGCCTCTTGGATGCAGGCCGAGGCGAATCTTTTGGAAGACAACGTAGCCAAAGCGCGGATGCTCATTACCGTGGCGGAGCTGTACGCCATGGCCGGCGAGGAATCGACGGCCATGAACGTTGCAACGGAAGCCAGGAATTTGGCGCCTCAGCTTCCGCTCGCGCACCGTCAAGTGCGGGCTCTTTTGGAACGGGCCGCCGATGCCAAACCGATTCTCGAGGCCCTGGATTTTGAAGCCAAGTCGATGCCAAACCCGGCGGCGCGCTGTCACAGCATGCTGCTCGCCGCTGAAGTTGCCCGGCTGCGCCTGTCCGATTCAGAAGGCGCGAAAAAGCGCTACGAACAGGCCACGCGCGTACTTCCTTCCGATCCTCGCCCGCATGTGCAGCGTTTCTGTGAAGCACTGGCCGAGCCGGATCTCGATCCCGCTTCGCCCAATCCGCTTCCAAAATCGACACTGCCCAACGCCAAAGATCTCGCCCCTCTGTCGAAGGCTTTTGCACAAGTCACTGCGCACCGGGGATTGCCCACCAAAGGCCAGCGCCTGCCAGGCTCTTTGTATGAATCGCTGTTACGAGCCCGAAGCTCGCTCGCATCGAGCGATTTTTCCACCGCCCTGACCCACATCGACAGCCTGAGAAACGCGCCGGAGCTTGCGGGAGGCGCGGCTTGGCTTTCAGCGGCGTTTGCCGGCGCGCGCGCAGAAACCCGTCCGCGCGTGACAGATTCGCTCAGGGCAACGCTCAACGGTTCTCATCCCGATTTGGCCCGGCGCACACTCGCGGCATACGCCGTCGAGCTGGGCGACGCCAAAGCAGCCGCGGCGGCCCTGGAGGATCAGGATTCCTCTGCCTTTGAAGCCGCGGACCGCCTTGCTCTCGCCGCCTTAACAGGAGGCTCGCCGAAAGACGCCGAGCGCTGGATTGATGCGCTGATCGGCGATTCGGAACTCGCTCCTCTGGCGTCGGCGGCCAGTGCATCCGTCGGCGATTCCAAAGACGAACACCGTCAATTCCATCCCGTTGGAAGCGTTCGTTCCAAGGCCGCAGTCAGCCTCGGCCGTGTGCTTTCCAACACCATCGACCGGAGCGGGCGCGGAGCTGGAGCGGACGGCGCATTCGAGGAAGCTGTCGCGGCTTATGCCGATGTCGCGCCGGAAAACGGCCTCGCGCGGGCTCTCAAACTCGAGCTCGACATCGATGCGGGAAGGGGCGCAAAAGTCGCGGAAGTCATTTCGTCGTGGCCGACGGACGACTTGGATCGCGATCGCGATCAGGCTCTTGCGGGCGCGCTTATCGCTGAAGCATCGGGCGATACAGAACGGGCAGCGGCCGACCTCGATCGCGCGCGTCAAACCGATGCCAAACATGAAGGCGCGGCACGGGCGCGGGCTGCCCATGGAGACGCGAAGGCCGCGGCGAAAATCATCACCGAACTCGCGGAATCACTGGGCACGGGAGCGCGGGCGGCCATTCTGTTCAACGAAGCGGCCCTGCGCCTGCTCGATGCAGGCGAAGCCGAGGAAGCCGATGTGCTTCTGCGGCGGGCCGTCGAAATCGCGCCAAAGCGGCCGCTGGCGCTCTATCTCGGCGAAAGGGCGGCACGGGCGCGGGGCGATCGCGATGGAGTCATCGAATGGCTCCGGACACGGCGCAATGCGAGCGACGATGCCATCGAAAAGTCTTTTGATTTGGTGCGCGAAGCCCTGCTCGTATCCGACAGCGATGCGACAGGCGCGGCGAGCCTTTTGGAGCAGGCTTTGGCTGCCCGCTCGTCCGACGTGGGACTCCGCGAGCTGTATGAACGCTTAGCGCCTGAACCTCCGGCGGACCGGGCGGCGTGGAGAAGCGCACTGGCCGCAGAATCCACAGGCAGCGAAGCCGCCCGCTTCGCGCTTGAAGCCGCTCTCGAATACGAGCGCTCCGGGGATTTGGCGCGGGCCGCCGAAGAAGCGCGCAAAGCCATCGCCGCCGGTGAAAACCTGCTCGCGCCGCTGTGTGCCTACCGCTGTGCTCTCGCGGGTCACGGGGCGAGTGACATCATCGATGCCCTGTTGCCCCGCGCGCGCGCCACTGAAGACGCCGTCGAACGTCTCGAGATCTACGAACGCCTGGCCGAACTCGATGAGCTGGGCCGCAACGATCCGGCCAACGGCCTTCTGTGGAGGAAGAGCATCCTCGAGGAGTCGCCGAATCATTTGCCGACCCTGCGCCGCGTTGCCAGCGCGTTGATGTCGGCGGGCCGCGACGAAGAACTCGAGCCGGTTGCCATTGAAATTGCGCGTGCGCTTTCGAGCCCCGAGGCGGTTGCACATGCCTTGCTTTCGGCCCGCCTGCGCCTGCGCATGAGCAATTGGGAAGACACGCGCGAGCCTGTAGAAATCGCCTACCGCAACGAACCGCGGGGCTTGTTCACCCTCCGGCAGATGGGCGCCCACGCCCGCGCAACGGGACGCCATGCCCTTGCCATTGAAGCCGATAAGCAATTGCTCGATCGCACAAGCCGGCCTTCCGAGCTTTCAACCCTTTCGCTGCGGGCCTCCGAATCAGCGCTCGCAAGCGGAGACGTAGATTCCGCCCGCGCATTCCTCACCAAGGCCATCGAAGCCGTGCCTCAGCATTTTGCGGCTCATCTCGCAATGGCATCGGTCGCTTCCCAAGTGGGCGACGGAACAGGCGCAGCAACGGCCATCGAAGCGGCGGCCGAAGCAGCAGCTTCTCCCGCGGAGCGCGCGCTCAATCTCTACCGGGCCGCGACGATTTGGCAGGACAAGGTGCAAGACATCAAGCGCGCCCGCACCGCGCTTGAAAAAGTCGCCGAGTTCGATCCTTCGTATGAAGATGTGTTTCAGCGCCTCCAGGCGATCTACATCGCCGACGGCGCCCGTTCGGAGCTGGCCGCGCTTCTGGAGCGCAGGCTGGAAGCCGTCACAGATCCCCAAGAGCGCATCGAAATGGAAGTGCTGCGGGGCCGCGCGCTTTCAGATGTGGGCGATACGCAGGCGGCCAAACAAGCGCTTGCCAAGGCGCTGGAAGCCAATCCCGATCACGTCGAAGCGCTTTCCGCATTTGCGGTTGTCAGCGCGGCGGAACACGACTGGCTCGATGCCGAACGCGCCTGGATTCACCTTGCGCGCCTCGTTCCTGAAACGGAAAAGCAAATCGACATCTACATGAAGCTCGGCTCGCTCTACGACGAGCACCTGCCCAATCCCGAGCGTTCGGAACTGGCCTACAACGAGATTCTCAAGCGAGATCCGGCCAGTGAAGTGGCGCGCGAAAGGCTGGTCGCCCTCTTTAAGCGAACAGGCGACACAGCCAAGGCCATCGAGCAGCAAACGATTCTAATCAACAACGTCGAGGCACCCACCGCCAAATGCCGCCGCACCACCGAGCTGGCTTCGATTTACGAAGCGGCCGGCGACAACAAGAAGGCCGAGGCCACGTATCTCCAGGCCCGTAAAACCTGGCCCAAAGACGATTTGGCCCTCACCGCGCTCGCCCGCTTTTACGAGCGGACACAGCAAACCAACGCCTTCAATGTGCTCTTGGATCGCGCGCTGGCCGATGCCCGCCGTGCCTTGTCCACAGGCCGCTTTGAAATTCAGCTCTTTGGCACCGTGGCTTCGGTCGCCGACCTGCGCGGCAAACACGACACGGCCGTCATTTCAAAAGCCATCGTGGCGGCCCTCGAGGGCCGGGGCGCTGCCTTGAGCGGCGCTGGACAAGCCGCAGGCGATACAGCCCTCGACGACTTGCTCGCGCCCGAACTGCTCACGCCTGCCTTCAGGGATCTGCTGCGCCGCACAGGCCCGCTCTTGGATGCGGCCGTGCCCTACGATTTAACCGCCGTCCGGGCCGCGCCCTTGCCGCCCCAGCAAACCGATGTGGCCGATTTCATCAACGGCTTGGCGGCCGTGTACGGCATCGGCGATGTTCATATCTACGTGTCCACGGTGCTCGGCGCGGTCTGCATTCCCGCCAGCTCGCATCCGCCCACCTTGGTCATTGGACAGCCGCTTCTGGCATCCCCGCGCGAGGATGTGCGCGCCTTCCTCATTCACCGCGCGCTGAAAATCGTGCAGGGCAACTGCAGCACCTTCTCCCGCACGGCGCCCATCGATCTTTGGCCGCTGCTCGCGGCATATCTCAAACTCTGGAGCCCGCTGTGGCAGCCCCAGGGCATCGAGAATGCGCGCCTGAATGAAGCCTATGGCCGGCTCACCCGCGCGAACACGATCACCCCCGACGGACAACTCGGCGCCCTCGCCAACGAAGTCATCGGCTCGATCGGCAACCGCGCATCGACGCTCAACACATCGGTCAACAGTTGGGGCAATCGCGCGGGCCTGCTCGCCGTTGGAGATCCAAACGTCGCGCTATCGGGCATCGCCTGGTCAAGCGGCAACGTGAACGCGCCTCCGGCGGGCGGCAAAGACCGCGTCACATGGATTGGCCGCAACGCCGAAACCCGCGACCTCGCTGTCTTCATGGCCAGCGATGCCTACGCGGAAGCCCGCACCCGGCTCGGCTTGATCACAGAGCTTGCGGACACAGGCGAGGAAGAAGAAGCCCAAGAAATCGAAGCTTCCATCGAAGACGATGAATGATCCTGCCGCGCAATCTGAACTGGCCTCGCCGCTGCGCGGGCGAAAACTCGGCTTTCTTGGAGGCGGCAACATGGCGGGGGCTCTTATCCGGGGCCTCCTCCATGAAAACGCCGTTACCGCCGATCAAATCCGCGCCAGCGATGTCAGCGACCAGCGCCTAGGCGATCTCCAAACCAAATTCGGCATTCTCACCACAAGCGACAACGACGAATTGGTGCGCTGGGCTGACGTCATTGTCATCGCCGTCAAACCTCAAATTGTCGATCGCATCCTGGGCTCCATCGCCTCTGGAATGAGCGGAAGCGACCTCGTCATCTCCATCGCAGCGGGCGTTCCCCTCGATGCGCTGGAAGCCCGTTTACCCGCGGGCGCCCGCGTCATCCGCTCCATGCCCAACACCGCCGCCATCGCGCACGCCGGAGCGACGGCCATCTCATCCGGCACCCACGCCACACGCGAAGACATCAGCGTCGCCCGCGCCTTATTTGAAGCCGTTGGGCGATGCGTCACCGTCGATGAAACCCTTCTCGATGCCGTCACTGGATTATCAGGAAGCGGCCCCGCCTACGTGATGCTGATGATCGAAGCGCTTGCCGACGGTGGCGTCAAAGTCGGCCTAGGCCGCGATATCGCGCTGCTCTTGGCCGCTCAAACCGTATACGGCGCGGCCAAACTCCAACTCGAAACCGGCGAACATCCCGGCCGCCTCAAAGACATGGTGACCAGCCCCGGCGGCACGGCCATCGCGGGCCTACACACGCTGGAATCGGGAGGACTCAGGCGCACGCTCATCGACGCCGTCGAAGCCGCCGCCAACCGATCCGCCGAGCTCGGCCAGCAAATGGCGCACAAACTCCGGCGCTAATTCCATTCACCGCGGCTCCTTTTTTCGCTTCACTACAGACCATCACCAATAACGCATGGAGCTCCCGTGAACCGCTCGCTCACCTATGTGTTGTTTGCATCGCTCACGCTTGCGCTCGCTTCACTTTGCGCATGCACCGCCAATCTTGAAGAAGGATGCCTAGGCGGCGCTTGCCGAAGCGGCTCACCAACGGCCGGACAAGGAGGCGCAGGCGGCACCTCCGGCATAGGAGGCGCGGGAGGCGCAGGCGGAATGGACTGCAGCGGCGTCGCCACCACAGGCCAATTTCCATGCGAGGTCTTCGACGTCCTCGTTGCCCGCTGCCATGCCTGTCACACCGATCCCACAATGAACGGCGCCCCCTTCCCTCTCCTTCAATTCGAAAAAACCCGCGAGGACTACGTTGGAAAACCCATCTGGCAGCGCATGCAAACCGCTATCAATTCCGGCTTTATGCCTCTAGGCCAGCCCGATCTCATGGGCTCCGAACTGCAAATCATGCAGGACTGGTTTGCCCAATGCGCTCCGCCCGTCCCCGACGGAATGGGTTGTGAAATGCCTTAAGCGCATCGCGTCAAGCGCTCATTCAGCCCATCCCCAAAAAGCGCTTGCTCTATCATTCCAGCATGACGCCCAACAGCGTGCTGGATTCCTCAAACACAGCCAAACATCAAGTCCCCCAAGCCCGGACGATCACGCTGTCCATCGATGGCCAAAGCGTCACCGTTCCCGAAGGCACAACCATCTGGGAAGCCGCAAAAAGCATCGGCATCGAGATACCCGCCCTCTGCCACGACACCCGCCTGCCGCCCGTCGGCGTATGCCGCATGTGCGTCGTCGATGTGGGCGGCCGCGTTCTCGCCGCATCCTGCGTTCGACCCTGCGAAGCCAACATGAACGTCCAAACGGCGAGCGAAAAAGTCGAACGCAAACGCCGCATGCTCACCGAACTCTTGATGTCCGATCAGCCCGAAATCTGCCCCAAAGAAAGCACAACCGGCGACAGCCAGCTTCACGCCTTAGCGCGCCGCTACAGCGCCTTCGGCGACTCACTTCCGCGCGGAAACGGCCGCCCCGAAGACAAAAGCTCCAAAGTCATCGCCGTCAACCACCAAGCCTGCATCCTCTGCGATCGCTGCATCCGCGGCTGCGACACCATCCAGCACAACGACGTCATCGGCCGCACCGGCAAAGGCTACACATCGAGCATCGCCTTCGATCTCAACCAGCCCATGGGCGAGAGCTCATGCGTCTCATGCGGCGAATGCATGGCCGTCTGCCCCACCGGCGCGCTCATCAACAAACCCATCACCTCCGCCATCGTCCCCCGCAAACACCTCAAACAAGTCGACAGCGTCTGCCCTTATTGCGGCGTCGGATGCAGCCTCACCTACAACGTCGACGAACACAGCAACCGAATCGCCTATGTCGACGGCCGCGACAGCCCCGTCAACCAAAGCCGCCTCTGCGTAAAAGGCCGCTATGGATACGACTACGCGATGCACGAACAGCGCCTTCAAAAACCGCTGATCCGCAAAGCCGAGTACTACCCCAAACGGCCGCTTTCCCCCGAAGTCCAGCACACCAAACAAGAAGGCGGCCGCCGCGGAAAGCCCCGCGTCACCTACGAAGACGTACTTCCCGCCTTCCGCGAAGCCTCATGGGATGAAGCCCTCGATCTCGTCGCATCGCGCCTCAAAGCCACGCGCGACACCTTTGGCTCCGGCGCGCTCGCAGGATTTGGCTCGGCCAAATGTTCCATCGAAGAAGCCTATGTTTTCCAAAAACTCGTGCGCGCGGTCTTCGGCACCAACAACGTCGACCACTGCACCCGCCTATGCCACGCATCATCCGTCGCCGCCCTCCTCGACGGCATAGGCTCCGGCGCCGTCACCAACACCTTCGCCGGCATCGCCGAAAGCGACGTAGCCCTCCTCTCGGGCACCAACACCACCGCCAACCACCCCGTCGCCTCATCCTTCTTCAAAAACGCGGCAGCCCGCGGCACCAAAATCATCGTCGTCGACCCGCGCCGCCCCGATGTGGCCAACTACGCCTACCGCTATTGCCGCATCCGCCTAGGCACCGACGTCGCCTTCTTCAACGCCATGATGAACGTCATCATCGAAGAGGGCCTCATCGATCCCGGCTACATCCGCGACTACACAAGCGGCTTTGAAGAACTCAAAACCCAAGTCGCCGCCTACACACCCGAATTCGCCTCAACCATTTGCGGCATCGAACCCGAACTCATCCGCGACGTAGCCCGCACCTACGGCCGCGCCAAAAGCGCCATCAGCTTCTGGGGCATGGGCATTTCCCAGCACACCACCGGCACATCCAACGCCCGCTGCCTCATCGCCCTCTGCCTCATCACGGGCAACTGCGGACGCCCAGGCACCGGCCTGCATCCCTTGCGCGGCCAAAACAACGTACAGGGCGCCAGCGACGCCGGCCTCATCCCCATGGTCTTCCCCGACTACCAGCCCGTCACCGATCCGGCCATCCGCGCCAAATTCGAAGCTGCGTGGAACACATCGCTCGATCCCAACAAAGGACTCACCGTTACCGAAATCACCAGCGGAGCGCTCGCGGGCAAAATCAAGGCGATGTACTGCATGGGCGAAAACCCATTTCTGTCCGACCCCAATATCAACAAGGTCCGCAAAGCCTTGATGAATCTCGAATTCCTTGCCGTGCAGGATATTTTCATCACCGAAACGGCCGAATTCGCCGACGTTATTTTGCCCGCGACTTCATACCTCGAAAAATTGGGCACCTACACCAACACCGACCGCCGCGTCCAAATAGGCCGCCCAGCGCTTAAACCGCCCGGACAAGCCCGCCTCGACTGGGAAATCGTCTGCGAAATCGCGACCCGCATGGGTTATCCCATGAAATACGAAAGCGTTGAACAAATATTTGATGAATTTGTATCCCTTACCCATGAATATCAGGGATTGAACTACAATAACATCGGATTGACCGGCCGATTATGGCCCGCGCCCGATCCCGATGCCCCCGATGGCATTCAAATCCTCTTCGATCAAGGATTTCCCACACCCACCAAACGCGGCAAAATCGTCCCCTGCGATTATGCCCCGGCCAAAGAGCTCCCCGACGAAGCGTATCCATTTATATTGAATACAGGACGAATTCTAGAGCATTGGCACACAGGAACGATGACCCGGCGCTCCTATGCGCTTGATGCAATAGCCCCTGAAGCATTTGTTGAAATGCATCCCGACGATTTAGCGCGATTGGATATACGCCCGGGCGAACTCGCCACGGTAAGCTCGCGGCGGGGAAGCATTGAACTTAAAACCCGCCGCTCGACCAATGTGGCACCTGGCAGCGTTTTTATTCCCTTTCATTACCGGGAAGCCGCGGCCAATGTGCTCACCACCGATGCAATTGATCCCTTGGGAAAAATCCCCGAATTTAAATTCTGCGCGGTCAATATTATCAAAACGCTAAAAACACCGGCCGCCGCCGAATAAATAAATAAAAATCAATCCGCCTTGGGCTTGGGCGTCTTGTCCGTGCTGGGCGGAAGCTCGGGCTTCTTAATGTATTCCAAGGGAAGCTCACCCGTCAGCGACTTCAGCCAAGTCACAATGCTGGCAATCTCATCGTCTTTCAAGTCCATTCCCAATTGATGAGCCGCCATGGTTCGCACGGTCTCTTCCAGCGTCTTATGCTGACCCTTATGAAAATAGGGCCCCGTCTTTTCGATATTCCGCAGCGAAGGCACCCGGAAAAACATCTTATCGGATTCATTCTTGGTAATTTCAAAACGCCCTAAATCCGATTGATCCGGATACGGCCTCACCAAACCCAGCTTCTGGAAGGTCGATCCGCCAACGGCCGGACCGTTATGGCAAGTCGGACAGCCAAGCTTTGAAAACTTCGCAAAACCAGCCTTCTCCGCTTCGGTAACTGCATTCAGATCGCCCGCCAGAAACTTATCCCAGCGGCTCGGCGTCACCAATTGCCGTTCAAATGCACCGATAGCCTTTGCCAAATTATCGTAGGTGACAGCTTCCTTGTCCTTTGGAAACGCCGCCTTAAACATCGCCACATATTCCGGCATCGACTTCAATACTTTTAATACAGACGCCTCATCGGGCATCGCCATTTCGATCGGATTGAGAATCGGACCCTTGGCCTGATCCTCCAGCGTCTGCGCCCGCCCATCCCAGAATTGCGCGGTATGCCCGCCCGCATTGTAACTCGTCGGCGAATTACGCCCGCCCCGCTGCCCCTTATGCCCGGCCGAGGTCGCCTCGTTATCCACACCGTATTTATCGAGCAGATGACACGAGTTGCAGGAAATATCCTGATTCAGCGACAAGCGATTTTCGTAATAGAGCATCCGCCCAAGCTTCACCTTCTCTTCGGTGACCGGGTTCCGCTCGGAATCGAACTTCGCCGGAAGCGGCTTAAAAAAAGCGATATCGCTTGGATCAAGCTGAACCGCCGCCGCCTTCTCGGGAGCCTTCGCGGAAGCGGAAGCCGATGCCTTCGCGGCCGGAGGCTCCCGGTGAATGGGATGAGAAGAAGGCTGCGGGCCATCGTCACAACCCGTTAAAACAGCCGCCGTAAACAACACTGAAGACAGAGCAAATAGCCACCGCACGTGCATCACCTCAAAAATCGATATAGGGGGCGGGCGGAGCTTATCCATAGGGTCGTTGGGTTTTCAAGCTCGTTCGCCGCGCTTCCAAGCCTATTTAGGGCCTGTCTCCCAATACCCGAGCTTTCCGATGCGACTTTTAAAAATGCACCTTGCGAACCTTATCGATTCCAGGTGATCTAAAGGCGATTGAACGCAGTCTCTAATGTCTCGCAATCCCAAGCGCCGCCCAAGAGGCGCCCGCTTCACACGTATGGATTGCGTCTCAGCGCCTTTATCTACCTCGTTTTCCTGGTGGCCCTTCCCATCTTTGCCATCGCGGCGGAAGGTCTGTCGCTGGGCCTAGGCTCGCTCTATCGCGCCCTCACCCATCCCATCGCCCTCTCCGCCTTAGGACTCACGCTGCAAATGGCCACCGCCATGGCAGCCATCAACGCCCTGATGGGCACACTCATCGCCTATGTGCTCGTCCGCTATCGCTTCCCGGGCCGCACACTCCTGAATCTCGTCATCGATCTCCCCTTTGCCGTCCCCACCCTCGTCGCCGGCCTCATGCTCGTCGAGCTTCTCGGCCCCAAAACAGCCCTTGGCGCCCTCGCCCAGATGGCCGGCACACGCCTGGTCTACGCCAAACCCGCCATCTTGATGGCACTCCTCTTCGTCACCCTCCCCTTCGTCATCCGCGCAGTCGAACCCGTGCTCATGGAGCTCGACATCACCGAAGAACAAGCGGCTCAAACCCTTGGCGCAAGCCCATTTCAAACCTTTCGCCGCGTCGTCCTGCCCGCGCTCATCCCTTCCATTCTCTCCGGCACCCTCCTCAGCTTCTCGCGCGCCCTCGGCGAATTCGGATCCATCGTCGTCGTCGCCGGCAATATTCCGAGGCGCACGCTAACGGCCGCCGTCTTCGTGTACGGCGAAGTCGAATCGGGCAATCCCGTCGCCGCAAGCGCGATGTCTTTGGTGCTCATCGCCATCTCCTTCACCATCCTCATCGCCGTCGACATCTACCAGCGAAAGCGGGGCATCCATGCACGCTGAACATCCCCCGCATTCATCATCTTCATCGCGTTCATCGCGTCCCCGCACCCTGCGCAGCGTCCTCATCGCCATCGCCGTGCTCTATGTCGGCGCCCTCGTCATCGCTCCCCTCGCCACCCTATTCATCGGCGCCTTTGGCAACGGATTCCGCGCATTCGCAGCGGCCCTTCTCCATCCCCACGCCCTCCACGCGCTCGCCATGACAGCCGTACTCGTCCTCATCGCGACGGCCTTCAACACCGTCTTCGGAACCCTCATCGCCTACGTCCTCGTGCGCGACCATTTCAGAGGCAAACGCCTCCTCAACGGCCTCATCGACATCCCCTTCGCCGTCTCCCCCGTCATTGCCGGCTTCGTCCTCCTCTCGCTCTTTGGCCGCTCCGGCCTGCTCACCCCCATCGCCAACGCCCTTCATTTCCCGATCGCATTTGCCCTTCCCGGCATGGCCATCGCCACCATGTTCGTCTCGCTTCCATTCGTCATCCGCGAAGTCGCCCCTGTGCTCGAAGAACTCGGCACCGACCAAGAACGCGCCGCCCACACCCTAGGCGCCTCCCCCATCTACGCCTTCTTCCGCATCACCCTCCCCGGAATCAAATGGGGCCTCGCCTACGGCATCACCCTCACCATCGCCCGCGCCATGGGCGAATTTGGCGCCGTACTCATCATCTCGGGAGGCGTCGCGGGCCGCACCGAAACGGCCACAAGCTTCGTCTACCGCGCGCTTGAAGACCGCAACGAACAAGGCGCACACGCGCTCAGCTTCGTACTCATCGTCATCTCCGTCGCGCTCCTCCTGACCATGGACTACTTCAAACGCAACGGGCGCGATCGGCAGGATCACTCGCCCAAAGAGGAATGACGGCCCGTGTCCATCACCGTTTCCAAGCTTCGCAAATCCTTTGGCAAGACCCTCGTCGTCGACGACGTCTCCTTCGAGATTGAACAAGGCGAACTCGTCGCACTCCTCGGCCCGAGCGGAAGCGGCAAAAGCACCGTACTGCGCATCATCGCGGGCCTAGAAACAGCCGACGCTGGAAGCATTTTTCTCAGCGGAAACGACGCCACGCACATTCGCGTTCAAGACCGCGGCATCGGCTTTGTCTTTCAAAACTACGCACTGTTCAAACACATGAACGTGCACGACAACATCGCCTTTGGACTCAGCGTCCGCAAAACCCCGCGCGAAGAAATTCAAAAATCCGTTACCGAAATGCTGTCGCGCATGCAGCTCGACGGCCTAGAAAAACGCTATCCCGCGCAGCTTTCGGGCGGCCAGCGCCAGCGCGTCGCCTTGGCCCGCGCCCTCGCCCCCAACCCCAAACTCCTCCTTCTCGACGAACCCTTTGGCGCCCTCGATGCCAAAGTCCGACTAGAGCTCCGCGAATGGATTCGCAGGCTTCACAAACAGCACACCATCACCACCGTCTTCGTAACCCACGATCAAGAAGAAGCCATGGATCTGGCCGATCGCGTGATTGTGCTGCACCGCGGAAAAATCGAGCAAATTGGCTCACCCGAAGAGATTTACGACAAGCCCGCCACCGAATTTGTCGCAAGCTTCATCGGCTCCATCAATGTACTGGAGGGCCAAATCGTAGGAGACAGCGCCCAGCTTGGCCCGCTCAAAGTCCGCACCCCCTCGGGCGTCAACGAAGGCACGAGCGTGCGCGCATTTATTCGGCCGCATGAAATCGAACTCTCCCCGACTCAATACGAAACCGCGGAAAGCAAAGGCGGAGCTTCATCGGCACGAACCTTCTCGAGCGCGCAAATTGAACGAATGGTGCGCGTCGGCTGGCTCGTAAAGATGGAGCTCCGCCTGCCCGATGGACAGCAGCTTTCGGTCGAAGTCTCAAAAGACCGCGTAGCCGAGCTTCGCCTGGTGGTCGGCGACTCGGTCTTCGTGCACCTAAAAAACGCAACCGTCTTCGTTCAAGAACAACCCGCAGGCAGCACGCCCGCACAAGAACCCGAACAAGACTTCGTCATCTAGGCTCACGCTTATTTCAAACAGCCGCACAGAGGATCGCCCTCAGGACACACACACTTGGTATTGCCCTGCTGCTCCTTCTTCGAAACGCTTTGAAAGTTCGACTTCGCCTTATCGCGATCCTTCTGCGCCGCCTCGAGTTCCCGCTTTAAACGCTCTGTTTCCGCTTGACTCTGCGTCGCGCGCAAATCGGCGATCAGCTTGTCGACCTTCGCATTTTTCTCGGCCAAATCGCGCTCTAACTTCTCCCGCTCGGCCTTCTCCGCCGCAAGCTGGGCCTCCTGCGCCTGCCGCTGCTTCGCCATATCAGGCGCCACCACACCGAAGTAGTAACCAGCGCCTCCACCGATCAGCAGCACAGCGCCCAAACTTCCATAAGTCACAAGCCGCTGAAGCCTCTTCTTCTGCTTATCGTGAGAAAGCTGAGCGAGCTTATGCTCATGCTCCTGCTGCTTCTCCATCGCCTCGAGCCTGGCCTTTTGCTCCGCGCCCACCCTCGCCTTCTCGACTTCGGCCAAACGCAGCGCCTCGAGCCTCGCCTCCTCCTCGCGCCTGCGCGTCTCCTCGAGCCTCCTTCGATCTTCCTCCGCGCGAACCCTCGCCTCCTCGGCCTCCCGCGCCCGCGCTTCCGCCGCCAGCCGCGCTTGCATTTCCTCGTCCGCCCTCTTGCGCGCGGCAGCTTCTTCCTCGCGAAGCCGCTGATCCTCAATCGACATCAGCTCCTTCAACGAAAACAGGACGGAACTTTCCCTCATTTCGCCCATGACCCAAACACTCCCTCTGCGCCTTGCACGCCAAAATGCGGCGTGAGGCGGCACCCTTAAGACAGAGAGAGCCCGATTCAGCTTGGGTGGTATTTTTTTGGAATAGTGAAACTGACTTTGAAAGAGCGGCCCCTCAAACGCCGTGATACTTTGAAAAGATGCACAAGCTTGAACACACATCAGCAATTAAAAAAAGAAGCCTAATGTTTAAAGCTCTCGCCATATTCTTAATGGCCGCGCCAACGATAGGATGTGCGAGTGCCATTGACGAAGCCATGGCGGAGACCAAGTTTTTGGCCAAACCCAAGGCGGACGCATCCTTTTGGGGATGGAGCGAAATCACAACCGATCAGGACGTCAATTCGGTTGAAAAGGTCACCTTAAGGGCCGTTACCATTGAACCGATGGATGCCCCAGGCGTTCCCGACATGACATTTCTCCAGAACCTCAAGGCAGAGGCTGTCGCGGGAGAGAAACGCGAAACGATTGTCGATCAAAATGGCATGCCCCCAGGCGAACGCTTGGTAAAGCTAAAGCTTGTCTACAACGACGATCTTCGAACCTTCTTTCAAGATGGCAAAAAGATTCGGGCGGAATGGACGGGAATGACGCACCCGGCTTTTACAGCATGGCCCGCGGAAGGCATTTGGATTCGGGTCCGGGTCTATGTGAACATTGAATAATGCCCCCGGCATCGAAGCATTACTTTGTCAGCGTAAAGGTATCGATCACCGGATCTGTTGCATCGGCCCGCAGCTCATAACCATCGAATTTCAAAGAAGTTTTACTAATCTCCATTATCGAATAAAAGCCCAGAGAACCCATGGCCGTATCATAGGTCCGGCTTGTTTCGGTAAAGGCACTCGTTCCATTTCCATAAGCGTCTGCACCGGCACCCGCGCACACCACATACACCGTCCCTTGACCAGGCATGGTTTGCACCACAGGATTATCCGCCGGCCCCGTTATCGCCTTGGTCCGCTCATAGTTATGATCGTGCCCGGCCACATTTAAATCCACCTTGAATTCATCCCAAATCGGCACAAAAAGGCTCCGCACCCGAAGCACATCCGCATCTTCTCCATGCGACGACGAAGAAAAATCCGAATGATGATGCATCGTGACAATCCATGGCACCACACCTCTATTCTTATTGGCCGCGTCCAGATCCGCCTTCAGCCATTTCGTCAATTCCGCCAATTTTGCTTCATTTCCCGTGGGATAGGCCGCGCTTAAATCATCCACCACAACCAAGTGCATAGGCCCGATATCGACCGAATAAAACAGCTCCGCACTCTCGGGATAGGTGTCTGGATCTTGAGGCAAGACCAGATTGCCAAAGAATAGCGTCGTATAGTTTTCATGGTTGCCGTGGGTTTGAAGATTCAGCAGGCTACCCAGCGTCAACAGCGCGCCATTCTCGTCTTTCCAAGCCAAATCCAGCCATTCTTCCCATTCTTTCTGATCGGGCGCGAGATTAATCATGTCGCCCGAAAACAACTGAACAGCCAAACCCGCACTTGCAAATCGCTTTTGAATCAATCGATAAGCCTGATTATCCTGCCCCCGCGAATCACCGGTCAATCCAACCTTAATCGTTGTATTGGGATCATTGGGCGTCGTCGTAAAGCTATACACATCGCTCCACGCTTCATTGCCCGGCTCCCCGCCGCCCACCCTGTAGTAATACGTGGTCGCAGGCGCCAAACCGCAGAGATAAGCCTCATGCATACGCGCATCGCCGTTGGGATTAATAATCCCGGCCGGCGTCAGCCATGTCGCTCCATTCACGCGATTTCCCGCGGGCCACATCGACGGATCGGCCACCGTGCCCCATTGAACCTCGCTCGCCAGCGTTCCATCGTCGGTCTGCCACGCAAACGCCGCACTCGTCGAAGGATCGGCCCGCCCCGGCATTCCCGGGCTTACATGTCCGCCCAGCCCCAGCCGCACACGCCGGATATTCGGCGCCGCCACACTTTGGGTCTTGCCCACCTCGTACTTCAAATAATCGATACGCGAGCTGACCTTAAAATTGCAGCCCGTAGGCTGCCAAACGACCGGCTTTGGAGGCGGCGTACCCACAGGAGGCGCCTTCGTCTCGGATTCGCCGCACGAAAACAAAAGCGTTGCGGATAGCCCAATCCATAGCGGCAAAACAGAGGCGGTTTTCATGCGAGGCTCCTCAGGCGCCGCAGCATACACCGATTTGAACTTCGCAGGCTTGAATTTGTTTACAATTCAATTAAATACAAAAATAATTCAATCAAATTTTGACCGGTGGGGATGAAGAGGACCCTGATAAAATCCAAACTCGTTTCGAAGGGCGATCTGTTCCTGTTCCAATTTAATCAAATGGGCTTCCAAACTCAATTTCGCAATGGGCCAAAGCAATACGGATGTATCCGCATACACCTTAGGCAAGAGCCCGTCGAGCTGCTCCGGTTCAAGCGAAAGCGCGGCAATCACTTTCGATTCACGCATCAGGCGATGCTCGATATAGCGCCGAAATAAAGCCGCCGGCTCATCGATCACATCGCCGTGGGCAGGTAAAACCATCAGCGCGGATAAGCCCAAAAGCCTTCGCAACTGCCTTAAATACTCGGCCATATCGCCGTCTTGCGGCTCAATTACAATGGTTCCCTCGCTCGCGACCATATCTCCGGCCACAAGCACACCGCTGTGCTCGTTCCACAAACACACATGGCCCGGCGCGTGACCCGGCGTGTGAAGCACCATCCAGCGTTCCTCGGCCAAACCCGAAAGCTCAATGGATTCGCCATCCACCAGCTTGCGATCCACCTGCACCAAAGGAAGCCTCGATGCCGTCTCCTCGTGCGCCCAAATCGGCACTTTGAGCGCCTTGCCGAAAAACGCCGCGCCCCCCGCATGATCGGAATGATGATGTGTGAGCACCAAAGCCCGAATCGTCATCCCCTGGGATAACAAGCCGCGCGCCCATTCAAGCCAAGCCGCCTGCTCATCTTCAAAGGGCGTCGCCGGCTCCACAAGCAACAGCTCGCGCGTCCCCAAAGCATAACTATTCGTCGCCGTCGCGGGCGGCAGCGTAGGCGTGCGCGCGGGGAAAACGCTTACCCCGCGCGCGATGGACTTCGGACGCCGCATAAAATATCGACTCAGGGAACCGGATCGAACTTCGCACCCCGGGCACGCGGCGGAGGAATTGTCAGCGGACTCGTCGTAATGCGCTCGAGAACAACCGCCAGCGCCTCACCGCCACCGATGCACAAAGTCGCCAAACCCCGGCGCACACCGACTTGATTCATCGTATGAACCAAAGTCGTCATCAAACGCGCGCCCGTGGCACCGATGGGATGTCCAAGCGCAACCGCCCCGCCCCTCACATTCACCTGATTTGGATTGAGCTTGCAAAGCTGATTCACGGCCATCGTCACGACCGCAAAAGCCTCATTGATTTCATAGAGATCGATTTCATCGGTCGTCAGTCTTAGCTTCGCCAGCGTATTCTGAATCGCCGCGGCGGGCGCCGTCGTAAACCATTCAGGAGCCTGCGCCGCCCCGCCATAACCCACAAGACGCGCCATCGGCTGAAGCCGGAATTCCTTCAACATCCGCTCGCTCACCAAAACCAGCGCGCTCGCACCGTCGTTGATCGATGAAGCATTGGCCGCCGTAATCGTTCCATCCTTCTGAAATGCCGGCTTCAGCGACGCAAACTTCTCGGGCTTGCCCAGCCCCGGACCTTCATCCTCCGAAACGATCAGCGGATCGCCCTTCTTCTGAGGAACCGAAACCTCGGTAATCTCGTCTTTGAACAAGCCTTCCCGCTGCGCCGCAAGCGCTCGCTTAAAGCTCTCCCTGGCAAATTCGTCCTGAGCCTCGCGCGAGAATTTATACTCTTTCGCGCATAGCTCGCCCGCATTGCCCATATGAAAATTGCCATAGGGATCCCACAACCCATCCGCAATCATTCCATCGACAATTTTCCCATCCCCCATGCGATAGCCCGTACGCGCCTGCGGCAGGTAATAAGGAACATTCGACATCGACTCCATACCGCCCGCGACCACAATATCGGCCTCGCCAAGCGCAATCGCCCGCGCGCCCATAATGACCGCCTGCATACCCGAACCGCACACTTTGCCGATCGTCGTCGCCGGCACGTGATGCGGAATCCCCGCATAGATAGCCGCTTGACGCGCGGGTGCCTGGCCAACACCAGCCGAAAGCACATTCCCCATAAACACTTCATTCACGCGATCGGCGGGAATATTCGCCTTACTTAACGCGGCGGAAATCGCGGCGGCGCCCAATCTTGGGGCGGACAACGCCGAAAGCGCACCTTGAAAAGCGCCAATGGGGGTGCGCATCGCGCTCACAATAAAAACAGATTCGGGCAAAAACATGCGTAATCCTCCATGCTCGCGAAGCTTTTGAAAGCGGCAGGACCGCTATGCTCGCCGCATTCAGAGGGCCACCTAGCCCGGCTCGCCCCGCGAAGCAAGAGCCGCTACGCCGCATAAGCTTCAAACTCCCCAGACTCGGCACGCATCGCCTCTGCCAGCATCTTCCGCCCGCGATGAAGACGGCTCATCACCGTACCCACCGCCACACCCATCATATCGGCGGCATCTTTATAGGCCATCTCTTCAATATCAACGAGCACCACCGCATCGCGGTAACTCTTGGGCAGCGTATCCAATGCCCGGGCCACCGGCGCCGAAAGCCTATACATCTGAAGCCTCGGCTGATCGGGCAGCGTCCAAGCACACGGATCGATTGACAATTTACCGAGCGCATTACGCTCCCGCTTACCCCTGCGGCAATGCGTAATAAACACGCTAAACAGAATCTGCTGAACCCAAGCGCGAAGATTGGTTCCCCGCTGATACGTCGCCTGAAAACGGATTGCCCGCTCCACCGTATCCTGAACCAAATCTTCCGCCGCCGTTCTCGAACGGGCCATCTTCAGCGCCCGCCAAAACAATTGGCTCTTCAGATTCACCAACTCCTCGGCAAAGCAAAATTTCTTCGCGGACGTTTTCTTGGGAGCAAGCGTAGAAACAAACTGAGTAGCAAGCTTGGCCTTGGCATTGGAATTTGAAGCGGCGAGACGGGCAGGCATTGTCGAAACCTCCTGCCCGCCCTTTCCGCAAAGCCGATGCCGCACCCAACCCAAATGCTAACCCGTTGAAATCATTCGATCCTCATATTCTTGCAGCGCCAAGGGACGTGAGAAAAACGCCGCACCCCCTGTTGCAAAAGAGTCGCGCGCACATCCGCCGCCGTCGATCTACACAAACGATACAAACACCCGCTTTCCCACAATCACCAGATCCCTCTCCACTCCATCCAACTCCGCAACCCGAGGCAAATGCCCCCATTTCTCAAATCCAAGGTCCTCGCAAAGGCGAAGGCTCGGACCATTGTGCGCAAAGACAAATCCAAGCACTGTCTGAATTCCCAAGCTTGGACTTATCCCCAGAGCATGGCCCAGCAACAACTTCCCTATCCCCCTTCCCTGCCGCCCCTCTTTTATGTATGTACTCGATTCCACGGTCTTCCGATAAGCGGGGCGCCCATAAAAGGGAGAAAGACTCTGCCATCCCACAATATCTCCCCCCTCGTCTTCTCCCACAAAAATCGGATAACTCGAAGGCTCATGCTTCCGAAACCAATCCAAACGGCTCTCCACGCTCACGGCTTCCGTGTCCGCCGTCGCAAGCCTCCCCGGAATCGCCTCGTTGTAAATACCAACGATCGCCGCTAAATCGGCCTCGGCCGCCAATCGAATCCTTATCAAGGCCACCCCGCTCACTCGCTTAAATCTGCCTCTTCACTCCCCCGCCCCAACATCGCTAGCATCTGAGGAACTTCATCCGCAATTTCACCCGCCAATAGCCCCCTATCGCTCCCCGTCCTCGCCCTCCAGGCATCCCCGCACAACGCATGCACCAATACCCCAGTACATGCCGCCCGATCCGCCCTCATCCCACACGCAAACGCCGCCACTATCCCCGTCAGCACATCCCCCGACCCCGCCGTCGCCAACACAGGATTCCCCGCCATGCAAATAAACATACGCCCATCCGGCATCGCAATAATGGTCCTCGCCCCCTTCAACACCACCGTCGCCCGGCTCCTCGCCACCGCTTCCCGCACCGCCCCAAAACGATCTTGCTCAATCGCATGCGCGCTCCGCCCCAAAAGCCGCCCCAACTCCCCAGGATGAGGCGTCAAGACCAACGACCCCCGCGCATCCGCCAATTGCTCGATTCGCCCCACAAAATGCGTCAGCGCATCCGCATCCACCACCTTTACCCCATCCCACGCCAGCACCACATGGTCCACCGCCCGCCTCGCCTTTTCATCCAGACCCAAGCCGGGACCAATCGCCACCGCGCGTTTTCCCGCGAGCGCTTCATCCAAAGATGGCTCAATCCTATCCAATTCAATCCGCGCCGACATCGTCTCCAGCATACGCGAATCCAGCGAAAGCGCCGCATCGGGCCAAGTGCATACCGTCACAAGCCCAGCCCCAGCCCGCAGCGCCGCCCGCGCCGTCAACAAACTCGCCCCCAGCTTCCCCAGCGAACCCGCCACCACCAGCACATTCCCCGCCCGGTGCTTATGCGTATTCGCTTCCCGCGCCACAATATACGAACTCACCGTCTCCGTCCTCAACACCTCCGCCACATGCCCCACATGGTTGAGAATCGGCCCATCCGGTACACCCAAATCTACCACATGCACATTGCCCGATAGCCTCGCTCCCTCGGGCGTCAACAACCCAATCTTCAAATGCCCAAATGTCACCGTATCGTCGGCCTGTACCGCAATCCCCATCGGCTCGCCGCTGTCCGCATCCAATCCAGAAGGAATATCCAGCGCCACACAATGACAGCGCGACGCATTCATCACCCGGATCACCTCCGCCAAATAACCTTCCACCGTCCGGTTTAAACCCGTCCCAAACAGCGCATCCACCAAAATATCCGCCGCCGATAACGCATCCTCCAAGGGCCTCAGGTTCGCGTGAAAGGGCAATTCGGTGAATTTACCTCCTAAATCGATAAAAGCATCATGATTCACACGGCTCTCGCCCGTCACCTTCTCCGAGCTCCCCGCCAAAAACACATCCACATCCGCGCCCCGCGCCAGCAAATGCCGGGCAACCACAAAACCATCGCCCCCGTTTAATCCAGCCCCGCACACCACCACCACCCGCGCATTCAACGGATACCTCGCCGGCTGCCCAGGGCTCGGCACATGCCTCACCGGAAATTGCCGCGCCCGGCTCGCCAAATGCTCCGCCGCCCTCCGCTGCTCCCGCGTGTCGATATGCGTGTTCAAACCATGCGACGAAGGCGGCTGCCCCCCTTGAACCACAGCTCCCCTCGACAATTGCAAATGACCCAAAGCCTGCGCCGAAAAAGGCGAAAGCCCACCCGCCTTCGGCGAACCCAGCGCACGGCTCCGCTGCTGCTCTTCTATCAAGGCCGAAATCACATCGGCCGCGCCCCGGCCCGCGTTCTCCATCAAAATGGCGCCGGGCACATGAAATACCTCAATGGCATAGCGATCGAAGGCGCGCATCTGCGCCCGCGTAAGCACGGGAATCATCTCGTCTCTCCCTATTGACTTAGATTCGGGGCCTCAGCGCCACGCCTCTTTGGATCGCGGCCCGCATATCGCGAACCGCCGTCTCCAAACCGCAAAATACAGCGTCCGCTATCACCGAATGACCAATATTCACTTCTTCTATTTCGGCGATGGCCGCAACGCTCACCACATTCCTGCGCGTTAACCCATGCCCCGCCGCCACTTCCATCCCAAGCGCGCGCGCCCTCCGCGCCGCATCCATCAAGCGCTTGAGCTCCGCCGCCGAATGCCCCGTATGCACCACGCCTTCATAGGCCGAACAATATTCGCCCGTATGCAGCTCCACCTGCTGCGCCCCAACCTCCGCCGATATATCCATCGACGCATCGTCGGGATTCACAAACAAACTCACCTTGATCCCCGCGCCCCTCGCCATCGCAATCGCCTGCTCCACCGCCGCGCGCTGCCCCTTCACATCCAGCCCGCCCTCCGTCGTCCGCTCCTCCCTCCGCTCGGGCACCAGCGTAATCACATGAGGCCGGATCCGCTCCGCAATCGCGATCATCTCGTCCGTCGCGCCCATCTCCAAATTCAAAATCGTCCCGATCCCCGCCTTCAGGCGCGCCACATCATCATCGCGGATATGCCTTCGATCCTCGCGCAAATGAGCCGTAATCCCATCGGCCCCCGCGGCCTCGCACACGGCCGCGGCAAACACAGGATCGGGATAGCGCGTACCCCTCGCATTCCGAACCGTAGCAACATGATCGATATTGATATGAAGGCGCACCGGCATGGGCGCCGACTCTATCAGCGAACGCTTCTAAAGTTCAGCTTGCTAATTAAAGCTCGGCCTTTGAAATCCCAAGCTTCGCCTGCTGCTCTGCCACCGCCTTCACCTCGGCCTCGCAGTCCTTCAGCAGCTCATCAAACTTCACCCCGATGCTGATGGACCACATATCCACCAAGTCCTGGCTCCGCTTTTCACAGCGCATGATCTGCCCCTGCACCACCCGCGGATTGGTGTCGTCGAGGATGTACAGGCTTAGCTTTACCTTCGCGCCGACTTTTAGTTTTGAACGCGCAAACAGAAGCGCGCCCGACACACTCAAGTCGCGGATGATGGCCAGATTGGCCTCGCCCTCGCTGCCTTCCACTTCAATCTCGGCCGGAAAACAAGCGATATGCCGTACGTCGGCCCTGCGGTCTTCGGGATTGCCCTGTGCTTCGCTCATGGTTCTCGTGCTTGACCCAAAAAGGGCAGTTCAGACTAAGGGGTTCGCGCTGTATGGCCAATAGCGAAGTATTCGCCTCCTCGTGGTCCTACAATGCCCTTCTTTTTCTCTAAAAGGTCCCTACAAGAGCTTGACTTGCCGTTTTAGAAAACAAAAACGCCTCCTCGAGCATTTGTAAGGACCTTTTTCTGAAACGAAAACGCCTATGCAAACCCTTGAGAACGGCTTTTTTGGAAAAAGAACGGCAGCTCGTCGGCCCGAGGAGAGCTCTGGACAAAACAAAACGCCTCCTCGGATGGACGAGAAGGCGTTTCCTGGAAAAAAGATCAAGCGTCGACGGCCGCGGAACTCACCTGAACCAAGAGTTCCTGAATGCGAGCGACCAGCTTCGCCGGATCTTGCACGACCCCCTCGGTCAGCAGCGCCTGATCGAGAAGCAGCTCCGACCACGCCTTAACGCGATCGGACCCGGGCTCTTTCTGAGCGAGCGTATTGATGTTTTTCACAATTTGATGATCGGGATTCAGCTCCAAAATGCGCTTCGTCTCTTGGGTGCGCTCATCGATCATCTTCATGATGCGCTCGAAGTTCGCGCCGGGATCGCCCTCATCGGCCACCAGCACACTCGCGCTATCGGTGAGCCGCTTGGACAGCCTCACATCCTTCACCCGATCGCCCAGCGCAGCCTTCACCGCCGCAACGGCCGCATCAAGAGGCGCCTCATCGGCCTTCTTCTCCTCGGGCAAATCGGGCAGATCGACATCGCCGTGCGCCACGCTCTTCAGCTTGCGCTTGTCGTATTCGTGCACCGAGCGGGCCACCCATTCGTCGATGGCGTCCGTGAAAAACAGCACATCGAAACCCCGCTTTCTAAAGGCTTCCAGATGAGGACTGCGCTCCACGCCGCGCCGGCCCGGACCTGCGATGTAGTAAATCTCGCGCTGGCTCTCGGGCATCGCCGCCACATATTGCTTGAACGATGACAGCTTCCCCGGCTCGCCATTCATCGTCTCGAAGCGCACGAGTTCGAGCAGCACATCTTTGTTCTTCCAATCCATGGACACGCCCTCTTTGAGCACGCGCCCGAACTCTTTCCAGAAGGTCTCGTAGCGCTCTGGATTGCTATCGGAGAGCTCTTTAAACGCCTTCAGCACCTGCTTGGTAATCTGCTGCTCAATCTTGTACAGCGCCTGATTCTCCTGAAGCATCTCGCGCGAAACATTCAGCGACAGATCTTCGGAGTCGACCACGCCGCGCAAAAAGCGCAGATAGATCGGCGAGAGTTTGTCGCACTCTTCAACGATCAAAATACGCTTTGCATACAGCCTCAGCGCGCGCCTATCGCGGTTGAACATATCGTGGGGCGCCTTCTCGGGCACATAGAGCAGCGCGTGAAACTGCACCGGCGCATCCACCGAATAGTGCACATGCAAGAAGGGCGTTTCGCCTTCGTGGCCGCCCGTTAAATGCCTAAAAAACTCGGCATGCTGCTCTTCGCTGACCTGCGATTTGGGCATGGCCCACAGCGCCGAAGAACGGTTGGAAAGCTCTTCGTTCACATAGATAGGAAACTGAACGAAGTCCGAATATTTTCGGATGATGTCTTTGATGCGGTAAGCCTTGGCGAACTCGCGCGCGTCTTCGTGCAGATGCAGAACGATTTCCGTTCCGGGCTCCGTCCGATCGCCGGACAGAACGGTAAAGGTTCCCTCGCCTGTCGAGCGCCAGATCACCGGCTCGCTTTGAGGCTGCATCGACAAGGTGTGCACATCGACGCGCGAAGCCACCATAAACGCCGCATAAAAACCGACGCCAAACTGGCCGATTAATTTGGGCGCTCCATCGGCCTTGTCCTTCAGCGCATCGGCATAAGCCTTTAGAAACTCCACCGTTCCAGAACGGGCGATCGTGCCCAGATTCTGAACGACTTCGTCGCGGCTCATACCGATACCGTTGTCGCGGATCGTCAGCGTACGGGCCTCTTCATCGAGCTGAATATGAATCGCCGCCTCGCCCGAAGGCTCGCGCGCATCTTTATTGGTCAGCGCCAAAAAACGCCCCTTATCGATGGCATCGGAGGCGTTGGAAATGAGCTCGCGCAAAAAGACTTCCTTGTTTGCGTAGAGCGAATTGATCACCAGGCTTAGAACCTGTTTCACCTCGGCCTGAAAGGGCAGCGTCACTGCGCCGCCGCCGGCCTCGTTATCGCTTTCGGAAGGCATCGTGGATGAGTTTTCCGTGCTCATGGTCGGTCTTTCCTCGGTCTTGAATCCCACACAGAGGTGTTCGCGCGCGTCCCGTACACGTTTTTCAGTGTCGCGGCCACCGGGAAGCGGTGACGGCCATCCCGGGCGCGTGCGACAATCGCCTCGGCGAGGCACGAAATGGATCCGAATGAGCTAAAGGACAAGCCCCTGATCATCGATAAATTAAATCCGGAGCTCGGCGCCAAGGTGGTGAAGGCCGTGGCGGACGACATGGAGAGGGCCAAAAAGAAGGCCGAGGAAGAAAAACAAAAGAAGCAGAAGCAAGATAAAGACAAGGGCTGATAGGGCGGGATGCTAAAAGCGCCTTCCAAGAACGCATGAAGACCGAGCGCTTGATCCCGATGACCCTTGTGATGGAGGGCGTGCCCGTGCGGATATCTGTTCCGCCGCGGCGCACATTGCTGGAAGTCCTCCGTTACGATTTAGATTTAATCGGCACCAAACAGGGCTGCGATAAAGGCGATTGCGGCGCGTGCACGGTGATTGTGGATGGCAAGGCCGTGCTGTCGTGCCTGATGCTGGCGCTGGATGCGGACGGCTGCGAAGTGAAGACCGTTGAAATGCTGAAAGGCGTGCCGCATCTCGATCCCCTGCTGGATTGTTTCGATCAGGTGGGAGGCGGGCAATGCGGCTTTTGCACGCCGGGGATGCTGATGAGCGCGACGGCGCTTTTGGACAGGAATCCCGAGCCTTCGCGCGAGCAGATCCAAGTGGCGATTTCGGGCAATCTCTGCCGCTGCACGGGCTATGGCCGCATTATCGATGCGGTGGAGCTGGCGGCGAAGATCCGGCGGGGCGAGGCGCAGGGCAGCCAAGATTTACCGGGCACCGAATGTGTTCCTCCGCCTCTGCCTCCCAACGCGCGAAAGGCGCCAAAAGACGGCACAGCGCGCCCCGCTCAAAAACCGGGAGACGCCCAATGAGCGATTCAAAGAACGGCGATTTGCCTCGGGACAAGCCTGGTCATTCCAATGGATTGGTAGGAAGGCGAACGCGGGCCTTGCTTGCGCCGCGCATTAGCGGCCAAGTCCGCTACACCGACGATATTCATCTGCCGCGCATGCTGTTTGGGCGCTTGGTGCGAAGTCCTCATCCGCATGCGCGCATCGTGCGGATCAACGCGGAAAAGGCGCTTTCCATCCCGGGCGTGATTGCGGTGATTACGGGCAAAGACATGCCCGAGCGATTTGGCATCATTCCGTGGACGCCGGACGAATACCCGCTTGCCCTAGAAAAAGCGCGTTTTGTAGGCGATGCGGTGGCCGCGGTGGCTGCGGTGGACGAGCGGCTTGCGCATGAGGCGGCCGATTTAATCGACGTCGAGTACGAGATTTTGCCCTCGGCGACGGATTTGAAAACGGCGATAGATCGCCCGGAAATCGGCCTGGGCGTAAACGGCAAGGACAATATCTCCAAAGAGGTGAGCCTTGAATTTGGGCAGGTGGACGAGCAACTGGCCCAATCCGATGTAATTGTTGAAGGGGATTATTTTTATGAAGGCTCGGCGCATGTTCCGATTGAAACCCACTGTGCCATTGGCCAATACGATAAAAATGGATTATTAACGGTATGGTCGGCGACGCAGGTTCCGCATTACCTTCACCGGGAACTGTCGCGGGTGTTGAGGCTCTCGCCCACGCGGATCCGGGTGATTCAGCCGCCGATAGGAGGGGCATTTGGCGGAAAGAGCGAACCTTTTAGTTTAGAATTCTGCGCGGCGAAATTGGCGATGATCACAGGCCGCCCGGTAAAGTTTTTATATACGCGCGAAGAAGAATTCTATGCCCACAGGGGGCGCCATCCCATGCAGATATCGATGAAGGTAGGCGCTAAAAAAGACGGCACGCTATGCGCGGTGGACGCCAAGACATCGATCGATGGAGGCGCTTATTCATCTTTTGGATTGGTGACGGCCTATTATTCGGGGCAATTGCTCACCTTGCCTGCCTTTGCTCAAAGTTATCGTTTCAATTCAACGCGATATTTTACCAATAAACCGCCCTGTGGCCCAAAACGAGGCCATGGAAGCGTGCAGCCCCGTTTTGCCTTTGAAGTATCGCTCGATAAAATTGCCGAGCGGCTTGGGATGGATCCCATTGAATTAAGGCGGCGAAACCTGGTGGAAGGACATTCCAAGACCATTAACGGAATGCGTGTAACATCCAATGGTATTGAACAATGCCTAGATGCGGTGGAGCGGGCGAGCGGATGGAAAGAACGCTATGGAAAGCTGCCTTATGGCCATGGATTGGGCGTGGCGGTGAGCGCGTATATCAGCGGAACGAATTATCCCATTTACCCCAATCCAATGCCTCAGAGCGCGGTTCAATTAAAGGTCGATCGCTCGGGTGTGGTAACGATATTCTCGGGTCAGAGCGAGATTGGGCAAGGCTGCGATACCTTGCTGGCCATATTGGTGGCGGATGAGCTTGGATTGGATTTAGGGGCGGTCCGGGTGATCTCGGGGGATACCGATTTAACGCCCGTGGATTTAGGTGCTTATTCGTCGCGCGGAACATTTATGAATGGCAATGCCGCGCTTCATGCGGCCAAACAAATCCGGCAAAAGCTTGTGAGCGCGGTGGCTGAAAAGCTAAATGCATCCCCAAACGATATTCTGGTCACGCGGGGAGCGCTGGTCTTGGCGGGCGATCCTTCTCAGGGCATGCCTATTACCGAAGCCATTCAATTGGCGGAAGGCAAGTTTGGAACGCTGGGCGCGGCGGGCTTTTACAATACGCCGACCTTGGGCGGGGATTACCGGGGAGGCACCATCGGCGCATCGCCCGCTTATTCATTTACGGCGCATATCGCGGAAGTGCGGGTCGATACCGAAACAGGTTTTGTCACCGTTCAAAAGATATGGGTCGCGCATGATTGCGGAAAAGCCATTTGCCCGACCTTGGTGGAAGGCCAAATGGAAGGCTCGGCCTATATGGGCGCCGCCGAAGCCATTTTCGAAGCGCATGTTATCAATTCCAACGGATTGCACCATGGCCCCAATTTGCTGGATTATCGCATTCCGACCAGTTTGGATGTTCCCGAATTACAAGCGCTAATTGTTGAATCGCTCGATCCCGAAGGTCCGCGCGGGGCCAAGGAAGCCGGGGAAGGCCCGCTTCACCCTTCGATTCCGGCCATTTCCAATGCGATTTACAACGCGGTCGGGGTGCGCATGGAGCGCCTGCCCTTTACTCCGGCGCGCGTTCTTTCGGCGCTCACCCAAAAGCGCAACGAACAAAACCGGCCAAAAGCCGCCGCCGAATAGAGGGTTTGGACCGTGCTGCCTCTTCCTATTTTCGATTATCACCGGCCCGAAACGCTGTCCGAAGCGGTTCAGCTTTTGGAGAAGCTGGGCAATCAGGCTCGCATTATCGCGGGCGGCACCGATGTGCTGCCCAATATGAAACAAGGTTTATTCGATCCCGAGCATCTGATTTCAATCGCGCGTTTGTCCGAATTGAAGGGCATTTCTGTCGAATTGAACACGGACGGGGCGCCTTCCCGGCTGATTATCGGCGCAGGCACGCATTTATCGGAAATCGAAGCGCATCCCGATGTGAAGCGCTATGCGGCGGCGCTTGCGGAGGCGGCTTCGCAGGTAGGCGGACCGCATCACCGGGCAATGGGCACGCTGGGCGGCAATATTTGTTTGGACACGCGCTGCCGTTATTACAATCAAACGTATTTTTGGCGCAAATCGCTTGGTTTTTGCTTGAAGAAAGACGGCACGGCCTGTCATGTGGTGAAAGGCGGCCAAAAATGCGTGGCGGCGGCCTCCAATGATACGGCTCCAGCGCTCATCGCCTTGGGCGCCGATATTTGTACACTGGGCCCGGAAGGCGAACGCCGTATTTTCGCGGGCGATTTTTATACGGCCGACGGCATTCAAAACACGATCCTAAAACCTTCGGAAATGGTGGTGCGGGTATCGCTGCCCCTTCAAGAAGGCCGAAAAAGCAGCTTTGAAAAGCTTCGCAAACGGGGCGCCATCGATTTTCCCCTGCTTTCGATCGCGGCCCAAATCGATGAAGATCCTGCCAATCCGATGAAAATTATCCGGGCCGACTTGGTGGTATCGGCCTTGGGGGCGCGTCCCCGGCGTATCCGCGCGGCTTCTCAGTGGGCGCAGCGGGCGGACGGCGATCGGGACAAAATGCCCGATATTTTGGCCGATGCGGCCTACACGGAATGCAAGCCGCTGACCAATATCGATGAAGACACCGAATGGCGAAGGGAAATGATTCGGGTATTATCGAGAAAAGCCCTTCGGCGAATTCTTACCCGTTCTTCTTAGGCTGTAGGAGATACCCATGCGCTTAAAATGTATTGGATTTTTATTTATACTGATTGGATTGCCCGCGCACTTAGGCTGCGATCCTCGGGTGTGCGAGCCTTTTGGGACATGGGAAGTGAGCTATAGCGGCGAGGGAACCTGCAAGCCCGAACCGGATACGCTGTATCTCGAGGACACGGGAAACGGAACCATCGTTAAATTCACCAATTTAAATGTTCCTATATCGTCGTGCACGGCGCCGGATACGCCGATGCCAACGTATTTGGTGGATGGTTCGCTGACGGGGAACCGCTGTTCCTTTAATGGGCGGATTGCGCGCACCTGGTGTATGTCGGGAGAGAATCAATGCGATACGCGGGAGCTATCGCTTGAATTCGACGAAGATTCGGCCACGGGCACCTTAAAATACACGGAATGCTGGTGTGATGGGGCGGCGGGCGGCAAGACGGTCGAGTATCAGGCGACGGCCGTACGCAAAAGCAATTAATACTCGAAACCGCTGCCGCCGATAAACTCTCTTAAAATAGAATTCGGCGGAACGTGATCGGGATAAATCGTTATAAATCGATCGATAAGCTGCCTCAACCGGTGAGCCGTGGTAAACGCAGCATGATCGGAAGGCACTTCCAATAAATAGCGATCGGCAAAGACTTTAATCACCGATATTTCGTACACCAGCGCCGAATCGAATAAGGCATCCGCCTGATCGAGATACGGAAAGATATGCCGCCTTTCTCCTAGGCGCACCGAGGGCCAGCGCATGATATTCGCGCTCGCATTGGTCGCGCGGCTGTGCCGGTCTCTTACAATGCGCCGCAATAGCCGGATATCTGACACATTGACCCGCGAAAGCCTATCGAAGGGCAGCGAGGTCGAGGGCTGAACAAATATCCTGAAGATTTGTTCTTTATCGACCACGGCCGATAAAAGCGCCGGGTTTAATCCATGAATGCCTTCAAACAAAAGCATATCGGATTTCTTCAGGCGAATCGCCTGGCCGCCCTGGGGAAGGCTTTTTCCAATGGTGAAGTCATAGTGGGCCGTCGTCACGCGCTCCCCCGCGAGCAGGCGTTCCACATGTTCGCGGAATAGCTTGAGATCCAAGGCTTCCAGCGCTTCGAAATCGTAGTTGCCTTGAGCGTCTTTAATGGTTTTATCGCGGTCCAAATAATAATCATCGATGGATATTCCAACAGGATGAATACCATTGACTTGCAATTGCACCGTTAATCGTTTAATAAACGTCGATTTGCCCGAGGAAGAAGGCCCGGCAATACAAATGATGCGGATCTTATCCGATCGGCTTGTAATTGCATCAGCAATTTGAGCAATTCGCTTTTCGTGAAGCCCTTCGCCGACGCGGATAATCTGCGAGACATTTCCCTGAACGCAGGCTTCGTTAAAGGCGCCTACGCTGGTCACGCCGAGCGTTTCGAGCCAGGGCTCTTCTTCGGGTGCGATCATGTTTTTGGAGGAGGGCGGCCCGGCTTCTCTTACGGGGCTTATGCTTTCGGCCGTACCCAAATCGGCAAGCGCCGCATCGGCCGCGGGCAATTCTTCTTCGTCGCCATAGACCATAATCAATTTCGCACCGCGTATACTCAATCGAAATGGAAAACGGCCAAGCATTCCCGCGTGGGGAACGCAGGGACCCATTCCAAACGCGGCTACATTTCCGCAGCTCACCAGCGCTACCGTCGAATCGCGGGATGCCCGCAATAAAAGCGCGGCCTCCTGCCAGCCTGTTTCTTCAAAATGGCTGCGGGCTTCTTCAACCGTCCATAATTCTTGGCGAAATGCCGCATTGGATTGAATTAAGCGATTGACTTCATGGGTGACTTGGCTCGCCCACACATCGGTATCGCTCAATAAATCTCCCCCAATATCCACGCGCTGTCCAAAACCAAAGGATGGCCCTAATCGCACATATAAATGCGGGCTGATACGGCTCGCCGCCTCTAGGAATAAGAGTCCAAGGCTTTGACGATAGATACGCTGGCCTTCCCAATGAGATAAAGACAGCGGTTCAACCTTCGCATCCGATGCAATGGGTGTCGATAATGATACAGCTTTATTATTTAATAAGCCGGCCACCACAGGCGCGGCTGTGTCCACGCCGGCCAGCACCATTCCAACCGGCGTGCCCATACGCACGCGCTGGATCAAATCGCCCACGCGCACAACCACTTGGGTATGCCTCGGAAGCGAGCGCTCACGCAATAAAAGCCCTACGTTATCCGTCATTTCGGTAAGCCGCGCGCCCACCGATGAAAGCAGCGCCTGCAAGAATCGCAAGGCAACATAAGGAACATCATTGGCCATTGCATCGAATTGGGCTCTGGAGAGTTTCGCCGTCCAGAGCTTGGTCTTGGCCATGACGCTGGCCGCTCTCAAGCGATGGGAGATCAGCGCAAGCTCGCCAAAATGCTCGCCGGGACCGAGTGTGCCTAAATCTAAAAAATCGCGCTGGAGGCCCGCCTCGCCCTCCAAAATAAAATACATGTCCTGGCCTTCGGCGCCTTCTTCGACGATCAGCGTGTCCGGCTCAAAGCTGACCACCACCAAATAATGAACAAATAAGCGCCAATCATCGGCCTGAAAATGCCCAAGCAAAGGGTTGCGCATCAATACGGGAACGGAGTCTTCGAGCAAGCTGGGCGGTTCCACTTTCATCGTATTGGTATCCTATTTGATATTAATTTTGCCTGAGCGTCATGGATTTCTGCGCCGCGGTCGGGAACGCTTACGCTTTTTAGGGGGCGATTTTTCAGGCGTTTTGGGCGGCGTGGGTTCGGGCTTTGCGGAAGGAGCGGGAGAGCGGGGAGCGGGGACGACGATTCCTTCTTCGTTTTCAATGAACCTGACGCCATCGCGCAAGGCTTCCGCGATTTTCCGCACCGCGCCCGGAGGAGTCCGAAGACCTGCGGAGAGCCGCCGTTCCACGATCATTTCGGCGACGCAGGCGCACACTTCCTCTGAGCGCTCAAAATGCATGATCGCTCTCGTTCTGCCGGAGAGTACGCGATAGGTTTCGATAAGACTCATGCGGGGGCCGCCGTCGGGCGCGCTTCCCATAGCAGGAAGTTGGTGGGGGTGGGAGAAAAAATAGCCGGGCGCCCTGCTTTGCCGCGCCCTCAAGAACACTTCTTAGAATGCGGCGCTAAATGCAAAGCGCCACAACACCCCCGATGGCGTGAAGGGCGTCAGGGGAATGCCCCCAAAGCGGCGCCCTTCTAAAGAATCGTCGTTGGCCGTCGGCTGAAGGACAATATTGGCTTCGCCTGCAAAGCTATACCCCAAGTCGAGCATAAACCAGAATGTCGTTTTGGGCGTTTCGTCGCGGCCTATATTGCCCACGCGGATGGCCGCGCCCGCCGTTGTGTCCAATCCCCAGGTCCACGCATCTCCTTCCAGGGTGGGAAACACGCCGTAATTGTTGAAGGTACCGCTTACGTTAATGGCGGCGGGCATCACTTTTAGATACATATACAGCCTGGAAATCGGCTCGTAGCGGCCTTCGACGCCCAGGGCCAGGCGATTGTAGACCAGGGCGCTGTCCGCTCCCCGCGCCATAGCTGAACTTGCGCCTCCAATGTTCCATTCCCCCACTCCATACAAGGAAAACGGAAGCGTGCGCCAAGGCGAGTAGGCAAAGGTGAATGCGGCTTGGGCCAATCCATTGCCCTCGGCATAGGGATCGTAGCCTTCATTGGGAATTAAGGTTGTGCGAAGGCCCACCTGAATCTGAAACCGGTGAGGCCGGGCTCTTCGCGCGGGTTTTTTGGGTTGAGGCTGGGGGATAGCCGCATCTGTAGCGGCCTTGGGGGCATCTTCCGGCGGCGGCGTGGAAGCGGTCGTTTCAGGCGCCGGCGCTGTCATTTCTTTTGGATTGGAGCTATCATCGCCTGGTGTGCCCGTCCCGGGTGCATCGCTGGGAAGGGCAGGTTCCTCGGCTTTGGGCGATGATGGAAGGGGTTCGGAAGGCACAGGCTGAGCGGCGGCGGACGACACCCAACACCACCCTGCCAAGCCTAGGCCGGCGGAAATCAAGAAAGCGTTTTTATTCATCGGAAATCTCCAAGCAAAATGCCGAGATACTCAATCGAATTGGAAAGCGAGGGATTATTCGCATCGAGCACGGAAAGCCCCATCACGCCTTCAGGATGTAATGCGATCACGGCCCGGCCGCCGTCCCGTCTCATTACATCAAATACATCACCAACAATATAGTTTAGAAGAATATTTTTGGGATGGAGAGTATTGAGATCGAGCCTTGAAATCGAGGATGCCTGAGGGGATGAGACCCAGGCGCGGCCTCCATCGGGCGCGGGAATAATTTGGGTGCCGGGCGAGGCGACGGCCAGCGGAGATGCCGTGCGGGATAGGAGATTTAATACGACAAAGCCTTGTGAATCGGCATTTTTTAATATTTTTAAATGCCCATTGGGGGCCGGCAGGTCGACAATTTGGGAAACCGGCTGTTCAAGCGCTAATTTTTCTACACTTTTATAGGGTTTTCCTACCGTCACGCCCAGGCTCACAAAGGCAACATTGGCATTGGAGCTTGACCACAGGAGCGCCACATCCGATCCTTTATCGGTTGTTCCAACAACATCGGTTACAATCGATATTTTTTCAAATGGAGCGCCTAAATCGACATCCGAGCCCACGCCCGTCACAGGATCGACCAGCGAAAGCTTTTGTTTGGAGGGCACAAGCGCCGCCAGCCGGAGGCCGCCGTCCGTGCGTACAAAGGCAATATCGCTGGGTGTTCCGCCCACATACACGATATTTGGAACGGGCAAGAAAGCATGCGGCGACATTTGGGTTTCAGGCGTCGGCAATAAATCCATCACAATTACATTGGAATCGCCGGCAATACGAACGGCAATACGCGCATCGTCGGCATTGCCCGCTTCGCCATCGTCCACCACCAGATCTTCGGGCGTGAGCGGCTCGGCTCCCGTGGTGAGTTTCACTGTAATCTCGGGCTTTTCGGGCGCGCTCAAGTCGACAAGCGCCACATCGCGATCGGTATGAATGGCCAAAAGCCGCTTTTTTCCGCCTGGAAGTTCAAGCTCGGGCGTAAACACAAAACCCTTGGGTCGCCCTCCAAAGCTGCGCAAGGTAATGGGCAGCGGGTTTTTCTCGGACGGCTTTTCCTGTATATTCACCAATACAAGTTCATTGGGATTGGTTACGAAAGAAATGTCGTCCGCGGAGGGATAGGCCACGGCGAATTGGGATTGAGGATCGATCACAAGACCGGACAGGGGATCGGAAAAAGTATAAACCGGGCCGCTTTTTGGCTGAGTAGTGCCTTCGAGCACATAGAGGGCCGGGTTTTGGTCTTCGGCTTTTCGCCTGGGCACATCGCCGCGGCACAAAACCAGCAATCTTTCGCTGTCCGATGTCTTTTCCGCGGTGGCAAATCCCCGGCCAATACCGAGCGCAACGGGCGCGAGTTCGAGATTGCCTTCCACCGGAAACATCAGCGCGCGCTGCGCATTGTAATCGACGACGGCGGCAGCGCCGGAAAGCCCCTTGGCAATCACGGGATTGACGGATGCGGGCTCGGACCAGAGTTCGGTCCGCTCGGCGCAGGCGATGCCCTGAAGGGCGCACAGGGAAACCGTTCCAAATACAAACGATTTATTTTTCAATCCAATCAGCTTGGATTCTATTGTATTTTGTTTAAATTTCATTGTAGTTTATCCTTTCAGGGCGCCCCTGTACCCTCGCCGCTTCCATCGACGACTTGAGAGGCCAATTCAAAGCCCGTTAAGGTTCTCACTTCGCCTGTATTGAAGTCGACAAAGGTGATTCGGCCATCGGGATGTTTTTGGGCGACGAATCCCCGGTTTGCGCCCGCGGCAATGCCCGCAGAAATGGGCTCGCTGGCGAGGGCATAGGTTTGAATTTGAAGCGATGGCATGGAAGCGACATACATGGTGAAGTTTTGAGACATGGCATTCCCAGTGGCGACGATGGCGCGGTGCCCCGAAGGCGCGATGGCGACGCTGGCCACGGGCGCATCAAAACCCTGAAGTTTTGCGGGTAAATCGAGAGCCACCGGCACCACGCTCATGGCCGCTTTATATTGAGAATTGGCGACCATATCGGTGGAATGCAATACGATCGCATGAGAAGCGTCATTGGTTGGAAATACGGCTTGAATAGGCGCCCACAATTGGACGGTTTTAACCGAGGGCTGAGCGAGTGAAGAATCGATAATGGCGAGTGCCGAGCTGGGAACGGCATTGGTGTATAAAAAGGCGAGCGGGCTATTTTCGGCGAGGGATGCCGAACCAACGATCGCATTGTTCACTTGAACGAGGGGGAAGGTATTGGGATCGCTATAAATACCGGGCACGGGCAAGAGCGCGACTTGGCCGGTTTCCCGAACGACGGCAACGGCGACCGTACCATCGGCGGACAGGTCTAAATCGGTGACGGTTCCGGGTAAAACCGCATCGACGCGGGCACCTGTGGCGAGCGAGATAATGCCTACAAACGATTCGCCTTCGACCCGCACGAGCGCCAGCGTTCCATCGGGGGTAATTTCGACATCGCGGGTGGTGACATCGCTGACGGGCTGATCGGTAAGTTTTATATTTTTGGAGACAGTGGGTGTTTGGCCATCCAATTCGATGACGGTGATGCCATCTTGAGTGACCGCGAAAGCGCGCTGAGATGCCTGATCAAATCCGATCGCAACAGGCCGATATCCGACTGTAAGGGCTTCGCTTGTATTATTTAGCAAATCGATGACGGTGATATCTTGAAATCCATCGACAGGATCGGGATTGTCGATGCGGCGGGCATCCGTCCAGGCGATAGCAAAACGGCCATTGGAGGACACGCTCCAGGCATTGCCCGACGAGGGCACATTGAAGGTTTGGACCGCAAGATCTGCACCCTTTGCGCGCAACAATGTCGCATCTTTGGACAGCACATTGAGAACGAGGGCGACATCTTCATCGGGATCGGGGACGGCGGCGACATACGTTGGAGCATTGCCGGCCTCGACGACGCGGATTTCAAGGGTGGACGCATTGATATAGGCGACGCGGCCGCTGGATGGATTGGCAATCCAGACAAATGTGCCTGTGGCGACGGGGGCGCTGTAATTGGATTCGAGTTCTTCCTCGGGAGGGGCTTCACCGGAGCCGCTGCTCGAGCTGCTTCCGGCGATACCGCCGGAGGAGCCGGGATCTTGAGCGCCGTTGCCGCTGGTTTCCGAGGCAAAGTCAGCGCCGCAGGCGGGCACGATCCCAAAGGCCAAGAGGCCAATTGCAAAAAATCCCAATGCGCGAAAGGTTTTCATGGTCACCTATCCATCAAGAAAGAGCCGAAAGAGGGCGAAATCCCAAGGCTTTGGGCGGGGTGGAAACAAGCATAATGCATGCCATTCTGGGCGGAGTGATTTTTTCGGGGAATGAAATGGGGCTCGAGGGGAGATGCCCGACATGGATGTCAGGGTGTGCGGGGCACAACTTTATTGTATTTTGAATCAATTAAAGGCAAGTGTTTTGGCCTGTGCAGGTTTGGCCGTTGGGGCAGCAGGTCACGCCATCGTTGCACCGTTGCCCCGAGGGGCAGCACTGCATCATGCTGCTTGGATTGCAGTCGTGCCCGGTTGTGCAGCAGTTCGACCCGCAGATCTGGTTCCCAGTCGGGCAGCAGGCACTTCCAGCGCAGATATCCGTCACATTTGGGCAGCAGGTTCCCACACAGGTTTTGCCTGACACGCAGCAGTTGCCGGCGCCATCGCATACATCGGTTTGATTGGGACAGCAGGTCATTCCGCATCCCTTGCCGCTCGAGCAGCATGCCATATTAACACAGTAATTGGGGCCCACACTGCTATCACAGCAGGTGCCACTACAACATTTTCCATTTGCTACTACCGTGCAGCTAGTTCCATCAGCCTTGTTCGACATTATAGGATTGCCGTTCATACAGCCCGGAACAATGCAATCCGTTGTGTCCGCGTCGCTTGACACGTCTGAATTGTTATTCACGACCGTCGTATTGCCCCCTCCATCGCAGGCCAATGCTTTGCAGTTGCCCAGCGTGCCATCATCTCCCGCCGCTGTTCCATTGGATTTGGGCTGCAATGTGCATGTGCCATTGATGCACTTGTTATCGTTGTAACAGATACCCATCGATGCCAAGCACACCGCATTCTCATTGGCATTCATTTGACCAATATTCCCATCCGCAAGGCAGATCTCTTGCTTGCAAATATCTCCGGTCTGCACCGGTGTTTCCGTCACATCCCCAACGGTCGCCACATTGCCATTGGCATCGCACTCTTGTTGTTTGCAATCCGATTGATCGGGGTCGCTTAACACTTTCCCCACATCAATCGTATATATGCATTTGCTGTCTGTACATGCGATCATTTGGCATTGTGTGGGCATGCTGCAATTGGTAATGTCAAGGCAACCTTCGCATAGCCCATTCACACAGGACAACTGATTGTTCGCTCCGCACAGCGTTCCATCCGGCGCGGGCCCCTTCGAGAAAATTCCCGCGTTGCATGCCTCCGCCGTGCAAGGATCGTTATCCGGCACCAAATCCGTATCGTCGGGCAGCACCATCGGCTTTCCACCCTTGCATACGTTCTTTTGGCAATCACCTATCACCGCGCCCGTAGTGACTTCGGTATCGTCCGGCTTGATCTGCACTTCGCATTTGCCGCTCTTGCACGAATAACTCGTGCAATCGGTGGGCGGAGGGCAATCCGAATCAATCGCACACTCCAGAATGACTTCTCCGTGCGAGCTTGTGCTGCTCCCCGATCCCGATGACCCGCTCAGCTCCACAGGCCCATCAATATCTAAAATCGTCTGACACCCCACCACCACCAATCCCACAGCGCACAGCGCTCCAACCCATCCAGCCCGGCTTACCATACGCCCTCCACCCCCACCATCGTCTGATTGGGCCCAAGACGTATCATCTGTATACGAGCCTGCACATTCCCCTGTTTTTCATCTTTTTTGCCCCCACCCAAGATCCACAAAGTCGCACCCGCCGCCGAAAGCACGCCCCCAGCAATAAAGGCCGCCGTGCTCACCGTCGCCATCGTTTGAGCCGATTCCATGGCGCTTTTTGATTCAGCCGAGTTGCACAGTAGAGTCTGGGTGCCAGCGTCCCGGCTGCAATTGACCTTGGCATCCTTTGCCTTACCCCATGCAAGCACTCCCGTTACGCCTCCTGCAATTAAACCGGTTACACCAATCCCCCCAACCACGATGCCCAATTGGCGAATCTTGCTCATACCCCCATTCGTTTGCACGGGCGCCTCGGGCGCGCTCGCATCGGGCTTCACCGGCTCAGCGGATTGGGTTTCCCGAAAGAGGCGCAGCTTGATGGTCTTTTTTTCACCTTTGTCTACAGAAAATTTTGTCTCCCACGGCTCTTTACCCGGAATATTTACGCGCACCATGTGCTCCCCAGGATCGAGCAGCCTAGGTTGAGCAAGCGCCGAGATATCCAGCACATTCCCATCCTCTTCAACCCGAGTATCTGAGGGAGCAAGCGCCGGCAATTCCAGAATCACTTGGGGCACTTCCTTTTGAAGTTTTACGACTTGATCCTTTGCGGATACCATCCTATCGGCATGCCGAGCTTGGCTCGCCGGGGGAAGCGCATCCACGGCTTTTATATACTCCTCAAAACGCCGAAGCGCGCTTGCAGTCTGGCCGTTCAGCGCTAAACAATCCGCCAGCGCATGCAAAGTCCCAGGTACGGGATCCAACCCATAGCTTTCTAAAAATAGGGGGCAGGCCCGTTTATAGTCTTTGGCGTCGATGAGCTTAACCGCCTCGTTAAAGCGCGCATCCGCTGCCTCGGGGTTGGTTTGAGCCATCCCCCTAGCATTGGCAGTCAATAGAATAAGCTGCGTTGTTAGAAGAATCCCCAGGCGTCCGAATCCTTGCATTTTTCGATCTCCATCAGGGCGCGCAGCCTCAATCGCGCCGATATTTGTTCGTTCCTGTTGATTTGGGCGTTGTTTTTTTTGGCGGAGCGGATGCGCTTGCTTTGGATGTTGAATCGGGGGAACTGCTTGTCGCGGCGGCTGGCGCAGACGCCGATGGCGAGGTTTGCGCCGATGAGGCGGGAGATGCCGCTTCTGGAACTGGTGGTGGTGGTTCGGCGCTCTGTGCCGGATGCGTTATGGGCGCGGCTGAAGAGGCGGCTTTTTCTTGACCCACCGAGACTTCAGCCCCACCATCACCAGAAAACACCCCCATTGCACTTAACAATGCCAATCCACCGCCTCCCACAACGAGGAAGGCCACCGCGGTACCACCGAAAAACAAGAGCATATTTGTTTTTTTCTCGGCTCTTTCGGGCCTAAGAACGAGGGTGTTGGCCGTCGCCGCTCCGGTGTGGGCTACCGAAGAAGAGCCGGTTTTGACCTTCGCCACTTCGCTGTTTTCCAATGGGGGAGGACCGGAGACGATTGGTGGCGTGGGAGCAGGCGGTTGGGGGATTGGCAAAGCAGGAAACACCGCGGCAGGCGCTTGTGTGGAGCTCGGCGGAGAAACCAACGCGGAAATGCCCCAGCTCGATGAGCGTCCGCTCCCTAATCCAAAGACATCTCTTAAGGCTTCAATCGCTTCTTTTGCATTTGAAAAACGGTCGTTCGGCGAATGCGCGGTCATGCGCGCAAACCATGGATCGAAGTCCACGGGAAATGAAACCCCGCGCCTCTTGGCCCGAGCGCGCGCGGACTCGGTTGGGCCGCGCATAGCAAGCCCCACGAAGGCATATACATTCGTGCCGGCGTCCAATTCATCTTGCCAATAGGGAACGCCCACCAACATCGTATAGACCATCATTCCCAAGGCAAAAATATCGGTGGCTGGACCAATCTTGCTTCCCGCTTGAAATTGTTCAGGCGCCATATAGAGCGGCGTCCCTAGGTTTTGAGTCGTCGCGGCCCCTGTCGAACCGTCCGCAACAAACTTTGCAATACCGAAATCTAAAATCTTTACCCGTGGTGTTCCATCATCGCGCTCGGTCAAAAATATATTCGATGGTTTTAGATCACGGTGCACAATCGAAGCTTTATGCGTCTTATCCAATGCAATGGCTATTTGGGAAAGCAATACAACGGCTTCTTCAACCGAAACGGCTCCTGTTTGTTTTAATTTCTTGTCCAGCTCTTCACCGCGCAAATACTCCATGGCCAAGAAGGGCATCGAGCTTTCCGGATCCACACCCGCATCGACGACGTCGACGATGAACTCGCTCTCGATGCTCGCCGTCACCCGGGCTTCGCGCCGGAAGCGATCGTGCATTTCGCGGTTTTGGAGCATTCCGGGCAGCATAACTTTGAGCGCCCGCGTTTTGCCCGTTTCCAAGTGCACAACTTCATACACGGCACCCATCCCGCCTTGAGCCATTGCCCGGACGATTCGGTATCGCTCCGCGAATGTCGAGCCAATGGGGATATTTAAGGACGCCATCTGTATGCCTGCAATGCTTCAGAGGGAATCCGACAGGGCTGCTGCGGCTTTCGTATCTTCAGCCGATCTCCGCCAACGTACAATGCACGCCTCCGTCGATCTCCCTAGCTACGAAAGCCTCGCTACGCCCTGTAGGATTCCCTCTCAGTCTTGTTTAGGAGCGGTTGTGAATATAGCGCCGGGTCGCTTTTTTTGGAGATATTTTATGAAGCAATTCTATGAAAATAAATTTTATTTTTATCGTTATTCGAAGCGCGCCGGATCGCTGGAACTGTTTGTTATAAAGGGAGCGTAAAACAAGCTTTCCTGCAACAGCCACGCTGTTCTAGCCTCGCTTAAACGAGAATTATGCGGACCCAAAGAAACGCTTCACGGACTTCCTTGCTCAATCTCAATCCGCGGAATGTGCTGGCTGTTGTGCTTGGACTTGGCACTTCGGCGGGCTTCTTGCTGCTGTCTGCCTTGAGCGGATGCGGTGAGCCGGAAAGTGCCGTTCGGCGCGGCGAAAAAGGCGCGAATTGTTTGACCACCAATGACTGTGCGGCACCGCTGTCGTGTATTCAAAATATATGCGGCGGCCCTTCAGAGAATCCGCCGGATGCGGGGGACGCGGGCGCCAATGAAGATGCCTCGGGCATCGACGCGCCCGTTCCCGATGGTGCGCCTTGGAGCGAGTGCGACGACTGTTTGGATAAGAAATGCGTCGTTGAGCTTGCGGCTTGCGATTCCGAATGCATCGCGGTTGAGGCGTGTATCGAAATGGTTTGCCAAAATATCGGGCAGGTCGATCCCGCCGAAGAAAGCAAGTGTTTCGTGCAGTGCCAAACCCAGCATCCTTCGGGCAAAGATCCTCACCTCGCCGTCGTGGATTGCGCCGATAAGGCGGTGTGCACGATCTGTCAGGCTTATCCAACGGAATACAACAATTGCCGCGCTTTCGTCGATCAGGGGCAGTGCGCTCCTTATCTTTCGGCCTGCGATAATAGTCCTGCGTGCCAGACCTACCGCGATTGTGTGAAAGGCTGCAGTACGCTTGCCGACTGCAATCTCTGCGACAACACGGCCGATGGTATCGCCGGAAAGAAAATCCTGTTCGATTATGAGATGTGCGTGGCGGCGGAATGTATTTCGGAGTCGTGGAATATCAATTAGCCGCTTAAATAGGCTGTTTGCGCTTCAGGGACAGACAGGATTGGCCGCCTCGAGATTGGTGCAGTAGCCCGTCGCGTCCGGCGTTCCGCTTGCATCGGTGCAGGCGGCTTTGCAGGTCGCGCAATAGACGCACTTGTCATAAGCCAAATAGAGGTCGGACGCGGCCATCGGTACGCCGCTGTCCGTGATGCATTTGCGGGTGCAGCAGGCGCCTTCAGAGGTCGTCGTGCAAAGAGGATTGGTGTAGGCGCAGTTGTACACCGTCTGGCAGTCCGCGTTGGCCATGCACGCGTCGTATTGGGCCTTGCAGGCTCCGTTGGGAGCAGCCGATGTGCAGTCGCCGCAGGAGAGTCCGCCGCTGCCGCTGGAGCTGGTGCTGGTGCCGCCGCTCGATGATGAGCTGGTGCTGGTGCCGCCGCTCGATGAGCTCGTGCTGGTGTTGCCGCTCGATGAGCTCGTGCTGGTGTTGCCGCTCGATGAGCCGTTGCCGCTGCTGGATGTGCTGCTTTGGCTCGTGCCGCCGGAGGATGTGCCCGTTTCATCACTGCAGGCGCCTGTGAGCGCAAATAGCCCGCAAAGGAATCCAAACGCGAGGATGTAACCCGTGGTTCGCATGTATCTTCTCCTTGAATAAAAGCTTGTTTTGTTAAGCCTATGAAACAAAAAACCCCGCGGGCACCATAAAATGCGCCGCAGGGCTTTTGTTGTTTGTTGAATGAATGCAGAACGGGTCTAGCGCTTGGAGTACTGGAAGCGCTTGCGGGCTCCAGGCTGGCCGTACTTCTTGCGTTCCTTCTGGCGGGCGTCCCGCGTGAGGAAACCAGCTCGCTTCAAGGGAGAGCGGCGTTCGGCATCGGCGAGAATTAACGCGCGCGCCACACCGTGGCGAATGGCCTCGGCCTGGGCGCTGTGACCGCCGCCGGCCACTGTCGCCATTACGTCGAATTGATCGAGAACTTCGAGCAGTTCAAGCGATTGGCGCATCACCATGCGGCTTGTCTCGCGGACGAAATATTCATCGGCGGGGCGGCTGTTCACGGTGACTTTTCCGCTGCCCGGCGAAATCCAAACGCGGGCAACGGCGGTCTTGCGCTTTCCAGTGGCGTAAATTCGGTTGTCGACCATGGCTTTGCTCACAGATTCACGGGAAGGGGCTGGGGTTTTTGAGCGGCGTGGGGATGATCGGGGCCGGCGTACACCTTGAGCTTGGTCAGAAGCTCACGGCCCAAAATGTTTTTGGGCAGCATGCCTTTTACGGCCTTTTGAATCGGCAGCTCGGGCTTGCGCTCCATCACTTCGTTGTAGGGCTCGGCGCGGAAGCCGCCTGGAATTCCGCTGTGATGCGCGAAAAACTTCTGCGTCAGCTTCTTGCCTGTCAGGCGCACTTTCGCAGCGTTCACCACAATCACGAAATCGCCCGTATCTACATGCGGCGTGAACGTGGCTTTGTTTTTTCCGCGGAGAACATTGGCGATCGCACTTGCCAATCGGCCGAGCGGCTTACCCTCAGCATCGACGACCCACCATGTCCGAGCCGCCTGGGCTTCAGCCGGTTTTGCACAAAACGATTTTGAATCGATATTCATCGCACTCATCCCACTGGCACTCGAAAATCATCCCTTCCGTTTGATGTCCATGCAGGTTCTTGGATTCTCCAAGTGGAGAGGGCCAAAAAAGACCGCCGGTTGAAGGGGGCGCAGTTTCTACAAGGGCCGCGCTGGCTTGTCAAGCATGGCTGTGAAGTCTGGCCGGCAGGCTCGAGCGCGGAGCACCCAAAGCGCTTGAAGAAGCCCTTGGCTTTAGCGCGATTGACGCTTTGCGCGAGCATTTTGCACAATGCGCCGAATGTTCATGCGCCGGTTCTTTTCGGAATACCGGCTGCCGGCGCACACCAAGCAAGGATCACCCAGCGATGATTGATTTCGAACCGACCGAGGATCAGAAGCTTATCAGGGACAGCGTTGCGCAGTTTGCGAAAAGCACGCTGCTTCCAAGGGCGAGAGAGTTTGAAGCGGCGAGGGCAGTTTCCGATGATGTGCGGCAGCTCGCGCATTCGATGGGTTTCGCATTGGCGGCTCTTCCCGAAAGCGCGGGCGGACAAGGGCTGGGCTTGCTGACGAGTGTGCTTGTCGAAGAAGAGCTGGGGAGTGCGGATGCGGGGGCGGCGTTTGGGCTGCCCGGTCCAGGAGCGTTTGGAACGGCGCTCGCCGAGCTTGGATCGCCTGAACAGATCCGTTCGTATCTCTCGGATTTTCTAGGCGATGATGCGCATAGCCACTTTGGTGCGGTGGCTTTTAGCGAGGCTTCACCCAACAAAGAGCGCGCCGGTTTTTTAACGGCGGCGGTCAAAGAGGGCGACGCTTATGTGCTGTCGGGCAAGAAGTCGTTTGTGACGAACGCGGGCCTCGCGCAGCGCTTTATCGTGTTCGCGCAGCTCGATGCGGAGAAGGGCTGGGACGGTATCGCGGCCTTTGTCGTCGAGCGCGGACAGGAAGGCGTATCCATCGGCGCGCGCCACACGACGCTTGGACTTGATGCCGCTTTTTTTGGAGAGCTCGAGCTCAAGAACGTGCGCGTGACCGAATCGGCGCGGCTCTACGGAGGTTCGCAGCAGGGCGACATCACCAAAGCCACGCTGCGCTTCTTCGCCAAGCATTCGCTGATCGTCGCTGCGCGGGCGGTGGGCACGGCGCGCTTTGCGTTTGAGCTCGCGCGTGAGTACTGCGATGTGCGCAAGGCGTTTGGAAAGCCGATCGGCCATTTTCAAGCCGTGGCTTTTACGCTTTCCGATCGGCTGATGGATGTGGACAGCGCGCGCTGGCTCGTGTGGAAGGCGGCGTGGGCCTGGGATGCGGACACGGCCAACAAGAAAGAGAAGGATGCGCTTAAGTTTTCGGCGCAGGCCGCGGCGCATGCGCTCGAGGCGGCCATGCGTACTGCCGATGATTGTGTGAGCTTGCACGGCGGTTCGGGATTTATCCGGGATGTGATCGCCGAGAAGCTGATGCGGGACGCCAAGCAGCTCGCGCTCGCGTGTCCGACGGCCGAGCAATTGGATCAGATCGCGGCGGCCATCGATTTGGGCATGAAGCTCGATCCGGCGCTGGTTCTGCCCACGCCCGATACCCAGGCGATTTTTACGTAGGCGCGGGTATCTTTTCTAAAACTCGACAGTATACAAATACATTTTTATTAAATTGGAACGGACCCATACAACATGATTGAATTCACTCTCACATCTCAGCAGAAAGAGCTCAAAGAAGGATTAAACCAGCTTGGGCGCTATGTAATCCGGCCGATGAGCCTGGAGATGGATCGCAATAAAGAAGTGCCGGAGACCTTTCTTAGGAATTTTATTTCATTGGCGAAGGGATTTCGATCGGATGATGTGGCCGATTACACGGATTCGGCGGCGGCCGAGGAAAAGGCCGCGAAGATTAAGGAGCACGATCCTTCAAAGCCTTCGCAAAAGAATCGTTCGGCGGCTGTGGGCGCTGAAGAGCTGGCTTGGGCAGACGCTGCAATGCTTTTGTGTGTGCCGGGGCCTGGGCTCGGCGGGCCGCCTATCCGGGCAACGGGTACGTCCGAACAAAAGAAGCGTTTTTTTAGTATTTTTAAGGATATGGATAAAGGTCCGCTGCGCTGGGGAGCCTATGGTTTAACCGAGCCCAATGCGGGCAGTGATGTGGCTGGAATACGAACGAGTTGCAAAAAAGATGGATCGGATTGGATATTAAATGGCCGCAAGTGTTACATCACGAATGGGGCTCGGGCGAGTTGGACGGTGATTTTTGCGACGATCGATCCGGGTCTTGGGCGGGCTGGGCACCGGGCATTTGTGGTTGAGCAGGGGACGCCTGGGTTTTCGGTGGGGAAGATTGAAGAGAAGATGGGGCTTCGGGCGAATGAGACGGCGGAGCTTGTGCTCGAGGATTGCCGTGTGTCCGGGGAGAATTTGTTGGGTGGTGAAGAGGCGTATGAGCGGGCCGCCGGTGGTTTTATGACGGCGATGAAGACGTTTGATAATACGCGGCCATTGGTTGCGGCGATGGCGGTGGGTATTGGGCGGGCCGCGTATGAGTACGCGCGGGATTTTGTAAAAAACAATTATGTGCTTTCGAGGCCGATTCCCCGTTATGCGGCGATTGCGGAGCGGCTTTCAAAGGTGGCGCGGAGGCTCGAGGCGGCGCGTTCGTTGGTGTACCGGGCGACGTATATGGCGGATATGAATATTCCTAATGCCAAGGAGGCGAGTATGTCGAAGGCCGCGGCGGGTCAGGCGGCGATTTGGGCATGTATTGAGGCGATTGAGATTTGTGGTGCGCATGGTTCGCTTCAGACGGAGCATGCGCTGCTGGAGAAGTGGTTTAGGGATATTAAGGTTTATGATATTTTTGAGGGGACGGGGAATATTCAGCGGGTGGTGATTTCAAAGCGAATTTTATCGGATTTGAAAGCGTTTTAATATTTTTAATATTTTTAATATTTTAATTACATGTGTTTTGGCCGGTGCAGGTCTTTCCGTTGGGGCAGCAGGTCACGCCGTCGTTGCACCGTTGCCCCGAGGGGCAGCACTGCATCATGCTGCTTGGATTGCAATCATGCCCGGTTGTGCAGCAGTTCGTGCCGCAAACCTTGTTGGCCTTGGCGCAGCACGCACCTCCAGCACAATTGTCATCGGCATTGGGGCAGCAGTTCGAGCCGCAGGTCTTGCTTCCCGCGGGACAGCAAACATTTCCCATCGCACAAACATCGTCGGCATTTGTGCAGCACTTCGTACCGCAAAGCATGGTACCGCAGCAGTTGTTGGCACCGTCGCATAGATCCGTCGGGTTAGGACAGCAGGTTGCGCCGCATCCTTGGCCGCTCGCGCAGCACATGCCGGTCACGCAGTATTCCGCGCCTACACTGCTATCGCAGCAGTTTCCGCTGCAACATTTGCCATTCGCGACCTCAGTACAGCTATCTCCCTCGGCCTTGTTCGACATGGTGGGATTGCCATTCATACAGCCTTGAACCATGCAATCCGTCGGGTCTATATCGGCTGGTATGTCTGAATTGTTATTGACTACCGTCGTATTGCCCGCTCCATCGCAGGCCAATGCTTTGCAATTGCCCAGCGTGCCATCATCTCCAGCCGCTGTTCCATTGGATTTGGGCTGCAATGTGCATGTGCCGCTCTTGCAGACGCTATCGTTGTAACAAATACCCGTCGATGCCAAACACATCATATCCTGATTGGCATTCATTTGGCCTACGTTGCCACTTGCAAGACAAATCTCTTGTTTGCAAATATCTCCGGTCTGCACCGGCATTTCTGCTGCATCCCCAACCGTAGCTACATTGCCATTTGCATCGCATTCATCTTGCACACAATCAGTTTGGCTGTCATCCTTAATCACTTTGCCAACATCAAACGTGTATTCACACGAGTCAGCCGGGCAAGTCACGATCTGGCACTGTGTTGGCGCCGGGCATTTGCCCGGATCCTTATTACAGCCTTCGCAGAGCCCCTTAAGACACGAAAGGCCATTACCGCACTGCGTGCCATCAGGCGCGGCCGTCGTCTGCTTTATCCCGGCGCTGCACGACTCAATTGTGCATTCATCATTATCCGGCACCAAATCCGTGTCGTCCGGCAATACGGTCGGCTTTCCGCCTTTGCATACGTTCTTTTGGCAATCGCCTATCGCCGCACCCGTGGTGACTTCTGTATCGTCCGGCTTGATCTGCACTTCGCATTTGCCACTCTTGCACGAATAACTCGTGCAATCGGTGGGCGGTGCACAATCCGAGTCAATTGCACACTCGGGTATGACGACTTGACCGCTTGAGCTGGAAGAGCTGCTGTTTGGCTGCCCTGCAAGCTCGCCCTCGGTCTGCAGGCCGCAGCCGAGGTATGCCATGGTTAATCCTGTTCCAAGCCCTATCGCCGCTAAGTAAGAACGCATGTGCGCAGACTACGTTCTCTTTGCGCCACCGTAAACGAAAGCTTTTCTCTGCGAATAGTCCGGTGGATTATATGACGGGCTATACTGAAGTATTTTGATCGTATTGGCGGAGAGGGCGGGATTCGAACCCGCGGTACGTTGCCGTACACACGATTTCCAGTCGTGCACCTTCGACCACTCGGTCACCTCTCCCGGCATTTAATTTGAATTTATTTTTTAAAGAACGGGCACTGCTTCCGGCGGAGAGAGCGGGATTCGAACCCGCGGTACCCTTGCAGGTACACCTGATTTCGAATCAGGCACCTTCGGCCTCTCGGTCATCTCTCCGCGGGCGACAATGGCAAAGCTTGCCCGGACGGTCAAGTGTCCGTTCGAGATTCGGAAGAACGCGCGCCGAAATCCAGGCTAAAGGGGCTGTTTATGTCGAGCACCGCGCGGAGCCGTCCGCTTTGCTTCACCCAGGTTTGGATTTGGGTCGTCATTCTTTCAGCGCTGCTGTCATGCGCGGCCAAGGCCGGCGCAGAAACCAGCACAAGCACCACAAGCACCAAAACATCGCCTGTGCTGCTCGATGTCGATGCAGCGCTCGGGCTGTTTATAAGGCTCAACGATCATCCTTACATGGATATGCGGGGGCGCACGGGTCTCTCCGCGGGAGGCGGTTTTTTCTTTGCGCCCCTTTCATCGTTTGCGCTTGGTTTTCACTACGAGCATGCGAACGCGGGCAGCGATGCCTTTGCAGGAGAAGGTCCGAATAGCCAGCGGGTTCTTCGCGGAATGCATACGCTTTTTCTCGATGCGCGGGTTCATCCGCTTAGGCGGCCTTCTTATGCGCTGACCTTTGATCTTGGGCTTGGTCTGGGATGGCAGTATGCGAGCGCCGCCGGCACGGCCGATCTGGGCGGGCTGGGACGCGATGTGAGGATTTTTCTGTGCGATGCAAAAGACACAAAATCCTTGGGATTTAGAGCGGCTTTGGGCACTGAAATTCCGCTTCGGGGCGGGCTGTTCGCAACGGCTCAAGCCTCGGTAACGACGATGCGTTTTAGCGGGGAGCTCATCAACAATTGCGCGCCTGGAGCTGGAACGACGACGGCGCTCACACTGCGCGCCGGTTTTATGTACCGCTTCGATTTGTCTGAAGTGTTTGTGAACCGCTGATTATTGCTGGCGGTAGTTCGGCGCTTCTTCCGTGATGATTACATCGTGCACATGGCTCTCGCGCAGGCCCTGCGATGTCGCCCGCACAAAACGAGCCTTCCTTCGCAATTCTGAAATCGTCGCCGAGCCTGTGTAGCCCATGCCGGCGCGCAGCCCGCCCACGAGCTGATACACAATCGACAGGATGGAGCCGCGGTAGGGCACGCGGCCTTCAATGCCTTCGGGAACAAGCTTTTCGTCGTCCGCGCCGCTTTGGCCATAACGGTCTTTGGAGCCTTTGCGCATCGCGCCGATCGAGCCCATCCCGCGATACACCTTGTACGAACGGCCTTGATACAAAACCAAATTGCCAGGCGATTCATCGGTGCCCGCGAAAAGCGAACCGATCATCACACTCGCCGCTCCCGCCGCGATGGCTTTGGTTACGTCGCCCGAATATTTGATCCCGCCGTCGGCGATTACCGGAATGCCATAGCGATCGGCGGCGCGGGAACAGTCGGATACGGCCGTGATTTGTGGCACGCCTACGCCGGCCACGACTCTTGTGGTGCAAATACTTCCGGGCCCGATGCCCACTTTCACCGCATCCGCACCCGCATCGATCAGCGCGAGCACGGCTTCGGCCGTTGCCACATTTCCCGCAATCACATCGACGGAATGCTTCTTTTTCACATGCTTGACGAGATCGATCACGCCGCGCGAATGCCCATGCGCCGTGTCCACCACGATCACATCCACACCCGCTGAAATAAGGGCTTCGGTGCGCTCCGCGCTGTCCGCTCCGGGACCTATGGCCGCCCCGACCCGAAGCCGCCCATGCTCGTCCTTGACCGCCAATGGATTGCGATCGGCTTGCAGCAAGTCTTTGATCGTGATGAGTCCCGCGAGTTTTCCGCCCTCAACCACGAGCAGTTTTTCTATGCGGTGTTTGTGCAGGAGCTCCTTGGCGCGCTCGTTGTCGACGCCGGGAGGCACCGTCACCAGCTCTTTGGTCATCAGCGCGCGCACGGGCTGATCCAAATTCTTTTCAAAGCGGATATCGCGCGCCGTCAAAATACCAACCGGCTTCTCTCCCTCGACCACAGGCACGCCGCTGATGGTGTGCTCGTTCATCACGTCGAGCGCCTCCCGTAGCGACTGATCGGGCCTCACCGTTACCGGCGAGCTGATCATCCCGCTCTCGGCGCGCTTCACTTGTTCGACTTCTCTCGCCTGATCGGCGGGCGGCATATTTTTGTGGAGAATGCCAATACCGCCCGCGCGCGCCATCGCAATGGCCATACGCCCTTCCGTCACGGAATCCATCGCGGCGCTGAGCAGCGGAATATTGAGGCGAATGCTTTTGGTTAGATGCGTGCGCACATCCACTTGAGCGGGCAAAACCTCGCTGTAAGCGGGCACCAAAAGCACATCGTCAAAGGTTAGGCATTCGCGGAGCTGATCGTCGAGCATAGGTCACCCAGGGCGCGCGCCTTAACAGAACCGCGAAGCGCGCGCTACGGGCGAGCCGGGCTATTCGAAAACCAGCACGTCTTCCACGGGCCTGCGCAGCGAACGAATCGCAGGCGTGGCATCGGTCAGCGCCAGCCTGAACAGAAGCATTTCGGTCTCCCGCGCGGGATCGCTTCCAAATAGCTTCTGCAGGCGTATCCGGAGCTCGGCGAGCTTCTTGGCTTCATCGGCGGAAAGCCCTTCGCCTCCGCCTTTCTCCAGACGCGCGAGCAAATACAAAAGCGCCGACATGGGATGCATTGCAAGCCCATGATGCGCGGCGCTAAGCCACACCCGCTCCATCGCCCGCCCCCCGCGCACATAAGCCTCGATTCCAAGGCCCGGAACGGCCACCAAAGCCACGGCGCCTGCCGACGCGATCATGTCCCGCGACAGCTTTTCGATTCCCCGGCCGCCGCCCACGCGCCTCAGCACCTCCATCCCGGCCCACGACATTGCCAGCTTTAGCCCGGCAAATTCCACGGTGGACAACTCCATCGTCGCCACATCGACGCCGTCCCGCGTTTTCTCGACCTCTTCGCGGGTCCAGCGAATTTCATGCGTGAGCTCGTGATGCATTCGCTCGGAGAAATACATAATCCGATCGGTGCCACCGATAATGGCCGCGGCCTCATCCAATTGTTCTGGGCTGCTGATCACCCAAAGCTGGCCTCCCGCAGCCGAAGCGGCCTTTGCAAGATCGTCCAGAATATTGCGGGGTATTTCTTTGCGCGGCCCCCGGAGCCGGTTGCTCATCCGCTTTGCAATTTGATCGGCAAGCACGACATCCGAATGACTTGGCTCTCCTCCAGGATTTATTTGGATATCGCATACAATGCTTTCGCTGCCCGGCACAGGAAACATCGTCAAATTGGTAACATATCCCATTGCTTTGGCCGCCAGATCCATATTTTCGATGGCGGAGCCCAGAGCCGCATAGCTTGCATATTTGCGGAAATCCAAAAACACCCAAGCCCGGCTTTCATCGAGCTCACATCTGATCGTATTGCCCCGGGCAATGAATTTCCAAGGCTGCACATTTCCAGCCGATGGAGCGAGCGTTCCACAGGTGACGATCTCGCGGATTTCTTCGTGTGAAATAGCCCGGGACGCGCCGCCCGCGCGGGGTTTGAGCGAAATATTGGGCTCTTGCGAAGGCATTCTCCGGAGCACTTCATCCAGAGAGCGATCGGCCGAGAGCGGCACATTCGCGCCGTCTTTCACAATGGATTCCAAATCGACAAAAAAGCGTCCCGAACCGCGAAAGGTATCCAATAGAATTCGCCGGGCGCTGTCGGTCGTCAGCGCGCCGCCCAATGCAACGCCCGAAGCCAATTGAGGCCAAGAAGCGAGCGACTGTTCAATTTCCAAAATGGACGAGCGCATTCGAAGGGATACCGTTTCCACACCCAGAAGGCGCAGCACATAAGGCGCCTTGTCGCGCGACGATAGCCCTTTAAGCTGCGAAGCCCTTACGCCTTCGAGCAATCCGTGCAAAATGGGCCGTTCGGGTTCTAAATCAAAACGTTCAACATCGAGCATTCCGCGTTCATTGGTCTCCATCATAATCGGAATGTGAAATTCCTTTGCCCGCTCCCGGATAAATACTTTGATAAATAAATCATCGCATTCTTCTACAATTAAATCGAGTTTTCCGCCCTGCGTTAAAAACTCGTCCGTATTGGTTTCATCGAGGCCGCGATTGTATATCGTAATATCGAGATAAGGATCGATCTCAAACATCTCGCGCGCGGCGATAACGGTTTTATTGATACCTAGGTGATAGACGGGCGTGCGCAGCCTATTCATATTGGACAGGGAAAGCTCGTCGTGATCGGCCAGCCTAAAGACCGTGCCCACGCTCTCCAATACCAGCGTCACCGCGCTCGAAAGCCCTACCGAAAGGCCGACAACGCCTATCTTTGCCCGGCTCAATTTTTCTTGCTCGTCGGGCGTTATTTTATAACGATTGCGCGAACTGCGAAGCTCCCGGTATTGCTCCTGGGGAAGTACATGCACGAGCCTTCGGGTCCAGGGATAATATACCCACGTCCCATAGTTATGAGCCGGAGTTCCCTGTAACAATTCGTTCGCAAATTTATCCAATTCGGTGCGATTCATCTTCACGAAGGCCATGCGCACCGATGCGAGCTCGCGCAATTGTTCGAGCAGCGTGTCGTGCACATCCAAGACTTCGCCGCGTGAAATAAGGTCGGACAGTGCCCGGCGCTGCTCAGCATCGGCCGCATTGAATAAAATTGGCCGATACTCCGTTCGGGATGCTGTCGCCTGTTCGATTTGCTTTAGCGTGGATTCGAAGGTATTGGCTTGGAGCTTCATGTTTTCTTACGGGGGGCCGTCATTTCGTAGACATGCTCGAGAAAGTCTGGAAGCAAAAGGGCGTGAATCACCCAGAATCCGCCTTCGCCCAGGCTTCGAAATTTGGTCCCCTGAAGCGCTTCTTCGTCTTCATGCTCGTGCAGATACACAAATGCATGCTTGCCTTTTTCCAAATACCAATGACGCGCGGCCTCCAATAGCTCGGCATAGGCTTCCTTGCCCTCGGGCCGAAGCGCAAAAAGCCTTACGCTGTCGAGCAGCCGGAATAAATTCGTTCCCGACTCGCCGCTCTCAACGACGGCAACCGCAATGGGTTCGCCATAGAGGCGCGCCGCCAAAATAGTTCGCTCCCGTTCAAAGCCAACACTGCGCCATAGTCTGGATACACCGCCCAGCTCCACAAAATCAGGCGCGAAATCGAGCGCTTCCGCAAAGGGATAGGAGCGCGCCCGGTGCACATGCTCGATGAGGCGCTCTTCTTCGTCGAGCGTCGCTTTTCCAACGCGATATCGGCCAGGCGCAGGCACAATAGGCTCGGCCGATGAGGCTTCCATTAATCGAAATGGCCGCACATACGATAGTCCTGTCGCCTCATGGCGCGTTCCAAAATCCAAATGGCACATGCGCGACCAGGGCACGGTGGTATCGACAAAGGCCATCATCCATCGGAAATCGGCATCGATTTGAGGATGTTCAAGCGCGCGGAGATAAATATCCCTGAGAATTTGCCGCGAATCGGCGATACCAGGCGCGCGGCCCGGCCTTTTCGCGAGCTGATGAACCATCCATGTGCCGTGATAAGCCTTGAGCAGCGAAATAGAAGCCTCGACGCCGCGCTGGGAGGGCCACGCCACTTGCCACATGATCTGAGGCGCATTGCCAGCCCGGCGTCCTACCGTAATAAAGCTTGATTTCAAGGGTTCGAATTGATCGGGCGTCTTGCCGGACAATTGAAAATATCCCGAGGACTCAAAGAGATGCCATACGGGCTCAGGCGCTCCAATGCCGCTTTTTAAGGTTCCGTGCAGCTCTTCTGAAACCAATTGAACCCATAAGGGTTCGTCCACAACGGAGCGCGGCGATACTTGTACGCCGCACAGGGATAATTCGCCTTTTTGCTTGGGCTGAGCCACATAGCGAATCTGGCCCCGCAGCCGGATCGTCGCACCGCCCGAAACTTCGACGATCATCTCGGAAATCTCGAGTCCGGGAAACACCAAATCTTCGTCGCGATCGGCTTCAAAGCTTAGGCCCGCATAGGAAATATCGCGGACTTTGCGCCGGGGAAGCGATAGCTCCGGCCATAATGGATGACGGAATTGAACCGAAATCGGCGTGCGTACCAATACGCGCCTGAATCCTCTGTGCCGAATTCGTTCAATATACGTTGGTAATGGAGTTATGGCCGTACCATCGGCTTCGAATTGCACGCTCGGAAATGAAAAGCGATGAATGGAATTGTAGCCCACCATTTCGATCGCGTATGGAGGCGTTCCCCAATTTCCATTGGATGTCCATGCAATTTTACCGGGTTCGCCTTTTTCAATGCGCAGGGCTCGTACAACCGAATTGCTGCCCTGCAGCATGCCCTCAATCCCCTCGTAGAGAAGCATCGCGACAAGCGCAGAAACCCGTTCAGGCGCGTCGATATGCTCGCGCGACATCACCAGGCTCCGGGCCGGCTCTATTGTTCCTTCGCGCAGCAGTGAGTGCACCAAATCCAAGATTTGGCGGCCAATGCTCAGCGACACGCCAACGAGCTGAAGCCCGATCAATGGCGGCTCTTCAGACGTTTCGGGGTGAATCGCGACAATCTGAGCGAGTAGCGGGCCAATTTGATGATTTTTGCCAATCAATGTGATGCGCACAGGCGCATGCAGCGAATATTCCGCTGCTTTTTCGCTCACCAGCCAAAGCGCGGCCAGGCTTAGGCGAACCACCGGACAAGGTTCGGCATCCGGGCCGTCCAGCTTTGCCCAAATGCCTTCTTTTCCCTCTACAATCCGATACCCGGGACCCGCATCACCGCTGACCCGCGCCACGCGCAGCGAAAGCGGCGCTTCAGAAATAGGCCCTTCCGACATGACGCCTTGAGCGCGCGCCGACACAGGCCCCGATGGCGGGGGATCGGAATACCGGCGGGATGTCGGTCCACCCGAAAGAAGTGGCACGTCTCCCCATCTTCGTGAAATAGAACCATCGGATACAGGCGATATACTTGGATGCCTCGAGCGTCTTAAGTCGAGAGAGCTTCCGCTCGGCGATGAACGGGGCGGGCCTAGTGGATCGGCGGGGACATCCATCGCCTCTGCACCACCGGCTCCCCACCCTTGCTCGTTCATCCAGTGTGTGTCTAGGCGGCGCGAAAGCGGCCCTTCTTCGTCTTCGCCCGCCGGCGGGTGGGCCGCGGCCCTCGCCATTTCCGCCAGAGGCTGCACGGGCATCTCTTCCGCGTTTTCATCGAATTTCGGCGGCAAAATACCAGCGCCCAGCTCTTGCTTTCGGCGCGAGCGCGACTCCGAGGACACCGGCGCGCCTGAGGCGGGAGGCTCAGTCATGACGAACTGCCTTACTGGTTTTCATGACGCGCCTCCCACGTAGCGATCTCCAGTTCTGAAACCAGGTCTACAACGGGGCTCCGCATATTTAAGCCCGCCCTGGCGTGAGACCCGAGCCGAAATAATCGCCGGAAACAAATGTACTGCCCATGCCGGCAGCACGGTGTATTGGGCTTTTTTTCGGCGCGGAACGACAAGCTTTGAAGGTAGGTGAACGCGAAGAAGTGTGTCAAGCGCTGCCCGGCGGGCGCTTCATACTTGATTTAACCGTGTGCAAGTGGGTTTTATTGATCTTCAATTCTTTAATAACGGTTTGATTGACCGTAACGCCGATATTAGGGTGAGGCCATTTTTGCCTTGAGCTTTGGGACGAGCTGTTCAATCTCGACCATTTGCGATTCGGGAACCTCGAGATAGGCCAGCGCCTGCTGAATATGATCGGGCGCGAATGCGCGGGCAATGGGGCGAAACCAGCCGATGGCCGTTACAACGCCGCGCACAAACGAAGAGCGCGTAATGATGGCCGTACGAACGCAATCAGGGTTTTTGCGCATCCAGTCGGCAACCACTTCATTCATGCGCATTCGCTGTGTTGCGGTGGGAGCCCCGCCTTCGGTGAGAATCAAAAAGCGCATGCTCATTCCGCGCTCGAAATAGCGCTGATGCGCATTTAAGTATTCTTCCCATTCCTCGTCGCTTGGCGGGTTTTTCGTGTGCAACGCTACAGTGACCTGACCGATGGTCGCAAACACCATATTTCTCATGGCGCCCGCCTCAAGGACGCGGCGGCCAATTGCAAAATCGGCGCCGTTCGCCTTAAAAACGCTTCAACAGATGCCGCGGAGATCAGATCTTGCTCCATTCCTATCGGCTCTCCAAACCCACCCTGCTCAAGCTAGATTAACCTTCGATTCTTTTCCTGTTGGTTCCGCATCCATCTTGCCTGCGCGCCGTCATTCAACGTCATTCAACGTCATTCAACGTTAATAAAAGCCAATGGCGCACCGAGAACCCATTCAACGGATATACATACCGAAAGCCCGTTTGATTGACAAGGATTACGCACCTTCGAACATGCGTTGACCAAGCACGGTGAGAGGGACAAGCCCCTTACCACGGCGATATGGGCGTTCAAATTTCAATGCTCTTGGGAGGATGCTGAAAACCTGCTCCCGCGAAAGGCGGGCCCGGAATGCATATGCGAAAGCGTGCGCCGCCGAGAGGCGAATCCAAGGCGTCAATCGATCCCCCGTGATCGACAATGATTTTTTTTACAATGCTCAACCCTAGGCCCGTACCGTCCGCTTTGGTCGTGACATAAGGCTCAAATAGGCTGTCCCGAACGTCTCCGGGAATTCCGCCGCCATTGTCGTCGATGTTAATGATGTATTCGCCGGCAGCCGAAATCGCATGAATTTGAATGATGCCTTTACGCTGAGCTCCGCCGGCTGGGGGCAGCCGTATCGCCTGAGCTGCGTTGGACATCAAATTGGTGAGCACCCGGTGCATCATTTCCCGGTCCAAAAGCGCGGGCATCGGGCCGCCGGGGATATCGAATTGAATTGAGATATCGCGAAACAGCGCGTCGTCGCCCCGATCGCTTTGGCTGTCTTCAGCATTTCTTTCATAGGCCGCCAAATGGGCGCTCTGTTCGCGGAGAAACTCGCCGAGATCGTCGTTTTTTAGTTCGGCCTGGGGAAGCCGCGCAAAGCTCGCGAATTCAGAAACAAGGCGGCGCAGGCTGGATACCTCTTCAAACACGACTTCCAGCGTGGTCTCCAAAATGCGTTTGAATTCGGTATCATCGCCCGTATACCTGCGATGGCATTCTTCAACAGCCAATTGAATTGGTGTTAATGGATTTTTTATTTCGTGAGCGAGCCTTCTTGCCATTTTTTGCCATTCGCTCATGCGCTGCAAAAACTCAATGCGGGCGCGGCTTCGGGCGAGTTCTTCCAGCATGTGGTTAAAGGCTCGCCCCAATTCGCTGACTTCGTCGTTTCCGCGCTCAGAAACACGCACGCTTAAATCGCCGTCGGCCACCGGTTTGGTCGCCTCGGCGAGGCGCGCAATGCGCTCTGTCACCGGCCGCACGACAAGAATGCCTGCAATGATGGCCAATACAATCGTGAATCCTAACAATACAGCAAATACATCGCGGTATGTTTCATCGAGATAGTGTTCACGCTTATCGCGTGCGAATTCATCGTATGTTTTTGCAAATTCTTGAAGACCTTCGAGTTCGTCGAAGCGCTGCCGGGGCGTGGTGAGGGTAGCGGCGAGGATGGAAGGCTCATCCTCGATTTCGCAGGGCTCGCTGGGTTCGCCTCCGCCCAGGGTTCTGCGCACCGAGAGGGTACGCTCCTTGGCCGGATCGATCTCGAAGCCGCGGGTATGGGAAGCCCAGGCGACGCCTTCGCAGGTCTCGAGCGAAAGAGAGACAATGCCGGGATAGGTTTCGATGAGCCTTTTGAGTTCGGCGGAGGCGGCGCCTTGATCGCGGGACTGCACATGCTTCCGAAGGCTTTCGCTATGCGCCATGACTTCGGTTTGGAGGCGCATGCTGTGCTTGATGGCGGCGGCGAGTTCGCTGTAGACGCCGAGAGCGCGGTGGAGATGAGCGCTGAATTCAGGCTGGAAGGCGGCGGCCGATACGCGCTGAATGATGGTGCGCGCAATAACCACGGCGAAGACCAGAGGAATGAGGGCCGTCACGAGAATAGCGGCGACGACACGGCGTTCGGTGCGGCCGAAAAATGTCCTGCCCGGCCCGCGCCCTTTGGGCTTTGGGCGGGGGATGGTTTGGGGTTCGCCGTCTTTGGATTGCGCCATGCTCCGCGCCGGAAAGCCTTACTCAACCGTTACGGTTTTCGCGAGATTTCTAGGCTGATCGACATCGTTGCCCTTTAGGTTGGCGACGAAATAAGAAAGCATCTGAAGCGGCAAGACCGTCAAGAGGGGCAGCACTTCATCCGCTGCTTGGGGAATCCAAATAATGTCCTGCGCAAGCTCCATGATCTCTTCATCGCCGCGTGTCGCGATGGCGATGACATGGCCGTCTCTCGCCCGCACTTCCTGCACATTCGACAAGGTTTTTTCGTAGTGGCTGTCTTTGGGACAGATGACAACCACAGGCATTTTTTCGTCGATCAGCGCGATCGGGCCGTGTTTCATTTCGCCCGCCGCATAGCCTTCGGCGTGGGCATACGAGATTTCTTTGAGCTTGAGCGCGCCTTCGAGAGCAATGGGAAATCCAAGTCCTCGCCCTAGAAACAGCACATCGGCCGCGCTCTTGATGCGCTTGGCTACGGCGTGCACATAGTCGGCATCGCCCAGCACTTCGCGCATTTGGCTGGGCACATGGTTGAGCGCCGTAAGAACGTGTTCCGCGCGCTCTTTGCTAAGGGTTCCGCGCTGCCTTCCCAAGTAGAGGGCGAGGAGCAAAAGCGCCGTAAGCTGGGCGGTGAAGCATTTGGTGGACGCCACGCCGATTTCAGGGCCGGCGTGGGTGTAGAGCGCTCCATCCGAAAGCCTTGGAATGGCGCTGTCGAGTACGTTTGCAACGGCGAGCACGGTGGCTCCGGCGGCCTTTGCGGACTTCACCGCGGCGATGGTGTCGGCGGTTTCACCGGATTGGCTAACAGCCACGACCAGATCGTCTTCAAAGAAAATGGGATCGCGGTAGCGCACTTCACTCGCGAGCTCGACAAAGGTGGGTACGCGCGCAAGCTGCTCCAGCCAATAGCGGGCCGCCATCGCGGCGTGATGGCTGGTGCCGCAGGCGACGAAGTACACCCGCTTGATCGTCTTGGCCACATGGGGCGAAACGCCCATTTCCGTGGCGAATACGTTGGCTTCGCTCAGATCGATACGGCCGCGCAGCGTGGCTTCCACGACTTCGGGCTGTTCGTGGATCTCCTTGCGCATAAAGTGTTTGAACCCTCCGCGCTCGGCCTGCATCGGATTCCAGTCGATGCGTTTGGGAGCTCTTTCGATGCTCTGCCCCGACAGCGCCGTGATACGCGCGCCGGAGGCTTTGAGTTCGGCGACATCGCCATCCTCCAAAAACACCATGTCGCGCGTATGAGCGAGCAATGCAGGGATATCGCTTCCGCAGAGCATTTCGTCCTGGCCCAGGCCGATCACCAGGGGCGATCCGTAGCGGGCAACGACAATGACATCGGGCTCATCGCGCGAGACGACGGCGATGGCGTAGGCTCCGCGCACATGCTGCAGCGCTTTTCGCACGGCTGAAAACAGCGGCGATACGCCGGCCGAAAGCTCGCGGGAAATTAAATGCGCGACGATTTCGGTGTCGGTGTCCGATAAAAACTTAAAGCCTTGACGCTCGAGCTCTTGGCGAAGCGGCAGATGATTTTCGATGATGCCGTTGTGCACAACCGCCACGGGGCCCGCGACATGAGGGTGGGCGTTGGCTTCGCTGGGGCGGCCATGGGTGGCCCAGCGGGTGTGGCCGATGCCCGTTGAGCCGGCAAGAGGCCGTTTTTCAAGGGCATCGCGCAGGCGGGCCAGCTTGCCGAGGGTGCGGATGATTTCAATGCCCTTGCCATCGTGAATGGCGAGGCCGGCGGAGTCATAGCCTCGGTACTCCAATCGGCGCAGGCCATCGACAAGAATGGGAGCGGCGGTTTTTGATCCTACGTAGCCAACGATTCCGCACATGATGTTGATTTTCTGAAATGGAGTTGAGTGTTTGGGTTGGGACAAAGGGGCATGTATCCGGGTTCTTGCACGGGGACGAAATTGTCGGCCGGCAATGAGCCGGGCGGCATCGCCAAATAGCTTGAAATAAAGCTTTTGCTGCACAGGGCGCGATGGCCCTGAAGTCCGCTTAGGTGCGGAGCGGCGGCCGATTTTTTGACAAGGCAAACAGGAGCCCGGCGAGGACGGCGGCGAGAGCCGAAAGCTGCGCGGCCACCTTGAAGGAATGCGGGCCCCCTGCCCTTTCAAACAAGGGTCCGAAACAGAAGACGCCAATCACACAGCCCACGGCGATGCCCGCGGAGAAGACGCCTTGGCCTGTCGCCAAGATGTGCGCGGGAACGCGGGCCCGGACATACGAAAGGGAAGCGATCCACATCACGCCAAAAGTAAGCGCATGCAGGGGCTGGGTTGCGATGAGAAGGTGCGGCTGTTCAATCGACGCGATGCACAGCCAGCGCAGCGCAGCACCCGAAAACGCGAGCATGAGCAGCAGCGGAGGCCGGATACGCTCGACGGTTCCGCCCAAGAAGGCCATCAGGGCGATTTCAAACACCACGCCGGTGCTCCAAGCGATGCCTGTCGTCGCGGTGGAAACGCCCAGGTCGCGCAAGTGCAGGCTGAAGCAAATATCGTAGGCCGTGTGCGCGCATTGGCCGATGATTGTGGCCAGCAAGAACAGCAAAAAATCGCCGCTTTTTAAGAGGTTTTTGGCCTCGCTCCACACGGGCGCGGGAGCTTGGGCAGAGGCGCGCGTGGGAAGTGCAAACGAGGCCAAAAAGCCCAGGACGAGCATGATTGAAATCGCCGTGGGTAATGCGGCCGCGCTCGAGGGATCGACGATGCGCCCCGATACGCTCGCCGTTACCAAAAATCCGAGCGATCCCCACCATCGTATGCTCGCGTAACTCTTGCCCTTGGCCTTGCTCTCTTCGAGGGCAATGACGTCCGCCATGGGAATTAAGGGCGAACGAAAAAAAGAATACATCGCCATAAGGGCGATCAATTCAATAAAATTTACTCCCCGGCCAAATAGAAAGGGTATAATACCCATTCCAACAAATGCCATTGCAGCGATTCCGCTTGCAATCCGAAGCATTTGTCCACGTAAATGCAAAGCATCGGCGAGCAATCCAAACAGCGGAGGGCCGACGACACCCAAGGCGGGCGGGATCGCCATAACGATGCTCAAGTCCATGCCGCTGATGTGCTGAGCGCGGAGCCAGGGCGGGAAGAAAGGCAGGTAAATGCCCAGCATTCCCAGCATGCAGAAGTAGTAGACACGAAGCAGAATGAGGCGATGCGATGTAAACGGCACAGATCTGAGGCGGGGAATCGAATGTGGGCGCCGAGCATATTCTTTTTTCGAGCCATGAAACAGTCAGCTTTTGTTGTTGGGTTTGCCCGTTTGGTCTTTGGATTTATCGCTCCTGGAGCGCTGCTTCTAAGCGGGATTGGATGTTCGGATGTGTCGCGTTCGGTCTTGGGAGCGGCGCCTGCATCCAAAGAAAATATTGCGGTGGCCGAGGATATTTTCGCCCAGGCCCGGCCTTTGGATGTGGAGGGCGAGGCGTGCCAGACGATGCTTGGGCGTACGATGCAGGAAGCGGAAACGGCGGGAACGCCCGAGTACGATGCAAATCGCATCGAGATTTTAGGCCGGGCTAAAGGCGAGCCCGTGGTGTTGATGCGCGAGCCCAAGGCGGCGTGGGATGAGACCCAGGATGCGGCCTTGCTGGCTGAAAAGAAGGCTTTTGAACGCGGACATCCGGGAGGGCGGGTTCATTCATTGGCGCGCAAATACCGGCTTAAGCCTCAGATGCTGAGGACATTGCTCTTGCGCGAGGGTTATGCGTATTCGAATCAGCCTCAAGATGCGCTGGGTTTGATTACGGCGCTTTCACTGCCCGCTTTGTTTGATGAGCCGGAGATTTGGCTCTTGCGCGGAAGTGATGTGCGCAAGCTGGTCAAGCGCGTGCAGAAAAAAGAGGTGAGTTATGTGTATGTCGATGGCCCGCTCGAGGGGCGCGTGGGCGATCTTTTATTTGGCGATCGCGTGGGGCTCGACAAAGAAGAATTGATAAAAGATCCGCTGCACCGGGATATGCGCGCGCTGTCGGAGGAGATTGGTTTTGATCGCGCCAAGCTGTTGCGCCGCACGGAACAAGCCCTGGCTGCGGAGCTTCGATTTGGAAGCGTTTGGGCCAAGGCGCTGATTACATCGGAAGGCGCAAAATTAAAGCTTTCGTGCTTGGCCGAGAACAAAGAGAAACGCGATCAAATCGCGGCCTATCAGCAGGCGACGGCGGGGGCGCGGCGTTCGTTTGCCCGTATGCATGAAGTGGTGGAGCAGCAGTTGAAGGAGGTGCTTCGTTTCGATCGGCCCGAGGGTGAAAAGACGGCGGATCGCGATGGGTTTTTAAGGCCGCTTTGGGCGACGGCTTATTTTCAGGGAAGGGATTCCTTTCAATTTGAGAAAACATCTTTTCAAGTGTTCACATCCAAAGGCGATCCTTGGCCTCCTCAGGTATGTGTGGATTTTGTGCTGGATACCTTTGAGCGGAGTTCGGGCTCTTGGTATTCGCCCAAAGGCCAAGCGCCCAAGCATATCCGGGGAAAGCTCGATTTTAATGATGCCGGCATTCAGAATCGGCGGGGCGTGATTGCGTTTGGAGATTTCGCCGAATCCAAGCCCGATTTATTTACATTCCGGCGATTTGCGGGCGCCGAGCGAATTCCTTTTGGCGAACGCACCAAGTATTTTCAATTCTTGCTCGAGCACGCCGATGAAGTGCGGATGGGCGATGTGGTCGCGATTCATGGGCTGAAAAGGGATGAACGTATTCATCAGCATGCCATTTTGGTCGAATATTCTGACCCAATGACTGGATTTCCTTATGGTTTGGCCGATCAAATGAAAAAGCCGCGGCGCAGGACTTGGGAAGGCATTATGGCGGAGGCGCCTAAGCGGAGCCTTTTGTACCGCGCCCGCCCCACACAGGCTTTGCTTGAGGCGATGGATCCCGGGCCAGCTCAATAATTATGCTTTTTTCAAGGCCCTTCGATAGGTCGCCGATAAATCCCAGCCCTCTTGGCCCAGCGATTTTCCAAAGACAATATCCGGCGCCGCTGCCCCCGATATCCGAAGCTCTCCCAATACGCCCACATGCATGGCCGAAGTGAGTGTTCTCGGCATTGTATTGGATTGCAATTTCATCGGATTTTTTGCCAATTCCCTTCCCCGGGCGGCGCTTTCCGCGCTCGCTAAAGACAGCATCGCTCCATGAAGCCCAGGCGCGATGGGCCGGACAAACTCGAGCGAAAGTGCCCATTTGCCCTTCTCCCGGATGCGTGCCAGCTCTCCCCGCGAAACGGCTTTCACCGTAACTTCGTTGTCGGTGCGGGAAAGCCCCGAGGCTACGGTTTGGGCGATTTCGACCCAATGCGGGCACGATCGATCGACCAAGAGTTCGGCGGGGCCCGCACCCCATGCGCTTTTTGATGTGCCGGCCGGTGAAAGCCCTGAAAGCCCTAGGTGCGCGACCTTTTCGGATAGGCCATCGCATAGTTTTTGAGCCATGCCAGGCGTGTGAAATTGAGCCGCGTCCGGGCCGGTGATCAGCACCATCCAGCCAAAGAGTCCAAAATCAAATTTCACCGCGCCTTCGCGGCCTCCATATAAACCCGTGCCCAGCCAGCCAATATCATCGTGTGAAGCTTCAAATTCACGCAATGACGTGCGAAGATCCGAAGCTGTATTGATTTCTAATTCGTCCAAATAGGAAGCGCCGCGGGCCGCATTGAGATTGCGTTTGATGATCAGCCTGCGAAGCGAGGGTTCGGCTTTAAACGAACCGGTGCCATCGGGTGTTTGGGCATTGAATTTTCTGGGGATCAGCGCGCACACGGGCGAGGCGAGCGCGCGGGCGAGGCGGGCCGTGTCGGCATTGCCAAAAATGAGCGCGTTGGGGTCGCTGGGATGGGATATGGGCTTGGGAATATCCGCGAAGAGAGCGGCTGCGCCCCGGGCTCTGGCGCGTTCCACGGAGAAGCTTAAATCGCGGGCATCGAGCCTTGAATTGGTTGACGTGCGAAGGCCCTCGCGCAGCCTTACGACGGTGCCCAGGCTTTCTTTGGCCGGCATCGATGCGGCAAGCGTTGGATAGGGATTGCCCGAGGCGTCGAGCCCATAGGCCGAATCGAAGAGCGCCGGGCCGATTAAGGCCGCGAGGGGATCGTGAAGATCGTGAGGGTCGATGAATTCGGTCGATAGTGGCCAGTGAAGCGAGATGCGGCCTCCAAGCGGTGTGCGGCCCATGGCTTGGGCGCCGCCGCATATCAATTGGGCCGATGAATATGATGCAATTGATGCTATTAATGAAAGGATTTGCCGGCGTTTCAATTCGATCGAGGGTTTCAACGTACCACCCATATTTCATCGGCGGTTGCAACAATAAAGGGAGAACGGCCAATATCATCGGCTGGACATGCGGCGAGGGCGCGAATTCCAGCGGCGGCGGGCATTCGAAAGCGCTCTTTGATTTTTCCTTCTTTGCCTGTGGCCGCCCGCTGCCATGTGCGCACAATGGCCGCGTCTTCCATCGGATTGAGTGTATCTACGCTCGAAATGATTTCCGGTTCACCGTCCTGATCTAAATCGCCGACGGCCACTTGAGCGCCCGATGTATCGATTACGCCCCGGTTGCCAAGGCTGTCGCGCAATTCGAGAACGCCTTTTTCGCGTCCGGCCCACACCGTAAAGGGTACGCCTTCGGGGGAGACGAGTTCCGCGGATGCAATTGCATCGTATTGACCGCCCACGGTGGCCAGGCGGGGATTGGGATCGATGGGAGAACAGGGGCCGACGGCGCCCGTGAGAAGCAGGCCCCAGTTGCGCACGCAGGCGGTTCCTTCGCCTTCGGGAATGGCCATTTGGCTAAAGCTCGAGACGACTTGAAGCTTTGAATCGAGGCGCACGGCTCTCGCCCGATCGGTGAGGGCCACATCGACCAAGGTGTTTTCCATCCATTCGCGGCGATTTTGGTCTTCGGAATCGGGCGCCTCATAGACGGCGCGGGGGACGATGGAGGCGAAGCCGATGGGTTCGCGCAAGGGTGTGGGATGAACCGGGGAAAGTTCGCCCCAGGGCCGGGATTGAAGGGGAATGACTTTTCCGGCGGCGATGCGGATGGTGCTGACGCGGCGGCGGCTTACGCTGACGATCTCGAGGTTGCCGTCGAGGCCGAGATCGCCGCAGCTTAGGGCGATGACATCGCTTTCGAAGTTTTTGGCGCGGGTGGCGGTGACGGCGCTCAGGGGAATCGGCGCGAGAAATGAGCGCACTTCGGCATCGATGGGGACGCTGATAAAGGCGTGATCGATAGGGCCGGGTTCGGGGTTTTTGGCGCGTTCCCACACGCTTTTCGAGATGGGATAGGCGTCGGCCGTTACATTGAGTTTGCCTTGGGTCAGCTCGATTTTGAGATAGATAAATCCGCCTTCGCTCCGGGCGGCCGTGCGGGCTTCGTCGAGTTTTACGGGTTGCCCCATCGCCCATGCGCCTTGGCCCCGGCGGCCCGCGAGCTGAGCGGCGATGGAGACGGCGAGGGCCGCGCCTTTGGGGGCTTCGGTGTCGGTGATAAGAGGCGCCGCGGCGATAAGGGAGCCGGGTTTGGCGTGTTCAAGTTCGCGCGAAAGGGTATCGGCAATGCGGGAGATGGCCGCCTTTGGCCTTCTGGCGATGACAATGGCGGGTTCGGGAGGAGGTTTTTGAGCTTCCGCTGCGCTTTTTTCGGTGTCTTTTTTGGCCTCGGTTTTTTTTGAGTTGCCCGCTTCTTTGGTGTCTTTTGCTTCGGGTGCGGGTTCGGTGGCGGCGCTCGTGTCTTTTTTGCGCTTCTTTTTCTTTTGAGCCCACGCTTCATGCGGAGCGCTAAGCAAAGAAAGCGCGCAAAGCGAAGCGAGCAGGCTGGGGAGAAGACCTCGCGGGGTGCTGAAAAGATGGGGTTTTGTCATGGCGCTGGGTCGCTTTGGCCCCTGAGCATGCCGGGCCAGTCCAATGAACACAAGGACGAGCGCGCTGTATGCGCATTCAATGCGTTGGTTTGGATAAAAGGCGCAGTCCCGCAGGAACAACCAAGAGCGCTGCGAGCAATCCGATAGAGCTTCCAAGGGCACCCACCATGCCCAGATCGCGCAGGCCGTCAAAATCGCAAAAGACAAGCGCGAAAAAGCCCGCGGCCGTTGTGAGGGCCGTGGCCGCGATGGGAGGCCCCTCTAGGCGAAGTGTATCGGTGATCAATTTGTTGAGATTGGCTTTTCCTTCGGGCATTTCGCGGGCGCGGTGAAGAAGAAACATGGCCTCGTCCACTGTAATGCCGAGCAATACGGGAATGACCAATGCATCATAGGCATGGAGTGGAATTTGAAAGAGTTTAATGAGGAGGAGAACGGCGGCAATTTCGCTAGTGACGACGAGCAATGCGATAATAATGTCGCGGGCGCGGCGCAGCGAAGCGGAGAGGGCGAGGAAAACAAGCGCGAGCGCGGCGAAGCCGATGCGGGGAATATCGCGGCGGATATTTTCGCGGAGCGAGTTTTCAAGGCGGCTGTAGCCGGTGAGCATGGCTTCTGGGTCGGTGCTTTGAATGGCTTGGGCGATGCGTTCGACGCTGCCCATTTTATCGGTGGGGCGCACATACAGGGCGACGAGTTGTTCGCCTTGATCTTCGCCTAGATAGCGGGCGACCAGAATCGACGCGGCGCCTTTTTGAATGTCGTCCAATTCAACCGTTTGGCTGGATGGGTTGCGCATTCCCGAAAGAGCGTGTTCAAAGCGCGAGGGCGCAAATCCCGTGTCGCGAAGGGCTTGTTCTAAAAGCGCGGCTTTTTCGGGGAGATGTAGGGCATCCCGCTCGGCGAACCGGGCTTTCTGCGTGCCGGGCGCGGGTGCGAGGGCAGAAAGCGCATCGACGGCTTCTACGTCGTCTTTCATGGATGCGAGCCGCTCGGCAATCCGATCGGATCGTTCGCGGGCTTTGTCCCGCGTGGCATCCGCCACGAGTACAACCCATTGGCCTTGTTTTCCGCCAAAAGTTTCGAATATTTGTTTTTGAACGATAAGAGGCTGAAGCTTCTCGGGGCGTATGGCCACCATGGCCGGCGCAAGGCCGGGACCCCTGCCAATTGCTATCATCAAAATGGGAATCAATGCGATCATTATGATTGCAAGGGCTCTGCCTCTGGTTTTGGTGAGCCATGCGATCGCATTGGGAACGCGCGAGGCTTTGAGTTTGGGAGCTTCGCCCCGTTCGAGGCGGGCACCGACGGCGGGCGTGACAATAAGAATGGCGACGGCGGTGAGGAGTTCGCCCGCGGCGCATAAAATGCCGAGCTGGCGGACGGCTTTGATGTCGGATAGGGCGAGCGCGAGAAAGGCAAAGGCGGCGGCCGATGCCGCGACGAGTACGGCGCGCGTGGTTTTTTTGCGGGCGATGCGGGCGGCTTCTTCGGGAGAGTGGCCATCGCGGCGGGCCTCGAGCAGGGCGGCGTAGACATGTACGCCGGTGTCGACGCCCACGCCCACGACGACGGACATAAAGGCGACGGCGATGGCGGAGAGGCCGCCGGGCAAGAGGGTGGCGAAGCCGGCCGTCCAGATCGTGCCGAGCATGAGCGGCGGCATTACGGCGAGGAGTGCTCTCAAACGCTTGAAAATAAGGGCAAAGACGGTTGAGGCGAGCACCATCGCGGCCGTGCCCGAAATCGAGAGATCTCTGGTGAGCATGTCCTCGGTGGCGGCGGCGATGGCGTGGCCGCCGGTGATGCCGAGGGTGATTTGGGGATGGCTTTTGCGAAGGGGTTCGAGGACGGATTCGGCATCGGCGACAAAGGCTTTGGCGTCTTTGCCGCGGAGGGCTTGGCCTTTGGGCGCGGCGAGGACGAGATGCATTCGGCCGTCGTCGCTGGCAAAGGCGCCGTCGGCTTGGGTGCGGACGCCGGTGCCGATATCCGAACCTTCGAAGACGAGCTGAGCGAGCCTGAGAGGATCTTCGGCGATGATTTCGGCCGCGGCTCCGCTTCCGGGCGCCAAAAGCATTGCGCGGGTTTCGGCGAGGCGGGCGCGCATGCCTTCGGGCGTAAGGGTTTGGGCGAGTTTTTCGCGGGCGCGGGCATCGGCATGCCGAAAGGCAAGCATGGGATCTAAAGAGCGGGAGACATCGATGCGATCGGCGGCGATGCGCACGCTGGGCTTTTGGGAGAGCTCTTTGGCGACGGTGGAAGCCACTTGCGCGCTCTCTTCAGGATCGGGCGAACTCACCATGATCACGGCGAGATCACCGCCTCCAAAGCCTCTTACATAGCGCTGAAGCGATGCCGATTCGCCGTGTTCGGGCAATAGAGATTCGACATTGGGCGCGAGGCGGAACCGAAAGCTGAGCGCGAGGGCGGATAGCAGCGTGAAGACCGCAAGGGCGATCACCGGAAGGAAACGCCAAAGCCTAGATTTCACGGGCCTTGCCGCTCGTGGCTCATTCCGCCGACGGCCCTGTAAGCCTTGGCTATCGCGCTCGCCATGGTGGCCCGGCCCTTCGCGGATTGGGCATGTATTTGTTCTAGGCGTCCGGGTTTTCTTCGCTCCATGAAGGCAAGCGCATCGATGACATTGGGATATGCAGGCGCCTTTTCTGTGACGAGCGCATCCATCGCGCTCGCAATCAGCGAAGGTACGCGCTCGCGATCGAAGCGCTCCAGCAGAAGCCATACCGTGAGGGCCGCGGGCTGCGCCGATCGGTGTTTGGCAGCCCATTGAAGAATGGGAGCGATCGATGCGGCTCCTTCCAATGCGGCCCGCGCTTCAGCCCCAAATGCAAGCGAGTGCCCGTCGTCGATGCTTTGCGAACCTTGATTGAGCCGGTGCGCGACTTCTTCGCCTGTGATGTGTCCAACGGCCAGCGCGATGCCGAGCTCGAGCTCGGATAGTTTTCGGTGCGTCCACGATTCAACGCGCGATGCTCTTGCCCGCTGCTCCGATTGGGCGACGGTGAGCGCGCCTGCATGCTGCCTGAGCACGCGGGAGAGTTTCGCTCCGGAGACGCGGCCTTTCCATTGAGGCATCGCCGAGAGCACATAGCGGACGCGCCGGGCATCAAGCGCAATCGCGGTGAGGGCCGCGCGGGGGGTGATGGCTACCCGGGATGAAGCCGTGAGTACGACTTTGGAGAGCGTGTCTTCCGAGCGGAGCAGCGGATCGAAATCGGCTTCGTCCTCCGGCAAATCTTCTTCGCGTTTTTTGGGTTTTGAGACGCGCACCGCGAGGTCGGCGACCAGGCTGTCGGGCACTTGAGGATCGTGCCAGGCGAGCTCCAACAGCGACATGGGAATGGCATCGAGATAGGTGTTATCGGCAAGCGCCTTCCATACGGATTTGGCAAAGCGATCGCTGATGGCAAATGTTCTCGCGAGCACCATGCGATCGGCCGCGAGCGGGTTTTTCCCAAGCTCTTTGAGGATGAACTCACCTGTGACGGCTTCCGATTTTGCGAGACCATCGGCGATCCACGCGGCAAATCGAGCCTTTCCCGTGAGCTTGCTCTCCGCCGTGGTGGTGCGGGACAGCGACTTGAGCGCGTCGTACACAAGCTCGGCGTGTTCGGCCAAGGCTTCATCGCTCATCTCTGAAGGGCTTCCCATTGCGGCGGGAGGGCGCAATCCGAGACCGGCGGCGAAGTGCAGCGAAAGCGGTGTCCCAATGCCTTGATCCAGCAGTTTTTCAAGCACGGGCGTGACATCGCGCCGGTTGAGCACCAAGGCCGCATAGAGAGCGCCTTCGGAATCGAGCGGCAAGAGAGAGAGCGCTCTTGTGACATCGGGAGCCAGAACGCCTCCCGTAGACATTGCGCGAAGCGCGGCGGCAAATTTCGCCGACTCGGTGTAGCGGGCCAGCTCCGCTCCATGTTCGCCATGAGCCGTGAGCGCGCCCTGTGCCCTGAGCCTGACTTCCGCGGCTGTGTCTTTTTCGGCGAGTACTTTTCGAATCTCGCCCGCAAAGCGGTTGGACGCGAGGGCGCGCCTCACATTGCGGGCCTTGTCATGCAGAAGCGCCTTGAGCAGCGAAGGCTCTCTCGCAATTTTCGCGATGGTTTCCCGGCGCCTTGGATCGCTGTCCTGCGACCATTCTTCCATCACGAGCGGAGGGATTAGCGAAGGCTCGATTAAGGCAATCCACAGGCGATCGTGCATGGGCGAAGCGGCTTCCCATTCCACGAGGGTGGTGACGGCGCCCAGCGTCGCTTTGGGATGGCATGCGGCGGCCAGCACAAAATAGGCGTCTTCCACATGCTTGGCCAAAACGATATCGCGCAGATCTTCAGGCGCGTTTGGATGAGCGATGAGCATGCGTTCCAGATCGGGCAGCGGAGAAGTAAAGGTGTCTTCGGTGCCTGAGCCTCGATCGTGGCCAACGAACGATCCTTCCTTTGCGATGCGGGCGCCGATAACAGACAGGGCATCAGCGCCCACGGAAGCGCAGCCGGCCAGCGCAAGCAGCACCGGAGCCGTTCCTTCTTCGGCGAGGGCGACATTGAGCGCGGGCGCATTTTTCTCGGGCGCTTTGGAAAGATTTTCGATGGTGGCGCGATCGAGCATGGACGCAGGGTTCTATAGTCAGGTTTTAGTGCGCATTACACCCCGCAAAGCGATCTTCAAAAGCTTTCAGTGTCTTTTGGCCTGGGCTTTTGTCGTACACGGCCATTACAATTCGATCGAATAGGCCCAAAAATCGGGGATGATCGAGCCAATTCGCAAAGATATTGGCGACATCGTGTGGATTATTTTTAAAGACTCCGCATCCCCAAGCGCCGAGAATCAGCGTGCGGTGCTGAAAATGGCCGGCGGCTGCGAGCACCATGGCGGCTCTGCGATCCAATACGTTTAGAATTTCCTCACCCAGCGTTGGATTGTCCAGGAGCGCCTCGCCTGCATTGGGCGCGGGTGACGTAATGACAGAGAGCAAAAAAGGCTCTTCGAGCAGCTCGTGGTTTTCGTCCCTGAAAAAGGGCACATCGGGCGAATAGATGAGATGGTCGGTATAGAGCGTCGAGGGAAAGGCTCTATTTTCCGCGTAATAATCAGGCTTTGTGATTTGGCACAGATACAGGGCGCTGCAGCGGGCGAGGTCTTCTTCTTGGGCTTTGGCGCCTCTTAAAAAACCTCCGCCGGGATTTTTAGCCGATGCGTAATTGAGGGCGGCGATGTGCGTTTGTTTTTCTTCGCAATACAGTCTTCGAGCGGCGGCGCCCGTGGTTTCAGGGGTGATTTCAATCTTAGGCTTTTTGCCGTCCGATTGCTTTGAAGCGAAAAAATCGAGTTCTCCGGGCCTGAATAAAGCTGTTTTTGAAGCGGCGTTCTCGACAAGCCCGGCCATGGATACCGTCTTGCCCGAAGGCGCCGTGTAATGACCACGCTTGGATATTTCGACCGTTTCGGCGGCGATTGTGGCTAGTTTCATAGACCTTTTCTATCCGCCGCCGGGCTTTGTTTCCACAAAAACTTGGCTGGATTGAACAGCGCATCCCCGCCCAAAGCATTGTATAAAGCTCGCCTATGCTGGCGCTTTCGCCTCCCGAGCTCGTCGAGCTTTTGGTATCGCTTCCCGCGGAAAGAACGCCTTTTGTGTGGGGTCCGCCGGGTATCGGCAAGAGTGCGCTGGTGGCTGAGGCCGCCGCATTTTTGGATTTGCCTTGCGTGACTTTGCTCGGTACGCAAATCGCCCCGGAAGATTTAATCGGCGTTCCTCGAATCCGGGCTTTGGATTCGGGTTCGCATGTCACCGAATTCTGTCCGCCCCGGGCCATTTTAAAATCGGAACCTTTTCTTTTATTTATCGATGAATTGAACAGTGCCGTTCCCGATGTGCAAAAGGCTTTTTATTCGCTGATTTTAGATAGAAGGCTCGGGGATTATTTTTTGCCCGCCGGCTCGAGGGTGGTGGGCGCGGGCAATAGGGCTGAAGATCGGGCATTGGTGAGACCCATGGCGACGGCGCTCGCCAATCGGATGATTCATGTCGCGCTCACACCGGATGCGGAAAGCTGGCTTTCTTGGGGTGCTCAGCACGGTATACATCCTTTGGTATTGGCCTTTGTCCGGGCGCGGCCCGATCGTTTATTTGAATTGCCGCCCAGCGATATTGCGCCGGCTTATCCGACGCCCAGGGCTTGGCATATGCTTTCCGATGCAATTGAGCATATTGGCGATCATTTATGGGCGGCGGCGGCGGCCGGGTGTGTGGGAGATCGGGCGGGAGCTGAATTTACGGCTTTTGCAAAGCGTGCGCGGGAGGCTCCGGCGCTTGAGGTATTGGCCGCGAGGGGCGTGGCCGCGGTGCCCAAAGATCCCGAGTTAATTTATTTTTTAGGGGCGAGCTGTCTTTCGAGGCTGGGCGCGGGTTCGAAAGCCGATGGAGAACTCGCGGCCAAGGTGGTTGGCATTCTGGGCGGGGCATCCAAGGAAGTGGCTGTGTGGGTTGTGGATCAAGCCTTTTCAGGCGGGCGGCGGCGTAAAGGCGGCGATTCCGAAGCCCATGCGGCTTTTGAGGAATCCATTCGATCAAGTGGATCTCAAATTCTGATAGATGTCATTCGTTTAGGCCGCCATGCCCGCGAATAATATTTTAAATTCGAATCGCATTTTAAATGTGGAGACGGCGCCGGCGCGCCAGTTGTACGCCGATCCCAGCGCGGCATCGGCACAGGCGGCCGATAAAATAGCGGCGGCGCGGGTATGGCTGCTGAAGGAAAAACCATTTTTTGGTATATTGGCCCGTGCCTTTCGAATTGAGCCGAGTTTAAAGACGGCAGCATTTCGATTAATGGGAGATGATCGATTGCTGATCAATCCGATCATTGTGCTGGAAATGCGTTTTCCGGCGTTATGCGCGAGGCTGGCTCATTTATCGATGCACGCGGCGCTTTCGGCGCTGCTCAGGCGGGGGGAGCGGGAGGCGAGGCGCTGGAATGTGGCGCATGATTTAGCGATCGATCCGCTGCTGCGGGCGGCTTCGCTGCCTTCTGGGATTGAATTGCCACCCATTGAATTGCCGCGCGGGGCGAGTGCCGATGAGTATTACGCGCTTCTTCCCGAGGAAACGAAGCCGGATGCGCTGTGGTGCGATTTATGCGAGCCCGCGCCGGTGGATGCGCCTTCGGTGATTGCCGGAACATTTACGAGGCAGGACGATGGTGAGGGAAAAGATCCTGGTGGGGGAGGCGGCCGGGGCGGGGAAAAGGAAGGCCATGGGCAGAGACAGGAAGAAGGGCGGGAAGATCAAAATGATAAAAATGAAGATCAAAACGATGAAAATGGTGAAGCCGAGCAAGAAGGGGGCGTGGACAGGACGCCTTTGCTTGAAGCGCGTTCGCGGGAATTGCAGTGGAAGATGCGTTTGGACGCGGCGCTGGAGGAGGAGATTGCGAGCGGGGGGAAGACCTTTGGGGATCGGCCTGGATTTATCGATGAATGGGTGAGGGCGACGATTGAGCCGCCGCCGGATTGGACGGCGACGCTGGCGCGTTCGGTGGCGATGCTGACGCGGGCGGATCGAAGTTTTTTAAGGCCATCGCGGAGAATGAGTGCCTTGGCGGAGGCGGATGGGGAATGGCCGGATGTGGTGATGATGCCGGGGCGCAAGGTATTGCCTGCTGGAAAGCTGGTCGCCGTAATTGATACATCTGCATCGATTAGCAAAGAAATTCTATCGCGTTTTTTGGGTTCGCTCGCATCGGTGGGAAGCGCGGAGGGATTTGATGAGATTCGGCTGGTGCAGGCGGATGCGGAGGTAACGAAGGACGAGACGGTTTATTCGGCTGAGCTTTTATTTCAGGAGATTGCGATGGTGGGGCGGGGCGGGACGGATTTTGGGCCGGCGATACGGATGCTGTCTCTGGATTCGAAGCGGTATGGGGAGCGCTATACGGTTGTGTATTTAACGGATTTGGACGGGCGTTTTCCAGATGCGGAAGAAGCGGGCTGGCTTCAGATTTTATGGGTGGTGCCGGGGAAAGTCGCAGAAGAGAGGCAACCGCCGATTGGGCAGGTGGTGGAAATGGGATGGGCAATACGATAGGATTTATTACACTTTGGCCTTCTCAACAATAGCGGCTTTTGCTCTTTCCTGGTTGAGCTGCTCACGCTGTTCCTCCGTCCGGCGCCGCCATGACTTGGCCTCTTCGCTGCGCCGCCATTCAGGCCATTTATCCACGTCCCGGGTCTCGTAGTTGACCAATTTCAATGCACTCTTCAGTTGATCGGCTATGCGATCCAGGTCCACCCCAATCGCTCCAACCAAACCAATCACAAGCTCGTGACCACCCGCCGTGTTTGCGCTGCTCACCATACATTGTTTATTTTAGCACAGCGCCAAAATGCATATCAATGGCCATGAGTATAAATTATACTCATTCTTCCAATGCAAAATCCCACCAAAACCCCAAACACAACAACTCAAATACTACTTCCGGCCTTCATCCTCCGCATGAATTTCCTTTAACAATTCCTCCACCCGGTTGATCGCGTCCAAGCCTTCATCGTAAAAAAACTTCAGCTCGGGCGAGTAGCGCAGCGAAAGCGCTTGCCCCACATCCCGCCTCAGTTTTCCTGATGCAGAGGCAAGTCCTCGCAACAATGCCCGGCGTTCGCTTTCATCGGAAATACCCAGCTCTCGCCTGACATAAATGCGCGCAAGCTGTAAGTCGTCCGTCATCTCTACCCGGGTAATCACAATGCCCAATAACCTCGGATCGTCCAGCGTACGCAAACGCGCCGATACCTCTTCCCGAAGCCGTTCGGATACCCGGGACGATCGCTTAACTCCTCCGCTCATCCTAAATCCTCCTCGTCACTGTCATATCCATCCGAGTGATGCTCCAGGGCTTGTTCGATGCCGCCTTGTATGCCTCGCCCGCCTTCTCCAAAAGGAAAAATTTCCGTCGCCCGATCGTATAATATCGCATCCGGTAGCGTGCTCGCCATGGAAGCAACGCTTTGAAGCACTTGATCGCATAGTGTCGCCGAATTGGAGACCACCGCTACGCCCAGTACCGCATGGCGTGGGTTGTCTAAATCTCCCACTTCAGCAATCGAGATTTTATATTTGGCCTGGGCCCGGTCTTTAAACGATCGAACCGCGCTGCGCCGATCTTTAAGTGAGCGCGCTCCAACGATTTCGAGTCCAAGTCTCAAAACGCCGATATACATTGCCCGCTCCTTTGAATGGGTTGTCCGTTTCGCCGAGAGTCCGCCAATCGCTCCGCGCAATACAAGGCGCGCAAGCACCTTGGCACGTCCACCAATAGCATAAGACCCACAGTTGGAAGGTATGTTTTTTTCGATGGGCTAGGAGGGTGCCCATAGGACACCCTCGGAGGACTTCATTGAAGATTAGGACAGCTTGGTCTTCACTTCCTCGATCTCAAAACTCTCAACGATATCGTTTTCCTTGATATCTTGATAGCCGTCCAGCGAAATACCGCACTCCAAGCCCTCGGAGACCTCTTTTGCGTCGTCCTTGAAGCGCCTGAGTCCAGATAGCCGGCCCGTCCATACCACCATGCTGTCCCGCACCAACCGGGCATCCGCCGTGCGTTTCATGGTTCCATGAATAACCATGCATCCAGCAACGGTGCCCACTTTTTGGACGCGGAAGACTTGGCGCACTTCCGCGCGGCCAAGGAGTTTTTCAACCTTGGTCGCAGGTAGAAGTCCTTCCATCGCGGCCTTGATATCGTCTACGGCGTTGTAGATGATATTGTAGAGCCGGATTTCAACGCCTTCGCCTTCTGCAAGGCCCGCTGCCTTGCCCGTGGGCCGAACGTTGAACCCGACAATGATCGCCTTGGAAGCAACCGCCAAGTTCACATCGCCCTCGGTAATGCCACCAACGCCGGCATGTACCACCGTGACCTTCACCTTCGGCGTGGACAGTTTGGTCAAGGCATGCCCAACGGCTTCGACAGAGCCCTGAACGTCGCCCTTGATAATCAGCTTGAGCTCAAGCTGCTCTGTTTCGGCCAAACGGGTGGTGAGTGTCTCCAGAGATACACGAGAATCCTGGGGAATCAGCGTGCGGGATGCCTTCTTGCGCCTGCCCTCGGCAATCTCCTCGGCCGTCTTGGCATCCTTCACGGCATGCACCGGATCGCCCGCGCTCGGGACCTCGTTCAGACCCAATACCTCCACAGGCGTCGCAGGCCCAGCTTCACCCACTTGACGGCCCAATTCATCCGTCATGGCGCGGACTTTGCCCCATGCCGAACCCGCCAGGAGAATGTCTCCCGTGCGAAGCGTACCATCTTGGACCATAACGCGGGCTACAGGACCACGGCCCCGATCGAGCAAGGCTTCGATGACCGTACCGCTCGCGCGCCGTTTTTGACTGGCCTTGAGTTCCAGAACCTCGGCCTGAAGCAGCACGGATTCGAGCAATTCGTCAATGCCAAGGCCCTGTTTCGCCGAAACGCGGCAAAACATCGTCGTTCCGCCCCACTCCTCGGGCTGAAGCCCAAGCGAGGACAAGTCGCGGGTGATCTTTTCAGGATCGGCACCGGGCTTGTCGATTTTGTTAATCGCCACGACAATGGGCACCTTGGCCGCCTGCGCATGGGCAATCGCTTCCCGTGTCTGGGGCATGACACCATCATCAGCCGCCACTACGAGAATAACAATATCGGTGAGCGATGCTCCGCGCGCGCGCATGGCCGTAAAGGCTTCGTGACCAGGGGTATCCAGGAAGGCAATGGTGCCATGCGGTGTTTCTACGCGATAGGCACCAATATGCTGTGTGATACCACCGGCTTCTCCCTCGGCCACCGATGCCTTGCGAATGCGATCGAGCAGCGATGTTTTGCCATGATCGACGTGACCCATGACGGTGACAATAGGAGGACGAAGCTGATACTCGACGCCGGCTTCGATCTCGCCGCCGCTCATGGCCGCCGTGAGGGTATCCGCCTCGCTTACGGCCACATCTTCAACCGTCCACCCAAAATCGCTCGCGAGGATCTTCGCCGTGTCAGCATCGAGCGTGGAGTTGATGTTCACGCCCGTCATGCCCATCGATAGAAGCCGCATCAGCACATCGGTCGCCTTGACGCTCATCTTGGCGGCCAATTGCTGCAAGCTCACTTGCTCTTCAATCTTGATGACCTTCTTATGAGAGGCCATCTCCTGGGTCGATGCCCCTGTGGGCTTGCGCGAAAGCGGTCCAGAAGGAGGAGGCGCTCCCTTCATTCCACCCTTGGCAAAGCCCGGACGCCCCCGCTGCTGCACCTGACGGCTCGCCGAGCCAAATCCTCCCGGCGTGCCCGGCCTCGCCGGCTGAGCATTGGCCCGAGGATCGTAGGTGGTCCTGCGCGCGGGAGGCGCTCCCGTGCGGGCCGCGGGCATGGGTACACCCGGACGGCCTTGCCACACATCAATGCCGGTCTTGGGCGCGGCGGGAGGCGCTGAAGACGGGCGCTTGTCCTCGCCGGAAGAGGGCCTGGATTCGCTGAGCGGAGGACGCGAAAGCGGCCCGCCCGCGCGGGACGATGAAAGTTCCGAGGGCGGTTGAGATGGCTTTCCCTGCGAACCCGGATGACCCTTGCCTGCCTGGCGCCTTACAACCGTTGAAGGCTGAGCATGCCCCTCGCCCTTCTTTTCTCCGTGAGGCTCGCCCCTCTTTTCGCCTTTCTTTTCGGGCTGCCCATGCTTGCCATCCCCTTTCTTCTCGGGATGGTGAGCCTTGTCCCCCTCGCCTTTCTTGTGCGGATGGGGCTTGGCCTCGCCATGTTGCCTGGGCGCTTCCTTGGCGTGGGGCTTGGCGCTTTCCTGATGCTTGGCCTCGGAAGGCTTGGCTTCCTTGACAGCCTTGACTTCCTTCGCTTCCGCAGGAGGCGCGCCCTCTTTGGACGGAACCGCTTCCACAGCCGGAGGCTTGGCTTCCAGTGCAAGACCAGGCTCGGGCATGGTCTTGGGCACCGTCGTCATCGGGGCCTCTTCGACCGCTGCCGCGGCAGGGGCGGGCGCCTTGTCTTCCTTTGCGGCCGGTTTCGCGGCTTCCACCGGTGCCTGCGCCCCGGCTTCGGCGGGAGTGGGCGCCTTCGCTTCCTTCACAGGAGGCGGAAGCTCTTCCACCCGCTTGGTCTCCACCGGAGGAGCCACCGCCGCCGGCTTTGCAGCCGCAGGCGCTTCTTCCAAGGGCTTAGGCTCTTTGACTTCTTTCGCCTCTTTACCCTCTTTACCCTCTTTGCCCTCTTTGGCTTCCTTCGGCTCCTTCGCCTCAAGCTCTTCCCTCTTCGGCTCGGCAGCCGCTTCCTTGGGAACAGGCTTGGCCGCCGGAGACACGGCCGGAACTTCCGCTCCAACCGTCTCCACAGCCTTCTTGGGCTCGGGTTTGTCGGCCTTTTCAGGCTTCGGCACCATTTCCACCGCTTCAGGCTTGAGGGCCTGAACGGGAGGCGGTGCTTCCACCTTCTTGACCACAGGCTCGGGCGGGGCCGCACTCACCGGCCTTGCGGGCAAGGGTGCTGCCGTCCGAGAAAGTACACCCCGCTCCCCAGGCTGACTCGTCCGGGCAGGAGGGATTGGGTGCCGAGTATGCGCAATATCCGAAGGCTCGGGTTTAGCAGCGGCGGGCGGCGGCGCAGGAGGTTCGGGCGGTGCTTCCTTGGCCTTCCGCTTCACAACGGTGGGACGAATGCGTTCCTCCACCACTTCCGGCGCGCGCTGCTTCTCAAAATGGCGCTTTAGGATGCGGTCGGCCACATCCAGCTCCACCGTGCTCATTTTGTTCTTCACCGAGGTGACGCCGTTCCCCTGCAATAGCGAAACAAGCGCCTCGTTCGTCATCTTGTGCTGCTCGGCGAGCTTATAAACTTGAATTTTGCTCATCAAAGCCGCTCCGCTCTACCTACTAAAGCCTAATCCTTACGGCAAATCGCGGCCGCCCGAGCCGCGACGCCCTTGTCCATTTGTTTTTGCGGGGCGTTTAGCCCCAGCGTAGTCTATGTCCAAGGACTGCGCTGCGCGTACCGCGTCGCGCACAGCCTTGGCAATCTGAGGCGAATTCAACGCAATTACGCTGATTCCCCCCACGCGCATCCGCTCATTGCGTCCCGCGCACAACTGACCCAAGCCTTCCTTGTTGCTGAATGCAACTGCATTGCCTTCCGCGATGGCCCGCTGCACGGCGGAAAAATCCGCGCCCGCAGCCGCATCCTGAGCCACCACCAGCAGCTTGGCCTGCCCTTGATCGTAAGCGGCGGATGCCGCCTCGGCCCCGGCAATCAGCGTCTTGGTTCGCAGTGCCGAGCTCAGCAAGCCCGCCACCCGGAACTCCATCGCGCTTCGAATCGCGGCCGACAGCGATGCGGGGGAGAGCGCCTCCACATCACCGGCTTCCGGTCCTGTCCGAACCAGGCGAGCCTTGCCCTTCGATGCCTTGGCCAGACCCCGGTTCACGGCTTTTTGCACGCAGTCGGGCGAAGGATGCACATACACCCCACGCCCAAAACGGCTATCGCCGGAATCCACGACCACATCGCCTTCAGCGCCGATCACCAGCCGGATTAGCTCCGACGGCCCCAGCGTGCGCATGTCGGCGCTTTCACCGCAACCCACGCACATGCGCGCCCTCGCCACCGGGATAGCGGCCCGGACTTCAGCCTCTCCCTCCCGCTGCGGAGATGGATTGGCTTTCGCACCCATTGCCCTTCGCTGGGAATTTCCTGCTTTCGCACTCTTTTTCCAGCTCGGGGCTCTGGCTTGATGCGAGCCCGTAATGTGATCTTGGCCCATGTTCATAAAATGCTTCTATGCCTTCGATGCCGCCTGACGCCGCACCTCGGCCCTCGCCGCCTCCAATACCTTCTGTTCGCTCTCCGAAAATTCTCTCGCGCCTTGCTTAATCGCCCGGGCTTTCTTGATGCCCAATCCCGTGCGAATCGCAAGCCGGTCTTCATCCTCGCGCATCACATCTTCGACGCTGCGGTATCCGGCTTCTTCCAGCATACCCACCGTCCGCTCCCCCACCCCGCGCACAAAGAGCAGCCGCTCCCGATCCGACAGCGGCTCTGTCCTCGATGCCGCCAGCCGAATACGCTCCTGCCGCATCCGCTCCATCGTCGCCTCGGCCTGCGCCTTAATCCGCTCGGCCGCTTCATTGCCTCCAAAGCCTGGAATCGCCGCGAGCTCCTCCACCGAAGCCTCGCTCACTTCTTCCAGCGCCCTAAAGCCCAAGCGGTACATCGACTTCGCGATCGCTTCCGACACACCGTCAATCTGCTGAAGCGCGCTAATCGCCTCTTCCTCCATCTGCTTAAACTTGGTCTCGCTGATGATATCGAGCTTCCAGTTCGTAAGCTGCGCCGCAAGCCTTACATTCTGGCCCTTGCGCCCAATCGCCAGCGATAGCTTCTCATCCGGAACCACAAGCTCCATACGCCCATCGGGCTCGTTCACAATCACCTTGTGAACCTCCGCCGGCTGAATCGCCGCAATCACATAGCGCGCCGGATCGCGATCGTAAGGCACAATGTCAATCTTTTCGCCGCGCAGCTCCTGCACAACCGCCTGCACGCGCGAACCTTTCATACCCACGCACGCGCCGACCGGATCGACATCCGCATCGCGGCTCGTCACCGCAATCTTCGAACGCGCCCCAGGCTCCCGCGCAACCGACACAATGCGCACAATACCTTCGTAAATCTCAGGCACCTCGGCCTCGAATAGCTTCTCCACCAAACGCGGATCGGAACGCGACAAAATAACCTGCGGACCCCGCGCCTCGCGATCGATATCCTTCACATACGCGACAATGCGATCGCCCGGCCTATACGTCTCGCGCGGCGTCTGCTCTTTAAAAGGCAAAATGCCCTCGGTGCGCCCAATATCCACAATGATATTGTTGCCCTTCTCAAATCGCCTCACAATCCCGCGGATCAGCTCACCCTTGCGATCTTTGTATTCGTTGTAAATCAAATCGCGCTCGGCATCGCGCACCCGCTGCAATAACACCTGTTTCGCCGTCTGCGCCGCAATTCGCCCAAAGGTCGTGCGCCCGTGCTTGAGCTTTAAAATATCTCCGTACTCGCGATCCTGCTCGCGCGCGCGCTCCGCATCCTCGGGACGCCAAAACACCTGAAAACCAAGCTCTTCACCCAAGTCCGCATCCAAATTGTGCTTCTTCACATCTCCCATCGAAATCTGGCGCTCAGGCTCAGACACTTCCTCCACCACCGTCATGTACTGAAACAGATCTACCTGGCCGGTGTCTTCATTGAAGCGCGCCTCGAGCTCCCGCGTCGGACCAAAAACACTCTGCGCCGCCTTTAAAATCGCCGCTTCAATGGTCTCAATCAGAACCTTGGTCTCAATCCCCTTCTCTTTCGCGACGAATGCGACCTGCTCCGGAATGCTACCGAGGCTCGTATCCGCGGACGGAACTGCTGCCCTCGTTGCCATGACGATCTCTTCTCCTCTTCTCCCTGCTTAACTCTTACGCTTTTTTTTGCTTGGCTCCGCGTTGGGCGGATGCGCCTGGTTCTCTGGTCCGGCTTGCTGTTCCGGCACGCCTTTTTTCGGCTTGCTCATGCCCTTCTTCATCTTCGGCTGAGGCATAAGCTCAAAGACCAAACGCGCTTCCTCCACATCCTCGTAGGGTACGGAAATCAACTTGCCATCGGCGATCACCGCCACATGGTTTTTGGGCGCCGAACCCGGCGGCGCCACAAGCTTGCCGCGCAGCACCCGCTGTCCATCAGGAGCCGCGCGCCTTAATTTCAGCTTGGCGGTCTCGCCCTCGAAACGCTCGAAATCGACGCGCGAATACAGCTTCCGATCGAGCCCGGGCGAACTCACTTCCAAGTGATAGTGATGCCTAATCAAATCGGCCACATCGAGCGCGCTCGATACATCGTTCGATACCTGAGCGCAGTCATCCAGCGTCACACCAGCCAAATGCGCCAATTGCGAAGCTTGTGCACTCTTGTGAAACTTCGCATCTTCACGCTCGATAAAAACACGCAGCACCCATCCGCTATGCTCGGTGCCCCACTCCAAATCGACGAGCGACAAACCATGCGCACGCAATACCGGTTCGATGATCGCGCGCACGCGATCGAAGTCGATTCCCGGCTTGTGTCCCTGGTTTTGTTGCATCGCTACTTGCAACGAGCGGACCGCACTAAAAAAAAAGAGCCGATCCCCAAACAGGGAACCCGGCTCCCGGATCCGCCTCGTTGTGGCGCAAGCCTATACACAAGGCGCGCATCGATTTCAACAAAGATTTATCCGATTCTTTTTCGATTATTTTTAAGCCAAATTTGGCAGCGCAATCACGTCCACATGCAGCACTTCATCAAACGCTCGGATCTCGCGCAGGCATGCATCGTTGGGACGCCCTGTCACACGCAGTTTGGTGCATGTCGCAATCGCACCTTCAAACACCGTATTTGAAATCTCTTCGATGTTAATTCCATGCCGCTTAAACACACTCAGCGTATTGGCCAGCACGCCCACTTTATCGAGCATGCGCAGCACAACCGCGTAGCGCGCAGGCGATGTCGCGCAGATATTCACCACATTGGGAATATCCTCTTCCGTCAAAAACGATCGGATAATCTTCGCCGTCTCCATCGCGATCGCCCGCTGCGCTTGATCCGTCGAGGCTGCGATATGCGGTGTTCCATAAACCGTTCCCGCCTTCATGATCGGCGCGTCAAACGATGCCGAAGCGCTCTCCGGCTCATTTGAAAATACATCGAGCCCCACTTTTATCCCGCGGGTCTTCACCACATCCGCAAGCGCTTGTTCATCCACCAATTCAGGCCGCGCAGTGTTCACAAAAATAGCGCCCATCGGCAGCGATTCCAGCACGGCGCGGCTGATGATGCCCTTGGTCTGGTGCGACGCCAAAAGATGCACCGTAAACACATCCGAACGCGACGCCAGCTCGGCCAGCGTACGCGCATAACCCACACCCAATTTTGACGCGCGCGACGCCGTAAGCGATTTCGACCATGCGTGGGCCTCCATCCCAAACGGAAGCGACCTTGAAAGCACCTCGCGCCCCACCGCACCCAACCCCGCAATACCAATACGGCGCCCAAACAAACCCCTTGCCTGGCTATACTTCGCCTTTTCCCAGCGCCCCGCCCTCAAGTCCGCCGTCGCATCGGCCACCTGCCGATCCAGCGACAAAATCAATCCCATGGTCAATTCGGCCACGGCCACCGCATTCTTTCCGGGACAATTGGCCACATAGATACCGCGCCCACTCGCGGCCGCCACATCGATATTGCTCGCCCCCGCGCCCGCGCGCACAATCAGATTAAGCTGGCGCGCCGCGCCGATGGCCTCCGCGCTGACTTCCGTCGATCGCACCACCAAAATGCCTACTCCATCGAGAGCGCGGGGCAGCGTATCCTTGGTCAAATCGGGTTGGAAAATAAGCTCGATGCCCAGTATTTTAAGCTCTTCAAAGACTTGGACATCCATTGGATCGGCGACGAGCAAACGCATGAGGACGCCGAGGATAGGGCAAATGCGCTCGATTGTCATCGGGATATGCGGGCTATTTCTTGGCTGCGCCGGCGAAGGCGAAGGTCGCCCGAGAGCACTGGTACCGCCCCTATCGCTCTATTTTGGAGGCGGTCCGGCGCCGATGGAGGCGCAGATAGCGCGCATTGATGAAGAGATTTCGGGGACAGGACTGCGGCTATCGGCGGAGCTTTGGGCAAAGCTTGGCGAAGGCGCGCCGGAACAATCGCTATTGATTCGGGGCTATGAAGGCTGGGACGCGCTTCGGCGCAAACGGACAGCCGTTCGGGTTGCGACGCCCTACGGGGTGGTGATGGCGCTGGGTCCCTCGGATGCGAATGAAGAAAACCGGGAAGCCACCGAATTGGTCCCTGCCCTGCTGGTCTTGGAAGGAGGAGAGACGGCATATGCCTCCGGCACGGACCTCAACGGCGACGGCATGCCTGACGTGGTGCTTCGAAACGCCGTTGGCGAGCTTACGATTTGGGGAATCCTATCCCATGGGGCCAAGCGATACGAGATTGAGATGGGAGCGGGAGCGACATGGGCATTGGATGCGAATGGGGATGGGTGGGTCGATTTTGGGGGAACCTATTTGGACCCGGCGAAGACAGGGGATGTACTATCGCCCAGGTGGGAAGCGATTGCGGTATGGGACAAAGACCGGGGGCATTACACTCAAGATAGCGAAGGAGCGCGGGGATGGCACAGGCTGAAGGTAGAAGCGCTAAACACGCAAGAGGCGAGGGCAAAGGCGGGCATCGACTACACCGACGCGATGAGATTGCGCTATGCCTTGGAAAGGGCATGGCATGTGGGGCATATGGGCGAAGCGGAGCGCAAGGCGGCTGTAAAAGAGCTGGATGCGGTAAAGGTGCCCGAAGCGCTTGGAGAAATCTTTAGAGATTACCGGCGCAGACTAGAATCCTGGATGAAATCTGTGGGAACGGCGCGAAAATGAAGGCGCATGGCATTGCGAGCGGTGGGAATGCGTCGGAGTTGGAAGGTGCGGGCGACGGGACATTTGGGAATGGCTCGGGGACCGGATTTAGGACGATTGCGAGCGGTGGGAATGGGTTGGGGACCGGTTGGGGAGCCATTGCTAAATCTCCCGCGGCGCGCAGGAGCGGTGGCGGAGCGATTGCAACCGGTGGGAAGAAGCGGGGAGTTGAAAGCGGGCGCGTTGAGAAAAGTCCCGGGCGGCGAGCAGCGTTTGCGGAGCGATTGCAAACGGTGGGAACGCGAAATAGAACAAGTTTGAAGGTGTCCTGTCCAAGTTTGAAGGTGTCAACCACTTCCCCGCACCGGAAATTGGATGATATTTGTGCCTCATGGTCAAACCTAGAATGCCCGCTGGGTTGCTGTGCGCGCTCTTCGTTGTGCTGGTGGTGGGCGCGTGCGGAGACGCGAAGATTTCGCCATTTGTTGTCGTGCCCGTACCGGTTCCACCGGGCGATTTGTATTGGGGTTGTCCCGATTTTGACGGCGAGAGGCCGCTGCCCGAGCTTGCGAATGGGAAGACAGTGGAGGCAGGTGCCAACCACTTCTTGTTCTCGGTGTCAAGCACCGGCGAAGCGAATTTTTTGTATTCGATCGATGCGCCGCCCGGGCGGGCCGGACAGGTGCCAGGCATTTCTGTGAGGTACTCCAGCGGCTCAGATGAAGGATATTTGGGCTTTGGGTTTACGCTTGGTGGACTGTCGGCGATTTCCCGGTGCGGAAAAAATCTGGCGGATGATGGCGAGATTGAGGCGGTCGCCGATGATGCAGGGGATGCGTTTTGTATGGATGGCGCTCGGCTTGTAGAGGTTGCGCCCAATGAATACCGGACGGTGCCCGATTCTTTTTCAAAGATCATAGCGAGCTCAAATGCAAAAGGGCCGGAAGCGTTTACGGTCTATGCGAAGTCTGGATTGATCTTTGAATATGGGAGCGAAGACAGCGGGAAAGTTTTTTCAAAGGACGGAGTAGTTCGCTCGTGGTTAATATCCAAACAGCGGGATCGCAATGAGAACGCCGTTTTGTATAGCTATAAGAATGAGCGGGATGCTGTGGATGGCCATACGCTGGAGTTTGGGCCTGAGCGAATCGATTACACGGATCACCCTGATTCACCGGCATCGCGGGCTCTCGTTTTTAAGTATGAATCGCAAGCGCCCCGGAAGCTGTATGCCCGGGGAATGATCTTAAAACGATCGCTAAAGCTGAAGACGATCGAGGCCCGGGGACCTGAAGATAAACTGGTTCGAGAATATAGGTTTGCCTATCAGACATCGCCCAATACCCAGCGCACACTGCTCTCGTCCATTCAAGAATGCGCATCTGATCAAGCCTGCAAGCCCGCAACAAAGTTTTCTTATGATCATGGGCAGGGAACAGGCTTTGAGGAGCTGCTCACAAGTTTATCAGGTCCGAGCAATGATCTAGGAAGCGTGATGACGCTGGATATGACGGGGGACGGGCTGGATGATCTGTTGATATCAGAGCGAGATGAACAACTTGAGCCTGGAGAAGATAAGACGCTGTGGAGATTGTTACCGAATCAGGGGCAGGGCAATTGTTTTAATGCCTCGCAGATTGTCTTTGAACAGTCGCATTTGATCGATCCCATCACGAACTTGCCCGGTCCGCCCGAGAGCGCAACGCCGATCGATTTTAACTACGATGGCCGCATGGATCTTTTGCTGCACGATCTTCGGGGCGAATATGTGAATTGGGGTTTTTTGATATCATCCAATGGGGCGCAGCCGGCCCAATATCTGAAGAGCAATACAAAGAGAATCTATGCTCAAGGCTCGGCGCCTCCGCTGCATTTCAATTCGGCGAATGCTTCGTCTCATTTAGCAGATGTGAACGGCGATGGAATGCCGGATCTGGTGAGCTGTGTTTTTGAAAATGTTCATGAATGGTCGTTGAACCTGTGGACGCCTCAAGGCTTTGATGCAAATGCCATTGCTATCCCGGCGCTGCTTCAGCATCCTTGCGATATCGAATTTATTCCTGCCGACATCGATACGGATGGGCAGAATGAGATCCTGATTCCCGGTTCCTTTGCGGTAAACGGCGGGATTCAATTGACGGCGGGCTTTGATGTATTGGCGTTTAAG
>CAZICM010000006.1:0-252263 GCA_964537685.1 uncultured Polyangiaceae bacterium
TTTATCGGCGAACTCGCATGATTGGCGGGGCGCGTTTAGGCATGGGACGGTGGCTTTTGTGCTGACGGTGCTGGCCGTTGTCACGACGGGTAAAGGGCTATCGGGCGCGCTGAAGAAAGGAAGCGCGGGCAACGGCGCGGCCCACGCGGGAGCGGCGGAGGAAGCAGCAACGCAGAAAGCTGTACCGAATCCACATGGCAAACTGGGCGGACCGGCGCATAGGGCGAAGGTCGCCGAAGTAGCTGCGGATGTGAAAAAGCGGGGGCTCGACGTGGCGACGGAACATGGCATAGAAACACCGGGAGGTCACAAACCAAAACGATATGTAGATGTGGTTGGAATTGATGAGTCATCAGGTAAAATTGTTGAAATGCATCAGATAGGGCGTCAAACCAAAGGAGGCCGACCGGTTTCCCGTGAAGTGCGCGCGATGGATGACATTGAAGCAGCAGAGGGCAAACGCCCAATATTTCACCCTTACAACAAATGAAAGGTCATTATGAGTCATCAGGTAAACTATTTTCTAACGCTGTCTGATTTTCAAGCCGTTTTTGAACGGATCAAGAAAGCCGGGCCGGTTCTTGTTCTGAGTTCGAGATCACCGAGTTCATCACCCTTGGTTGTTACTGAACAGGATTTGATGGGCGGGACAAGATCGTTATTCTTTAAACTCGTTCGTCCTGAGGATTTGCCATTGGTTATCACCGAACATGTCCCAACGCAAGGATACTGGGTTGTGGATGAGCAGAAGTCGCCCGTAATTGAGTTCGGTCGCTGCTATTTCGACGATAAGATCCTCCGCCGCAACCGGCTATACTATACCGACGGTGATTACGATGCAACCGGCGCATGGATCGAAAAGAGCGATGAGTTTAAGACATGGGCCAAGGCCGTCTTTCGGGCGACCAAGAAAGGATTGACCTGTCTCAAGCATGTCTATTCAGGATGGTATATCGGCTCCGAAGCCCAGCAATGGGTGGAAACGCGAGGAATTAAGCTTGTTCAAATGTGATAGGCATATTTAATCGGCGCTTTAATCCGCTGTATGCCATCGGCGAGCGGGCATTCTATGCCCATTTATCGGCGAACTCGCATGATTGGCGGGGCGCGTTTAGGCATGGAACGGTGGCTGTTGTGTTGACGGTGCTGGCCGTTGTCACAATGGGTAAAGGGCTATCGGGCGCGCTGAAGAAAGGGAGTGCGGGGAATGGAGCGGCCCATGCGGGAGCGGCGGAGGAGGCGGGAGCAAAACCTCAAACGACTCTGTCTCTTGGACCTAGTGCGGCTGAATCCATTCCCGCACGTGGACCAACCCGAAAATTTACAGCCGCTGAACGCAGCAAGATCAATGAAATTGGCCGTACTCAAGGATGCCATACCTGCGGTACTCAAAATCCAAATACGTCATCAGGAAATTTCATCCCCGACCATCAGCCGCCAAACGCACTCGCCACTCCAGGCGAAGCTCAGCGATTGTTTCCTCATTGCAAGAACTGTAGTGTGAGACAAGGCGGCGAAGTTTCTGTAATAAAGCGGAGCATGCCATGAAGATAATTCAACAAGAGAGGCACCTCGAAACACGAGGACTCTCAAAGCTCGGCAGGAATGAGCTGCGTCTTGAATTTGGCCCGACTAGTTCTCTCGCTGGGCTCCGCGATGTACTAGAGTTTTTATTTAACTATCTCTCAGTCCCGGAAACAGATTTTAAAAACGGACAAACAATCCAATATGGCTATTGGATTCTTATGCTGAAAGAGGAGGCCGATTTTTATTCTGTCTATGAATTTGAACCAGAGTCAATAGTTCAATGGGTTCCTGGAGCAGATAGAGCCGCATCTTATTGGGAAACACAGCAAAAATGCTGCGATGAACATAATAGCAAATTCCGTCCTCCAATCATGACTGCCATGGCAGCGATCAGCGATGGAGTTGACCAGGGATTACCTGTTGAGGGGATTAGGTATAACGCTCCATTTCCAATGTCTGGCTGGTATTTCACCACGAAGGATTTCGATGGGAACATTGCTTCGTTGCGCATTATACATCTCTATCACTTAGCCTTAAAACGTCCTGAGTTAATTAAGTATCTTGCCCTGGAGCCAGGTTATCATTTCGATCAATCTCAATCTGATATAGCTAGTTATTCCCTTGAGGTAGCAAATGGGAATGATTGAATTGTGTGCTTGGTTTTTGGGCCGGGTTTTTTGATACAGCCGTCGATATCTTCAATCAGAACTACAATCCGCTCTATGCGGCGGGGGAGCATGGGTATTATGCCTATAACAGCAAGAAGGCGCATGATTGGCGGGGGATGTTTAGGCATGGAACCATAGCGGTTATTATAGGTGTTTTAACCGTTGTAACGACCGCGAAGGGTGTAGCGGGAGCGGCAAAGAAAGGAACTGGAGCGCCTGGGATTGGAGCGGCGGAGGAGGTCAGGGCCTCGAAAAAGTGCCCCTCATAAAAAAACGCCGCTTCCCCCAACAAAACCTCTTGCTCTCCCCAACCCCTTCGCATACCTTCCCACCATGAGCAACCAGGAACTTCTCGAACCCATTGACCCATCCCTCTATACCCGCCCTCCCATCATGAGCCTCGAAGCAGGTATCGCCCTCGCTAGGGCTCTGGTCAGCGCTTGCCCCCCTTCCGCTCCATCGTCCGTCAAGAAATCGGCCAAAAAATTAAATGCCGCCTCCGATAAAGCTCAGCTCGCCCTCGCCAAACGCCAGAAAATAATCGGCCAAATCCCTGAAGAAGCCTCCCGCATTATCGATCAAGACGGCGATAATTCCTGGGGCGCTCTCAGGGGACGCCTCTATCACTTTTCCTTGCTCCCTAAGAATGAATACCCCGATGCTTCCCGCGCCGCCGAATTGGTTTCTTCGCTCTTTGGCGATGATGGGCTCTCTTTTTTTAAAGGAAAAATATCCCGTCCAGTGGGCCGTCGCCGATACCATCCTCAAGCGTGTCGACGATGAACAGCTTTATAATGATATCAATCGCATCGCAGGCTCCGAGTTCCTCGAAAATGTCCGCAAGCGCCATCTGGAATATGGTGCCATGGTCCAGCGACTTTTGACCAAGGGCTCCGGCGAATCCGTAAACCTAAGCCATGAGGTGCATGCCTTGGGACGCGCTATCGTGGCTTATGCCACCCAAATCTGTGCCTCCGCCGATGATGATGATTCCAGTCCAGAGATGATTTTAATGGCCAGAAGCGCCCTCAAGCCTTTGGATAACTTCCGCGATCAGGTGGCAAGCCGGGTAAACCCTTCCGCTCCAGTCCAGGAACCCAGCCCAACCCCTTCCACCGAGCCGGCCGAAGTGAAATAGCCTTCCTAAAGAAGTGCATGTCTGCTCCATCGAGGTCCAAGAACCTTGGCCAACTGGTTTAAACCGTATGGCGCCGCATTCGGGGACCTTCCTAAAGACGTGTTCATCCACTGCTTGAAGGTCCAAAAAGCTTGGGCAAGGGCTTGAAAGGGCATCCCCGAAGTCCCCAAACCTTCGCCTCCCGCCCGCGACGCTTTTTGAATCGCCTTTCAATAAAGTTTGTATCCAAAAATCAAAACAGATATGCTCGCCGCCCTCTATGGCCTCCGTTCCCGCTCCGGCCGCCGCGCATCCGCCTAAACAGCCCTTTTCTGTCTTTGCCTCGCGTTTGCGCGATCTTCTGTCCACCATCGAGTCCACCGCGCTGCTCTCCGAGGCTCAGGCCCGTGTGCGGGGCTTGGGTGAGCATCTCCGTTTCGCTTGTCTTTCGCTGCCTTGTTCCGAGGCGCTGGTCGCTCTCGAGTTGTCTGCGCTGGGCCGTTTGAGTGTGCCCGTTGTCGCGGGGGCCGATGCTTATCGCGTGACCGATGTGCATTTTCAGCCCGCAGGGACGCCTTTCGCTTATTTGTTGAGCGGTGGCGGTGGTTATGCGGCCGAACTCGCGCCCGACGATTTAATGCTGGAAATGCTGTTGCCCGCGCTGTCCGCGCCTCCTAAACACGGTATTTTTGTGCCGATTCGCGTCGGCGATACAACCGTGGGCGGGGCCGCGCTCTTGTCCCACGATGAGCCTTTTCCCGAAAAAACACTGGATATGGCCGAGAGGCTCGCCGAAGTCCTGGGCTTGACCGTGGAATCGTTTCGTACCGAACGGGTGCTGTTTGAGATGTTTGCCCGCGCATTGCCCGATCTATTGGCCGATGGCGCGCTTACCTCGCTTCGCCCTTCGCTTCAGCGCTTTGTGCATACGCTCCGGGTGACGCCCGCTTATCAGCGCAGGCTTTCGCTCGCGCTCGCGCTGGCTAAGGTCGCCGATAAAGGCGATGCCGAAACCGAGCTCGCTGTCGATATACTCAATCGTATTGCCGATTATGCCAAGCGTTTTGAAGGCGATGCCAATGCCGACACCAGCTTGGGTGAGTTCGCATGAAGGGTGATGCTCGATGAATGAGCTTCCGCTTTCAAGCGGGCCGAGAACGCATCGCCCGAGCGAGCCGCCGCGTATGCCCGCAATGACGCTTTCAGGCGATGGGGTGCGCATCGCGATTATCGATTCGGGGGTGGATGCGGCCCATCCTTGGCTTTCCGCCGCGAATCTAAAGCATGTCGCTATCGAGAAAGAAGGCGAATCGTTTAAGATTGTGCCTTCCAATGGAGGCGATTTAAGCGGTCATGGAACGGCTTGCGCGGGTATTATTCATCGAATGGTGCCCGCTTCCGAGCTGACCAGTGTGTGCGCGCTGGGTCCCGATGGGCGCTGTCCGCGCGAGGGTTTAATCGCGGCGCTCCGTTATTGTGTGCGGGAGCGCTTTTCGGTTGTGAATTTAAGCTTGGGCATCGATATCCCAAGAGGCGCGCCTTTAAGGCCAACCGATTATAAATCGCTGGTCGATCTCTATGAAATTGCCGATGCTGCCTATACCGCTCAAGTGGTGCTCGTGGCGGCAGGACCCAATGCGGCAGGATTTAGAACCTATCCAGGCAGATTTAAATCGTTAATCGGTGTGGGGCGGGGAAGCTTCGACGATCCTGAAGGATTGAAGAGCCACATTACCATTGATTACGAAATTATTGCTCCTGGCAATGATGTGCTCGCGCCCGCGCTGGGAGGCGGTGAACGCCGCTGGACCGGAACTTCGTTTGCAACGCCCGCCGTGACCGCGCATGTGGCCCGTATTCGCGCGGCGCGTCCCGATCTCACCATTGAATCGGTCAAGGCTGCTCTTCACGAGCTCGCCGCTGCCCGTTTAGCACCAAAGAATGCCGATGCTGCCTCTTGATCCGCTTTCGTCTCATTCGCCTATCTTCCGACTGCTCAAGCGGGCCGCCGCTTCCGATGTGCGCGCGGAGCTCGATCGGCTGTCGTCGCTGCCGCCGCTGAATCCGCTTGAAGAAGCTTCGCTTCGCTTTGCCCATGGTGTGCTGGGTTTGCGCGAGGGCGAGCTCGATCAGGCGCATACGGCTTTAAATGAAGCGTTTGGTGCATTCGATCGCCTGGGCGAAAAACAGGCGGCGCTGATGTGCCGCTGTGAGGCGCTGATGGCGACGATCCGGCGGGGGCCGCGTTCGGTGTATTCGGGCGCCGTGAATGAATTGGATGCGATTGAAAAGGGTGCCGGTGATGATATTCGCCTGAAGGTTGTGGCGATGCATTACGCGGCGACGGCGACGCGGATGTCGGGCGATGCGGTGGGTACGGAAAAGAGGCTGCTGCGCGCGCTTGCGGCATCCGAACATGTGCCCGACGAGCGGGCGAAAGTTCTCAATTCGATGGGGACGCTGTATGTGGTGATGGGCGTTTATGGAGCGGCCGAATCGCTGTTGTCGCATGCGGCGGAGCTGCATCATCAATTTGGCGATGCGGTGGGCGAGGCGATTGCCTATGGACAGCTTGGCGCCGCGGCGATTGGCATGGGCGATTTGGAGCGGGCGAGGCTTTGCCTTCAAAAGCAAGAATGGCTGTGCTCGAGGGTGGGCGATGCGTATGGGCGGGCGAGGGCGCTCACATTTTTGGCCGATGTGGCGCTGGATTTAGGCCGTCCCGATGATGCGCTGACGTATGCGGAAATGGCCCGGGGCGTTGCATCGTCGACGACGCCGCCTTTGCGGATATGGATTGCCTATGCGACGCGGGCCGCCGGAAGAGGCGCGAGCGATTTGGGTAAACACAATGCGCTGTCCGAATTGTTGAGCGCGCGGGAATTGTTTTCGGCCATTGGCAATCCTTTGGGAAGCGCTTTGTGTGAATGGGATTTGGCCCGTCATCACGAGCGGAGTAAAAAGACAATTGCATTGGATAAAGCTCCTAACAAATTGGAATCCAATGCAATGGATAGCCATGCTCAAGGTTCTTGGTTTAAAGCGGCGTGGTCGCTGGCGTCGCTGGGCTTGTCGGCGCGGGTGGCTCAATTGCTGAGCGATCAGCGGGGCATTCTCGAGGGAGGGCGGGGCGAGCAGGCGGGGCTGGAGCTCAATCCGCAGCATAGGGCGCGGGAACGCAGCATTGCGGCGCTTTGTCAACTGACGCCTCATTTATCGGCCGCGCATGAAGTGGAGCTAATTTACGGCGCGCCTGATGAGTTATCGGCGATTGCGTCGCGCCGCACGCATGCTCAGCGCAATCTGGCCAGGCTTGCGGCTTTGTGCATTGCGGAACGGGGGTTGTGGGCGGCATCGATTCACGTCCCTGAAAAAGGCCACAGTCTAAGGATTTTCCCGGGCGAGCGCGCATCGGCGGCGCTGATCGCATGTGTGCCGGGCGGAGAAAAATGCGGAACCTGTGTGGTATGGGCTTGGCCGATGTCGACGAGCGTGGCCGAGGTGGGGCGCGATTTAGCATCGCTCCGGGGTTCGTTTGGAAGTGAAGCCAAGGCATTTGTATTTGCGGCGCCGTCGGCTCAAGTCTTGTCGCCTCCATTTGCGGGCGAATTAAAGCCTGAAATTGAAGAGCTGGATTTAGATCATGCGATTGCGGCGCTGCCGAAAATTGAAGCGGGCACCTTTATGCTCGATGCGAGCCTGGCTTGGCATTCGGATTTAGATGCTCCGCTGATGGAAGTGGGATTTTCGGTTCGGCGCCGCTGGTAGAGATGACAGATGCCGCCTATTGCTTCTGAAGCCTTTGATATCCGGCTGATCTCGGCATGTATGCTGAGCGAGAGCGTGCGCGGGCTGGTCTTTGAGCGCTGCGATGGGCGGCCGATGGAGTTTTTGCCCGGGCAATGGATAAATCTCGTTTTGCCTTTGCCTTCCGGTGAAATCAAGCGGGCATATTCGATTGCGTCGGCTCCGGGCGGGCGCTGTTTTGAGCTGGCCGTGACCTTGGTTCGGGGAGGTGCTGGATCGGCTTATTTGCACGCGATTTCTGAATCGGCGGTTCTTCGGGCCATTGGGCCTCAAGGTTTTTTTTATCGCGCTTCCGATGCGGATGAAGCGGCCTTTATGGTGGCGACGGGAACGGGGGTCACGCCTCTTCGGAGCATGATTCAAGCCGCTCTGGCCGCGGGCAGTTCAAACCCTCTATGGCTTCTCTTTGGCGCGCGCGTGCAAGGCGATAGGCTTTATCTCGACGAATTTGAACGTTATCAGAGGCAATACAATCATTTTAAGTATTTCGTTACGCTGTCGCGCCCTATTGAAGGGTGGACAGGGAAAACAGGCTATGTTCAAGAACATCTGCCGGCTTTGTTTTCTGATTTCGCATCCAATTTAAAAGATAAACAAACCCATCTTTATGTATGCGGACTCGAACGCATGGTGAGCGCGGTGCGGACCATCGCAAAAGACATATTGGGCCTGGATAGAAAGCGTATTCACCACGAGCGTTATGATTGATAGACTGCGGGGCATGGGACGATACGCCGCTTTTGCGTTCACAAGCCTAGTGGCTGGACTGGCTTCCATGGCCTCATGCGGCGATGGGGAAGGCTCGTCTTCTTCGGGGACTGCCCAGGGAGGAACGGGAGGGGCGGGCGGCAGTGCGCCGAGCGCTGTTCCTTGTGATTCGGCGCCTGCCGAGCTTTCGCTCTCGGGCACATGGGCCGCGTATGGGCGTCTGTCCGTGAAGCTTTTGGGTGTGCCGGGAGGCGCGATCACCATTTGTCCCGAAGATCAAATTGGCGAATCGACAATGCTCTTGCTTGTAACGGTGAAGCAAGATCCCAACGATAAAACAAAGATCAGCGAAGCTTCCGCGGTGCTGTGTTCGATGGAACTTCCTGTGGTCACGGCGCTGGTGGGCCAATGCGATCCCGCGTCGCCCACCTTGGTATCGACGCAAATTGAGGCGCCGGACAGCTTTATTTCAGCGCTTCCCAAGATTGCGGCGCCGCCTGTGGCGGGCACGCTCGATGGCCTTGCAAAGGGTGCGGTGATGACGCTCGATCCCTTTACGGTAACGGCTGGAACGAGCAAGAGCGGCGGAGCGATGCCCAAGTGGGATGTAAACAATATGGCTTGTTTACCGGCGAATTTGGGGCGCGCCGATTGTGAAGTGATGTGTGTGGATGATTGCGCGGCCATGCGGGACGACGATGGGGATACCTATCCTGGGATGACGATGAATGTGTGTGGCAAGACGCCGGATGACGTAAAAAATGGCGTGAAATGCAATGCCGAGGCGCCTAACGAGCCGGGCACGACGCTGCAGGGCCGGGCATTTTTGAATTTGGAAGTGACGCCAAAACTGTCGGGAACGGCGGTCTCCAGTTGTGAGCTTTCGGGGACGGTGGACTCGGATGTTTTGTACAATGTTGTGGGAGCCGATGTGTATCTCACGGGCGGACAAATCGGCGTGACCAGCGCCATTAAATCGCTGCCTACCTTTGATGTTGATCCAACACTCAGTAAATTCCGAATGATTCGTATTGATGGTCAATACGGAGCTCCAAACTGGGCTGTCGATCCATCGAATGCATCGGCGGCGTGCGCCGTATTAAATCAGCGCGTGAATGAAATTTAGTAGACTTAACGATCGTAATGAATAAGCATTGAAACGGATTTAACTCGGCTAGATTGAATAGCCATTGCATAGAAATGGGGCGATCATGAAAAGCAATCCCGGTCGGGCGGTGTGGGCAGTATTGGCGGCGGTGGCTTGCGTATGGGCGGCATCGCCGGTGGGCTGCACGGTAGAACCCAATTTAGATCCATGGATTTCCGAAAAAGATCTGCGTGATCGGGGTCCGGGTTCCACGGGATCGGGAGGATTGGGCGGATTTACGGGCACAGGCGGGATGGGAGGCGCGGGCGGCGTGGTCATCGTGGATTGCACCGATCCCGATCTCGAGGCTCAACTGATTCAAGAAGTCAACGCGGCGCTTTATTTAGCGCAGCTTTGCGATCCATCGCTGGATGCCGTGAAGTGCGATTTATTTGTGCCTGGCATGTGCTGCGATGAAGTCGTTGACCCTGGGTATATGGATCAAAATATGCCGAATGTGCAGGCATATTTAGAAGTGCTGCAGAAGTGGAAGGATGCGGGCTGCGCGTGTCCCGTGAGCCCGCCTGTATGCCCTCCGCACGAGCCGGTGGGGATGTGCGATCCCGACGGCTTTCCCACGGAGAGTCAGGGTATTTGCAAGAAGATTTAAATCGCTTCGATGACGATGGCGATTCCCTGACCGCCGCCGATACAAGCGCTGCCTACCGCAAGGCGCTTATTTTGGCGCTGAAGCGAATACACCAAATTCGTCACAATGCGCGCGCCCGAGGCTCCGAGCGGATGCCCGAGCGCAATGGCGCCGCCGTTGACGTTGCATTTGTCGAGCGGGAGCTCCAAATGCTTTTGGACAGCCAGCCATTGAGGAGCGAAGGCTTCGTTGATATCGAATAAATCGATATCGTTGGGATGAATACCTGCCCTTGAAAGCGCCTTGGGAATCGCATAACCGGGACCAATTCCCATCAGATTGGGCTCCACGCCGCATGAAGCCCAGCCCAGAAGCTTTGCGAGTGGCTTTTGGCCCTTTTCCCTGGCCCGCTCCGCCGTTGTGATAACAAGCATTGCCGCGCCGTCGCAAATACCGCTCGCATTGCCGGCCGTGACCACGCCGTCTTTTTTAAAGACCGGAGCCAGCTTGGCCAAAGCCTCGGGCGTCGATTTGGGACGGGGATGCTCATCCACGGCAAACGAAACAGGGGGCGCGCCTTTTTTGCCGGGTAAATCGAGAGGAGCAATTTCATCGTTAAAAGCGCCATTCTGATGAGCTTCAGCCCATAACCTTTGGCTTCTCAGCGCGTAATTATCGCAATCCTCGCGGCTAATCCCATATTTCTGAGCGAGATTTTCCGCCGTAATGGCCATCGGCGCATTGCAATAGCTATCGGTCAAGGCACTCCAGAGCGAATCCTCGAGCGCAGGCGCCTTGCCAAAGGCAAAACCCTCGCGGCCGCCCCTTAAAATATGGGGTGCCTGGCTCATATTCTCCGTACCGCCGGCCAATACGGTATCACACTCGCCCAATAAAATAAAATTGGCCGCCTGAATAATAGCCTCAAACCCCGAACCGCACAGCCTATTCACCGTCAGCGCGGGAACCTCGATAGGCACACCCGCCTTCAGACCCACATGCCTAGCGCAATAAATCGCATCGGCACTGGTCTGCATGACATTACCCACGACCACATGCCCAATATCCGAAGGCGCCGCACCCGACTGAGAAAGCGCCGCCTTCGCCGCATGCACCGCAAGATCCGTTGCAGAAAGACCTTTGAGCGCGCCATTCATCGTTCCAAACGCAGTGCGTTTGGCGCCCACGATCACCAATTCTTTACTCATAGCGCAATCACCTAATCCAATTCATCAAAAACCAAAACAAATATATTTTATTAAAGTATTAAAATATTAAATTCCTAAAATATTAAAAAATTAAAAATCGCGAAAACGATCGAACAACATCGATAACATACGGTGCGTCAAACCCCACACCACCCGCCCTGAAACATTAAAACAAGGCATTTCAAACAACCGATCCTCGTGGTGATAAGGATACGTCGAATTCAGCTCACCCCGCGCCATCGGCCCCACCGAAGCCCAAACAACCTCGGCCACCTCATGATTTAAACGAAAATCGGAAAGAGGCTGCTCGAGCACAAACACAAAAGGCTGAATCACCATCCCCACCCGCCGAGCCCGCGCGACCGCAGGCAACTCCGGCAAACAAGTCAGCAGCGACGCATTGGAACGAAGATCCAAACCAATTTCCTCTTCCGTCTCCCGAACCGCTGTCGCCAACAAATCCTTATCGGACACATCGCGCCGGCCACCTGGCAAAGCCATCTGACCCGACCACGGATCGCCCTCCCGCTCCGCCCGCCGAATCAGCAACACCTCGGAATCCGAATCCGAACGCCCGGAAGCGGCCCTCAAAATAACCGCAACAGCAGCCTGTTTATCGCCCTCGCTCAAAACAGGCGCGGCCTCGCCCGGCTGGCAAGCCGAACGCCGAAGCCTACCCGCGAGCGTGTCGAGGTCGTACGAAGCAAGCACGCAAGGCCACGTAGTGCGCGCCTGCGCGATCGTCAAGCACAAGCTCGCCCACCAAGAACAAGAAAAGGAAAAATGAATATCTTTGTTTTTTCAAATTTGATGCTATGAATAACAAATGTTCGAGAATAAAATGGCGTGAAGACGAGAGACATAGCGAACCTCAACTCTAAAGACAAAAGAAGGCGACGGTAAACGATGCCCGATCCGAGCTTGATATTAGCGCTTGCGATGGTGTTGATCTGCGCGGTAGCCCTGGCGGCGCTGGGGCTAAAAGTCTTGAAACTGACCGGCAAACAGAAGCAGAGCGACAGGCTTCTGCTCACCACACAAGCCGAGGCCCAGCGATTTCAGTCGAGCAATGTAGTGCTCTTGAACAAGATTCAAGAGCTCGAAACTGAAAACCAAAGAATGCGGGGGCAGCTTGAGCACCAAGAAAAAGACGTGGAATGGTGCAGGTCAGAACTCGCGAAACGCCCAGAAATCAAGCGCAAAATTTATAAAATTTTGACCCTGGGAATGAAGTGGACGGGAAAGACATCGCTCACCCTAAAATGGGCAAATCCGCTGACCGACCTCGGCATGATCGAAGGCACGAAAATCGAGCGCTATGAACGCACAGTAAGCCAAGTTCACCAGAAAAACGTGGTGATCGAGCATGTGTTTGAAATTAGCGATTGGGGCGGAGAGCATATTGTCGATGCCCAGCAGGAACTCATCATGGATGAGATTCACGGTCTGCTGATGGTCGTCGACTTGGGAGGCAAAGACGCCAAGCGGGTCGATCCCGTGCGCGTGGGCGAACAGCTCAAAGAATTTCAGCCTCAGGCACTGCGCTTCTTTTTCGGTCCCCGAACCATTGCATCGTGCAAGGCGGTCGTATTGTTTATCAATAAAAGCGATTTGATTCCGGGCACACCCGCCGAGGTCGAGGAGCAGGCCCGCCGCTATTATCAGCCCCTGGTCGATGACTTAATGAAATACTCCGATGGTATGGATGTGCGGGTGCTGGTGGGCTCTGCCAGTTATGGCCACAGTACGCATTTCCTGTTCTCACACTTTGTTGAAAAAATTCTGCCTCGCAATGCTTATGACCATCAGTTGCTTCAGCGGATGAAATCCGATTTTGGATCTTCGACCGCAACCCGTACCAAAACCCTGACGGGCGTTGCTCTTTCGGAAATACAGGAAAACAAAGCGGCCGACACGGGCCAGCTCAAGCCACCAACGCCTGCGGCTGGAAGTCCGGCGATGCCCCCACAACAAGCTTCGAAGCCTGTGCCGGCACCTGCCGCGCCTCAGGCGCCAAAGCCTCCAACATTGCCAAGACCCCAGGGCGCGGGCGCCACGATTAAGCTGCCTGGAAATGGAGCCATGCAGCCCGATCAGGCAAATCCGATGCCCCCATTTGGCCAGGTGCCACAGATACCCCCGAGACGCGGATAGGCATCGCGGCGGCAAGTGAATTGATGGAATGGTTTTTAGGGAAGAAGAGCACATGAACGGAGCGGATCAAGGCATCAACGGACGATCTCAGGATGCGGAGTCAGATCCAGATGTATCCCCCGGGCGGGCCACGCCGTCCCAGCCATATGCGGTACCCACCTATAAGGCTGAACCGGGCCAGGTATGGTATCATTTTTTGCATGGGAACGTGCCCAACCATGAAATTGACTTTATGTATAGGCCGGTGGTGCCCCAAGGACCGCTGACCCGCACGCATTTTGGTCATTTGGCGAGGCTGATGAAGTATATCGAGCCTCATGCGAGCAAGGAATTTGCTTTTACAATCGGCAATTTATCGAGAGATGACACGGCGCGCGAACCCGGCCGGGGGGGTGTGGGGCTCATTTTTGGATTTAGAATCCGGGGAGTGACCGATCATGCGGGAAGGCGAGATCCACCCTTTGCGCATGGGATTGCCGCGGTGGATCGCCGTATGGATTACGGCGCTCTGATGTCGGTGATGATGGCATTTTCCCAATTGCTCTTTGGCAAAGGCGAATATGACAATCCATCGAGTGTTCTTTACCGGGAGTATGTGCGTTATGCGCTGACCAAGCCGAGCGTGCTGGATGTTGTGCTTAAAGCATATGTGGGGGATTTCGAAGGTCTGCCCGCGCCTGAAAAGACGAATTTGGCCTTGCGATTTAGGGCTGGGGATAAGCATCAGCCAAAACGTATTTTAATCGTTCACGACAACGATGTAGAGTTCAGCGATTTGGCCGAATGTGCCGCGCGGATTGCGGCGGTGCTCTATACTTCGGATGTACGCTGGACCAGCATTACCACGGGGCGGGATGCGGAGGTTCCCGGGGGTGTGGTTGTGCGTTTTGTGCCCAAGGAATCGGCGGCCTTTTCCGGGGGCATTCAAGGGGATTCCAGTACGGTGGTGATGTCCTTGGATGATGTGCCATTCAATGAAGCGGAGCTGGCGGAGACGATGTTTGGAGCGCTTCCAGCGGCTGAGGCCGAGGCTCGGGGGCTGCGCAGGGGGTATGAGACAAACCGGGAGGCTTTGGTGGAACCACCGCCGGAGTTTCAAGCCAGTACCCGGCTATCCCCCGAGGAGATAAGGGCGGCGATTGGCCTTGCGACGGGTGGAGAGACGGGGGCGCCTGCGGGTCCGATAAATATGCCTGCCATGGGGCCGAGTGAGTCCATGCGGGGGGATTCTGAGTCCGCGGCTTCTGTGGGGGTATGGATAGGTGTTGGTTTGGGAGGGGTATTTGCGATTGTGCTGGTCATTTTGTTGGTGATGGGCCTAGGTGGGAAATCTGCCGAGAAGAACGAAGAGCCTGCGACGGGTGGAAGTGCTGCTGCGCTGCCAACGGGCGCCGCAATACCAACGGCAAAGACGTCCGCTCCGGCGAGCGCGCCATCGAGGCCGGTTGCAGATGGGCCAAAATTGGATGGGGGTATTATCGTCTTTGATCCAGACCATGCTATTCCCTCCGCAACTGGGACGAATAAAAGGTCCACGAACAAAAGACCGCCAAAACCGGGGAAGGCCCCAAAATGCGATCCTTTTAATTCGACGACATTAAATGAGTGCAAATAATCGCTTTGGAAAGAAGGATATGGCGACGATGACTGTATATTCTAAAGCTGCGATGGAAGAGGCTTTCGAGCGCTTCACGAATTTTGATCAGCTTGGCAAGGGGGGAGAAGGGGCGGTGTATGCTGTTTACGATCTATGGAAGAAGCAGGAATTTGCCTTAAAAGTGATGCAGGACCGGGGCGACCCGTTCATGAAGGAGCGCTTTTATTTTGAATATGGGATATTGGCTGTATCGGGTTCAAAGCGGCTTGTAAAGGTATACGATCGGGGCGAAGCGCCTATTCGGATGCAGGATGGGAATATACAAAATCATTATTGGTACACAATGGAGCGGTGTTTAAGCAGTTTACGCCGTGAATACAAACAATTTTCGCTGGATGAGCGGGTTGAGGCGTGTCTTCAATTGGCGGATGCGCTGGCTTTTTTGCATGCGAAGGGGGTGGCGCACCGGGATATCAAGCCTGAAAATATCTTTTTGGTGGGCCGCGTGGATACCAAGCTTGGGGATTTTGGGCTGGCAATGCCTTCGGGGCAGGGGGCGGAGGCGGAGTCGAAAGGGGAGCTGGTGCTGGGCAGTCCGCCTTATTTGGCGCCTGAGCGGTGGACGGGAGAAGTGGGGCGGGATTTTAGGCCGAGCGATCAATATGCGGCTGGTGTTGTGACCTTTGAGTTGCTATCGAAGGGGCATACGCCGCTTGCATTTGGCGGGCGGGATTTGAGGTCGTATTATACGGCGCATATGCATGGGGAGGTGTTGGGGTTGGTGGTGCCCGAGCTGGGGACGAGGAGGCTTGTGTCGGTGGACAAGGTTATTCAGAGGATGCTGGCGAAGCGGCCTGGGGATCGCTATCCAGATATGGCTTCGTGCAAGAAGGAGCTTTCGGTGGCTATGGCGATGGATGGAATGCTTTAGGGACTGATTTCCCGGGCACTGTTAAGCCGTATGCCTAAACCATCCGGCTTGGATATCTTAGCAATGGCCCGGTCTCGCCCCACCCAATCCCGGTAAATGAGCTTGATATTCCACTGGGATGCCTCGCGTTCGATCTGCATTTCACACCAGCCGTTGTTGCCGAGATCGGGCCGGACATTGGCTTTGGGCCAGAACCGGTGTTTTTCCTCCATCCACGCGAATTCGACGCCGGAGGGAAGCCGATCTTTTCGCTGGGTGTAAAACGGATATCCCCCATGGCCAATGCAGCTTCCAATCACACCAGGGCGGGTGCAGCCCTCCGCTTGCCAGGGTTTGTAGAGCGCAGCATAATGAACATTCCCCCAAAACCACATATCAATAAGCCCCTGCTGGATATAGGGCTCGAGGTCGCCGTGGAATTTGGTCATCGAACGGCCTCCATTGTCCCAGGGTTCATCGCTGGTCAAGAGCACGGTGAGCGTGTTGGGACCGGTATCCTTAAGCCATATTTCGAGCAATTCTTTCTCCCGGTCGCCCAATCGAGCCCATGCTCTGGGCAATCCCCCTTGCCAGTCATTCCACATGGTATCGATGCCGATGATTTGAAGACCATGGCCGGTGAGCCGGAACATTTCGCCGTTTTGTCGTTGAAGCTGTGGAAATCGTTGGTGTTTTTCCTTAATATAGCCCTGGAAGTGAATGCCCTTGGAATACATCTCGTGATTGCCCGATAGCATAAAGAATTCGCTATGCTCAATCATGGGGGCAAGTGGTTTTTCGAAATAATCACCGAACTCCTCGGCACTGCCGCGGTAATAGACATCGCCAAGGTGGAAGACATAGGGCAATTTCGCCCGCGCGAGCTGGCGTGCAATGGCCCTGGTGGGGTAGAGTCCATTGCCAAAGTCGGCGAACAAGCCCAGGCGAAGTGGGGCTTTGGATGGATCGTGCTCGGGGCGGATTGGGTGGGAGAGATCTTTGGCAGGAGAGGGGAGATCGATCCATATCGGCCTGGACACGGGCAATCCAAGGCCATGATAGGCCCAAGAGCCTTTGGCGAAGCCATAGCTTTTCCAGTCTTCCTTGGTTTGGAATTTGGTGCTGGCCACTTCATCGAGAGAAGGCGGAGGGCCATCGAAGACATTGGAAAATTCATTCCAAAACGCCTGGAGTTCTGCGATATCGATGGTGGATTCAGGCCCTCTGGATTTCTCGAGAAAATCGTCGAGGGAGATTCCCTCGGCATTGTCGCTACGGCTGATTTCGCCGATGCTGCTGAGTTCGCTGCGCATCCATCCTGGCTCGGCGGAGGGCATTAAGCGGGTAAGGATTTGCTCGCCAAGCTCGGGATTGGATTCGAGGAGGGATTGGAGTTCGGCGAGGGCCTGTTCGTCGGAGGGTTCGGGCGGGCTTTGGGGAGCGTCGGGAGGGGTTGTGGGGTTGGTATCGGGCATGATAAAAACCTCTCGTGCAGGGGCGCGGGAATGCGCGGGCGGGCCGAATAGCATAGGTGCGCGGCGAGAGGCAAGAAAAAGATGAGGGATGGAGGGGAGGCTGTTTATTGGCACTTGGCCGATGTGCATGTGCCACTTGCGCATTGTGCGCTGTATTGGCATGAACTGCCGAGCGGGCCTTTTTGGCAAGTACTTGTGTTTGGGTGGCAGAAATTGGTATAGCACGCCCCGGGGTTGTTATAGTCGCAGGGGTAGCCTACATCGAGGCGGCAATCACCGGTGGGGCTGCAATAGCTGCTTGCGCATTGCGTAAAATCTTGGCAGGGGTAGCTGATATCGTATCGGCACAGGCCGCTGCCATCACATGTCTGCGAACCATAGCAATTCCCATCATCGCCAAGCTGGGGCACGGGATAACACGTTCCCTCGTGGCCTTCTACATTGCAGGAATAGCAGACCGAGCTGCAGGGTCCGTTGCAGCAAACGCCGTCCACACACAAGCCTGATTGGCAGTCCGTGCTAATGGAGCAAGCTTCTCCCGGGCATTTTGGGCAGCCTTGGCCGCCGCAATCGATGCCCACCTCGTCGCCGTCTTTCGATCCATTGGTGCAGCTATGGCATTCACCTTGATAGCAATAGCCATCGGTGTCGCATTCCCGGCCATTGATTAGCGTTTCAAAGGTTTTGATACCATTATTGCATACGATCAATTGACAAGGATTGGGTGTCCTTTGAATGGAATCGACGTAATCATGATATTGACATACGCCTTCCTCCGTGCATTCGACGTGTTGGCATTCTGTGGCAGGCTGGCAGTCTGCTACCGTCATACAAGGATCTTTGGCTGTACCTTTCCAAGTCCTCGGATCGAGGCCATTTTTGGCGAGGTTGCCCTCGCATCCCGGAGACATAAGCGTAAGAGAGCACAACCATATCCATGATGGAAAGCGGGAAAAGGAATCGGTGGTATTCATTAGCGAATAGCTCCTAAAAAGAAGTCTGGTGGACAATACCTACGTACTTGGGTGTGACGATAGAAAAGATTCTGGATGAGTCGGGAGACGGTTTCTTTTTGTTCCAAGGCAACCAGTGATTAGGCAAGATATATGGAGCAATGGCGGCGAAGGCAAACACACCCGCGCCCACATAATGTCCTATGGCGATGGCCTCATAAACATCCCAGCGAAAGCCTCTCTGGATGGTGAGATCGCATCGATCTTTATAAGCTTTTTGCTTGCACACATCGTCAGTAAGGGGGACGGCTGGTCGGGAATCGTTCTCAAATTCTTGCGTATCGGGGATGATAGTGGAGCCTTGCCAGTTGGCGGCGAAGGTGAAGCCAACGGCCACTCCAAGTGACAATGCGCTTGCTCCGATAAAGGTTGGGTTCCACCAAGCTGGAATGGCGTTGTCCGATGGGGATTCGGCCGGGAGAGCGCTTAGCAAGAGATTTACCTTGCTATGGTCACCTGCTTTGGAATCGATCTCGGCGCGGGCTTCGGAAAAACCGTTTTTACGCGCATGGAACAGATGTTTTCCCGGAGTGGCAAATGTCAGAGCTTTAATGGGAGAGATACCGATAGGATTTCCATCCATAAACACTTCGGCATTGGGTTCATTGACGGAGATATCGAGGGTGAGAGAGTTATCGGTGGCCTGTTTAAAGTAGTCGACAACCATCTGCCAGATATCAGGGCCCACGCTGCTTTTATCGGCATGGGTTAAGAAGAATTCAAAATACTTAGCGGCCTCTGGAAAGTGTTGAAGAGCGAGTTCGGCCATACCGAGGTCGGCGGCGCATTTCCAGGTGGGATTGCGTTTAAAGGACTGGTTGAGGAGCCGTTGGGCCTTTTCGTAGTCTTGGGCCTTGAGGGCGGTTCTGCCTTGGCGATGGAGGTCGTCGGGGTCGCTTTGAGTTTTAGGAGGTGGGGGAGTTGTTTTGCTTTGGGCAAGCGCAGGGGTGGAGGAGAGGAGAGCAAAAGCGGTGAGGAGGGTGGTGAGGTGGTTCATGGTTCGCGCTATTGGCATGTGTTTGTATAGCATTTCTGAGATGCGCATTGGTTATCGTTAATACAGGGAGACCCATTTGGCGCAAGGTCGCAGGTGAGTGTTATAAGATCACAGTACCAAGTGAAGCACTGTTGTTTGTCTTGCACGGTGCAAGAGTCCCCGACTGGAAGAGCGCAAAAGTCGGGCCCTACCCCCGAATAACAAAATCCCTCTACACAATCCTTAGCATCAAGGCAGTCTTGCCCCAACCCCTGCTTGCATTCCCCCATCGCATTGCACAGTTGCCCTGGATCGCATTTATCATCGGGCTGCCCAAAGGGTATGGCCTCACAATGCCCCTTGGCAGAGCAGGCTTTACAGGTCCCGTCGCATTTATCATCACAACACACTCCATCTGTACAATGCCCCGTCACACAAGAGGTTGAGTTTGTACATGCTTCCCCCGGACACTTCTTGCAATGCTCTCCTCCGCAATCCACGCCGGTCTCGTCGCCGTTATTCAGAGCATCGTTGCAAGTTGCGCATTGATAGGCATGGCAATAGGCGTCTCCTGTGCAATCCCCATCCTCAAAACACTCGCCGATGATGCATGTGCCTTCCATACAGAAGGATTTCTGTCCCATTCCCGCATCACTGACAGAGCACAGAGAGCCGTTGGGCAAGGGCTGCTCTACGAGTTGACTGTCGTAGCATTGAGCTTGGATACAAGGATTGGCCGACGCTGGCACCATCGGCACTTCTGTCAGTGTGAACTCACACAATCCCTTGGCATTACATTTCCCTGTCCGGCATGGTCCAGCCAAGATCGCACATGGGCTGTCATCCCCGACGCCCTGGCATTCTGCCGGCTCCCGGCCCTTTAAGGTCCATGGATCAAAATCATTAGCGTAGACACAAGAACTCCCCCATAGCCCTGCATTGACCATCAGGAGTACCACCACCGGACTCCAGCGCGGTTTGGAATTGGGCAGCAACATCTCTTTCCCCTGTCTTAAAACGTTCCGCTCCATTGAATTCCCTGATGTGAGGTTGTGAGGATAGGAGAAAGGGCTGTGTCTTTCCCCCTATCCATGCTTGGGAATTTTCCACCAAAATAGTGCATGATGGACCATGAGAAGGTGCCGGCCGCGGCCAAGCCTCCTACAGTAAATCCCACCATGGAGATGATATTGTCCCGTTTCATCGCTGCATTCGCTTGGGTGTAGTTCTCGCAATACGGTTTGATGTTTGGGTCTTCACATGGAACTGGGTTTGCTGCTGTCTCACGTCGATTTAAGATTTCGAATTGTAGGGATCTGGCGTCACGGTGGTTTTGGTAGTTGCTTACGCCAAATCCAGCCCCCAATCCCAAGCCAACAAGTGCCAAACCCCCGCCTATACTCCAGGGAATCCAGGTCGGTATTTCAGTGGTGGAAGGTGAGGGTGCCGAAGATGGGTTTGGTTGTGGTTTTGGAGAGGGAATATTCACCCGTTTTAAGTTCAGCTTCAAGTTTGGGCTCGATCCAGCAATGGCATCGATTTCAGATTTCGCCGCGGGAAAGCCTGTCTTCTTAGCGCTGATGGTGTGTTTGCCTGGTTTGGCATAGACCACAGAGATAAAAGGCGAAAATCCAACGGACTTGCCATCGAGCCACACCTCAGCCCCAGGTTCATCGACAGTGACGGTAATGGCGGCGATATGGGACTTGGCCAAATCAAAATACTCGCTGAATTTGGCCCAAATCGCATCTGGAACGGCATCGCGATCGGCATGATTGAGGAAAAAGTCCAGATGTTCGGCGGCCTCGCGAAAGCGTTCGAGGGCGATTTCCACGAGGGCGAGGTCGGCGGCGCGTTTCCAGTTGGGGCTGAGGGCGTATGCTTGTTCGAGGAGCTCGCGCGCTTTTTCAAGCTTGCCGTCTTTGTGGGCGGCTTTGCCCGCTTGGTGAGCTGCTAATGCTTTTTGTTCGGTTTCCGGGGAGCTTGTATCGAAGAGAACAAAGGGAGGCGGCGTGCTCCCGGAAGGCGCTGGTTGGGCGAGCGCGGGGATGGGGGAGAAAAGTAGAATGGAAAGGAGGGTTTTTGTGAGGTGGTTCATGGGAGGGTTAGTTGCACTTCTTGTTGCCGCTGACGTTGCACGAATTGCTGGCGCATTGGTCGTTGACGATACACGGCGAGCCGTTCGGGGCTTTTTTGCAGGTATTCATATCGCCGCAAAAGCCGCTAAAGCAGTCTTGTTCGTTGGCCTTGGAGCAAGGGGCGTTTTCGTTGAGTTTGCAGATTGGCCCGCCTGGATCGAGAAGGCAATAGCCGCTCACACACCCTGAGGCGTCTGAACATTTTTCATTCAATGCAGATTTGCAAAAACCATTCCCATCACACTGCTTTGTGCCCGAGCATGCCGTGTTGTTGGGGTACAGGTCATCTTGATATTGCGGGGTATTCACGCATTCCCCAACATGCTCCTCCACGTTACAGGCCCGGCATGTCTCATCGCATAGTTCGTCACAGCAAACGCCATCGACACAGTTGCCGGTCTTGCAAGTGGCTGCATCGGTACAAGGGTCTCCCTGACACTTTCCGCAATGCTCCCCGCAATCCACGTCGGTCTCGTCCCCGTTCTTCAGACCATCATTGCAAGTGGCGCAATGGTAGGCATGGCAATAGGCTTGTTCACCCTTACAGTCCCCAGCCGAAAAACACTCAGCGTTGCATTGCCCTGACAAACAGAAGGTTTGCTTTTTTGTTGTTTCATCTCCAAGTGTGCAGGGAGCGCCATCAGACAAGGGCTTCTCTGTCAGTTGACCACCAACGCATTGAGCTTGAATACAAGGGTTGGCCGACGCTGGTACCATAGGCATTTCCACGGCCGTGAACTCACACAATCCCGCGGCGTTGCACTTTCCTATCCCACATGGTCCAGCCAAGCTCGCACATGGGGTATTATCCCCGATGCCTTTGCATTCTGTGGGGACTTTTCCTTTCAATATCCACGGGTTATCCCCCTCCACTTCCACACACGAAAATCCCCATGCACTCGCTCCTGCAAACAAGCTTAGGGTGATCCATGCCCAATGTCGTTCAGTGTTCTTCATTTTATACTCCATTTCTTTAGAATGTGCCTTCAATCTTAAATCCGTGCTGTGTGGGACCAACGATGGGGCGCACCTCCACATGTCCCATCTTCTTATTCTGGCGAGGTCGCTTAATCAACGAATACGTTGCCAACCCCGCCGTCGCACCGAGAAAGGCCCCTCCCGCGATAAAGGATATAGCTGAAAAGAGATTCTTCTGCTCAACTTGGTCTTGGAGCCCGTTCCATCTAGTGCAATCCTTGAGGATGGCTTCGCCTCCTTTTTCACAATAACCTTCCATGGTTGTCGGGCCGTTCTTGCCGTCAAAGTTAGTCCATGTGGTCTTAATAGAAGTTGCCAGGCTCTTGGCTTCATTGGCATCCCGTTGGGCCATCAGCGTGAATGTTGTACCAATGCCTATCCCTACCGCGCCCAGAGCCCCTCCTACTACCATCGACCACCATGGAGGTTCCCACTTTGCGGGTGAACTCCCCCCACTTTCCACAGCACCCGTCCTCTTCTCTCCCCCCAACCTCACCTCCCTCGCCATGCCCCCCTTCGCAAATTCAATCTCCTCCTTCACCACCTTCCCACTCCCCCATCTCCCCTCAAACAGCCGCCGCCCAGGCTCCACATACACCGCCCTCTTCTTCGGCGATTTCCCTACAAATACCCCATCCACATATAAATCTACCCCAGAATCTCCCACCTTCAGTTGCACCGTCACAACCTTGGCCTTCGCTTGGTCCAGTTTGCCTTGCAGAATCTGCAATGCACTCACGTCGTTCTTGGTCTTGCTCGCTTCCTCCAGCGCCCAATCCAAATGCTCCGCCGCATCCCGCCCTCGCCCAAGCTTCAGCTCCACTTCCCCAAGGTTCGCAACCACCATCCAGTGGGGCATGAGCTCTTGCGCTTGTTTGAATAAATCCAGCGCTTTCGCCCAGTCTTCCTGTTTCTTGGCGTCCATCCCTTGCCGAAATAATTGTTCGCCTTTCTCCAAATTGGTCGGCGGTGTAAAGGGTGGGGCTTGAGCCGCGCTCGATGATGATGTGGCGGCGGAGGCGCTCGATGCGGGGGCCGCGCTTTGAGCCATAATGGGATTTGGCCCTGCCGATATCAGCACGGTTCCCGTCAATAATCCCACAACCAAATATCTCGTTTTCATGTGATAGCCTTTTGTTAAAAGTTGTATTGAAGTTGAATGCCTTGCTCTTTGGTGTTGAGCATAGGCGTAAACTGAAGCGCTTCTGTCTTGCGGACGCGGTGATATTGGGGTTTTGTAAGATCTTTAAGCCACGGGTAGAGGGCTATGGTTGCCGTGAGAACAAAAAATCCACCGGATACCGCGTAAAAACCAATCGCGCGCTCGCGATCGGCTTGCCATTCGCTTCTTCGCTGCTCCTGCCGCGCGCATAGCTTGTCAAGGATGGGCTGTGCGCAGATCTGTTGCTTGTCGGTGTAGTTGGAGCGGTGGGCATCGATAAGCCGGTATAGGCTTCTGGTATCCGCGGCTTCGTCGTTGGCGTACACATTAAAAACAATCCCTGCCGCAAGCAATCCCAAGGTCGTGGTGCCCAGTACGCCAAAGGTAAAGAGTGGATCAACAGGGGGTTTGGTGCGCGTAGGCTTAAAGGAATAGTCTTCAGGCGGAGGCTGTGGAGGTTTTTCCCGGGGTGCCTCGGGGGCTGTGGGAAGGGCGGGGGCAGGCGCTTGGGCATACCCAGGAACAGAAAGCGTTCCCGCCATGGCTATACACAGGATAAGAGGAAGCGTTCTCATGGTGCTGTACAAAAGCCGCCATTGCAGTTGTTGGATGCACACTGATCGTTATAGGCACATGGATGTGCAACGGGGGCTTTGGCGCATATCTGATTTGGATTGCAGTATGCCGTGGCGCATTCCCAGGGAAAATTGGGATCGCATTGGGCGAAATCAGCTATTTTACACGTTGGGGAGACCTGCCCATAACAAATGCGGTTGGGGCCGCATTGATCATGAAATAGGCAAGGTTCGCCAATACCGAGGAACGCGCACATCCCTCCGGCATCGCAATAGTCCGTATAGCAACTCCAGGCGCCGCCTTCACATGGATCGCCGGTATCAATCTGGCAGCTTCCCGTTACACCATAGCAGTATCCCGACAGGCATTCATTGGGGTCCGCGCAGGTCTGGTCCACCGTGGCTTTGCAATCCCCTTTGCCGTCGCATAGATAGGGAAATGTGCATTTGGGTTCGGGATCGGGATTGTGATCGGGCTCTTTGAGCGGTACAGCCGTGCATGTTCCTACGCTGCCGGGCAGGTTGCACGAATAGCATATATCCGAGCAGTCGACGTTGCAGCATAGCCCTTGTATACAATGTCCATGCAGGCAGTCGCTATTTTGGTTGCAACTTAGCGCATCATCACATGCAGCACAGCGAAAGCCACCGCAGTCGATATCGGTTTCATCCCCGTTTTTGATTCCGTCCGAGCAGCTTACGCAAACGCTTTGATAGCAATGTCCAGTGCCAAAGGGGATCGTCGGGCTCCCGCATTCATAGCCGTCCGGCGCTACGGTTTCTTTGGGGTCGCCGTCTTGGCATGTCATCCGGCGGCATGAGTTGGGGGAGGAGCCAATCGCTGTCGGGTCAAATTCATGCTCGCACCGGGCCGTGATTGGATCGCAGCTATCCTGTGTGCATATATTCTGGTCATCGCACGAGGGTGCCTCTGTCAATATCAAATATTCGCAAAGCCCAGCGGCATTGCATGTGTCTTCGGTGCAATCGTTTTTATCATCGCAGTCAATATTCCCGTTGCATTCGGCGGGGATGAGTCCCACCATCTTCTGCACGCTCCATATCGATGGATCTTCACAGGATACCGTGCTCACGCCTATGGCCATCCCTGCCACCATGGCCATTCCTATCCATTGAATACGCCGTGTTTTCATCGACTTGTCCTCCGCTTTTCCTTTTAAAATTTACCTTGAATCCCTATGGTTTGACGCGCTATCACCGGCTCGATATAAACGGTGCCCGTGCGGGTTTTTGGTTTCTTGGAGGCGGGCATTGCGGCAATGATAATCGTGCCTATTGCAAATGCCCCCGCGAGGCTAAAGGAGACGTAGGTGCCTATCCAATTGTCTCTCGCGGTTTCAATCATTTGGTCCTGCTGTGCGCAGTCGCTGAGGGCGGCTGGCTGGTCGCATACCCGCTGTTTGACCGTGTAAAGCTCTTTTGCATAGAGATTTTCCATCCATTGATGGTGGAGTCTGGCTTCGTCGTTGGTGTCATCGTATTTCAGCGCAAATCCCACCCCAAAACCAAGCGCCGCCGTCATCAGCCCCAGTCCCGTGTATACGCCATACACCTTCCATGCAGGCATCGCCTCCCTCACCACTTCAAATGTGTCTTCCACGGGGGCTTGCTTCCCAAATCGATCCAGCCTGACCACCGCTCCCTTGCCCCGCTCAATGTCAATATCTTTGAATGCGCTTTCCCCCGATGCTCGGCGGGCTTCTACGCGGTGCCTTCCAGGCTGTACACAAATGGGTCCAACAATAGGTCCCATGCCTAGGTCTTCACCATCCAAGAATAGGCGGGCGTCCCGGACGGGGGTGCTCAGTTTGAGGGTCTCGGTCCTTTGCTTGGCACTGGTGGCTAGGTCGAGGCGCCTTCTAAGCTCGATGGCATCAGGCCGTCCATGTTGAGCGGCCCATTCTAAATGCTCTGCGGCATATGAGCATTGACCGGAACGGAGTTCAGCATCGCCCAGTTCGGCGGCGGTTGTGTCGTTGGGCCAGCGTTTGAACGCTTCGGCGAAGTGTTTGGCGGCTGTTGACCAATCGCCTTGATTTTTGGCGGCCGACGCTTGATTGAGGTGCGCGGTGGCTTCGGCATGGGCGCGTTCGTCAGCGTTGGGTGGCGCTTTTTCTTCGGCGAAGGCAGGGTTTTCTGTGGTGTGCGCGAGCGCCGCGGCGATCGGTAGGATTAGGCGAATCGGCAAGGCTTGGGTTGCTCTTGAGGGCCGGGTTGCTCGGGGTTTTTGTGTGCTGTTGCTCATGCTGTTGTCCATCTTCAGCGCGGTGTCGCTTCGCTTGAAGATGGGATGAGCATAAATCGAAAAAGCGCTTAAGAACAAAATGTTTTGTAAGCGTTTTTAGGGCGTATATAAAAATTGATTTCAGGGATTGCAGGTGTTTTGCTGGTGGGAAAAAGATGGAGATATAGCGAGGCGTTCGAGGGAACGCTTTTAGGAGGGGATGAAATGGGGAGGGGGAGGGATTAGGGATTCACACAGAGATTGCCAGTGCAGTTGCCGCTGGCGCATTCCGTGCCCACCGTGCAGGGGGTGTTCAGGGCTTGTTTGCAGAACTTCATGCCAGCAGGTCCTATGCATTCAGCGCTGGCACAATCGCTGTTGATATTGCACGGTTGACCATTGGCTTTTTGGGTGCTGCAGGAACCACCCTTGCACGTTTGGCCCACGGGGCAGGTCATGGTGGCGCTGGTGTCGGTGAAGCCATTGGGAACGGCTGTGCATATACCCGCCAATCCAGGTAGATTGCACGAAAAACAGTTGTTGTCACAGACCGTATCACAGCATACAGAATCCACACACTGCGTGGCCCCTCCTGGACACTTGGTTGGGTCTTCTGGAGAACCACAAAACGCTCCAGGACATAGATTGGTGCAGGTCGCGCCCCCACAGTCAACGCCGCCCTCATCTTCGGTCTGGGCATTGTCCATACAATGATTGACGCATGCGCCCAATCCATTGCAATACATTCCATCCGAGGGGGTTCCGCATTCGTCGCCGGCGTTTTTGGGTACGGGTAGGGGATCGCCCAAAATCGCCGATGCTTGATAGCATTCTTCAAGCTGGCAATCCGCTCCGCATCCGTCCCCCGCCATCGTGTTGCCGTCGTCGCAGTTCTCTCCGTTGTCCAGTGTGCTGTTTCCACAGGTCGATACGCATGTGCTCGGTTCGCCATTGCACATGTAGCCGGTTTCTATCGTGCATACCGAGCTGCAGCCGTCGCCGTCTTGGGTGTTGCCGTCGTCACACGCTTCGCCCGCCGTTCCTGCGTCGGGATTCGCATCCGCGATTGCCCCGTCCCCGCACTTGGGGCCGTTGCCTGAGCTCGTCGATGTGCTCGTTCCGCCGGGGCCGCCTGTGTTGCAGAATGCCGTCAGTCCTTCACGGCAGGGATCTCCGCTGCATCCTGATGCCCATGCTGCAACGGTGAATCCAATCAAAAATAGCGACAATCCGATCTTGTTTTTCATGCGCGCCAGCCTCGGATTCTTCTAAAATTGACCGCTTACGCTGAATCCGCCGAATTGGGGACTCATGACGGGGACGACGGATACTTTGGGCTTGTCTTCCGGTTTGGGGGCCGTGTCAGGGGCCGCTCCCGCCGGGGGTTTTCGGATGGCTGCCGCCCATACGGTGTATACAGAGGTCGCCGTTAGGAATGCCGCCGCTCCAATGAATCCGCCAACGGCTATGCCGTTGTAGGTGTCGACCGTGCCTATCGATTCTTTGAGGGCGTCGCATTCCGCAACCCGCGATCCCGTGGGCTTTACGCAGCCTCCAGCTCCAATCGCTTTGTCTTTGGTTTGGGCTTCGTCAAAGGCCGAGCCGCTTAGCAACATGAATGTTATGCCCAAGCCTAGGCCCACGACCATGCCGGCTCCTCCGCCGATCATGATGTATTTGTCGCGCGATGTGAGGCGTCCGCCGCTTCGTCCAGGCTCTTCTTTGGGCGGTTCTGTGGGGCCGGTCGCGCTGCCGGTCGGTGGGGGTGGCGGGGTTTCGGTGGATGCGGGTGGAGCGCTGCTTGTGCCCGCGGGAGGAGGTTGGGCGCTGCCCGTTGTCGCCGGTGGTGTTTTGCCTGTGCCCGCAGGTGGCGGCGCTGCGTCTTTTACCAGCATCAATGCAACGGTGCGCGTGGTGCCCGGTGCGAAATCGATTTCTTGGCGCGTCGATTTATAGCCTTGGGCTTTCGCTTCGAATACGCGCTTGCCCGGGTTCACGAAGATCGTTCCGGTCAATGCTGTGGGCGCCACAGCCTTGCCGTCCAGGGTGACTTGAGCATCGCTTACGCTCAGTTGCACGGTGGCTGTGCCAATCTTCTTTTTGCAGTCGTCGAGAAGTCCTTGGGCGTACTGCCGATCTTCAGTCGTCGCGTCCGACGCTTCTCTCAAGAATAAATCGAGATGCTCGGCCGCTTCCCGATAGCGGTTGAGCTGCATTTCTGTTGCCGCTAGATGTGCGACGATTTCGGTAGAGCGCTTTTTGGCAAGGGCTTTTTCAAAGAGATCGCGCGCCTTGGTAAACTCGCGTTTCTCGAGTGCGGCTTTGCCGTCCGCAAATAGTTTGTCCGCTTCGGCGGATGCGGCCGCCACTTGCGCGGGCTGGGCTTGCGCGTGGGCGTTTTCTGCCGCGGATAGATCCAGCAATAGAGCACCCGCGACGGCCACTGCCGCGATGGGCGTGCCCAATCCGATTCCAGAACGTCCTCTCATGGATGTTGTCCTCAAGCTCGCGCGCGAGATTGAAGCATGACGGCGCGCGCTTGAGAAAAAATTTTGAGATCGGTTCTGTTAAAAGCTGCGGGCGCAGCGGGCTCCGCGTACCGCAAAGCGATCGGTCGGTTTGCCGTTGACGCGAAAATCCGTCGATAAATAAAAGTCTTGACTGTTAAACGCGCCTCCCCGCACCGTCCGGCCGTCTTGGATATTGTTTTCCCCAGGGAAATTGGCGCAGTCCGTACAGGGAAAGCTAATCCCCGAATAGTCCGCCGAAAAAATATCCATCGTCCATTCGTAGACGTTGCCTGCCATGTCAAAATGGCCCCAGCGGGCAATCCCTTTGTTGGTTTGGCCAATTTCAAAAATATCATCGAGTGTGCACATCTGATCGCCTTGGTTGTTGCAATCAAAGGATGCGTGGTCGAGGGTCGGTGCATCGGCTCCCCATGGATAGGGGCGAAGGCTGTCGCCGCCTTTGGCTGCGTAGGACCATTCAGCTTCGGTGGGCAGTCTTCCGCCGTCCCAAATACAAAAAGCATTGGCTTCGTACCAGGTGAGGCAGTTGATGGGTTTGGCGTCGGTATCGGGCGTTCCATAGGCCGAGAGCATGGCATCGCAGGCGATGGCCGCTTTAAATGCGTCTTGATCCGCGGCGAGCGATGCGTTCCAGGCTTGTTGCCAGCCTCCCAATCCAGAAGGATGAGCGCCTTCGCCGGGGCTCGGAGGTTTGGCCTGCGTTCCCATGCCCGATTCCACGAAGAGCCGGAATCGAGGCACGTTGATTTCATAGATATCCAAGGCAAATTCGGTAATGGTGGTGGCTGTTCCTTTGCTATTGGCATTATCCAGCGCGGATGAGCCGCCGGGCATTTTGGCGCTGGCGCAGCAGCTTTGGAGTCCGTCGGGGCCGCATACAAATACATTGCGGGCTTGGCAGCTTCGGGGAACACAACGGTTGCTCAGGCCGTCGCAGGCATTGACACAGCCGCCGTTGTCATTGCAGAGCGCCGGATCGAGCGCGGGGCATGGAGTTTCGATCCATTGGCCGTTTTTGCAGGTGCGGGTTGAAGAGGGGCCCGCGCATTGGGTGACGTTTTCGGTTGTGCAGGAATTGTCGGGCGCGTCGGTGTCGGTGCCGGCATCGGTGGGGGCGGTTCCGCAGCCGTCGCCTTCGCATGCGCCGCTGGTGCAAGCCGGAATGGCCGAGGAGGCCAATACGAGTGTGCCCATGCAGAGTACGGCCGGTACGAGGGAGCGGAAAAGATAAGTGTTTTGACGGTGTTTCATAGGTTAAGTCACTCTTTTTATACGCGCAGCAGGATAACAACCAAAGCAATTAAACCGCCAAAGAGTGTACCCAGGATCAGGCCGCCGACAACCCATCGGGTGTTGGAACGGAATGGGTTTTTACGGGCAATATTGGTAATGGTTTCGTCCGTCATCACGGGCATTCCTGGGCCTATGTTTGAATTGGCATGATTTTCTATTGAATTGGCAGGCTCGGGATACGAAGCGGTGGGATGGTAGGCCGTGGATGCAGGTGGAGCCGATGGTTGTTCGGGATGAGCTTGAGATTGAGGCGGTCGAGGATCGGCGAAAACGGGAAACCCAGGCGGGAGTTTTTGGGTGCCCATGTTAGGGTGGCTGAGCTGTGGCCGAGGGAGGGGTTGCGTGCCTTTGAGCGAGGGAGCTGCTACGGGAGGATTGGGTGTGGGTTGAAATGCATTCGGATGAATAATAGATGCGGTTGCATTGGGAATCGGCCGGGGCGGGTTGTTGGGCTGCTGGTCGATCACCGGGGGAGGCGGAGCATCGAGTTCTTCTTTGACTTCAAGGGCTGGCCAATCGCTGCCCTCGGGAACGGCGATTGATACTTGGGGTCTTCGCGCCTTGCAGGCCAAGGCAAAGGCTTCGGCCATTTCAAGCGCGCTTTGAAAGCGTCCGTTTTTATCGCGGTTAAGCGCTTTTTTAAAGAAGATATCCAAGGCGCTGGGCAGCTCGGGCACAATTTGGGTGGGTGGTTCGATTGGGCCGTTGAGGATTTGCGCCAATGCCGAGCCAATCGCCGGCCCAGGAAAAGGTAGTTTGCCTGTGATCGCCCGGTATACAATGACGCCCAATGACCAAAGATCGCTTCGAAAATCAGCCGTTTTGGCGTCTTTTATTTGTTCGGGGCTCACATAAAATACAGAGCCCATAAACTCGCCGGTTTTGGTGCCGTCTCCAATGATAGGATTGGTCTCTTTTACAATGCCAAAGTCGAGGATTTTAACGACTTCTTCGCTGTCATCGTTTTTGGCAAGGAAGATATTGCTGGGTTTGAGATCGCGATGAACGAAACCGGCTTCGTGCATGCGTCTGAGGCCGCGGGCGATTTGATTGAGAATATGCGCCGTCGTGTGAGGATCGAGGCGGTTTGCGGTTTTAAGGCGCTTATCGAGGTTTTCTCCTTGGCATAGCTCCATGACCAAATAAGGCGTGTGTTCGTGTTCGCCTACATCGATGACGGGAACGATATTGGGGCTTTTGATTTTTGCCGCGGCCCGGGCTTCCCGTTCAAAACGCATTCGTGCCGTTTCTGCGTTGGATTGGCTGAGGTCGAGGAATTTAACGGCAACTTCCGCCTGAAGCTGGATATGGACGGCTACCCAGACCGAACCTTGTCCGCCGACCGCAAGGCGGCGCATGAGCCGGTATTTATCGCCGATGATGATGCCAGGTGAGAGGTTCATCGTTTGGTGGTGCTGGGTTTGGGGGATTTTTTGCTTTGGGGGTTATCCCAGTCGATTGGGAAGGGCGCCATCGGGCTGGTCGTCTTGGTTTTGTTGGTGGGGGCCGGGGCGGGTTTGGAGTTGGAGCTTTTGGTGCTTGGCTGGGGAGGCACTTGCGGTGGACGGGTGGACGTGGTGGGTGGCGAGAGCGGGGGCGGGCTGGGTGTGCGGAGGCTGGAAACGGTGGCCGTTGGGGTGGATGTGGTCGGGGGCGCCGCAGACGGAGCCGTGGGGGCAGGTGTTGTGGCCGTGGGCACGTTCGGCGCAGCCGATGTGAAAAGGGTGGGCACGTCGGCGCTGGATACAGGTTCGTCCGGGCCGCTGGGTTGATCGTTGAATGCTGGGATGAGGAGCAATACGATGGTGGTGACGACCATGGCGCTGAAGACACCCACCATGATCATCAGGCGTTGGCCTCGTTTTCGGAGGGCGTTGTCTTCTTCGTCGTGGTGTTCTTGCCCGGAATAGGGCGGGTAGGGGTTTGAAGTCGGTATATGCAGCGCGCCGGAGGCCGAGGTCGTCGAAAGGCGTTCGCCTGGGGTGGGTGTTGATGGATAACCCGATGGTGGTGTCAGCGTTGAGTAGGCTGGGGTGGGCGCCGCGGGATAGCCGCCTGTGGGGTAGGCTGGGGTGGGCGCCGCGGGATAGCCGCCTGTGGGGTAGGCTGGGGCTGGTGCCGCTGGGTAGGTGCCCGTGGGATAAGCCGGAGTGAGTTGGATGGTGCTATCGTTGGTGTTTTGAATTTGATTGGATTGTTGGCTTTGGGGAGCCGGCGGGGGCGGAGGGCCAAAGCTTGGTGCCGCGACTGGGCGGGTGACCGGTTTTGGGGTTTCGGTGGCTGGGAAGGCGGGGCGCGCCGGGTCGCTCAGGTGGTGAGCTTGTAAGGGGATTGTGGCGCCCGAGTTGATAAAGGGCGGCGATGTGGGTGTGCGGCTCGGCACGGACATCAGGTGCGTTCCGTCTTCGGACGCTGCCAAAGGGGCCGGAGGAGGTGAAGAGGCGGCCGGCGCAGTAGAAGCGGCAGATGGGGCGGGGCTGGTTTTTGCTGGAACGGCGGCGGGACGGGCTGAGAAGTTGAGGTGGGCCAGCAATACGCTGTTCACGGGTACGGTCTGGATATCCTCGTCACCTTCGTCGCTGGGAGGCGCTTCGGCCTCGGCCGTTACAGCCGGCAGGCTGGGCCTAGAATCGTTTTTCCGCATGCTTTTGCGGGCCGCCATTACGTCGGGCGGCGCGTTGTCCATGGCGATGGTGCCTTTGAGGCCCAGATTTTCGGAGGGTGGGTTTTCGCTCAAAGGGCTGGCCACCGTGATCTGCGAAGTCTCGTTGGCGAGGTAGGCATCCAGGGCCTTGATGACTTCTTCCGCGGATTGAATGCGCCGGTTGCGCTCGCGTTCCATGCAGCGGGCCACCAGTTCGTCCAGGGCCGGCTCGATACGCCAAAGATGCTTTGAAACACGGGGAATATCTCCGATGGTCACCTGGGTGAGCACATGGACAGAGTCGCCCTGAAACGGTCTTTGGCCGGTGAGCATTTCAAAAAACACGACGCCCAACGACCAAATGTCGCTGAGAAAATCGACGGTGCCCGCGGGGTTGATTTGCTCGGGGCTCATGTACGCGGGCGAGCCGATGGCGCCTCCCGCTACGGTGGCGACAGCCTCGCGGTTGTAGAGGTTTTTTGAAACGCCAAAGTCCAGCACTTTGACCACGAAGTCTTCACTTCCTGGTTCGTGGTGCAGGAAAATATTGGCAGGCTTGAGGTCGCGGTGAACGATGCCCGCGCGGTGCGCGTACGAGAGGGCGCGGGCGATATCTCTTGCGATTCGCGCCGCCGCGGTGGGTGTGACGCGCCGGTTGCGCTCCAGATGTTCCGCAAGGGTTTCGCCTTGCAGGAGCGGCATCACAAGAAATGGGTCGCCTGTGTCGGTCAGGCCCACATCGAGCACTTCGATGATGTTGCGGTGTGAGAGGCTTCCGCACGCTTTGGCCTCGCGCATCAGGCGGATGCGAAGGTCTTGCGTGGAGTCGCCAATGAGCTTTATGGCCACTTCCCGGGAGGTGAGTTCGTTGCTCGCCGCCCAAACCGTGCCCATGGCGCCTTTGCCGATGATTCGGCTAAGGCGATACTTTCCGCCGATAACTCCGCCAACTTTCATGAGGTGCCGTGGAGTGTAGCACCTGAATGGGGAAAAAATCTAAAAAGATCTATTCTTGATATGGGCCGTTAATCGCATGGAAAACAGATGAAAGATGATGCGAATGGACGGGGGTTTGGGCGCAAGGGAAGGGATGTTCCCGGCGCGTTTGGCGAGTGGGAATTGAAGGAATTGGGCGGGGATGCCGAGCAAAGAAAAACGGGATGGGTTTATTCGATTTTTTCCCAAGCGCTCTGATTCCAGCGGAATTCGACGGGCTTGCCTGTTGAGGGAAGCTCGATTTCGGTGGTGATGCGTTTGGGAGGATTGCCATTGCCGCCGGGAACAAGGGCGTCGATGAGCACCTTGGTGGAGCGGGCCGGCGGCAGCTCCTTGGCCCGCCGGAGTTTGAGCACGGCGTCTGTGGTGTCGCCCGGATCGAGGCGCAGTGTGTAGAGGCCAATACCCGTGGCGGCGATTTCCGGTTTGATTTCTTCGCGGGCGCCTTTGGGGCCGCGGCTCAATGTGGCTTCGATCGGAAGCGAACCCGCAGGTGTGCGAAGAACAATAACGGTCGCGCCTTGGGGATATGGAAGCTCGAGGGCGGAACGCACAAGCCTTTCGGCGTCGCTCTTGGCTACATCCGGTTTTGCCCGGGCTTCGGCGAGCAGAACATGAGCCAGGCGCGATGCGAGTTCGCCCAGTTGGGCATCACCCGCGCGGCCTCCCGTTTGAGCGACGCGCGCCAGCATGCGCTGAGCGATATCCAAACGGCCGGCGCCGCTGTGGGCGAGCGCGAGGCGAAGAATGGCCGCGGGTTCATCGGGAACGAGTTGTTCGAGCACCGTGTATGCCAGCGATGCATCGTCAAACCAGCCTTCGTTGCGCAGCCGATCGCCTAGGAACGCGCGGGCCCAGGGATCGGCGGGAGCGCGTTCGGCCAGCTCTCCAAACGTCCTTCGGGCTTCGTTTTCGTCGCCGGTGCGCCTCAGTGCCGATGCGCAGTCGGCCAAGAGTCCCGCGTCTGCAAAAGGATCGCGGCGCACAAGCTGAATTTCCGAACCCAGCTCTTGTTTCATCTCGAGCGCTTCGAGCAGCGAAAGAAGGCGGCGGTGAAGGCGGGCATCATGCGGAGCGATCGCGAGAAAGCGGCGCACAATGGCGAGGCGGCCTTGGTCGTCGTTGGCCGCGTTGTACTGCTTGCGGAAGGTGCCCACGGGATAGTGTTCATCGCCGACCAGCGCGATTTTGATGGAGCGCAATTCCTCGGGTGTGCGGGCCCGGCGAACCGCTTCGCGGCGAAGCAAGGCAGCGGCATCGGCTTCGCCGGCTTTGTCGAGTTCGCGGGCTACGCCGACGCGCCATAGGCCGTCTTCGTTGAAGAGAAGGATGAGTTCGAGCAGCGCGCGCCTATCGGTCCAGGTGGGCAGTTCACAGCTTTGTTTGGCTTCGATGTACACCGTGGAAGGCGTTCCGCGGCTGATGCGCTCTTGCCATACGCCTCGCCTGAGCGGCATGGGCAGTGTGGATGTGGCCGAGCATTTGCGGCCTTTTAAGGTTGCGCGGGGAGGCGGAAGGTCGATGCGGCGTTTGACTTCGATGGTGACTTTAAGCCCGCTGGACGGGAAAATAAGTCCTTCGACAACGACTTTGACGCAGCGGTTAAGGGCTTCGTCGTCGGCACCGGCAACACCGCGGACTTTGACATCGTCGGCCTTGCCATCGCCGTCGATGGAGAGGTTGATGTCGAGGCTGCCCGACAGTTCCGGCCTTAAGGCGGCGCGGGAATCGCGGCAGGCCCGCACGGCATCGGAGGCTTCGTCGATGATGCGGCCCGCTGCTTGGGCGACCGAGGATTTGTAGGCGTTTTCATTTTCCTCGGCGCTGTCTTCATCGGTCTCGTGAGGAATATTGGTGAGCGTTCCATACGAGCCTCTGGGTGTTGAAAACGCCGCGGCGAATCCTCCTTCGGGGCCCGCCGATAAATCGAGCATGCGCGTCTGAAGCGAGCTTGGAATGTAGGTTTCGGGGCCGCTGATTAACCAGCCTGTCCATGGCGTGAGCAATCCTGCGCGAAGCGCGACATCGGTTGCGGCTTCGCGGCCCTTGCCTTTGAGGGCGATTTCTTCAACGCGGGCCGAGGCCCACCTGCGGGTGATGTCGGCTTCACTGACGGCGCGCTCGATGCTCAGCGCCCGCTTTTCAACGTGTTCGCCTTGGGCATCGCGGTAGCGGAAGGTAATTTCATTGGGCAGCGGGCCTCTCACTCTTCCCACGGCCATGACGGTTTCACCGGCGAGAGCCGCGCGCGTGCCTCTGGGATAGATGCGTTCGACTTCGGGGCCGAAATCGATTTCGACGCCGGCGACGGTGGGCTGAAGAGCGTCGGCGATCAGGCCAATGGCAACGCGCGCCGCATCCGCCGAATCGGCAATTTCAAAGAGGGGACCCGAACCGCGGGTGAGTGCAGCCAAGGCGAATTTGTTGACCAGAGGCCCGACGGCCACGGCGCCCAATCGGGGAGCTCCGCCCGGCCTTCGGGCAAGGCGCGCATGAATCAAATCGACCGAACCATCGCCCACCGTCGGCCAGCCATCGCCGATGTAAATGACCATGGCGGCAGGAGCATTGGCGGGAAGCGCATCGGCGGCGGCTTCAAGCGCTCGCCCGAGGTCTGTCGCGCCTCCCGGTGAAAGTTGTGAAAGGGCTTGTGAAACAGCCTTTCTGCGAGCATCGTCCACAGGGCCGATCGCATTGGGGCCAACGGGCTTGGTGAGCTGATCTGCGGCGATGACGATGGCCCGGTCGCGCGTGCCCAAGCCGCTCATCACGGCTTCGACGAGGGCGCGGGACGCATCGAGAAGCGCGGGCTCCATCGAGGCTGAAGTGTCGAGCACCAATGCGAGCGTCACGCCGTCTTCGCGCGCGGCGGCAGGTGTTTCGGTGCGAACGACAATGGTGCCTCCGGCGTCGTCGGCCACGGTTGGAGGTGCTGCGTAAATGCGCGCGGGAAACTTCCAGGGCTCGATTTCGATATCGACGACCAAATCGGCGGAGGGGCGGAAATCGGGGCGGCGCACTTCGATGCTCTGTCCATTGACGCGCGCGAAAAAGCCCGAAGCCATGGAAACAGGGCGCGAGGGCGATGCATCGACCGTCGCAGAAAACTCGCCGATCAAAGGAGGCGCCGCATCCGAGACCATCGGATAGCGGTATTGAACAACCATCGTGCGGCCATCGCCCTTGGGAATAGGCGTAAGCCATTCGGTGTAGCCGACGATGACCGTTACTGTCTGGCCAGGGGAAATCATCGGAATGGTGCCGCGGAGCCAGCCTTCGCCCGCCCATTCCAGCACTTCAGAAGCCGAGGCCGTTCCCGATGGAGTGCGGGACGCGAGCGCGATATGGCCTTCGGACATCGAGTCGCCGCGCATGGACGCGAAGCGGGAGACGATGGCGCCGGGCGGCAGGGCCATGCGGAAATCGCCCGAGACCGCTTCGCTGCCTGCGTTGAAGAAGGTGGTGCGGACTTCGGTTTCAGCGACTTCCCGCGTCACCGTGGCTTTGACATCGTGAGAGCGGATGGTGAGCGGAGAGCCGGCTTCGGCGTTGGCGGTGGCTGTCGGCCTTCCCCACAGTTCGCCCACGGCCCGGCGGGGAGGCCCTTTTGCGGCCCAGGGAGCCGCCATTCCGCCTGTCCAGTCATCGAAGCCGCGTTCAGGTGCGACGCTTACTTTTTCGCCCGCGACCGTAGCCGTTTCGCCTGCCTGCACGGAATTCTCGCCGCCGCCCCGGGCGCGCACGGTGATTTCGGCGTTGGATGCGTACAGCTTTGCGCCTTGCGGGTTTTGCTTGGGCCGTTCGATGCCGGCGCTCGCGCCGCTCAAGATGCCGGTTGCGCCGCCCACATCGACTTCGGTGCGCGCGCCTAAGGCGCCCTGAGCAAAGATTCTTCCAAACTCGAGGACCGCTCCTTTTTCCGTGAGCACCAATTTAGAATTTTTATCAATAACGAAAGTGCTGCCGTCATCGAGCCGGAGCCGGGCGCGGCCATCGGCGTCGGTTTCAACCGTATCGCCCACGGACAAACGCCGGATCTTCCGGACATCGTCGCCCTTGGCGAACACGCCCGCGTGAATGGCCGACAAATCCGCGATGGTTGGCACAAGCGGTTTGCCGAGCGATGGCTTTTGATTGCGAATGATAAAAAACGAAAGCGCAATCACCGCGATAGAACCCAGAATCGCGAACAGGCGAGGCGCCGAGAAAAATCCTTCGTTGCCTTTGCCCGTGATGTGCTCGAGGCGCGGCAGGCCCTCGTTGCCGCTGCCGCCGGAACCAGCGATCGGAGCGTCCGGATCGCCTATCCATTCGGCTGTATCCGTCGTCTCGCCCCTGGTCATGATGACCCGTCGTTGTTGTGCGCTCACGGTACGACCTCCCGGACTTGTCCGCCTGTGACCGAAAATCGTTGTGTGGTCCGTCCATCGCGGACAAAGCGAATCGGCATCTTCACAATCTTTTCTCCCTCGCCTGCCTCATCAAACACGACGGTAAACCACGCCTGCGCTGAGAGGCGTGCTGCGTGTTCCAGTTCGTCCGGCTCAAGCCTGATTTCTACGAAGACATCCGCGCGCTCGGGCAGCATGACCTGCGCGATGCCCAAGCTTTGATCGCTGTCGGGTGCCGGCATCGGCGCTCCCAGTGCGTTGCTCCACAGCGTCGGATGAAATTCGGGGTGCGACCACATCAGCGTTGCCCGCACCTTCGCGCTGACCTTGGCCTGCGATCCGCGCTCTGCGCTGAGCACGCGATCGGTGCGGGCCAGCAAGGCTTTTTCTTCGTCCTTCTTGCCCGCATCCCGGGCCGCGATGCGTCCCCACGCAAGGTAGGTTGCCGCAATCGATCGGGCGATGCGGGCCGGCCCGGAATCGGCATCAGGCGAACCGGCCTGCGCGCCTTTTTCTGTCCATTTCACGGCCTCTTCGAGCTTGCCCAAACCTTCGGCCGATGCAGCGAGCAGCAGCGGAACGCTTGCATCATCGGGCGTCAGCTTGGCCAATGTTTCGTATTGGCGCGCCGCATCCGCATACCAGCCATGAGCCCTGAGCAGATCGCCCAGCCTGCGTCTCGCCGTTGGATCGTCGGGTGAAAATTCGACGATTTCGCCAAAGGTTCTCCTCGCCTCGAGCTCGTCGGATTGTTTTTGCTCGGGAGCCTCGGCCCGCGCCGCAAGCCTTAAATAAAGCTCGCCGATGGCTGTGCGAAGGCGGGCATCGGCATCGGGCCTCACCCTTAGCGTCCGCGCCAAAGCCCTCGCGCCCGCGTCGTCGCCCGCATCTTCCAAGGCATAGAGCAGCTTGATCAAAAGCTCGAAATCGTCTGGCCATTGCTGCGTCAGCACCCTCAGCTTGGCCACCCGGTCGGACGGCGATTTCGATTCTTTAAGCAGCTTCTCGATGATGCCCGGATCGGCGCTTTTCAAATCGAGAGCCTGATGCAGTTCGCGGGCCTGCTCGGCTGTTTTCACCCGCGCGACAAGACCGCGGTACAGCACATCGGCCGCTCCCCGATCGTTCCACATCAAACGCCAAAGCTGCACCCGTCCCGTCACCGTGGGCACAGCATTGAGCATCAGCGACAAGAGCCGGCTGCGCTCGCGGAAGGTTGGCGCTTCGCACAAAAAGAGGGCGTTTCCGTACACAGCGGCCACGCGGTCGATGCGGCCCGCCGCGCTTGCAAGCCTCTCGTTCCACAGGGCAATTCGCTCGTCCAGAGGCAGGCGCGAGGCAGCTCCGCACAAGCGCACGCTGTGTCCCACTTCGCCGAGTTCGATAGAGATGGTGGTTCTCTGAACAGGGTCGGCAACAAAGCGGCCGCTGTCCTTGGTGTTGGCCGTTTCCGTGAGGGTTGTCGTGTCGCCTGCTACCGCCGGAGGCTGGGAATTATCCAGGTAGCCGTCTCCATCCCATTCCAGTCTGTTCCCGCTTTTTTCGCCGCCTTGCCCTTGAACAGCCGCTGTTGTTGGAGCAGGTGGAGCTCCATTCGTTGAGCCCCCGTAAAAGCCGCGATCCGCAGGCTTTGCCGCGTTCTTCGCGTCGCTTTTGACGCCGCCTCCAAAGGCTGGACTCTGCCGCGCGGGTTTGGGTATCGGTGCCTCTTGGGCCGCAGGAGGAAGCAATATGGGCTTTTCAGGCGCCTTCCCGCCGCCCGGCGGCGCTCGTTCTTCCACTGCAGCCATTGCCGTCGCCGCGGCCATCGGTTCCTTCGGCACATCGGCGCTTTGAGGTTCAGGAGCGGCCACCACACTCACGGGTGCGCTCTTGTCCTCCTGACTCCTCAGCAAACCATCGAGAATCCCCTTCTTTTTCCCTTCATAACTTGAGCCGGGGCCTCTGGCCTTCGCGCGCCGCTTTTCGAATTCATCCCGCTCATCGCCTGTCATTTCGCGAAACGTCGGCACATAGAGCGAAGTCGCGGGCGTGATGATTCCATGCCGCGATCCCAAATCGACAATCGCCGCGCGGCCCGTACCTTCATCGATCATTTCAAATAGCCGTGCCATCGCCCAGCGCCTCGCCATATCGCCGTGGTCATCAATCGACACCGGCAACAGGGTTTGGTTCTCGGTTCCCAGCGGGCTCTGAATTTTTACGGTTGTGGGTGTTTTCGCTCCTTCGGCGAGGCGGCCGATCATCACCAGTGTCTCGTCCGCCGCCACGGCTCCCAAATCGCGGGGAAACACCCGTTCCACGCCGGGCCCCAAATCGATGGATGTGCCCAAGAGCGCCGGCCGTTCAGCCTGTTCCAGCAATCGGAGCGCGGCGCGTGAAGCCGTGTGCGCATCGCTTACCCGTTCGGCAAATGCACCTCGGGATAGACCGCTCAAGATGCCCATATCGGCCGTGTCGCCGATGCCCATCGCAAAGATACGCACGGGCCTTGGAAGCTTGGCCATCCGCTCCCTCAGCTCGGCCAGGCTAAGCTCGCCCACCGTGGGCGATCCGTCCCCGATATACACAATCGCCGATCGCCGATCGCCCGCTGGATCGAGGGCCGCAGCCGCTTGAGCCAGCATCGCTCCCATATCCGTTGCGCCTCCCCGGCTGCGCGCGGACAGCGCCGACAGGACTTCGTCGCGCAGGTTGTTGTCGACAGGGCTTAGTTTGCTTTTGCTCGCCACGATCGGGGTGAGCTGGGCATCGCCCGCAAAGACAATAACCCGGTCTTTGGTGCCCAAATGCTCGAGCAGGGCCGCGGCGGCCGCTCTCGCGATGGAAAGCGAACCCGCATCCGTGCCGGCCGAAGTATCGATGACCAGCGCGAGATCCAAGCCTTCTTTGGGCGCCGGCAATTGACTCGCCCGCAGCGGGACGAGCACATAATCCGCTTCGGTCTTCGACCTCTTTCTCGCTTCCGAGCGCTCTTCGGGAGGCAGCGATTCCAAATCGATCCAATGCGGTGCGGTGTAGGCCCGCGTCTGCGCCGCACCGTCGTCGAATAGCTCCACCGCAAGATCGGCCCGCGGCGTTAAATCTTGAGCTCTCACAATGACGGTTTGCCCTTCGCGCACAGCGGCCATTCCGGCCCGCACTTCCTTCGCGCCGCTCTTTTCCAGGTCGATCGATACCGTCAGCTCTTCGATATGCGGCAGCGATCCTTCAGAGCCCTCCGCCGCCATTGGATACACATACATGCGGCGCTGTCCGAGCGGCCCTGTGCGGCTCAGCCATTCGCCGTATTGCACGACCACACGCCGGGTTTCGCCTGGCTTGATCGGATACAGCCTCGCCCGGTATACGCCCGGCGCATCCCACTCGAGCAGCGCCGGATCTTCTGTCGAACCCGCATAGACATTGCTTTGATATTGAGCTTCAGCGCTCGCTTTTTCCTTGACCCGCCCAAAGACAAGCGCGCCGTTGCGATCGACCCCGAAGCGATGAAGCACCGCGCCTTCGGGCGTGCGGAACCGGTAGATGCCTTCGACCACTTCAGAGCTTGAATTGAAAAAATATTCATCAACTTCGGTCAGCGCGAAATCGCCCTCGATATGAACGCGCACATCGACGCGCTGAATAGCCAGAGGAGCATGCGGAGCACCTTGATCGCCCGGCTTTCGCGCACCCACGGTGCCCACGCCAAAGGGCGAAGGCTGAGCCGTCCGATCGGTGGTCGCAAGGCCGCCTGTCCAGTCTTCCCATGTCAGCGCCGCTTGCACCTTGGCCTGGGCTTGTCCGGCCTTTCCTTGCACATGCAGCGTCTCGCCCGCGCGCGCTCCCGGGTTTTTTTCGAGCCCCGCAGTCTTTACCTCGCCCGCGAGCACATACACATCTGTTGCATCTTGAGCGGGCTGCACATCGATGCTCGCGCGCACATGCGAAAGCTCCAGCGGGCCTGAAGGCGTAAGCAATTGCTGTGTTACCCCGGGCGGCGTGTCGATAAACACGCGCCCCTGGCCGAGCTCGATGGCGTCCGCATGCAGGACAAGCTTCGCCGGCCCCCGCACCAAGAGCGTCGCGCCCGCATCGCGTCTCAGCCACGCGAGCCCCTCTTCGCCCACGGAAATGGTTTCGCCGTCCACCAAGCGCTCGCGCGGAAAAGGAGACCGTTCTTTTTCCCCGGGCGGCGTCACCGTGACCGAGCGCCGCACCGTTCTCAGTTCGGCCCATGTGAGCGAACGAGGCAGAAGTTCGCGCTCGGCCGGGCCACAGCCCACAGCGGAAGCGAACACCAAAAACAAAAGCCCAGCCGTAGCAGGCAGCGGGCGGGCGGATCGCTTGACCAAAAGCATGGGCAAAAGCCTGTGATGAATGTTTGCGGAAATGGGCCGGGCGTGGCCAATGTAACAAAAAGCAGCAGGCCCGATCGTTTCCAATGCGGGCCTGCTGTTCATCCTGGAGCGCCATCTGATTGGCGCGGCAGGTTTTTATTGCGGAGGCGCCTGCTTGAGCGCGTTCTTCAGAATCGTGAATTCAACGCGCCGGTTCTTCTGGCGGCCTGGGTTGGTCTTGTTATCGGCGATGGGCTTGCTCGGGCCGTAACCCTTCGCGGTAAAGCGGTTTTTATCGATGCCGCCCTTTTCGATGAGATGCTTCACAACGGCTTCCGCGCGCTTCTGCGACAGCTCGGTGTTCTGCTTCTCGTTGCCCACGTTGTCGGTATGTCCGCCAACCTCGACCAGCGTGATTTCAGGATGCAGCTTGAACACGCTTGTGACGGCGTCGAGAACGGCAAAGCTGCCCGCGCCCGTGATCTTGTCGCTGCCCGTCGCAAACTCGATCTTTTGGAGGATCTTGATTTCGCTGTCCGTAATTTGAACGAGTGACGGACCTTTATCGGGACATCCATCGGTGTCCTCAAAGCCGTTCACGTTCTCGGGCACCTTCGGGCACTTGTCGGCCGTGTCGGGAATGCCGTCTTTATCTGTGTCAGGCACTTCATCCGGGCAGCCGTCTTCGTCCTTGAAGCCGTTCTTGATCTCCGGCGCATCGATACATTCGTCGCCGTCATCCGGAATGCCATCCCGGTCGTTATCCGGATCGGGGCAGCCGTCGGTATCTTCAAAGCCGTCGGTATCCTCGGCCGCATCGAGGCACTTGTCGATCGGATCGGGTACGCCGTCTTGATCCTTATCGGCGCAGCCGTAGTACTCCTTGACCCGCACCTTGCCGAACTGATCGGGACACTTATCGTCAGCGTCCGGAATGCCGTCTTTATCCTTGTCAGGCACTTCATCCGGACAGCCATCGTCGTCCTTCAAGCCGTTGATCACCTCGGCCTGCATCGGGCACTTGTCGTCGCTGTCCTTGATCTTGTCCTGATCGTTATCGTCTTCCGGACAGCCATCCGTGTCTTCAAATCCGTCCTTGTCTTCCTTGTCGGTCGGACACTGATCTTCTTTGTCGTTCAAGCCGTCGGCGTCTTTGTCGCCGACCTCGTACACATAGCCAACACCCGCAAGCGCGCGGAATTTAGGAACGCCCACGCCCTGCAAAATGCCCGCGCCGCCGCCCGCCGTGAACACCAGGCCCATCGATACAGGCGTGACTTGAATACCGCCGTCCACCTCGAGGGTATTGGTGCCGTTCTTCGTGTTGAACTGCGTCGACCCATAACCTTCGGCGAGCACGCGGAAGAGCGGGCTCACTTGATAGCCAACGCCCGCGCCATACCGGAATTCAACGGGGCCCACGGTCGTCGATCCGAGGCGCGCCTCGCCGCGGTACACGCCGCGCAGGTTTGCGCCAAAGCTCAGCGGGCCGGAGCTTCCATCGAAGATGCCCTTAAGGCCAACCGTCACCGGCGATGAGTTGCCGATGTATTGATTCTCCGCCATCAAATGCCCGACCGAACCGCTCACATCGAGCGCCGCGCCGAACACATAAGAATCCGTCGGTTCACCCCACAGCCTCGCCTTCACCTCGAGCGTCGGATCGCCCACGGCAAATGTTTTCAGGCCATCGGGCGAAGGGCTTCCATCGGTGACATCGATGCCGTCGCCGCTCACATAGGCCAAAGGCAATCGCAGGCCCACCTGCACCCTGCGCACAGGCGTCAGCGAACCCATCACATCAAACTGAAAGTAGTCCTTGATGACGTTTACATCCGTCGTCTGAAGCGTATTGGGCTCATCGCAATTTTCTTGCGAGCGGCAGCTCTTCAGCACGAAAGGAAGATTGGCGTAGTTGAACATCACGCCGGCCGAGAACGCCATTTGGCCTTCCGTGCGCGCGCCCGTGACCGAAAAATAATTTCTTGGCCCGGGAGCCGGTTCAAAGCGCTGAACCGAAAATTCTCCTTCCGCGGCCGTGGCATCCTGCGTCTGTTGCGCCCCGGCTGTGGACGGCGCGAGCGCCGCAAGAAGCGGAACGCCGAAAGTCATTAGAAGGCAGATGGCGCGCTGGGTTCTCATTCATCCTCGCTTGATGCTTGATCCGGTGGGCCAGGGGCGAACGGCACGATACTACGCGGGCACTGCAAACGGCCGTTCGGCGGCTCAAGTCCGACCTGAAATCTCTCCAAAACGAGTGCGCTTGCCAAGAGGGTTATCGAGGGTCAAGGGCGAACACGGCAGGTAGGTGCGGGCTTTGTTGGGTATTGCTGGGCAAAGCAAAGCAAAACCGGCTTGACCACGCGGTGCGGGCGTGAGAGATGGCGGCTTGCCCATCCTTTGAATGGGTATATCCAATGAACGCATCCACCTGGAGAGCGTCGCCGGAAGGTAATCGGAAGGGAAATCGCATCGATGCGAAAGGTGCCCCATTTATCGGGAACGCTGCGGCGGTTTGGGCAAACGCTGCCCCTGTGCGCTGCGCTGGTTGGTTCGTTGGTTGCGGCTTCGGAGCCCGCTTTCGCACAACAGCCCCAAAAGGCTCCCGCCGATGCGAAGGCTCAGGGCACGCCGGTCGAGGCGGGTCAGCCTGCCGCCGACGCTCAGCCCGATGCAAAGGCCGATGCGAAGACCGGAGCCGCGCAAACGCAGCCTCCCGGTGTTTCGCCCGAGGCCGAAACGCCTAAAGCCGAGCCTCCCAAGCCCGTGGCGTCCGAGCCTGCGGCGCCCAAGCCAAACGCTCCGCCGCCTGGCTTGTCTGAACCTGTGTCCGTCGATCCCGACAAAGACGCGAAAGCACTTGAAAAACAGGGATCAGAGCGGCCCAAGAGCTCGGTGGAAATCGCGGCTTCCCGAAGCGATGTCTACGCGGAAAATTGGTGGTCGCACGTCCGGCCTTCCTTTGATTTTCACGGTTATTTCCGTCTCCGCGCCGAGCTATTTCACAAGTTTTCGCTGGGCCGCAAAGACGGGCCGGGCACGGTCATATGGCCTCAGCCTCCCGATAACGATCACATCGATATCAACGGCAATCCTCACAACGTTGCGTTTTGCGGCGACGATCCGCTTCCAGCGCGCTTTCAGACTTGCCAGGAATACACGCAGGCGGGCGCGAATATGCGCTTCCGTTTAAATCCCGAGCTGCACATCAGCGACAACGTACGGGTTCTGTCGCAGGTCGACATTTTGGATAACCTTGTGCTCGGTTCGACGCCGGAAGGCTATATGAACCGGCCTTCGGCGAATGGCTATAGCGTGATCGGGCGAGGCGGTTATGCGCCGACCGGTGCGTTTGCGACGACGCAGTGGGCGCCGACCGTGGGCGTGAACAGCCTTCAGGATTCGATCACGGTCAAGCGGGTGTGGGGCGAATACGTGACCCCGGTGGGTGTGCTTCGTTTTGGCCGTATGCCGAGCCATTGGGGTCTGGGCATGTTCGCTAACGCGGGCGATGGTTACGACTCCGATTGGCAGTCCACGGCCGATCGCATCATGTTCGTGACGGGCTTCAAAGATTTGGATTTGTACTTTGCGGGCGCGTGGGATTTCGCAAACGAAGGCCCGATCAGCACATCGCTGAGCGAGCGGCAGGGGCAGCCTTACGATTTGGGTCAGCTCGATGATGTGAGCCAATATGTATTTGTGGCTGTGCGGCGGCGCGATCCCGAGCTTCAAAAGCGGGATTTGGCGCGCGGCGATGTGGTGTTGAACGGCGGCCTTTATTTTGTGTTTCGCAATCAGTTTTTGGCGAATGACACGGGCGCGACGGGTACCTCCGCGTCGCTGGGCGAGTCGGCCTACAATGTGAGCCAAGGGTACGTGAGGCGCGGGGCAACGGCCTATATTCCAGATCTTTGGTTTCAGTTCCTTTACAAGAAATTCCGCTTCGAGTTAGAGGCGGCGATGATCTTGGGTTCACTGGAAAATACGATTCGCGAGGGCGGTGCCGGATCGGACTATGAGAATGTGAACTCGATTGAAGACCCGGGATGGAAGATTCGGCAATTTGGTTTAGCGACGGAGATGGATTATCGGGCGGTTGAGGATCGGCTTCGTTTTGGGTTTGGATTTGGTTATTCGAGCGGCGATCCGGATGTGGATTCGCTGGCGCCCAGGGGCGAGGGGCTTCAGCCTCAGCTTACCAGCGATCGGACCTTTTCGACCTTCCGTTTTCATCCCGATTACCGTGTTGATTTAATTCTGTTCCGCAATATTCTGACGCGGGTACAGGGGGCATATTATTTCAAGCCGACGGTGGACTACGATTTTACGCGGAACAAGAATGGTCAGAAGCTGGGCGGGAGTGCGTCGGTGATATGGAGCCGGGCGAGTGAATTTGTGCAGACGCCTGGTCATAAGCGGGATTTGGGTATTGAGCTGAACGGGTCGATTTATTATCAATCGAAGGATGGTTCGCTGAACGACGATCCGAATAAGATGGGTGGTTTTTATACGGCGATTCAATATGGTGTTTTGTTTCCGCTGGGTGGTTTCGATTATATGCCCGGAGAAAAGACGGCGTTTCAGCAGAAGACGGGTACGGCCGGTATCGAGACGGAGACCGCTCAGGTGCTCCGCTGGTACATGGGCATCATGTTCTGAACCCACTTTATAAAGCTGCGGCGCGCCCCTTTATTGTCCTGCATCTAGGTTGACTGAATGGTGAGGCGATGGTCAACTAGGTTGACGCTGTGCGTTGACTTACCGGCTTTTTTTGAAAAAATTTTCTGGCACTGTCGTTGCTTGATCGTTAGGCGTGTTCCACAGGCCGCGTTTGCGAGCCTTTTAATTACGTCTCTCTTGCCAATGGAGTTGTGCCATGACTACCTTCGTTTATTCTCGTTGTCGTCGATTGGCCCAGGTCTTTGCTCAACGCTCTTCACGTTGGTTATTGGGTGGTGCTTTTGTCTTGTCGGGTTGTCTGGATAGGCCCGTCGAGCCCGCCGATACCAAGAGTTCGCTCACGATTTTTGAGAGGTTAAGTCAACATACGATCAATAGAATCGATCTGTTGCTGGCTATCGATAATTCGAGTTCTATGGCCGATAAACAACAGATTCTGGCGCAGGCCGTGCCCAATCTGATCGAGCGTTTGGTGAATCCTCCGTGTTTGGATTCCTCAGGCAAGCCTTCCGCCCTTCAGCCTGCAGGCGCTCTTGAGCCCTGTCCCGAGGAGGGGTCCGAAAGGGAGTTCGCTCCGGTGCTCGATATTCATATCGGGATGATTAGTTCAAGTTTGGGTGGGCATGGTGCCGATAGTTGTCCCAATGAAACCGCTCAAAAATGTGCATCGGGCCTAACCCGTAGCAATAATGACAGGGGGCATCTGCTCTCCCGTACCGATCCATGTGGGGATGGGGGTGTGGATACCTATCAAAATAAAGGTTTCTTAGCTTGGGACCCTGCTCAAAACCAAGATCCTCCGGGTCAGGCCGATCAAAATGCGCTGGTGGACCATTTGCGAGCTATGGTTGTGGGTGTGGGGCAGGTCGGGTGCGGTTACGAGTCTCAATTGGAAAGCTGGTATCGTTTTTTGGTCGATCCAGAGCCTTATGCAAGCTTGTCTGTTGTCAATGGTTCCGTCGTTCCCGAGGGTATCGATGAGCAGCTTCTCACGCAGCGCAAGGATTTCTTAAGGCCCGATTCGCTCGTCGCCGTGCTGATGCTCAGCGATGAGAATGATTGTTCCATTAAGGAATTTGGAGGGTATTTCGCCGTCGGTCAATTGCAGAATCCCAATGGAACGCCTTTCCGTATGCCAGCCGCAAGGGCCGTCTGCGCAGCCAATCCCAACGATCCCTGTTGCTTTTCCTGCGCTCAGGACCGGGGAACTTGTCCCGATGATCCAAGCTGTTATGACGCAAATGGATTTATTCGTACGCTAAGCGCGGAGAAGGATAGCTCAAACCTGCGCTGCTTCGATCAAAAGCGCCGTTTTGGTATTGATTTTCTTTACCCCATCGAGCGTTATAGCCGGGCGCTGACCGAGCTCCGCGTCGAAAACCGAAGGGGTGAGCTGGTCGATAATCCGCTCTTCAGCGATCTCGATCCCTCGGATAGCCGTCCCCTTACGCGGGGTCCAAATATGGTCTTTCTGGCGGGTTTGGTGGGTGTGCCTTGGCAGGATTTGGCCGCCGATTCCACAGATTTATCCAAGGGTTACAAGCCCGCAGCCACCCTGGGGGATATCGATCCTCAAACCGGTTATTCCGTATGGGATCTGATTTTGGGCAATCCTCAAGCCGGTGTGGCTCCTCGCGATCCTTTGATGATTGAGTCTCAACAGGCGCGTTCGGGTGTGCATCCAATAACGGGCGAAGCCCTTGGAGGCGATTGTCAAAACTCTCCGGATTCTATTCATGGATGCGAGCGCCCCGCACTAACAGACGATCTCCAATATGCTTGCGTTTTCTCTCTTCCAGAGCCCGTGGATTGCAGTGCCGGAACTCTGCTAGGGTGCGAGTGTAAGCCGGGAAGTGTCAACAGTCCTCTGTGCGCCGAGCTTCCAAATAAGCCGGGGGATTATTCGCTTCAAGTCAATGCCAAGGCGTATCCGGGTACAAGAGAACTTCAGGTGCTTCAGGGGATCGGCGATCAAGCCATTGTCGCGAGTGTGTGCGCCGCCGAGCTGAAGGATAGCTCGGCACCCCATTATGGCTATCAGCCCGCTGTGTTTGCCCTTGTCGATCGGCTAAAAGAGCGCATTCGCAGCCAATGCCTCTCCAGGGAGCTTCCTGTCGATGATACGTCCAAAGTGCCCTGTACCGTCATTGAGTCCAAACGGGTAGATCCCGCGGATATCGATGCGTGCAATGCATGCAATGCTCCCGGCCGCTCTCCCATTGTCGAGAACAAGGCTCAATTGGTGGATATGGCCTTAAAAGATCCGGCTTGTGCCAATGGTGGATGCAATTGCTTCTGTGAGGTGGCCCAATTGGAAGGCTCGGCCAGGGAAGCTTGTCAGAACGATGTGTCCAATTCCCCCATCGATCCTCAAAGCGGCCAGCCGGCAAGCGGTTTTTGCTATATCGATGCAACAGCGGTGCCCTCTATCGGCAATTCCGCCATGGTCAGCGGATGCGCGAGCACTGAACAGCGGATGATTCGATTTGTCGGCGGATCGGCTGAACGGGAAAGCTCCACGATGTTTATCCGCTGTGCCTTTGAAAGAGACAATAACTAGATCCTAAATGGTTGCGATTTTCCCCCCGTCCCAATATCCTGCCTAAAAATTTCATTATTCCTCCCCTAAAGAACGGCAAATCACCCTTGTTTAGCGACGCTTAAGCTCGTATATTTATAAAATATCGTACGCTGGGACTGGGTGGGAAACGCTGAGTCCTGCATCAAAACACGGTGCACGCACGCCTCGGTGCTCCGCGATGGAAGGGTGGTGTTTGATGAGATCAGAGCCGTCGTCCAATCCCAAACAGAAATGCGAGCAAGCCGCAGAAAATGAGTCTTCCAGAGAGCTCCTCTGGTGTTTTCATGTGCTCGAAACAATGCCTGTCGCAACCTATACATGCGACTGCGACGGCTTGATTACTTTCTTTAATGATGCAGCCGCTCAACTCTGGGGGCGCCGTCCCACCCTGCTCGACCCCGCGGATCGCTATTGTGGTTCTTTGAAACTGTTTACGAAGGAAGGTATTCCCATCAGCCGTGATGAAAGTTGGATGGCAAGGGCCCTCAAGGAGGAGAGAGAATACATCGGCTGTGAACTTTTGATTGAACGCCCGGATGGAAGGCGATGCTCGGTGCTTGCCCATGCCAAGCCTCTCTATGACACCACCGGCGAACTGATGGGTGCAGTCAATACCCTGGTGGATATCACGGAATACCGCCAGGTCCAGGAAGCTCTTCGAAAGAGTGAGCGGGAAAAACAAGAACTTATCGAAAGCGTTAGTGACTTGTTGTTTCGCGTCGATAGGCAAGGCGTGTTTCTTTCGTATCATGCACCCTCCGATGCAATTTTGTTAACGCCGCCCGAACGGTTTCTTGGGCGCAACATCAAAGATGTATTGCCTCCCCATGTGGCGTCCATGGCCATCAGGGCCATCGATCGGGCGCTCACCACGCGAAAGCCTTCAACCCACGAGTACGAGCTGACGATGGGGAATGAAAGACGCTTCTTTGAAGCCCGGGTTACACCCACGGCGATGGACGAAGTCGTGCTGGCGATCCGGGATATCACCGACCGAAAGCAGGCCGAGCAGGCCCTCCATGAAAGCCGGGAGCTATTTGAAGCTTTTATGCAGCATAGTCCCGCCGTGGCCTTTATGAAGAGCGAGGATGACCGTCTGCTCTTTATCAACCAAGCCTTTGTCGATCAAATTTGGCATGGTAAGCCCCCGGAATGGAAAAACCGCACAGGTGACGAGCTATGGCCTCCTGCCATGGCCGCGGAGCTTCGGGAAAACGATTTGCGGGTGCTTCAGGAAATGCGCGAGATTGTCGTCGAGGAAACCATTGTCAAGGAAAAGGGCGACGAGACGTGGCTGACGGCAAAATTCCCCATCCGCTTTCGTTCCGGAGAGGTCTGTTTAGGGGGAATGGCGCTAAATATTACCGAGCGCAAAAAGGCCGAGGAGGAACGAAAACGGCTGGAAGCTCAAATTCAGCATGCCCAGAAGCTCGAGAGCCTAGGGGTCTTGGCAGGTGGAATCGCTCATGATTTCAACAATTTGCTCACTTCAATGATGGGTTATGCCAGCCTGGCCTTATTGGACTTGCCCCCGGAATCGGAAGTGGCCTCGATGGTGTCCGAAATCGAAAGAGCGGCCCAGCGGGCGGCCGACTTGACCCGTCAAATGCTCGCCTATTCAGGCAAAGGCCGCTTTGTGATCCAGGTCATCAGCTTGGATAAGGTCGTCAAGGAAATGAGTCAGTTGCTCGGTACCGTCATCTCAAAAAAGGCAACCCTGCATCTGGATTTACAGCCCGCCAAGATGAGGGCCGACACAACCCAGATCCGTCAAGTGGTCATGAACCTGATCACCAATGCCTCCGATGCGCTTGAAGACCAAGTCGGCGTGATACGGGTGCGCACGGGGGTGCGTTATGCCGATGCCTCCGAGCTTAGAACACCCTATTGGCCCGATGACTTACCCGCGGGGGAATATGCCTATATTGAAGTGGAAGATGATGGCTGCGGTATGAGTGAAGATACGCTCAGGCGTATATTTGAACCTTTTTTCACAACAAAATTCACTGGACGAGGGCTGGGACTGGCCGCGGCGCTTGGAATTGTCCGGGCTCATAAGGGGGCCATCAAGATATCCAGCCGCGTGGGAAAGGGAAGTCTATTTGAAGTGTTATTCCCCAATGTCAGTGAAGCACCGGCAAATGAAGGGGTTCGTCGCGTCGAGAGCCCACAGCGAAAAGCAAAAGGCATGGTCCTGGTGGTCGATGACGAGGCAAGCGTGCGATCGTTTGTCGGTCAAGTATTGAAAAAAGCGGGGTTTAGTGTGCTGGAGGCGGCCGATGGAGTGCATGGCGTATCCACATTCCAAGAGCATCGCGATGCCATTTCGGCCGTTGTACTCGACTTGGTGATGCCCCGGATGGATGGGGTGGAAGTGCTCAGGCAACTTAGGCAAATGGATGAAAAAGTGCCCGTGCTGGTGATCAGCGGCTATGGAGAAGTCGAGGCGGAAGCCCGCCTATGTGGAATGGGCCAAGCGGCCTTTATCGCAAAGCCACTACATCCTGGGGATTTGGTCGCCAAGGTATGTGGAATGGTGTTTTAAGGCGCAAAAAACCTGCCCGTCTGCGCAATGCTCACGGTTGTCGCCGTAATCGCATTGCCCATCGACATAAATTCATAGGCGATATCGCGCTCCACGTTTTCCCGGCAAAAGAAAATAATCACCAAATAAATGCCCCCTGAAATATAGCGTCCCACCGTTCCAAAAACCGTATGTACCCCATAGCGCTTCACAAAGTCCTGCGACGGTATAATCAGCCGGTTCTGGTCATCCTTGGCTGTGCCAGCGTCATCCACATAGAACATTCCCCCAAGCCGTCCAAAGGTGGTGGTGTGGACGCCCTGGTCTACCGTCACTAGACCACCAAGAGCAACCCCCAATTCTTTAAAGACTCTTGACACCATGGGAAGTGTCTCTACAAAATCTTGAGACACCAAAGGAATCCCCAAATGACCCTTGGAATTTAGCCTGGCATTCCACTCGGGCGCTTCACCGGCACTCCCCATCAGCGACAAGACCATTGTGTTTGCATCAATGGACGACTTAATTTTGGAAAATTTTGGATGACTCTGAAGAAAACGCTGGTCGCTTTCGGGCAGGCGATGATAGGCCAAGGTTGCATAAAGCCGCACCAATACAATCGACTCTTTAAACTTATCGTACAGAAACGAGGCGGTACGAGCGCCAACCTGCTCCAGCGTGCGCGCATCTTGAACATGCTTCTTTATTTCGCCTTCAAGCGTGCGGTATGTATCGGAGCTTAACGCGGAGAGTTTCATAGAGTAGTCTCGGATTTCAGAGCTGGAACGGCCATGATCAAAATTGCGCTACGTTTAACATAGATGTCTGCGCCAGGACAACAATCCTTTTCAAAAAACGACGTCCGATCGCTGGAGACCCGGATGAACGCCACACCCACGCCCGTCGCACCTGGAAAAAGCCCCTTTCATGTCCGGGGTTCAACCTATATTGGGATTCGAGCCCATATCGATGAGAAGGTCGTGGGGGGGCTTTCGGCCGTCCTTTCCCTGCTTCCCGACGAGGCCCATCAGGTCTTTTGCACACAAGTCTTTTTGCCCGTCGCCACCTATGATGCCCTTCCAATGCGCACACTGACCGAAGCGACGGCGCTTGCCGAGGGGTCCGAGTATGCTCATTCGGTAAGAAAGCGGGCGAGAGTTGTTGCTCAGCGGGATATCTCTGGGCTCTATAAACTGCTCTTTAAGGCGGTTTCCCCCGCCACGGCCGCCGAACGGCTTCAGAAGGCGGCTCTGCGCTATTTTGATTTTGGAGATGTAACAATTCTCGATAAAGGGTCCAAGCATTCGATTATTTCTCACGGGGGCATTCCACGATTTATTATACCGTGGTACACTCCGATGATAGAAGGGTACACGGCGGTCGTGTTGGAGATAGCGGGGGCGAGGAATCCGGTAGCCCGGACGGAGATTATTAAGCGGGATGGAGAAAGGGAAGGAATTGAAACGGTGATCGTGCGGGTGGAATTAAACTGGGGCTGAGAAAAAAATGCTTGACCGCATTTTCACAAGGATCGTATTGTCCACCGCATGCACAGGATGGTTTTGATATCAAGTGTTCTTCTCATTGGGTTCACAGCTCATCCAAGCGCCGCCGAACCCGCGGCGCAGCTTGCCCCGCCTCAAACGGATTTCGCCGACGAAGAAGGCGAAACATTGGCGTCCATCAAGCAGATGCCTTCGATCTTGAACGATCCGGAGACACGGCGCCGTGACTTGATCAAGGCCGCATTTGAGTTGCGCGACAGCAAGACAAAGATGGATGAAAAAACGCGCTGGATTCGCATCGACGAATACATACGCGCAGCCGATCGCATACGATCGTCCACATTTACACGCTGCAACTTAGCGGTGCTGGCGCAGCAAAGCGGCAACGAAGTACGGGCTGCGGATTATTTCCGGAAGGAGCGGGAAAACCCTCTGCCCAAGAGCGCGACCCAACATCAAAAAGTGATCCGCGACGTATGCGACACGCACGCGGCGCTTGCTTTTGAGCGAGTAGGGGAGTTAAATATCGAGGCGCCTCCCGATAGCGCCGTGTGGATTAACCACGAATACATAGGCGCGGCGCCGCTTGCGGCAAGCGTGTTTGTCAGACCGAACGAGGAGCACAACGTCGTGATTGAGCTTATGGACAACACTGAATTGAAACGGAGGGTGAAAGTGCAGGCGGGCAAGTCTACAACTCTTAAGTTCCAATCGCCGCCCGAGGCTGAGGTAGGAGCGAAGGAGCGGAAGAACGACATCAAAGCGCCCCCGCCCCCGCCATTCCGGCCGGAAGAGGACCCGACGTGGAAGTATGCGTTGGCAGGAAGTGCAGTTCTGGGTGGAGCTGGGGTTGTGCTGACGATGGTGGGGATTGTCCGTGGCGCTTTGATGGATGACCCGGCCGTGCAATCCGGTTCTGATGGGTTGGACTGCACTAGCACCAAAAGCTCAAAGTTGTGTTTGGAAGCCGTCGCGAGCAAGGCCAGCACTCAAACCCTAAGCCTAACGGGTGTGGGCTTGGTGGGCGCGGCCCTCGCCGGGGGCCTGACCTCCTTTTTTCTAAAGCCCAAGTCGGCCAACACCCCCATTTCCTTGGCGCTGTCCCCCAGCGGCGCCTATCTTCAGGGCACTTTTTAAACCCACATAAGTTTGTAAAATGATGAGGCAATCATGGTGAAGCTCTACCCTCAATCCAACTGGATACGATCTTTACTCCTACCGGCCGTGTTGGCTGGGTGTTCGCCTAACTATCTTCCCATCGGCGATCACAAAGTTTTTATGGACTTCTACGTGCCCCATACAAGCAAGGACTATGGATCGGGAGAAGCCTTGTTCTGCACCTCCGACGAACAGGTCTGTGGCCGCCGGAAAGTGGATCTAGAAGAGTACGACTTCGATCAATTCTTCATTGAGTATGATGACACCAACGGCGAACGGAACACGACCCCGATGGGATTCGAAGCCAGCTATCGGGAATCCGAGGACATGTATATAGGTTCGTTCCAAATCTTGTTTACCCCGACGAAATCCCGTGGAATCATTCGCTATCAATTCAATGATTCAGACTTTGCCGAGGCCCAACTGCCGCCCGAGATTCAAATCACCGACCCACCTTTTTCCTCGGATCACCAGGTAATTCCCGGGGAATCCCTGCGCGTGACCTGGAAGTCCCCGGCACCGGAGTTCCCGATGCGCTGGCACTTTGTTTACATGGACAATTCGGCGGATGAAGACGCCTGCGACATGCTCCCATGGACCAATTTGGAAGGCGTGGCCGACGATGTGGGCTTTCTCGACCTTCCGCTCGATGGCATCCCCATGGACTTGCCCCCGGAAGGCTGTGAGATGGCCATTTTCTTAAACAGGCGAGACGAAGGAAGCATGCCTCCGGATCTGCCCGGAGGCTATATTCGGGCTACGGCCACCGCGGGGGTGATTGTTCGAATGTTGCCCCCAACCCCCTAGACATTGAGGTTTCAAGGTAAAGAACATGAAGATAAACACACGGCGCTGGGTGAAGGCTTCAAGTTGGATCATCCTTTGTTTGCTTGGCGGATGCAATATCTTTGAAGAGCCTCGGCTTCCATCCTCCTGTGATGACGGGGTAATGGATGAAGGGGCCAAAGAGCTTCTGGAAGGGGCGATTTGCGTGGGCGATGAAGCCATATGCCCTGATGGCCGGATACCTTGCCCCTATATCGGAGAAGTCGATGGCCGGGAGCAAGTGATTTACGGATGCCTTAGAGAATGCATAGAATGCCCGCCTGGCACGGGAATTTGCTTCAACCGCGATGATGAGACAGAGAAACTCAGATATTTCTGCGCGAATCAGATGAGCGAATGCGTGGGAGATTGGATCTATGACACGACGTATCACACCTGGGATGATTGCCCAACGGCTGCCAAGGAGTGCATGAAGGGGAAGGATTAGAGGAGGGAAGTGAATTCTCAATCAGGGCGCTAAAGAATCGCGGCGGCGCGCGCTCGAAAAAATAGTGCTTGCCCTTGGATATCCACTCTTTTATAGGTGGCCCAACGATGTCCAGACCAACAATAGCAACGATGCTTGCCGCGCTCGCGTTATGCCTGGGGTTCGGATTGATCTCCGTGGGCTGCGGCACCCGCACAGGCCCCGTCCCCGTTCCCGACGCCACCCCCGACAACCCGGTGCCCGAGTCCACCCTTTCGCGCTTAAAAGAGTGCGCGGAGCAATGGGCGGATGATCTCGAATCGCGCTCATACGAAGTTGGCTTCGAGCTTACGATCACCGAGGTGGGTTATGTGGACGAGGCGGAGCCGATGGAACCCAGGCTGGGGGTGCGCGCGATGGAGTCGTGTATGGCCTCGGCGCTTCGCACGATGCACGTTCCGCAGTTTGTGATGGAGAAAGTATCCTCCGAGCTGAGCTCGCAAGGCATGGGTGCGGAGGGGCGCGGTCTTATCGGCCAGACCGAGACCATGGATAAATTCATCCTCACCTTGGGGCCGATTATTATTGAGGCTGGTCCGGTGGCAATTATCTTGACCCTGGCCATTGTTGGAACGGTGGCCATGGTCAAGGCAGTGGAGATGACGCAAGAAGAGTGCGATGAAGAAAGGGACTGGGCAGAAAAGCACTGCAGAAAGCTTCTCGAATCGCCAAATCCGTCACGCCACCAGACAGGAGGCTACACGAACGTGAAAGATTGCATGAAGGGCTTTATCTCCCAGAAATGCAAAGAGGGAAACCCGGTTGACTATGGCGATCAGCCCGCTCGCCCAGGAAGGAAAACGTGATGAGCGAACTTTTGGACTCGCTGATTAAGGATATTGAAAAACGCCTTCGGGACAAAGACCCAACGGCCGTTGAGCGGGCTAAACAACTCGCCGAACAATACCCCGATGAACGGGAGGTCTGGGATACCTTGGCGTTCGCTCATGCCTTGAACAAGGATATGGATGGCGCTGTTGAAGCCACAACCCGAATGATGGCTATCGCACCGCCGCACCCCGCGTGGTTCGACTCTCGGGGCAAATACGAACTCAAGCGGGGCAACCTTCAGGCAGCCCTGGCCGATTTCGATAAGGGAATCGCTCTTTCAATCGAGCTTCAAGATGCGTGGTGCCTGGAATCACTTTACTTCCGCCGGGCCAATGTGCTCTATGCATTTGGCAGAAAGGCCGAGGCGCTTGCCGATCTGGAGCATGTGGAGGATGCCCACGTCGAATGGTCAACGCCATTTCACACCAAATTCGAGCTTGTTTCGGCGTGCGAGGGAGGGCCCAGGCCAGAAGTTTCAATCGATGAACCCTTGAGAGCCGTGCTGGACGATATCAATAAACGGGCTCAAGCCGATCGGCCAAGGGCTCTGGAGCGAACGATTCAACTCGCCGAGAAATATCCCAATGAACCCAATGTCTGGAGCACAATGGTGTACGCTTACGCCATCAATGGAGATCAAGAAGGCGCCCTTGGCGCGGCGACCCGGCTTATTGAAGTCGCGCCGCGTCCCGCAAGCTTCTATAGACGAGCTTACTACCATCACCGTCTAGGCAACCTGGAAGCGGCCCTGTCCGACCTCACCCAGGCAATAGCGCTGGCTCAACAGGAAGAAGAATACGACCTAGAGCTGCTCTATTTCGTGCGGGCGGATGTGCTCGTGGCGCTTGGCAGAAAAGCCGAAGCCCGCGCCGACTTGGAGCATGTGAGCGATGGCTACGCCAGAATGACGACCAGGGTAAGGACCAAAGAGGAGATCCTTGCCGATTGCAGCGAGTGAAGATAGCGCTATGCGGAGGCTGGGGGAATTTCCTCCACCGGAAACCAAATCTCAACGATCCCGCTGCCGGATTGAGCATCAAAACGCTCGTCATAGCGCTCGAAATCCGGCGTATTGGCCGGCTTGAGTCCCGACGCCGGCAGCCACTCCTCCCAAATCGCATGCCAGGTGTCCCGGATAGTCGATACATGCCCCTGGTGAGTAAATACGGCATAGCGCTGAGCAGGAACCCGCATACGGCCCAACTCACGAGGTACCACCGAAAAATCCTCCACCTGAACGCCTGTCATATATTCACACCCATCTGGAAGCTGACCGCACATGGCCCCATACCTTGTATGTCCCACTTGGCCGGCAAGAGGCAACAGAGGCACAAAGTCCCGCCATTGAGCGGGAATGGTCGAATCAAGCTCGGCAAAGCGATGTACCCGCCGAATACCTGCCAGTAGCATGGGCGGCGCATGTTCAAAACGAGGGACAATGGACACGTACATATTCCTTCCAAGGGATGGGTGGAATGGGGGCTTTTATTCGGCTCTTCTAGGAACGATCAAGCCTCTCCCCCATCGTCCTCTTTCTCGTCGTCTTCTTGCTCCGGCGGCGGGGCCGCCCGGTGTCCATACAACTGATCCAGCTTAAACAGCGCCACCAGCGCCGCATCTCCCTTGGCCTTGGCCACCGCGGCTGCCGCCCGCCTCATCCTTCGGGTCAACTGCACAATCATTCCATCCACCAGATCCAAATGGGCCGTTTCCGCGGGCGTACCTCTTGCCCCCGATGCATCTTCATCGGCCTTTCTCAAGGCTGAAATCGCCGTTTCCGCATCGGCAACGGCTGCGGGGCCGCCCAATTCCAGCACAGCCGCGGCAACGGCGGAATGCTTTAAAGCCCCCGCCACAACGGTAAGCTGAGTGGCCATAGGCTCGGCCTCATCGGGGGCTTTTCTGGATTGAGCCAAGGCGGCCAGGGCGGTTTTAGCGCCTTCGGTTTGGGAGGCATCGGAGGAATGATCCAATTCATCGGCGGCGCAGCGAAGCACGGACTGACAACGCAGGCGGGCGGCCTGGGCTTTGTTCATGGCATCGATAAAAGCCAAGGAATTGACCTTCTTTAGGCCCTTGGCCTCCTCTCTGCCGACACCTGCCTCCACGAGGGCATCGCGCAGATCCTTAAGTTCTTGAAGATGTTTAGGACCGACGCCGAACTGCAGGAGTTCAGCGCCGTGGGAAGCGCAGGCGGCAAGGGATTGATTGGCTTGATTCAAGGTATCTTGAGAGCCAAAGCGCTTGCCGAGAGCGATGAGATGTTTGCGTTTTTCTGAGGGGATTTTGCTAAAATCGATGCTCATGGATGGAATCTAAGCGAAAGAGAGGGGCGGGATCAAGAAAAAAATAATTCGATGTTTAGGCGCGGATAAGACGCGTGAAATCCCAAGGGGTGTGATCACATGCGGGCGTTGTGCAACGGCTCGTTATGGCATTGCTTGTGCAATTTGTTGACCCTCTGCGCGGCCCGGACCTTATGCGAGGGATGGCGCGGGGAATGTTTTGGATGGTTTTAGGCGGCGGGGCGAGATGGATTTAGGCCGCAGATCAGACGGATCTGTTCAAACCGGTGGGGGCGGATTAGGCGGTAAGGGGTAAGAGGTTTTGTGTTGAGAAAATTTTGCAAAATTTTTGTTGACGCGGAGGCAGAGACGCAATAACGGGCGCGGAAACGGTGAATGTTGATCTTGCTTTTGGTCGGGATTTGGGATGGATTAGGCAGGTCCGTCTGAGCCGCTGCCGAAATGGGTCGGGGCGGGTTAGGCGGGGCTGCCGAATGGTTGTTGGGCTGGCCTTGAAGCCAATTCCGCTTCAACAGGAAGCTCATGAGCCTGCGTCCATGAGGCTATTCCGCCGAGATTGTGGCTCATGAATCTACACTTCATTCGGCGTCTCGGACATGGCGGTTACGGCGAGGTGTGGCTTGCCGACGATCTGTTCCTCGTCAATCGTCAGTATGCCGTGAAGTTCTTCAAGAACGCTTCCCCCACTCGGGCGATGGCTGAAGCTCAGATGCACGCAAGCGCCCTGGCCCGGGTTGAGCACCGCGGCGTGGTCCGAGTCATCGCACTGGAGGAGCAGTCGCACCCGGAGTCTGGTGTCGGAGCGCTTGCTCTAATCATGGAATTTGTCGACGGGGTTCCTTTGAAGGAACACCGCAGACCGATTGCCGAACCCCTCGCTCAAGCCATGGTTGTGGATCTGGTTGATGCGCTCGAGGCGATACACGCCGCTGGACTGGTGCATGCTGATCTCCACGAAGGCAATGTGCTTCTCACCGCCTCCGGGGCAAAAGTGATCGATATTCTCTACTGGCGCTCGCTCGCCGACTTCGGAACGCGATCCGCCCAACGCAGCCGTGAGGAGGACATTCGCGATCTTGCGGGGATCATCCGCCAGATTCTGGAGCGAGTAGACGGTGTGCATAATCAGCAGTTGTCAGACGCCTACTATCGCGGGTCCCGCTGTGAATCGATTGCTGCCTTGCGTTCTGCCTTTGCGGCGCTCGTCCCGGACCTGAACGCCTTGCATGTGGAAGCTACTCCGGTTCGAGTCGTGACGGTCGCCATCCAGGCGGCGGAGCTCGCGCTCATGCATGCAGATGCACAGTTTCACATCCAATACGTCACCGGTCTCGCGGACGGTGAACCTCGCACGATTGTATCAAACGCAATATTGCCGTACCTTTGCAGATGCATTGTTGAGTCCGCACGTCGCCTAGATGCCCGGGCACCAGTCGTTGCCAGCGAGCTTGGTCCCGATCGCGCAGCGTTGATCCGTTCCTCGAGCACGCAACTCTCCCTCTTAGACGATGACACAAGGGAACTGGGCACAATACTGTCCCAAATTCAGTGGATTACCAACATTCATCGCCGCTGGTTCATTGACGCTCACACTGGCTTGTTGGCACCGTTCAAGAAGGCGTTGCAGACCGATCTCGGGCTCTTCTACTATCAGGGGCACTTGGTGTTCTCGAATCACGTCGCGTTCTACAATGCGGGCTTCGGTCAGAAGCACATCTATGAGAGCTCGCCCGCCATGCGCGACCAAGGGCCTGCCTTGCGTTCCCTGGGGCACGATATCGGCCTCTACTTAGGAAGACTCGGACATCTACTGTCGTCCGAGGGAGTGGACCAACACACTCACTTGCTTGCTGGCGCCGACAGCGTCTCCTTCACCACCAGAGACATCAAGTCAGTCGATTACTACTCCCCGTTCGGTGCGCGCTTCGCTCAGGACAACGAGACGATCGGCGCATGCCTTGCTCTTTTCCTTTCGTACACCAATTTCGCACTGCATGTGTTGCCAAGAGTCGTCAGCTCGGATTCGCCGGTGCTCTTCAAGATGCGACTTCTTACGGCCTATTACGTCACCCGGAGCCTACTTCGCCTTCGCTTCAACGACAGGCAGACGGTGGCGCTGACCGAGAGTGGACGCCAGATTGTCGACGCCGCGCTCGAACACCCAGGCACACGATGGCTGCGCGAGCACGCTGCCCTCTGCGGCGCTCTGGCGCGCTATCGTGTGGAGACGGCCTTCCCGGACAAAATTGAGATGAACGCTCCACTGTACGGCTTGTTAGAGGCAATGCTTCCGGGGTATACAGTTGAGAGCGTGGGTGCGTTCGTTGAAGGAGCTCTGTTTCGCGTTTCGGAACTTCTTGAAGAATTGGAGCCGAGGCGGTGATGCAGCCCAACACCCGGATGGATCCGACGTCGCTTCGCTCCGCGGCTCATCCGAACGTTGGGTAACAAAACCAAGCTCCCCGATTGACGGAGTCAACAAATGCCAGATCATTGGATCCCGACCTCCCATGAAAACTGCTCGCAAGTGGAGGGACCGTTCTATCACGGCACCAAAGCCAAACTCGCAGTCGGCGACCTGCTTTCGCCAGGATATCCCTCTCACTTCGAAGAGGGGCGCAGACTCAAACACATCTATTTCGCCGCTATGATGGAGCCCGCCATCTGGGGTGCTGAGCTTGCAATGTCACTATCCCAATTAGAGGGCCGCGGTTACATCTACATCGTTGAACCAACGGGACCCTTTGAGGATGACCCAAACCTTACAAACAAGCGGTTCCCTGGAAATCCAACGAAGTCCTATCGCACCCGTGAGCCGTTGCGAATTGTCGGGATCGTAGAAGAGTGGCAAGGACATTCCCCAGAGGTCCTACAAGGTATGTTGGCGTCGCTGGAGGATCTTCAGCGTCGAGGACTCGCCCTCATTGAGGACTAGCTTATTGTTTTACGGCCAGCATGGGAAATTTTTTTGGTTGCGCGACGACGCATTTGTCAGTAGGGTAAGCCATGGCGTTCGCTAATTTGACCAACGACTTCGTATTCCGGCGTATTTTTGCGACGCATCCGGATATTTTGCGCGGCTTGCTGAACGACCTTCTCGAACGGCAGGGCGATGGCCTGATTGAGTCCATTGAGTATCTGCCCAGCGAGCAGCTTCCGCTGGTGGCCGGGGCCAAGTTATCGATTCTCGATGTCCGTTGCAAAGACCGGACGGGCACAACCTTTGTCGTGGAGATGCAGCTTATGCACCACCCCGGCTTTATAAACCGGGTCGTTTACAATGCATGCAAAGCCTATGTTGGCCAGCTTAAAGCGGGAGCATGGTACGACTCGCTGACCCATGTTGTGGCGATTTCGATTTGCGATTTCGAGCTATGGCCCGATAAGGTGCAGAAAGCCCAAGGTCTGCCGACCGTGCCCATGCTCAGCCGGTGGTCCATTATCGAGAACACATCCGGGCATCGCGCGCTTGAGCAGGTCCAATATGCCTTTCTTGAGCTGCCAAAACTCCCTGACAAGAAGCCGGATACCGGAGCGCTCTTATGGGCGTGGTTATTTGTGCATGCACCGGAGTTGTCGGAGATCCCGGCCGACCTTCCGGCGCCGTATCGGCAAGCCTTGGAACTCGCGAATCAGGCCAAGTTTACGCAGACGGAGCTGGACGCCTACGAGAAAGTAAGAGACGAAATTCGGCAGGTGTTTGCCATCGCGAATGCGAGGTGGGAAGAGGGAAAGATCGAAGGAAGGACCGAGGGAAAGATCGAGGGAAAGATCGAGGGAAAGATCGAGGGAAAGATCGAGGGAAAGGCATCGGCTATTCTTGCGATATTCGCGGCGCGTGGCATTGAAGTAAGCGGGACGGTTCGTGCCGATATCGAGGCGTGTAAGGATGTGGTCATTCTCGATCAATGGATTGCGCGGGCTGTCTCTGCGGCATCCGCGGATGAGCTCGTATGGGCGCGCTGATGGGCTGGATCATCAATCAACAGTATTTCCGCAACAACCCGGTCTACGTTCTTACCCATGAGAAACGCGAACCCTGGGTGCGTCCTGGTGGGACGACCTTTTACTTCATCAATGACGGGCCGGAGCATGCCCTAGAGCTGGCTCGGGAATCCGCAGGCAGTCGTGATATTCGAATTGCGGGTGGGGCGGATGTGATTCAGCAGTATCTGAACCTGGGTGTAGTCGACGAGCTGGAAATCGCCTTGGCACCGGCATTGTTTGGCGGCGGGCGGCGTCTTTTCGAGAACCTGCGCGATCCCGGGCCGCAGTTTCGCATTGACAGGGTTCTTGATGGTTCAGCCGCGACCCACTTGCGCTATGTGCGTTCGTGATGGGGGCCTATTTTGTGGGCTCGTGGTCAAGAAAAAATGATTCGATTCTTGGGCGCGGACATCATGTGAGGGATGAGGCGGCGGGGGTGAGAGATTTTGGGCTGAGTAAGATTTGCAAGATTTTTGTTGGCGCGGAGGCAGAGATGCAATAACGGGCGCGGAAACGGTGAATTTTGGTGTTGCTTTTGGCGGGGATTTGGGATGGATTAGGCAGGTCTTCCATCAACCAGGCGATTTGGTGCGGTCCACCGGGAACCTTCTAATGTCGCTAAGCTGATGACAATGCAGTCGAACTTGAACCAGTTCTCCTTGAGAAGGTGAGCGCTCATCACATGAATACGCACGAGCTTTGTCAGCAATCTCAACTCCCACAGCACAACAGGTTCGCGCCCCTCGCGCTGACCGCATCGTTTGCCATCCTTTGTGGGTGTACGGGCGAGGTACCCGACAGCAGCAGCAACGAGGTGATCGGCCGGGCGATCGCAGCCATGGCAGTCCCGCCACCGACCACCGACACTTATGCGATGTGGCCATCGCTCAGCCAGACTACATGCAGTGACGCGAGCCGGAGCCTCTGGTGTAACGCGATCGAGTGGAAGACTTTGCGGCACAACGCCACGAAGACGCCACTCGTGATATCGAACATGCAGCTTGCAGACCGGTGCTGGGATCCCACACTTGCGACAATGGCATCATGCTTGAACCAAAACGAAGCTGATTCCGCGGTATTTTCACCCATAGACCCGACAGGTTCTTGGCTGTCGGCGAGCGCCGCGAATGCAGGGGAGCTGTCCGTCGGTATCGCGATGGCGATGTACCTGTGGCAAACGCCTGTCTATGTAATGGTAGATCGTGGCTTCGAGTCCGCGCCTGGGTATTGGGCCTACGCCGTGGTCGAAGAGATTAAGTTCACTATCGAAAGCTCGGCGGGTGTAACAACCCTCCATGATCTCTGCCAGGATCTAGGATTCGAGAGCTCAGGTAGCGACGTCAACACAGTCGATGCCAACTGCGAAGAGCTGGAAGGTAGCCTGTTCTCAATACAGTCTGTCAAGATATCGTATTGGAATGACGATTGGTCGCCATGTGGGACGATTCCACCCAGGAAGACGCATACGTTCTTGAATGAGGGTGAGTTCGTCAACGCTGTTACAATTGGCGGTACGATTCCGTACGTGTTCGATCCCCCCGGCGGGATGACGCTCAAGGCGTTCCAAGCCGTCGTGAGGCGGCGCTATGAGGCTATCGAGACACATCTGGTCACTCGTGACAACAACGGACGCCGGACACTAGTGTCCGAGCTCGCTCATGCAGTGTTTCTTGAAAGGCAGAGATCGCGTGCTCCAGCACCGCAGGCCAAGATGGTGCAGGATTGCAATGAGCCCGAGTAGCAGCTCCACTTTCAGAATTCAGCGGAGATGTCGGTGTCCGCACTGCCATAAGGCTCTGTCCGAACGCAAGCCTATCGGTGAACACTTGCACTATTGTATGTGCGAGTCGTGCGGGCGATCCTTCGATGCACCGGAATGATGATATCATGATGTTATACGTAGGAGACGAGCAACCGCCCAACCAGGGCTTGGTTCCGACAGTCAGGTTTACTTCGTGCGCTCGCCTGCGGCACAAGCCTGCGTCTGTGCCGTCCAGACAGCAAGTCCTCATGTGTTATCGAAGTGGTTTGCTATGAACCCGAGGGCCAATCCAACCTTGGGCAGACCGGACGAGAAGGAAGCGAGGTTCGGGATCAAGGTCACCATCGAGCGCTTCATCGACGAGTCGTTTCCAGGCTGGGTCGAGTGCGCGTTCTCTGATGCCAGCGGCAGGAAACATGTGTTCCAGGAGAAAGCTCCCGTCGTGAGTAACGAGGATCTGCGTGCGGAAGGCCGGTGGTACTACCCACGAGTCGGCATCCTCGCTTGCACGGTCGTGGGAACTCCCTCGGCGCGCGATGGTCAAGAGGTGGTCACGGTGAGCACGGAGCTGCCCTGGGGCATTGAATCCGTCTCGGGTGACACCCAGTTCGATGTGTTTCGTAATCAGCTTGTGGCGTTGGAGCAGGAGGCCAGCGAACATGGCGTTGCGTCAGGCGATCGGCCTCGGGCAGCCGCTCGCGGGTGAACGCCACGGCGTTCGGCTGGGCTTTCGAGCGTGCGAGGGTTGCGACGGTGCGCCATGTTGCCCCCAATAAAATAATTTATTCAATTCCCATCCGCCGAGCCTCTTCGGTGGTGAGTCCCATGGTCACGGAAATATCCAACGCGGCCTCCATGCCTCGAACTTCGACAAAAGCGTCCATAATTAGCTCGGAACGCCGCTGTTGATCGAGGTTTCCCCACTCATTCCAAATGACATAGAGATGAACGATATGTCCGCTGCGGTCCACCTCTTCCCGGATATCTGGGCGAGGTTCGGGCGTATCGTTTTTGCCGCTCCACTCGTCGGCAAGCCGCCGCCTTAGCTCTTGCGCTTTGTTGTCATTCTCCCGTATTGCTCCAAGCTGAATCTGTTTGACAGGCATCTACGATCTCCATAGCGGATTGGATTGACGGCGTTACCAAGATGTGCATCAGTAGCGAGTTCCAGAGTCGAAATGGTTTCCATCAAAATTAAGCATAACACAGGTTTTGATGCTGGATCAAGAAAAAAGATCACCCAATTCCCATCCGCCAAGCCTCGTCGGCTGTAAGCCCCAAAGCACGAATCCCCGGCCCCGCCAGGCATCCCGCAGGTATTGCCCCCCAATCGGTGAAGATTCCTTCCCCGCCTGAATCCGAAAACTCTCCCCTGAAACTCTCCCAGCCTCGCCTACTTCTCTCCCCCATCCACCTGAAACTCAATTCCGATTGCATGAAAATGCAAATCCTTGACCGCAATCCCCATAACCATTCTCTGAAACTCTCCCACCCGTCACCGAACATGTAAAACCTAGACCTAGAACCTTGAGCCCATCGGTTGAATCCAATCCAGGAAGCCCTGGATGCCTCCTCCCCTCGGTTGAAACTGCTTTAAGCCTCCCCCAAAATCAAAATCCCCTCCCTCCGAATGCTCCCCATCGCATGCCCTTCGTGCTAATGGCGCTCCCCGCCGCTATGACCACCAATCAATCCCATCCCCAAAATTCATCCGCTCAAATCCGTAAAACCTTCCTCGATTACTTCGCCAAACAAGGCCATCAGGTCGTCGAGAGTGCTCCGCTTATCCCTCAAAATGACCCTACTTTGATGTTTGTGAATGCGGGGATGGTGCAGTTTAAGGATGTCTTTACAGGTAAAGATAAGCGTCCTTATTCACGCGCCGCTTCAAGCCAAAAATGTATCCGTATCAGCGGTAAGCATAACGATCTCGAAAATGTCGGCGTGACCGCCAGGCATCAGACTTTCTTTGAGATGCTCGGGAATTTTAGCTTCGGGGATTACTTTAAAGAGGACGCTATCGCTTATGCCTGGGAACTGCTGACCAAGGTGTATGGCATTCCCGAAGAGCGTTTGGTGATCACCGTTTTTAAGGGCGAGGAAGGGCTGCCCGGCGATGATGAGGCCGCTTCGATTTGGCGTAAAGTTACGGGCTTTTCCGACAACCGTATTCTGCGCTTGGGCGCCGCCGATAACTTCTGGGCCATGGGCGATACAGGGCCCTGCGGTCCGTGTTCGGAGATTCATTATTTCTATGGAAAAGACCCGGATCTAAGCCGTTTTGGCGAGGAGCCCAGGGCCGATGGAAGCGGCTGGGTCGAGATTTGGAATTTGGTGTTTATGCAGTTTGAGCGGCCTTCCAAAGATGCGCCGCTCGTGGCTCTGCCCGCGCCAAGTATCGATACCGGGATGGGGCTGGAGCGTATCGCGAGTGTGCTGTCGGGGAAGACCAGTAACTATGAAACCGATCTGTTGCGCACGTTGGTCGATAGGGCCGCGGCGCTCAGCGGGAAGACCTATACGGCCTCGGGTGGAAATGACGATGTGTCGATGCGGGTCATCGCCGATCATGCGAGGACGACGGCGTTCTTGATTGCGGAAGGCATTATGCCGGAGCGGCAGCGGCGTGAGTATGTGCTGCGCCGCGTGATGCGGAGGGCGATTCGGCACGGGTATAGGCTGGGTATCGAGAAGCCGTTCTTGCATGAGGTGGCGCTGGATGTGGTGAGGCTGATGGGGGATGTGTATCCAGAGCTTGTGCAGCGCCGCGATTTGATTGCGCGGGTGACGGAAGATGAAGAGGTGCGTTTCCGGGCGACGTTGAAGCGGGGTCTTAAGATTTTGGAGGAGCGCTTCGATGAGCTGAACGAAAAAGGGTCGAAGATGCTGGAGGGGGCGGCGGCGGCCGATTTGTATACGACCTTTGGTTTTCCGCTGGATCTAACGCAGGTGATCTGCGCGGAGGCGGGTTATTCGGTGGATGTGGAGGGCGCCGAAAAGATCGTTCACGGTGCCGAAGAAATTGAAGGGCCGATCGATCCCAATGCGGCGGTGGATGCGGCGTACCGGGATGCTGTGAAGATGCTCGCGCAGCCTGTGGTGTTTACGGGGTATGAGCGCGAGGAGGATGAGAGCGCGGTTGTGTGTGTGCTGTCGGTGAAGACCGAGGGCGAAGGCGAGAAGGCGAAGAAGAAGCGAGCGATTGTAGAAAGTGCGGGAGCGGGCGAGAGGGTGGAGCTGGTCGTTTCGAAGACGCCGTTTTATGCCGAGAGCGGCGGGCAGGTGGGGGATGTGGGGACGATTCGGACCAAGGGCGGCGCGCTGGTGCGGGTGAGCGATACGCACAAACCTTTGGCTGGATTGGTTGTGCACGAAGGCGTGGTGGAGGCGGGGACGGTGCGGGCGGGTGACGCGGTAGAGCTTGTGGTCGATCACGAAGCGAGGTCGGCGACGAGGCGCAATCATTCGGCGACACATGTGTTGCATTGGGCGCTGCGCACGGTGCTGGGGCCTCAGTGTCAACAGAAAGGGTCGAGGGTGGGGCCGGATGTGCTGCGTTTTGATTTCGCGCACAACAAGCCGCTGACAGCCGAAGAGATTGGGCGGGTTGAAGATTTGGTGAATGCGAAGGTGCTCACCAACGCGCCTGTGGTGACGGAGATCATGGCGATGGACGAGGCGAAGAAGCGGGGCGCCATGGCGATCTTCGAAGAGAAGTATGGAGACACGGTTCGGATGCTGAGCATGACGGACGAGGTGGTCGAGCTGTGCGGCGGGACGCATGCGCGGGCGCTGGGCGATATTGGTTTGTTCAAGGTGGTGAGCGAGGGCGGGGTGGCCGCGGGTGTGCGGCGTATTTTTGCGGCGACGGGTTTGAATGCGCTTGGGTATGTGAGGACGCTGGAGGGGGAGATCGAAAAAGCGCGGCATGCGGCGAAGGCGCAGGGCGGCGATTTGGCGGACAAGATTCAGAAGATCGTTCAGCAGTCGCGCGATCATGAGAAGAAGATTGCGGAGCTGGAGCGCAAGCTATTGGAGGGCGGAGGCTCTGGAGGCGGGGGCGGATTGGATGGGATGCTGGCGCGGGCCAAGGAGATTGCCGGGATTAAAGTGCTGGCGATGCGGGTGGCGGATGGAACGAATGCGGGGGCGCTTCGGGAGCTTGCGGAGAAGCTCCGGGACAAGCTGGGCGAGAGCGCGGCGGTGCTGCTGGGTTCGGTGGCAGGCGATAAAGCGCAGCTTGCGATTATGGTGTCGAAGGCCGCGACAGCGCGCTTAAAGGCGGGCGATGTGATTCGTCCGATTGCGAAGATTGTGGGTGGTTCGGGCGGAGGCAGGCCCGATATGGCTCAAGCGGGCGGCACCGATATTTCAAAGATGGATGAAGCGATTGCCGCTGTGCACGGTGAGGTGTCGAAGCTGTTGGGCGTCTAGTGGGTTTTTATTTTCCGGGCCTTCTTTTTGCGGGAAATCGAAATCACTTTGGCTTTGCGCATGGCTTTTGCGCCGGCGGCGCCCTGGGCTGAAATCCATCGCCGTATCGGTGAGTGAGGCGCTTCGTGCTGATAGGCGCCGATGGTGGCCCGGACGATGGGCGCCAAAAACAAATGTTCAAGATCGACGGTTGAAAGCGCTGCGGCGACCATGGCGATGCGATCGGGCAGGGGCGCCTTTGCATCGACCAAAATCATTTGTTTGCCGTGCACCATGCACAGCCCTCCGCGCGGGAATTTTTCGTCGGATAAGCCTGGATCGAAAGGCTCGATACGCACGTCGATGCCGCACTTCTGGGCCGCGTTGATGAGTTCATCGAGAAGGCGCGGCAGATCCATGCGCGGCTAGCCTAAACCGTTGGCGCCCCGATGCCTTGCACTTCTTGACAGGGCGCGCGTTGGAGCGTTTTACACAGGCATGGCGAAGCGCACGCATATCAGGACAGCGACCGGACATTTTGAAGTGCTGCACGAGGGTGATGCGGGTGCGCCTTTGGTGCTTTGCCTGCATGGTTTTCCGGACTTCGCGCCGACCTTTGAGACGATGCTGGGCGGGCTTGCGGATGCGGGTTTTTATGCGGCGGCGCCTTGGCTGAGAGGTTATGCGCCGTCGGTGTTGGAGGGGCCATTTACGCAAGAGCAGCTTAAGGCCGACGTGCTTTCGCTGATCGATGTGCTGGGCAAGGGCAAGCCTGTGTATTTGGTTGGGCACGATTGGGGAGCCGCGATTGCGCAGTCGCTGTTATCGGAGTTTCCAGCGCGTTTTGTGCGGGCTGTGACGATGGCCGTGCCTCATCAAGGTGTGTTTTTCGAGAATGCGCTTGGGCATCCGGCGCAGTTCCGGCGCAGTTGGTATATGGGCTTGTTTCAATTGCCTGCGGCTTTGGTGTCAGGGCTTGTGCGCAAGGATAATTTCGCCTTGATCGACCGCTTGTGGAGAGATTGGTCGCCCGGGTTTTCGGTGGAGCCGGCTTATATGCAGGCGCTCAAGCGCTGTTTGGATGCGAGCATGCCCGGGCCGGTTCTTTATTATTCGTCGTATTTTCAGCCTATTTCGGCTGCGGTTTCGCGTATCCGCATGGCCAAGTCGATGAGGATTTCGGTGCCCGCGCTGTCGCTGATGGGTGAGCGGGACGGCTGTATTGGGACTGAAATCGCTAAAGGCCAGGAGGCTTTTTTTGATGGGCCATTTGAAAGCGAGATCATTTCAAATGCGGGACATTTTCTTCACTTAGAGAAAGCGGATGCTGTCTCGGCCCGCATTGTTCAATGGTTGAAGCTGGAGAGCGCGGGCGCCTAAATCCGCTTCCAGATCGCATTCCGCGCATATTCCGAACTTGGGGTTGACCTAAAAACATCCCCATGATACCCGCAGAACGTTAAACAAGCGTCGTGACTGCGCGGGAGCGAAAGATAGTTCAACGCTTCCCGGCCACGGTGGGGATGTTTATGGCCTTCTGGCTTTGCAGATTGCGGCCCGGGGCTAAAAGCACATCCAAATGAAAAGAGCCCGCGGAATGTGTTTTCGGGCTCTCCATCCACGATGCGAGCTACGGCGCTTCTATGCGTGCGCCCCCCGGGGTGAGGGTGCCAGAGGATGATTAGCAATGACGTTTACGGATGCAGCGGCCGAGGTTCTGCGCCTCGTTGGTAGACCGCTTCACTACAAAGAGATTACCGATATCGCGATTGAGAAAAATCTTTTGAGCCATGTCGGCAAGAGCCCAGAAGTCACGATGGGCGCCAGGCTTGCCGCGATGCTGAAAAAGGATTCACCGGACAATCCGCTTGTGCGTGTGAAGCCGGGTGTGTTTGCGCTTCGGGAGTGGGATGAAAAGACGCTGAAGTCGGGCCTCGATTCGAAGCGGGGCGCGGGTAGGAAGGCGGGACGGGCCGAGCCGGAAGCCAAAGAGCACGACAAGGCGGACGGGGAGGAGATGGCTCACGCGGAGGCGGTGGAGCATTTGGAAGAGGTGCATGCGGAGGCGGAAGCTCCGTTTGCGCATGAGGAGGCCGCGGCCGAGGAAGCCGTGCCCGCTCCTCCCGTGGAAAGCGCGGGCGGGGCTGAAATGGCCGCTCCCGCGGTGGCCGCCGCGCCTGCCGAGGATGAGGAGGAAGAAGCTCCCATTGTGCCGGTGAAGGCCGCTTCAGAGTCCGATCAGGGGGCAGCTCCGGCGCCGGCCGCGGAAGCTCCATCGCAGCCACCGGTCTCGCCGCGCAAAGAATCGGCGCCGCGTATGAACGCCGCTTTCGAGGAAGACGAAGAGGATGACGATGAGTCGGATCTCGTCGGCACGGAAGATTCGATGCGGGCCGAGGCGGTTGCAGGGGCCGCGGAACTCTTCGATGAAGAAGAGGATGATGATCAGCCCATTTTAGGGGGCGGCGACGATCGCCCCATGTCGGGTGCGGGGCTGAGCGACAACGATCAGCGCAGGCGCAGGCGGCGCAGGCGGCGTGGCCGCGGCGGAAGCGGCGAGATGGAGCGGATGGGTTCGGGGACGCTGCCTTCGTATACGGCGACGCCTATGTATGAAGGGCGCCGTGATGCCATGCGGGACGTGCGGGATGTGCGCGAGCCGCGCGATATGCGGGATGTGCGTGACGTACGCGAACCGCGGGATATGCGGGATGTGCGTGACGTACGCGAACCGCGGGATATGCGGGACGTGCGTGACGTACGCGAACCGCGGGATATGCGCGAACCGCGTGATATGAGGGATATCCGCGACGTGCGCGACCCGCGGGATATGCGCGACATGCGTGACGTACGCGATATGCGCGAACCGCGTGATATGCGGGATATGCGCGAACCGCGTGATATGCGTGAGCCGCGTGATATGCGCGACATGCGCGATATGCGGGAGGCCCGTGAAGTGCGGGATGCCTATGGCGAGCCGATGTATCGCGGTCCCCAGGTGATTGAGCTGACCAGCAATGAAGGCGCGATGCTCGACGATCTGGCGGGGCGCGATCTAGCCGATGCGATTACGGTGATTTTGTCGACCTTTGATCGCAACGCAGGAGCCGTTTCGCTGAGGCAGATTGCGGAAACGGCGCAGCGCAGGGGCAGGCTGGCCGGGGACGCTCAAGTGGTGCAGTCGCAGGTGGCGGCGGCGGTGCGGGCCGACAATGCAAGGCGTACAGCGGCGGGGCAAAGGCCGCGTTTCCGTTTTGCGGGCGGCCGCGTGGCGCTGACGGATTGGCTGCTTTCGGGCGAGTTAGAACGCTATGAGCGCGAGGCTTTGGCCGCGGTCGAGCGTTACCGGGATGCGGCCCGGCGCTCGTTTGCCCGCAAGCTGGGCGAGCTGCCTGGGCATGCCTTTGTGGAATTGTGCGTGCTGGCGCTGGAGCGTGTTGGCCTGAATCAATTGCGGGCCATTCGGCGGGCGGGCGCCTCGGGCGGTGAAACGCATTTTGCCGGCGTAATGAAAACCCCTGCGGACGAGCTTCGCTGGGCGGTTGTGATTCGCCGCGACGGGCGCGAAGTGGGCCGGGAGCGCGTGACAGAACTGCGCGGCTCGCTGCATCACTACAACAATGCGACGGCGGGCTGGATTCTCACCGCGGGCCAGGTCTTGTCGGGCGCCCGCGAAGAGGCTGCCGTGGTCGGAACCGCACCGATTTCCCTCCATGACGGCCTCGCCATTGCGCGCATGTGCGAAGACAACGATGTGGCCGTGCTCCGGGCGCGCCTGCCCATTGCGATTCCCGACGTCGATCTGCTCGAAGCCCTTCGGGCATCCTAGGACACCTTCCAAGCCCTGTGTTAGGGTCGCCGCTATATGCGCGGCCCTTACATCCTCCTCCCGGGTTTATTGCTATTAGGCTGCGGCCAGCCACCTCCTTCGGTCTTCCCATCCGCCGACGATGCGCTGGCCCGCATGCGAGCCACTTATGCTTGTGTAAACGGCGTTCAAGGAACAGCCAAAGTCGACACACTTTCACCGCGGGGCCGCATCAAAGGCGATGTGTACATCGTCGCCGTCAACGCCGATCGCGTGCGCTTCGATGTTGTCAGTCCTTTTGGAGCCACGGTGTACACGCTCACCTCGGACGGCGAACGCTTTCAGATGCTCGATTTAAGGTCAAAACAGTTCTTGTACGGCCCCGCGAGCACCTGCAATTTAGCCCGGCTCACTCAAGTGCCCGTGCCTGGACACGCGCTTGTGTCCTTGCTCCGCGGAGAGGCACCCGTGTTGGTCCACGAGAAAAACCAGACTGAAATCGCCTGGGATTCCGATGGTTTTTACAATGTTGTCCTCCGCAGCAAACACGACGCCACCGAGACTATTCATCTCGAGGTTCATCCGAGCGATTGGAACAAACCCTGGTCCGAGCAGCGCGTGCGCGTAAAAGAAGTGCGTGTCGCTCAGCGCGGCATCGACCTCTACCAAGCCGAACTCAGCAACCACACACCGATGAAAACATCGGATCCCCGCATCGATCCCGATGGAATCGACGATCCTATTCCGCCCATTGGAGGCGTATGCTCCGCGGAGCTTCCCCGCTCGATACGCATGCGCGTTCCGAACACCGAAGAAGACGTGATCTTTCAGTACAAGGACGCCAAATGGAACCCGCCGGTGATAGGCGGAACATTCACACAGCCCGTGCCCGGCGGCGTGCGCCGGGTATTTGTCGATTGCGACAAGTAAAGCTGCGTTTATTTGGTCTGCGGCGGCGGAAGCGCCCGTAAAGCCCGCATAATGCACAGCATCGCCTCCTGCATAGGCGGCGCGATGTCCTCCAGCAAGAGCCCGCCTTCCCTTCCGATGGCCGACAGTTTCCGGCGTTTGGAGCCGAACAGGTCGGCGACATCGACGCCCAGCCCCTGCGCGATGGACAAAAGAATGCCGATTGAAGGGTTTCGGCAGCCTTTTCCCCGTTCCAAATCGCTCAAGTAACTGGCGGTCAGGCAAGACGACCGGGCGAGCTCCGCCACGGAAAGTCCCGATGCAGTTCGCCTGCGCCGAATTTCCCGGCCAAGCCGGAGCGACAGGGCAGGATCGAGGGAGTGTCTTTTACGGTGTTTCACTTTTTTGTGTCTCATAATGATCGGATTTAAAATAAATACTATCAATGGATATGGTCTTTCCCGCGGGCACCCGCACAAAAAGAATAAAACGGAAATAACATCGCAGGAAATGCCACATCAAACAAGTGCGTATGCCTTCATAAAATGAATGTATTGGTACAACAAATTGCAGATGTCAAGATGATTCACGAGAAAATGAGAATGGCCATCTATAAAGTCTGTATTTAATAAAATTGATTAACACTGTGATTGAAATTAAAAAACTCTTAATGGCCGAATCATGAAAAATAAAGACAATTTCTGAATGGCTTCAGCTTAGAATGGGAAGCCTGCATCAATTTTATCGAGTTTTTAATAAATTTGATGATTGATTTTGCGCAGAAAATCACATGCCGGACGGCGTGAACATCAGAAACAAAACGGCAACGCCTTCAGCGCGCTCGCATCAGAAAGCGATTCTCGGGCCGGGGCTTTGTTTTTTGGTTTATCGAGGGAAAAAAACGGGAAATGAGCAGGAAATAAATATCGAATCAGACGAAACCACGCTTTGCTGCTGGGCCTACCTAGGCAACGAGCACGCCGCCGCCCCGCACAATATCGCGCAGCACCAAAAACGACACATTGCCCGAGCCCAGAATCATCTGGTGAAAATCCTTGAGCACAAACGCGCCGCCAAGCCGCGCTTCTTCCTGTTTTCGAAGCGAAAGAATCTCGCGCTCCCCAACCTTGTAAGAAATGGCTTGACCGGGCCAACCGAAATATCGTGTCATCTCGCTTTTGGCGTGATCGAGCTCAAGCTGCCCCACTTCGTGAGCGACCCGAACGCCTGTCTCGTAGGTCCACGCGCTGATTCCAAGCCCGGAAAGCGGGCTGTCCGCCGGAATCGGCAAATTCAGGTGCGCGCCGATATCAATCACCACACGGCACGCCCTCATCATCTGCGCGCAAAGCATCCCCATCACATAGTCGGGCTTGTCGAGATAACCGAGCTCATGCATCAGCCTCTCGGCGTACAGGGCCCAGCCCTCGGCATAACCGCTGTATCCATCGGCCAATCGGTGAAAACGGCTTAGATTGCCCGATAACGAAATCTGCGTGCCGCACTGCAAATGATGCCCCGGAAAGCCTTCGTGATAGGCCGTGCTGATTTCATCGAACAACGGGATAAGTCCAGGGTTTTCCCCAAGCGAATAGAACACCGTGCCAGGCCGCGAAAAATCCTCAGAAGGCACGACGTAGTAGGCGCCCAGGGTTCCGCTGGGAGGCGCCCGGCGAACCTCGATCCGGCGAATGGGTTCGGCAATTTCGAAGTGGGTGCCCGATAGTTCCGAAAGCGCGCGCATCTGGCGCTCATGCATCAAACGCAGGAATTCTTCAGGGTTGGATGCGCAGCGCGACGGATCGGTCTTGAGAAGGTGGAGCACTTCGGCAAGCGACGCACCGCTTGAAATATCCCGCGCCGCTTCCTCCATGGCTTTGGCGATAGAGCGGATTTCCTCGAAGCCCCACGCATACGTTTCCAGCGGATCGACATCGATGCCGAGAAAGCGGCGCGAATGGCTGAGCCAGCGTTCCCGGCCCACGCCTTCGATGGAGATGGCTTTGGGCATGTAGTCCCGCTCTAGAAAATCGGCCCATTCACCGAAGGCCCGCCGCCCCTGTTCCGATGCTTTTTCGAGCTCGGCCACCAAGGCTTCACCGCATACGCCCGATGCCTTGGCCATCGCTGGAAATGAAGCGAAACTCGAGCTTGGCCCGGCTTGAATGCGGGCTTGAAGCAGCGCCGCTTGAGCTTGGCGCACCGTCGAACATGCCGAGCCTGCGTGCGATTCAAGCCTTCGCTTCAGCGTCGACAGCGGCCGATCCACTGTGGAAAGCCTTTTTAAAATATTGTCCCAGCCCTCTTTGGTGTTCGTGTTCATCGAATCGAACACCATGCGGATCATTTGGAGAGGTGAGGAGATGCTGTTTAAATCATCAATTGGATCGCACTCATCAATCGCCGATATTTCAAGCTCGATCGCATCGTTCATCACCCGCGCGGCGAGCCGTTGCCATGGATCGGAAAGACCGTGCGCCTCGGGAATGCGCTGCTTAAACGATGCCAGTGTCGAACGCACTTCGGACGCGCCATCGGGACTGTAATCGTCCCAGGCTCCATCGTGGCCGGCGACGCCCCGGAAGGTTGCGGCAATGGGCTGAAGCCGCGCCATCGCCTCTACAAATTCATGACTGAGCGCAAAGACATCATTGGACATGGAATGCTCGCTTTCGCCTGCAATCAGAGGTTCAAACGGGTTCTATAGCTTGCGCGCCAGCATCATCCCGTCGCGCACGGATAGAAGAACATTTTCAACCCTGCGATCGCCTTTGATATGCGCATTCAGCGCCGCAATCGCGTGATCGGTTTCATGAGATGGGTTCAGCACACGCCCGCTCCAGAGCGTGTTATCGATCACGATCAAGCCATTTCGCCGAAGAAGCGGAAGCACTTCTTCGTAGTACGCCAGGTAATTTTCCTTGTCGGCGTCGATAAACGCCATATCAAAAGGCTCGGTATCACCGAGGCTTTTCAGCGTGTCCAGCGCGGGGCCAAGCCGGATTTCTATCTTGTGCCCATGCGCGCTGCGATCGAAGAAAGACCGGGCGACTTTCGCGGCTTCTGGATCGATATCGCAGGTCATCAGCACGCCGGCATCCGGCAGCGCGCTTGCCATGCTCAGCGCCGAATAGCCTGTGAATGTACCGATTTCGAGAATGCGCCTCGCGCCGATCAGTGAAGCCAGCGTGCGCAGCAGCATCCCCTCGACCCGGCCCACCTGCATCTGCGGGCTGGCCATATGAGCGTAGGTGTATTCCCGCATCTCATCAAAGAGCGGCTCTTGCTCTTGGGTATGCGCGTGAACGTATTCTTCAAGTTCTGGGCTGCTTAGAATGGTCAGCATAAAGGGAGGGCCACTCTACCCGTTCCCTTTACGCTTCTTCGCTGAAATCGCTGATGGAATTAATTGCCTTCCACCAGCTTAATCGTCCCCGACTTCACATCATCGTCGAGGGATGACTTATCGGCGTGATCGCCGTCGACCACACTGTAAAACAGCGTGACTTGGCCTGCGCCCGCCGCCGGAGCCTTCCAGGAAAATGACCACGAGGTCGATAGATTCTTCGGCACAAACAGAATGCCGTGACAATCGCCGTACACGTAAGTCGTTCCCGCAGGCGGATTCATTGGATAGTTCTGGGGACAGTTATCGCTCGCCACGCCCGAATCTGAAATCAAGGTGCCAGCCACCTTCCCCGATTGATTCTCGAAGGTTGCCGCAAAGCCATTGAGATTGGCGTTCCCGTTTTGAAGCCCCTTCCATTCGTTCAGCATATTGAGCGTAATCTGATAGGTCTGGCCCGGCTTATACGCATCTTGATTGTTCACCTTGAGCCAGGCCGGATTGGGCGTGATCTGCACATCGATCTTGCCCTGAGCGCCGATATGACAATGCGCGCATGTAATCCCATAATCGGTCTGCCCGCCCGTTCCATAAATGCCGCCCGCGCCTGCCCGGCCGCCATTGGCTTGATTGCCATCGGCCCGGTCATGCCATGACTTTCCAAACGGAAATGCCAGCGCGCCCGCCGCAGGAAGAACAATGGCCGCACCAATCAACAAAGACAGTGTTTTACGATTCATGATGGTCCTCCCTCTTCAATTCGTGGTGTTGCACGCCATTCCAAGCTTCTTGCCCGAAAGCCAATCGCGAAGCGTTTGATGATCGGCGCTTCCGTTGGTGAATAGATGAACGCCCGCATGCGCCTTGCCGCCCACAATGGGCTGAGCGATCAGCTCCGAGGTGTCCTCCATACCGGCGGGGATAGGCTTGCCCGCGGCATCCAATCCAAAGCCGCGCGATGCATCGAAATTGCGCCTCCACTCCGCTGCGCTGTGGGGAAGTGTCCAGCACGCGCATTCGATTGAACCGATGCAGTTTTCGCTCTTGACCGGCGAGCCTGCCATCAAACAGCCCGGTTCCATCCAGATCTCGCCCGTAATTCTTAGCCTGCCCCTGGCATAGAGCCTCAAAGCCCGCCCCGTTTCCGTGCCATGGCAACCCAAATGCGCGCATCCCCGATTAAAAATCGGCTCGACATTGCATTTATAAAAATCCAAATCGAGCGCGGGCAACGTCGCTGATTCGGAGGGTTTTGTATTGGTGGTCCCGCAATTGTTTTGATCGGTGCAGGTACGCGTACCGACATCGCTTGTTCCATCGGTTTGCCAAGGCGAACACACCCAGGCTTCAGCGCATCCATTTCCACCTGCGGTACCGGAACTTCCGCTGGCAGAGCCGCTTGAACTTGCGGTCATACCACCGCTACCGCAGATACCATTGGGACAAGGGTTATTGGTTGCATTCTGCGATTCATCGGAACCGCAAGCAGCAAAAGCCAAGCCCGAGCCCAGCATTGAAAGCGCGAGCAATCCATACCAAAAACGCCGCATTGTGACGCTCCTTTGCGATGGGCCGGAGATTCAAGTAAGCAAACGGCTCCGGCCCACGATGAATTGTCAGCGCTTTTGGCGATAAATCTCAATGAAGATAATGGAACGCTTCAACGATTTTGGCGTTTTCTGTTCCGCTGAACAATGGCTGCGGCGGCCGCCGCAAAAGGAGCGAGCAAAATCGATATAAAATGGCTGCCCGATGGTTTTGGCGCAGATATTTGGGCGGTCGCGCCGGAATTAAAATGAACAGCCGCGGTGAATACATCATCGCCAAATGGATCGGTCAGGGTTTTGGTTGGCGGGCTATCGGCGCCATTGCCATCGACGGCGGCGACATACATCGAAACAGGGCCTTTCATATCGGCGGGCGCCGTATAAGAAAAGGTCCATCCGGTCATACCGGGTTTTTGGCCAGTGGAGATAATGGTGGATGGGTTTGCGGCATAAAAATCCTCGGGCGCAAAACCTCCTATAGAACCAATAGAAACGCCCTGGGAATCCGTAATCGATACGGCCATGGTGTTGTAATTGGAAAGCGAAGAACCGAGCCCCTTCGATTCGCCTTCCATCGTTGCGGTGAAGGTATAGGTTTGGCCCGGCGATAGCGTAAACGACTGAAAGAGCTCGACCGGCTGTACTTGAAGGCGAAGTTTTATTTTTCCAGGCGCATCCAGATGGCAAAGCCCGCAGGTCCAGCCTTTATCAAAAGGAGCCCCGGTATAATACAAACCACCTCCGCCTCCGGCTCCGGGCGGCTTATCAAACACCGATCCCACATGAAACGCATAAGCGGCTATAGGCGAAGCCAAGATAGAAATAGCCGCGAATCCAGCCGAAATCCTTATAAATCGCTTCCGGGTTCTACGCATGCCGGGTCCTCCTTTGCTCCGCCCACCCAGGCCACAAGCGTCTTGTAGTCAGGATCGTCCTTGTTGATAAATACATTGGAAGCGCCATAATCCAGCGCTCCATGATAATAGCCTCCTGCCTTGGTATTCAGCGGTTTTAATAGCAAAAGGCTCTGATCGGGCTGGCTGATATCGACCATGGCCCGGGCCGAATCAAAATTAAAAGAGCCCTCCTCGGGACGCATAAATGCATTGCGCTGCTCTTCCGTGCCCGCGCTCCGCAGCCTATTTCTTCCGAATACCTTAAAATACCGCCGCCCATCGCCGTGGCATGCAAAAGCCCCGCACGATTTGGTCAAAACGGGCTGAACCCGGCAGCGGAAATACGGCTCGTCCAAGGCCGCCAAGGGCTGCTCATCTTTCAAATCGCCCCGGCAGCCCAAGCCCGCCAATGCGGCGAAGATCAAAAAAATGGCTCTTCTGCGCATTAAAACGATGCTCCAATACCGAGCTCCCCAAGGATGCCAACCCGGTTTTCAAGGCGCGGAAAATTAAAAAAGTGAAAGGCAAATGCCTCGGCTTTTAAATCGGCCCGAAGCTCGTGAAAAATGGGCAAAGGACTGCCCCGGTAGCCGACGCGAAGCCCTCCAAAGGCATCCATAAAGCCTGAAAGCTCGCGGTCGGCTGTCATATACCGCATCGGTTTTTCATAGCGGGCTTCATAAAACTCGGCGCTGTTCTGAATATAGCCGCGAACCGATGCCGCCGTTTCAATAGGCCCAAACCCAATCACATATTCGACCCCCGCCGTCGCCGACACAATTCCCCAGTCATCGAGATATCCCCGAAGCGTGGAGCGTATGGCGCTATCCGAGAAAATATGCCGGTTCCATCGAAGGCCAAGCGCATGACGCAGCCTTCCGTCAGGTACGCTTTCTGGATTGGAATAGGTAAAATTCGCAAGCGACGGGGATGCGATATATACAAATCGGTAAGGGCTCGCTTGATATCCAGATAAAATCATCAGGGTATAGGTGGCATTCAGTAAATCGGCCGGGCTTAATACCAGTGTCGCGTCCACTGCTACAGAGCCCTGGGTTAAATCCTGCCGGTAGTTGATATCTCCGGAACGGTAGACCTCATTGAAGGTAATCGAGCCTCCAGCGCCTAGGGTCAGCACATGATCGAAAAAATCATGCGAGCCTCCCGCCCGGATGCTGTGCGACGTCCAGTCGTTTTCATCCGAAAATACATAGCCAAGACTCGCCGTCCGCGTGCCATCCGCATACGAAACAGAGCCTTCCAGTTCGTGGCGCGTTTCATCAAAACTCTTCGTCGCCGCCGATACCACGTCCACCGACGCGCTCGTAATGATGTCCGCCAAATAGCGAGCTTTAATCGTTACGCGGTCTTTAATCGTTCCCCGCAGCGCCACCGTCGTCGTGCTGATAAAGGTCTGATCCGAGTCTTGATAGACGCTGGAACGCCCATCGATCGCCACCGTGGGCTGCGCATGACTGCGCAGATCGAGGCTCATCGCCAAGGCCAGCGCAACAAAACCATAAGCAAGCCGGCTTAATTGCATCCGCATCCGCCGCCCACCGTTCCATAGCCGCCCGAGGAGCCTTCCCGGTACTCAAACACATGCTGCTGTAACAGCGTCGATTCAGGCGAGGGATCGAGCTGCATTTTGGGCTTCGCCAGCTTGCCCCGTTCCCAAGGCTTTACCGGCGCGCAACCCATGGCCAAACAGCCCGCGAGCAACACAAGGACAAACCTTTTCCAAAAAAGGGGCTCCATCGTGAAGCATGCTCGCCTTGTCTGGTTTAGAAAGCAAGTCCGCCGCCTACGCTGACGGCGCGTTCGCCCAAGGGCACGGCTTCCGCGAAGAGATCGACACCGCCGGGCAGCGAGGACGAAAAGCCAAGCGCAAGCTGATAGTGATATTGGTCGGTGCCTTGGATGTCTTGGCCTTGGAAGCGCCAAAAGATAGGGCCGCCAAAGACGCGAACGCCCGCATAAGGTGTGAGCGCATTCCAAAAGGTTTTTCCAACGATGAAGCCCAGGCGCGCGTCGGCCGCGAAAAACGAGGCGTCTGTATCGCTGGAGCCGGAAGGGGAAACATTTTGAGGGAGTGCAGGGGCCGATCGTTCTTTGGATGTGCTCGCGCCGGAGACCGCAATGGTCATGGTGAGCAAGCCGAAAAAGGGCAGGGTGCCCTGGCCATCCCACATCCTGTACGAGCCCGAAATCGAGCCCAGCCAGCCGGGATTGAGCGTGTGGCGTTCGCCTCCCATGTCTATGCGCCCAAGAAAGCTTGTTCCAGCGCCCGCAACCAAATTCCACCGTTCAGATAGCCGGTATTCAAACGATGCGCTGACGGCCCGTCTTTGAATCGTGGCCTCCATGTCGTTGCTAAACGATAAATCTGTGCCGAATACGCCATACGCGAGGCCCGCGCGAAAGCGCGCCGGACGCACGGAAACGCTGGTTTCGTAGGGTTCGTCGCCTGTGCAGGTGCGTATGCCTGTTGGACCAACAGGCGGCGAAAGTCCTCAAGCCTTCGCGTCTTTGGCCCAAATAAAAACGCTTAGCGACGCCATCGCGCTTATCGCCAGTGCACGGCAAGCCCAAGAACGCATGCTTCACCTATCCTTTGCGCGACATAAACGAAGCCATCGCCTCTTGATGCGCGGGCCCGCCCCAGCGCGCAATAAAGGTCGCCTGTTCGCGTGATACCGCATCCGCCCGCATCGCTTCGCGCACGCCTCGCAAGGTCTTCTTGATCGCGCTCACCGCCGAGCGTTCGTTTTTCGCAATGCGGCCAATGAAGTCGAGTGCGGCTCCCCGCGACATATTCTGCGGAACCACCTGGCCGGCAAGCCCCATCCTCAAGGCTTCATCCGCCGAAATACTATCGCCCGAAAACAAAAGCCTCGCCGTCTGCTGAGGCCCGCATAGCTCCAACAGCCTCGCCATCCCGCCCCACGCCGTCGACAGCCCCATCTTCGCCTGGCGAAACGCAAGGCTGGTGTGCTCCTCCATGATCACAAAATCGCAGAGCAGCAACAGCTCGCAGCCGCCTCCAAAGACATGCCCCGTTACCGCCGCGATCACAGGCACATCACAGTGCTCCAGCACTTCCATCTCGTGCCCCATCGCGACCACTTCACGGCCTCCGTCCGGATGACCCACGATCTGTCCAAGCTCTTTTAAATCGCCTCCCGATATAAACACCGGATCGCTGTTCGCCGTAAGCACGATGCCCCGGATATCCGGCTCTTGGCTCAACTGCGAAACCGCCCGCGCGAGCGCCTGCGCCAGCTTGCGATCGATCGCGTTTTTCGCGCCCGGCCTGTCAATCACCAGCACCGCCGCACAGGAGGTGCGCTCAATACGAAGGTTCATGACGCGGCTTTCCGGTTCCGGTTCAGCACAACCACTCGTCTCGATGAGCGAGGCATCTTGCGCTCGTCTTCAATCACCCGATCGAGCCGCTCATCCAGCTCGCGCTTGGACATCTGTTTGTGTATCGCCACGTATTTCTCGGCATGCTCAATGATCGCGCCCGCTACATCGGTGCCTGTCGCCTGCTCGATGCCTTCCAAGCCCGGCGAACTGTTGATCTCTAAAATCTTCGGCCCAGAACGCGATTCGAGCATATCCACGCCCGCCACTTCGAGCCCCATAATCTTCGTCGCCCGCACCGCCACGCGCCTAAATGCCGAAGGCAAATGCACGGCCCGGCTCTTTCCGCCCCGGTGCAAATTCGAACGGAATTCACCGGGCTTTGCCGTGCGCCTCATCGCCGCAACCACTTTGCCGCCGATCACAATCGCCCGGATATCCCGCCCTTTGGACTCCCGGATGTACTCCTGCAGAATAATGTCCTGCCCCATCGCCCAAAACGTTTCCAACAGCGAATGCACCGCTTGAGGCGTCTCGGCGATCATCGTTCCAATGCCCTGCGTGCCCTGCTGAAGCTTCACAATCGCTGGACATCCGCCCACAAGCTCCAGCGCCGATTCAATCGTCGAAGGACTTCGCCCGCAAATGGTGATGGGTACGTCGATATTGCGCCGCGTGAGCAACTGAAGCGCCCGAAGCTTGTCCCGGCTTCGCGAGATGGCGATCGCTCCATTGAGCACAGGCACACCCATCAAATCGAACTGCCGCACCACCGCCAGCCCGGTATTCGTAATGCTCGCCCCAATGCGGGGAATCACGATATCGCAGCGGGGCGCCGGCTCTCCGCCTATCAGCAGCGTCGGCCTGCCGCGCGAAACAACAATCAGACAATCGAGCGGATCGATAACGCTCACCTCGTGGCCTCGGCTCCGCGCAGCCAGGACAATGCGGCTTGTGGAGTAGAGCGAAGCGTTGCGGGACAGAATGAGGCAGCGCATGAAGGGAGCGCGAGGCTAGCAGAGCGTTCTCCGTCCGTGCACGCGCGCAGCTTTTTAGCGAAGGTCCTTTATGGTTCAGGTTTTTTTTCAATGAAACAGTGGAGCTTCCCGGCGAGAAATGTTTCGTGTACGAAGTAATCAGGCTGGGCAGGCCGGGTAAACCGAATGGTTCTGGCACGCGATGAGATCCGGCGGGACGACAGACGAAAGAGAGGAAGCCCATGTGGCAACCGTTCACGGACGAACACGAGCAATTTCGAAGCACGGTGCGATCATTTGCGGAGAAGGAACTCGCGCCGCACGCCGAGCAATGGGAAGAGGACGAACTCTTTCCGAACTGGGTGTTCAAGAGAGCGGGTGAGCTTGGGATTTTGGGGGCTCATTTTCCCGAGGAGCACGGAGGGGCAGGGCAGGACTATTGGTTTTCGGTGGTGAAGGCCGAGGAGCTTCCGCGGTGCCGTGCGGCGGGAGTGACGATGGGGCTGTTGGTTCAGTCGGACATGGCCACGCCGGTCATCAGCGATATCGGCACCAAAGAGCAGATTGACGAATTTTTAAAGCCGGCGCTTTCGGGCGACAAGATTGCGGCGCTTGGCGTATCCGAGCCAGCGGCGGGAAGCGATGTAGCAGGCATTCGCACGGTCGCGCGCAAAGACGGGGACGACTACGTACTGAGCGGCCAGAAGACATTTATTACCAACGGCACGCGGGCAAACTTCGTCACATTGCTAGCGAAGACCGATCCGGACAAAGGCGCGCACGGCTGTTCATTCTTTTTGGTTCCGACGGATCTCAAAGGCTTTCAAGTGGCCAAGAAGCTCAAAAAGATCGGCAACAAATCATCGGACACGGCCGAACTTTTCCTCGACGAAGTGCGCGTTCCCAAGCGCTACCGGTTGGGCGAAGAGAACATGGGCTTCATGTATCTCATGCAGAACTTTCAGACGGAGCGTTTGATCGCGGGTGTGAGCGCGATTGCCGGAGCGTTCTTGGTGATGGACTACACGATTCAATACGGCCGCGATCGGGTTGCCTTTGGCAAACCGATCATCAAGCGCGAAGTGTGGCAGCACAAGTTCGTCGACTTATTCACGAAGCTCGAAGGCGCCAAAGCCTTTAATTACAAGTGCGTCGATCAGTACAACGACGAGCGTTACGCGAAAAAACAGCCGCTTTCGTTTGAGACGGTGAAACTCATCTCGATGGCGAAGATATTGGCGGGCGATGTCGCGAGTGAAGTGATGGACAACTGCCTTCAGTTTCACGGCGGCTGGGGTTACATCGAGGATTATCCGATTGCGCGGGCGTGGCGCGATCAGCGGTTATTGCGCATCGGCGGCGGCACCAGCGAGACGATGAAGTATTATTTGGCCAAGCTGATGGGTTTGTAGAACCTATTTCAGAGCGTATAGGCCGTGACAAAAACAAGCCAAACCAAGGGCTAAAACAAAAAAAGCGGGAGCGCGAAGATTTCACAAGACAAGCGAAGATAAAGCTTGTACAGATCGCGCTCCCAAACCCACGGGGTTGTAGCTCAGTTGGGAGAGCGCCTGACTGGCAGTCAGGAGGTCAGGGGTTCGATTCCCCTCAGCTCCACAGGACGAAGGTAGATGTAAGAACGCCGGTGATTGCCGGCGTTTTTGCTTTTAGGGCTCCCGCCCCACCCCAATCGGCAGCGCCTCATCCCGGCACCAATCGCTCCACGAACCCGGATACAAAAGCGCGTCCTGCCGCCCAATACACGCCAGCGCCAAGAGGTTGTGACACGCCGTCACGCCCGAGCCGCAATAACATACAATCGAATCTTCCGCCCCCACACCCATCCCCTCAAACCTCGCCTTGAGCTCGTCCACCGAAAGCATCGGCCCCGCCGGCGATACCAGGTTTTCCGTCAAGGGCGCCGATATCGCCCCAGGTATGTGTCCCGCCTTCGCATCCACCGGCTCCGTGATGCCTTCATAGCGCTCGCGAGCCCGCGCATCCAATAGCACCGGACGCCTTTGACCTGGGCCGCCCTGATTCAGCGCCTCGACAAGCCCCGCCTTGTCCACCGTCCCCGCGCCTCCAGGCTGGAGCACCATCTCATCGGCCATAAACACAAAAGGCTCGTCCGCCGATAGCGGGTATCCCTTCGCTGTCCATGCCTGAATCCCACCATCCAATACCCGCCCGCCCGAATGCCCAAAATACCGAAGCAGCCACCACAGCCGCGCCGCTATCGCTCCTCCCATGTCGTCGTACGCAACCACAATCGAGGACGGCGTCACTCCAATTCCAGCCAGCGTGTGCGCAAAATCTTTGGCGTCCGGTAAGGGATGACGCCCAGGGCCGCGCTGCCCCGATAAATCCCGTTCGACATCCAAATGAACGGCATCGGGTAAATGCCCTTTTTCATAGGCTTCCGCACCCGCGCCCCGCTTGCCCAAATACCAGCGCACATCCACGATCCGCAGGTTTGGATCCGACAGGTGCCGATACAGCCATTCAGCGCTGACCATCGGTGTCGACCGTTCAGAAGCCATGTCCCGCCCCCGATCTAAAAGGTGCCCGTGAGTATCAGCGATGAAGGCCCAATGCGCGCCGATAATCTGGGCGCCGCAGAGCTTTTTTTCTCGTCGCTCTTCGCCTTCGATGAACCGCCCTCGGGCAGCAGCCATAGCGTGATCGACAGCGCCGCCGCCGCTCCCGCGCCAATCAATAAACCCGTGCCCACCGTCGAAAAGGTCTTGCGCTCGTCGTTCTTCGACGCGATCTCGCTGTACTCCGTCGCGGGTAAATTCGAGCCTTCTTCGCGCTTCTGGCTTAGCTCTTCAATTTCGTTGGCGCGGCTGTTCGCATTAAATAAAAGCACGCCGCCCACCGCTCCAAGCGCAACCGCAGTACCCGTCGCAATCCACGCCAAAGCCCGCCCTCCGCCCTTCTGAGGCGAAAGCGCAACCCGTGTCACCGACCCTTCCGCTGCATCGACATCCGTGCTCGCGCTCGCGCCGTCCGGCAAACTCATTTTGACCGTGTGCTTGCCAGGCTTCACCGCAATACGCCCTTTTTCATCGGGCTTCTGGTCGTCTCCATCCACCGTCACCGATGCTCCGCCGGGCACATCCGATAGCTCGACAATCGCTTCCGGCTCGGGCACTTCAAAGGCCGAAGACTGCGAAGCCGAAGGCAAATCGCCAAACTTGTCCTGTGCCACAAGCTCGATCTTGATACGCGCCTTCGGCCGTATCCACGAAGGATCGAGCGTTCCCCGGAGCGGGCCTTCCTGCGAAGGCGCAAGCGCCAAATCAAAAGAGCCTTCCAGCGCGCTCGAGGTCACCCGCGCCACCACCCTTAGCCATCCCGGAATCTGACTCGCCGACGCCGAAATCCTTACCGGCTGCCAGGCCACTTCGGGCTTCTTCACATCCAACTGGCTCAGGGTGACGTTCGCCCTCGAAAGTCTCTGCTTTCGCTCGGTTTCAGCCGCATTCCTGCACGCCGTCCTCACCTTCGGCGACTGCTCCCGCGCCACTTCCGGATCGTATCCCGCCGCGACCACAGCCTTTGCACACGCCGCCTCGCCGGCCTCCGCCCCCTTGCTCACCAGCGCCGCCGTCGTCTCCAACAGCCCCGCCTCCACCGCCAGCGCCTGAGGCAATTCCTTCTTCGGCAAATTGCTCAGCGTCCGAAGCGCATCCGCATACGCCCCGTTCTCCACCTGCTCTCGCGCGCGCGCCACAATGGCCGATAAATCCTCGGCCGCCGCCGGCTTTTCTGCGCCGCACACAAGCGCGGACACACCCAAAAAAAGCGCCCCAACAAAAGCGCCCCGCCTTGAATTTCGATACGTTTTCACGTGCCTCACTCCGTTTTGCGGAGATCAAACTTCACACTGCTGCCCTGGCCCGGCTTTATGGTCACACCCGCCCCGCGCGATGCTCCAAGCTCGGGATTTTTTACCGAAACCGAATGAGGCCCCGGCGCCAGCGATATCGGAGGCAGCGGTGTTGCCCCATAACCTTTGCCGTCCACGCTGACTTCACCCCACGGTACGACAATCACCGTCAGCGTGCCGGGCGTGTTGGGATCGATATCGCTTGCTGTATTGCCGGAGGCTGTGTCTTCCGGTTTGGTCTTGGTGCGGCCGTCCGATGGTGAGCCGCTCTTTGGTTCTTTGCCCTTGGGATCTTTGCCCTGAGGCTTGTTTTCTCCGCTGCCCGCGGTGCTTTCGCCGCTTGCCTTGGGAGCTGCAGCTTCCGCCGTGTCAGCCGCCGAAGGCGTGGCCGCATTGCCGTTTTGCGTTTGCGCCTGCGAAGACGGCCCCGCATTCACCTGCTCGGTCTTATCGCTCTTATCGCCGGGGAGCCCCGCCGGCCCATTGGATTCGGGCTTTCCCTTGACCAAGAGCAGTGTTGTCACCGTGGCCGCGCTGACCAAACCAATCAGCGAAGCGATCACAATCGAGCGCGTCGACGCTCTGGGCTGCACGGAAGAGGCCGGCGGCGATTGCCCGGCGATCAGCGTTTGAGAACTGGGATTGGACGATGAAACAATGGCCGACGGGGAAGAAGGAGAAGAAGGCTCGGGCGGCGGCACAGCCTGCATATCGGCTGGATTCTGCGTATGAAGGCTAACGCTCCAGGAATCGCGCCTTCCCACCTTTGAATGATCGCTTGAATGATCGCTATCGATCATCGCCTTAGCGCGGCTGGCCGTACTGCTTGTTGGAATAGGCCCTGCAACGGTCGCGACCCTCGCCTTTAATTCTTCTTTTGCTTCGCGTATTGCATTAGGCCCCATCTGGCGCAGCGCGATATCCAAACTGGAAGCGAGCATTCCGGCATCGCCCACCCTTTTATTCACATCCATTTCGGTGGCTGAATCGATGGCGGCGGCGAGAGCGGGCGGACAGCTTGGAATCAGCGAATGCACCAGCGGACAGCGCTCGGTCGCGATCATCATAATCAACTGCGTTTGGGTCTCGGCCTTTCTTGGACGCTGCCCCAGCAGCGCCTCAAAGAGCGTTGTTCCCAGCGCATACACATCGGCGCGTCCATCGAAAGGCTCGCCCCTGGCCTGCTCGGGCGGCATATAAGGAAGTTTCCCTTTAAAAATACCTGTTTCGGTCTTATCGCCGGCAAAGCCCGAGATACGCGCGACACCAAAATCCGCGAGCCTGACGCGGCCATCGCGGGAAATCAAAATATTCGAAGGCGTCACATCGCGGTGAACGACGCCATAATTCTTACCGTTTTCGTCGCAAAGCGAATGAACGGACTCCAGTGCGAGGGCGATTTCCCTGCCGATCAGCGCGACAGCGGCGGGCGACAGCGGCCCACCGCCCAATTTTCTTTTGATAATACGATCGAGCGAAGCCCCATCGACGAAATCGAGCACCAGATACAGCTCGCCCTCGAAGGTTCCGAGTTCGATAAGCCGCACGATATTGTGGTGATCGAGCTTAGCGACGACCTGAGCTTCGGCGACAAAGGATGTAGTAGCGATATCGCTGATATCGCTGGCGGAGATAAGCCGTTTAACGGCGACCTTACGGCGGAAGTTACGCGGACCTTCTTCTTCAGCGAGCCAGACCTCGCCCATCGCGCCCTTCCCGAGCATGCGGAGCAGCCGGTATTTGCCGGCAAAGAGTCCCTCAAAAGGGGCGGGCGATTCGGCGTTGGACGTCATTGATCGGCATGGGGAAGCTCTTGAACGATTGGCGCGCGCGTCCCCGGCAATGGGATCAGCTTACTTGGGCTGCTGGGGAACGGAAGGGGATTTGTTATTGGCCGGGCGCTGGCAATGAAAACCGTTCTCAGGTGCAAACGTGATGGTGTAGTTTGCACCTATGTTGCGCTCGTTCTCGGCGGAGAATTTTCGAAACGTAAAAGCAAAAGATCTGCGCTTTGAGCGTGTAAATCTTCTGATTGGCCCGAACAATGCCGGAAAAAGCAATCTCATTCGAGCCATGGAGTTTTTGTCGGTGGTATTGAACGGCGGTCCCCGTCATCCAGGCTTTTTGGAAGCCGTGGACCAGTTTGGCCGCGGGGATTTACTGGATAGAGCCCTTCCAAAGCCGGGCGAGATCGCTCTTCAATGGGAATTGGAATCGCCCGGCGATACGGGTTTATCGTATGGCCTGGCGTTTCGCATTGGAGAATCCATTCAATGGCCCTCGGGGTGTTCGATTGTTCGGGAAACGCTATCCAGAAGCCAGCCCAAGGAAGGTCAAGCGAAACCCTATGAGTTTCTTAATTGCCACGGCGAAAAACCAGGCATTGGCTATTTCTCCATGAAAGATCCTGCCGGTAAGCCGCGCCGGTTAAAGCTCAATGTCGACGCCACGGATACCGTATTCCGGCAGATGAATTCCCTGCTCGACCAGCAGAAGGATTTTTATTCTTGGCATTTTCCTATCTTTCGCCAGGTCTCGGATACGGTGACTCAATATTTCGACGGTTTTCGAAGGTATTCCGCAACGGAATTCAATATCGAAAACGTGGTAACGCCCGCCCGCATCGATCGATCGGTTCGCTATTTGGATTACCAAGGTACCCAATTTGTCAATGTGCTCAAGCGCATATCGAGCGAACATGGTTTGGAAGAGTATGAAGATCGGCTCCGGGAGCTGATTCCAAACCTTAAACGGCTTGAAGTCGTGGATGTAAGCGATACCCAGCAAAGCGTTATGCTCAATATCGGCGGAAAGCGCTTCCGCCTGCATGAAATGTCGGATGGAAGCATTAAGGCCATGCTGATGGCCTTATTGTTTTTTACACCTTTTAGGATGAGCTTTTTGGCGATCGACGAACCCGAAATCAATATGCACCCCGCCTGGCTAAAAGTGGTGGGGCGCTGGATTCAAACGGCCAAATCCGCGGACCAAGTGATGATTTGCACGCACTCGCCCGACTTGCTGGATGTCTTTACCGAAACGTTTAAGGAAGGATCGACAGCCATCTTTATATGCCAAACCAAGGATCCTGGAATCAAAAGGCTTGATCCCGCTGAATTTGGCGCATTCTTCGACGATGGCTGGGAGCTCGGCGATCTATACCGCGTGGGAGAGCCTCAATTGGGTGGATGGCCGTGGTAATCCGGGCCGGATATTTTCATACCGCGGGCTATACCGAGGCGGGAGGGATGGAGAGTTTTCTGGAGCACGCTTTCCCCGGCGATGGTATCGAATGGATACGCTGCTTTCCTGCCTATAAAAAGCCGGCGCCTAAATACAAAGGGCAGCCCGCGGAGCCAAAGAAGAAGAGCGAGAGCGGTATATCGGGTGAAATGCTGATTGAAGAGATGCTGAAGCGCCTTCAAGCTTACTATCGCGATGCTTCCGAACAATTGGATATTGTTGTCCTTTTCGATGACACGGACTGCCGGTTCCGCGAGGCCCCCGGCGATTTTCATCGATGGAGAGAAGACATCGAAACCAAGGTGAGGATTGCCGCAGACACACCCGACATAAGATTTTTTGCACCGCTGGCTTCGCCGGAGATTGAGGCATGGTTTATCGCAGATTGGGAAAACGGCTTTGCATCGGGAGATAGGAAGGGTCTCAGCAAGGAAGTGTATGATTGCTTTAGGATGCGCGGCATTCCGGTGAGGGGAGACGATATCGAAGGCTATGGAGGAGCCCGTCTGCCCGGTGGAGGATGTACCAAGAAGCTGAGTGAAGATATTCTTGATGCTTTGGGATGCGGGGCATTTTCACAAGCTGTTGAAAACCGGCTTGGAAAGGACTGGCCGCAAAGGTATCCCCGGGCATTGATGTATAGCAAGAAGCTGGATGGGGCGCTGATGTTGCGGCATGTGAGGCCGCAGGTTGTCGCGAATGGTTGTCCGGGCCTGCTGGGCGAGGAGTTGAAGAGGCTTCAGAGCTATTTGCGCTCGCGCACATCGGTTGTTCAACCTTAAACGTTTGGTCTTCTGTCGATAGCTCTCCTAGGGAAATACGAAGACCCTTGGCCAATGCCATGACTGTGGACCCCCGCCCCCTCGTGTCCGAGCCCCTCAGCGCGAACTGAATCTGGAAAAAAATCTTCGACACCCACCCTCCACGCGCCTCGACCCCCGCAGGCGCTGAGAACCATTCCCCCTTTGACCAGCCTGAGGCCCTTCGTCGTGTTTGCATTTGGCCCTCGGTTTGAATTGAATCTGGAAAATCATTCGGCGACCGAGCCCCTCGCTTGGCGCTGAGGGCCATGGTCAACAAGAACCATTCCCCCTTTGCGCGCTTGGAATGGCATGGTCCAACAAGTGAGGAGCCATTCCCTTTGCCTGGAGGGGCACGGTCGCGCGTCAAATCATGGATTTATGGGGTACAGGGGGCGGATTATCCCGCGGGACTCATACGATTGTGGACAGGATGATAAGGATGCCGGGGCCAAGATGGCCATAGACAAGGCGGGGCAGGCTGGATAGGGGGAATTCTCAGTTACAGTTCTTGGCGCACTTGCTCGCCACTTCGCCAACGCACACGCTATCCCAGCTTGTGGAGCAGCAATAGGGATCCGCCGCGCAGATCGTCGCCACGCAGTTGGCCTTGGCCGAATCGCAGCCGTTCGTCAGCTTGGTGCCCGTCGCACACATGTTGTGCGCGCAGGTTCCCGTCGCTTCGCTGCACTTGAGGCTCTTGCCAATGGTCCGGTTCTCGCTGACACACAAGCTGTCCCATGATGTCGTGCAGCAATAAGGATCGGCCGCGCATACCGAGCTGACCACCGAATTGCAACTGCTGGAGAGCGCCGTGCCCGTGCTGCACTTGTCATGCGAGCAAGAGCCGCCGCCGCCCACGCCCACGCCCACCGCTTGCCAGGCCGCCGTGACCGATGCGATATCCGCCGCCGTGTAGCCGAGTTGAGAGGCAGCCGTCTCGGTGGCCGTCTTGGCGCCCGCGAAATTGGTGCTGGCCGTCATGATGAGCTCGGCCTTGTACCAGATCTGCGCGGCCTTGGCCATGCCAATGCCGGTGACATTCACGGCGCTCTTGCCTTTGGGATGCGTGCCGCCCTTGACCAAGAGGCAGAAGGCGAGATTGGCAATGCCAGAGCTATAGTGGACATCGACGCTTCCAGCCGTGGCCGTCCAAAAATCGAGCGAAGCCCCGTCCAGGGAAGGATTGCACATATAGCGAAGGGCATCGCCCGCCGTGCCCGGGGTCCATACGTCTTCGCCGACCAGGAAGGCGTTGTTGCTGGGCGGATTCGCCTGACCGCCGCCATACCATTCGCACACATTCCCCAGGGCATCGCTCCAGGCTTCGTTGAGGCCGCCCGATTCGCCGGAGTAGGTGAGGTTGCTGGTGGCGGATGTGACCGCGTGGGTCAGCTCGTGGGCCGTGACATCGAGCGATTTGGAGAGATCCGACGCGGTGACGTTGTCGCCGTCGCCGTAGACCATCTGCGTGCCGTTCCAATAAGCATTGACATAGTTGTTGCTGTAGTGCACCGAGCTGATAAGTTTGGCGCCCGCGTTGTTGTACGAGTCGCGGTTAAAGAGGGTTTTGTAGCAATCGTATACGGTGCCGAGGTGGTTGTAATTGGTGTCGACCGAGCTGTCGCCCGTGGCCGCGCCGCCCTCGGTACGCACCGTGGGGCCGGGAAGGGTGGTGCCATGGTTGAGGTTGTGCATTTCCCGGTTCTTGGCCGTGTGAATATGCGAGATGCGCTGAAGGACCGAGCCATCCTCGGCGCTCACCACCACGGTGTCATGAATGGGGGTGGAGTCTTTCTGCATGCCCGTGACATCGACGAGGTAGACCAGCTCGAGCTTGTCGCGCATGGGTTTGTAGGCCAAATCGAGGGTGTCGGCGATCTTGAGGTCGAGCACATGTTCGCTGGCGACGGCGGCGGCATCGATGGCATCGGCTTCGGCAACCCTGGGTTCTACCGAGGCTTCCAAATCGCTGCGGGCGTTTCCGTTCATGGCGATGACGGCGCCATCGCGCACATGCACGGCAATATCGCCGCCCAGGACCATCAGGCCGTTCTTGTATTGCTGGAAGCGGAAATGCTGGTCGCCTTGCTGATCGGTATCGCCGCGGGTCAGCACCAGTTCAGCCGGGTCCAAGAGGAAATGACCGGCGGCATTTTGAAGAACGGGAACCATGACGGCTTCGATATCGCGGAGATTCTGCCCGGCTTCGACGCTGACTTTGCCGATCGATCCGGTGACGAAATTGGGGATTCCATCGTCGTCGAGGCTGATGACTTCGATGTTTACGTTTTCGGTGGCTTGAGAATCGAGCGGGCTGGCTTCGCCGGTATCTCCCGATGAGCAACCGGTGGCAAGCACAGCACCAAGGGTCAACAGAGCGAACAACGCAGGGCGGTGCGAAATTTTCATGCGGACTTTCCTCTTCTTTATTCTCGTTCTTCTCGTGGGCTTGGACGCTTGCGCGTCCTTTCGCTGGCTCTGGCAAGGGCTGTGCCGGGCGCCGATCTCATGGGTTTGGCTTGGAAATCAAGAGCTTTGTCTTGAATGCGCTGCGTTGGTGTCCATGATCTGTCCAAGAATGTCCGGACATGTCCGGACATATATCCAAAGATGTCCGGGGGCTTAGGACTTTTGTCCGAGCTTTTGCCTGGCCCTTTCGATTCCATAAGCGTCCATCCAGCGGGACAATTGCCGTTCATGCACGCCCAGCCTTCGGGCCGCGTCGCTTTGCACCCATTTGGCTTGGTTGAGCGCGTCTTCGATTTCGGCCTTGGGTGGCCGCCTGGTATAGGGCCTGGGCCGGCTTTCAGGGCCTTCGAGACGTTCGTTCCGTTCGCTCGATGGGGGAGTGCTGTTATCGGGGTTGGGAAGCTGGGCTGTCAGCGTGGTGAGATGGCTGAGATCGATGGGGTTTTCGTTGGCGAGAATGGCGGCGGTGGTGAGGATGTGCTTGAGTTCCCGGATATTTCCAGGAAGCTGAGACAGAAAGAGAGCATGAGCCGCTCTCCGGGTGATAGAAAGGGATGGTGTATGGGTCTGTTCTAGGATATAGGCGGCGAGCAGTCCCAAGTCTTCGCGGCGTTCGCGTAAAGGAGGCAGCCGGCCCACATAGCCCGCGAGGCGGCTTCGAAGATCGGGCCGAAATCCGCTCTGTTCCGAGAAGATATCGCTATTGGTCGCCGCGATCCAGCGCACATCGACGGCTTTGCCCCGGTCGGCTCCCAGGGGAATGATTTCCCGCTCTTGAATGACCCGAAGCAGGCTCGCTTGAGCGGAGAGGGGCATATTTCCAATCTCATCCAAGAACACCGTGCCTCCATCGGCGCTTCGGATACGTCCAATGCGTTCTTCGCCGGCTCCGCTAAAGGCTCCCCGTTTATGGCCGAAGAGCTCGCTTTCCACGAGATGTTTGGGGATGGCGCCGCAGTCGATGGCCACAAAAGGCCCTTTTCGTCCACTGCGATCGTGCACAAATCGGGCGGCGATTTCCTTTCCCGCGCCGGTCTCGGCCAAGAAGAGGACGGGCTGGCCGCTGCGGGCGATATATTCGAGGTCGGCGGAGATGCCCATGAGGATGGGGGAGAGCGTGCGGGTTGGTCCGTGTATCATGCCCGCGCGGAGGACGCTCATTTGAAGGGCATCTTTGGGATTGACGATGCGGTAGACCAAGAAGGAATGGCCAATTTCAATGCAATCTCCATCGGCGAGGGGCCTGGAGCCGAGAACGCGCTCTTGATTGACATAGGTGCCGAGCTTGCTTCCGCAATCTTCGATAAAATCGGTACCTTGACGGCGGGTGATTTGAGCGTGGCGGCGGGAGGCGAAGGGATCGGGGAGGTGAAGGGTATGTCCCTCGACGTAAACGATGCCTTGTTTGGTGACGCGGCCTATTTCGACGCTTGAGCCTTCACGGGTAAGGGGTCCAACAATAAAAGAGTCAGCGGAGCGGAGATTTTCGTAGCGGAGCACATAAATGAGCATGCCGGCGGTTTTGGGTTCCAGCCGTGCATCGGGCTCGTCCATGGTTTCGCTGAGGTTTCGGGGCATTGGAGCGCGCATGCTATATAGGTGCGGCGCGTTTTACAAGAGAAAGTTGAGGTGTGTAGGATGGTGAGACTTGGGTTCCGTTGTTCTCTGGGCCTATTAAGCCCTCGCCAATAGATGCGCCGTCACTTCAATCGCCTCCAGAATCTCTTCTTCCTCGGCGCCGTTTCGGGCAACGGTCAAACACATCCGCTTGAGCTCGGCAAAATGGGCCACATCCACCTCGGCATGCAGGCGCAGGAAGCGAGTGGTGTCTTTCCCATGCCCCAGCCAACCTAGGAGTTTTAATACATTAGGACCCATACGCGAGGCAAAGCCCTCGGCCGCCGTCAAAAAGCCCAACACTTTAAGAGGATGATGTTCTGCCGCATGCCGTACATAGCCTTCGAGGGCCACGGCGCAAGGTTTTTCTTGCCCCATCTCGCTCACCTGGAGAGAACGCAAATCGGCACGCGCTACATTGTCATGCCCCTTTTCTTCGCGGCCATGCTCCCTAAACATCGCCGCCACATCGGGACGCTGAGCTTCAAGGGTCTTTGCGGCTTGATCGATCACCTCGGACACCATGGCTGCATGATGCACCATATGCTGTAAAAACTCGACATAGCGGGCTTGGAAGCGATGGAGATTGGCCGCCATGGTAAGGCTGGTTCTCAGCCTGTATTTTAGAAATGCGCGGTCCAAGGCTTGGTTAAGCCTGTGTTCAAAGCCTGTTGTGCTGCCTTTGCTCATGGAAATATAGCTCTTATCTGGAGGGGTGTATGGTTTTTTCGGTGGTGTATGGGTGGAGGGCGTGTGGGGGTGGAGCTTTCTATTTGGGCACCTGCCTCCGCTTCTTTTCCAAATATTGAATGGCCACTTCCACATATTCCATCAGACATCCCGATCCATCGGTGCGTCTGGCATTTGCGAGCATGGCCTCTATGTGCCGGCGCGTCACCGGGCCGCCTTGCATGAGCTTCTGTCTTGCCCGATCCCGCACCGCCGCCCGGTTCCGCTTTAATCGATCGATATTGAGGTTGAGTTTTTGGATGGCTTCTTCGGCCCAAGTCCCCTCGGTTTCGTTTAAATGACGCGCCGGCCTTATCTCTCCCGTGTTCGTATAGCTAAAACAAGTGCCCACATCCGGTGGAAATTGAGCGGGATGTAAGCGCAACCCTTGCTCTCCGCTTGATAGATGCCCTCGATATGTATCGCAATGAAAACGAGCCACCTGATTCTCAAGACCAAGATCGCCCAGACAAACCCCCAGCAAATTGCTCCATGTAAACCACAGGGTTCGATCCATCGCGCGCGGCATAAAATGCTCGATCTTCATTCCCTCCGCCGAGGGCGGCGGCAGCCTCGACATACAATAGGCGCACAGTCCCCGCTGTTCCGTCCAGGCATGTTCACGCATGGCCTGCTTGTCCGTCCCACTCGCGGAGCTCCAGTCCGCCCCAGGGGTCTGCCGAAGTTCCTGAAGGCATTGAGGCTCGGCGCCTTTTTCAATCCTTCGCATCTTCATCACCTGCCATTGCAAGCTCCCATCGGGCAGCCACAAGCGCCGCATCATCCGAATAGAACTTTTCGTGTTCAAGCTTTGCGATCAGGGCGCGGGCTTGGTCCAGATGACCATCCTCAATCAAACGGCTGAGCTCATCCAGATCCCTTTTCCATTGAGGAGGCCGCGAGGGAACGCCCAGCACATCCTCCAAAATGCTATTGGTATCCCGGCCCCGCAGCCGATCGACCTTATGCGCTGTATTGCTTCCATCCAAGAGCCGGACTCCATTGGGCGGAGCGGCGGACATAATCTGTGGGGAATGCGTGGTCACAATAAATTGAATCTTTGGAAAAGCCCGCAGTAAATCATCGAGCACACGGAGCTGCCATTTAGGATGGAGATGGAGATCGAGCTCATCGATTAAGACGACGCCGGGGGTTTCGAGGGGAGCATTTGCGCCTAGATCGGGATTGAGCTGGGCCGCGCGCCAAGCGATATCGGCGGCGACAGCGATCACATTACGTTGGCCATCGGACAGGGCACGAAAAGGAATGGATGGGCCGCCTTCAAAATCGACCCGGAGCTCGAGGTGGTTGGCGCTATAATAAAAGCGTTTGGCACCTTCGAGACAAGCCATGGCGGCGGCGGCGACGCCTTCAAGCTGGGGGCTTTTGACTTCCCGTGGATCTGTACCTTCTTCAAAAGCGCGGGCGAGGCGTTGGACCCTATCGGCTTCCCGCCAGGTCATCCAAGCCTCGAAGCCTTTGTGGTCGAAGCCAGCGGTGAGGGCATGGTGATATCCCCAGGCTCGGTTTTGGAGGTCGCGTTCGGAGCCATTGCTCATGTTTGGGACGGGCGGGACATCGCTGTTCCAGAGGCGGCTGGTGCGGTAATAGGCGACGAGGGGCCAGGTGAGGGGTGTTCCATTCAACAATGGAATCACATGACTCGGTAAATTGCCGCTTGGGAGACGCAAACCCGGCAGAACAGAATGGAATCTCAGATAATGAAGTGGTTCTCCATTTAAAACCGATCCCTTAAGCTCGATGCCGAGGGGAAATTGCTGCTCGGTGGTGGCGACGCCCGCCCGATCGACAGAAATGAGCCGCACATCGTTTGGCTGAGGAGCCAGATATTCCTCGGGCAAGAAGGCCGATGTCCAATCGCTGAGGGCCATGGCGATTGCATCGAGGATGGTGCTTTTGCCTGTTGCATTTTGGCCGATAAGCACGGTGACGCGCGGGTCGAGCTCCAGATGAAAGGAGCTAAACATACGGAAATTGCTAAAGTGGAGCTCTTGGAGTTGCATGGGCGGCGTTGGTTGGGAGCTTGAAAGAAGGCGCGCTGGAGAGGCTAGATGAATGAAGAGGGGAAGGCAAGGATTTTGTTGGGAGGGAGGCGTGCGGGAGCCTGAAGAGGTGTATTGGAATGGCGGCCGGGGCGGTCATAAGCCTTTTTTGTGGCATGTTCAATTCGATCGAAGCTTAACTAAGCCCGGTGTAGAACCGATGGTGTTGGAAAAAGGCTTGGCTAAGCTTGGATGCGCGGGGAAACACCTCGATCGGAGCTGAGGGGAGGCAGGTGTAGAACCGATGGTGGTGGGAAAGAGGCTTAGCTAAGGCTGGAGCGAGGCGCGGGCGCAGCGGAAGCCGATGTTCCAGAGCCCACTTGAAGGCCAGCTCTCGAACCGGACTGAGGAGCGCAGCCCGTTGGGCGCGCTGAGGAACGACCCGCCGCGCAAGACGCGATAGCCGCCCGCTGTTTGATAAGGCTCTGCATAGCGGATTTCTGTTTGATCAGGTCCTGCATAACCTATGTTGGATCTCGGAGGATATGCGGCGTAGAGATCCCATACCCATTCCCAGACATTCCCATGCATATCGTAGAGTCCCCAGGGATTGGGCTTGAAGCTCCCCACAGGCGCAAGGTCCGTATGGCCATCATCGCATTGGTTATTGACCGGTCGATTGCTGTGTTTGTGTTTGGCTACTTGGTCGGCGCCGTTTCCGTGGCTGCATAGGTCCTTGGCATCATCTCCAAAATAATACGCTGTCGTTGTCCCGGCTCTAGCCGCGTATTCCCATTCGGCTTCCGTCGGCAGGCGATATCCCGTGCAGGTTCGATTCCAGATCCACGCATCGCCTTTTTGAGCATAGCAAAGCGTTCGTTTGTCGCCTTCAGCAAGCTTCTTGTTTTCGAGTTCGGTGAGCTTGTTCATAAAGGCAATGGCCTCATGCCAGCTTATTCCGTTGGCAGGCAGCTCATCCCTGCAGCCGTCTTCGCAGTGGAATGCCTTGGGCCCCATGACGCTCGTCCATTGCTTCTGCGTGACTTCATGGACGCCGATTTCAAATGCCACAACCTCGGCGGGATGTTGCGTTTCGTCTGTGTCGTGAAGTGCTTCGCCGGTGGGGCTACCCATAATAAAACTTCCGGCGGGCAATTTTCTAAATTTCATCGGCGCGATATTCGCAAGCGCTGGGGGCGGGGCGTCGCCCGCATTTTGGCTTTCGGCGCGCGCGCTGGGAGGTGGAGGCGCGGGTGTCGAGTCGCTTAGGATAGGCTTTGGACCAAGCTTTGGATTCTCATCGGAAGCCGGCCATAGCTTGACAATGAATACAGCACCGAGCACCAATCCCACGGCCCCCATGGATATCCTCAGCGCCGGTTTCGAGACCAACGAGGCTTTTTTCTCAGCCGCCGATGGCTGCGGAGCCGCCTGCTGATCTCGTTCCCCCCGCTCATCCGCCTCCTTGAGCTTCAACACCTCCACTTCAATCCCATCAACCACATTCAGCCAAGCTTCATCCTGATCCTTCCATGCACTCACCGGCTTGGCTTCGGCGGGAAGCGCCTGAAGGCGCGCAATCGCCGTCCGCTTCCATCCACTGGGCCGCACAATCACCGGCATAACCCTCGCCTCCCCCCGATCGTGCCGCTCCAGCGCCCGCTTCATCTCCTTGTCATGACAATAATCCGAATGAAAAAAATCGGCGCTCACCAAAAACACAATCAAGCGCGCTTCATGCAAATGCTTCTCGATTTCCTTTTCCCAATCGGCTCCTTTCGGTATCAGTTCGTCGTGCCAAATGCGGATTAATCCCTGCTTTTCAAGCAAGCCCAAATGCTTGACCAGCTCTTTTCTATAGGCTTCGTCCGCATGCGCGTACGCTATAAAAACAGGGATCGCCATAAGCTGCCCATCTGATGAAGTGCGCTTCTAACAGAGCCCTCCACAGAACACAATAAAATTGATTTCTTCCCGGTCTCGAAAACCATCGGAGCGTTCAACGACCATCCATCGGCACGCCTGATGCATGCACCCTAGCCCCAGCGAGAAGGGCTATCTCCAAACCAAGCCACAAAGGCGCTAAAATTAAACACCTTCTCCTTCGCCCTCCATACGGCGGCGCAGCGCAAGGGGTGCGGGTTCGCGAATTTTCTGCGTGCGGAGGATCTACCCATGCGCGTTCTGCTTATCGGCGCCGAAGTCGAGGAAAATCTCGCCTTGCGTTATCTCGCCTCAGCCCTGGAACCCGCCGGTCATCAGGTGGCATTTGCCGCTTTTGGCCATTGGAATGATTTGCCCCGGGTCGTGTCTGAGGTTCAGCAATATGCCCCCGATTTTATTGGAATGTCAATGACTTTTCAATACCGCGCCAAGGAGTTTGGTGCTCTCGCCGGGGCGCTGAGGGATTCGGGATATGCCGGTCATATCACCGTGGGCGGGCACTTTCCCACCTTTGCCTATGAAGAAGTACTAAAATCGTTTCCAGCCATCGATTCGGTGGTGCGCCACGAGGGCGAGCGGACTTTGCCCGAGCTCTGCAAGGCCATCGAGTCCAAGCAAACACAGCTTTCGGATATTCAGGGGCTTGTGTTTAGGGCGAATGATGGGGCAATCGTCTGCAATGCGTCCCGCCCTCTTATCGAAGACCTGGATTCGCTTCCTTTTCCCAAGCGATTTGGCGATCCTCAGCTTCATTTGGGCATTCCCGCCGCTTTTATGGTGGGTAGCCGGGGGTGTTATGGACATTGTACCTTTTGTTGCATCCATGCCTATTTAAAATCAGCCGGTGGACCCAAGTACCGCATGCGGAGCCCTGAAAATATCGCCGATGAAATGGCCGAGCTTCGAAGGGGTCGCGGAGCCAGGATGTTTGTCTTTCACGATGACGACTTCTTTACCCGGGACCATGTGCATGATTTAGGCCGGATAACGGCGCTTCGGGATGCGCTAAAGGCACGGGGGGTGAACGATATTGCGGTGGTCGTTAAAGCCAGGCCCGACGATGTGGAAGATCGGGTGTTTTCGGTTCTGCAGGAGATTGGCCTGCTTAGGGTGTATCTGGGTATCGAAGCAGGATCGACCCAAGGTTTGCGCGTATTGGGACGGGGTGTAAATTTGGCCGAAAATCACCGGGCTCTCGAATTTTTGAAGAGCCGCGATGTATATACCTGTTACAATATGCTGGTGTTCGATCCGGAATCGACGCTGGAGTCGCTTCGCCAAAGCTTTGGATTTGTAAAGCGCTATGCGGATGTGCCGATGAACTTTTGCCGCACCGAGATTTACGTGGGCACGCCGCTGATGACCAAGCTGGAGCGCGAAGGGAGATTGATGGGCGATGTGTTTGGGTGGGACTATGTGATTCGCGAACCTAGGGCAGAGCGCGCCTTCCGGGTCTTTGCCAGGGCGTTTTTAGACCGCAATTTCCGGTGTGATGGCCTGATGAACTCCACGCTGGGGCTGGGCTATCATCTGCATTTGCTGAGGCAATTTTATCCCAAGGCGATGACATCCGCCCTGCGAAAACTCTCGGATGATACAACGCGGCGGGTGAATTTGGACTGTGTCGAGCGTATGAACCGGATTTTGGACTTTGCCGCGTCGCCCCTCTCGGAAGATGAAGCGGCCTTCGAAGACTTTACGGCGAAAACAACCGAGGAAGTGGAAGCCGCAAATCAAGAGCTGGAAGATCAGGTTTCATGGGCGACCAGTGAAATCATTCGGGCTGTCACGGCACCTCGTACCCAAAGAGCCGCTCGTCCTGTGTCTCGATGGCAAGCGATTTCCGCGGCAACATTGGCGCTCGCTCCATTGGCTGCCGGGTGTGAGTCAACGCCAAAACATCCTCCTCCCGATCCTTTGCCCGAGCCCATGCTGGTGAGAGATGGAGGCCCAGAATACTTGCCCCCGCCCGATCCTCTGCCTCCGCCTATGGTGGATGCCGGACCGGGTATCAATGAACCGCCAAATATTCCCCCGCCCGATCCTCTGCCTCCGCCTACCCGCAAGCTCAAGCCAACGGCCTTGCCCCCGCCCGATCCGCCCCCGCCTCCCAAGACCCTTAAATAATCGCTTTGACCTATATTCGTAGGCCCGGCGCTTCATGACCGCTTTGCGTCACATATTCGGTATAGCCTCCACCATAGACCCTAGGCCCCTCGGGCAGAAGCTCGAGCACCCGATTGGACAGCGCCCCTAAAAAGCGCCGATCGTGCGATACAAAAAGCATGGTCCCCTCAAAATCTCGGAGCGCCCGTACCAACATGTCTTTGGTGTCCATATCCAGATGGTTGGTTGGCTCGTCCAATACCAGGAAATTCGGCGGATCATAGAGCATTTTGGCCAGCACCAGGCGAGCCTTCTCTCCCCCGGACAAGACCCGGCAGGGTTTTTGAATATCGTCCCCTGAAAATCCAAAGACACCCGCAAGCGTGCGCAATTGTCCTATGGAGGCTTGGGGAAAAGCAGCAACAATAGAATCCCATACCGTATGCTCGGGATTGAGAAGCTCCATGGCATGCTGGGCAAAATAGCCCAATTTTACGCTTGCCCCCACGGTAATACGTCCTGCATCGGGGGCTTGAGCCCCGGCTACCAACTTGAGCAGGGTCGATTTGCCCGCGCCGTTCACGCCCATCACGCACCAGCGCTCGCGCCTTCGGATCAAAAGATTCATCCCATCGTAGATCACCTGCTTTCCATAGGCTTTTCGAACACCTTCCAGCTTCACCACATCCTCTCCAGAGCGGGGAGGCGAGCGAAAATCAAAATCAAGGGCCTTTCTGCGCTTGGGGGCTTCGACCTTCTCGATTTTTTCCAGCTTCTTTACCCTGGATTGCACTTGCGCGGCATGGCTGGCCCTGGCCTTAAAGCGCTCGATAAAGGCTTGTTCCTTGGCCAGCATCGCTTGTTGGCGCTCATATTGAGCCTCCGCTTGCTGGTCATACATCGCCCGCTGTTTCTCGTAAAAATCAAAGTTGCCTGAATAGGTCGTTATCTCTCCACCATCGATTTCCAAGATCTTATTGACAATGCGGTTCATAAACTCCCGATCGTGGCAAGTCATTACCAGCGCGCCTTCATAGCTCTTTAAATATCCTTCGAGCCAGATAATGGATTCGATATCCAGATGGTTGGTTGGCTCATCGAGCAGCAGCGCATCCGGGCGCATCAGAAGAATACGAGCCAGGGCTACCCTCATTTTCCAGCCGCCCGAGAGCGCCCCCACATCTCCATCCATCATCTCGGCGCTAAACCCAAGACCGGCGAGAATCTCCCGGGCCTTTGCATCTAGCGCATAACCTCCAAGTTCTTCATAGCGGGCTTGAGCATGACCAAAGCGCTCGACCAAACTCTCCATTTCATCCATACGATCTGGATCGGCAAGGGCATGCTCGAGATCGTGGAGTTCGGCGGCAATTTCGGAGATAGCACCCGCGCCATCCATCGCTTCGGCGACGGCGCTTTTACCAGCCATTTCTCCCACATCTTGACTGAAGTAGCCGATGGAGACCCCTCGGTCGACGGTCACTTGACCGCCATCGGGGGCCTCTTCCCTGGTAATCATACGAAAGATGGTTGTTTTTCCAGAGCCGTTGGGGCCGACGAGCCCAACCTTTTCGCCGCGGTTAATAGCGGCGGAGGCTTCGAGGAAGAGGATTTGTTTGCCGTGTTGTTTGCTGATGGAGTCGAGGCGAATCACGGGCGGCGTCTTATAGGACTGCCCCAGAAGTAGTCAAGCTTTATTTCCTACGCCTGCGTAGCACGCTCCCCGCCAGCGCCGCGCCAAGCACCCAGGACCACGAATGCTCCTCCGGTCCTCCACCCGCCGTCCGGCATCCGCATCCACCGTCCGCTCCCGGATCCTCGCCTCCACTGCTGCTCATTCCGCTTCCGCCTGTGCTGTTGTTTCCTCCACCGGCTCCGCCTGTTCCGCTCATGCCACCGGCTCCACCTCCACCCATCATACCGCAGTTGGGATCGGGATCCAAAGGACAGGCATCCAAAGGATCGGGCAAGCCATCGTTGTCGTCGTCCGCATCGCAGGCATCGCCCGTTCCATCGTTATCGGTATCCGTTTGATCGCTATTCGCAATGAGCGGACAATTATCCATATCATCGGTCAAGCCATCGTTATCGTCGTCGGTATCGCAGACATCACCCATTTGATCATTGTCCGCGTCCGCCTGATTGGGATTGGCCGCGGTGACACAGTTATCCATGCCATTGAGCACGCCATCCATATCGATATCGCCGTCGCAGGCATCGCCCACGCCATCCATATCGCCATCCATTTGATCTGTATTCACAACCAGCGGACAGTTATCGCTCACATCCAAAATCGTATCGTTATCATCATCGGCATCGCAGACATCGCCTTGAGCATCGGTATCGGTGTCTTCTTGCCCAGGATTCGCATCGAGCGGGCAATTGTCCGCCGCATCCAGCACCAAATCGTTATCATCATCGCCATCGCATAGATCGCCAAGGCCATCGCCTTCGTTGTCCTCTTGGCCGGCGTTTACCGTCAATGGGCAGTTATCGCTGGCATCCAAAACACCGTCGGCATCGTCATCCGTATCGCAGGCATCCCCCTGGCCATCCATATCCGTATCGGTTTGAGCCTGATTCGCATCCAATGGACAATTATCCACGGCGTCCAAAATTAAATCGTTATCATCGTCGCCGTCGCAGGCATTGCCCAATCCGTCGGCGTCGGTGTCTTCCTGGCCAGGATTGGCCGTCAATGGACAGTTATCCATCGGATCCATCACGGCATCGTTATCATCATCGGTATCGCAGGCATCGCCCTGGGCATCGCCGTCGGTATCGGTCTGCGCGGGATTCGCAACCATTGGACAGTTATCCCCACACGCATCTCCAATGCCATCCATGTCCGTGTCAATGCCGCCCGCTCCCGTTACATCGAGCTTCTCTACCGTTGTCATCCGGGCGCCGTTTGAGCCTCCAATGGCATAGAGAGCTCCGCAATTGGTGCCGGTGATCACTGCCGCAAGCTCGCGCCTTCCGCTCGGCAATGAAGTTTCTGCCGTCCATACCTGGGTCGCGAGGTTAAAGGAATATACGGCGGTATAATAAGGCGACGAATCGTTGCCATATGCGTCGGAGCCGCCCACCACATAATAGGTATTCCGCAAGGGATTCCACGCCTCGCCAAAAGTTCTTGTCGCTACCGGAAGAGCCGGGCCGGCGCTATAGGTTTGTGTGACCGGATCATAAATCTGCGTGCCCGCATAGTCGCCTCCAACGATATAGAATTTACCATCGGATGCCCGAAATACGCCGTGCTGCATAGCATTGTTAGGCAAGCTGGGGCCGGCACTCCATGTGTTCACCGCTGGATCATAAATCTGAAGGGCTGTCTTCGATGCCTCGCCTCCAAAGACATACAGTTTGCCATCCAGGCCAAATTCCCCTTCCGTTTCCCAGCCGCCCGTTTGAGGCATCGATGCATGCTGGGTCCAGGTGTTGGTCATGGTACTAAAACTATAGACCGTTCCAACGCTGCCCGCCCCATAGCCGCCAAATACAAAGATACGGCCATCCGGCGCTACCGCCGTACCCGAGGCCCGCCGGGCTTCTGGTATAGGAACCGATGCGGTCCAGGTATTGGTGGCCGGATCGTATACGGTATGAAGCGCCGTATGGGTGCCCACCGAATCAAAGCCGCCAATCACATGGATAAGCCCCGCCGAGTCCGCCGCCACAGCCGCCTGCGAACGCCCATCCGGTAGAGGAGAAACCGCCGTCCATTGGGCATAGGCCACGCTGGGCAAGAGCAGCCCCGTTATGCAACCTAAAGAAAAAACGGCGCTCCGCTTGATGCTCGCCCTTCGCTTGATAAGACTTTTAAAATTCATATGTCCTCCGGATTAAAAGCTATTGATGAACTGGTTATCGATTATCTCTACAGAAGTTGAATGCCTATTGAGGCTCGTCGAGAATTGCCATCCGTATCCTCGCGGTGCTGCTGACATCCTGCCATACCACATACAGCTTTCCTCCAGCCACCGCCGCCCCCACCGCATCGAGATTGCTTTCCGAAAATCGCTCGATTTGAGCCACCAGTGAACTCGATTTGCTGCCCGCATCCACCGAATATACCGATATCGACGCACTCTGATACGCCGCTCCAGGCGATACAACAAGCGGGGATTTGCCTTCCCTCACAACCCAGGCCGGCTTCGCAAAGTCTCGGATCGTTGGCAAATCCATCGCTTTGTCTGTAATGATGCTGTCTATCGGTGTCATTCCCCCGGCAATCACATGCTCCGCCCGGTGTAACACGGAGGGGCCCTGCACATCTCCTGTCGGCAGCTTTTCTCCTGTCCGCGCCGAGGGTGTTAAATAATAAAGTACGTTTTGATCGACCCAAGCCCCCAACGATAAACGCTCCAGCTCGGCTTCGGCCGTGTTTCCGCTGTCCGCCACCATCAGAAGACTGGGACGTTCATTGTCCAATACCCAAAATGCCCCCGCCGCCGATGCAAAAGCATCCTCCACATTTACCGCCACGGGCAGGGAAGCTCTTGCTAAAATCGGAGTCAGGGAGGGAGGCTGTTTCAACGAACCATCGTTGTTCATCTGAAAAACAACCAATTCACCCAAGGTCTTTTCATTGCCCGGCGTATTGTCGCTCCGCGTCTGAAAATAACCCAGCTCCACCCGATCGCTTCGCATCAATAGTTTTGGCCTGGAAACGGCACCATATCCAATGGTCTTCATCCGCTCTTCGCTCTCCCAGGCCGCTCCAAATTGAACCCCAGAACTCTCCTGGCCTTCCGGCGGAAGCGTAAGCCGGTAGGTGATCAAACGGGGTGAGGGATTGGTGTCGTCCAAGAGCGGCGCCGCGCTGATCGCCATCAAAAATTCGTTAGGCCCAACTTGCAGCATATCGTAGAAAGGCTCGTTGGATTCTTCGTCGATCACATAATTCGATACCAGCGTCATTTCTGGGCTCACGCTTCCATCGGGCCGAACCCGGACCCCGATAAATCGCTGGCCCTGGGCCGAGTACGCATAGGTTTGATAGGTGACAAGCACCGAATTATTCTGGGGAAAAATGCGTAAATCGCCCGCTTTAAGCTGTTCCAGTTCCGCCACCGTTACCGGGATGGCCGTTCCCGGGGGCGCGCAAACCCCATGAATGCAAGATAGGCCCTCGGGGCATTGTCCGTCCGAACACAAGGCCGGAAGTGGGGCAAGTTCAGGTTCGGAACAGGAGAAAGCCAGCCATGGAAAGAAACATGCGGCCAGGGGAAGGAGGCGGGTTATCATCATGGCGATACCTGAGCAAAGGTAGAAACGGGGGCGGGAATGGAGAGAACCCGGCTCGCTTTGGGGGCAAGTACCCGCGCGCCTGATGGGACAGGGCCAAGATCGCTAACGCCAACCCATAAATCCATATAGGTGTCGCGGAACTCGGTCCATGCCAAATAGACCTTGTTTTCATGAACAAAGGCTCTGGGTGAATAGATGGTGCCCTCGCTTTGGCGGGTGACTTGAGCGATGTTTTTGATGCCTTCGGTGGGCGAACGATAGGCGATGCCAATGCTGGAAAACGAGGGGTCTGTGCCAAAGGGTGCAATGACCGCCCCGCTTCCAAAGGGCGTGCCCATATAAGGATCGCTGGTCGTCTGAAGCAATCCGCCCGATTCTGTTGCCAATTCCATGGTCGCATTCAGATCGGTTAAGGCATAGCTAACGGTTGTTGTGCCTGTGTTCACGTCTGTATTGCCCCGGCGGAGCACCAGCGCCTGATCGCTCCACGCATACACAGGCATTCCATCGTGGACCGCAAAAGGCGCCGCCGTTCCCGCGCTCATATCTACCAGCGATAGCGCAAACAATTCATAACCCACCCTCACGACCCGCTTGTCCCCGCCCACATCAAACATCAGACAATCGCCTGAAAGCGGTAAAATCTCCGGTGGCAAGGCAATCGATACGGTCTTCTGCGCTTTGTACAGCGACCCTTCGCGCGCAAGCCTCAGCACCTCGACCCTTCCCCCCAAGGCCGGCCGCGTCCAGGCCAAATCCACAAAACCTTCGCCCGAAACAGCGCTCACATAGGTAGGCTCCACACCGCCCAAAAAAGGCTCTTCATCGGTGTACAGCGTCTCGATCGCGGGAGTCGTGCCCGCAGGCGCATCGCGCTCCACACCCAGCACCTTCAGCGTCACCTGGGTCTCATCGATATTCGGGAAGTTCAGCGTAACAATCCCAAGACGCCCATCGCTCAACGCCACCACCGACGATGAAATCGGAAACTGATCGCCATAGCTAAACAGCCGGTGGGGCGCCGACACTTCACCGCCCGGCGTCACATGGATTTCCGAAAAACCATGCGCCCCCGCCGTAAAGCCATCGTTGATCACCAGGGTCGCCCCTCCTTGCTTGGCCGAAAACCAAAACATCTCCGCCGAGTTGATCCACTCGGCGCGCATGCTTCGGGACGTGGGCAGCTTCTGGCCTTCGCGCACACAGGTGCCCGATTGGCAATAAAAGCCTTCAGGACATAGGGCCTCTTGATTGCACGCAAAAGGAAGGTCGCCGAGCTCGGGTGTGCAGCCTTGAACGAAAATCGAAAGGCATATCAGCAAAGCAGCGCGTTGCATAAACGCAGCCTACACGAGCCGCAGCCGCTTTTCCCCGGCTTTCAAGCTCTGACATCGCGCTTAAAAGGTGGACTGGGCCTCGTCGATCAGCGAAGGGCGGGGTGGCGCAATATTGGGGAACCATTCAAAGAATGTCAGAACAAATGCCCGCCGTTCCGGATCGATATACTCAAAGACCCCGCCGCGATCGTTGACTTCCCAAAACTCGTTGGTGGTGACGGACAGCATCTCATCGCGAATGGAGGCCAGCCGTTCGGGTTTTTCATCGCGCATATCCCTAAAGATTCGGCGCGCGAGATGCTTTTCTTCATTCTGCAGATAATAAGCGGCAAGCTTCGCTTGAGCCTTGCGCACGCCTCTCAGCGATGATTCCTGGGATTTGGCCTCGGCTTCCTTGTCCACATCCAAAAAGACCGCGAGCAGATTGTCGCGCGCGTCGGACTTCAGTTCGTAGGCCAGCTCGTTGAGCGAGCATAAATCGAAGGCCGCCGTTTCCGTTATAAACCCAAGCTTCATCGCCTGGGCCGTCTGCGCGTAGTACTTGAAATAACCCGCGATGCGCAGCACCTCATCCGTCCACTTGGCCTTCAAGAGCTCTTCGGCCAATAGCCGGTACTGATTCAAATTGTTGTACGCGGCCGCCACATCCTTGGCATTCAGCGCCCGCCGCATAAACGTATTTAAGAATTTCATCACGCAATCGAGCGCTTCCCGATCGTTTGCGCCAATCGCCGCATGCCCCAAATAACGCGAATCGATCGCAATGCGATTGACAATGTCGGGAATCTCGCTCAGCGCCTCGCGGTACACCATCAAGTATTGGCGCAGCGCTTTGTATTCAAACCAAGTCTTCGTCGCGCCCAGCTTTTGAAGCGAATCGGCGCTCATGCTCACAAAGTCGGGGTCTTCTAATAAATGCCCTCGAATCTCAAACCAGCGGGGATCGAGCTTGGGTTTGGCTTTTAAATAGGCAACCACCAGCTCTGCGATCGAATCAATGGTGCTCGATGCAAGCCCTTTGTCTTTCTGTTCAATGGCATTGAGCGCAATATCCGCAAGCTGCTCGAGCGATGCAAACGCGCTCATTCTCCGGTGATCGAGCGCATCTTCGCTTTCCGCCCGGGGCGCCGAAAGCGCGTGCCCAATACCAATGGACTTGATGCGCGCCACGATTTTATCGGGCTCCAAAAAATCGAACACATAAGCGAAATAGGGCACCATGATGAGCAGGCTCAGCGTAAGAAAGCCCATCGTGATCATGATGCCGTAATAGGGAACGAAGGATGTGCCCGCGCCCGGCGTTTGGCTGCCTTCGCGGATCACAAAGTTCACCCAAAGCGCAAACACCGCGCTCACCACAAAGAAAGCCATCACCAGGATATTCGTCCGATCGCGGAAGAACATATGCGTGATGCGCGGCGTGTAGCGCGTCGCCGCAAGCTGAACGATGATCGAGGCAACCGTGATCACAATGCCCAAAATGGCAGCGATCACTTCACCCACGCCGCTCATGAGATTGCCGGCGTCCTGGGGAGAGATTTGCGTGAAAGCATGCCAGAACGAAAGGCTCGGATTCTTCGCGTGCGATAGATCGAGCATATAGACCACGAAGAACGAGGCCATGCTCACGCCGAGAAAGACCGATAGCGGATAGAGCCATGTGCTCGTTGGAACTCGTACGCGGTGAAGGGCGGAAGAGTCTTTCAAGGCAGGCCCTGGATGCGGTCGAAAACCAAAAACCTATTTCTTGTTGCTCTCCGCCGGTGCGTCCAAATCGTCGGCCAAGTAGCTGAGAATTACTTCGTCCAGCGATTTTTCGCTGATCAGGTCTTCGCCGAAAATCGACACGCCCTCGGTGGGGCGGCTGCTCATAATCGAAGCCGAAGGCCGGGGCCGTCCAGGCATGCCCAGCGGAATGGTGGGCGGCTCAAATGCCGACGATAAAGGAGGCGCCACGGGCCGCACGCTGCTCGGTGTGCGCCGGGGCATAACGGCTTGGGGCGGAGGAGGAAGCTCTTCCTGAACCGGCTGAAAAAACGAGGATTGCACGCGGGGCGGCGGGCTTTCCGATGGAGTTTTGGGCAGGGCTTCCATGCCTACCGATGGCCGCGTGGGCGGTGGTGGTGTCGGCTTTCGGATAGGCGGCGCTGCGGGCGCATTGGGCGGAGGCGCCACAATCGGCGAAGGCGCAGGCTCCGCAACAACAATCTTCTCCACAACGGGAGCCGCTTCGGCCACTGCGGGATTCGGCGCCGAAGCCGGCGCGGGAGCGATCGGCGAAACCACCGGCGCCTGCGTGGCCGGCCTCACCGCATGCTGGCCTGTCACGGGCCGATCGCCGCCTCCCAGCGTATCGATCACGCCATCAAACTGACCATCCCGCAGCGCAGTGAACATGCCCTTATGCTGTTCCTGCATCATCTTGCGAACGGTCTCGCTCAGATTCTCGCTCTCCAAATGCTCGGCGTACGAAGTCTTTATCGTCTTCAAGATCCGCCCGCCGTCGGCGAACAGATGCGTGATGATATGAGGATGCTTAACGCCCGAGTCCTCGGTCTGGATGTGAAAAATACGGCCCTTGTGGCGGACGTTGTTGTTAAAGCCAAGCAGCGGGGAGGGTGTCTTCACAGGCCAGCGCCTACCCTACCACAGCCCCGCTTCCGTCTGAACCCGGATCGTTTCTGCTGGTCTGATTCTTCATGCGCTTAGCGCACAGGCAAGCATCGCTCAAGCGCATCGGCATCGTTCGCCTGCATCGCGCAGGTATGCTCGGCCATCGTAATTTCCTGCGTACACGCCGAAAAAGAGCTGTTCTTTTCGGCTGCTTCCCGGGCCAGCCTCCGGCGTTCCGCAAGCGCCGAGGCCGAAGGCTTTGGATCGACCGCATGCGCAATATGCGTGACATAGCGCTCTAACAGCGCCTCGCACTGCTCGCGCGTCGGATGAGGCGAAAAGCGCCGGTACGCACCAAGACCCAGCACCACCAGCGAAAACCCAAGCAAAACCGCCGCGGTCCCCATCACATCCGCCCGCGTTGCCTTGGGAACCTTCTCTATTCCAGACACAAATCGAGCTCTTCGGCGTTCTTCGCCTGCCGGATACAGGCCATCGCCTTGTCCGTAATACGCCTGCCCACGCACTGACCAATCAACTCTTCGCCCCGCTGCGACTTCACCGCCGCCGTGCGCTCCGCGACCAGTTTCGCATCCCGCACATTTTGAAGATTGAGTTCAAACTCGGCGCTCTTATTAAAAATCTCCTCGCACTCGGCGCGCGTCGCCGGATGACCGCAGCCCAGCAAAAGCACGGGAAGAATGAATAAAAACACCTGAAAACCAAAGCGGAACACCATCATTGCGGTGGGAACCATGGGGTTTTTTTAGGATAGGCGCAATGCTTGTTACACCCATCTGAACAAGCGCAGATATGGACGCCGCGGTGGACGCTGATAGCATCGGAGCCGATGCGCGGGGCAGATAAACACACCCAAAGCCCGGAAGCCATGCCAAACACGCATGGAACTGCGCCTAAATCTTCGCCGAAACGCAAAAAAGCCCCGCCCAAAAAAGCGCCGGCGAGCGCGGAAGATATGCTGGAGCGGGCGATCAACGCGCCTACCACGCGAGGGCGTGTGTACTGGGCGAGACGAGGGCTTGCCTTTCCAGGAAAGCTGGATCGGGCAACCCAGATGCTGCTTCTGCGCCAGTTGTACATGGCCTACTACGAAACCCTGCGCTTTCAACAGGCCGTGCAAGTCGCCGAACAGGCGATCGGACTGGGCGTGCTCACCGATGTGGCGCATCAAGACGCGGCGCGCGCCAAACAAGCCCTGGCCGACATCGAAGGCGCCGCCGGCCATCTCCGCCTCGCCGCCCGCACCGGACCCCCCAGCCGAAAGGCATTTCACTACTGGACTCTAGGAAGCTTGTATTTTTTGGCGGGCCACTTTGAACAAGCCATCGCCGCCCTGGAACGAGCCGCCCGCTGGGGCACCGGCGACAAAGCGCTCTATCAGGGCCATCTCGCCATCGTCCGCTGCGCCTCGGGCAACGCGCCCCCTAAATCCGAACTCGAACAGCTTATCGACCGCCTCTCCCGCGCCCGCGCCGCCCAAGGCTATGGCCGCTTTATCCTCGGCCACTTGGCCTATTACGCAGGCCACCACCGCGAAGCCCAGGCTCATCTCCAAGCCTTTATGCGCCGCGGCATGACCGGCCGCCCCGCCCTTGCCCTTTCGCTGAGCGGCGAGATTGCTATGGCCAAAGCCATCTTGGACCGCCTGTCCCCCGTCTCTTAAAAAACGCAGCCCGCCTCTACATACGAAGCGTTACACGCGCCGACATTTGCTATCATCGCCCGCGTGAGCACTCCCCGAAATTCATTTCTCAAACGCCATTCCCACAACCTGGCCACCACGCTCAAGCAGCGCCCGCTTCACCTATTTTCGATGCTGGCCACCCTGCTTGCCGTCATCCTCTGGCCCCTCGCAGCTCATGCGCAAGAGCAGGACAGCTTTACCGCTGCACTCGAAAAAGGGCCGATTTTCGCGGGCCTCGCCGCATTGGGAGGCGGGCTCTTAACCAGCCTCACGCCCTGCGTTTATCCGATGATCGCGATCACCGTCAGCATCTTCGGCGCGCGCGAGGCGAAATCGAGGCGAGAAGCCATGCTTCTCTCGACCTGCTTCGTCCTCGGGATCGTCGTCCTCTTTACGTCGATGCTCGTCGGCGCCGCATTAACAGGCTCGATCTTTGGCAAAGCGCTCTCCAACAAATGGGTGCTCTTGGCCATCGCGACGGTATTTGTCGCTCTAGCCGCATCGATGTTCGGCGCCTTTGAAATGGTGCTGCCCGACTCCCTGATGCAGCGTTTATCGTCGGTAGGCGGCATTGGCTATGGCGGCGCCTTCCTTCTTGGATTGGTGAGCGGCGTCATCGCGGCCCCCTGCACCGGCCCCGTGCTTACCGGCATTCTCCTCTGGATCGGCCGAACCCAAAACGTCGCGCTCGGCGCCGTCGTCGGAACCACCTTCTCCATCGGTCTAGGCATCCCCTTCTGGCTGGTGGGCACCTTTGCCGTTGCCCTTCCCAAAGGCGGCAAATGGATGCTGTGGGTCAAGTCCTTCTTTGGCATTGCGCTGATGGTCTTGGCGCTCAACACCCTCAAGCCCGGCTTCCCCGAAGTGGCCTTCCTGGCACGCGCTGGCACAACCTTTATGGCCATCATGGCAGGCGTGGTGTTGGTGGGACTGGTCTTGGGCGCGGTTCACCTCTCCTGGGACGACGGCGGCTGGGGCGTTAAAATCCGCAAAGGCTTAGGCATCGCCCTCACCGTGGTGGGCGGCTTTTTATTCTGGGCCAGCCTGGACATGCCCAAAGAAGCCCTAGCCGTAACGGCCGCCAACGACGCTTCGGCCACAACAGGCGACAAAGCCGCCGCGGCGAAAAAGCTATTGACCTGGGAACACTCCGAAGAAAAAGCCGTAGCGATGGCCAAAGCCGAAAGCCGCCCCTTGATGGTCGATTTCACGGCGGACTGGTGCGGCGCCTGCAAAAAGATGACGAAAGAAACCTTCTCCGACCCCCGCGTCATGGAGAAAGCGGCTCATTTCGTTGCGGTGAAAGTCGACGCGACCGACGATGAAGACAAGCAAATTGAAGCTGTAAAAGGCAAATACAAGGTCGTGGGCCTTCCCACCTTGGTTTTGTACGATTCCAAGGGCGTGGAGCGAAAGCGCTTTAACGATTTCGTTGGCCCCGACGCTTTCCTCGCCGCGATCGAAGGCATCAACTAAATTCCCGCCTTCGGCCTTCCCCCTTCCCGCCTCCTCTTCCCCTCACACCAAAACCCCCAAGGCCGCGCTGGCCCTGCATTTGCATTCCATCCAAAACCATGAACACCCAACAAAGCGCACTCTCCATTGTCATCCTTTGCATAGCCGGCTGCTCCACCCCCGACCCAGGCCCCCCTCTTGGCTCGGTCGTCGTTGGCATCACCAGCGAATACCGCGTCCCCACCGACATCCACACCCTTCATTTGGTGATGCGTCAAAATGGGACAGTGATACGCGATGAGAGCCGGAAGGCGGGTCAAGGAACGCCGCCCTTAGGCTTTCCGATGGAGCTCACCTTTAGCGACCTAGAGCATGGGGACCATGTGGAGACAGAACTGGAGGGCATAGGAGCTGGAGACGCCAACATCACCTTGGTACGAAGGCTGGCCTCGACGGACGCGGTAGCGGGCCGGGACATGCTCTTAAGAACGCGTCTGGAAACGGAATGCGTCTTGAACGCGATGCCGGCCTCCGCGTGCATATCCCCTCAAACCTGCATAAACGCAGCCTGCCGGGATTCATTTGTCGATCCGATCTTACTAGAGAACTACCGGCCTGGATGGTGGGAGACCATCAGCAACGATCCATGCAAAGCCCCTGGAGGGGGCGATCCGATTGTCATTGTGGGCAAAGGGCAATCGGACTATCTAACGATGGAGGATTTAGGCTTGGCGCAGATCGAAGCGGGACCTCAAGGGGGGCACCATGTATGGGTAGCGATACGCACGAAGAACCTAAAACAATCTGGGTCGGTGACGACGGTAAGCGGGATTGTACCGAGCATAAGCCACACGGTTGATCCGCTGAATGTGATCTTTACGTTTGATCCTGACGAAGGGGGATACTGCAAGTTATATGGCTTACGATTTCAACTGGACACAGGTGGGAAAAAGATCGCCGAGTTGCTGGGGAAGCAGCTTGAGATAAGCGTACAGGTTTCGGAAGGGCAGGGGGGAGATATTGGGGTGGGGAAGAAGACGGTGACGCTGTCGGATACGATTTTATGAGGGTTTAGTCGGAATCGTCATCGCTGTCGAGACTATCGATTTCGTCCTCATCTACGTCAATATCAGGCTCATCTTCGGCATCGATCTCTGGAAGCGTGACATACTGCTTGGCAAATTCACGCTCGCGCCGGATTAATTCCTTTTCTCGCAAGGCAATAAAGCCATCATAATCTTCGGCGGCCAAACGCTCCAAGGCTTCCTTGGGGATCAAATGACTGTCCAAGATCGCCTGCCCAAACAGGTTTTCGCCGGCGCGGAGAAGCAAACTCTTCACGTCGCCTCGCCGCGGCGAAAAAATCCGGTTTGCGAGTCGATTCCGGTGCTTTTCCAGCGGAGAAATAGCGGCTGTATCCGCCATGCCCCTTTTGAGCTGTTCCTCTTGGCGCAGCTCGTCTCCCGTCTTTAGATTGCGGGGTTTTTGCGCCTTGAGAAAAAGGAGAAAGGCGCGCACGCGGGCCGATTTGGCGTGAAAGAGTCTGGGAAAAGGGCGGCCCTCCCGGCGAATTTCGGCAAGCGCCGCGCTTTTATCTCCCTTCGCAAGCGCTTGGGCCGCTTTTAGTGCATCTGCGAACACTCGGCTTCCCCCGACCATGTATACACCCGAAAACGATGTGGACCAGATCCATGTTTCCAGCATGTGGAGCTGAGCATCTGTCGGTGCTGGACAGGCGCGGTAAAACTCCGACAGCAAAAGCAGTTGAAGCATATAGGGAACAACTTTGCTCGATGTTGCTCCTATGCGAACGCTCATAAATTCCGTGGCTTGCCGAAATGATTGCCTCACGGTTTGGATCGCCTGTTGGATTTCCTGGGCCGGTTTTTTTCTCAATTCATCCCAGTCCACCCGATAGGCGTCAATACCCATGGCCACTAGCAAACAGCGCAACACTGTATTAGAGCTTTCGCTTTCAAATCCTGGGATCTCATCGAGGATTTGCTTTGCCTCATGGGCAAAATCCAAGCTCGTTTCATTTGGTCCTTCGCGGTAGGTGAGCGCCGAAAAGAGTTGGGCAGGTTTTACCTTGAGACCTTGGCGATTCAGCAGCCCAAAGATACGGACGGCCTCTGCCAGCCCCGCGCCTTCAATATGGGTAACCGCCACGCGATAATTAATAAAAGCCGCCGATATCTGTTTGGCATGTAGAGCCAGTTTCTCGACTTCACCTCGGTTTTCCAAGGGCACGCTCTGAAGCAATTTGGAGGTGAAATCAAAAAGCCGAATATTGTCCAGCAGCAGGTTTACGGGCAGGTGGTGGACCTCGGGCGAGCGGGTGTAGCCGAAGCTTTTCTGTCTTAAATCATAATAAATGCAGAATGCTCTATTGCGCCCCGTGAGCTCCTTTGATGGGTCGCCGATGAGCCTCAGCGTTCCAAATAAAGTGGACAGACGCTGATGACCATCGAGCAAATAGCTCACCGGCGCCGGTTCGGCCGGTGTGTCGACGGGAACTTTGATTGGGCCGACATGACCGAAGCTTTGAAAGCGCTGCTCGGTATTCCACAGCAAGAGGCTTCCTATGGGATAACGGTTGCGAATGCTCTCCAGCAGCTTGAGCATTAAATCGCGCGACCACACAAAATCCCGCTGAAATTTGGGTACTCTCAGGCGTCCATCTGCTATCTGATCGAGCAAATCCTCAAGACCATATACCCTTGGTTCAACGCGGGCGGTTCGTTCGGCGGAAGCTGACATCACCGGCCGTTCTATAGCAGGCCCAGCGCCATGTCAACGATATCGTCCAGCTCTTTACCGCCCTCGCCCGCTCTCTCCCGGAGCGAAGCCGCGTGAATCAAGTCAAAGTGTTTCTGAAGCGCTCGGCCGATGTTCCGGCCAAAGCCTTTGCACAGTGTGTTTAGATCCTGGGCTTGAAGCGATTGATACAGCGTTTGCTCCTGGGGATCTGTCCATGTGGGATTGGAAGGCGAAGCCTGCAATTGAAGTGCTTTGCTAAAACCATTTTTAAGATCGTAATAGTCCCGCTGCAATTCGTTAAGCTGACAATATGCCCCGTAAGCTGCCGGGGATAATTCCCTGCGCAGGGCTTCCTGTGGGATATAGTTTTCGACTTCGCGCTTTTGCAAAATACACAATTTAGGCTTCCACGATGTTATGTTGTATTGAGTCATCGCCTGCTGAAAGGCTTGTTGCACTCCCTGGGCCGTTTGGCCAAGGCTATCCGCGGGATATTTTTTGTCGCTGTCCACAATGCACAAGATTGATAGAGGTACCTGTTTTGGGGATCTAAATGCCACACCTAGATTTGATATAAGCGTGTTGCCTCCACCGTGGTTCACACGAAACCAACAACCATCCCCAGCCTCTGTGGTCCAACTTTTTTTCAGTTGCGCAAGCACATCGCTTCCCAGCCGTCGGCGAAGCGTTTTTTCCCCGGCGCGCAACATCACCAGCCGAAAGAAGGTGCCATCACAAACCAAATTTTCGACAAAGACCTCAACGGGTGAGTGCAGAAGTGCGACAGCTTCTTTGGGGGTAAGCTCCCACGCAGGGTTGGATAGATGTGTCTTATCGGACACAAGAATAGAGGAACCATGGCCGCTCAGATGTGGCTTCGCATAACGAAGTTGGTCGCGGATCTCCCGCTGGTTTCTCTCGCCTTCACCCCTAAACCAGGAACTGTTTTTGATGGCAGCATCATCCTCCACCGCCCAGTGGTGCCTCCCATCCACGAACATCCAGAAGATCTCCGTCAAATAGCGATGGGCCTCGGGATTGGACAGCGCGCCTTCTCCAAATGCCACATTCATACAGCTTTGCGCTCCCGGTTGGCTTTGCTCATCGCCCTCGCTTCGGATGCTGCCTCTTCGAAGATGCCTTGTGGCCAATCTTTGATCCATCCGTCCTCTTCGATGCCAAGCCGCCGCAGTTCGGTGCTTCCGCGTTCGTCGTCCACCCAATACATCGCCACTTGATCCGGGCGGATTTTTTTTTCAGCGATTCGTCTCCGTATCCTGAGCAACAGCGTTTCTGAGTGGGTCTCGAGAATCACCCAAGAGCGGCCCGAAAGGGCGGTTTCAATCGCTAATTCACCGAGACCTGCCTGAGCGGAAGGATGAAGATGGGCCTCGGGCTCCTCGCAAACAAGCAAATCAGGCACATCGGTGTCGTCCGATGAGGCGATGGAAATGCTTTGCTGCACCACGAAGGGGAGAACATGCGCGCTTCCCGTGCCCACATCGGCGAGATTCACCCATGCCGAACGCCCCTTGGGACGCGCCCGGATAAGGGTGGTCAGATCGGAGTCTTCAATGCCTGCGTGCTGGATATCAAGCTCCAGATCGAGATACTGGAGAAACCATGCCTTGACATGTTCGACTACGCCGCGCTGTCCAAATCGATCGAATGAACCGAGGATTTCCCCCGCGTGTTGGCCCCGCGCGCCAAGATAAGTGGATAGGCGGTCGGCGATGCGATGAAAGCGTTGGAATTCACTGCGGAATGGGCCAAGGTGAGCGATATTGGGCAGCGGCGACAACTGCGATAGAGCGAAGAGGTTCTCCATGGCATCCCAGTCATTGGAAATCTGGGTATGATTTCGCTGGGCCAGAAGGTTGGCAGGTTTTGCTGGCACAATTCCGCTGAATTCGAGCTTGGTCAGGCCAAGGTCCATCGATCTTTGAGGCGAGAGTACTCTATATTGCGATTGCGCATGATCGCGATCCCACTCCAGGCGCAGCTCCGGTTTTTCAGTGTCCGACCTAGAATAAAAGGCCCAGTGATATATCCTCTGCTGCGGGCGGCTGCTCTGATGGCTTCGGGTTTGGCTATCGGGACCGATGCTTAGCTCCAGCTTGCCATCCACGCCCAGTTCGCGCAGAGCAAATTCAACGCAAAGCTCGACGGAGCTGGCCGGAAGGCGGCCATACACCAAATCCAAGAGCGATGAGCCAAATACAAAGTCCTGGGTTTGAAGAGGAAGGCCATGCACGCCTGGGTTGGACAGGGCGGCGTCCACCAACAGAGGCAGCCGCGTTACAACGCTTTTGCCCGAAGCATTGCGCCCAAAAATCAGCGTGAGAGGGAGGATATCCAGACGAGCCTCGCCCTCAAAAGCTTTATAGTTTTTGATACGAATCGATCGAATTCGACGTTGTAAACGCATTGGGGCTGATGTAATCCAAGGGCGTTGGGAATGGCAAGTGTTTTTTTCCGAATTCGGCGATTTACGCGGCGGGTGTCTTTTGGCAGCCCCTGGAGATATGGGGAACTACCCGACCTGTCTTGATACATCATTGTGTGATCCCCTCCAACACCGGGTCAGCCCCGTTCCACCCTCTCGCCAAGCCTCATGATCTTCTTCCCAGGCCAAACAAAATGCTTCATCTAGGCTCCATATTTATTTCGCCAAGCTTCTTTTCCTTCTCACCAAGGCAAAAAAAAGCTGAAGCTATGCGCCAAACGCTTATGGCCAAGGCAAAAAAAGCTGAAGCTATGCGCCAAACGCTTCTGGCCAAGGAAGAAAAATACTGAAGCTATGCGCCAAACGCTTATGGCCAAGCAAAAAAAAGCTGAAGCTAGGGACAAGAAATCAACTCGCCAAGGCAAAAAAAGCTGAAGCTAGGGACAAAAAATGAACTCGCCAAGCGTCAGGAGAAACTCGCCAAGCGTCAGGAGAAACTCGCCAAGCGGTTTTTCCCGCGTTTTTGATGTAGCCCGCCGCTTTTCTTTGCCCCCGCTTAAACTTTTTGAGGGGTCCAAGCAAAAATCTTTGAACTTTACGCAACTTCGTCCGGGCTCGTCTCGATAAGCTTTATATGAGACGCTCTTTTTTCTGTTCCGGTCCCTGGCCATCGCCTGTGTATGCCCCAAGCCTTCCCCGTCTGCCGATGCTCGCCGGGCAAATGCTAGTGTGGGGGCTTTTGTGGATGTGTCCCTCTCTGGTCCATGCGGCCCAAACGCCGCCCGATGAAGACGATCTGCTTCAATTTGCGCCCCGCGCCGAGCAGGTGGATCTGCGTTTGAGCACCCAAGAGCCTCTATGGACAACTCCATCCCTTCCCCGGGTGGAAACAGCTTCGTCGAGGAGCCCTCTTTGTTTATCCATTGCGGCAACGGCGCATCTGCAAAGCTCGGGCAAACAAAGCTTTGGGGCAACGGTGTTGCTGGATATTCCCCTGGAACGCTTTGGACAGCGCTTACACCCATTTTCTTCGGTCATCGCCCAAGAAAGCCCGCCCAAACTCAAGCCTCCTCCTCGTTCAAAGGCTCAAGCCCCCGAGCCTCCTCCCACCCAAGCGGCTCAGGCCGAGACCAAAGAGGGCGCATTGCCTGATTCAACGGCGGCTAAGCCATATATGCCGCCTCGTTTGGAATTGACGCCGGAGCTTGTCAAAGCCGTCCTTCAAGCGGCCAAGAAACAAGCGGGATTGGAAGATGCGGCGGCGCGGGTGGATGCGATGGCTGGACGGGCGAAGGCATCGGCCTTGTTGCCCGAGCTTCGGTTGAGGGTATCGAGGCTGGTGGATGAAGAGCAAGCGCTGTCTCCCACGGAATACGATCCTCATCGGACGACGGCATCGGGGGGGACGAGTCTATGGCTGGAAGCGAGGGCATCATGGCGATTGGATAGGCTGGTCTTTAGCGACGACGAAGCCGCGTTTGAGAAGATGAGATGGGACAGGGCGGAAGCGGGGGCGAAGCTGTCGGAGAAGGTGCTGGAATTGTTATTTGCGTGGCAGCGGGCGAAGGTGGAGAGTGAACGGGAAGATGCGAGTGAACAAGAGCGGACCTTGGCGCTTTTAAAGCGGGTGGAGGCGGAGCTTGGGCTGGATGCGCTGACAGGGGGCGTATTTGGGAAGAAAATAAAGAAAGGCAAAGAAGCGCAGCCATAGCGCGAAGGATTTAGGCGGGAGCTTCCCAAGGAACTGGCAAGGGATGGCCATCGGCGGTCTTGACACGAACGGGTGCCATGCCGAGGGCGGCGACGAGTTTCATTTCTTCGCTGGAGGTATTGATCAATTGATGAACGACATCGGGTTCCAGGACCAAGGTTGAATTGGGGCCAAAGCTGAATTCCTTATCGCCGACGATACAAGTTCCCGAGCCCGAGAGCACCAAAATCACCTCCTCGCAGGCATGGCGATGCACAGGGGTAGAGGCGCCCGGTGCCATGGTTTGCATCCAGACCTCCATGGATGTAAGTCCATCCTGACGGCCACCGATGGTTTGGTGGACGAGTCCGGGCAATTCAAAGATCTGGCGTTCATGATTATGGACGATGGGCATTGGAGAAACTCCTTTGGTGAGACATGCTCCGGGGCGCGGGGCCGAACCGCAGACGAGGGGTACTACGGGGGGAGAGGGAATAGGTTTCGGTCCGGGGCGCTCAAAGATAAATCAGGGCCACCAATTGGCTTCATCTTCGCCCTGCATCGAGATATAGCCGCCGCCATTGTCGCGGCCATCGACGCCTGTGAGTTTTCCGTCTTGCATAATAAGCACGATATTGCCCGCGATGGCGGAGCGGCCCCCTCGGGAGGCGATACCCGACGCGGCTTTGTGCATATTTTCGGCGGCGAAGGGATTACCGACCTCGCCCCGTGAAACCAAGAGCCAGCCTCGTTTTGGAACGATGCAGAACAGGGTAGAAGAGCGCAACATTTGATGAGCTTCGGCCATAGCGGCGGGAATGAGCAAGAGTTCGGTGGGAAGGTCGTCGAGGCCGCCGCCATCGGTTTCCATTTCGCGGATAGGCACCATAGGATCGCCCATAGCTCGGAGGAGGCTAGGTTTTTTCCAGAACAAAAAGCCTGATTGTTCGGCGACGGTCCACGACCATTTTTGGGCTTTTGTGGTCGCGGAGGCTTCGGCGATAAGGGCTTCGTCTTTAGCGCGGCCGGAGCGCGGTGCGACGGCGAAGCGTTTATCGGAGATGCCGGTGACGACGGCGACATGAGGGTTTTGGGATTGTTTGACGCCGACGAGGGGGCGGCAGAGTTCGGTTTCGTAGTTGACGTGGGAATGGCTGAGGATGGCGAGACGGGGGAAGGCGATGGACATGGTAGCTCCTTTGAATGCGGGGAGGAGAGCAAGGTGTGGATGGGGTGTCAAGGATAAAAAGAGTATGTCTCGAACAGTGGGGGGCACCATCTTATTTGGGAAGGATCATGGGGACTTTACTGGATTCAAGTTTTATATTATCTATCTGGACATCTTCAACAGAACCTGTGCATATTGAGACTGTGACCGACCGTCTTCGCATGTTTCGAGAATACATGGCTCAATTTGACGCGGCCGCCGATCCGTTCGGGGCGGTTGAGCGAGGTCAATATGTTGCGTCCGCGCAGGCCATTGCGGATAGGGTGTGCCCGCTTATCGAGCTTGAGCCTTATTCGTGTCATTTGCTGACGGGTGGTATTGGTTCGGGGAAGACAACACAGCTTCTGATGATGCGCGGTGCTCTGTCAAGGCTTCCCGATACAACGGCTATCTTTGTAGATATCACCAAGAAACATGAGTTGGATCAGCTTCGCCCGGGGATCTTGTTGTTGATCGCTGCGATTGAAATGAGCGGGCTGTTGCCGGCGGATACCGGTGCGGACGTCAAGAAGCTTCGGCCGCCCGCTGCTGCGCGAGATTTAGCCTTGCATACCCAAGATCGCCTGGAATCCCTCGTCCAATTGAAGGCCGCGCTGTCGCCGGCGTATCCCCATGTTGTGTTTTTGTTCGATGGCCTCGATCGCATGCGGGACATGTCTGTCTTTCGTGATATCGTCAGCGAGGATATCCGGGCTTTGCGCGGTATTGGCATAGGTGCTGTGCTTGTAGGCCCTATCGATACAATCTATGCAAAGGAAAAACCAATCCGCGATATGTTCGATGCCCATTGGCATCTATCGCCTGTGGATATCTCTCGATCCGAAGGCATGGACTTCCTCGTCAATATCCTTCGGAGGCGCGCGCCGAAATCCATTCTCCCCGATGAAGCCTGCCAAAAGATCGCCCATTATTCGGGTGGGGTGCTGAGGGATATGGTTCAATTGGCACGGCGTGCCGGATACGAAGCTTATGCCGCGGGCGCCGAGCAAATTAGCGCCGAACATGTGGAGCTGGCGGCGGATGTTCAGGGCCGGATGATGCTTCAGGCCGTTGGTCAAGATGGGATTCGCGTCCTAGAGCGCGTTCGCCGGCATGGCAAATTCGTGCCTACTTCAGATCGCGAGCTTGCCCTGTTGGCATCGAGAAATGTGTTGGAGTATCAAGATGGGGCAAAAATTCGCTATGCCGTTCATCCAACCATTGAGGCCCTTTTGGAGAGCATTGCCACGCCATGAAACAACGAGGCCATCCCCAAGCTATGGGCTTATCGGAATTTGCATTTGCGCTGAGTGCTCGGCCTGGTGAGGGAGATTGGTCTGTTCTTGCGGTCGAAGAAAGCATCTCGCCGGCCCTTGTGGCAGTGCACTTGGTGGAGCAATTGCGCATCTATGATGAACGGGAAATCGTTTTGGTCGATGGGAAGGACGATGCCGAATACATTCTAAAGGCCATTCGGAGAATCCCCAAAGGCGTCATCATCCTACGGGAGCTGGAAAATCCTCTCTCCAAACAGACGCTTGAACGGCTTGATTTTGCGCGAAGCCAGCTCATTCGTAAAGATGCGACGGTGTTGGTGCTGCGATTATCCACCCTTCAAACCTTGGTCGCGGTGGCGCCCAATTGGGCGAGTCTTTTGGCAAGCTTTGTTTGCGAGCTTGCCCCTGATGCGGAACAGCTTAGCCCGGATGAGAAAGAAGCTCGCCTCTGCTATTTGCGAAAACGCTTTTCGCTGTCCGATGAAGATATGATTGAGCAGGCGAAGCGGGGAGAGCTTCCTTCCGACCCAGAATTCGCGGAATGGCTTGTACTCCTGGGGCATGGAGGTCTGATTGGCAGCGCGGGATAAATGGGCCGAGCTTGCACGCGGCATTCAAGCAAGGACATGGGCCGCGCGGCCCACGATTCCAGGCAAAGCCTCGGAGTTGTATACACAGGTTAAGAAGTATTTAATCGCCGCGTGCGACGGCGGGCGGTTGAAGGATGGGCCTCATGCAATCCACCGCAAGGTAAAACTGACACCCCACTCGAAGACGCCGGACCATTTTGTGATGACGGGGGGACTGATCGATGGGACAAGATTTGGCGAAAAAGATCGGTTTGAGAGGCCCGATGGAGCGGCATTTGATTTCTCGATAACGGTTCGGCAGGAGCAGGGAGCCATCGAGCTTCTGGCCTATGATTTTGAGATTAGGCTGCCCAAAGGTTTGGGGCCGCCTTTTCTGCGTTTTGACCTAAACCTTCCCCAACATGCCAATGAAAACATTGGCTTACGCTCGCACGTTCATCCCGGTGTCGATGAAGATCAGCTTATGCTGCCGGCGCCTGTGATGTCGCCTATTGAACTGTTGGCGCTGTTTGTAGAGCATTTAGAGCATCCCAAGCGTGTGCGGGCCGATCGCGCCGCTATGTGGGATTTCATCGTTTAGGATTTGGACACCGGGGATCAGAAGGATCGGTGAAGCGAGTGACCGTCCCGCTCATTCCGTGCAGCTCATTCCCCGTCCTCCCATGCTCAAACGAAAACGCGGGGAGGGGCATGATATCGAACACCAAGGCAAAGAACAGCCCGCGACGCCAAATGGAATGACAAACGAGCAGCCCGCCGCCGCGCAGACATAGCGAATGCCCGTTGCCCTATCGACTCCATTGGTTTTTGGCGCGGCCACCACACACTCACCGAATAGATTGATATAACCCGCTGGGCAATCCATGGGATTTGCACAGGCCGCATTGTGCCTCGCGCTGCCATCGGGACAGGGCGGCGTGCATTGACCGGTGATGCTATCGGGAAGATGACCATCGCTGCATTGGCTTGGCAGCTCTTGCCTCGGGGGAACCTTGCTCAATTGGGGATTCCAGGGCTCCGCTTCGATCAAATACCCATCCTGCACGTTGGCCATCAGTGTCTTTTCATGGATCCAAGCATAGCCTCGGTCGCCCCATTCCTCGCCCCAACTGTTGTGAAGAAGAAAGTAGGTGCCTGCAGGGGTGACCTGATAGCCGGAGACAACCATTGCATGAGCGGATCGAGTTTCAGAACGCTCGAAATCGCGTATCACAAAACGAAGTCCGTCGGACTCAGAGAGAAGCTTATCGTAATCAAGTGCATCCGTGGTGATCAGCATGGCCATCCAAATATCTTGACCTTGGGCCAGGGCACGCATCCAGGCGTTTTTATCATTCTCGAGGCGTGTGGCTTGGGTCAAGCGGGCGATAGAAAATGCGTCGGCATAGGCGAGCTGTTCGGAATCGACCTCGCGCCCACATTCGCTTGCGGGATCTGGGCAAGTACAAGTCCCAGATAAGCCACAATTCTGCCCGCATCGCTCTTTCGAAACCCATCCGCACGCGGTATCCTGATTGCTCGGTGTGTAGGGCCAGGCTTGTTCGGCGCTCAAGGGGCGATCGCGGTTTCTCTCGTGAGCCGCCTGCATCTGCGGAAAGTGATATCGGGACCAAAGATGCGTCGCGGAAACAGCCCATGCTCCTCCATTTCGGCGCGCAAGAGCATGGTCGACGGCGGCGGCCAGAGAAAAAGCCGTGCACGCCCCCACGCGCCCTTGATTCCTAACCGGTCCTTCTGTTCCATCCGCCCTGTGATCGACCGTTGTTGGAAGCTCGGCGGCGCCTGCATGCGCGGGGCTTAATCGAAAACCTGCATCGGGTAGAATAGCGCGCGCGGCCGAGAGAATCTCCGCATATCCTGGCACCGGACAATCCATCGGAATTTGTTGGGCGCCCACCTGCACATAGCCACAACCGGGACGGGGCGGCGTTGGTTGTATTCGGGGCGGAGCTTTGGGAACTGCAAAGGGAATTGAAATCGGAAGGGGGAGAGCGCCCAGCATGGACCAGGGGAGAGAGAGTGCTGGAAGGGATGAGGCACCGATGGGATTCCCAACCAGACCATGCGCCTGATTTCCACCAAAGGCCGCTGACAAAAGGGTCGGCCCTCTGGGAGGGGGCTTGGAGAGAGGAGGAGGTGGTAGAGGCATCAAGAATCCCGCACCTGCCCGCTGATCCACATACATCGGCGGTGGAGGCGGTTGTGGGGACCGCGTCGCCCGCTTTTGAGAAAAGAGTCCGCAAGAGGTGAGCAGAAGAGCGAACCCTACCAACAATACATCACGGCGAATGCCCTGTGTTTGAGAGCACCGAACCCTACGCATAAGTGCGCATTACATCGGCGAAACGAAGAGATCAAGCTTAAAATGTGAAATTCATCCGCTGGTGCGGCATGGGATGGGTGAGCCTGCTCGTCAATGATCGGGGGAGCGACGGTCCCCTCACTCCCTCAAACGCCGCATATGCGTTCGCCGGTACTCCTCGGCCTCGACATCGTACGCGTTTTGGTATTCCTGAAGGTACAGCTCAAATTGTTCCTTGGCCTCGGGAAACTTCTTGAGGGCATACAGACATGAAAGCTTGGCGAATTCGCAATCATCGGATTCCCATAGATGCACAGCCAGCGGGATGGCCTGGGGATGCGCAAAATGCTCGAAGACATGAAGAACCATGCGGCGCGTATACGACGCTTGTTTATGGAAGAAGCGCTGAAGAAGACCTACGGCTTGCTCATCCAGCGATTCGCATTTCTGGAAACATGTGACCAGTTGATAGTCACAGTCGTCGTCCTTGCGCTGGAGGGCCTGTTCGCACAAAAACAAAAAATCTGGGTGGCGTAGCTTGCCGCAGTGGGAGAGCGGCGAGCCTTTCTTGAGGGTGAGCCAGGCGATGATTCGCCCGCATTCGTTGCTTCGAGAAATGAAGAAGAGCATTGAATCGATGGCTGCTGGGCTGAGGTGTTGAAGGCGTTCTTGATCGAACACCGAGCCGGCCAGTGTTTCGATGGCGGTCCATTGGGCATAACTGGCATCGAGTTCGCCGCTATAGCGTTCGCTCTCTCTTCCCGCATAGGTTTCGGCGAGCCATGCATCTAAATCCGCGCGTTTGCGGGCGATATCTTCTTCGATCGCTTGAAGGGATGGTGACATTGGTTTCGGGGTTGTATCGGTGGATTGGGCAAAAGTCAAACCGTATTCACCACAAAACACCTTGCCAACCCCGCCCGCATGTGTGATATTCAGCCCATGCGAACCCTACTTCTAAGCCTATGTTTGCTCGGTTCTTTGGCCATTGGATGCAGTTCTGACCCGCAAGACACCGGCTCTTCCGGCACAGGGGGAAAGGGGGGCAGCGGCGGCGAAAGCTCGGGCGGCAGCGGCGGCGGTTCCGCTGGTGCAGGTGGTGGCGAGGGTGGCTCAATCCCGGCTGTTCCAGAAGTCGCCTTCGTCGGACGTATCGATAAAAGCGAGCCAGGCACCGTTAAATTCGCTTGGTCAGGCTCCGAAATCCGTTTCAGATTCTCAGGTACAGATGCCTCGGTCCGCCTCGATGATAATGGCCAGTTCTTTACGGTTGTCGTCGATGGCCAGGTCCAAGCGACCCCGCTCAATACCGCCCCGGGGGAAACTTTATATCCCGTTGCCAGCGGCCTGCCCTCGGGCGATCATGAAGTGAGACTCTTTCGCCGCACCGAGGCGATGTTCGGGCCTACCCGCTTTCTGGGCGTCGATTTAGGTAGCGGGACTTTGTTGCCCCCGCCCATCCCCGCGCCGCGAAAGATTGAAATTATCGGCGATTCCATTACATGCGGCTATGGAAATGAAGGGCCCGATCAATTCTGTAACTTCTCGGCCGATACCGAGAATCATTATTTAACCTATGGCTCTATCGCCGCCCGCAATGTCAATGCGGATTTAATTACTGTGGCATGGTCGGGTAAGGGTGTGATCTATAATTATGGCGATAATAAAGACCAGCCGCTTCCAAGCCTGTACGATAGAATCGTCCCCACAGAGGCCGCAAGTGATTGGGATTTCTCTTGGCAGCCCGATGTGGTCGTTATCAATTTGGGGACCAACGATTTTTCAACCGATGGGGACCCAAGCGAAGCCGAATTCGTGGGGGCCTATACCACCTTCCTAGAGCATCTTCGTGTAAAGTATCCGGGGGCATTTGTCCTCGCGATGGTGCCTACGCTGTTGGGTGGAAGCGATCTGACAACCGCCGAGAGTTATATTCAAAAGGCCGTGACCGCGCGTCAAGGGGCGGGGGATTCAAAAGTGACGGCATATTCAATGCCCGTGCAGATCGATGGCTGGGGTTGCGATTGGCATCCAAGCTTAAAGACGCATGCAACCATGGGCGAATCGCTGACGGCGAAGTTAAAGGAAGTGATGGGCTGGTAAGCAAGCTATCCAATTTGTTTTTCGTATCGAGGCATAAAATCGGCGCTTGACCTCGAAAAGCCGATTGATTTACAAATGCCTGATGCGAAATCACAATGTTTCTACTTCAATCGGTACAGGTTTGATACTGGCTCTTTCCATGGCGCTTTTGGGCTGTGGAAACGATGCGGATACGGCTTCAGATCCGGATCGGGCAAAGTGGCCCGATCCGGTGACGATTGCCGAGGCCCGGGCCTTGGCCGCGGGTAAAGATGCGACCGTCGAGGGTTTTGTGACGGTGGTGCCCGGCACCTTTAACTCGGCAACGGGTGAACAGGGTTTTGCCATTCAGGATGCAACAGGGGGAATTTATGTGAGCATGACCGAGAAGATGGACTTTGCCTTGGATACCAAGGTGATGGTGAGCGGGAAGCTGGGGCAGACGGCGCAGCAGACGGTTCTAAGCGCGGCAAAAGCGGATGTGAGCGTGGGAATGGGGACGCAGGCGGTAGCGGCGAAGGCGGTGAAGACAGGGGAGGTGGGGGAGTCTGTGGAAGGACAATTGATTAAGATCAGTGGAAAGGTGTCGCAAGCGCCGATGGATGATGCGCCTTATGGCATTAAAGTGTATGTGAACGATGGGTCTGGGGAAGTGCAGGTATTTGTGCATTTAATGGCTGGAAAAGGCGTGATCGATACATCGATGCTGATGCTGGATCAGACGGTGGAAGTGACGGGGCTCGGGGCGCAATATGAGACGACCTATGAAGTAGCGCCCAGGATCGCGGGGGATTTGGTGACGATGCCTTAAGATGACAAATGAAGTTCCCCGACCCAGGCCAGGGCCGCCCGCAGATCGCCAAAGGCCCGAAGTCCTCGATAATCAAAGCTTAATTCGATAAGCCGCAGGGCAACCTCCGGCCGAATCCCCGTGAGCGCGGTCTTGGTCCCCAATAGTCTTGCCGCGGCCGCGCTATCCATCAAAATGGATGCCGCCCGGGCATCAATATCGGGCATTCCTGTTACATCCAAAATCGCCACCCGCGCCCTCCAGGCTTGAATGCCCGAGAGAAGCGTGTTCAGCATATGCCGCGCCCGTTTTTCATCCACCCGGCCTATGAGCGGCATTAAAACCACGCCTTCCGAAAGCAAAATTAGAGGTGCCGATAGTTCCGACAGGAGTTCTTCCTGCATGCGGATAATTTCGTCCTTTAGCTTGAGCCGTTCCGCGTCGGCGCGGGACTGTTCCTCGCCTAGTCTTTCCGCTTTCTGGGCCTGATGAAGCGCAATGCTCTCCTGGACTTCCAATAGGGCCCGAAGCGTCTTAACTTCTTCACGGAGCTCCAGCAATTGCGTTTCGTCGTTCATGGATTTAGCTCCGAGGTGAGAGGTCCGATGTAAATACGCTTTCTGAAAAGGGCAAGAGCGCGAGCTTGGTGGCAAGCGCGATGGTTTTAAACATCTCGGCGGTGTCTGGGGGAATATGCACTCGTGTAAATAGGATGAGCGCAAAAATGTCTCCGGTGTGGAGCATGCCTCCAAAGCCCAGGATCGACGCAATGCCATGGGGCTTCACAAAATCGTTTTGAGCGGGTACGGCGGGGCTGCCCAGCGCCTGGGGAATATAGAATACATCAAACTGGTGGGTTTCTGATTCGTCGGTGAAGGTGATGGCTTGGGGCTGCAAGACAGTTTCGACATCGAGGCCGAAACCTTTGATTAATCCGGCGATCATGGGGGCGCGGGCGATCATGGTTCGACCGGTGAGAGGGATGACCTGATGGTGCAGGGACTTCCGCCGATCGTTCCAGTTGGGTTGGGCGCCGGCCGTGGCGAGCAAAGTGAGGCAGCGAAGCTGTGGAGAGGGAACCTGCGGGCCGAGGGATGCGGCGGCGAGGGATTGAAGTTCTGGAGGCAAACGGCTGAATGCGTGGGTTTTGTAGAAGCGCACGAGGGCGCACTGCTTTTCAAAGGTCTTTAGATTCAGGGTATTGTCATTGAGATAGCGGACGGCGCGCTGGGCGACTTCCTCCATCGACGCGGCATTTTGGCCGATTTTTCGGAGGTGCGCATTGCACCGAATCATATCACTGAGTGCGAAGTGCTCGATGTCGTACATGGCAAACCCCGCGCTGCGAAAGTGGTGAAGTGCGTTTTGGGATGTATCGTTTCGCGTCGAATAGAATGAATATCACGCAGGTTTTGCTCATTCAATCCTATACTTTTGTTTTTTTTGCATGCGGATATATATGGGCGCCGGAGGGATTTTAAGGATGTTGGGACTGGGCGGGGTGTTGAGCAAACACATACTCATGCTGACCATCCCGAAGCGTCAGCGTTGGCTTTGCGCCCGTGCCGGCCACAAATTCAAACCAGCCCACGATTCCAGGCGCGATTGTGATAAAGGATATCGAGCCATCCGGGTTCTTGCGCGACGAAACTTCGCTCTTCCATTCGCCGATATCAAAAAAGGTCGCCCCGCCCGCGCGCGTCACATGAAGATCGCCAAGCGCCGCATTCGCATAATGCGAGGCGAGCTTCGCCGATTCCGCCGCGTCCGCGGGAATGGTCAACAGCTTTCGCTCGGCGGCTAAATTCTCATAAAAAATCTTTCCCCTGGCCGCGATATTCGCATCCACCTCCGCCCGGCCATTAAACAATACTTCCAAAAGTTTACGGCGAAATGCTCCAGGAACAATCCAGCCGGGCGCTCCGTTCGTTAAAATCACCGCACCTATTCCATGCTCGGGCAACCACATCATATCGCTGTAAAACCCAAGCATAGACCCGCCATGATGCACGACGGTTGTTCGATAGGTCTTATCCACCATCAAACCCATCCCGTAGGTCTCGTCCGCGTTCATCGCCACCTGCGGCATTTGGCGGTCACCAAGCAGCTCTTTCGCGATATATGGTTTTCCATCGGGTAGTTTGCCCTCGGACAGCTCCATTTGAACATACTTGAGCATATCGTTGACCGTGCTCCATGCTCCCCCCGTCGGGCGCACGGGTATCACGGATTCATTAAATGCGGAAAGCCCCGGTGATATCTTGCCATCCGCGTCCGGTGCATGCGGAATCGCGTAGTTTCCGGTCTGCGCCTTCTTAAAATCAAGTGTGGTTGACTTCATGCCCAGCGGCTCAAAGACCAGCGTGCGCATCGCTTCATCATAGGCTTTACCCAATTCCAGCTTTGGAAAGGCAATATGCCCCCCTAAAAATCCGGCCGCCGCCGCCATGGGATTCGAATACTGAAATAATTCGCCGAATTTGCTTGTGGGCTGCATCGTCCCGAGCGTCGAAAGCACGCTGTCCGGTGTCGCTCCCTTTACCTGAAACATCCACTCATAGTCTTGGCGAGGCAATCCCGTGCATGCGCAAATCAGATGCTTTACAAGGACGCGGCTTGTGGTATCGGCGTCTCCGAGCTTAAACGAAGGCAATAGACTCGTGGCTTGCGTCTCCCACGTCATCTTCTTTTGCTCGACAAGCTTGGCGAGCATCAGCGTCGTCAGCCCCTTGGTATTCGACGCGACAATATAGCGTGTATCGGCATCCACGGGCGCCTTCTTACCCAGCTCGCGCACGCCGAACCCACCCGCAAACACCACCTTTCCACCTTGAATCAAGCCAAACGATATCCCAGGGATCTGCAGGTCTTTCTGGGCCTTCTCGACAAAGCGCTTCAGCTCATCAATCCGCGCCTGATCCAGGGGATTGGCCGTCTTGCCGGCAAACGACTCCCGCTCTCGCCCCTTGGGCAAGAGACGGCTATAGATAAGCCCCACCTGCCCGCTCCGCTTTTCCCCCACATCCCGCGCCATATCGTAAATGGTTAGGGTCCATCGCTCATTGGCAAAGCGAGCCATCACGCCGACGCCCCGTTTCTCGTTGGGCGATGTTTGGTAGTTATAGACCCGGATACGGGTCCAGCCATCGGCATCCGAACCATCGCTTGCAATCTTAAGAGGCCAGTTTTTCCCCAAGCCATACGCTTCCCAGGCCATGGCGACGGCGGCGTCGGCGTCCTTGGCTTGAACATCGACGATGGCAATGCGCGAGCCACCTTCGGGGGCTTCCAGAATGGTTGCGGGTCCCTTGACGCTGATGCTCCATCCTGCGGGTGCCAAGAAGGTATTGCCCGCGGCGGTGGTTTTGGGTGTATCGGCGCTCAGCTTCTCGGCGGTGGGCGCGGGAGTTGGCGCGCTTGGCTGAGACGTACCCGCGGCCGATGCTTGAAGCGGCGCGGACGGCAAGGGTTGCGGGGCTGCGCTTGGCGGCGGAGGTTCCGACGAACAGGCGAGGAATGCAAACGCGGAGACAATGAGTATGGTACGCATGGGTTTGTATCCTAAAGTTTTGGGTGGACAGGAGCAAGAAGATTGGCATCGCGGGTTAACAACCACTGACCTGCCACGCGCCGAAAGACAGAGAGCGTATAGCCTGCCCGTTCCATGGATTGCGCGGCACCTCTGGGCGTGATTGAGACCGAAAGTTTAGTCCAGGCGAAAGCGAGGTCGCCTGAGATCTGCACTTCTAAGACCACATCATCGGTCATTAGACCTAAAACCGCATCGACATCTCCGGCTTTGGTTGCCGCCTGCCACGTAGCGATGACGTGGTGGATCTGCTCTTCATCGGAGTGCACGTTTGAACTCACTTTCTGGGCCAGGGCGCTGCAGGTTTCATCTGCTGCGGCCGCTGCCGTCAAGACAGCGAGGATGGGCAATGGCCGCATAGTGCCGATGGCAAAGCCAAGCACAACCGGGATTTGCCCGCGTGTCAATAGGGTAATGGCGGCCTTGGACGCGGATGATCCACCGGACGCGCTATCTGTTCCTCCTGCGCCCCGAGGCTCGAAAAAGGCTGGGAATTGGCCGAAAAGAGCCTAGGGTAGGTTGCCAGAGGATTCGCTCCATATTCGATTGAACCTGGGGTAGGCTGCCCTGGGTCTTGCCTTTAATGAAGATAAACCCCGACCAGGTTACGATAGGCATGGTATCCAAGCTGATTGGAACCTCACCTAGGTTAGCCATGCGGATAGCCGATTCGATCTTGCAACCACATATAGGTCCAAGAAGCTGAAAGGGAATGCATTGGGGAGCCTAGGGTAGGCTGCTTTAGGATTCGGACGATATTCGATTGAACCTGAGGTCGGCTCGCAAACTGAATGCGATGAGCGAGGAGGCACCCTGAGGGTGGCTGAGGGAAGGATGGGATGAAAGGAGGAGGCGCCTGGTGGAGGTTAGAGGAGCTAAACGGGGAATGGAGGGGTAGGCTGCCTAAGGCTGGGGTGGATCGAGAGGAGCAATACACGCTTCGATATGGGGATGAAAGGCGCTCTTCGATTTATCAGCCAATACTTGGGCCAGCAACGCGCGTGTCTTGCGCTGATTGGCGGCCAGCTCAAGCAGACTGGTCCATGCCCGTTCCGGCGTTCCCGCCCCATCCCAATAGGCCAAATCAATTCCGGCCCTGTTTGCGATCATCTCGGTCTGGCCATTCTTCAAATAGGCCCGCACCAGCCAATCCTTGAGTTCGACCGCATGAGGATGCCACCATGGATAGGCGGGCTGATCCAAAAAGTGTTCGGGATAGAGTTGTTCCTGGTGGATAGGCATTCCAGGTATTGGTTTTACTGGTTTGCGGGGTACAATGATTTGAGGTTCGTCATCGATCCACTCCAAAATCAGACCGGCGCGATGACCGTCCGCTCTCCAGTTCATGGTGCGAAGGTAATAGAGCACGACGGGATCAAGGATGGATAAACGGCCTTTTGCAAAGAGCACCATGCCGGGTAGTTCTGAATCGCTATCGATAAGGGAGGCGAGAGCTCCATTCTCCGCCCATTCAAAGGCTGGGCCTAATAGGGGATGACGCTTGCGTGTATCCACAAGCCCAGCCGTTCCGTCCAGCGAGTTACCGGCTTTATAAAGAAGAGCAAAGCAGGCCCCAGGCGTTTCGGTATCGCGATCGGCGCGGATAAAGCGGTGAATCGCATCTTCAAACGGGGGAGAAATTTCGCAAATGACATCCTCTTGCACCGCTTCGGGGGTGTTTGGAATGGTTGTCCAGCGCTCGGGCACTTCATCCATCACCCTTGCCGCGCAACGGTAGGCGATCACTTGAGCCAAATAAAAGCTTCCCATAGCTTGGCGGGCGATTTCCGAGCGGTGAGCAAAGGAAATCCCGGCCGCTTTTTCGGCTCGCTCCAACAGCGCGAGGATATTTGCCTCGGGTTGGCGATCGAGGGATATTGCGTCAAAACGTCCGGCCAAATCCTTTCTTGCCGAGAGCAGGAGACGGCTGAGCGAGCGCAGCCCAATCAGCGTTAGTTTTGCATTGGGTTCGTCCATCTCGGCGAGGGAGCGCATTAAGCCTGCGACGTTATCGAGATCGTTCCGGGAAAGGCGATGGGCCTCGTCGATGACCAAGTGGCCGGAAAAACGGCGTGTGTCTAGGATTTCCCGGAGCCTTGCCATGTCGGCGGGCACGGTGGGATCGAGAAATGAGCTTTCCCCTGCCGTCTTGCCCTTTTGCTGTAGATCCTTGAGGAGCTCGAGAACCACGGTTGTCTTGCCGATTTTGCTGGGGCCTTCGATAACAAGTCCCCGGCCCATATTTCGCAATTCGCGGCTGATTTTGGATGACCCCTCGGGCTCGATATAATTCCATTTAGGGGGGCCATTGCGGCGGAGGATAAGGTGGATGGGTGTGCCAGGTTTTGCTTCTGGGGAAGGTTGTGGAGGGGCGGATGGCGATGAGGTGGCGGCGGCTGGAGTGGGTAAGGTAGCATTGGGGCGAAACGGCGTTTGGGGAAGTATTGGGATGTGAGGTTGGGCCTTTTGCTGGCGGATGTCATCAATCACAGCGCTGAGCTCGTGAACAATCTCTGCGATGGCTTCGTCAGGATTGTCATAAAGTGAGATAGGTCGTCTATGTTTAGGTAATATTCGCGTTGTGTGAAACTGGGTTTCAATCCCTATGAATGGACGCGCAAGGATAGCTATGACTTGAAGTCCTTCGGGTTTTCTATGCCCTAGGGTAAACTCTAGGCGCTGATAAGCTTCATCGTCTGCCAAGTAAGAGGCGCTCAATAAGGGCAAAAATAAATGCACTATGTTGAGCTGATATGTAATGTGTTCTTCAATATGTCCACCTGGGGGGACTTCTGACGGATCCCAAAGCGTCACCTTTCCCACTTTAATCAGTGGACTAAGATCCCGGCGTAGCATTCTTGCAAATGGTTCATCCTTCATTTTATAGTCCAGGAGTATCCGTATGGGATCACCGTCCATTGGCAGGGTCAGTTGATGCAGTCCAAACCTTGGTTTTTGCTGTTCAGGCGATGCCGGGGATTGAAGGCTATTTCGAAAGCCTTCCCCGTTGAGCTCAGTTAGCGCGTTTTGTGGCGATGACGATGCTGACTTCTCGCGCAGTTTGTTCTGCAGTTCCTGAAGCGTCCGGCGAAAGATTTCGTTACCGGGATCATGGGCTGTGAGAAGTAGGGCGTTATGCAGCCAGGTTTCGAGCGGATGGTCGTAACCATCTTGCACGGGTATGCGACTGAGGTAGTCGAGATCAATCCAGAACTGTTCTTTGGGAGAACCCATGACAGGAATACTTGCGACGAAAGCCCGATCGATGCCCGCGAGGAGAGCAACACGACTGTCCGCCAAGCCTATTTCGATGGCGGCGTGATGAGTTTCAAGTATTTGAGCGCGTGATAATCCCACAATCCAACCTCTTGACCCTTATGCTATGGCTTCCCGATTCAATATTTCAACAAAAAATGGAGTGCCCTTCATCGACCACAACCCCCAGAACCCCCTTGCCCACCCAGTCACCTCTTCGATAGACTCGGCACATCGAAAGGATGGACCGGCAGGGCATGCGAACATGGAAAGATCAAGTGTTCAAAGGCATGATGGAAACGCTTCTCTGGAAAGCGGGTGATGTGAGCATCCAGCACGAAATTGCCTCGGCCGATGCTCAATGGGCGGATGTCTGGTTTGAGCCATCGGCCCAGGGAAAAGCCGAATTGCCACGCTTGGGTTGGCTGGGAACGATATGCGATGCAGCCTGCATCTTTGAATCGTTTTCCGTTGCGCCCAGCGAAAGCGATGTGAGGGGCTGTTTAAGGAAACTGTTCACGAAACAGCATCGGCGAGAACAGGAAGCGGCAAAGAACGCACAAGCCATCCCGCCCCTGCCCAGGCTTTGGCTTGTATCCATGCGATTGGGCAGGGCACAGCAAAAATGCTCCGCTTGATGGCTGTGGGAACACATGTGTTCCGCGAGGCGATGGCCGAGGCCATGGCTTTACCCGACAATGCAATAGAAAAAAAGATGGCTATCGAGATTTTTGTTGCGCGCTGGAAGGTCATTGCCTATGATCCGGCGCGCGACCCCGAGGAAATGGAGTGGACAATGACCTATCATGAGATCTATGAGCAATGGAAACAGGAGCAGCAGCATGAAGGCGAGCGTCTAGGCCGCCTCAAGGGCATTCAGACATCCATCCTCGAAATCTATAGGGCTCGCTTTCAAAAGGTTCCCAATGAGATTGAGGCTGCTGTCATGCGCGAGGTGGATGCCGATAAATTGACGTCATGGTGCAATCTCTTCGTGACAGGTTCGGCCGGGCAGATTGCCAAGGGCGTGGGTGTATAGGCTTGTGCTCGTCCGCGCCGCTCATCCCCGCCTCACAAGCTCACTCGCCCCCCCATACGTCCAATCGCTCGCTCCGCCCCACAATTGCTCGCTCGCTCCCCCATATGCCACCGCCCCCTGCTTCTGCACATAACTAAAAAACCTCATCCGCCCCCGCGCCCCTTCGCCTACCCGCTCTGTCGCGACCATCGCAGGCCCTTCTGGTGTAGAAATAGACGCGGATACCGGCACTCCCCCGCTTCGCCGCTCCCCTCCTTCACCCATGCCCCCTCCCACTCGCGCCGCTCCCGCTTCAATCCTTCGTTCCCCGCCTCGCACCCAGCTCGGCCCCCCCACTCGCCCTTCTCCAGGACCAGGTTCATGATAGGGTGTAAACGATGCTACCGCTTTGCCAGGTGTCCGATCGACATGATCCGGCAAAACAACCCCAGCCGGCGAATAGGTTCCCGTTCTCGTCCCCATGGCTTGGCTCTCTTCCACCCGAGGCAAAGCCAGCTCTTGTCCGATGGCAAAAGGTTCAAATTGCCCCTTCGCGATATATCCCACCGTTACCCTGATATCCGAGCCGGGGAGCATATCCCTCAGAAAACCATCGCCAAAGAGTTCTTCCACAGGAACGTCCCGCGTCGTGTGAACTGGACCATCCCAGGTGGGCGTAATCGATACACAGCGCAAAATCAACGAGCCATCTTCATGGCGCGCCTTGGCCTTCGCGAGGGTCTCCGCTCTCACTTCCCAATAGACATAGATGGTCCGGGGATCGACCGGTATCGCAACCACTTCGTTGATGTCCGCCGGTTCTTCCAGTTCCAGGGGAGCCGCTTGGGGTAAAGGCTCTGTTGCTGTTGCTGTTTCTGTTTCCGTGCTTGGAGCCGCCGCTGCTGCTTCTTCCACAGGGGCTGCCACCGCCGCTTCTTCTTCGAGGGCTATGGCAGGGGCCGCCTCCCCGGGTTCCGCCGCAGGGATTTCGCTTGTATTGGTTTCAAATTCCCTTGTATTGGCAGGCGGCGCTGCTTCTTCCGGTTCTGGAGGCGCCGGATCTTCCAATACGGTTGTATTGGCGGACTCCCCGGGCTCGGCCGCATCGGCGGCGGGTTCTATATCCGTCACCCTCGAAGGCTTCGGCTTGCTCCGCTGCGTCTGCTCCACATAGCGGGCTCTCAATGCCTTCGCCTCCTTGTGATCGGGTTCCCGCGCGAGCACCTCGTCGAGCACCGCAATCGCGCGATCCAAATGTCCCTGAGCTGCATAAATTTCCGCGAGCGTCACCGTGGCAAGAGGCGGCGGCGGATTCGGCCAATCTTTATTCATAGGCGCCTGTGTGCGTATCGCCCGTGCGGCTTCGGGCAAATGAAGTCCTTTTTCGACAACGCGAGCCAATAAATCGCGCGCCTTGCCAAGCCATCCCCGCTCTCTTCCACGGCGGCCCGGATGGGCTTCCGTGCGCGAGATAATCTCGTCGATCAGCTCGGGCGCCGTGAGCACGCGGGGCCTCGGTATTCCAAGGCGTTCGGCGTGCGCAACCAGCTCTTCCCGGGATAGCTTCTCAAGCTCGTGCCGCTGCATGCGGCGCGACCCTACCATATCAAGGGCGTTATCCCCATGCGGATCGATCCGCTGGTATCGCGAAGGGTTTGAGTTGTTCGCGGGCTTGTTCCGCGTCCCTTTGGATTTGGGCTTTGAGTTCGCTGAAGCTGGGGAATTTTTTTTCTTCGCGAAGCCTGTGAATGATGTGTACGCGCAGCTCGGCGCCGTAAAAATCGCCCTGGGTGTCAAACAGGTGAACTTCAACCGTTGGTTTGGGTTCGCTTTCGCCGAGCGTGGGTCTTAAGCCGATATTGGCGACGCCTTGAGCGAGCGCTTGGAAGCGGGGATGGCCGTTGTTTGGATGCCCGCGATCGACGAGCACCGAATACACGCCAAAGGCGGGAAGCGCTTCGGGGACACGGCCTAGGTTGCAGGTGGGAAAGCCGATGGTGCGGCCCCGCTGATGTCCCAAAATGACTTCGCCCGAGAGCATATGAGGGCGGCCTAATATGCGCGCGGCCTCTTCAGCTTGGCCGCTCAAGATCGCTTCGCGCGCGCGGCTGGACGACCAGGGGCCGGCTGGGTCGCCCACCATGGGATGAGAGCGGGTCTCAAAGCCATACCGAAGGCCGAGTTCGCTCAGGGTGCCAAAGTTGCCCGCGCGGTTTTTGCCAAAACAAAAATTGCTGCCGACGATCACGACGCGGCTATTGAGACGCTGGGCGAGGATGTCTCTTGCAAACATCTCGGGCGTCTGTTCGGCCCAGGCTAAATCGAAGGTTTCGACATGCACAAAAGCGCTGGGCGCTGTCTTGACGATGAGTTCGCATTTGCGGGAGAGGGCTGTCAGCGCGGGCACGTCGATATTGCGCAGCACCTTCGCCGGATGAGGATGGAAGGTGAGAATAAGAAGCGACAGGCCGCGCTCATCGGCAAAGCGCATCGCATCGGTGAGCATGGCCTGATGGCCAAGATGCACACCGTCGAAGTTGCCAATCACCGTTAGCCTTCCGGTGGGAGCGCTGGGGAGGATGGTCACGGGATTCTCGTACTCAAACCCGGGCCGGAGGAAAAGATTGACGTGGTGCGGCACGGCTGTTAAGCCGCGCTCGCCTTTGGGGCTGGGGTAACAAAGAGGTGCGCCGGTGTTTAAGCGAGTGGCCATCTTTTCGGGCAATGCAAACCCTGCGCTGACGCAGGAAATCTGTCATGTGCTCGAGTTCCCGGTAGGCCGGGCGAGAGTCTCGCGGTTTTCGGATGGCGAAACGTTTTGCGAGATTCAAGAGAATGTGCGCGGTGTCGATGCCTACGTGGTGCAGCCGACGTGCTCACCCGTAAACGACAATGTGATGGAGCTCTTGATTATGGCGGATGCCCTGAAGCGGGCGTCTGCGGGCTCGATCACGGCGGTGATGCCCTATTACGGTTATGCGCGCCAAGACCGGAAGGTGGCACCGCGCACGCCGATCACATCCAAGCTCGTGGCCGATCTGATGGTGGCGGCGGGTGTAAACCGGGTCGTCGCGATCGATCTGCATGCAGGGCAAATCCAAGGGTTTTTTAATATTCCCTTCGATCATTTGTTTGCGATGCCGGCCTTCTTGGAGAACCACCTGCGCGAGCAGTACACGAGGGACTCGGTGATTGTGTCGCCCGACGCGGGCGGTGTGGAACGCGCGAGAGCCTACGCAAAGAGGCTGAACGGAACGCTGGCGATCATCGACAAAAGGCGCGAGCGGGCAAATGTGAGCGAGGTGATGAACATCATCGGCGAAGTGCAAGGCCGCGATTGTTTGATCCTCGACGACATGATCGACACGGCGGGCACACTGGTCAACGCGGCGAGTGCGCTGATGAAGGCCGGTGCGAAGAGCGTGGCCGCGTGCGCGACGCATCCGGTGCTCTCGGGGCCCGCCGTGAAGCGCATAAAAGAGTCGCCGCTTTCGGAAGTCGTCGTGACGAATTCAATTCCTCTCAGCGACGAAGCCAAAGCCTCGGGCAAATTCAAGGTTGTCAGCGTGGCGAGGCTCTTGGCCGAGGCGATTCGGCGAATTCACCACTCGGACTCGGTAAGCTCGCTCTTTATTTAAGATATTGATGTAGGGCCTGCTCTTTGGTATATGGGCCGGCCCCGCGTGGACCCGGCTCGAGGCAAGTGTCGCGCGGCCCCGACGGAATCTCGGAGAGTTGTCATGGAAATCATCAAGATGAGCGCTACCCAGCGCACGCAAAGCGGTAAGAACGAAGCGCATCGCCTGCGCAAAACGGGAAGCATTCCGGCTGTCGCTTATGGCAAAAACCTAAAAGCCAAATGCGTCGCCGTTTCGCCCAAGGATTTGATGACGGTGCTTTCGTCGGAGCATGGCCAGAACGCCGTCGTCGAGCTCGCCATTGAGGGGAGTGAAGGGAACGATAAGCTGACCGTGATGGTGCGCGATTATTCGTACCATCCGATTTCGCGCGAGCTTATGCATGCGGACTTCCTTCAGATTCACCTAGATCAGCCGGTGGATGTGGACATTCCCTTCCGCATGACGGGCAAGGCGAAGGGTGTCGTGACGGGCGGTATTCTTCAGCAGGTGTTCCGCCGTATTCCGGTGCGCTGCCTGCCCGAAAAGATTCCGGCCTTTCTCGAGGCCGATGTGTCCGAGCTCGATTTGGGCGAGTCGCTGAAGGCGCGCGATCTCAAGCTGCCTGAAGGCGTAAAAGCCCGTTTGAGCGAAGACCAGACGGTTGCCGTCGTGGCCGTGCCCGAAAAGGGTGGCGAAGAAGTGGCTGCCGTGCCCGGTGCCGCCGCGCCCGGTGCCGCGCCTGCTGCTGCTGCCGCGCCCGCTGCCGCTGGCAAGGCTGCCGCGCCCGCTGCTGCTGGCAAGGCCGCCGCTGCGCCCGCTGCTGCTGGCAAGGCTGCCGCTCCCGCCGCTGCTGGCAAGGCCGCCGCTCCCGCCAAGCCTGCCGCCAAGAAGTAAAAGCGCGGCTGCACAACAGCGCTTTTCTTCTCGCTTCTTCACCTCATGCTCTTCGTTGTTGGTTTAGGCAATCCGGGCCGAGACTATGCCTCGCACCGGCATAATGTCGGCTTTATGGCCGTCGATGCGCTTGCCGCACAGGTCAATGCCGAAGCGTTCCGCGATAAATTCTCGGGCTCTTATGCCCGCGCTGTCATCTCGGGCGAACAAGCCGTTCTGCTTAAACCGATGACGTACATGAATGAGTCGGGCCGTTCGATTCAGCCCGCGATGGCATTCTTCAAAGCTCAGCCCAGCGAGCTTCTCGTGATTCACGACGAACTCGATCTGCCCTTTGGCGACATACGCCTCAAGTTTGGAGGCGGGCATGCGGGCCACAATGGCCTGCGCTCAACAATGGCGCATGTGGGCACGGGCGAGTTTGCAAGGCTGCGCATCGGAATCGGACGCCCGCCGCCGGGCTTTCGGGGTGAAGTAGCCGATTACGTGCTGTCGTCCTTCGACGCCATCGAACGGGCGACGCTTCCCGATTGTTTGAAAGTTGCCGTGCAAAGTGTGATAGAGATCGCCGCCCGCGGTTTTGAGGCTGCGATGAAATCTCGCAATACACGGCCAAAACCCGCGAAAAACAAGCCCAAGGCAGAAGCTTCCAAGGCAGAAGCCGAAGGCAAATCCGAAGAGAAAGCTTCCTCGCTCCGGAGCGAAACATCCGGGGCCAAAGGCCAAGAGGAGAATCAATGAGTCGAGCAGTAACGGCGCCCGGCCGCGCCAGAGAATACGAAACCATTTACATTCTTCGTCCAGATGTAGACGCGGATAGCGCCGATCGTATCGGTGCCCGCATGGCCGAAGTGATCGGCCGTGAAAACGGCAGGCTCACCAAGGTCGAGTCGTGGGGCCGCCGCCGCCTCGCCTACAACGTCAAGAAGCATCGCCGCGGCGTTTACATGCTTCTGAAGTATTTGGGCTCTGGCAAAACCGTTGCCGAAATCGAGCGCAATCTGCGCTTGGCGGAAGGCGTGCTCAAGTACCAAACCGTCCTTGTCCGAAGCGATGTGCCCGCTGAAACGGTGACTGTTGCCGACGACGACGTGAAGTTTGAGCGGCTCGAGCTTACGCCTCTCGAAGAGGAGCGCGACGATTCACGCGAGCGCCAATTGGGCTTGATCGAGCCTGAAAAGCGGGCTGAGCGCGCGAGTGCCGAGGCCGTGTCCGATTTGGGCGACGACGATTTCGGCGATGGACTGGGTGATGATGATGCGGATGATGAGGAGGTAGATCGATGAGCGGGCGTAATTCCGACATGGGCCGGAACAGCTCGGCCGACATCGACGATAGGGAGTTTGGCCGCACGCCGGATCTAAACGCCGACGCGCCTGGCCGCAGGCGCCAAAGCCGCAAGCGCGTGTGCCGCTTCTGTCTCGATAAAGCGCTGGTCATTGATTACAAAGACCCGCAAATGCTCAAGTACTTCATCTCCGAGCGCGGCAAGGTCGTACCGCGCCGTATCAGCGGAAACTGCGCGTTTCATCAGCGCAAAGTCATGCTGAGCATCAAGCGCGCGCGCAATATCGCGCTGTTGCCCTTTACGGTCACGTCGTAGGAGGAGCCGATGGCAGCTTATGTTCATGTAGTGCTAACGGAGGATCTGCCCAACGTTGGCAAGAGCGGAGAGCTCGTGAAGGTTCGTCCGGGCTATGCCCGGAATTTTTTGGTTCCCCGCGGCCTGGCCATTTCGGCCACGCAAGAGAATGTCGCGCGGATCGAGCATGAAAAGAAGGTTGCGGAAGCGCGTTCGGCGAAGCTTTTGCGCGAGGCGCAAGAGCTCTCGCAGAAGCTGTCGACCGTGAAGCTGACGATTTCGCGCCCTGTGGGCGAAAACGACCGGCTCTACGGTTCGGTGACGACGCGCGACATCGAAGAAGCGCTGAAGAGCCAAGGTTTCTCGGTGGATCGCCGCCGTATCGATACCGAGCCTCTAAAGGCGCTGGGCACTTTCCATGTGCCGGTTCGCTTGGCCACATCGGTCACGGCGAATATCGAAGTGACCGTCACCGCTAAGAGCTGATGGCCTTCTTCCGCGCTGCCACATAAGCGCGGGCCACATCAATTCCCCTCTCCACAGCACCCCTCACAAAATCTGCATCCCTCGAGATAGCCGTCAGCGCGGCCTGTCCCTCGGAGCCTTCGCGCCCGATGTGCGGATGCCCGAGCACGAAGTCCAGCACACCCGCGCAGAACGCATCGCCTGCCCCGCTTGCCGAGAGCGCGTCCGCTCCGGCGACCGCTTCAACGGCGCACGAAAGAACGCCGAAATGCCCGTGCACCGAAACCGGCGAAGAGCCCTGCGTCACAATCAGCACCGCATCTGTCCACATACGCGAACGCAAGGCTTCCGCCGTCGTCCGGATCGCATCCAAATCGCCCTGGCTGGCCTTCACCCAATACGAGCGCGCAAGCAGCGCAATCGCATGCATATCCGGCCTATTCCAAAAACGCGGCCGGGCATTGATATCGAGCAGCGCAAACGAGCCCCGCGCCTCGGCGATGCGAAAAGCCTTACGGAACGCGCGAAGATGCGAAGAGATCGGCAGCAGCCCGCTTAAATGCAAGGCCCGCGCATGAAGCTGCTCCGGCAACATCCTCGCGAGCAGCCGCCCTTCGTCCTGAGGCGTTCGGTAACTCAAGTACTGCGCACCGCCTTCCTTCCCCAGCGCGCCCGCAAACAAAAGCCCCGTGCGCAGGGTTGGAGAGGCCCGCATCAGCACCGTGCCGACGCCTTCTTGTCCGATGCGCTCCACAAGTCCGCGCCCCAGCGGATCGTCGCCCACCGCAGCGCACAGAGCCGCCTGCCGCCCCAGTTGTCGAAGCGCCATCGCCGTATTGACCGCCCCTCCTCCCGGACGCGATTCAAACCGCAGCGCCGCATCCAAACGGCCGCCACCGCCCGGATACAAATCCAAAAGAGCCTCGCCCACGCACAACACATCGCATTCAGTTTCCGACGAGCTATTCACCATTCATTCACCGTTAGGGAGGCCGGCCCACACAACACCGTCGCTTTCTTAACAAAGACTTGCTATAGAGAGCGCCTGTTTTAAAGGCGCCCCGAGAGCTGCCGAGGCTTTTCCAAAGCTTCCGCGTTCCCGGGGCGTTGTGCATTCAGAAGCCTGGGGAAAACCCGTGGATAACGAGTGAAGATTGATGCAGACCCTACCTAGCCGTCGCGGAGCCCGCTTCCCGCAAAAAGTAGAACCTGCGGCCATCGCGGGCCGCGTACCTCCGCACGATCTCGATGCCGAGGCCGCCGTGCTATCGGCCATTTTATTGAGCCGCGATGCCTTGGATCGGGTGCTGGAAATCCTTAAGCCCGAGCATTTTTATAGCGAAGCGAATGGCCGGATCTATTTAGCCGCGCAAGAGCTGGCCTCGCGGGGCACACCCATCGATATTGTTTCGGTCAACGCATGGCTGCGCGATCGGGAATGGCTTCAATTGATCGGAGGTCCGAGCTATCTCGCGCAATTGGCCGATGCCACGCCCGCCGTTGGCCATGTCGGCGCGCACGCCAATGTGGTGTACGAAAAATGGCGGGTTCGCCAATTGATCGCGACCTGTCAGCGCGTCGCGGCCGAAGGCTATGGCGACGTTGGTATTGTACAAGAATTCATTGATGGTGCCGAGCAATCCATTTACGAACTCGCCCGCACAGCCCAAACCACGGCGGTTCAGCCGCTCGCGACGGTCCTCAAGGCCGCATTCGAACAAATTACCGCTGCCGCCGAACGAGGTGATCGCATCACGGGCATATCGACCGGCTACGAAAAACTCGATGGCAAAACGGCGGGCCTGCACGACGGCGATTTAACCATTGTCGCGGCGAGGCCCGGCATGGGAAAGACATCGTTTGTATTGAATGTCGCGGTCAACGTGGCCTCTCCCCGCACCGTTTCAATGCCCGGCCCCGGCGAACACGGACATGGAATCGAACGCCATGAACCGGGCTTTGGCGTATGCGTATTTTCGCTTGAAATGCCGCGCGAACAGCTTGCAACCCGCATGGTCTGCTCCGAGGGCCGCGTCGATTTGGGCAAATTGCGCCAAGGCTTTTTACAGCCCGAGGATTGGCGCCATTTAACCGAAGCGGCCTCGTATTTATCGACCCTGCCCATTTGGATCGATGACACGCCCGCGCTGAATATTCTCGAATTGCGCGCCAAAGTCCGGCGCATTCAGGCCGAATACAATCGGCCTGCCACCCCCACATCGTCGGAACGCCGCGTAGGAATGGTCGTCGTCGATTACCTTCAATTGATGAAAGGCCGCGACGGCGTAAACAGCCGCGAACAAGAAATCAGCGAGATATCCCGCGGTTTAAAGCAATTGGCCAAAGAGCTTCGCGTTCCGGTCATTGCCCTGTCGCAGTTGAACCGCGCCGTCGAAACCCGCACCACCAAAGACAAACGCCCTCAATTGAGCGATTTGCGCGAATCAGGTGCTATCGAACAAGATGCCGATACGATTATATTTATTTATCGCGACGAATACTACAATCCCGAAAACACCAATGCCAAAGGCATTGCAGAATTAATTATTGCCAAACAAAGAAACGGCCCGACGGGAAAAGTCTTGGTGCGCTTTGCCTCATCGTGCACACGATTCGATAATTTAGCCGCGGGCGAATATCCCGAAACGGACGACGACGAATAAGGTTTAGGTATTTCGTTCCAAAGCTTGGCGGGGCGGCGGTGTATCAATCCCATGGAAAGCCGAAAGCGAGAGCGCGGAATCTTGGCCTTTGCGGGCATGGCGGCGCTGTTTTTGGGCGCCTGCGCGGCGCCTATTCAGAATGGCGGCGTATATGTAATGGCCGGCGCGGGCGATCGCTTTGAACTCTTATGCAAGTTTCGCAAAGGCGGCGGCGGCGAAGAGAGCGCGGATATGTGCATGCCTGCCGGGGAGCAGCAGGCCAGGCCCGCGCGGGTTTACAATATCGTTTCGGATAGCCATCGATTAAAAGGTTCTCAAGCCAAAGGCGGCCCCGGGGATTTTGTATTAGAAAATGATGAGGTTGTCTTTGTTATCGGTCGAATTGAAATAAAAGAAGGGCAGCCTGCATCCGGCGGATATTTAATCGACGCGGCCGATGCGCGAACGCGGCACGATGAGCTTGGCGCATTTATTCCGTGGCATGGCGCAGCGGCACCCAACGCTCAAATGGCTCATATCGTTTCGGGCACAGACGAACAAGGCCGCGCCTATATCGATGTATTGGGCCGGGATCAAAAAGAGCCTCAATTAATCGTACACACCCGTTATTCACTGGGGCCGGGCGACCGCGCCATCGTGCTCACCACCGAAATTCAAAACCAGAGTGAAAAAGCCATTGGCCCTATCGATTTAAGCGATCGCATTCAATGGGGAAGCACCGGCGCAATCATTCCCGGACAAGCCCCGGACGCCGATTTAGGCGATCAGCGCAGCATGTATATAGGCGGTTTGGGCAAGGATATTTCTTATTTAATCGCGCCCGTCAGCGATTCCGACATTCTTTCGTCCACCACCGATGGGCAGAGCGAATTGATTTTTGAACGCAATGCAATGGTTCCGCCGGGGGCCGCCGTCCGCTATGAACGCGTCGTTTCCCTTGCGCCGCGCGGCGATCCTGTGGCGGTCGCCAACGAATTCTTTTATTTGCAGGGCGGCGCGCCGGGCGGTCTCATGGTTCAATTGCTGGACGAAAATAAAAACCCATTGGCCGTATCCGCCGATAGCCGCATCGTATTGCAGCGCATTTCTTCTGTAATGAAAGACGAAAAAGACACGGCTTCTTCGTGGGTAGACACCTGGTGGATGAACAGCTCGCGGGAAAACCCGAACGATTCAGCCAGATATATCCTGGGCGGCGAATTGCCACCCGGCCGTTATATGATTCAATACGATGAAAATGGAACCCGCAGGGGAGAAAAGACGGCTGCCGAAATTAAGTCTGGAGAGCTTTCGCGCGTGGCTTTGGTGATTCCAGCAAAGCAAAAGGCTGTTAGCATGGCCCAATCGCCATGAATGTGAAGACCCCCGCAAAGCACTACAAAAGCCGCAAACTTTTACCATTTCTTTTCGCGCCGCTGCTCATTGCCTGCGGAGCCGACGATCCACTCGCGCCCGATATCACGCCGGGCTGCAATCCCCTCGCTGCCAGCAGCGACTGCAATTTCCCCTTCCCATCCACCTTTCATGTCAAGCCCGATTCCGACACCCCGACCGGATTTCGCGTCAATCTCGATCCCGAGCTTTTGCCCAAACGCGATACCGTTCTCCCTCTCGATGTAACGCCTTATAATCAAGCCGACGGATTTTCCCCTATTGTTCCCATTATCGTTCACTTTGGCGTCGATATCGATACCGATCCATTGCCCGATCAGTTTGAGCTCGAACAATCCCTTCAGGATGGAAGCACCGTCGCCCTGTTTAATATGGAAACAGGCCAGCGCGTGATGTTTTTCGCGGAGATGGATCAAAATCGGAATTCAGAAATAAACGATCGTTATGCCTTTTTTATCCGGCCCCAGGAGCCGATGCAAATGGGCGCGAGGCATGCGGTAATTATCACCAACAACCTGCGGGACAAAGACGGCAACACGCTTGAACCGCCCCGCGTATTTAAAGCCTTGCGCGATCAAGAAGCGCGGGTGAGCCCGGCCATCGCGGAAATGAAGCCTCATTACGAAGAAATATTCAGCTTTGCCGAGCAGCACGGATACAAGCGCGAAAGCTTATTGATGGCCTGGGATTTCCCCGTCGCGAGCGAGGATTACATTCTGGGCTCGGTGCTCTCCATGCGCGAAAAGACGATGGAAGCCGTTAAAAACGATGAATTGGGCTATAAAATCACCAAAGTCTCCACCGATCCAAACCAATATGTGACCAAAATCATCGAGGGCGATTTTGAAGTGCCGACCTTCCTCAAGGCGGACGACACCTTTGAATTTGATGAAAAACATCATCCAATTCGCCAGCCCGCGAACCGAAGCTATCCATTCACAATGCTCATTCCCCAAAAAGCCAAATTGGGGCAGCCCTTGCCGCTTATCGTCATCGGTCATGGAATCTTCGGCAATGGAAGATCTTTCTTGACCTCGGACGGCGATGGCAAAGCCATTCAGCAGTTAATGGAACAATTTGGTTTTGTTGCCGTTGCAACGGATTGGATTGGACTATCCACCAACGATTTGCTCCGCATTGCCGGCGAACTCTCCGCAGACCTCAACCGTATTGGCATTATTACCGATCAGCTTCAGCAAGCCTTGATCAATGCGCTTGTATTGACAAAATTATCGAAAGGAAAGATCAGCGAAGATCCTCAAATTAAAGTCGGCCAAAATGCCTTAATCGACACCTCGCAAATTTATTATTGGGGAGCGAGCCTGGGCGGAATCGAAGGATCGTCCTTTATCTCGATATCCGATGATATTGCCCGGGCCGCATTTGGCGTGCCGGGCTGTTCCTGGGCGACGATGTTTACGCGTTCCATCGTATTTCCGCCGGTCAGATCCCTGCTGGAACCCCATTATAGCGATCCAATGGCCTTTAGTATTGCCTTTTCGGTTTTTCAAACCCGCTTCGATCATTCCGATCCGGTGAATGTGACACAGCTTATGTTCAATAAGCCTTTGCCAGATGCGCCGCCCAATCGCATGGTGGTGCTCCAAGAAGCGATTGAGGATTCGCAGGTGCCCAATATGACGACGGAAGTATTGGCGAGAGCCATGGGCGTAAAGCTGATGACGCCCTCCGTAACGCCTGTATTTGGGCTGGAAGCCGTGACATCACCGGCCAAGGATTCGGTGCTTGCCCAATATAAATTGCCCAATTTCGATAAACCCGCGGCGCCTAAAAACAATACGCCGCCCTCGGACGATAACGGCGTGCATTATGAAATGAATTTCTTAAGCAATGTGCACGCCCAAATTGCCGATTTATTCCTAAAGAGCGAAGTGGTTCAGCACTGCGATAAAGATTGCGATCCGGATTGATATTCGGTTTTTTAATATTTTATTTGTCCCCTCAATACAATCTTCGGTACTGTCCCGCACATGGGCAGAATTCAAGGTTTCCTCGCCGTTAGCAGACACTCCATAGGCGCCGGAGAGATATCTACAGTATCCACACGCCATGATGTGCTCATCACGCTATGGGTTGAAAAGGGTTCCGTTGACCTCATTGAGGATGTTAACCAGCCCGAGCGTATTGAGGCACGCCTTCAATCGCGCTGCTCGGTGCCGCTGCGCCCGGGCGAGGTTCATCTGCGCAATGCGGGGAAGTCCCCTGCATTGGTCTTTGTGGCGATGGCTCAAGCGGCCGAGCCCCTGCTTTCAAGGCATAGAATCAAAAAGAATATGCCCAATGCGGCTCCTCCCGATGGAGACGGAGCTGCCGCACCGCCCGGTGAAATCGCCGCGCATCCTGGGATCGATCACTATTATGCAAGCTGTACGTGCGGGCAGTTTTTTGTATCGGGACTTGCGTGGGAAGACGCCCTTCGATTGAAGAAAGAGCATAGAAAGCTCGGGTGCGGCGGTGAGCTGGAGGGACCGACGCGATGCGCTTAAGTGATTGCCCGCGGCTAACGGCGTTTATCGCTGTGCTTGGATTCTCAAGCATAGCTTCCGCCGATTTGCCCATCGTGGTGCCCGCCGAGGATACGGGAACCCAGGCATTGGCCAGCCGCCGCATTGTGAATATCGCGATATGGAGCGAATGGCTTCATGCTTATGAAGATATCGCCGAACGGAATCTGTTGGCTCAATGGTTTCAGCTTTCCGCGGGGCCTATCCGGGCAACGTTGCCGCTGAGGGGCGCAACGCTGGGCCCTCTCGATCATTGGATGGGAAGAATAAGAGGCGGAATGGTGTATGGCGGGGATAGAGGATGGGTTGCTGCTCCCCTGACGTTTGCCGTTCAAAGGCTTTCAGACTACGAGATCCTGGCCCTAGCCCCCGTGGCTCATGTCCAATCGGGTATTGAAATCGCCTTATCCACGCCATGGCTGTCCAATAGAAAAAGCGATCCCGGGCCATCTTTTGCAGCCCTTCATGGTCCCGATTCCGAACTGGCCGGAAATGGCTTTAGCCTGCGTCCGCTGTCATGGCATATTCGCGTCGATATTCCTGCATGCAGATCTTATCATTTCGAGGCGGGGCTCGGATCGGAAGTCTTCCGATCGACCGAGGATAGTTCACTGCCCTTGGATATCGGGCTGCGCTGGCATGCTTCGCTTGGACTTTCGCCCGCGTGTGCCCATCAGCGAAACGTTTTTTTTAACGATCTCACCATGGCCTTTCAATACCGGGGCAGGGCCATCGTGTACCGGGAACCTCTTGCCCCCACATCCAATCACAATCTTTCCCTCATCCTTCAGTATCAGGCGAACAGTGTGGCATTTGCCATCTATGGCGGCGCCGATCCCGCATCCATCGCCGATTATCTGATGATGGGATTTCGCATGCAAATCCGTTTGGGAGGTCCTAAATAATGAACAAATTCCTTCGCTGGACATTGGGTTTCGGGGTCATGACAGCGCTGGGCGGATGCTGTCAGAGTGTATGGTTCGATGTGACCCGAAAAGACTCGGCTCCTCTCAGCTCCGAGGCCAGTCCCGAAGTGCAGGGTGGACCCATTGCCATTCCCGTTAACCTCGAGAATCGGTTTTTAAAGAATATGGGGCCTGTTCCTGAAGGGTTGCAGGCTTATACAGATCAAATCAATCCAAAAAATGAGCGGGTGGAGGAAGTAAAGAAGGCTTTTGCAGCGCTTGAACGCCTACTATTGCAGGGCGGCGAGCGAGAAATCAATGTGTTGGAAGATCCCAATGCCGCCCCGTATTCGGCATGGCTGGGAGAATGCGATGAAGATGCTGCCGGCGAGCCTGATTGCCGGGGTTTGCATGTGAAGGGCTATTTTCCCAAGGAGCGGCCTGATATCGCAAGGGTGCAAATTATTGGAAAAGGCAAGGCCATTACCCAAGTCATTCCCGTTGAGAGTATATCCCCCGCGAAGACCAAGCCGAAGTCTGTGGAAGAAGCCGAACAGGTTTCCGTTACGCCCGAAGAGCCATGGGGAAGCGATATTGTGCTGACCGGTGCGCTGCGCGCCGAAAAAGGCGATGAAATCAAGGTTCAATTGGGCAAGATATCCCTCTCCAAAAGCTTTTTGACCTTTGTGCATTTAAGCGATACGCAGATTCGCGATGCCGATGTAAAACTGGGCGATGAAAAGCTCAGCGCCGGATTGGATCATGTGATCGAATCGTTTGAACATGATACCGATCAAGAGCTCTATGGTTCTTATGTCGCCGAAGCGATGGTGGCAACAATCAATCAAGAAGTGGCCTATTGGCGTGGGCGGAATGATGAAGGAAATGCTCCCCGTCTCGTGATGCACACCGGGGATTCGATCGATTCGGGCACGCGGCGCGAACTATTGCGTTTTCACGGTATTATGGATCGGCTGAATATACCTTGGTTTAATGTGATTGGCAATCACGATGTGCTGATTTTTGGAAATCTATTGCCCAATGAGCATCCCGACAATGACAGCACATGTGTGGATCAGGCCACGATTTTAGCGCCTTATAGCGCAAAGCTTGGCAAGAACTGGTTTTTGCCTGCCCGGCTCTGTGTATCGCCAAAAATCCGGGCGGCCGCCGGATCGGCGAATGCCATCGGGCCTGACGATCACTTTATCGCGGGATTTAATCATGAGATATCCCGGAGGAATTTTATCGAGGGGCATAGCCATGATCCGGTCCGGGTAGATAAATTGGTCAAGTATTATAGCGTGGATATGCCAAAAGAATGCAAGCTAATGCGGGCCGGTGTATCCGATAAAATGCATGGCTTCGATCTTCGCCCGAGAAAAGCCGGCGAAGCGATTTCAAGCGATGGGTATTATGCCTTTGCGGTGAATGTGAAGGCGGGGGATGGAATCAAGCGGCGCGCCCTGTTCGTCGCGCTAAATACCGAGGATTTAAACGAGCATGAAGGAGGCAATTCAGGCCGTATCCGCCAAAAGCAGCTCGATTGGCTAATTGCGCTATTTCAAACCTGCATCGATCCCTATGATATGGTGATGTTATTTGGCCATCATGGCTTGGGAGAAATTAAACTTCCCAATGGAACAAGCCTCCGTTCGCATGAGCTGATCAAAGATAAGCGTATCGTCGGCTATTTTTATGGCCATCACCATGCCAATGGATTGTGCCGCCAAGGCGGTTCATGCAAGGACTTCTGGGAATTGGAAGCCGATAGCTTGCAAGAATATCCTCAGGAAGGCCGTTTGGTCCGCTTTAAATATGTAGGCGGAGGCTGGGCCTTTATCGAAACCGTGACTTTTGGCGAGCGCCTCGTTCCGTCCGAGGGTGAGTTTAGCCGCCGGGTGAATTGGGCTAGAAAAGGAGCCGAGCGGGATTTTTGTCTAATCAACAAAGATGAGTGTAGTCACGATGGGCGTGTACGCCGATCGGATGGTGCGAATACACATGCCCGGCTCTTTTTTAAATTGCCTGCCCCATAAGATTATTTGCTAATTTTATCGCATTGATACCCAGGCGATGATCAGCGGCCAAAATAACTGTAATGCCTCGTCCCAAATTCCTTGACACTTCCATATCGATCCGAATGCTACGCTCCTTCGTAGTTTAAGGGACTGCACAGGATTTTCGATCATGATGGAGCGCGTTGGCACAGAACGATTGTGGGAATTGCTCCTTGCGGGCACGCCCGATCGTATTCTCGACGCGCTCGCCGCGCCTTCGACGGAAGATCAGGCGGATCTAAAATCGCTGCGCGCGCTCATCGGACGGCTTGGGGTTAGTGCGCAGCCTGTGCAGCCCCGTCCCGGACTCCGCGCCCGCCTTCTCGAAAAAACCCGTCCGCATTCCCGGAAGCCTAAACATCCCGCGCTGTTGGTGTGCGATATGCTGCGCGATCATCTGGAGCCGGGAGGGCCGCTCGAAATTCCCAGGGCCCGCGATATCGTGCCCGCCGTGAAAGAGCGGCTGGCCAATGCGCGAAAAGATGCGGTGCCTGTGGTGTATGTCTGCGATGCGCACGAGGCTTCCGATCCCGATTACCGCGATTGGCCAACCCATGCGCTCATCGGTTCGAAGGGAGCCGAGGTGTGGCCCGACATCGCTCCCCAGCCCGGCGATCATGTTGTGCATAAGCGCACCTACAGCGCATTTGCCGGATCGAACCTGGAAGCTCTGCTCGATAGGCTGGGCACCGATGAAATTGAAATCATGGGCTGTGCCACGGAAGTTCATCTGTTTGCGACAGCGGTGGATGCGCTGCAGCGGGGCTTCGCCGTCAAAATTCCGCCTGCCACACAGGCCGGATTAACGCCTATTGCAGAACAGGTGACGATGGCCGCGCTAAGCACGATGGTGCCCTTTGAACCGCGTTATCTTCGCGATGCCCGGTGAGCCGGATGAGCGGGCGCACGCGGTATCTGCCGGCGAATGCGGAGTCGATTGAACAAGCCGCGGGCGTGCTCGCGGCCGATGGGCTTGTGGCCTTTCCAACAGAGACGGTGTACGGGCTGGGCGCGCGGGCCGATCATTCCAAGGCGGTGCGGCGTATTTTCGAGGCGAAAGGCAGGCCCAGCTTCAATCCGCTGATCGTTCATGTCCGCGATATGGAGCACGCGGCATCGCTTTCCGAAGCCTTTCCAGATACGGCGCGGCGTTTGGCGGAAGCCTTTTGGCCTGGCCCGCTCACGCTCGTCGTGAGGCGAAGGCCCAATGCAATCGTTTCCGAAGTGACCGCGGGCAATGAAACCGTCGCGCTGAGAATGCCGGCGCATCCGGTTGCGCTTTCGCTCCTGAGGGCCTGCGATTTTTGTATTGCGGCGCCGAGCGCAAATCGGTCGGCGTCTATTTCTCCGACGAGCGCGGCGCATGTGATGAAGAGCCTGGGAGGCCGTATCGATATGGTGCTCGATGGGGGCCGCACGGGATTTGGAATTGAATCGACGATTGTGGATATCACATGCAATCCTGTGAAATTGCTTCGCCAGGGGGCGCTTTCACAGCTTGAATTGGCCAAATATGCGGATGTGGTGGACGCTTCAGGAAAGGCTTTGAAAGAAGGCGATCTGCTTTCCGCGCCGGGAATGATGGAAAAGCATTATTCACCCGATGCAATTTTGATCGTTTTGCCTGCCAATGCGATAATAAACGAAATTGAAAAGCGATTGAGCCAAAACGAAAAAATTGGTATTCTCGCCTATTCGAACGCATTGAAATGGCCGGAGGTGCACCGGATTGAAATGCTTTGCGGCGAGGCGCCTTTGTATGCGGCAGAGCTCTATGCGGCGCTGCACCGCTTGGACGATGCGGGTTCAGAGGTGATCGTGGTTGAAGACGTTCCCTTTGGATTGGAATGGGCGGCCGTGAGGGATCGCTTGAGGCGAGCCTCCGCAAAAGGGCTTTAACGATGGCCTCTTTTGTGATTTCGTGGAGGCAAATACGGAGGACTTGCTTATGAAACGCGCGGGAACCGGGCTGTGGGTGGCTTTGCTGGTGGGGATGGGCACGCTTTCATGTTCCGATGAGGTGACGACGGGATCGGGAAGCTCCGGGCCTGGTTCATCGGGCAGCGGTAGCAGTGGAAGCGCGGGCGGCGGAGCTGCGGGTATGGGAGGCGCGGGTCAAGGCGGCATGGCGCAGGGAGGCGCGGGCCAGGGCGGTGCAGGTCAAGGCGGCATGGCGCAGGGAGGAATGGGTCAAGGAGGAATGGGTCAAGGGGGCGCGGGCGGAATGACGTCGATGCCAGGCAATAACGGCTCGCCGTGCACCCTTGGAAACGAATGCGATGGGGGTTTTTGCATTAGCGAACCGGGCGATGGCTGGCCTTCGGGGGCGTGCACCGAATTGTGCGATATGGCCGTGGGCACCTGTATGTTTGGGGGCAATTGCATCGATGTGGGCGCTCCGGGCGGTGACGGGATTTGCCTCGCGGCCTGCGATGTAATGGCCAACAATTGCCGCGATGGATATGTGTGTTATGCGCCTCCGGCGGGAGGTGCCGTATGCATTGGCTATTGCACGCTGGATACGCAATGCACGGTATCTGGGTCGTGTAATTTAATGGAGCATCTCTGCGATACGCCGCCCGGGATGACGGATACCGGATTGCCCTGTATGGCGGGCTTTGAATGCAAGTCCAATAACAATGACGGCTATTGCATTACGGAAATGGATGGCTGGCCATCGGGTTATTGCACGGAATTCTGCGATTTAGCCAATAACGACTGCGCCGGCGATGCGATCTGCCTGGATGTGGGCAATGGGCAGGGGCTATGTTTTGATGGCTGTACAATGAACTCGGATTGCCCAACCATGGGATATTCCTGCACGCCTGTGGGAATGGGAGCGAGTGTATGCGCGCCATCGGGGCCTGCCAATGAAGATCAATGCGAGAATTTTTATGATGACGATCAGGATGGCCTTGTGGATTGCCAAGATCCCGATTGTCAGGCGATGCCCGCGTGTCAGCCTGGGATGAAGCCCACGGGGCAGCCATGCACCATGGCCAGCGAATGCGCGGCCAATAACAGCGATCCTATGTGTTTGGCGGAAGATACGGTGGGCTGGCCATCGGGTTATTGCTCTGAGTTCTGCAATTTAATGAATAATGACTGCGCCGGGGATGCGGTATGCGTGGACGTTGGCTTTGGAGGCGGGCAGGGGATTTGCCTGGATGGCTGTAATGCTCAGCCGAATTGCCAGACGCCCGGATATGATTGCGTGGATGCCGGGCAAATGTCGAAGGTATGCTCTCCAAATTGCACGGCGGATAATCAATGCCAGGCGTATTGCAATCCAGATAATGGTTTATGCAATCCAGCGCAGGAAAACTGCGGCGATAGCATGGACAACGACAACGACAATGCCATCGATTGCGAAGACCTAAGCTGTGCGATGAGCTGCCAGGCCGCGATTGATATGGCCTGTATGCAAGTGATTGCGGCGCAGCCCGGGGCCAATATGGGCAATACGATGGGAGGTAGCAATCTATTTTCATCGAATTGCACGGGAAGCGGGTCGCCTGAGCGGGTATATTCGTATACGGCGCCTCAGAATGGAACACTGACCATTGCGCTGGATTCGGCAGTCAATCTAGGTATGTATTTCCGCACGGTATGCAATGATAAATCGAGCGATGTCGGCTGTATAGAGAGCGCGCCCGCGGGTATGCCGGAAACCATAAGCTTTCCAGTTCAGGCGGGGACCTCGTTCTTGGTATTTATCGATGGAGCGACGCCTGCGGACAGCGGGGCCTATACGCTAAGCTTTACGATCATGTAAGCCTGCCATTAAACCGTGGGTGTGAAGGCGCCGGCGCAACGCCTATCTTCCCATTCATGAAACAGCGAGCTTCCTTTAATCTTCTCTTCGCTTTTGGGATGGGTATATGCGGCGCCTGCGGGGGCGACGAAAGCAATCCTGCGCCGCCCGCTTCGGCAGAGGTTCAAGGCACCTTTATCGACACCTATATCTTCGAGGGCGGGGAAGAGACGGTGCCCCGGGACCCATCGGCTATTTTGATTTCGGCCTGGGTATTGCAGCCGAATCTGAGCTATAAAAAATATCCGGGCACGCTATCGGATGATGGCAAAATCGATATCCCCGGCGTGCCGCAAGGCGCTTATTTTTTAAGGCTTCAGACGCCCACATCGGACAATGCCGTTTTTTATAGGACCGAAGCCCGTAATCTTGCGCTCGGCCAATTTTATGCCAGCCGTCCGGATGTAGAAAACATTGTGTCCGCGCCGACCGAAATCATCTTTAATATCAGCGGGTTTAATCCTTGGCAGGACGGTGATGGCTTTGAGCTCTATTCGCTGGGCGCGGGTATCTATGGCCTGCCTTATTTCAGTTCGCTAAATTTAGGTGCAACATCGCTTGATAATGCGCCTTTCGATGCCGCCGAGCTGCTTCCATCCAATCTCATCGATGGTTCCCGGGGAGACTTGCTGTATATGACCCAATTCTCCAGCAAAATGACCGGAACCATACCCTATCGCTCAGTTTCAAAGGTGATGAAACCCCCGCCTTTTACGATGATTGACGGCGCTCAGGTGAGCGTCGGCGGGGTATTTGAGGATGTTCCCCAGGCAAAAGTGCAGGTTTCCTTTGAGCGCTCTCAATTTGCCGCGCTGGCCAAGGCGGTGCATCCTTCCGCCGGCCTTGCCATGACGAGTCTGTACTTCTACGCGGAAACGGGCGGGCCCACCAGGGTCACTAATTCTATTCCCCCAGGTTTGCTGGATCATTATGGAATTGCCGATGAGATGAGCGACTTTAGTGCCGAATTTGATGTGGGCAATCCATTCCCCAGTGCGTGGACGCCCATTGCAAGTGCGAGCGTGACCTATACATTTGACGCGATTCTTCCAGGGACAAGCATGAATACGCCTCTCCGGGGTGCGGCATTATGCAGTCAAATCATGATGGGAACGGGGACCCTCTCGTTTAGTCCAATGATGCATCCTGTTCAAGATATTCAAGTGAATGGGAAGAGCACGGCTGCTGCCTTGAAGGATGTTGGACTTGCTCCCGAGATACGCTGGTCGGCGCCTGCGGTGGGAGCGCCCAAGACCTATAAAATCACGGTTCGGGAGATCGATCCAAATGCTCCTCCCGGCAAGACGGTCGCGACGATCTATACGCCGCAAACAAGCGTGGTGATACCCGACAACGTGTTTCAAACCGGAAAGTATTATTATTTGAGGATTGCCGGGTTAATCAATGCCGTCGATCTCACGACAAGGGATGATGTGGGGGAGTATGGGTGCTGGATAGAAGCGCTGACGCAAGTGATTGAGCCCTAAAGCTGGCGCGCTATAAAAATATTTAAAAATAGTGCTTTAAATTCAGTGAGCGATGCATTACATGTCTGCTTTGGGATGAGCGAGAAGGCGGTAACAGCTCAAGATCTGATCGATCTTCTCGGCGCACATCTTCCTGCGCCGATTGCATCGACCATGGTGCGGCGCGCGCTGGTGAGGGTGCGGGCTTCCGAGATCAACGAAAAAAATCTGCCGGGTGTTCTCGATGCGATCGAGGTTGGGCTCCGGCTCTTTGCCGAGCCCGAGCAGGGCCGTCTCGCGCTGTCTGAAGTACGGAAATTACGGGAGCAAACGGTAGGAGCCGAACAACTGGAAGAGCTGTTGCGTATTCGGACGGTGGCGGATGTTCATTATGCCCAGCTCCGGACCCGGGAAATCGCGTCGGCGATGGGGGCTCGCGCCTTTATCATTCAAAAATGCATGCTTATCGCGGGCGCGCTGGCGGATAACCTGGTGGCCTATGCGCGCGGGGGAGGTACGCTCTTTATTAGCGGAAAGAAGCGCAATCCGGCGAGTATTGGCATGGTTTCATCGGATACCGGCCCAGGAATTCACGATATCGAGGCGGTATTAAGCTCGCCCAGCAAATCGGGTTTTGGGTTATCGAAAATAAAGACGTCCGTGGATCGGTTTTATATTGTTTCACGGCCATGGGGGACAAGAATCGAAGTTCAGATTTCGCTCTAAAGCAAACATGGATAGATATTGAGCAGGAGGGAAATGAGGTATGAGTGAAGCAGAATTAAAGCAAGAAATTGAAACGCTTAAGGGAGAGCTTGCAGCGCGCGAGGCATCGCTTCGCGATATCGATGAAAAGCTTGTGCGCTTGAGCGTTGCACTAAGCATGTTTGGATCGGATCCTCAAAAGAATATCGATTTAATTGTCGAGAGCACATGTGCCATTATTGGTGCGGCAGCCACGCTCTATAACCGGCTGGATGATGCGAATGAATCGCTGTGCACATGGTCTATCTTCAATGAGCCTCCCGGCTATGATCGCGAAGATGCGGCCGAGGGTCATATTTGTTATGAGGCGACCATTAAGGGCGGGGATAGGCCGGTGGTGCTCGAGAATTTGGAGGGCACCGAGTGGGAGAAGCGCGATGCGAATGTAAAGAAATTCGGCCTGAAATCATATCTAGGTTTTCCGGTGCGGCACCGTGGCCGGGTTGTGGGCTCGCTATGTTTGGTGGATGTCAAGCCGCGGACATTTTCTCGCACGGATATTACGATTTTAAGCGCGCTGGCCAAGGCGATGGAGATTGAAGAGGAGCGTAAGGCGCTGGAGGCCGAGCTGGCCGAAAAGATTCAGACCATCGAGGAGCAGAGGCAGCGTTTGAGTCAGCGCTAAAAAGCGATTGAAGGGGGCGTGGCAGTGCTTTTTGAAACGGTACTTGCCTCCATAGAAAAAACTGTCTTCAAATTGCAACACTGTCATGGGCGTGGAACATAGGTCCGTGACGCGGCTGTCCCAGCGCCGATGTACCCCCATATCTGAATCCCCTTTCAAACACGCGAAATCGCGCACTTTGACGATCCTAGCGCGCGATGGCACGCCGGATGAAAAGGAGCATCGCTGCACCCCAAACCCAGGGAGACTTTAGCGATGAAGACGAGTAAATCGGCGATAGCATGCATGGTTGCGGCTTTTTTAGCGGTTTGGCTGGGGGCTCCGGCTCAAGCGGGCGCCATCCCGCCTGATTTTAGCTTTATAAGCCTTGGATTCACCGTTGGTTATTCCTTTGATGCCGAGGATGGGAATCATGCGACATTTGGGCCTATGATGGCTCTAAATTATTTGCCCGGGCGGAACAAAGGTTTCGGAGTGGGGGCTACGTTTCGCTCGATCTATTCCACCAATGGCGGATGGATGCTTTCTGTGGGCGCTCAATCTGGGTTTTATTGGCTGGAGGCACAGCCTAAGCTTGAATTTGGCTTGGGTTATCATATGCCCTACAACGAAAGACCGGGCGGATTGGGGCTACATATGGGTTTCTCCACTCCAATTGGTGGAGGAATTATTGATACAGGTCCAAGTGTGAGGACATTCCAGCCGCTGCAGCAGGGACCCCTATCGGAATGGGCATTTGGGCTGGATACCTGGTTTCCAGGTATGGATGTATATCGCTCGCGTTAAGTGCGGCTGAGATCATCTCAGTGCGAAGCGGGATGGGAGCTTGAATGTTGAGTAGCCGGCCCATGATCTGCTAAATGCGACTCTAACAGTAGAAGCCGTCCGGGTAATATACCCATCAAGACCAGCGAGATAAGCGCAAACGCTAGAGGAATCCTTTCGCGCTTGCGGAGATCGGGAATATGGGGAGCGTCCGCCGTCAACGGCTTTGGCCCGGTAAGCCCCCGGAAGAAGATCATCAGCAGCGTAATTCCATTGAGGGCCGTTACAAAAATCAGGATAAATGCGGCCCAAGGATGGCGATCGATAACGGATTGGAGCAGCAAGTCCTCGCAAATAAAGCCGAGCGTGCCCGGAAAGCCTACGGTTGCAATTGAAATTAAGGCCCACATGCCCACCGCCCAGGGAGCCGTGTGCACCGCACCCTTCAGTCTGGGCAGCGAGGCTTTCCCAATACGCGCCTCAAAAGAGACGACCAAGATCATCAGCGCCGGAATGGCGATCGCGATCACAACCGCTTGAAGCGCGGCGCCCGTTATTCCCAGAATACTAGGCACACATGCTCCCATTAACATAAGCGAGCCTTGGCTGCCTCGAACAAAGACAACGGCTCTGCGGAGTTCGGTTTGCACCATGCCGATCAGCGCGTGGTACAGGGCGGAACAAGCGGTAATCACAAGTAAAATCGGCATTCCATGCGCTGCGGCTTGAGGAAGGAGGGGTATCGCCACGCGCAGGAGCACGCTCATTCCTAAAGGCGCGGCTAGATGCAGGCTGAGCGTGGTAAGCGGACCCCGCGATGCTACCGCGGGAACCCAGGAGTGAAGAGGAGCTATCCCCATTCGGAGCATGGTTGCCAGCACAAAGGCCAGGAGCGCGGTGCCCTGCAATTCTTGGGGAATGCCAGCGGTGGCCAGCGCCGCAACATCCAGCGGTTGAGCGAGGCCCTTTTGAACTCCCGCGGTGTAAAGCATAAACACACCCACGGCAATACAGAGCGTGCTCATGCCCACATATAGACCGTAGGGACGGGAAAGCTTGCGATGCATGGGATCGATATTGAAACGGATGGCCGAATAGCCTGCGATCGTACCGAGCGCCCATCCACAGAGCAAAGTTAAACCATCCAGGGCCATCATCGTTGCCAGCATTGCGCTCTCCATTACGAGGAGGGAGCGAATACGTGGAATAGTCAGCGCGGAATTGGGGGCGGTGGCCAATACACCCGTTGCGGCGCCCAGGAGCACGGGAACCGTTAGCGTCGACAGCGGATCGAGGCCCAAAATCAACTGGAAAGGTCCAAAAGCAGGGGATTGATCCCGAAAGGCAATGTCCAGCGGAGCACCATGAAGGATGGGGGCATAGCCAATCCTGGTCAGCATTCCGGCTGCCAGGGACAGAAGCGTAAGCAACAAATGCACGGCAACCGCCGCATAGCGCATGTTGTTCAGGCCCTTGGTACGGGAAAGAAGCAGGGCCGCCAGCGCGGGAGCAAGGGCCAAAAACGTGCTAAAAGGAATCTTTGCCAATACTTGGGTAATCATGGGCGATGCTCCACTTCATGGGGACGGGGCTTGGGGGCTTCTGGTTCTTCCGCGGAGTCTGTCTGATCCCCCTCGCTGGAGTCTTGAATTGGTTCATTTGGGAACCCACAGAGAAGGGTGTCTACGCGGCGTTCAAAGGTCTCGAGGACTCGTCCCAGGCCAATGAGTGGATAAAGCAAGTAGCGCTCGGTAAGCGCGTCGACGGAGAAGCGGGTGAGGGAAAGGCGGTACAGAAACAGCGATTGGGCCGGGCGAGAGAGGACGGGTGCGGGTCCGTTCGCTGTGAGGGCTGAGTAAATGTTGACTGTTTGTTGGAAACTGTTGGGGGCCCGCAGCAACTGCCAAGTGCGCAGTGTTGCATGAGCGCACAGATGCACCAGGGCCATGTTGGTAAAGCCAAGCCCCACTTCGACGACCATCAGCCCGAGTTGAGCCATTGTTGCATGAGCGAGTGAGCTCTTCACATCGGTTTGGGTGCGCACGATGGTGGATGCGTAAATAAATGTCGCCGCCCCGACCGCGATAAGGACAAGCTTAACCCCCGGTCCCCGCTCGAGGATGGGATAACTGCGAATCAGGAGATAGATACCAGCGTGTACAGACAATCCGCCATAGAAGATGGCACTGGATGGGGTAGGCCCTTCCATGGCCCGGGGCAACCAACCACCCAGCGGAAGCTGCGCAGCCTTTCCCATGGCGCCCACGGCGATACCGAGGCCGAGCAGGGTAAGCACAATGGGGCTTAAGTTGTGAACATTTGATGTGGAAAGTTCGCCGGGCAAGGGGATATGGTTGACGCTGATATAGTGATGCATTCCCGCGGCGGCAAGCAAGAGTCCAATATCTGAGACGCGGTAGGTAATAAAGACGCGAAGGCCCGCTCTTACGGGGCCTGTGCGATTGTGAAAATAGGCCACGAGAAAGGTGGAAGCCAAGCCAACCAACTCCCACCCGATAAAGAGTTGGTCATAGGTGGCGGCGAAAATGGTCAAAAGCATGGCCCCTGTAAATAGAGCCATCAACGCAAAGAAACGCCCAAAACCGGGTTCTTGGTGCACATAGGTATGGGCGAAGCGCGTCACAAAGCTGGCCAAGATTACCGTTAGGATGGCCATGGTGAGCGAGGGTATATCGAGAATAAAGCCTAGCTTAAAGCGATATCCGGGAAGACTAAAAAATTCTCCCGCGGGAATGAATTGAGCCCGGAATCCATGCAGAAAAAAGCCGTAAGCCATAAAGCATAGGCCCGCAAGGCTTAAGAAAATGGAGCCCCGGAGCAACCATGCGATCCACTTTTCGGCCGGTTTAAAGCCCAAAAGCAAAAAAAGTCCAATTGTGAAAAAGGCGGCCAGGGGAAAGCTAATGACAGCCTCGATGAGCGGAAGCATTACATGGGATTGCATATAAGCCAGACTTTCTTAGGCCGCATGGTCTGAGCGAGCAGGGGATTCCACCAATGCTACGGGTAAATGTTCGGCAATTTCTCGACCATGGTACCAAACCATCGAATTTGGAACGCGCTTGGGCGGTTTTGGATCACCTAGCGAAAAAGGCACAAAACCACGCCCAGGAATAAACTCAAAGGCTTCCCGGGTCTCAGGATGAATAGACACGACAATCACCCAGGCGTTTGTGACCAGTTCTGCCACTTCAGGCTGGCGTCCGACGACGTGAAGCAGGGCTTCCGTTGTGGCTTCGACAACCAAAAGCAGGCGCATGGGCTCGTGGAATTCCACCATCTGCTGGGGTAATCCTGTGCGCAAATCGCCAAGTCCTCCCTCCATGACCCCTAGGTTTGAAGTAGGATTATGTGGAAGTTTGGTTCCACAGCCATGGTATTGATTGTCAATCGTTGAGAAATAATACTCCAGGCTAATTCCTGCGCCAACCGGACCAACAGCGCTTAGAATACGTTCCAAGAGACCCGCTCCTGGATCGATCGACGCATCGTAGGAAACCAAGAAGGCTCGCCGATCCAAGAATACCCCCTGGGAAAGTGTACGGCGGCCAACGATACAAGTTGCATTCGTCATATGACCGCGCTCGGGCCTTGGTTCCGCAAAATCGGAGGCACGGCGCTGGACATGCCGAAGTGCTTGTTCTGGTGTGGCTGAACGGGGAGCATTGATAAAACGCCGGCAACGCTCGTGAGCGGAACGCGCCGCTGCTTGCGTCATTCGCCGTTCGGCCTGTTTGACCTGCATGAGAAGGGTGTCGTTAGCTTGCCGTCCTTCGCTAGGGGCAAGAATAATCTCATCCGTGGACGTATTGTGAAGACCACCGAGGAAAAGTGTGCTGGGAGGGATATCAATGCCCAACTCCTTTAGTCGCTCGCGCACTTCTGGCTTATTTGCTGTCCGGGCAAATAGGCGAGCGTTGGCATAACCTTGGCGACCACCGCATGCACCGCATTCATATGCAGAAAAATGAGGGTTGTTCACACAGTGCGAACCATGTCCCAGCACCGCTACGATAGGAGCAAAATTCCGCACAAGTCCAATGTTTCGAAGAAACGCAGCCACGCGTTCGACTTCCTCGCCGAGGGTGAATCCTTCCCACAATCCCTCGGTTTTTATGTCGCCCTCTCGTGTGGGGGAAAGTTCTGTTTCTGGCCGTGGAATGCTTGTTTCTTCTACAAATTTAATGAGATGCTCCGTAAATCTAGGCGCGATCATACGGCAGGCCATGGCTGCAAGAGCCGCCAGGCCAAACAAGGGGGAAAGGAGTGCAGCGCCTATGCCTCCTTGGCTTAGATGCTCGATAGACCAATGCATTCTCCCAATGGTACTGCGGCGCAGCGCGCGGATCCGGGCCACTTCTTCTTGGCCTTCTTTGGCGATCTCGTTGATCGCATGCGCGGGTGTCACCACGACTGGGCACAAAGGCGCCCGTTCCGCATCGTCCAAGCCTTTGTAAGCAATGGGCAATCCAAAAAAACCCGCCGCCCCAAAGGTTTCGGTCTCTGGAAATGCCTCCTCCAGATGGCGCCGGAAAGACTCCTCCCTTTCATCGAGGCAGGTAATCACCTGAAGCACCGGGCGGTCGACTTTTTGGATGGAGCCCTCTCGCCTCGCATTCGCCAGCAACCCGCCCACGACTTCACGATAATAGTGAATCTCATAGGCTTCTTGATAAATCCGGCTCTGGGTCCAATCGTTGATTTGATCAAGGCATTTCGTTAGAGATGCAACCAATTCCTCATCAATCTGGGCCGCGGAAATACCCGCCAGCTTGCAGAGCTGAAATGCAAAAAAAGCATCGTGAAGCTTGTGTTTTGGATCGTGCGCCGGTGGTACGCCCTTTTTCTTGAGCATGGGAACAAGCCCACGCAATGCGCCCTTGTACCTTAAAAATATCCGCGCCGCCCACTCCATCGCGCAGGCATCCATCGTCATCTTTACCGCCGCGAAATCGGCGAGCTTTACGGGCCTTTTTCCAAAGCGGATTTCGTCGGGTTTGCGTTCCAGTCGCTGGAACATGCCGGACCATCCGGGAAGGTGCAAAAGCAATCGCCTTAAATAGCTTTCCGCATGGGCTTTTGAAACACCCAGCTCGTCCAGGCGGCGCTCGATGATCTCAAAAGAATTGAGCTTCGAGGCCCGCTCCTTGGCCAGCTTTGCAGGCAAGGGATCGGCCCATGTAGGCAGGGGCATTTTTGTGTCGCAATAGAAGTGCCGCACCGCCTCCAAAAAGCCTTTTTCCCGGTGAGGCATCGAAATGGCCGCGCTCCCATCATCCAAAAACGCCGCGCACAAGGGAATAAGCTCCGCCGTCACCAGCTCTCGGGGATCTTTTACGACAAAGGCCGCAAGCGCCTCGATATGCGTGCGATCGATACCCACCCTCGCGAGCAATTCGTCCGTGGGTCTCGGTTCATAATCCCGGTGGGCAACCTTTCGAATGGCTCCCCATAATGATGAAGCTACAATTCGATCGTCTCCCCGCTCAATTAATTTAGAAAGTTCGGCCAGTGTTGGGGCGATTCCAAAAATATCGGCCAGCACTTCATCGCAAATCGCATATTCGGCGGCGAGGAACGCGAGCGCTTTGGATGAATCATCGCAGAGCTGGCCGGCCCGCTCGATAAATACCTTTGCAAAAGCCTCTGAAACCCCGAAAGCCCTGGCCGCCTGAGCCGCGCTCCCAAAGGGTTTTGCCGCCGGATAACGCTGCAGCGCGGTTTCGATAACAGGCTCGCCCGATAGAAGCATCACCGCTTCCCCAAAGGTGTTGTTCTTGCCGATCCCGCCCAGCACATTCCGGCAATAGCTCAACTGCTCTTGCCGCAGGCTTTGAGCGACGCCGGAAGGCAAATCCTTGCGCAGCCTCAAATGCTCGTGGGCCTCGTGAAGCGCGAAATGAAGCGATGAAACCGTTTGATGCTCAATGCCGTGCACCATCACCAGGCGATAGATTTCGGCCAGCTTCAGCGGACCGATTTGTTCATTCGCCTTGTCTCCCAGCGTCCGCTGAAGAGCCTCTTTTAAGTCGCTGTCATTGATGCGGCCCCGCGCATATTCTCCCCGGTAAAACGCGGGAGGGCGATAACCAGGGCCGCCATGCATTTGGTGGGCTGCCATGAGCGCATCGTGAAAAGGCAAATGCTGAAGCGCGTGCAGCGTGTTGTGGTGAACGAAAACATGAATCGGACCTTGATCGGGGAGATGGTGCGCGACGTGGTGAAACACCTCATCGAGCCAATGACCCGAATCCCCGGGCTGATGTTCTGGGATTGACATAATCAAATACCATCAAATTGAATTAATTATTGGAAGGATTGAGATTGGCAGTGCGGGGGAGCCGCCGCGCGGCCAGAGGATGCTTTGAGACTTTCTTGTGGCGCTCGATACCGACCAGTTCTAGTTTGCTCCCAGCTTCTTTACGCTCTCGTTCAAGTTCATGCAAATGTTCCATGACGGTATGATCAATCAGTACGGCTTTGGAGCAGTCCAGCACCAACTTTCGCGATAGGGGAACGGCCAATAGAAGCGGTTTGATCGACAGCCAATTGGAAAAGATCGCCGCTTCGGGAAGAATAATGACCGTTTTGTCTTCCAATTCTTTGGTTACAGGCTTGGCGCTGAACAGAAGGGCCACAGGAACGCCGCGAATCGCATGAAGAACGAGCTTCAGCACAATGCCCGCGCCAATACCGATCAATAAATCCGTGGCGAGCGTCAATACGACGGTAGTGATAAAAATCGAGAGCTGATCCGGGCCGATCTTCCAAGTCTTAACGAACTCCATGGGCGATGCCAGGCGAAAACCGGTGTAGATCAGCATTGCGGCGAGGGCACCCAGCGGGATTCGGTGAACAAGGCCCGGCACCAACGCGATAAAAACCAGAAGCGACAAGCCGTGAAAGAAGTTGGCCCAGCGGGTTTTGGCGCCATTGGTAATATTCGCGCTGCTCCGCACGATTTCGGTAATCATCGGCAATCCGCCCAGCATGCAGGCCAATAAATTGCCCACGCCGGTCGCCACCAAATCTTTATTCATATCCGATTTGCGGCGGTAGACATCGAGCGTATCCACGGCCTTGGCCGAGAGCAGCGATTCAAGGCTGCCCACCAGCGCAAACATCACAATGAATTTAATCGAGGTGCCCGAAACAACTTGAGAGAAATCGGGGAAGTGCACGACCGAGAGCAAGTTATCGGGCACCGCCACCAGGTATTTGGGGCCAACTGTACCGTGAATTCCAAGAATAGAAGCGAATTGGTGTTCATGCTCCAAATCGAAGACATAGCCGAGCGCTATACCCACCACCAAGACCAGCATCGGGCCCGGAAAATATTTGGCGATATTCGGGGCGATTTTGGGCCAGGTGAATAAAATAATTAGACTGCTCAGGCCAATAATGGCAATTTCAGCGTTGGCGTGGGCAATACTATGAGGAATTTCCGCAATTAAATGCAATGGCTCGGTGCCTTGGGGCTTTACGCCCAGCGCCACATGAATTTGCTTGCTGGCGATAATGATTCCAATCGCCGCCAGCATTCCGTGCACCGCCGATGAAGGAAAGAAATCGCCGAGCTTTCCCGTCTTTAACACGCCAAACGCAATTTGAATAACGGCGGCCACAACACCTACCGCGAGGGCCAGCGCATAGCCCTTTTGAGCATCGCCCCGGCCAAGCTCTTCGACCGCGCCCAGCGCGATAACGATTAAACCCGCCGCGGGACCTTTAATCGAGACGCGCGCGCCCATAAACAGACTGACGACCATTCCGCCGATAATCGCCGTGAGCACGCCCGAGAAAGGCGGAAAGCCCGAGGCCATCGAAATGCCAAGGCACAGCGGCAATGCGATCAAAAATACAAGGAATCCGCTGAGCAAGTCAGCCCGCCAATTTTGTTTTAGCCCTTTCAGGCCATCGAGCGGAATCGTGGCTTTCCGCACGGGTTCTCCGCCGCCCTCCTCGGGAACGGGGATATGATTTTCGGTGCTCTCCATGGCCGGACTCTCCTTCAGCGCTCAGAAAAACAATTGGCTTTGAAAAACGACTTGATGGCTCTTGCCCGCGGGCCCGACCAGGCTGCCCGGGGCGGCCTGGCTATAGCCGCCCGCGCTCCACACGGTTGCTCCGGCTTTATCTTCGGATTTTCTTGCATAACCTTCGGATTGAAGCGAAAAACGTCCGCCGTGAGCCTCGACGTCCACGCCCATGGCTGTGATCGGAATAGTCTTGACGACGGCGTTTGGATCATCAGATTGGCCAAATACCTTATCGAGATGACCATAAGAACCGCTCAATCCGATCGAAATACCCGGACCCACGCCTTCCAATTGAGGGGTTTCGGTATAGGCTGAGCTCCCCCAAGGCGTAAATTCGGCGTGGGCCATCACCTGAGGGTGATCCTCCAAAGGCTTTGGACTTGGAGGAAGCGCACCGATTCCATTTACATTGGTTAGGGCGACGGCATAATCAAATTGCTTCCCTGGAGAGCGGCCCAGCAGCATTGCGCCGCGCTGCCTATTGTCGCGAAAGAAAACATTGCTCGGCGCAAACTCGGTGAAGAGCAAGCGCATGGGCGGAACAAGGAATTCTCTTGAAAAGGGTGTTAAAAATTGACCGAATCGCAGGCCAATCCAAACAGATGGCTGCCAAGTCATCTCCAGATCGAGCATTTGAGGCGTACCGGCGACCTCTGCCTGCGCGAAGTAAGAGATTTGAGGACTGATCACGGTACCCCGCAGCGAGGGGCGGAGCACGGGGACACGAAAGATAGGGCCGGTCAATTTATCCGATTGGGTAAATTCGACCCGGGCTTGAGCGAGCAGATGAAAGGCTGCCGAGAAGGTTTTATCTTCGCGTTCGACGAAAACGCCTTTATCGAGCGAGGCTCCAGAGCTTGGAGGCTTCGCCGACAGGGCGGCGAGCAGGGTCAGGGTGGTCCACATGCCATGGGCATACGGCAATCGCCGTGCCCTGGGATGCGAGTGAAAACCCTAGGAATTTTGAGGGGATGGCCCAAAGCGGGCGTGTCCAAATGACACAGGTGGGGCGATTGGATACGGGGCGGGGAGCCTAGAGGATGATAATGCCTCCAATCATTCCCTGTCGGACGACTCTCCTTTTTGATCTTCATAGTCCATATCGATCTCAAGGCCCAATAGCTTCTCGGCGGGGGATTTGTCTGTTAGCCGGAGAACGATATGGCTGGATGTGTTAAACAAGGTATTGAACTCTTGTTCCGGCATCTCTCCGCGCATGGCCTCGATCTGATCTTGGTTTACGCTTGCGATATATTGAAAGCCGCGGGTGTTCGAGAATTCATAAGCGGTTCGAAATAACTCCGCGCGCATCTTGGGATCGATATCACTATACAGGCGGCTATCATGAAAAAGGAAACGTATACTGTGCCGGTGATGCAGCAGAAGAACTGTCATATCAAAACAAAAAATCTTTACTTCACCAATACCATCAGAAGCATCGTCCTGAATATGGGCCTTGATATCAAAGCGCAATTGGCTTTCTTTGTCGTTATTGCTGATGGTTAGACCACCGGGCTTATCTGGATAAAAACGGGTTGAAAGCTCCCGGAATTGATCCATATTCCGATCGATGAGGCTTTTTTCTTGATGCAGGTAGTTTGAGGCTTGCACATGGCTCTGGGATATATCGGCTTTAAGCTGCTGAATCTTTGTTGAATATCCGGCCTTGAGTTCTATGCCCTTTTTCAGCTTGTCTGCCTTGGATCGAAGATCGCTAAGCTGGGCATTCAGCTTGACAAACTCATCCAGCGCCCCGTGCGCATTGAGAAATTGGAGCTTCCCGTCACGCTCCTTGCCAGCCGCGGAAATATCCCGTTCTTTCCTTTGAAGCTGTTCATTCAATGCCGCCCGCTCTTTCCCCAGGCGCACTCTGCGCATTTCCAATAGGCTTTTGTTAAACTGATACACATCGTCAAGCGTTTTAACGACGTTTCCTGGCATAGCTACTTTTGCTTGGTCATAAATAAGCCGCAGCCGCTCCGGAGGCACGTCGGCCTTCACCTGAAGGCTTCGCTCAATGGCTTCCAACTGATTCTGCAGAATGATCCGCTGATTACGCAGATCGTTGATTTTCTTTGAGAGCTCATCGGCTTGCTGTTTTACTTCACCGTAATTCTCCGCGACTTTAAAGCGCTTCAGATCGGCTTCCAAAGACCGGCACTTATCTTCCAAATCGCGAAGCTGAATTTCAGCGTTGGCGCCATGAAAATAGTCCTTAAGGATGATATCATTTTCTAGGTTCTTTTGCGCTTTGGCCGTTAGATCGAGCTCCTGCTTTAGTCTGTATTTCTCGTGGATAAGCTGCGTATCCAGCCCAAGCAGGAATCCATAGCGCAGCAGCCTTTGGAAAGGAGGTTCATTGCTAAGGCTTAGCACGTAGTCCTTATATGCGGCGCTGCCCTGGCGGATAAAACATGGAAGAAGCGAGCGAAAGCTGAGATGGGGTTGACCAGTGGCTTCGGGGAATGTTTCTTTTAGTAGAAAATCTTTAAATTCGCTGAGTTTAATTTGTTTACCATTCAGTTCTAAAATGGCTTGGCGTTCTGTGGATCGAGTAACAGTGTGCCGCAAACCGTTGAGCTTAAACTCTAATGTGAACGACCAGCCCGGGAGTTTTTGCTCAAAGGTTTTATTGGTATTCGAGCCCAGGCAAAAATGAATCAGTGCAACAACCAGCGACTTCCCGACGCCGTTATAGGTATCGCCTTTTTTACCGGTATGATTAGGCTCCCGCTGGCCAACGATAAGGGAAAGGCCGCGCTCGTTAAAGTGTATGGGGTGAAAGGTCGGCTGATTTGCCGTCAATGAAATTAGGCGCATGGCAGAAGGCGTCCTTCTTTGTCGATGGTCAGCACACCTATCGCGAACAAGAAGCTAATGGCAAGCAGAACATTTTCCAGCGAAGGCGGCGAAGGGATTTGACCATTTGCAGCCTTCTGGTCCAAGGCTTCCTTCAGGGCATCCAGTGTCATCGGCGGGCGAAGCGCTTCCAGTACAAATGCACCTATGCCCAGGATACATTCTGATAGGTGGATATGTTTGGAGGGAAGAAGCATGGCTAGGCTTTCCCGGCCGGAGGTTCTTCAAAGATATCGCAACTCTCAAAATAGAAAGCCATTAAAGCCAATACGGTATTCTGGATATGAGCACTTGCTCCCGTAGGCGTTGCTCTGTGGAGAACTTCGTTAAAGATTTCGGCCGAGCGTTCGGCGGATGCAGGCTTTGAGATTCTGGCGCAGGCATCCCAGTAGTATAGCGCAAACACATTTTTAATATCATTGCGGTGAAACTCGCTATTGTTGTGAAAATAGTCTTCGATATGCCCGATATGCAGCCCAGCCGTATTGAGCCAATCGGCTTGGAGTCCGCGAAGGTGATTAAACTTAATTTTATCTTCAAAATCCGGTACTTCGAGCGATTCAGCGGCCGGCCGTACAGCAGGAAGGCTGTTTAATAGATGCCGGATGACTTCGTTCAGCGCGCTGAAATCAATTCCAGGCATCAGTGCTGGATTGGGTATATGCTTGACAATAGCCAAAATTTTGTCGTCGGATAGCTTGAATAACTCGTTTTCGAGGTCCTTGGCCAAATAGACCTGAGCGTTCTCCAAGCCATATTCTTGTTTTAGGCTGGAGAGTGTATCCTCGAGTGTGGGCGAAGACCCCCGGTATTTATCATTGAATACAAAATAATACTCCCTTAAAGGAGCGATTTCGCTCCACGGCCCCTTGTCTTTTAGTGTTTGAAAATCTTCCTTTGCCTTCTTTATCGCATCAGCGGTCGATGTCGCTGGGTCTTCGGGGGCATATACCTGGTAATAACGCCCCAGGGAGGGGATATATCCATCATTGCCCCGGTCGCCAATTGGCCCCTGAGGTTTAATTTGCCTGAAACCTTCGTGGGCATAGTTCATCACGCTTGTAAACAGTTGCTCAAAGGCATTCCCGTTGGCTTCATGGATGAGGATTTTAAAACGCTCTCGAATCCACGCTTTTTCGTCCCGGCTAAGCGTGGTGCTTTCGCTTGTCTCCATGGGAGCCGCGGGGGCGCCGGAAGTCAGCACGGGGAGCGCGGGCGCCACGGTTGGCGATGGCAGATCTGGCTGTTTGACCGAAAATAAATCCAGTTGCTTTGGTGAATGGGCCGGTTTTGGCATAGCTCAGGCTGCCTGTGCGGTAATTGCCGTCGAAAACCCTTCTGAACCTTGAATGAATCACAACCAACAAGAGTTGCCAAGAGCATCTTGTAAAATTTTTTCTTTTTTATATATACTACCCCTCTCTCCCCTCTCCCTCCCCCATCCCAAATCGCTCCAGCTTTCTATACAGCGTTTTTCGCTCAATTCCCAATATCCGAGCTGCCTGCGCCTTGTTTCCCCCAACCGCCTCCAGCACCTTCCGCATATATTGCCGCTCCACTTCCTCCATCGATGGCAGCGCCGATGGATCGTCCGTGGGAATCACAAAGGTATCGCTCGCCTGCGCCGCCCGGACCCGCTTCGGTAAGTCTTCCAGCGCGATCGCCGAATATCGAGATAAGGCTACCGCTGCCTCAATGCAATTCTGCAGTTCACGCACATTCCCAGGCCATGAATAATCCAGCAGCGCCCTCGCTGCCTCGGGGGATATCTCTGATACACTCCTATCTTGCCTCTGGGCGCATTCTTTTAAAAATCCTTGGGCCAATGGCAAAATATCCGCCCTTCGCGCCCTCAATGGAGGCACCTCAATATGCACCACATTGAGCCGGAAAAACAAATCCTCCCGAAAACGCTGCTGCTCGACCAGCTCCTCCAAATCCCGGTGCGTCGCCGCAATAATGCGAACATCCACCGCGATTTCCTGGCTGCTTCCCAAAGGCCGTACTTTTTTCTCCTGAAGCAGTCTCAATAGCTTGGGCTGCAAACTCAAGGGCATGTCCCCAATCTCGTCCAGCAATAGCGTGCCCCCATCCGCGTCCCTCACCAATCCCTTGCGGCTCTCCCGCGCATCCGTAAATGCACCCTTTATAAATCCAAAGAGCTCGCTCTCTAAAAGCGTGTCAGGCAATGCCGCGCAATTGACCGCAATAAAGGGATGTTTTGAACGCGGGCTCGTCGATAGTGTTCCACGGCACGCCCCGCCGCATGCGACAGCACATCGAGCTTAACGGGTTTGGTCAGGAAATCGTAGGCTCCCGCGCGAATCGCCGCCACCGCTGTCTCCAATTCGCCAAAAGCTGTCATCAATACAATCGGAATTCCAGGCGCCCTGCCATGAATGCGCTGGCAAAGCTCGATGCCCGTAATTTTAGGCATCCGCACATCGCTGATGACGGTTTCGATTTCCCCTTGGTCGATCAGCGTCAGCGCATGATCGGGCGATGTTGTTGAAATAGCTTCAAAATCCCGCGCCAAAAGCCCATCCCGGAGCGCCTGCCCCAGGGCTTCATCGTCGTCGATAAGGAGTATTCGGCCTTTCATGCAGAGCCTCCAGGAAGATGGGCGGGCAGATATAAACGAAACACTACACCTCCCGCCGGAACATCGTCGACCACAATAAATCCGCCGTGTTCTCTCGCGATTCCCCACGCCATCGCCAGGCCCAGGCCCGTGCCCTTGCCCACCGGTTTGGTCGTGAAAAAAGGCTCAAATACATGGGGACGGATGGAAGGATCGATGCCCGGGCCGCGGTCTTCAATCGAAATGCGCACGAATTTGCCCGGGGCCGCCATCGTATCTTCGGGCGGCTGGGCATCGACGGTGCAGATATGGAGATGGACTTCCCCTTGTTCAGGCGAGGCATCCACCGCATTCATTAAAATATTCGTAATGGCTTGGGAGAGCTGAACCTCGTCGCCCCGCAGCGTTGGCAAATGCTCTTGTATATCCGATCGAATTGTAATCCCTCTCCGGGAAGCGCCTGGGCCGATTAAATCGATTGTTGTGTCGATCAATTTCTTTAAATCGATATCGCCCGGCGACGTTTTCATTCCGCGGGCAAAGGTTAAAAGCGCCTTGACGATACGGGTAATGCGTTCCACCGCGCTGACGATGGATTGGGCATATTCACGGACTTTATCGCCTGAAACGCTTCCATCCGCGATCATCGAGGCCCGGGCTTCGATGGTATTGAGCGGCGTTCCGACTTCATGAGCCAGGCCCGAAGCCAATTTACCCGCGGTTGTAAGGCGTTCGGCATGGCGCAATTGATCGAGCGCCCGGATGCGCGCCTGCGTTTCGCGCTGAACGGTATCGCGCGCGGAAGCCAGCATTTCGCACATCCGGTTCATCTCGTGGCCCAGCTCGCCCAATTCATCGCGGGGCAGTCTTCCAATCGGATAATTCAGATCGCCCAAACCCGTGCGCCTGGTTTTTTCTTCGAGCTTGCGAATGGGAATGGCAATAAAAAAGAAGCCGAATAAAAACGCGGCGGCCGTAAATGTGGCCGCGAGAATGATTACCGTGGTCGCGCCGTCCTTGAAAGGAACGTAGGTGATATGCACCTTTTCCTTTGGGTCGTCGGTGGAGAAGGCCGTATGAATTTGGCCATTGGATAATTCGCGCACGCGGCCGCAATCGGCGCCCCGGTCTTTTTGCGCCGCGGGATCGAGACAGACCAGTCTCGCCGCAATATGCGCATCGGCGGGAACCATGCGTTCTGGCACCGCCCGGGGTTTGAATCAATTTGTTTTGGCTACAACGCCAAGCGTAACCGTTGGCAGCCAATTCGATGATTCATTCGCTCCAACCGAGTACACGGGATTGTCGCAATAATCCACGCGCCCATCCAATTTAATGAGCAAATGATCCGATGGTGCTGCTTCCAGCGTTGCTGTGCCCGAATAGAAAGTTAATTCGGGCTCTTCTTCATCGTAGATAAATCCCGCGGCGGAAAAGCCATGGGAATCATAATAATACTCGCCGCGCAGCGAGACCGCGAATTTATCCGCGAAGGCATAGCGGCCCGACAGCATGACGCCATACCAGGTGACATCCAGCGTGTCTTCTGTTGTGTAATCGGGGCGAAGCGTGTCGCGGGCATAATCGATATTGCCCAAAAAGCTTAGGTCTTCATTGGCTTCATAATAAATCCACACATCGAGCAAATGCCTTAAATTGCGGTTCATCGAGCCCACATTCAGCGTTGTCGTGCTGCCATCTTCGAATTCTTGAACGTAATGATCGGCTTGCTCCGGGCCAATTAAATAGGTGGGCGCAATCGTTAGGCCCTCGATGGGCGTAAATTCAGCGAATAAACCAAAGGTTTTGCCCCGGTTATTATCGATTGTATTGCTCCAGCCGTTTACCGCCAAGAGCGTGAGCTTCAGCATTTCATTGGCTTCGTAGGTCATTTTTAGGCCCGTGTGATACGTCGGCTGGGAAAACCAATGCAACAAGCCGCGGGTATAATTGTAATTTTCATCATGACTATCGATTTCCTCGGCGCCCGCCGGTGAATCGAATTTTCCAAAATCAATTTTTAATGCATCGAATGGCTTCCATGTTAAATAGGCTTGGCGAATAAATTCAAGGCCGACGCCCGGCGCATCCACGCTGTCGTTTAAGCCATAGCCCGATACCTGCGGACCAAAGCGAAACCATATCGTTCCGCCGACAGGATCGGCTTCTTTGTCGATGCTAATGCCAGCCTGCGCCAGCGAAAATCCGTTGTTTTGATCGTTGGCCCGGCCAAAATTCGAGTAATTGTTGGGCCTTGGGAAATTGGTGTTCAGCGAAAAATAACCGTCGACAAATCCGCTGAATTCAACGGTTTTGTACCACGGAGCCTTTTCTTCTTCGCCGCCTTCTTTTTCGCCTTCTTTTTCGTCGCCCGCCGCCGCTTTTTCGTCGCCTTCGCCTTCTTTGGCCTCGCCCTCTTTGGGCTCTCCCGCTACGGTTTTTTCTGCGGTTTTCGTGGCATCGGGCGCGGGTTCGGGGCCGTGCGGCGATTCGGCTGCGGCTGCGGGCACGCTGGGCGTCGTGGGCGCGGCGCCTGTGGGAGGCGCATCCGCCGATTTCGTGGCCGTATCGGCGGGCGGCGGCGAGGGCGGCGTGGCCACACCCGTTTCAGGGGGCGCGGGAGGGGTCGCGGGCGTGGTCGGCGGGGGAGCGGGCGTTGTGGGCGCGGCAGCGGGTGCCTGGGCCGCGGGCGCTTTGGGAGCCGCCGCTTTGGGCGCTTCGGTTTTCTTGCCCATGACGTCTTTGCCGGTCTGAGCCAGCGCGGGCACGGCCGATAGAGCCAATACTGCGCCCAATGAAATCGAAATCGTCAAATCAATATATTTCATTGCCAACACCCTCTCTTTATGCAGCGGTATTCAGCGGCGCGCGACGAGATGTTTTGAATCGCGGACAATGCCATTCAAAACGGCTGGCACTATAGACGAAAGGAGGGCTATGCAAATGAAGATTTCAGGACCCCGATCGATTTTGTAAACGTCGCGGGATCTTCGGCAAAGGTAGGGGATCGAACACCGGGGAAGCTCCGATTTGGGTGCGCAGGGAGTTCTCCCAGGCGTGGACGCGGAGCGAGAGGATATGGGCGGTGCAGGCGAGTGTGATTCCGGCAAAAATATCGAGCAGCCAATGCCAGCGCAGGAACATGGTGGCCAAAATAATTTGGCTCGCGAAGAAGGCGAGGATGGGGAAAATAAGCTTGAAAATAAGGTGTTTGCGGTGATGGAACGCGAAGAGGGTAAAGTAGGTGGGCACCGCGGTGTGCAGGCTTGGGAAAATATCTTTCATTGCGCCGCCGGCTTGAACGGTATCCCATACGGCATTCCAAAAGATACCGCCGGCAATTTGATGGTGAAATGTGCCTTCGAGGTGTTTATAGGGGCCGTAGCCCGGGACGAGGATATACACCAAATGGGCGGTGCAGAATGTGGCAAATACGCCGAAGGAAAAGCGGGCAATCAGGCTCCGGTCTTTTACGAAAAATAAAAAGGCGAACACAAAGAGGGGAAGCAAAATAAAATAGCTGAAGTAAAAAAATGAAAACCATTCGATGGTGATGGGTGTGACAAGGGCATCCCATTGAATGGATGGTTCAAAACCGAAGAGCCACAAGTCGAATTGGAGAATGGCTGCGTCGGCGGAGCGGGTGGTCGCGGCGGGGAGGATATGCCTGAGTTGAAAATAGGAGAGGGCGACGGGGAGAACGAGGCTTGCGCGGTAAATGAGGGAGCCCCACAGCGAGGCGGGGCGTATGAGTCCGGCGCGGACCATGATGAGTCCAGCCCATAGAATGGCCAAGTCCATTCCAATGTATTGCAAGCTTTGAAGGCGGCCCGGGCCATTGCCGAATGCGACGGCCAAGGCGAGCAGTAGAAAATACGAGCTGACGAGCCAATCTTGGGCGGCGAGATTGCGGAGCAATCGTTTGGTAATGGTCTCGCGGCCTTCGAGGCTGAGCGAGGCGCCCCAGGGCAGGCCATAAGGCCAATTAAAATCCAGCCGGATTGCCTTTGTAATTGATAAAATGCTTGTTGATTTTCGGTGCTGCATAATGCGGGGTTGGGTGCCCGGTAGGGGAGGGCAGGCCGGGCGTGGATGTAGCAGGTTTTTTGCCGCGGGCATGCGTTTGGGTTTTGGCGGGAAGGGCTTGAAATACAGGGGTAGCTGCATTGGGGCGTCGACAAATTGCCGGTTCTGGGGCGAATTGATTTTCGCGTCCGGCGATGTGCATACGCGGCTGTCGAATTTTGAACGCCGGGCGGTGGAGGCGGGATACGATATTGTTCTATGCGAAATCGATGTGTGGGTCTTGGGGTGCGCGGGGGTTTTGTGTTTGGGTTTGCGGCGGCTCTTTTGGGTTGTGCAGGCGAGGATGAGGTGAAGGCGCCCGAGGATTTGTCGTTTCCGGGGGATTTTGAGTTTGGGACGGCGATTGCGGGTTTTCAGGTGGACATGGGTTGTCCAACATTAAATGCATCGGAATGCGAAGATCCAAATTCGGATTGGTATGCGTTTGTGACGTCGCCCGAGATGATTGCGGATGAGAAGAATTATTTAAGCGGTGATCCGCCTTCTTCGGGGCCTGGGCATTGGGAGCTGTTTGATGAGGATTTTGAGCGGGCGAAGTCGGAGCTTTCCAATCATACGCTTCGGATGAGTATTGAGTGGAGCCGTATTTTCCCGGCGCCGACCGACAATGTGGAAGGGGTTCCAGCGCTTCGGGCCATTGCCAATCAGAAGGCAATCGATCATTATCATGCGGTATTTGATGCGCTTTTGAAGCGGGGATTAAAGCCGCTGGTGACGCTGAATCATTATACGCTGCCGACATGGATACACGATGGTATTGAATGCCATACAGATATTGAGAATTGTTCGCCGCGAGGCTGGCTGGATAAAGATCGGACGGTGAAGGAGATTGCGAAGTACGCGGGTTTTGTTGCGGCCGAATTTGGGGCAGAGGTCGATCGCTGGGCGACGCTGAATGAGCCGTTTGCGCTTGTGTTGCCGGGTTATTTGCAGCCGACGCCGGATAGGAGCAATCCGCCGTCGGTGTTTTTAAAGTTTGCGGAGTGCAAGGAGGTGATGGTGGCGCTGATTGAGGGGCATGCGCGGATGTACGATGCCATAAAGGCTGCGGATGTGGTGGATGCGGATTCGGATGGGAAGGCTTCCGAGGTTGGGCTTGTGTATGCGACGGCTCCGATTGAGCCTAAGGATCCGAAGAATTCTTATGATGTGGAGGCCGCGAAGAATATTTTTTATTTATATAATTTGGCGTTTTTAAATGCGGTGGTGAAGGGGGATTTGGATCACGATTTAGATGGTGTTGCCGAGCATCGCGATGATTTAGCAAATCGGATGGATTATTTGGGTATCAATTATTATTTTTTGACGAAGATTGAGGGTGGGAGTTTTGCATTTTTCCCGGAGCTTTCGCCGCTGACGACGTTCAATCCGGTGGGGGTGCAGCCGAATATCCGGTATCCGAAGGGTTTGTATGAGATGGCGATGTTTATTAAGGATTCGTATGGGTTGCCGGCTTATGTGACGGAAAATGGTGTGCCGATTGAGGCGGATGATGATGGTCCTTCGGCTTTTTTGGTGGAGCATTTGACATGGCTGAAGCGGGCTATCCGCGATGGGGCGGATGTGCGGGGTTATTATTATTGGAGTTTGATGGATAATTATGAGTGGAATCATGGGATGGGGATGCGTTTTGGTTTGTATGGGGTCGATAAAAATGATCCTCAAAAGCTTCGTTTGGCGAGGAAGGTGAGTGGTGTGTTTGGCGAGGTTTCTCGGTCGAGGTCCATTTCTCCCGAGCTTCAGTCGAGTTTCCCCGCTCCCGAGTGATCTTTATATTTTTAATATTTTAATATTTTAATTCGTTATGTAGTGCTTGGGGGGTGAGCGCTATGTCGATGTGTGGTTTGAGGGTTTTGGTTTTTTGTGGGTTGTTTTTGGGTTCGGGGGCTGTGTTGGCTCAGTCCGCGCCGGTTTCTTCCGCTGCGCCGCCCAATCCTAGTGGTGTTCCTTCTGCTCCGATTGTTATTCGGCCTTCGGTGATTCATGAAGTGTCTGCTCCGCCGGCTCCGCTGCGTCAGGTGGTGGGGGAGGAGGGCGATGAGGAGGCGCCTTTTGCGGCCGATTCGCCAAGGGCTTCTTTAAAGGCTTTTTCCGATAAATGCAGGGCTGGGGATTTTGCGGGGGCGGCCGATTTTTTGGAGTTGCCCGCGGGGGCGGATGGGCCGCGTTTGGCGATGCGTCTGAAGGCGGTGCTCGATCGCTATTCTTGGCTGGATTTGGATGGTGTTTCGCCGCTGCCGCTGGGAAATGCAGATGATAAGCTTCCTTCAGGTGTCGATGAAATTGGTAAAATTCCGGTGGGTCAGGGTAAGTCGGACCCGGTTCGTATTGTGCGCAGGCAGGTGAAGGATTCGGTTCGCTGGATGTTTTCGAGGCGAACGGTGGAGCGGGTGGATGTTTGGTATGAGGGTTTACGGGATCGCTGGTTTTTAGAGCATTTGCCGCCTTCTTTGCTGCGTCCTGGGCCAAAGGAGCTGTTGGTTTGGCAGTGGATTTCGCTGCCTGTGCTTGTGCTGTTGGCGTGGGTATTTGGGCGGGCGATGGGGGGGTTGTCGCATTATGTGCTTTCGCGTTTTGCGAAGCGGACGGCGGCGGTGTGGGATGATGAGCTGGTTCTGCGGCTGATTCGGCCTTTGAGGGCTTTGTGGGGGCTTTTGGCGCTCTTTTTTGTGATGCCGTATTTGGCGCTGTATGAGCCTGCGGAGGAGTTTTTATCGAAGGTTGTGCGGGCGTTGTGGTTTTCGGTGATTGTGTGGGGGTTGTTGCGGGGTGTGGATGTTTTTGCCGAGGTGGCGTTAAAGCGCTGGGATACGGCGAAGGATGTGCAGGCGATGCGCGCCGTGGTGATGGTGGTGCGCAGTGTTGCGAAGGTGTTTTTGTTTACGGGGGCGGTGGTGGTGGTGTTGTCGGAGTTTGGTTATCCGGCGACGAGTTTGATTACGGGGCTTGGTATTGGTGGTGTGGTGCTGGCGCTGGCGGCGCAGAAGACGGTGGAGAATTTATTCGGTTCCATTTCGATCGGAATTGATAAGCCTCTTCGGGTGGGGGATTTGGTTAAGGTCGATGATGTATTTGGTACAGTTGAATTGATTGGGCTGCGTTCGACGCGTATTCGGACGCTGGCGCGGACGGTGGTGACGATTCCGAATGGGCGGCTTGCGGATATGCGGGTGGAGTCGTTTACGCTGAGGGATAGGATTTGGCTGAGTTTAAATATTGGTTTGGTGTACGGGACGAGTTTGGCTCAGATGAAGACTGTATTGGAAGGCATTGAGGATGTATTGAAAAAGCATCCGAAGATATGGTCTGAAGATATTTTCGTTAGGTTTTCGGGGTTTGGGGATTCGTCGCTGGATATTCAGGTGATGGCTTGGTTTATGACGACGAAGTACGATGAGTTTATGGTGATTCGGCAGGAAGTTCTGCTGGATTTTATGCGGGTGGTGGAGGAGGCCGGAAGCTCGATTGCATTCCCGACCCGTACGGTGCATTTGATTGCGGAGAAGAATGATAAGGAGGGGAAGAATTAGGGGCGTTCAATTCGATTTATTGGCCGCCATACGCGCTTAGATTGGCCTGGCCGGAGAGGGATACTTCGGGATTGGCTTGGCCTACTTGCACGACAACCGATAGGAATGCCGCGGGTTTTAAGCCTTCATCGGGGCCTGTTTCATTGGTGATGTATTCGAGGCCAATGCCGCCCAAAAATCCAAACGTGGTGGTGTTTCCGCCGCTTCCCAATACGGGAATGGTGGGCGCAATGCCTAGGTAGCCCAGGATGCCAACGCGGCCATCGCCCAGGGATTGAACGAATCCGCCGACTTGGCCGGCGATGGGGAAGGCTTTGCGTTCTACCGGGTTATAACTGTCAAATGCGACGGCAACACCAACGGCGCTAAGCACGCTTCGGGTGACGATGGGGCGCTCCATCCAGGGGGCGCGGGTGATTTGAAGCGTGGCGAGCATGGCGGGAATGGTGACGTAGGCGCGAAGGCAGCTTCCCGCGGCGTCAAGGGTTTCGAAGTTGGATTCGCCGCAGAGGGGAACGGAGTGAACGATGACGGAGCCGATGACGCGGCGGGCGCGTTCGGGTTCGACGGGTTCGTACGATTTGAGCGAGGAGGAGACGCGGCCGGCATCGGAGAGGAGGACGACTTTGCCGTCGTTGCTCAGCGGATCGCTGGAGACGGTGAGGCGGAGGCGGGAGTCGCCGTCGAAGTTTTCTGCGAGGGGCGGGAGGACAAATTCGGCGGAGTTGGGTGTGACAATCCAGCGGCCGTCGGTGAGAAGTTCGATGGGGGCGCCGTTGATGGTGCGGTCGGTGCGGGTGAGCGACACATGAAGCGCGAGGGGCGCGACGAGGCGGCGTTTGGTTTGGCCTAGGAGGCGGATGCGGCAATTGCCTAGGCGCAGGGGTTCGGGCGCGATGATGACGGATTGGTGGTCGAGGGCGACAGGGCCGGGGCTTGTGGAGTCTGCGGCTGAGGCGCCCATGCCGGGCGGTGGTGGAGGTGGAGCCGCGGGGGGTTTGGATGCGAGGGGGCCCGGGGGAGCTTTGGGAGCGGGTGCGCCTTTGGCGGGTGCGGGCGCTTTGTTTTTTGCGTCGGCCGCTGCGGGAGGCTTGGAGGCGGGAGGTGTGGCGGCTGTTGCGCCTTTGCCGGATGCAGGCCGGCCCGCGAGGTTTTTGCGTTCATCCAAGGTGGTGTCGGGGCCCTCTTTGGGAGGCGCGGGCGCTTCTTCCGGAGGTGGAGGAAGGGCGGCGGGGGGAGGGCCTGGCCTCGAGCTTGGAGGCGGTACGGGAATGCCTTGGGAGTCGGTGGGCGCCTTGCGGATGGAGGGTCCGCAGTCGACTTTTAGGTCTTGGAGCAGCGGATCGGGGAAGAGGAGGCGCGCCGGGTTGGATTCGATGAGGTTTTCAAGGGGCGGAATGGAGACGCGGTAGGTGGCGCTGACGACGTTTTGAGCGGCTGTTGAGTCGAGGTTGAAGGCGGTGATGCGAATCCAGCCTCCGCTTGGAAAGACGCGCAGGACTTTGCCGTCGGCCTGGCCGCATCCGCCCGAGGCGACTTCGAAGACGGGGATGGTGAAGGTGCGCTGGAAGGGCTGAACGCGGGCGTTTCCGCAGGTGTCGACGATGGCGATGTATTTGAAATTGGCGAGTTCGGATTGTTTAGGCCACTGCAATCCAAGGGAGAGTTCGGCGGAGTCCGGGGTTGGAACCGAAGCTTTTCCGTCGCGGCAAATGCCGACGCGCTCTGGTTTTTTCGGTGATTTGGAGCTGTCGGCGGACGATGTGTCCACAGGTTTGTAGGCGCAGATATGGGTGTAGGAGCGGCGTCCTAGGAGCACGGGATCGAAATCCAGCACCTTTTGGCCTTTGCCATCGATGCGTCCCCAAATCGTGAGGGGCAGGGGCAATGTCGGCGTCTGCAGTTTGATGGAACGCAGCATGTCGTCGCCGATTTTGCTCGGTCCAGGATCGCCCACCGAGGTTGAGCATTGGCCGGTGGAGCAAAGCCATTTTCCGCCGCGTCTCGCGCTTTCGATGGGAATTGGATCGGTGTCGCGGACGCTCATGTAGACCTTGCGCGCGTCCGGGAAGATTTCGGGAACGCCTGTGCCGGGGGCGCCTGGGCCTACTGGGCCTGGCGCGCGGAGCAATTGAAGGGTTCCGCTGAAGTCGGCCGAGACCACCGAGCCTTGCGATGAGTTGGTTGTGGTGGGCGGGTTGTAGGGCGGGTCCACGGAGGGTTCGTCGGGCGGCGGATCTTCCACGGGCTCGTCGGGGTAGTACTCCTCCGGTTCGTCTTGGGCTGCCGCGGGTTGTGCCGTACCCGCGAGGAGCAGGGCAAACGCGGCCGTGGCGAGAAGAATGCGGTGCGACAAAAGCATAAAGATCCGCGATGTATCCATGGGTTAAGGGGAGAGTGGATCGACGACGTTGACCGTCGGTGATGCGCAGTCGGGCTGGTTGAGCAGGCGCGGCGTGACATGCAGCGAGGCTGGTCCCGGGGACTCCGGAATGACCTGAATGATGGTCACGTCGCCTTCTTCGCCGGTCAGCGTCACAGAGCCCTGGGTGATGGGAAGAATGGCCGGAGCGCTGGACGACAGATCGACGGGCATGGGAATGCGGACGCGCTCGGCGTTGTAGGCGCTGAGTTCAAACAGATCGACCACTTCGCCAATGTTCACCGTGTCTTTTAGCGCTCGGACGCGAAGCAGGCGGGGCTCGGCATCGACTTGAATTTCGGGGTTGGGCGAGATGACTTTTTGCCCAGAGGTGACGGCGAATTCGATGCGGCCTCCGATGTCGCTAAAGCAAAAATAAAAGGGATCGGATTCGCCGGTGGCGTTGAGCAAGACGCGGAGCCGGGGCACGCGGTTGGTGCAGTCTTCGGTGAGTGAAAGCTCGGCTTCGGGGTGAAGGGGCTCGATGATGACCGGTGCGTGTTCAACGACGCCCGGCGATGCGGGCGGAGCGGTCGCGCGGACATAGGCTTTGCGGAAGCGGATTTGGCCTTCGCGCCAGTTGGAGCCGAGCGAGTCGGGGACTGGGCCGGATGTGCATTGCAGGGGAAGGAAGGTGGCCAATACGCGGGATGTTTCGCCGATTCCGCCCGTGATGAGGGTGAGGTTGGTGGCGTTGTCCGGGAGTCCCGCGGGCAGGACAGTGACCGCGTGTTCTTGGCGCTGGTCCGCCCATGTCACGACGATTGTTGCTTCGCCCGACCAGTCGTTTTCGGAGGCGAGGATAAAGTGCGCATATCCTTCTTCGCTTGCGCGGCAGCGGAATGAGCCTTCAGAAAGGCCGCAGGTCGGGTTGTCGGCCGGCTCGTTCGGGTCGGTGAAAATGGAAAGGGCTTCTCCCGGTTCGACGCGCACTTCAACCATTCCGCCGAACGCAGCTTCACTGCCTTCGGTCATAAACAGCGTCACCAGGGTGGAGAAAGGTTTTTGGCGGGGCTCGACGGGCTTGCCCTTGTCGTCGAACAAATCGGCGGCAAATAGCGGGCCCGCGACATCGACGCGAATGTCCACTTGGCCCGATGAGCCCAGCGGATAGCCGCGCTTGATGCATGCTCCGGCGGACATGGACAGCGCCAGTCCAGAGCTCAGAGCGACGAGAGCAAGCGCGCCGAAGGTTTTGTTTGGTGGCCGCAAAAAGCGCCGCTCCTTGGTGGTCTGAATCTTCGATGTCACGGGTTGCTCACATCACTTTTGGTAGATTTCCGTGTACTCGGTGCCCATGGGATGCCTGTGCCAGGCGTAGGCGGTCTGCGGAAACCCCGATTCGTCGGTGTATTCGCAATGGCCGAGCTCCCATTCTGTGTGCCATGTGCTGGCTCCAGTCTGAGGATCGATCGATGCGGAGTGAGCCGTCACGTCATCGTCGTGACGCGAAGGATCGTGAGCGATTTGCACGGCGGGATCGATGAAGCTCTCGAGTACGGAGAGCGGTACTTTCGCAGCGCGTCCGCCGGGCAAGGGAACGATGAATTGATCGTTGCGGGGCGTTTCAGCCATGGCCAGGAATTCCCTTTGAAAATTGAACAATGAAGGCTTGATCAAGCTATCGAAGACCTGATCGTTTTCGTGACACGGTATGAGCCGGGCGGTTCCCAACCATTTTTGGTGTGTTGTATTGCCCTGCTCGGCCGTGAAACGCTGAATGGGTCTCCAAACGCTGAACTCGTCCTTCGTATGCCGGCAGCATATCGAACTTCGACCGCTGCCGCGCGCCTTGGCAAAGAACCCGGGGCTGCTCGATAAGGGAAGGCCCGGGTTATGCGCCGGTGCGGCGAAAACTCGTGTTCGACGTAGCGGGTCTCGAAAGCTTCACTGCCGCGCTGAGCCGCGCGGTTTTTGGGTAGGGCGTGCATGCGAGGGGGAACAGCAAAGCAAATGATGTGTGAACAAGGCGTTTTTCCAATGATTCAAACCGGGCCGGCCGGCCGGTGGTAATCCCCGTTGACCCGGGAGCGGGCTTGAGGCTCGATTCCATGCTGCGCAATGCGCGCAATCTAGACTTGAGGCACTTGTGACCATGGGCGTTGACCAGGAGTCCGATCCGCGGATTGGGACCGTCGCCGGCGGCAAATACAAGATTCTTCGGCTCATTGGGCGCGGAGGGATGGGCAGCGTGTATGAGGCGCAGAATATTGCGCTGGGTAAGCATGTCGCGCTCAAGTTTGTGCTGAGGGACAAGATTAGCGATAGCTCCGTGGTGGCCCGTTTTCACCGGGAAGCGAGGGCTGTTTCGGCCATCGATAGCACGCATATTGTTCAGATTTTCGATACCGGTGAGACAGATGCGGGCGAGCCTTTTTTGGTGATGGAGCTGCTTTCGGGCGAGAGTCTGGGCGCCCGTATCCGAAGGCTTGGGCGGCTTTCTACGCAGGAGGCCGTGATCTTTGCCGTCGAGGCGCTGAGGGGTCTGCGGAGGGCTCATGCCGCAGGCATCATTCACCGCGATTTAAAGCCCGAGAACATCTTCTTGATGAAGGGCGACGATGATCAGTTTCATGTGAAGATTGTCGATTTCGGCCTTTCAAAAGTCGTTGAAAGTTTGATGCCGGCTGCGGGGTCTTCGGTTCGGGGAACGGGCGGAGAAATTACCCTCACGCAGGACGGCGCTGTTGTCGGGACGCCTTTGTATATGTCGCCCGAGCAGGTCGAGGCGCAGGGCGATGTCGATCAGCGCGCCGATATTTGGGCAATCGGTGCAATTTTGTTTGAAGCGATCGCGGGTGTGCCGCCCTTCCCTGAAACTTCGTATGCGCGGCTTGTGCTGGCCATTTGTCAGAAAGATCCGCCGGATCTTGGGGCGCTGGTTCCAGGCGTTCCAAAGGGTGTGGCTGCCGCAGTGCGGCGCGCGCTGGAGCGCGATCGGAACAAGCGTTTTGCTTCGGTGGATGAGTTTTTGAAGGCTTTGGCTGAAGGCATGCCGCTTGCGGTCTCTTCGGTGCCGGCTATCTCCACGCCTTCGGCGATTCCTATTCAAGAGTCCATCCGCGTACTCGCGGGAGAAGTGGATCCATTGCGTGTGACACCTGTGAAAAGCGAACCTCCGGCTCCCAGTGACAGCGGGTCTTCGCAGCCTCCGGGGGCCGAGCTGCGGACCTATACGGTGGGCGGCGCAACCTTGTGGCTGAGTTCATCGCCTGCGTTTTCCATTTGGCGCGGTGAGGTTGCAGCGCCCGACCGGCTTCGTATCGAGGGGCGCGATGGTGCGGTGCACGAGCTGAGGCTGGAACCTGTCGGCGTGTTGCGGCTGGGCCGTTCGGCGAAGGTCGGGGACGAAGTGAACGAGCTTGTGTATCCCGATGTGGCTTCAAGGCTTGCTGTGACGCTTCGCCATGATGGTGTGCGGTGGTGGCTCAAGAGGCGCGATGAATGCAGCGTGCCTGTGCAGGTTGGAGCGCGCACGCTGCAGAAGGGCGAAGAAGCGCCTTTGGTTCATGGGTTGTTTGTGTCTGTGGGCGGTATGCGGGCGACCTTTGTTGATCGCCGCTATGTGACGCCTGTGGTGCCTGCTGGAACGGTCGATGGAACGACGGGCCTGTTGGGCAGAGCGGGCCTCGAGCAAGAAGCCGCGTCGCTGCTTCAGAGGCAAAGGGGCGGGGCGCTGGTGCTGGTGAGGCCCCGAAAGTCGGGTGAGGCAGCGGGAGCGCAGTCTTCGCTGCTTGTGGCTGCGACGATTGCGCTGCACAAGGAATGGCCGAGCCTGCCCATTGCCTTCGCCGACGGAAGCATTGTGATTTTGTGCCAGGGCGATGCGTCTGAAGCCTCGCAAAAAGCCAAGCGGGCGATCGATGTGGTGAAGTCGGCTGGGCTTGAGACCTTTGGCTGTGGCTATTGGACGCTGGTTGGCGATACAGCGGATGCGGGCCGGGAAATCGAGCTCGCGCTGAATGCCATTCAGGGTTACGCGGAGAGCAGCACGCAGGCGGGGGTGGCGGCGCTTCGGGATGTGGCCAAGGGGGCGAGGGTGGCGACGGCGCCCGAAGTGTTAACGGCTTCGATGGATGCGAAACGGGCCACGCTGATGTTCGCCATCGAGGAGCAAAGCGCGCTGCTGGGTGTGGGTGCGCATGTCATCGGCGCGCTGGAGCAGGAATTGTGCGCGGTCATCACGAGTCACGCGGGCCAGAATGCGCTTGTGGCACCGCTCGCGCCGGGGGTTGTCGCGGCTTGCATTACGCGAAAGGTCGATCCTCAGGCCATGGGAAGCGCGGTGCAGTGCGATTGGCATGCACGTCCTCCCGTGATGGATGGGAAGGTCGAGCTGCCGCGCACGCTATCGTGGGAAATTCTTCACAATGCTGAAGCGAGGACACGGGCGGCCGAACTTTCGAGGGAATGCAACGATCCCCATGGTGTGCTGTCTGCGCTGAGCGGAGGATTGCCTTATCCCATTGCGGGAAGGGTTCATGGGGCGACGCTGGCGTCGAGCGCGATTGAGCGGGTGAAGATTTTGTTCGATGTGCTGGAAGGCACATGGCGCTTTATCGCGACGGTGCTGGTGTCGGCATTTTTTGCGAAGCGTGTGAATCCAGGCGAGACGCCGCCGGGTTTTGAGCAAATGCTCGATTTCTACCGGAGGGCTGGTTCACGCGATGGGCTTTCGCTTGGAACGTGGCGCGAAATGGCGAGGATTGCCGGGCGGGGATTCGAAGGCAAAGGCGATCCGATCGGCGCGCTCGCGAAAGATGTGCTCGATGTGAAGCTCACGCCCAACCAGACCTTTGAAACGCTTTCCAATTTGATGCAGGTGGAGCGCAACAGCTTTGCGCACGGCCATTACAACGAGGCGAAGGCTGCGGCCGATTTGCCCGAGTTCGAGCAGATGACGCGGACTTTATTGCGCGCTCTGCGGCCGCTCGCCGCGTGGACGCTGGTGACAGTCGAGAAGACTGAGCCCGATCTGTACGGCGAGGTGCAAACCGTTGAATATATCGATCATACCGGGCCGTTTAATACGGGCACGCGGCGCCGCATCGGTTTGAACAGCCCGGTGCGCTTGGCCAACGTGGTGTATCTGGCGCGATGGCGCGAGGGTTTGGTGCTTCCGCTCGATCCCTTCGTCCGCCGCATCGCACACGAGGAAAAGCTCGATGTGTACTGGATGGATCATCTGCCGCGCGCTGGGCTTTGTTCGATGAGTTCAGTCGTGGGAGGGCCGGTGATCAAGACGCCCTGCGATGTCCGGCGGCTTCCTCCGCTGCTCCGAATGCTTGTCGAAAAAGCTCAGGGATAGTCCAACATGGCCCGAAGCGACAAACATGCCGCATCCGCCGCTCCAGCTCCGCGCATGGGCAAAGTCTTGGACTTTATGCGTCTTCTATGGTCGGTCGATCATGGGCTTCATTCGTTGTCCAAGCGGATGAACGCGCGGCTCGACGTGACGGGGCCCCAGCGTTTGGTGATTCGTATTGTTGGGCGTTTTCCGGGGATATCGCCGGGTGATTTGGCTGAAATCTTAAAGGTACACAAGAGCACGCTGACAGGCGTGCTTCAGCGCTTATCGGATCGGGGTTTGGTGGAGAGGCGGCCTTCGGAAGCGGACAAGAGAAGGCTGCATTTATGGCTGACGCCCGCGGGTGTGAAGGTCGATGCGGTGAAGGCGGGCACCGTCGAAGCGGCGCTGCGGCGGGCAGTAGGCAAGCTTAGCGAAGACGATATTCAGGCCGCCGAGCGGGTGCTCTCGGCGGTGGCGGATGAGCTTGTTGCGGAAACATAAATTCTTAAAACCCAATTCTTTTTGCAGGAGCCGCGTCTAAGCCCTCTCAGGAGAGCGGCAATGAATGAGCGCGCGCGGACGATGCGTAGAAGGCTGTCTTATTGGCTTCTGGGCGCGGGTTTTCTGGGTGTGACGGCCATGCCGGGCACAGCCCGCGCGGACGAAGAAGGCAGCGCCGGATTCTTACTGGACTTCAACGCGGGTTATGCCCGTATCGCGGATGAGGAGCTACGAGAGTCGGAGCCGACAGACACACCGGATCCCCTGAAGAACAAGCATTTTCGGATCGATGGTCCGCGCCGGTTCTACGGAGGGAGCCTCAACCTGCTGGCTCGCATTTCGCAGTTCCGCTTTGGCTTTGGCTTTGGAGCCTTCTCGATGGATGACGCAAGGATTCGGCATGATGCGCTGCCCGCGGGCCTCCGCGCGAATGCAACAACGTATATGGGCTTTGAGTCGTCGATGTTTGCGGGCGCTCAGTTTGTCCGGAAACCCGTTTCACCTTATATCGATTTGAAAGCAAAAATGATTGTATTGCCAGCCCGGGTTGAGCTTCATCACGAATCCCTTGGGAAAATAGGCTACGCCAATTTTGATACGACACTCTTTGATATTGGTCCCCGTTTAGGAATTCTCGTGCCGATTGGCGATGTATTTGCCTTCCACGCATCGGCGTCCTTTGGATTGCTCGATGTCGAACGCGCCTCCATTTCCCTGGGAATTGGTACTTTCTCACCGTGAAAATCATTCTCAATCCAATGCTTTCGCAGGACGCTGCGTCTAAGCCCTCTTAGGAGAGCGGCAATGAATGAAAGCGGTCAAAAGCGGGTTGTTCGGCTGTTGGGCTGGTCGTTATCGGCGTCGCTGTTGGTGCTGGCGGCGGCTCCAAACGAGGCTTTCGCGCACGATCAAGATCAAGAAGAAGACGAATACGACAGCAACGGAGGCGCCTTTTTTATCGACTTTCTTGGGGGCCGCGGGCGGGCGGGCGACAGGCCGCTCCATATTGCTGCGGCGATGACCGAGCCCGATCCACTTCGCGACAAAAACCTAAAAATGGATGGGCCGAGCCAATATTACGGCGGCGGATTTCATATTCTGCTGATGGGCAAGCATGCGCGGGGCGGGATGGGCTTGGCCTTTTTTGGAATGGAAGGCGTGCGCCTAAAGCACGACGCGCTGACGCCTGGGCTGAGTGTTTCGGCGGGAACGCAATTCGGCGCGAACTTCGATGTGTTTATTGGCCGGGAACTCGTGCGCGGGCCTGTATTTCCTTATGTGGATTTGATGACGAGTTTTTCGGTGATGCAGACAGGCGTGGTGCTGAAGCACGAAACGCTGGGGGTGCTGGGCGAGACGGCCTACAACGCCTATACGCTCGGAGCCGGGCCTAGGGTCGGTATCGCGGTGCCCTTCTCCGACGATTTCGCGATTAATGTTTCGGCTTATTTCGGGTTGTTTGGAGCTCAGCAGGCCAATTTGATGATGTCGATCGGATATTGGGATCGATAATCAATTCGATCAAATACGATAATATATATTAAAAAATCGATTGTATTTAATTAAGCAATAATAAATGAATTATACCGAGCGGCCCGCCTTCTGGCCTTTGTCATCGTAGATATAAAAACCGCGGCCTGTCTTTTTGCCCAGCCAGCCCGCCGCGACCAGGTTTCTCAACAGAGGTGCCGGCCGGTATTTCGAGTCGCCAAACTCCCGGTGCAAAACCTCGGCGATAAACAAAAGCGTGTCGAGCCCGATCAGATCGCTGAGCTCCAGAGGCCCCATCGGATGATTGAGGCCCAGCTTCGCGCCCACATCGATGTCCTCCGGCGTTCCCAGTTGTTCCGCGAGCGCAAAACACGCTTCGTTGAGCAGCGGAACCAGCATGCGGTTCACAATGAATCCAGGCTGATCCTTCGATGTGATGACGGTCTTGCCGAGCTTTTCGGAGAGCTCGCGCACCGCTGTGGAGGTCGCCTCCGAGGTCTGCAGGCCGCGCACGATTTCTACAAGCTTCATCAGCGGCACCGGATTCATGAAGTGCATGCCAATGACTTGCTCGGGCCTCGATGTCGCAGCCGCGAGGCGCGTGATCGAGATAGACGATGTGTTGGAGGCGAGGATCGCGCGGGGCGGTGTCACCTTGTCGAGCTCGCGGAAGATCGAGAGCTTTAAATCAAGGTTTTCGGTGACGGCTTCGACAGCAATGTCGATGGTGTTGAGCTCGCTGATCCGCTCGGCGGGACGAATGCGGTGAAGGAGCGCGTCCCGGTCCGCGGCACTCATTTTTCCCTTGTCCACCAGCTTTGCGAGCGCAGCGCCGATTTGATTCTTGCCCGATTCAGCGAGGTTGGGCGCCGCGTCGCACAGCATGACTTCATAACCGGCGGCAGCCGCAACCTGTGCGATTCCGCGGCCCATTTGCCCGGCGCCGATAACGCCAAACCTTCGAACGAGATTGCTTTCCATAGCTTTGTCCTGTCATCGCCTTCGCCGTGAAAGGCGCATTAAAAAAGGCGGCGAAGCCTATCAGGTGTCGCCTATTGCGGGGGCTCAAGCCGGCTTGGGCAAACCAAGTGGGCAATCGATGGCATGAGGTCGTGCCTTTCGAAGGGCCATCACCTCTGAAAGTCCGCGAAATGAGGGATCAAAAAATGGTTGGCCAACATCACGCGCCCGAGCCTTGAAAGTGCGCACGGGTGCGGCGTACATTCGGCCGCCCGTCGAACGCGCGAAATGGGCTCGTGTGGCTGCTCGAACGGGCAATGGGCGACCCTTCCCGGGGTCGCTGGCAGTCGATCCGGAATTTGACTTTTGTTCAACGAGATGAGTTTCCGGGACCGGAGTGACGATGAGCGTTGACACAATTCGCATGGTCCTCTCGCGCCTGCAGGACGACCCTGACAACGCGGCGGCCTGGAATGAGCTGACCGAGGCCGTTACTGCGCCCGATACGGGCGTGTCCAATGATGACATCGAGCGATTGCTCGGGGCTGCGCGTGCCAAGCATGAGCAGCGGCGGGATTGGAGTGCCGCCGCGCGATTGCTGGAGCTCGAGTTGAGCTTTGCGGGAGGCTCATCGGTCGAGGTTCCGATGACAGCGGAGCTCGCGCGTATTTTCGATGAAGAGCTTGCCGATCCAGGCAGTGCCGTCGAAACGTACAAGCGGCTCTTGCAGATGAAGCCAGATCATCCTGCGGCGCTTGAATATGTGGAGCAGGAAGAGATCCGGCGGGCCAAGTGGAACGAGCTTTTGGAGCGGTATCGCTCGGAGGCGACAAGCGCCGAGGATGCGACGTTCAAGAGCGCGCTTCTTACGAGCGCGGCAGATACGGCCTTCCGTTATGCCCGCGAGGAGATGAAGGACACGATTGCGGCGGAGCTCAATGAAGCTTTGTCGCTCGATCCGAAGAATCGGCGCGCGGCGAATTTGGCCGAGCTTTTGTATGGCCAGGCGGGCCAGCCGGAGCACGTTGCGGATGTGCTTGCGCTGGTGCTGGCTGAAGGAAGCTCGAAGGAGGAGCGGGTCGCTGCGGGCCTGCGGCTCGGGCGGCTGTGCGCGAAGAAGCTAGGCGATCAGGATCGGGCGATTGCGGCCTATCAGGCCGTGATGGAGCTTTCGCCGGGCCACGGTGAAGCGCTTGGCTTCCTCGCCGAGACCTATTCGGCGGCCGGTGCTTGGGAGCACTTGGTGGCGCTCTACGAAGACCAGTTGAAGAGCGGTGTGAAGGCGAGCGAAGAGCTTGGCATCCTGATTCAAATCGCCATGGTTCACTGGCGTATGCGCGAACAGCCGGCGGAGGCGGAGCCCTATTTTGAGCGGGTCCGCAAGGCCGATCCGACTCACGCGGGCATGCTGAATTTCTTCCGCGAGTATTTGAATCAGCCTTCCGACAAGCAGCGTTTGGCGGCGATTTTGACGGATGCCCAGAAGGCGATGCCCGATGGGCCTGAAAAGAAGGCGATGGCGACCGAAATAGCGCTGCTTGGTGAGTCGCCTGAAAACATTCAGAAGGCGATCGATCAGTACAAGGCGCTGTTGCGCGGCGATCCCGATAACCGGGTTGTGCGCGATGCGCTGAAGCGCCTGTATGCGCAGACCGATGCGCACAATGCTCTTTTGGATTTGTACAAGTACGACTTGGAGCACACGCCCGCAGCGGACGGTCCTGCCCGGGCGGCGGTGCTTCGCGAAATGGCTGCGATTTACCGCGATCGCGTGAAGAACGATTCGGCGCTGGTGACTGTGCTCACGCAGATTCTCGCGATCGATGAGCACGATACCGATGCGATGCGCGAGCTGATCCGGGCGTACGAAACCCTGGGCCGCTGGCGCGATTTGCTAACCCATCAGCAGCGGCTCGCGGAGCTCACGGAAGACGCAGACGAGAAGATCACCCTCTACCGCGCTGTGGCGCGAAGGTGGCTGGAGCAATTCTCCAATGTGCAGAACGCCATTGTCGGTTACGAGGGCGTGCTGAGCGCCGATCCGACCGATAGCGAGTCGCATCAGAAGCTGAAGGAGCTGTATCAGAAGCGGCGCGCTTGGCCGCAGATGTACGCGCTGTTTGAGAAGCAGCTTCCCCAGACGGATGGAGCCGAACGCATCGAGCTTCTTAATGAAATGGCGAAGCTCGCGGCGGAGCGGCTCGATCGAGGCGCGGACGCGATTGTGCTCTACAAGCAGATTCTCGAGCTCGATCCAGACGCGGCCGGTGTGCTCGATGCGCTCGAAAAGCAGGCTGAGCGCGATAAAGATTTCGCGACTGTCGCCGAGGTGCTGGAGAGGCGTGTCGATGCGGCGCCGGACGATGCATCACGCCTGAATGCGCTGCAGAAACTGGGAGCGGTGTATGCCGAGCGCCTGAAAGATCCCGTTGCGGCTGCGCGCACCTGGAAACGGGTGCTGGTGCTGTCGCCGGGCCATGCAAAGGCGCTGCGTGTTCTGCGCGAGTCGTACATGGCGGCGGGCGACTGGGATGGCCTTGAAGAGCTGTACGCATCGCAAAATGACTATGAAGGCTTGGTCGATTTCCTTTCGACCGCGGCCGACAAAGCGGGCGATCCGGCGACAAAACTCGATATTTCGTTCAGAGCGGCGCGTGTGTTTGAGCAAGAGCTGGGGACGCCTGAGCGGGCGGCGCGTTCGTATGAGCGCGTGCTCAGCGTGGCGCCCAGCGATGCCCGCGCGGCGTCGGCGTTGGTGCCCATTTACGAGAAGGAAGAGAAGTGGTCGCGCTTGCCGGCGCTCTACGAAATCCTTCTCGGCGCGACGGACAATGTCGAAGATCAGGTGGGCATTCTCCGGAAGCTGGCTGCGGTGACGGGCGGTCCGCTGTCGGACAAGCAGTCGGCGCTGCATCACGCAAGGCGTGCCTACGAACTCTTGCCGGATGACGAAGGGCTTGCGCTGATGGAAGCCTGGTCGCGATCGGCCGGGTCGTGGAATCCCTTTGTTGAGGCCGTTGAAGGAAGGCTGCGCCGGGCCGAAGATTTGGATCCAGCGCAGAAGCGTTCGTTGCAGCTCAAGCTCGCGGAAGTGTACGCGCGCGAGCTGGGCAAGATCGATGAGGCGGTGGGCGCCTACCGGGAGCTCGTGCAAGGCGATCCATCGGATGTCGAAGCGATTGCGGCGCTGGATGAGCTGCTCCGGGCGAACAATCGCAAGGACGATTTGCGATGGCTCTTTGAGCTTCGGGCGGCTCAGGTTGAAGGTCCTGATCGCGCCGATATTTTCGAGGAGTGGGCCGCTCTTGAGGAAGAGGTCTTCGGCGAGTCGGCGCAGGCCATTGTGCTGCTGCGCAAGGTGATTGAGCTTGTTCCGACCCGTTCGGGTGCGCTTCGTTCGCTTGCGCGCCTGCTGATTGCCGCCGGTGAAAACGAAGCTGCCGCGGCCGTCATTCTGAGCCACCGCGATGTGTCAGAAGGTGAAGAGCGGGCGCAGCGCGAGGTGGAGCTGGCGGGCCTGTATTTCGATCGCCTGAGCCAGCCTCAAGCAGCGTTTGATGCTTGTGTCCGGGCGCTGGAGATCACGCCGCATGAAGCGGATGCGATTCATATTTTGGCGCGTTTGCTCGAAAATCCCGAAACCCGCATGCATGCGGCGGGCGTGCTCGAATCCGAGTATGAGCAGACGGCCGACTATGGCCGCCAGTCGCAGGCGCTGGGCATTCTGCTGGAGGGCGAGCCTTCTCCGGAGCGCCGCCGCGAGCTGTATCTGAAGCTGGCGGAGGTCGAAGAGACCATGCTGAGCGCGCCGGGTTCGGCCTTTGATGCGATGTTGCGCGCGCTGGCTGAATTCCCGGGCGATCTAGAGCTTTGGGATAGGTCTTCGCAGCTTGCGGCGAGCGCCGCGCGTCCGGCCGATTTGGCGGCTGCGTACAAGGCGTATGTGATGGATGCCCGCGCCGAAGGGCATGAGCTTCCCGGCGATGTGGAGCTGAATCTCTGCGAGCGGGCGGCAACGCTGCATGCCGAGCAGTTGGGCGATCCTGCCGGGGCGGTTCCCTATTTGGAGCGCGTTCTCACGGTAGATCCGACCAATGCGAACGCATTTGCAACCCTGAAGCAGATCCTCACGGCATCCGAGCAGTGGGAGGCGCTGGAAGCGCTGTACGAGAAGCGCATCGGCGCAACGGAAGACAGCGCCGAACGGATTGAGCTCTTAAATGAAATTGCTCTCGCTTCCGAGGAAGTGATGGGCAATGCGGGCAAGGCGATTGGGCAGTACGAGCGCATTTTGGCCATCGAGCCCTTCCACGACGGTGCGATTGGTTCGCTGGAGAAGCTGTATGAGCGCGAAGCCCGCTGGAAGGATCTTTCGGCGCTTCTCGAGAAGCGGCTGGAGACGGCCACGCAGGATGAGACGCTCAATATCAAGCTGACGCTCGGCCGTATTTACATCGATCGCCTGGGCGAGCCCGATCGTGCGCTTGGTCATCTGGAGGATGTGCTGGGCACGCGGGTGAACGATGCGGATGCGCGCCACTTGGTGGAGCGGCTGCTCGATGTTCCCGAGCTTCGTTTGCGTGCTGCCAAAGTGCTGGAGGCCGTCTACGAGGCGCGCGATGAGATTCGCGCATTGGTTCGGGTGCTGGAGATTCTGAGGGGCGGCGCTCCTTCTGAAAACGATAGGCGCGAGCTATTGCGCCGCATCAGCGTGCTTCGCGACGAGCGGCTGCGCGACGATCAAGGGGCGTTTGCAACGCTGTCCGAACTGGTTCCCCTGGAGCCCGAGGACGAAAGCGCCCGCGCCCGCTTGATTGAAATCGGCAGGAGGCTCGGTGAACACGAGCGGGTTGCCAACGTGCTGACCGCCGCCGCCGATACAAGCGAGGTCGTTCTCACCAAGGGCGCAATCCTGATGGAGGTGGCGCGCATCTATGAGGATTTGCTCGCCAACGTAGAGCGCGCCGAGCAGGTCTATCGCCGGGTGATCGGCCTCGATCCCAACGATCCGGGACTTGTGATTCCGGCGGCCCGCTCGCTTGCCGATATCTACACATCGCGCGCGCAGCACGCCGAACTTGCCGATGTGCTGAGCATCGAGGTTCGCCTGGAGGAGAATCAGGATTCGCGCCGCTCGCTCTTTGAGCGCATTGGAACGCTTTATGAAACCGTTCTCGATAATCCTGAAAAGGCGATTGCCGCGTGGCGTTCGCGTTTGGAGGATGACGCTGGGGACGAAGATGCGCTGAAGGCGCTGGAACGCTTGTACGAACGCACTTCGCGCTGGCGCGAGCTGGTCGAAGTGCTGAAGGCGCGCGAGCAATCATCGACGGATCCCACCGAACGCAAGCGGACTATGGTTCGCGCGGCAGAAACACTGGCCGGCAAACTGTCGGATGTGTCGGAAGCCATCGATGCTTGGCGGGCGGTTCAGGACGATTTCGGCGCTGAGCCCGCAACGCTTTCGGCCTTGGAAACGCTCTATGAAAAAGCCGAGCGCTGGGCCGATTTGGCCGATTCGCTTGAACAGCACCTGACCATTGCCGATGAAGTTGAGACGCGCGTGGACTTGTTTGCGCGCCTGGGCGATGTGCGGCGGCTGAAGGGCGACATCGATTTGACGGGCGCACTCGATGCGTACCGCCAGGCCCTGCTGCTAGAGCCTTCCAACGAGCGCTGCAGGGCGGCTTTGGAAGCGTTGCTCGACAACACCGACGCGCGCCGCGACGCCGCTGAAGTGCTGAGGCCGCTGTACGAGGCCGACGGCGATTCGGAACGCCTGCTGCGCGTGCTCGAAATCGAAGTAGAAACCGCCGACGACACGGGTTCGCGGCTTGCAACGCTGGAGACGGCGCTGCGGACGGCGGAAGGCCCGCAGAACGATTCGGCGCGGGCATTCGGGTATGCGCTGCGCGGTGTTCGCGAAGCGGCGGGCGAAGCAGAAGTCGCTTCATGGATTGAAACGGTCGAGCGTCTGGCCGCTGTCACGGGGCGGTGGCCGGAGCTTTTGGAGCTCTACCAGCAGATCGTGAACGACATTCTGGACGGCGATGTGCAGCAGAACGTGCGGCTTCGCATGGGCGAGCTGGCGCGCCGGCGCTTGGACAACCGGGAACTCGCGGTGCAGCACTACCGCGCGGCGCTCGATTCGCGTTCGGATGATCGCCGCGCGATGATTGCGCTGGAAGAGCTGTACGCCGAGGCCAACGAGCTCGAAAACCTGCTTGAAATCCTAAAGATCCGCGTCGACAACGCACTCGATGACAGCGAGAAAAAGAAGCTTCTTTTCCGCATCGCCGAGCTTCAGCGCGGCCCGCTGAAGGACACGCGGGGCGCTATCGAAACCTACGAAGCCATTTTGGATGTGGGTCTCGAGACCGAAGCCATCGTTTCTCTCGAGACGCTGTACCGGGAATCGGAGCGCTTCAGCGACTTGATCGGCCTCTACGAGCGGCAGCTTTTCGGCAAGGTGGGCGTCGCGGCGGATCTGCACGTAAAGATTGCGACGATCGCGCGCAAGCACACCCAAGATGTAAGCCGCGCATTCGATGAACTCGCATCGGCTCTCGGCTTGGATGCGTCGCATTCGGGTGCAGTGGCCGAGCTGGAAGAGCTGCTGACCTCGGCGGACAGCAGCGAGGAAGACAAGGCGCGCGCGGGCGAGATGCTGGAGCCTGTGTACTTGAGGCGCGCCGACTGGGCGAAGGTGAAGCTGGCGTTGGATGCGCGGCTGAAGGCCAGCCAAGATCCGAGCGAGCGAGCGGACTTGCTCCGCCGCCTGGCCACGCTGCATGAAGAGCAACTGGAAGACTACAAAGCCGCTCTTGAAACGGTGGCGATGCTCTTCCACGAAGACATTGCGGACGAGAGTGTTTGGGCCGAACTGGAACGCTTGGCGAAGGTGGCAGGCGCCGAGCGGAGGTTGGCGGATATTTACGCGACCGAGCTTAAGGAACTGTCATCGGACGATCCGTCCAGCGCAAAGCTTGCCCGCCGCACAGGCGAGATTTTCGCGGGCCTGGGCGACACCGAAAGCGCTCTCGTTTGGTATCGGCGCGCGCATGCCTTCGAGCCCGAAAGCCAAGAGCTGTTCGATGCGATCGACAAGCTGCTCATCAAGGAAGCGCGGCACGCCGAGCGCGTCGAGCTGTACAAAGCGTCTTTGGATTACCGCTACGAGAAAGAGCGGCTTTTGGCGCTGCACACGATCGCGGAGCTTTCCCGGCGTGAGCTAAAAGATCCGGAAAAGGCCATCGATACTTATCGGGCTGCTCTCGATGTCGATGACACCGATGCGGTTTCCCTCGATGCGCTGACCGATCTGTACCGCGAGCTCGGGCGCGATCAGGATTTGGCCGATTTGTATCTGCGCCGCGCGGAGTCGGCTCCCAATGGAGAAGCGGGAGCTCCTTACCGCTTGGCGCTTGCCCGGCTGCTTCGCGACAAGCTCAGCGATACATCCGGCGCTATCGATCAGCTCGAGGCCATCGTGACCGATGTGCCTTGGCATGAAGAGGCGATTAAGGATCTCGAAGCGCTGACCAACGACGAAGATCACAAGGCGCGCGTGGTTGAGATTCTGCGTCCGCTGTATGAGCGCGCAGACGACTGGAAGATGCTGATTTCGCTCAATGAGCGGCGTTTTGCGCTGGCTCAAGATCCGCGCGAGCAGGTCGCGGTTTTGCGCGAAACAGCCAGGCTGTGGGGCGCGCGGGGCGGTGACGCGGTTCGCGCATTCCAGGCAACGAGCGCGGCGTTTGAGATCGATCCGGAAGATGGCGAAACCCGGGTTGAGCTCGAGCGTTTGGCTGAGCTGCTCAATGCTTGGGAAGAGCTGGCCGCAAGCTACGAGACGGGCATCGAAAAGACGCAGGACGACGTTGTGAAGCGCGATTTGCTGAACGCCGTCGCCAAGCTCTACGACACCAAGCTCGACGATCCGAGGCGCGCTCTAAATGCCTACCGGCGCCTATCGACCATCGATGAGCGCGATCCCGAGCCCTTGGAGGCCATCGACACGCTGGCGCTTCTTCTCGCGGATTGGCAGACGATCATCTCTGTTCTCGAGAAGAAGAGCGATCTCGTTTCCGATGACGAAAACGCTTCGATATGGAGCCGCATCGCCGAGATTAAGCTTCAAATGCTTGAAAACGTGGATGGAGCGATCGCCGCGTTTGAGCGCGCTCTTGAGATGAGCCCCGACAATACGGCGACAATCAGCGCGCTGATCGAGCTGTATGAGCCGCGCGATAATGCTCAGCGCTTGGTCGAGCTGTATCAGCGGCGCGTCGAACTCGCGAAGCCTGAAGACGGCGACTTGAAATACTCGCTCTTGGTGCGGGCGGCGGAGTGCTACGAAAAATCGCTGAAGAGCCTTCGCGATGCGATTACCGCGCTGCTTGGCGCATTGGATGCCCGTCCGGGCGACTTGCCCGTGCTGACCACGCTGGAGCGGCTCTACCGCGTCGAACAGATGTGGGACGAGCTTCTGGAGAACCTGAAGCAGCAGGTTGGCCTGGCTCAGACGAAGGAAGAGCGCGTCAAGCTGCGCACGGCCATCGGCGATTTGTACGCCGGCCAGTTGGAGAGCCCAAGCGATGCGATTGAGCAGTATCGCTTTGTGTTTGAAGACGAGCCGGACAACGCACACGCGGTGAAGGCTGTGTGGGCTATCGGCGAGGCCCGCGAAGAGCTTCGCCTGGATGCGGCCGATGTTCTCGAGCCTGTGCTCCGGCGCGCGGCCCGCTACGAGGATTTGACTCAGATTCTCGAGCTGCGGCTGAAGGCGCAAACAGAGCCGGCCGATCGGGCGAAGACCTTGCGCTCCATCGCGACGGTGGAAGACGAGCAGCTCAAGCGACTGGACAAGGCCGAAAGCGCGCTGCTCCGGGCCTTGGAAGACACGCCGGAAGACGCGAGCCTGCACGCGGACATCGAGCAACTATGCGAGCGTTCCAGCGGATTTGGCCGCTATTGCGATGCGCTGGCGCAGAGGGCCGCTGGAATTTTCGATGCGAATGTGGCGAAGGATCTGTGGCTGCGAATCGGCCGTATTGCCGAGGAGAAGCTGAAGGACGATCGCCGCAGCGTGGAAGCGTATGCCAAGGCGGTTGAGGCGCAGGGCGACACGCCCGAGCTGCTCGAGGCTTTGGATAGGCTCTACGGACGCCTCGGTGACATGAAGGCTCTGGCCGATGTGCTTGAACGCCGCATTACGCTTACGGCCGATGACAAGAGCCAGGCCGGGCTTTTCCACCGCTTGGCTGTCATTCAAATCGAATCGTTTGGCGAGAAGTCTCAAGGGCTTGGCACGCTTCGCCAGGCGCTGGAGCGCGATCCCGATCATGCTGCGGCCCGCGAAGCCTTGGAGAAACTCACCGACGTAAAAGAGCTCTTCGAGGAGGCGGCCGAGGCGCTGGAGAACGTGTACCGCGTCCGCGGTGAGCATCTGGCGCTCGCGAAGCTCTATGAAAAGCGCATTCAGCATGCGCCGACGGCGGCTGAGCGCGTTCGTATGCGCCTCGACTTGGCCCGTGTTCTTGAAGAGCGATCCGGCGATGCAAAGGCGGCTCAGGCCGCGCTTGAAGCGGGTTTCTCGGACGATCCGGCGGACAGCGATGTGCTGGCGGAAATCGAAAGGCTCGCGCCCATCACGGGCGGCTGGAACACCGCGGCCGATGCGCTTGAGAAAGCGGTTCGCGAAAGCAAAGATTTGGTCTCCGACACGGCAAGCGATTTGTGGATGCGCGTGGCGGGATGGCGCAAAGACAAGCTGAACGACGCTGCGGGAGCCGAACGGGCCTTCGAGGAAGCGCTCAAGCACGATCCGACGAGCGAAAATATTCTTCGCGCGATCGAGGGCCTTCAAAGGGCTCCGGGACGCGAGAAGGAGCTCGTGGGAACGCTGCGGCGCCTCTCCGCGCTAGATGGCCTTGAGGGTCAAGCGCCGGATTTGCGCCGCGAGGCCAAGGGTCTGGCCGAGAACGTTCTCAAGGATGATGCGCTCGCGGAAGCGATTCTGCGCGACATGCTCAAATCGGACGAGAACGACGCTTGGGCACTCTCGGAACTCACCAAACTGCGTGAGAAAGCGGGCGACTTCAAAGAGGTGTTCTCGCTGCTTGTGCGGCAGGCGGAATTGGCGGCGGAAGCGGACAAAGTGCGCGAGCTGCGCCATGCGGCTGCGCAGGTGGCCCGCGAGAAGCTGTCGAACAACGCCAAGGCGATCGAGCTCTACGATGCGATTTTCGAAGACGATCCGAGCGACACGCGCGCATCGGATGCGCTTCGCGATCTCTATTCGAAGGGGAACAAGCACAAGGAGCTGCTCAAGCTTCTCTCGCGCCTGATCGATCTGGCGGAAACGCCGGAAGCCCGCAACGCCCTTCGTTTGGAGAGCGCTCAAATCTGCCTTGAGAAGCTCAACGTTATCGGCGAGGCGACGGATCATCTTCGCGCTGTTCTCGACGAGGATCCGCGCAATGCCGACGCGACCAAGCTTCTGGCTTCGCTTCTCGAGAAGACGGGCCGCGACAAGGAGCTGGCCGAGCTCTTCACGTCCCAAATCGAGCTCGCGAAAGACCGGAACGATGTGCAGACCGAGCTCGCGTACAGCGTGCGTTTGGGCGAGGTCTACGAAACGCGGCTCAACAACGTGCCCAAGGCGATTGAAACCTACAAAGCCGTGTTGGAGCGCGATGCGCGTCAGCCCGGTGCGCTTCGGGCGCTGGCGAGGCTCTTCGAGCAAAAGGGCGACAAGGCCGAGGCTGCCAAGATGCTCGAGACCATTCTCGAGGATGTGCAAGGCGCTGAAGCCGTGAAGACAGCGCTGCACTTGTCGAACCTCTACACGGTTCTCAAGGATCAGGATGCTGTGCGGCGTGTGCTTGAGCGCGGCTTGAAGGCGGACAACGGGGCGATCGAGATTCGCAAGAAGCTGCTCACCCTCTACGAGAAATCGCAGGCGTGGGCCGAGTTTGCCGATCTGCTCCGGGGCGATGCCGAACTCGCCGCGACACCAGCCGAAAAGGTCACGCTGTACCGCAAGGCGGCCGAGATTCATCTCGCCAAGCGCAAAGATCCGGGGGCCGCCGCCGACCTCTTGGTCAAGGCTTCCGAGCTTCAGCCCAACGATCGCGATCTCATGCTGGCGCTCTGCGATGCCTACAGCGCATCGGGCCGCGGCAAGCAGGCAGCGGAAGTGCTTCAGAAGATCATCGAGTCGTTTGGAGGCCGTAAATCGAAGGATCTTGCATCGATTCATCACCGCTTGGCCAAGGCGTACGCGGCCGAAAACGAGAAGCAAAAGGCGCTGGCCGAGCTGGATGTGGCCTTCAAGATCGATCCGGGTTCGGTGGCTGTGCTTCGCGAACTCGGCGTTCTATCCCTCGATTTGGCTTCGGAGACCGAAGACACCAAAGCCAAGAACGAACACATCGAGCGGGCCGCCAAGACCTTCCGCGCGCTTCTCCTGCAGAAGCTGGAAGACGGAGCGCCTATTACCAAGGGTGAAGTCTTCTACTACCTCGCGGATATCAGCCACCGCCAAGGCGACGACAAGAAAGCCCTGCAAATGGTTGAACGTGCGCTCGATAACGACAAAGAGCTCGCTCCTGCGAAAGAATTGCTCGCCAAACTGAAGAAGTGATTGCGAGGGCTGCCCGGCGTCTGTGCGGAATCGCGCTGGGAGCCCTCGTCCGTATCTGGCTCGCCACGTTAAGACTCAAGCTCATTGTCGATCCCAAGCTGCTGGCCTCGATGCACGAAGCCGCGGATAAGCCTTGGGTACTCTCGCTTTGGCACGGTCAGCAAATGCCCTTGCTCACATGGGCGCGCCGCCGCCGGACGGTGGTGCTGGTCAGCCGCTCTCTGGACGGCGAGCTCTTGTGCGGTGCTCTTTCGGTGCTGGGCTATCACACCGAGCGGGGCTCGTCGTCGCAGGGAGGCAGCGCGGGTTTGATCTCGGTCGTGCGCAGGCTTAGAACGGGCTTTGACGCGGCTTTCGCGCTCGATGGTCCTCGCGGTCCGAGGCGCGTTGTCAAAGCCCTTGGCGCTTGCCGCGCGGCCCTTCTCACCAAAGGCTTTCTCGTTCCGATGGGGGCCGCCTGTGCCCGGGCGTGGATGCTCCAGAAAACCTGGGACCACTTTGAAATACCCATGCCATTCAGCCGTATTGTGATCGCCTTGGGTGCGCCCATTGCCTGTGAAACGGCCGCGACTTCGCCCGATGCATCCTCGCTGGGCCGCGCGGTTGACGCGGCGTGCGAAGCCGCTCAGCGTGAACTTGAAGCGCAAGCGTGAACGCGCAAACCAGAGCCCGCCTCCCCGGCCAATTCCAAGGAGCTGCCGAAATGACGCGGATTGCAAGCATCGACGGTCAAATTACGACTCCCGATCAAGCCAAAGTCAGCATTTACGACCGGGGTTTTTTATATGGCGACAGCGTGTTCGAAACGATTCGGACGTATCGCGGCGAGCCTTTTTCCTTGGGCGAACATGTAGAACGCCTGGAGCGAAGTGCCGAACGCGTGCTCATTCCCATGCCGGTGGGCAAAGACGTATTCGCCGGTGAAATACGCGCCGCCGTCGCCGCCGCCGCCAATCCCGAAAGCTATATCCGCGCCATGCTCACCCGCGGTTCGGGACCTTTGGGTCTCGATCCCGCCCATGCCGAACATCCTTTGCGGGTCATCATCGTCGAGCCCCTCACGCCGCTTCCGGCAGCGATGTACCGGGAAGGCGTATCGGTTGTATGTGTTCAAACGAAACGCACGGCGGATGCCGCTCAAGGAGCCAAAGTCGGAAACTATCTCGAAAGCCTGCTCGCACTCAGCACGGCGAAAAAATGCGGCGCACACGAAGCGCTTATCGTCAACGCATCTGGTCATGTTGTCGAGGGAACCACCTCGAATGTATTCGCATTCAAAGACGGCACGCTCATCACGCCCGGCGAAGAGGCTGGAATCCTGGCAGGCATTACCCGGGCTCATATTCTCAAGGCTGCCGAACATCTTCGGCTTCCCATCCGTTTTGAAACCCTCTCGGCAAGCGAGCTCATATCGGCGGACGAAGCGTTTTTGTCATCGAGCATCCGCGAGATCCTTCCCATCGTCCGCATCGGCGAGAACGTCATCGCACATGGACAACCGGGACCGCTCACCCGCCGCCTGCACGCGGAATTCAGACGCCTCGCGGGTCTGTCCGATTTGCCCATGCCTTGGGAAAACGCCGTCTGAGACCCCAAAACACAAGCGGCCCGCCCCAGCATTCATTGGAGCAGGCCGCTGATTCACGGCGATAGGCCGTTCAGTATTAGGCGCCGCCCTGCGCCACCGGAATTCGGAGCGAACCGCCCGCCTGCTGGGCCAGCGCGCTCATTCCCTTTTCCATCAGCACAATCAGGAAAGGAATTTCCCGGGGCGGCGACGTAATGAGCCCCGCTTCCCGAAGCGCCCGCGCCGTCGCCAGCACATCCATGGCTCGCGTATCGCCTCTGCGCGCCCGCACCGAAATCGCACTGTCGCGCATCCGATCGGCCAGCGCATTGCGCGCTTCCGGCGAAAAGAAGCGATCCGTCGCAGCATCGATCTCTTCCTTCAGCACCGACGATACCCGCGCCGAATCGCGCATCTCGTCCTGGCTCAGCCGCTTGCCCACGCTCGAGAGCACATCCTCCAGCGCGCGCCTTTCGGGGAACCAATAACGGAACTCCGGCTCCGCGTGCAGCGACGCGGAATCCGGTGAACGAGCCCACGCGATCTCGCTCGTGATCATCTCTTCCAGATCGGCGACCGGATGTTTGGGCTCCGCTTCAGGTGCCGGCTCAATCAATTCTTTGCAGCGATCCAGCCCAAGCGGCAGCACCTGCTTTGAAACCGCATTCATCTTCTTCGCCTGTGCAATCCGGAAACGCGCCCACTCCAAAGGCACGCTTACAGGCGCCACCCCCATGCTCTCCACGGCCCGGTTCCTGTTCTCCTTGAGCTGCCAGCCGGAAAGCCAAGCACTGCCCGCGTTCAAAATGCCCTGCGGCTCCCGCAGAATCACTTCGGCAATGTGATATCGCCCGGATGGTTCGCGGCTCGTAATCGAAATCGACGACGTTCCCGCACCATCGGGAGGCAGCATCGTCGCCTGACACGCCTCAGCCGAAATATCGGCAACAGCGCTCGACTCTTCAGGCTTGGCCGGAATCGCAACACCGCGCGACTTCAGCACATTCAGCGCGCGCTTCGCGGCTTTCCTCGTATTGGCATGCGTCTCGTTCGATTCTGCCGCCGCCGCAATCGCCGCCGCATTCGACGAAGCCACCCAAGCGTCGATCAGCGCCGCAGCCCGATCGCCCGCTTGAACCAAGGCATCCTTCGCGTTCTCCCATCCCGCATTCAGCGCTTCCGGCGAGAACGGTTCCGCCTCCGCCGCCGCTTGTTTGGGCGCGCCTTCAGCCTGCTTCGGCTTTCCGCCCGCCGCCTTCGCCGCCTTCGCGCTCAGCACTTCCTTGGCCGTCGGCGCGGGCTTTTTCGCCTCCGCCGTCTTCACCAGCGGAACATACACAGGCACAATCGTCGGCTTGCTCTTGGGCTTATCTGCCGGCGCGGCAGGCTTTGCCGCTTGGGCTGCCGCCGTCTGCGGCTTTGCCTCGGGCGCCGCTTTAGGTGCGGGTTTCGCCGCCGCAGCTCTATCGCCTTCGGCGCGCGGTTTTGCGCTCACGCCCGGCCTTCCCGGGGCTGGGGGCGGTGCCACAGGCCGGCGAGGCGTAAGCGGCCTTCCGCCCGTTGCCACGGTCGTCCATTGCACGGGCTCCGAACTCACAGGCGTATCGGAATTCGGCCTCGAAGGCTCTCCGGCGCGCGGTCTCACCTCTGCCCGGCTCCGTCCAGCGCCCGCGCCCTCCGGCCTATCGCCGCGCCGCAGAGGAGCCCCTGGTCCATGCGGACCCCGAGAGCGCCGCTGATCTGGATTCCACTCGCCCCGCTCCGGCCTCGGCCCTCTGGCCTCGCCTCCCGGCCTTCCACCCGGACGCCCCTCGGCATCGGGAGGACCACCCGGACGCGGCCTGCGCATTCCAGGCCGGGGACCACCTCCCCGCGGCCCGTGCCCATGCCCTGGAGGACCACTGCGGCTTGCACCACCGGCGGGCTGAGTCCTGGGAGCCCGCATATCCAGCACCGGCCGCCCATCCCGCGTCACACGCGGAGCAGCAGGCGCATTGCCCTCGGCGCCGCCCGCCGCACCGGCTTCAGCGGCTCCACCTGGTGCCACCGCGCCGGATTCAGCGCCTTTTTCGGCACCTTCGGCGCCTGCCTCCGTAAACGAAGGCCGCGAGCGCGTACTCGCGGATCGAACGATTCGCCGCGTGCGTTCCTGAGAGGGTTCCGGCGCCTTATCCGAAGATTGTTCCGGTGCATTCTCCGGCGCCTTATTTTCATTTTCCTTTGATGTCATGTCGAGGCTCCCCGAGGCGATGGAATATGGGCAATGGCATCGATTTCGACGGCCGCGCCCTTAGGTAGTGCGGAAACCTGCACCGTCGCGCGTGCGGGTGCAGTCATACCCGTAAAAAACTCCCCGTAAACACGGTTCACGGCAGAAAAAGTCCCTAAATCAGTCAGGTAGATGGTTGTGCGCAGGACAAATTCCCACGAAGAGCCGCCCGCCTTGAGCACCTGCTCTAGGTTCAACATCACTTGGCGCGCCTGCGCCTCGATATCGCCTTTCACAAGCTCTCCCGTCGAGGGATCCAGCGGAATCTGCCCGCTGCAGAACAGCAAATCGCCCGATCGGATGCCTTGCGAATAAGGTCCGATAGGAGGCGGCGCGTTCGGGCTGTACACAGGATGTTTAGGCATCGTTCTCTCCGTCGTCGCGACCTACAAAAATGCGGCGGCGCGCATGCAAATCGCACAAATCGCACGCGCGCATACGCATACAAACGAGTTAGAAAGCAAAACGCTGTTGTTGTCCATCAGCCGAAGTTCTTTCGCCCCTCGATGGCTCGTCCCAGCGTTACCTGATCGGCGTACTCCAAGTCACCACCGTGGGGCACACCACTTGCGATTCGCGTCACTTTCACGCCCAGAGCCGCAAGCTCACGCGCGATAAACAGCGCCGTCGCTTCACCATCCACAGAAGGCGGCGTCGCCACCAGCACTTCTGAAACAGGCGCCCGCTCCGAGTGCACCCGGGCAAACAGCGCCTGCATCGGCAGCTCTTCCGCATCCACGCCTTCCAGCGGAGAAAGCAGCTTGCCCAGCACGAAATACTGGCCCTTCATCGCCCCGCTCTTTTCGATCGCGAGCAAATCCTGCACCCGCGCCACCACACACAAAAGCGCTGAATCCCGCCGCCCATCCGCGCATATCGAGCATATGGCCTTCTGTCCCGGCGACTCTGCCTCGGCCACATTCCCGCATGTTTCACAGGGCCTCACATAATCGCGCAACTCACTCAGCTCGCGCCCCAAATCCCGCGCCACCGTCTCATCCGATGTCGCGAGAAACAGAGCAAAGCGCTGAGCTGTTTTCTCGCCCACACCGGGAAGCTTTGACAGCCATTGAGACACGCGCGACAGCCTTTCCGGCAAGCCTTTTGGCCCACTGATTCCCGGTCTCTGAAAGGCGGAGCCCCGCGCTGAAGATTGAGCACTCATGAGCAAACGCGAAGAAGAAGATCCGCACGCATTTCAAGTGACGCCGGGCAGTTTGATACCGCCCGTCACCTTGCTGACTTCGGCATCCACAAGCTTATCGGCCTCTTCGAGCGCCGAGTTCGCCGCGGCCACAACGGCATCGAGCGCCATTTCCAAGCCTTCTGCGGCAAGAAAAGCGTCATCGATCTGCACCCGGCGAACCTTGCCTTCGCACGTCACAACCACCGACACCTTGTCGCCGGCGGCCGTGGCAGTCACCTCACGATCCTTCAGGTCGGCCTTGACCTGATCAATTTTTCGCTGCATTCGCGCCGCTTGGCGCACAAGCTCGTTCATTCCGCCGCGGAATTGCATAGAGGGCCCGCATCTATGCCGTGAACGCGGGCGCGCTGCAACCGAGAAGGGCAGCCACACCATCGCTTCTTTACGGGGCCCTGGGCAAAGGCTCTACGCTTGTCCGAAGAAAGCTTGTCCGCAGAAAGATTGCACCCAAAGCAACACCGGCTAGCGACGCGGCGCCTGTGATCTGCTACGGGCGGGCCCTGCCGTATGAGCTACGTCGTTCTTGCACGCAAGTACCGCCCTCAATCCTTCGAAGACCTCGTTGGCCAGGAGCACGTCTCCACCACGATCCAAAATGCTGTCACACGCGGCCGTGTTGCCCATGCTTTCCTGTTTACGGGTGTGCGGGGCGTCGGCAAAACAACGAGTGCGCGCATTCTCGCGAAAACCCTGAATTGCGAGCGCGGCCCAACGGCCAAGCCCTGTCAGGTATGCCCGGCCTGTGTCGAGATCACGGCCGGCAACGATGTCGACGTTCAAGAGATCGACGCCGCGAGCTACACCGGCGTCGACGATGTGCGGAAGCTTCAAGAAAGCCTTCCGTACAGGCCCTCGCGCGATCGTTTTAAAATCTTCATCGTCGACGAAGTTCACATGCTCAGCGTCAACGCCTGGAACGCCTTCCTCAAGACCTTGGAAGAGCCTCCGCCGCATGTGAAGTTCATCTTTGCCACGACCGAAGTGCACAAAGTTCCGGTCACTATTTTAAGCCGCTGCCAGCGCTACGACTTCAAACTGCTGAGCGCGCAAACCATTGCCGCGCGCCTTCGCTATGTGCTCGAACAAGAGCGTATCGCCGCCGAAGAAGCAGCCATTTCCACGCTTGCCCGCGAAGCCGCGGGCAGCATGCGCGACGCGATGAGCCTCCTCGATCAAGTCATCGCCTGGGTCGGCGTAAGCGGCGACAAAATCACGGCCGAAGGCGTAGCGCGCGTTCTTGGAGTCGCCGATCGAACCGTGCTTCACCGGCTCTGCAATGCGCTGGTCGAAGGCGATGCCGCCGAATGCCTGCGCATCGTCGGCGAACTCGCGGGCCAAGGCTACGACCTGCCTCATGTCGCGCGCGATATCCTGAGCCACCTGCGCGATTTGGTCGTCGCCAAAGTCTGTGAAAACCCAGCCGGCCTGCTCGATCTAAGCGACGAAGAAATCGCCGACGTAAAAGCCCTTGCGGCGCATGCCAGCGCCGAAGACCTCACCCGTTTGCATCAAGCCTTCTCGCGTTCGTTTGATGAAATCGTCCGCGGAGGCCAGCCCCGTTCCTCCCTTGAAATGGCGCTTGTCCGCATCGCGCGCCGCCCGCCTCTACTGCCCGTCGACGAACTCTTGCGCCGCCTCACCGAACTCGAACGCCGCCTTGCCGGTTCCGGGCCTTCCCAAGGTTCAGGCGGCGGTGGTTCTTCCGAACGGGGTCCAGGCCGCGGAGCGCCTCCACAAGGCTCTGGACGAAGACCGCCCGCGCAAGCATCTGCGTCCGCCCCCGACGCCGCCAACACCTCACCCGTCAATCCCATCAATCCCGGCGACGCCGCCTTCCGCCCCGCCGCATCTCCCCGCGAAACATCGTCATCATCATCGCGCGCTTCTCAAAGCACACCGGCCCCGGCGGCCGACGGCCCAAAACCCACGCCCGAAGGCACAGGCCCACCGCCATCGCCTGCTCCTCCACCTCCACCCCGCGCTCCAGAAGCTTCTCCCCTAGGCTTCGCTGGAATGCCCGCGCCCGCGGCCCGCGCCCCCTCACGGCCGGCCCGCGCTCCATCTCCAGCTTCAACTCCAACACCAACTCCAACAACAGCTCCCCAGCGCCTCCCCGACACTGCCGGCCCCCAAGCTTCACCTGCCACAGCCGGCCCTCAATTCGATGCATGGCGGGCCACCGTCGACTTAATGCGCGCCACCCATCCCCGCCAGGCGTCCTTATTCGATCATGCCGTTTTAATGAGTATTGAATCTGATCGAATTGTTATATCCTTTGACCAAGGAAACTTTTTAAGCGACCAAGCGTCCGATGCCTCGACCCGCGAATTATTAATCAGCGCGGCGCGCCGTCATTTTGGGCGCCCCATGGATATTGTCATCGAGAGTTCCGGTGAAAACGCCTCATTTGTAAGGGGCAGCGCTTCCACCAAAACCATTGCGGGCGCCGAAAACAGCGAAAAGCGAGCCCGCATCAATGCTGCCAAAAAAGCTGTGGCAGAACATCCTTTGGTATTGGCAGCCATTGAATTTTTAGGGGCTGAATTAAAAGAAGTGCGATTGCCGGCCGAATACAACGAAAATTAATTTTAATCATTTCAATCGGTCCAAACCAATCCAATCGTATCTTTTTCGCCTGCGGCCTTCGACACTTCCACCCTTAATGTCCTCGCGCCCACGCGCACCGGAATCGGGCTCGCCCTATTCCAAATCGCTATAGATTCCGGCGAAAACGAAGCTGTCAGCGTCGCCGAAACCCCATCCCCCAAAGGCAGCGCCATATGATTTAAAAATCGAGTCCAATAAATAAAACGCCCTCCTTCCGACGAACTCAGCCTCCCCGTATCCACCGAAGCAGCAATCAAATGCAATTGACTCCGCTCACCGCGCTTGCACTCCTGACATTCCGATCGAAATGCATACGCCATCCCATGGCCGAGCACCTGCACCGGCGTATCCTCCGAGCGCAGCACATAGCCTTTGCACGTTGAATAATTCATCCAAATCAAGCTGTGCCGGTAATGCATACGCCCGTCTTTTCCCATCCCCAGCGTATACGACTCAACCGCCCGGTACCCCTCAATTCCCCGGAAACAATTCACCGTTGCGGCTTCAGCTTCCCCGTTCTTTTGAAGAAAGCGCGTCCAACTGTGCGCATCATGATTATCCCAATCCCGAATGCTCCTCGATATCACCACGCTGATATGACTCTGCCCCTTCGGCCCAGCCCATTTCGCCGTCTCCTTCGCTCCAAAATCCACTTCCACCGCCGATTTTAATTCTCCAGGCGCCGGCCTCAGCGCCTTTACATCAAAAACCGGCGCCGGCTTCGTTTGCAGCACATCCAATTTATCCACATCCAATTCCACCGGATTGGAAGGCTCCCCGGCCCGCCCATTCAATCCAAATAGCCCAACCGCAAATCCAATAAAAATAGAACTCAATTGAATTGTATTCATCTCAAAAATCCTCCCGATTATAAAGTTTCCAAATACAAAACCAGCGCCCGCACATCTTCATCCGGCAAATGCCCTGTATTGCCCATTTTGCCGTCGCTCATCCGAATCAGCTCCTCAAGCGTCTTGTAACGCCCATCGTGAAAATAAGGCGCCGTCCCCCGAATCGAATGCAATACCGGCGTATCAAACATCTCCCCCTTAAAACTCCCGCTCTTCACATCATACCGATGCCCATCGCTCCCTCCGCCTGGATGACATCCCGCACAGCCCTGCTTTTCCCCTTCAAATAACGAGCGCCCCCGCTCAATCGCCGCTTCATCCCGGGCTTTGACGGCGCTCCGACCATTGGGCGCCTTCATCGAAACGATATAGGCAAGCAATGCTTTAAAATCGGCCTGATCGCCTCCAGGAACCTTCAATCCCCGGCCGCCCAGCCTCGCCAGCGTATCCTGCACATGCACCGGTAAATTCCGGCTCATCGCTGACCACCCAAACGGTTCAGGCGCATTCAATTTGCCCGCCAGCATCATCGTCTGATGAGGCCCAACAGGCGTCATCCATACCAAACCATCATCGCGCCCCTCGGGATGGCAGCTCGCGCAGGCCCGCCCATCCCCGGAAATGCGCGCATCGTTGCTCTTGTGAAATAAAATGCGGCCCCTCGCCAATTCGGCATCCGGCCATCCCGCAAATGCGCCTTCAGGCTTTCGCGAAACAATACCCGGATTTAAATTCGATGATTTTATATCAATAAACGATAAACGATGATCGAATTGAGACCAAACAATGGCGCGGCCCCGATCTTCATCCACCACAATGCCCGTAGGACCCGCCGGAACCGGAATCCGCCTGCGAATCACCTGCATTGGATCGCGCGCCCGCCCATCCAGCTCCAGCACTTGATCGATTCCCAAACACGCCACATACAGCGAATGATTCGAACTTAAGGCCGCGGCTCTTGGAAGCGTGCACGCCTTTTCCGCGCCTCCCACCGATAAAAATCCTCCAAAACGCGTCGTCAAATCGCCTGAAAGCTCTTTGGCCATCGGCCTTTCAAGCGTTTCATCGATCACCGCCACCACCGGCGCAACAGGCATTCCATTCGGAGTTCCATAGACTTTCATCGAATTTAATCCGGAACCCGAATCCACCGTCACAAAAGGAAGCAATATTCTTCCCGCCCGCTCGTTTCCCTCCTTTGAAAACGATGCCCGAATCAATGCGTATCCTTGCGAGCCTTCCCGGAATTCATTGCCCGTCATCGTTAAATCGATCGTCCGCAACACAGGCTCTTGCTTAGAAATGTCCACCACCGACAACACCGTCCCCACACCATGGGAAATAAACAATCGCGTGTTTTTGTAATCCGGTACGATATTCCTGGGCTCTCTGGGCAATTCGATCGAAAATAAGGGCTCCGCGTCCGCCGCATTAAAGGCCGAAAGAGCGCCGCCCCAGGAGCTCAGCACAAACCAGCGCCCCCCGTCCGCGCTCATCGCCGTGGGCTCAGCCGGCGTCGCCAATTCGCATAAAGGAAGACCGCGCCCATTTTCGTCCACCGAAAGAACAGCCACCCGGTTTTCTTGCTTGAGGGAAACCAAAATCCGCCCATCTTGCAGCGCTAATAAATGCGCGGGCGCTCCCGCCGTCGGCAGGGAATGAATATATTGATCAGATTGGCCACCAATATCAAAAAAATGAATGGCCGAGGCATCTTCATCGGCCACCAAGGCCAACTGCCGCCGATCGGATTTTATAAGCGCGATAGGGCTGCTCTGATTGCGCTGAGGATCGGCTGGCTTAAACGGGCTCGCTGCCTGTGGTTCGCAACGGCGCTGAAGCGCTGTTTCTACAGGTTCTTCGGCGGCTTTGGGCGGGCGCGCTGGAACAGGTGCTCTTGCAGGAGCGGATAGGTGCGGCGTTTGTTGCGATAAAGAAATACCGCCGCAGCCCAGGCTAAAGAGTCCAAACGTCAGGGAAAAGAGCGTCGTTTTGTAACGTGTGTTCATGGCCGGATGGGCCGAACGCCCACTCGGCTGCCGCCTATTCCCAAATGCTTAAACCCCTTGTTTTAATGGGTGAGCGATGCCGGAGCGCCCGGGCCGAGCACATGGTTTGACTCCAAAAAATGTCTCAGCCCCTTCCGGTAGCGCGCAGGATCGCTCACCCAAAGCGATACATGCCCGGCATTCTCAAAACACTCCACTTCAAATGGAATCCCCTCCGCGCGCATTGCATCACGCATTCGGTCAACTTTATCAGATTGAACGAGAATATCCTTTGCACCGTACCAAAACAGATAAGGACAGCGGGGACCAAAGCGGATAAGCTTTGAAACAGGGCTCCGGATAAATTGCCCCAGTTTTGGAAATACCTTCAGATAGCCTCGGAATACGGGCGGCAATAGGGTTTGAATACCGGGCACGGGCTTCTTTTCGTCCCGCTTCAGCAGCCGGGCAATCGCTGGATTCAGCGCCATAACGATACGATTGGCCAATTCTTCGTCGGCGGCTTGATCCATCATTCCAGGCGCCGAATCCAATAAAATGCATGCCACACGCTGAAGCACATCCCGGCCTCCGGGCAGCGAATACAATTGCTCGCAGAGAGCAGCCCAATGGAGCAGCCCATTTTCGCTAAACGCATGAATAAATAGCTTTTGATGAGGGCGGTCATTTTGAATGAGTTGATGCGCAAGCCTGATCCGTTCAATCGGTTCGGTATTCGAAAACAGCGCGTCGCGCGCCATTTTGGGGATAAATGCCGTGGGCAGCAGGCCCAATTCCCGGTGTAGTCTTTCATAGGCCGACAATTGGCGCGGTGTGGCCTGTGCCCAGCCTATGAGCAGAGAATGAGAATGCCTTCGAAGGTTCCTCGTCGTCATACCGTTGACGGCTATATGGCGCGGCTTTTTATTCGATACAACCCTTCAGCGAACCGGCTACAGCTTTTGCATCCGTGCAGCTTCCAAGCCTCTTTAGCCCAGTCAGCGAAAACTTCATCGCATTGCTTCCTCCAGGCTGAAGCGAACCCGGTCCAATACAATAAGCCCCTCCAGCATCCGGCCCTCCAGGCGCGATGAGCAGCAAGCCGCCCAATACCGTGTCCAGCTCTATATAAAGAGCCAAAATCCCGCCGTTATCCAAGAAGATTTCATACAGTCCGGGCATCCCGCCATAGCCCAGCACATTCGCCTTCCAGTCAAATTCCGCTCCAACAAGCGTTGAATTCAGCTTCATCCCCAATGGACACAGCGAAATGTCCGCGCCAAAACAGCCTTCCACCGTGCCATCCACTGGCACCGCGTCCGCGCACAAGCCCAGCTTGCTGATGCTGTTCAATTCAAACGTTTTTGTTGTGTCTACCGTTATATTGGAACCCTGGCCCGCGCAGTACCACTCGCCTGCGTGCTCTCCATCGATCGGCATTCTAAACAATCCGGTCGCTGCCGAACTGGTCCCCGGCATCTCGAGATTGCCCTCGCCAAATAATGCTACATGTCCTTCGGGCCGGAAAAACCCTTGCCAGAGCGGTCCTTTTACCCGCGTCTTTAAAATAGGCGATGAGCTGGCAATGGCCGTGCCTTCCAAGGTCCCCTCCAAACCCACGGCCTTGGGCGAACATAACACGAAAGGTTGTGCTCCACCTTCGCCATTGCCTCCTCCCGTATTCATATTGCCCCCGCTGCCCGCGCCTCCGCTTCCCTGGGTGCTTGAGGATTGAGAAGCTGTCTCGTTACCGCCTCCACAGCTTGCGCTCAATCCCAATACCAAAACAGGAATGCCCAATGTATGGATCGCTTTTATGATCTGGTTCATGCTTATCATAGGGATAAGCATAACGGGACAAGGGCGGTCCACCAATAGTTTGAACCGCATTTATCGCATTCCAATACGATTGGGCCGTCGTGCATGCCGGCTCGATATGAAAGATAAACATTGCCCTCGCGGTCCCGGTGAAAAGGGAAAACATTCACCTGAGAAAAACTCGTTTTTATTGTTGACAGGCACTTGTGTTTTGTGAAGCCCGCGATAAGCCAAGCAGCGTTTTGCACCGATGATATTGATGCGGCAATTGCGCTCAAAACATTTCGGATGCATCGCACAGAAGCACGGAATCAATGCATGCGATCGGCGTGGCGAGATGGTATTCAGGGTATACGCAGTTCGAAAAGCCTTGAAATCCCGTGCCGTCCTTGTTCATTCGGTTTCGGCGCGCGTGTGGGAAACAACCCCTATTGCATCCCACTCATGAATGGTGTTTACAGTGCTTCGTCTCACGCAAAAGACCATTCTAATGGTTGGGCTTAATCTTGAACGGCCTTTTGTTTGGTTCAGAAGCGGTTCAAACGTAAGAAGCAATTGAGTTCTCGTAGCATTTTGAGGAAGGGCATTCGTAATGAGCAACGATGCGCAACGACTTGAGTTCTGCAAAGAAATTCGCCGCAGGCGCTTAGCGGCTGGGATGACCTTGGAACAGCTCGCGGAGCGTTCGGGCCTTACTCCGAATTACATCGGCGCCGTCGAGCTCGGAAAGCGCGATCCCTCGCTTTCAACTGTGCTTGCGCTCGCCCAGGGTTTTGATGTCCCGCCAGGTGAAATCATGGGAAACCCTCCGGGTCTGACCCCTCCGGGTCTGGAAGCGGCGCACTTGTTTGAGTCTGCTACGCCCGATGTGCAGAAGGGTGTTCTGATGCTGCTCCGTTCTGTCGTCAGCACCGCGCCCGCGCCGAAAAAGAAGGTCGGACGCGCTGCCGGAGGCGCTGCCGCAACGGGTTGATTTCCGTTAAGCCCACCGAAGCCAAAGTCAAAAAAAATATGGATCACTTCCTTGTCATTGGCTTCTCACAGTCCGCGCGGCTCTGGCAGCCTGCCGGATCGCCGAGTGAAACCCCTTAAATTTCCAAGAGAAATCGCATGCCCGGACGCGGCTATTGCGGCGATCATTCCGATGTTGTGTACTTCTATTTGCCATTTTGATTAGGTGGACACGGTCCACAAACAAACGTCGATTTTGCACAGAAGGACGAATGCAATGAGCAACGAGACCCAACAGCTTGAGTTCTGCAAGGAAGTGCGAAGGCGCCGGCTGGCGGCTGGAATGACGCTGGAACAATTGGCGGAGAGGTCGGGATTAACACCGAATTACATTGGCGCCGTGGAGCTTGGAAAGCGAGATCCTTCGCTGTCGACGGTGCTGTCGCTGGCGAGGGGTTTTGGTGCGGAGCCCGGTGAGCTTTTGGGTACGGCGCCTGGACTCACGCCATCGGGTTTGGAGGCTTCGCATTTGTTTGAGGCCGCCTCGCCCGAGGTGCAGAAGGGTGTGATTCACATTCTTCGCGCCGCCGCGCAGGTGCAGCAGGGTGCGCCTAAGAAGAAGGGAGGCCGTGGGCCTGCCGCGCCTGCAACAGGCACCTAGGCATTTCATTCACGGCATCATTCCAACTGGAAACGCTACCGCGACCGGCTTTGACTTATTCGCGTTGTCAGGGCCGTCGCCGATTTGCCCCATCCCATCCGCGCCCCAACACGCCAATTGCTTGGAAGTGAACAGCGCGCAGGCAAAGCCTTCGTCGCCATAGCCACCGCCCAAGCTCAGTTTTTCGACGCCTGAAAGTCCATTCAGCGTGGGCGTTGTCTGGCTGGTCGAGGTGTCGCCCATCGGGCCGAAGCCCCACATTCGGACTTCACCGGCATCGCCTGAAATGGTTCCCGAAAAGACATTACCCACATCGATAAAACGGACATCGGGCACGGTAACGATCGTGGGAATCTCCACGGTTGTGAAATTGCCCAAGCCTGTTTGAGACTGATAATCAGCACCCCAACAATAGAGTTCATTGCCAACGCGGGCACAGGTATGAGATTGGCCCAGCGAAACCTGATCGACATTGGCGGGAAGGCTTTTGCTTTTCATGGGCGTGGCGTGCTGGTTTGGGGCTTGGGTGCCGAGCATGCCCGCATAGTTGTCTCCCCAGCAAAACAAGCCGTCGCTGTTGCGGATGGCGCATGTGTGCTGATGGCCCAGGCTCACGTCTTTTACGTCGCTTAGAGCCAAGAAGGGCTGCTCTACGCTTGGGCTTGTGACGCCCGTGCCAATCTGGCCTTCACCGTTGGCGCCCCAGCAAAATAAATCGCCGCTCTTTTTTAGCGCGCAGGTATGAGCGCCTCCCGTTGCAATTTTTATCGCATTGACAATCCCGACGACGGGTTGCGGAAAGGGATCGTTGAAATCGTTTACGCCCAGGCCCAATTGATTCAGGGCGTCGGAGCCCCAGCATTGAACCGTACCGTCTTCCATGAGGGCGCAGGTATGGCCGCCTTGGAACATGGGGAGGGAGCCGCCGCCCGCGGCAATTTGAATGGCTTTTCCAGGCAGATTAACGAGCAAGGGCACAGAGATGACCGCCTCGAGTTTTCCGTCGCCCACTTCGCCGTTGGAGTTTGCTCCCCAGCAATACACTTGGCCGTTGGACATCAGCGCGCAGGCATGCTGAAAGCCGGTGGCGACATCGACGGGATCGACGCAAACGCTATTTTCGCAGGCGAGCCCGCATGTCGTGCCGCATGCGCCGCAGTTCTTGGCATCGTTGGATGTGGGCAATTCGCAACCGGGAATCGTCGCGTCGCAATCGGAGAATCCCATGGTGCATTTGTAGGCGCACATGCCTTGATCGCAGGTGACGGTTGTATTGGGTTCGCCGGGGCAATCCGCCTCGCTCGCGCAGGTACCTCCTTGGGTACCCGTTGTGACGCTGGAGGAGCCGCTTGTGGCATTTCCGCCCGCGCCTCCCGCGCCGCCGCCGCTCGCATTGAACGTTCTTTCTTCGGGGCTGCAGGCCGAAAAAAGGGCTGAAATGAAAAGCAATCCTAGGATGTTTGAAGAAAAAAGTAATCGCTGCATTGGATGTTTTTATAATTATTACCAGGATGCCTTCAACCTGAAAGAACAGCAGCATTGACGGCATTCGCATAAGCCTTCTAAACTCGATAAAATGAAAAAGCGATTCCTCCTGCTCCCGGCCCTTATGGTTCCAGCTCTTTCATTACCGGCGAATGCGCTGGTGACGCAGCCCAACGGCGCTGTAATGCCTGTGGATTCGGCCAATGGCGAAGTCCAGCTTTACACGCTCTTTTCCAATTTGGGCGAGCCCATTGATTATCAGCAGGATGGCAATACGCAGCCCGCGGTATTTTCGCCGTTATGCGATTTCAAAGCGAAGTTTGTATTAAGCCAGACGGCTTCGTCGCTGTCGGTGGGCTGGTACAACGTGGATCCCAATGCGATGCAGGCTCCGGCGGATGCGGATATTCATGTGATTGTTCCGGCCGGGACCCCTGTTGGAACAGAAATTACGGCGGCCGATATCAAGAACGATCCGGCGTATCAAGGCGGATTGGTGGGTTTTGCCCTTGTGGGCTGGCAGACGCATTATTCCGAGCAGAAGTGGAATCCGATATGCACAGGCTGTGCGGTGCCCGGGCCTTGGGTAACGGCGGTTATTTATGAGTCGAAATTAACGCCAAATGCTTATTATTTAGCCTTTGAAGATGGGCCTGTGGGGCCGAATCCGGCCGATTTTAATAATGACGGCGACTATAACGACTATGTTTATTTCTTTACGGGTCTTACGTGTTCTGGAGGCGGTCAGCCTTGTGATACGGGGTTGATGGGGGTGTGCGGTCCAGGGGTCACTCAATGCAGTCCTATGGGGGTAAATTGTCAAGGATTGGTGCCCTCATCCGCGGAGAGTTGTGACGGCCTGGATAATGATTGTAATGGAATCACCGATGAGGGAGATCTATGTCCCACGGGATTTGTATGTGACAAGGGAACCTGCGTCGAGAAGTGCAATAGCGGCGAGTTTACTTGTCCTGCCGATAAAGTCTGCGATGCGGTAGGTTTTTGTGTTGAGCCTGCGTGCAAAGATATCAATTGCGGGCCTGGCTTGGTGTGTCAGGGCGGTGTGTGCAAGGCGCCTTGCGATGGTGTGGTGTGCCCCTATCCGGGCGAGTGCCGGGTGGGCAAATGCGTAGATCCCTGCGAGGGCGTGATGTGCGCTCAGGGACAGGTATGCGACAAGGGGATTTGCACGACAGACTGCTCGTGCCTGCCTTGTGCGAATGGGCTTGCGTGCGATAGCGCGAGCGGGCTTTGCATCGATCCAACGTGCATTTCGGTGACATGCATGATGGGTATGCATTGTGTTCAAGGCAATTGCGTGGATTCGTGCCAGGGCGCCGTATGCCCCAAAGGCCAAGTGTGCGCGGCTGGTCAATGCGTGGACGATCCCTCGCAAAATACCGGTGGAGCCGGAGGGATGGGTTCAAGCGGCATTAGTGTGGGCGCTGGTGGAAGCACATCGGGCAGTATGGGGATGGGCGGGGCCGGGGGCGCCGGAGGAGGCGGAGGGGCCCCTGCGGGCGGAGGAGGGGATACGGACAGCGCTTGCGGATGCCGCGTTCCAGGTCAAGAACGGGAAGGCGATTGGGCTGCTTTAATAGGGCTTTCGCTGCTTGGATGCCTAGGGTTGTACCGGGCGAAGCAGCGAACATTGTAAGGTCGCCGAGCAACATCAAGCAGCAGCACAACGATTGATTTCGCTTCCATGCGAATAGGCGCGGTGATAGCTTGACCTCCGATCGTGGTTGTGCGCCGAAGCGCCACGACCTTCGCATTGGAGGCAGTATGCATGAGTTTCCTTCACCGACAGAGCGGTCTGAGTTCGCGAAGCATTGGCAGGATGCGACGCCTGAGATGAGACAAGCTGTCTTGCAAATACTTGAGGCGACAGTGAAGCGAAAGTCGGTTCGCGCGCGGACTGCCGAAGCCCGGGCGGTGGGCGATTCGCAAGCAGGTGAAGCCCATGGAAACAAGAAAGTCCTGCCTGTGCGCGGCCTAGAAGAGGTGCAGAAGCGCCGAAGCGGAGAATTTGAAACGCGGCCGTCATCGCGTGTTGAACGGGCAGAGCGTGAAATGGAAGCCCGAGTTCAGCGAGCCCGGCTCATCGCCGGCCTGCGCGAGCAAGTGCGCCGCATTGTGGTTCAGGAAAAGCCGGCGGGCCCACCGCCGCGGCTTGCGATCGACGTTCGCCGGAGAGCGGCGAGGCGCCGTGCGATGCAATGGGCAAAAGCGTGCGATGCGCGCAACAGAGTTTTAGAGCAGCGCAAGGCGGACGATCGGCAGAGGAAGGTGCAATGGGCAGTATGGCTTTTTGCGATCTACATCATCGTGACCTCGGTAGCGCTGAAGATTTACGATGTGATCACGATGCCTGGAGCCGCGCCTTCGCCTGCGAAGCCTGGGATCATAGAGCGCGATCCACGCCGCGTTGACGATGCCGTTCCAGGCATTTGGTGGCACGAGGTTGAGGATAAGAAGCGCGAGTCCGATGATGATTCTTCGATGGAGAATCAAGGTTTAGGTCCTGGCACACCGGTGCAAGTGGATTTGGGGCCTGATGAAGAATTGATTTGAGATCGAGCGATCGTTGAGATGGTTTGTAACGCTGCCCGTTTGTAAACATCGTGTGAACGGGATTAAGGCAGGGCGAGGGTATTGGAAGCGATGCCCGCGGCGGCGTTGCTCATTCCAACTGCCCATCACAGGCTCGCCAACGCCGGCGTCCCATCCGTCCCGTCCTCGCCGTGATCGACAAAACCCGCTCCACCGTTGCCGCCGACAGCGCTCATGCATTTGGGATTGGTGGTTCCCGTTCCGTCTAGGTTGCCGTTGATGAGATCACCGCTTCCAGCATTGGCACCGCTGCCGCCTTTGATCGCCGGATCGCTCGCCTGCGTATCGCCGGCATAAGCCCAGTCCTTGCCGCAATCGAGTCCGCAAAAGAGCAGCGAGACCGCGGAGACATTCTTCTCCGTCCCGCCCGCGCTCAGCAGCACCTTCTTCACGATCGGCGCATACCCCGCCATCCTCGCTTCCACGGCCGCTTCCCCAGGCATCCCAAAGACTTCATCACCAAGCGGCGCGACCCCCAAAAATTCTCCGCCCACATACACTTCAGCGCCCGCTGGATTCACTTCAATCCCAAGCGCAGAAACCTTCCCCCGCACCTCCACAAAATGGTTGCGGATGGCATCGCGCTCCCGCTGCGCCGCGCTCATCGGCAGATGCATCAGTGCAAAGCGCAAATGGGTGGCGGCCTTTGCATACAGACCGAGCTGCCGCTCCACATCGTCGAGCGCGGCCGCGATGTCATAGGTGGTCACCCACTCAAAGGCGGAAGCGAGTTCGCGAGCGGCCTCGTCCAGTTTTTTCTGCTGCAAGAGCTTCTTGGCTTTGCGCAGATCGATCTCGGCCTGCTCGCGCTTGAGCCATGCGGTGGATGTGGTGGATGGATTTGGATCGGATTGAGCACGTGCATCGGCGGCAACACCGAAGAGGATGAGCGAGATCAACAAGAGGATACGCATACAGTGATGCCGGCGATGCCATCCGAAGATGGATGGCTGCGTCGAGAGGCGAGCAGGGAAGAAGCGGAGCTGGCTTAAGGCAGGGCGAGGGTATTGGAAGCGATGCCAGCGGCGGCGTTGCTCATAAAGGCCGAGCCGCCCTCGCCTGGAGTGCCAACACTAAAACTCAAGCCGTCGACGGAGGGAGCAGGACCGAGATGCATAAGGCCAACCGAGTGGCCTCCCCGGCCTGCTCCACCGGGACCGCCCTGGCCCCCCTTGCCGCCAGTGCCACCGTTGCAGCCGTCGAGGGTGGCGGGAAAATTGAGATCGGCAGCTCCCCCCGTGCCGCCCAGGCCGCCCACAGCGCCGCCTTGGCCAAGTCCGGCATCGCCGCCGCGTCCGCCGTTGGCAGCGCTGAGCAAAACGCCGTTAAAGGCAAATGCAGAGCCCAGGGAGGCCAAGGCAATGCTTGCGCCGCCACCCTGTCCCCCGCCTCCGCCTCTGCCTCCACAGCCACCCGCGCCGCCCCCGCCTCCGCTTGCGCCTGTGACGCCGGATTTGCCCTTCGCGGCGCCCGCGCCTCCGCCGCCTTGGCCCGGCAAGCCATCGGTGCCGTTCTGGCCCGCTGCGGACATAAATCCGTTGAGGTCGAGGATGCCGAGTTCTGTGTCGGTGGCCGATGCGCCTTGGGTGCCAGAGGCGCCGTTGTCGCCACCCTGGCCGCTGCCAATGGCAACGCAATTCCAACTGCCCATCACAGGCTCACCAACGCCATGCATGCCAAACGCCAGCGCCGGCATCCCATCCGTCCCGTCCTCGCCGTGATCGACAAAACCCGCTCCACCGTTGCCGCCGACAGCGCTCATGCATTTGGGATTGGTGGTTCCCGTTCCGCCTAGGTTGCCGTTGATGAGATCGCCCATGCCGGCCTTCGCACCATCGCCGCCTTTGATCGCCGGATCGCTCGCCATCGCCGGCCCGATGTCATCGGTAGGCGTGATGCCCTTCGCACCGTCTTTGCCAAAGCCCGCAATGAGTTCGCAGCGGTTCATCTGCACACTCAAATCGGGTTCACTCAACACAGCGATGGACGATCCACCATCAGCGACGGCATCCGCGGCGCGCACACCAAAATCGTCCAAGCGTGTGATGCCGCTCCCCGTGCGCAAAACCATCGCGATCTGGTCGGCCGAGCCTTGCACGATGCTCTTCTGCGTATCGCCGGCATAAGCCCAGTCCTTGCCGCAATCGAGTCCACCAAAGAGCAGCGAACCCGCAGAGACATTCAGCGCTTCACCATCTGCGTTGTTGAAGACTTCGGCGCACGCATACACGGGCAGGTTGCGCTGCGCTCCAAGCATCAAAGCTTGCTTCAATGTCTTGACCGGAGCGCTCTTGGCATTGCCGATATTGGCATCGTCGCCGAGCGAGCTGGAAACAAACACACCGCACGAGTCATCGACAGGGGCGCCCGCAAGCGAAGGCACGCATTCAGCGGGAGGACCGGAATCTGCATCCGCTCCGGCATCCGATGCGTCGCCGCAATTCAACACACCCCGCAGATTCCAATAAGCATCATCTTCGATAAACACATTGCAGCTTGGCCTGCCTGCAACGGCTGCCGTGCTCAGTGCCAGCACCGGACTCCACCGCATCCACCAAGCCTGCGCTTTCATCAGAATTCTCCTCGCAGCATCAAGCCTTGATCATGCTTCGAGATCACCGGCACAAGCGCTCCACTCACCTGCTTCTTTACCGATGGCTTCTGCGTCGGCCAAAGCCCGTAGACCACACTAAAAATGGCCGCCCCGCCGCTCAGCACATAAGAGCTAATCGCAAGCACGCTCATCGAATCATGATGCGAAAGAATCCCGCGCAGCTTGTCGCCTTCTTCTCCATTCAAACAATCGCAAGGCGTCTTCGGCGCCGCCGCTCCCAAAATCTTTTCCCGCTGCGCGCTCGCTTCATCAATCGCGTCATTGGCCGCAACCGTAAATCCAATGCCAAATCCCAAGGCCACCGCGCTCAGTCCCGCGCCCACATACACCGGCACGCGGCTTCGCTTCACGTCTTCATCCTTCGGCAGAGGCAGTTCATCCTTCGGCTTCACAGGCTTGAGAAGAACCAGCTCCATCCCCACCTTCTCCGTCCCGCCCGCGCTCAGCAGCACCTTCTTCACCATCGGCGCATACCCCGCCATCCTCGCTTCCACGGCCGCTTCCCCAGGCATCCCAAAGACTTCATCACCAAGCGGCGCGACCCCCAAAAATTCTCCGCCCACATACACTTCAGCGCCCGCTGGACTCACTTCAATCACAAGCGATCCAACCTTCCCCCGCACCTCTTCAAACCGCTTCTTCGCCAGCTCCTTTGGCTCGGGCTTCCCAGCAAATGGCCAGTTCTTCAGCGCAAACGATAAATGCAAAGCCGCCTTGTCAAACTTCCCCAGCTTCGCCTCCGTATGACCCAAATTCGCCGCAATGTCATACGTCTTCCGTATCGCCCAAGCCTCCGAAAACGCAGCCTCCGCCTCCCCAAACTTCTGCGCCGAATACAATTCAATCCCCTTCCGGTACAGCCCCTCCGCCCGCTTCAATTCCTCTTCGCCCCCGCCCGCAGAACCCTGAACCGCCACGGCCTCCGCCGCCTTCCCCTGCGCGTGCGCTTCCCCTCCCCATACCACCCACATCACCCACATCACGCACGCGCCCATGAGCCACGCGCACCCCACCCTCGTCTTCCGTTCCAGCTGCGCGGTCCAGCCTCTCATCTCGGCTCCCTCACTCTCGTCCGTTCATCATCCCCACCGCCAAAACACAATCGCCAAGCAAAATCTTCACCCATCACTTCTCTTCTTCCTCACCATCCTTCTCCTCGCGTTCTCTCCGCCTCCAATTCTCAACCCCGGCCTTTACCGACCTCACCATCCGCGCAATCCGCTCAGTGTTGTCCTTGTGCGCTTCGCCCCCGTTCCCTTCCAGCCAGGCAAAGCGTGAAAGCAAGCCCCGGAACTCCCGCTCTCTGTCGCGCCCATCGTCCAATTCCACGTAGCTAGGCGTTCCAAAATTCGCGACCCAATAGTCAAGCTCCGCGCCTTCCGTCCGCCCCCATGCCGCTTTCAATAAAGCAATCCCGTCTTCAACAATTTCAGCCTCGCGCTGTGTAGCCTTCCATTTCGTTCCCCTGTTCTTCTTCGTTCGCGCATTCGATGAGGGTGGTTCGCTCATTATTGCACCATCTCCGAAGGCGTTTTCTTCGTGAATGCCTTGCGGATCGGTGTTGAGCTTATAGGGCCGCCCGTTGATTGGGTAGCCGAATCGATCGTCGTGGGAACCAGTTTGGGAGATTCTGCAACCGCCGATGTTTGCACCGGCGCCACAAGCACCACAGGCATCGGCAAGTTCAGCGGCTCCAAATACAAAAGCCTCGGCGCAAACCATACCCGCCATACGCCAATTCCCAGCCCCAACAGCCCCAACACCCCAAGCCCCAGCGCCTTGAGATTCAGCCCGCCCTTCGCCTTTGGCCGCTCCCCTGTCCCCGCCGCCTTCCCACCCGCCTCAAGCACCTCTGTTGTCGCCCGCCGCGCATCGGCCACCCTCACCCGCGCCATCTCCAATGTCGCCGCGTCCGGCTGCTCCACAGGCACAAATGCCTTCAAATGCACCTTCGCCTCATTCGCCCCCGACGCCGAAATCAATCCAGGCAGCGCCTTGTCCTCCCCGCTCTCATCCATCGCCTCCCGAAGCTTCTGCGCCTTGTTCATCACCTCGCTCTTCGAGCCTAAAAGCACAAGCTTCTTCGGTGGATCTGCCGTCCATTCATCGCTCGCAGCCATGTCGTGTTCGCCGTCTTCACCCATGGCACTCCTCATTCGAAAATAGGCGCAAATTTCTGGCTCGTTTCCGCTTTTTTCACCGCGTTGGCTTTGGGAGGCGCCGCGCGTTCAGCCGCCTTTTTCTTCTTGGGCATAGAAGCCGTGCCCGCGGCCTTCGGCTCGCTGGACGCTGTGCTCTTCGGCGCTTCCATTGGCCTTTCAGCCTCCTGCACAGGAAACGAAACGGCCGGTCCAGTGGGCGAAACGCTAGGCTCCCTGGACAGCTCCTTGGATGGCGGCTGCTCCCTCGCTTCCGATGCCGCGGGAGCGCTCTCTTCCCTCTTGACGTTTCCCGATGCAACAAACTGCTCCCAAGCCGCCGGCCCCGCCCACATCAGCACCATCCCCGCCATCGCCGCAAACACGAGTCCCACCGGCCCCACCCGCACCGGCGTCCGCTGCGTCTTCGCCAACGGCCCACCCGCCGCCGACATTTCCGTCACATTCGCCTGCGCCTCCGTTTCCCGTGCAGGCAAAGGCTCCGTCGGATGAAGACGCACTTGCTCCGCCGCATGCTCTTCCATCGCCTCCGGCAACTGGGGAACCAAAAGGCGCTGCATTGGAAGCGTCACCAGCTCTTCACTCGCGAGCGCCGCCCCCAGCCTTGAATCCGAAAAATCCGCCATCTGCATCGGCGCCGTCGGCTCCATGTCCTCCGCCCGCATGGGTCTCAAGGGCTCCACCGGAGACGGCCTTTTCAAAGCCCTTCGCGCAACCCTTCTCGCCCGCCCCCGCTGCGCTCCCGTCACAAAGGCAGAAATAGCTTGACTTAGGCTTGGCTTCTGCTCCTGGGTCAGGGCTTCCCCCGAATCCACCTCGTATACAAACGAAACCGGGCGCGCCCCTTCGCTCTTCCGCCTTTTCTGGGTTGTGTCCTCCTCGCCGTCATCCTCCGGCATTTCAAGCGAAATATTCGGTTCTGTCTCCGCCGCGGAAGAAGGCGCCGGCATACTCATCTGCCCCGTCGATTTCAGGCCCCATGTCTTTTTCAGTTGCTTTTGCGCATCCCGGATCGCCTTCGCAAACGCGCTCATGCTCTCAAATCGCTTGCCCGGATCTTTCTCCATCGCCTTGGCCACCATGTCCGAAACATCGTCGGGACAGCCAAAAAGCAAGGTCTTCAACGGCACCGGCATCACCGTTATTTGCATCATCGCCGCTTCATACTTGCTCATCCCCGCGTCCCTGTGCCGCGACAGAAAATGACCGCCGATCATCTCGTACAAAAGCACGCCCAGCGCATACACATCCGCGCGCCCATCCACCTTCAGCCCCCGCACATGCTCGGGCGCCATATACAAAGGCGTTCCAATCACTCTTCCCGGAGCCGTCGAGCGAAGATTCCACCCGAAAAACTTCGCCGCCCCCAAATCCAGCACTTTAATTTTGCGCTCATTCGTAACGAACACATTCTCCGGCTTTAAATCCCTGTGCACCACGCCAAGCTCATGCGCCGCCCCGAGGCCGTCCGCAATTTCCCGCGCCACATACAGCGCCTGCATCAAGGGAAAACGCCCTCCATTCTCAGCCATCCACGCCCGCAGCGTTTTCCCCTCCAGATACTCCATCGCCATGAACATCACCCCTTGATGACGCCCAAGGCCCAGCACCCTCACCAGATTCATATGCGAGACCGATGACAAAAACTCGGCCTCCGCCCTCATTTTTTCCTTGGCGCTGGCATTCTCGCTATGCCGGGTATGCAGCACTTTCAGCGCCACGCGCTCGTGGGTCTTGACGCAGCGCGCCCGGTACACTTCCGCAAAGCCGCCCGCGCCCAACAACTGCTCAATGCGGTAATCCCCGCAATATTGGCCAGGCTGAAACAGCGTTTGTTCCATGGCAACGCGCGCTCCCCGCGCAAGTCCAGACTATGCAAATTTCACCAATGCGTTCAAGGTGCAAGCATGCCCTAAGCTTGGTTTTTTGATCGCTTCAAATATTCCTCTTGCAATGTCCTTCCAACGATTTCTATGATCATTTCCGCACCATTTCACCCAGAGGAGACGCCTTTATGCCATCTTCGTCCAATTCCCCTAAACTCCCGAAAAAACCCAAGGCCGCCGCATCGAAACCGGCTGTACCCAAAGACGCCGCCAAAGCCCTAGCGTCCATTGAATCCAAACTAAAACAGCTCTCGCCCGAAGACCTCATCCCCGTCAACCTCGACATTCCCCGCGCTGTATCCATAGCTATCGCGGCCGTACCCCAGTTGGCCAAACTCCGGCAAGACGCGCTGGCCTTACCCGGCTTTGAAATCGCGCATATGGATCATATTGGCACCTATGCGCTGGCTGCATGGCATGCCCATCTCATGGCGCTGCCCGCGCTCCCATCAACAGCCTTTGCCAAGCTCCTGGAGGAAGCCAAACCGCTCCGGGAGCATATGCTGCTTGCCGCCGAACTCTTGGCCCACACGGGCTATTTTGAGAAAAGCGCCGTGGAAGCCATTCGTTCGGGCCTGGGCAATTTGGACACGGCCAACGATTTGGTCGCGTTATCGGCTTTATTTACAGCCATATGGAGCGATGTTGAACATCGCAGCACCGTCACCTGGGCCCATGTGCAACGAGCGGCCGAACTTGGTCCTCAGATGTTAATTGCGTTGGGAGAGCGGGATCGGGAGGGCGTGCCCGACGCCGGGCCAATGGATACGAACGAGCGAAAGAAGCGGGCCTTCACGCTATTTATGAACGCCTACGATCAATGCCGGCGGGCGGCGGCCTATTTACGGTGGAACGAAGGCGATGCCGAGGCATTTGCGCCCTCGCTCTTTGGGACCCGCAAGGCAAGGACCGAGACTGAAGCTTCCGGGAGCCCGGAAGAGAGCGAAACCGGGGCTCCAGAAGCTTAAGACTGGCCCGAACGATACAAGGACGATGGGAAGAAGGCTTAGCTAAGCTTCGGCACCCATCCTAAACGATGGGAAGAAGGCTTAGCTAAGCTTCGATCGAATTGGAACCGTTCAAAAAAGAGCCTAGCTAAGCTTCGATCGGATGCGAAAGCGATTGAAACAAGCCTTGGCTAAGCAGAACAACAGCAAAGAATTGATACCCGCGAAGACCGTACCCTTCTCCAACGCTGGACTCAAATCCTCCAGAGGTTAAGAATAAAACATGCCCCCTTCTCTTGAACGCTTCGATCATATTCATGTTTATGTGAGCGATAGAGATGCATCCGAGCGATGGTACAAAGAAGTGCTCGGGTTTCAGCGCATAAAAGCCTTGGAGTTCTGGGCCGACGATGGAGGCCCTCTCACCCTCGCCAATGATTCCGATACCATCCATCTCGCGCTCTTCGAAAGACCTCCCCAGCCTTGCCGCTCCACCATTGCCCTCGCCGTTTCAGCTCAAGCCTTTTTCGATTGGAAACTCCATCTGTCCTCTGTGCTGGGGCATCCTATTCAAATCGAAGACCATCAGCTCTCTTGGTCCTTATATTTCCATGATCCCGATGCTAATCCCTATGAGATTACATCCTATGAATATCAAATCATTCACGATCGGCTCCATGCTTAATACGCCGCCTATCGCATTCAATTGAGCTCCCGCCCGCCCAGCCGTCATGCCCGGCGCCAATTAGTAGGATATTGTTTGTCCTATATCTGATAAAACGGGTTTGCAATTCAGAACATCTGCCTAACAATAGGCGGCGCAGGCCAAACATCCGGAAATCCGCATCCGTTTCGCCCCAATTTGGCCCGGATTGCATTCCAAACAGAACGCCTGTATTGATACCCAATACCAAACCCCATCATGCCGAATCATCTCTTTCGTTCAGAATCCGCTGAGGACCGTTTTGACCGGGCTATCTCCTGGCTTTCGGTCAAAAAGCGCGGCGAACCCGTGTTGGTTTTTGGCGCAACACTCGACAGTGCAAACGAGGTCTGCCGCGAGCTTCTTAAGCGCCACGGAGGCGGGACATTTGGCTGGGTGCGCTCAACTTTAGATCTGTTCGCAGCGCAATTGGCCGCGCCGCTGCTGCTGTCTCAAGGACTCCGCCCAGCTTCTCCACTGTCGCTTGAGGCTGTGTGCACGCGCACCGTTTATAAGTTGCTTTCGTATGGGAATGCCCATCGTTTAGGCCGCTTTCATGATGTGGCTCATCATCCAGGTTTTCCTCGCGCGCTCAGCCGCACACTTAAAGAATTGCGCATGTGCGGTTTGAAATCGTCAGAGCAGCTCGCGCCAATTTGTCCCGAACTCTCTGAGCTGTATGCGGCCTATGAAAAAGAGTTGCAGGCGGTGGGGCTTTGCGATCCGGCCATCGTGTTTTCTGCCGCTGCGCGGACGCTTTCGGAAGAGCCTTCTCGTTCGTCAAGTGAAAAATTGAGGCCGAGTGCTTTTTCCGTGCTGCTCCTGGATGTGGCGGTGGATTCGGAGCTTGTGGCTCGTTTTGTGGCCTCTATTTGCGAACAGGCGGCGTCGGTGCTGGCTACGGTGCCCACGGGGGACGAACTCACGCTCTCGCATCTGAGCTCTATTCTTGGCTGCCGTCCCGAACCTGACGAAGCGCGGGCAGGGGGCGGCGCTCAGAACTCGCTTCACAGGTTAAGGCGCGAACTCTTTTCCGAAGGGCCGGTGGAGGCCGGGAAACTCGATGAGAATGTGTTGATCTTGTCGGCGCCGGGCGAAGCGCGCGAATGCGTCGAGATTGCAAGGAGACTTTATAGAGAAGCGGCCCGGGGCGTGCCTTTCGATCGGATGGCGGTGCTGCTCCGCGCGCGGGAAGGGTATCGTCAGCATTTGCAGGAAGCGATGAGGCGCGCGGCCATTCCAGCTTATTTTGCCGAGGGCCTCCATCGTCCCGATACCGCGGGAAGGGCATTTCTGGCGCTGCTCGCATGCGCGGCCGAAGGGCTTTGTTCAAAGCGTTTTTCTGAATACCTTTCGCTTTGCGAAGTACCCGATCGCGTCGTGGGCGGATTGCCTTCGGCGCCTCCTCCTCCATCTTCGCCCGATGCTGAAATCGAGCCTTCGCCGGCCTACCGATCGCCGCGTTATTGGGAGCAGCTTATTATTGACGCGGCTATTCTTTCGGGCCGTGAGCGATGGGAATCGAGACTGGATCGGCTGGCCTCTGAGTTTACGCTGGATCTAAAGGCCGCGCAGAATCCGGGCGATGCGGGCGCCGAGCGGGCCAAGAGAAATTTGGCGACGCTTTCCGCATTTAAAGCCTTTGTCCTTCCGGTGCTCGATGCGCTGAAGAACCTTCCCGAACGGGCTCCTTGGGGCGAATGGCTTTCTCATCTCAAGGCGCTGGCTGGGCAGGCGATACGCCATCCAGACCGTATTTTCGAAGTGCTCTCCGAGCTCTCGCCGCTTGGATTGGTGGGGCCGGTCTCTATGGGCGAGGTGGTGATTGTCCTCCGGAAGAAGTTGCTCGAGGGGCCGCACAATCCCACCGACAAGCGTTTTGGCCGTGTGTTTGTCGCGAGCATCGAGCAGGCGCGCGGGCTTTGTTTTGATGTGGTGTTTGTGCCCGGCCTCGCCGAAAAGATGTTTCCTCAGAAGGTGATGGAAGATCCTTTGCTTTCCGATCAAGAGCGGAGGGCAATCACGCAAATGCTTGCAAAACCGGGTGAAGAGCGTTTGGCGGGCCTGCCGTGCAATGAAGAGCGGGTTCACGCCGAGCGGCTTATGCTGAGAATGGCCGTGGGTGCCGCGAAAGGGCGCGTGTATTTATCGTTTCCGCGCTTTGATATGGAGCAGGCGCGTCCCCGCGTGCCTTCGTTTTATGGGCTGGAAGTGCTGCGGGCCGCGGAGGGCCGGCTTCCCGGCTTTGACGAACTGCTGAGGCGTGCCGAAATATGCGGTGATTCGCGGCTGGGCTGGCCCGCGCCCTCGAAACATGAAGACGCGATTGACGAGGCCGAGCACGATTTGGCCTTGCTCGATAAGGTATTTCAAACGCCCGAGGAGCAGACGGTGGGCACGGCGCGCTACTTGCTCAATGCGAATCCGCATCTAGCGCGGGCGCTTCGCTTTAGGGCGCGGCGATGGCTGCCCACATGGACGGCCGCCGATGGATTGGTGCGGCCGGTACCCGAGGCGCAAAAAGTGCTTTTGGGGCACAAGTTTTCGGTGCGTTCTTTTTCGCCGACGGCGCTGCAGATGTTTGCGTCCTGTCCTTACAAGTTTTTCCTGCAGGCGGTACACCGCCTTTCGCCCCGCAGGGTGCCCGAACGCATTGAAGAAATAGATGCGCTGTCCAGGGGTTCGATGGTGCACGAGGTGCAATTCGAAGCATTGCAGGAGTTTCGCAAGCAAAAGATTTTGCCTGTAACGCGCGACAATATCGAGCAGGCGAGGGAGATTATCGACAGCGTTCTTTCCCAGGTGGAGGCGCGTTACCGGGACAATCTCGCCCCTTCGATTATGCAGATTTGGAATGACACCATTGCCCAGGTGCGGGGCGATTTAAGAGAGTGGCTCAGGCGTTCCGCGGAAGTTCCAAGCGAAGCCTCGTGGGTGCCGTGGCGCTTTGAGCTTGCCTTTGGGCTGTCGGATCGAAGGCCGCGCGATCCTGCGAGTAAAAATACACCGGCTGAATTGGATTGCGGTGTGATGCTTCGGGGTTCAATCGATTTGGTTGAGCAGAATGCTTCCGGCGCGCTTCGGGCAACGGACTACAAAACGGGTAAAGTGCGGTCGAAAAAAGGCGCGGTGGTGGGAGGGGGGCAAACGTTGCAACCGCTATTTTATGCATTGGCTTTGGAAAAGATCTTTCCCGATCAGCGGGTGCATTCGGGACGGCTTTATTACTGCACATCTGCTGGAGGTTTTGAAAGTATTCCGATTGAATTGAACGATCAAGCGCGGGACTACGCCAAAGAAGTGGTCTCAATTATCAAAGAATCGCTTGAAAACGGCTTTTTACCAGCGGCGCCTGAAGAGGGCGCGTGTTCGTTGTGCGATTACGCTTGTGTGTGCGGGCCTCATGAAGAGCAGCGCACCAAAAGAAAGCGACCTGAAGCGCTGGTGAAGCTCTCGAGGCTTCGCGGCTTACCATGACGGTCGAATTGCACAACGGGATTTGGGCTGAAAAATTAGCGGATGCTCAAGCCCGCCGATCGATTAGAGAAGATTTAGACAGCACGTTTGTGGTGGAGGCCAGCGCTGGGACGGGCAAAACGACAGAGTTGATTGCTCGAATGATGGCGGTGCTCAAGACGGGAAAGGCGCGGCTCGATCAGATAATAGCGGTCACCTTTACAGAGAAGGCGGCCGGGGAAATGAAGCTGAGGCTGCGTTCGGAAATAGAGAAGGCCCGCAACGAGCTGGTGGGCAGGGGAGAGGCTCAGCAATTGGCGCTCCAGCGATTGGATTCGGCGCTGCTTCAGTTGGAGACGGCCAGGATTGGGACCATACATGCCTTATGCGGTGATTTATTAAGAGAGTATCCGATTGAGTCCCGGGTCGATCCTTTATTTGAGGTGGCATCGGAAGAGGAGTCGGAGGCGCTGTTCGATCAAGCCTTTGATGAGTGGTTTAGCCGGGTCATCACAGACCCCGGCGAAGGCGTGAGGCGCATGCTTCGCCGAAGGCCCAAGGGCCGCGATACGTTTTCACCGCGGAAGTTGCTGAGAGATGCGGCATGGTCGCTCATGAATCGCCGCGATTTCAATGCACCATGGAGGCATGTTCGGGTTGATCGCAAAGCGGCGATTGATGAAATCATCAAAGATTTAAGGCATTTGGGACAATATGCTCCTCGGGCGTCCAATTCCGAGAGTTATTTGGCGCAATGTTTTCAGAAGATCGAGAGATTTATCGATGAACTGGCCCGGCGCGAGGCGGCCATGGTGCCGAGGGTGCGGGACTATGATGGTTTGGAAGCGGAATTAAGCGAGCTAACCCGCGCAAAAGAATGGCGCTGGCAGGGTGCGGGACAATGGTATGGGACGGGTATTTCGCGTGCGGAGGCGATTGCGGCGCGCCGTCAGGTGAAAGACAAGCTCGACCGGATGCTTGAGGTGATGGATGCGGAGTTGGCCGTTCATTTACAGAACGAGCTTTTGGGACTAGCCCAGGACTACGAGCATCTCAAGATGCGCTCGGGCAAGCTTGATTTTTTGGATTTATTGCTTCGGGCGAGAGATCTTGTCCGCTTGAATATCGGGGTGCGAAGGTCGGCTCAAAAAAGGTTTACACATATTTTCGTGGATGAGTTCCAAGACACCGACCCTCTCCAAGCCGAAATATTGCTATTGCTTGCCTCTGACGATCCTGCTCAAGCCGATTGGACAAAAGCGCGGGTTGCGCCTGGAAAGCTATTTGTCGTGGGCGATCCCAAACAATCGATTTATCGCTTTCGGCGGGCGGATGTGGCGTTGTATCAAGCCACCAAAGATAGGTTGGTCGATTTTGGGGCGCGGGTATTGTATCTGACGACCAGCTTCCGGAGTGCTCCATCGATTCAAGAGGCGGTAAACGCGGCGTTTGCCCCGGTGATGCAAGGGGGGCTTTCCGGAGGGCAGGCCGAATATGTAGACCTCTCCCCCTTCAGGCCCGATCCCGTTGGAAGGCCAACGGTGGTGGCGTTGTCGGTTCCGAGTCCCTATAGCGAATGGGGAGCTATGGCAGCCTGGAAAGTCAACGAGTCCCTGCCCGAAGCTGCGGGGGCATTTATTGATTGGCTTATCCATGACAGTGGATGGACCGTGACCGAGCGGGATGATCCAAGCCACCCAGTTCCCTTGGAAGCCCGTCACATATGCATATTATTTAAGCGTTTTTCGGCCTACCGCGAAGATACGACCCGGCCCTATGTACATGCCTTGGAGGCTCGGCGTATTCCCCATGTGCTGGTAGGGGGCAAGTCATTTCATTCGCGGGAGGAAGTGCTTGGACTTCGCAATGCGCTTTCGGCGATTGAGTGGCCCGACGATGAACTCAGTGTCTTTGCGACACTTCGCGGGCCGTTTTTTGCGCTGACGGACGATGTGCTTTTGGCCTACCGGAATGAGACAGGAGCATTCCATCCATTACGCAGACCGGCGGAGGGGCTGCTGACGGAGACGACAAGACCTGTGGCGGATGCGCTGGATGTGCTGGGGCGTCTTCATCTGAGCCGGAATCGCAAACCCATTGCAGACACGGTGGCAAGGTTCTTGGAGGCAACGCGAGCCCATGCGGGCGTTGCGATATGGCCGACAGGAGAACAAGCGTTGTCCAATGTGCTTCGCGTCATTGAAATGGCGAGGCGATTCGAGGCATCCGGAGCGATTTCATTTCGGTCATTTGTCGAGCAAATGCAACAGGATGCGGAGCGGGGAGAGGCGGCCTTTTCGCCCGTGGTGGAAGAGGGTACGGAAGGCGTGCGCTTGATGACGGTGCACCGGGCAAAGGGGTTGGAATTTCCCGTAGTGATTTTGGCCGAACCGATGGCGCCGGCGACGCATGCCAAGCCATCGCGCTATGTCGATCCGGTGAAGAATTTGTGGGTGGAGCCCGTGGCAGGCTGTGTACCGCCAGAACTGGTGGATCACCGCGATGAAGTCTTGCTCCGCGATCAGGAGGAAGCCGTGCGGCTGGCGTATGTGGCTGTGACGCGCGCCCGGGATTTGCTGGTGATTCCGGCAATAGGTGACAAAGACGGGAGCGACAAGGAAAACTGGCTGGATGTGCTGAATCCGGTTGTGTATCCGATGTCGGCAGAGCGGCGCTCGCCCAAGCCTGCGCCGGGATGCCCTAAATTTGGCCCCGACAGTGTGGTGGAGCGGCCCCCGAAGCTCGAGGCCCTTGGACCAAACACATCGGTGGCTCCTGGGCTTCATGTGCCGAAGAAGGGGAATCACACCGTGGTGTGGTGGGACCCGCATGTGTTGATGCTCGATTCCGAGCATGAAGTGGGATTGAGGCAGCAGCGCATTCTGCAGGCGGATGCGGATGGCCGGGTTTCGGACGAGGGAGAGCGCGCTCATGCGGAGTGGCAGGCTCGAAGGACCGCGGTATTAGAGCGGGGAAGCAGGGCCGCTTTGGTGGTGCGGACGGCCACGGAGCTTTCGGCGGATGCGGCGGATTTGCAAGCTCGGGAGGGAGCCTCTGCGGATTCGATTGAGCGGCCGGACCCGCTGAGTGGAACGGCGGAGGGCCGCGCGGAGAGTCTGGGCGGAGCGAACCCGGACAGCGAGGCCGTGCTTGCCGAGCTATCGATCGGCTTAGAGCGAACGGCGACGGAAAGGGCGGCGCGGCCGGCGGGTGCGCGTTTTGGGAATTTGGTTCATGCGGTGCTATCCCGCGTGGATTTTCAAGCGGACGAGGCTTCGATCTTGGCGCTTACGCAAATGGAGGCGCGGGGACTATTTGCGCCTCTGGACGAAACGGCAGCGGCGGCGCGGGCGGTGATCGATGCGCTCCGGCATCCATTGCTGCAGCGGGCGGCGAAGAGTCCAGAGATTCACCGGGAAGAGCCCGTGATGCTTCGGCAGGCGGATGGCTCGGTGGTGGAAGGCATCGTCGATTTGGCTTTTTTCGAGCCCGACGGCGCCGGCGGGTACTGGGTAGTGGTGGATTTCAAAACCGATGTAGACCTGACTGGGCGTTATCGAAAATACGCCACACAAGTTCGTTTGTATGTAGATGCCATTGCCGAGGCGTCGGGCATGCGCGCTGTGGGGACACTGCTTTTGGTTTGAGAGATATTCGCGCCGGACGCTACACTCGCCCCGTGGTAAACAGTGGCCTTCCGCGGGCTTATTACGACGATATTCTCGATGAATTGGATCGCTTTCCCGATTCATTATCGAGCGGCACATCGAGTGAGCCCCGGACGCTGCTTTTGTCCAAGCCCGGCAGGGCTCAGCGCTATGCGGCGCGGATGTGTTTTCGGGCGATTCAACAAGGAGCGGCTCAACAAGAAGCTGCCGGCGGCCCTTTTTTTTGGATTGAGGCCGAGCCTGAAATCGCCTTGCCGGGCGATCTCTTGGGCATGCCGGACATTGCTGTATGGCAAACGCGGGAACGGCCGGCACCCGACAAATACGGCCGTCCCGAACTTGCGCGGACACCACCGCTTTTATGCTGCAAAGTCGTCACGGCTGAAGCAGTAAAGGCGTATCGGACGCACAAGATCGCACTGTATGCGCGGGCAGGCGTGCGATGGTTTTGGCTCATCGATCCGGCGCTTCAGACCGTCGAAGTATTTTCAATGGTGCCCGAGCAACATCTCAGTGTCGTTGTTGCCCGGGAAAACGACGAAGTTTCACTGCCTCCGTTTAAGATCGCGATGGCGTGCGCATCTTTTTGGATCGTTTAGGGCTTGCGGGAGATTCGCGCTTTTCAGGGCTGCGCGGCCTTGCTAACGAGCCCACTCATGAGTGCCAACCAATTCCTTCTTCTCGAGCAGAGCGCGGATATTGCCGTGCTCACCATCAACCGCCCCGAAAAGCTCAATGCGCTTAGCGCAGAGCTGATTGCGGAGCTTGCACAAGCCTTTCAAGGTCTTTCTCAGAAGACACAAGGAACGGATGCTGTGCGCGCGATCGTGCTAACCGGCGCAGGAAAAGCCTTCGTTGCGGGCGCTGATATCGCAGCCATGTCCACCATGAGCTGCGCGGAGGCCAAGCGTTTTTCTGATGCGGGCCAAGCGCTGTGCGCGCTGATTGAATCGATGCCCATTCCCGTGATTGCCGCGGTAAATGGCTTTGCCCTAGGAGGCGGCTGCGAACTCGCGCTTGCGTGCGATTTCATCTATGCGGCTGACACGGCGAAGTTTGGACAGCCCGAAGTCAATCTGGCGGTGATTCCAGGCTTTGGAGGCACTCAGCGGCTCACGCGCCGGGTAGGCATCGCGAAGGCGCGCGAACTCATCTACACGGGTGACATGCTCACGGCTGAACAAGCATTGGCGATCGGCCTAGCAAACGCGGTGTTTCCGCTTGCGGACCTGCTTGTCAAGGCCCGCGAAACGGCGGCGAAAATTGCCTCAAAAGGGCCGCTCGCCGTTGCATCGGCCAAGCGCGTGATACTGCGTGGAGAGACGCTCGACATTCAATCCGCGTGTGAATTGGAGGCTCAAGCCTTTGCGGGATTGTTTGGAAGTGAAGATCAGCGGGCGGGAATGCGAGCCTTCTTGGAAAAAGGCAAAGCCGCTTTTACGGGGCGTTGAGCAGCTCTTGGCGAACAAAAAAGAAAAGCCGCGCTGCGGATCGGTTGGGGGGGCGGACCGGCCCGCGCACGGCAAGGAAGAGTCTGGCAAGGTTATCGAGCGTTGTCGAGATCAAAGAAAAAAATTTTGGCGATGAGGTTTTGCTAAAAGCAGAGTTTTGGTGGTTTTGATTGAAAAATGACGAATATAGTGGATCTTTTGCTTTGTTAAGCTACCATTCTGTAATATTGCCGTAATGGAAACGCACTTGCTGATCGTGTCCAAATTTTAAATTAGACCCTAGAAAGCGCTGATCGGAATTGAATAATATTCGATAGAGTTGTGCTGATTAGATAAACGCACTGAAGCGGAAGCGGCGCGCGACGATGGAAGCCGCGACGCAGGCCATGGCAGCGAGGACTGCGGAGGCGCTGAAAGCAAAGAACACGGTGCGCTTCAGATCGCTCAAGATGGCATCATTTTGCGGATAAGCGGCGATATGACTAGAAGATGAGCGCGCTCTGTGGCGAAGGCCGATAGTGATGAGCGCACAGAGCGCGCACCACGAAAGCAGAAGCGCGCCAAACGCAAGATGTTCCTTGCGTTCGAAGAGCCGGCCTAGTGTTTCGCTTTCAAGGAAGATGCGCTGCCTCAGGCGATATTGATAAGGGAAATGAAGTGCGAAGCCGATGGCTGCGCTGAGCGAAGTCATACAGGTTGCGGCGGCCGCTGTGACGAAGATGGATGTGGGAATGGGGGTTGGGATACGGCGGGAACGCACGCTCGACAACAGAAGCAGCGCGAGCGCGAGCCACGAGCCCAGGCCGTGGATCTGAGCAAGCGTGTGAAGTGTTTCAGAAGTCACGGCAGGATGATGCTTTGGAGAAGGGCGATAAAGAAGGCCGCGATAACGAGATTGCAGAGCAGGCGAGAGGCGCGCTTGGATGAGCGAAGCGCGAGCGCATAACTTCCGAAGAGCGCCGCGCCCGCAATGTAGAGGGCAATCGCGATTCGCCAAATAAAACCGCTTCGCTCAGTCCAGATGATGACGGCGGGATTCTCTCGCGGATAAAAAAAATGTTCGGTGCAGCGCAGGGCTGCGTAGGCAATAAGCGCGGACGCACATGCCGTCGAGAGCGCCAAAAAGAAAGATTCAGTGCGCGACACGGGATTAGATGGCAGCGCTTTCTGCGGCGGCGCTTTTAGGATTCTTCGCGGCGGGTTCGCCTGTTCCAAACAGCCCCCGGTGCGCAAGTCCAGCCAGAAGCGCTCCCAGCATCGGCGCCGCCAAAAAGAGCCACGCCTGCTCCAAGGCCATGCCGCCCGAAAGTAGCGCAGACCCTAGTGAACGCGCGGGATTCGCTCCCATTTTGGTCACAGAATATCCGACCAAATGAATCAGCGCATAAGCTCCGCCCAGCGCCAGGGCCGAAATACCTCCAGTGATGCTTTTAGGAACAATCACTCGGCCTTCTCTCTGCGTCTGAGCGCCTTCCAATTCTCTGGCCCGCGTCGCTCCTAAAAACACAAAGACCAAGATGGCCGTCAGCATCATTTCCGTTAAAAAAGCCGCTCCAATCCCATAATATCCAGGAGATAGGCGATCATATCCATTGGCGAGAATCATCGCCGCTTGAGGTGTGCCTCCCGGACGATTGCCAGCGATGTACAAAGACAGCGCCGCCCCCAACGCTCCTCCTCCCAATTGCGCGGCTGTGTAGGGCAGCACATCCCGTCCAGAGAGCCGTCCCGCTGTCCACGCGGAGAACGAAAGGGCAGGATTGCAATGCCCTCCCGACAGAGGCGCAAGGGCCAAATGCATCACAGCCAGCGAAAGCCCAAACGATAAAGCAATGCCCAGCAACCCGAGCTTTTCACCGCTCAGCAGGGTGGCTCCGCATCCCACAAACACAACGGTAAAGGTTCCTATCCCTTCGGCGATATAGCGGCGCATGGGGGCTCCTCCAAAGGCAGTATTTCTTGCCGGGAACGGCCCGGCCACAACCATTTGGCCTGCGACATCGTTTTTCCGGCGGAGTTCCTTCCTTCTGGGTTTCCGTATTCCAGCGGAATACAAAACCAATGTACAACGCCGAGTATTGAAGCTTTGGCGATGTGGGCTTCGCCCTATTCTGACCCCCGAAAGCTTAAGCCTTTCATTGCGAGGTGTGTATGCAGAACAAGCATGCAAAATGGCCGTTTTCGGCTCTCTGGATGCGCTTTATCAGCGTGCTGTGCCTTGCGGCGGGTCTCGCCGTATCAGCCGCTTGCTCGTATTCCGTGGAAAGCCCCGAGCTGCGGGCCAGTACCGATAAAGGTGCTGTAGCCCCAGACTTGGTGTGCACCGATCAGCTCACCACCAATGTCGTGCTGGTGGGTTCGGGCTTCGCTCCCATTCCCACCAAGACCTTGGAAGGGCCGAAGACAGAATTGCTTCTGCCCAAAATTGAGCTGAAGCCCGCCGCGGGGCTGGATGGGATGGCGCCCGCGGGAGCGCCCATTCAAATCCCCGACGATCCTAAAAATCCCGGCGCAAGCAAGGTGCATTACCTGAGCGATACGCAGATGTCGTTTGACATCACGCCGGAGCAAAAAATCCCGGGCGGTGTGTACGACATCGTCGTCACGAATCCCGATGGAACGCATTCGGCCACATGGCCCGCGGCTATCGCGCTGATTCCGCCTCCCGAAATAAACGAGCTCTTGCCAAATACGATCTGCGACGATCAAAGCGATCAGAATGTGGTCATCAATGGCCGCTATTTCCTGCGTGTGGATGGCGTCGTTCCCACCGTAACCGTGGGCGGCAAAGAGTTTTCGATTACCGATATTCAGGGCTGCACCGAGCTTGCCGGCAATTTCGTCGAGAAGATCGAACTCTGTTCGTCGGCGACGATCAACATCCCGCTGGGAAGCCTCGGACCCGGTGAATACGACGTGGTCATCAAGAATCCGGGTACGGCCGCGTGCTCGAGCACGTCGGTGATCAAGCTCGTTGTGCATCCGCCGCCCCGCGTCGATTCGGTGGTGCCTCAAAAGGTGTGCACCGGCGGCTCGCTGCTCACCATTTCCGGTGCGAATTTCTTCAGCGGCCCGATGGGCGAGATGCCTCGCGTCGAGCTGCGCAATATGGGCATGGTGGTCTCGACGGCGAGCGTCGTGGAGATGAGCCAGCCCGAGACAGAACTCAAGGCGACTTTCGGGCCGGGCGTGATTCCAGGCACCGTCTATGAAGTCGTCGTCATCAATCCCGATGGCTGTGAAGACCGGCCTCTGCCTCACAAAGAAGTCACGGGAACCGAAGGTCCGATTCTGTTCTTTGTCGATCCGCCCGTGGTCGCGGACACGATCAATACGCGCGTGACTTTGTTTGCAACGGCGATCAACAAGCCGCTCGCGGCCGATGCCGTTTCGATTGCGCCCGCCGGCCAGGCGATGCCGATCACGGTGCTCTCGCACAACGAAGTCATCGGTTATCCCAAGCGGCTGCAGGCTGTGGTTCCCGCCGGACTGCCCGCGGGGCTGTACGATGTGTATTTGAAAGATGGTTCGGATTGCGCGGCGACCATGTTGCCGGGCGGCCTGACGATCGCCGCGGATAAGAACATCACCATGCTGCGCGTGGAACCGCCCTTTGGCGATACGGCGGCCAGTGTTCCCATCACGATTTTCCGCGATACAACGGCGCCCGCGCCCAACGACGCGCCCTTCCTTTCAACGCCCAGCGTGCTGTTAAATCCGGCGGCCTCAACCAATCCGGATCCAATGGCCGTTGGCATTGAAGTGAACTTTGTAACGGTGGTCGACGGCGACACGATGACCGCTGTGGTGCCAGCCAATACGCCCGCCGGTCTCTACGATCTCGTGGTCGTCAATCCCGATGGCAAAGTTGGCATCTTGGCCGATGCGTATCGTTCCTTGGCTAGCCCGCCTCCCGTCATCGATACCGTAACGCCTCCCTCGGTCGCCGCTTCATCCGGCCAAAATGTCGTCGTTGAAGGCGACGATTTTAGAATGGGCGCGCTGGTCTCGCTTTCTTGCGTCGACGCGGCTGGAAATCCCATCGCCTCGCCGCCCGTCACCAATGCCGAACCGGTCTGCGACATGAACGGCAAGAACTGTTCGATCGCGGCCGTCATCGATGCATCGGTGCTTCAATCCGGCGCCGTCTGCATTCTGCGCGTCACCAATTCCGATGGAAGCTTTGGCGATTTCTCCGCCATCGGCGTGACAACGCCCTCGCTCAATCTCGAAACGCCAAAGCCCGGTACGCAGATGAATATCGGCAGGCGCGGTCTGGTCTCGTCGGCCGCCAAGGCCAACAATGCCTCGCGCTTTGTGTTTGCCATCGGCGGCGATGATGGAGCGGCAATGAACGCAACCGTCTTCGATTCCGTCGAGGCGGCTCCCGTCGATCTCTATGGAAAAATGGGCGCCTGGTCGGTGCAGCGCTATGCGATGACGTCTCCCAGGGTCTTCGCCGCTTCTGCGACATCCGGCCGCTACATTTATGTGGGCGGCGGCCATGACGGCACGGGCGATCTGGCCACCGTCGAACGCGCCATGGTGCTCAGCCCGGCGGAAGCGCCCGAAATTGTCGATGTGGACCTCACGCTCACCGATGCGGGACTCGATCCTGGGCAGTGGTTCTACAGGGTCGCAGCCGTATTTGATGCGGCCGATCTCGACAATCCAGGCGGCGAATCGCTGGCCTCGGATGAGTTCGCCCTCAAGCTGCCCAGCATCGCCAACAAGAAGATCACGGTCACGCTCACCTGGGCGGCGCCCAAAGATTCACTGGGCAACCTGCTGCCGAACGTTGTGGGCTACCGCATCTACCGCACAGCCATGGCCGATGGAGCCTCCTTCAGCGAAGTGCTCTTGGCCGAGACCAACGATCCGATGAACCTTCAGTTTATCGACGATGGAAGCGCCATGCCTGGAACCGATGTGCCTTTGGCGCTCGGCTCGACAGGCAGATGGGCAAAACTCGCGGATTTGTCCGTGCCCCGCAATGGCACGGCATTCGCCATCGGCCCCGATCCCGATGCGCCCGACACCAAGCTGTACCTGTATGCGCTGCTCGGCAAAAACGGCAACGCCGTGCTCAACAGCTACGAGTATTTGTCCATCGACGTGGCCGCCAACGGCCATCAAACGGCGGGCAATGCCTGGACAGTCGGCATGGCGACGGCGACGGCCCGCTGGCATCATGGCGTTTGGGTTGCCGATCGCACCATCCGCGCCGACATCGGCCAGATGCCCAACGATCCAGACACCACCTACATCTATGTGGGCGGTGGCCAGAACGCCGTGGGCAATGCCGTGAACACCGTCAACCGGGCTCGCATTCAAACGGGCGGCGCCCTGGATAACCTAACCGACACCGGCCAATCCTTCGGCGGCGCGGGCAGCGCAGGTTATGGCGTCCTCGCGGCGGCGCAGCAGTTGTTTGTATTCGGTGGTGATCAAGGCTTGCCCTCCACCAAGGGCGTTTCCGCTTCGATCATCAGCGGCGCCGGCGCCCTGGCCAACAACTCTTGGAACGCCGGCCTCAGCCTCGGCACGGCCCGCGTCTTCATGGGCAGCAGCGTACAGAGCGCGTTTGCGTTCTTTATCGGCGGCCGCACCAATGTCGATGCGGCGAGCAAGACCACCGAATTTGTCGTGTGGTGAGCGAAAGGAGATGAAGATGAACAGCAAACAATCGATCGCAAATCTCCTTGCGCTTGGTGTCGCCCCGGCGCTGCTTTTGGCATCGGCGGCGGCGAGCGCTCAAGGCAAGACGCCGGCTCCAGCAGCGTCGGCTCCAGCAGCGTCGGCTCCAGCAGCGTCGGCTCCAGCAGCTGCGGCGAGTTCGTCGGCCCCTGTGCCCACCACAGCGGCCCCCGCGCCCACCGATCCAGCCGCAACACCCGCGCCCACCGATCCAGCGGCGGCGCCCCCTCCGAGCCCGGAGCCCGCGGCGCCTCCGCCTCCTCCAACCCCGGACCCCGCCGCCACAAGCTCGAGCGTCGGCCTATCCACGGGCGATGCGGCTGCGGGAGCCGATACCCCCAGCGAACCCGAACCTTCCGGCAAAGACCGGGGAGCCTTTGTCGCCGGCGGAAAGTTCGGCGGCTTGGTCCAGCTCTCGGGCTTCGGTCCAAACGTCACGGGAGCCCTCGAGATCGGCTATATCCTGCCTTTCCTAAAGCGGGGTTTAGGCGTCATGATCGACGCAAGCTACGCGGCGCCCGTGGTTTCAGGAACCGAACAAGACCCCCGGGTTCAAGGTGGAAGCTATGAATGGAACTTGGTGCAGAAACAACTCACCATCTTTCCCTTTGTCACTTACCGCTACACGGGCCTGGGGAAGATTGTTCCTTACGCTGGCGTAGGACCGCGCATTGTCATGCTGGAAGGCGTCACCTATGGCACCGTCGCAGGCAAACCGCTTCTAGAAACAAGAGAACGCTCCACCAAGGTAGGCGTGGGCGTACCCTTGGGCGCTGAATATCTGATTGGCCCGGGCGCGGCGCTGGCGGAATTCTTATTTGCCTATAACTCGATCGATCATAAATCGACGGGCAATGCGAGCCTGACCGGCTTTACGCTGTGGCTCGGATATCGCTTCCTCCTCTAAGCATTGCTTTGTTTGGGCCTTCCGTGACACCATCCCCAATATGGGTGAAGCGGCAAAGCGGATAGCGACCTACGCAGACATCGAAGCTCTTCCATCGAATCTTGTCGGCGAACTCATCGGCGGCGAACTCTATACAATGTCCCGGCCATCGCCGAAGCATGCCATCGCCGGCTCAAATCTACTGACATGGTCAAATACGCGCTTTGGCTTTGGTGATGGCGGACCGGGCGGTTGGCTCATCATGATGGAGCCCGAGCTGCATCTGCGCGCGGATGTACTGGTTCCAGACATTGCCGGATGGAAACGCACCCGCATGCCAGAGCTACCCGACGAAGCCCATATCACCACCGTTCCCGATTGGGTCTGTGAAGTGCTCAGCCCTTCAACGCAGCGCCACGACCGCGCCAAGAAAATGACCCGCTATGCCATCCATGGCGTGCCCTACGCTTGGCTGATCGATCCGCTGGCCAAATTGCTTGAAGTGTTTCAGCTCAGCGGCGATGTATGGACCCGCATTGCTGTGTTTGAGGAAAACGATATGGTGAGGGCCGCCCCATTCCAAGAGGTCGAGCTCAGCCTGGGTTTGCTGTGGCCATCTGGGGCGGCGCTTTAGATATTCAGCGCAACGGCCGCATATTCCAATACCTGACGGATATCATCGTCCTCCAGTTCGGGATATTCGGCCCGAAGTGCTTCACGATCCGGATAGAGCGCCAGCGCTTCGAGAACACGCTTTACGGTGAGCCGCAGATTCCGCACACAAGGCTGCCCGTTCATTCGCGATGGGTTCGAAGTAATCCTATCAAAACGCGCCATTCTGTCATGCCTCCCATCCGAATCTAATGCAGGCCAAGGGTGCTGTCTCTCTCGAAACAGAAGCTCCGGTGCTCAGCCATTGCCTGTTTGTCCCGCCTCAGGCGTTTCCGAAGGCGGCTCATTGTCTCCCGGACCGGCCAAATCCTCATCCTCCGGCAACCCCGCGCGCCTTCGCGTCGTCGGCTTCACCCGCTCGGCCAAATCGGGACGCCCTCCAATTCCACAAAAAGCCATCGTGGCATTGGCCACATCCTGATAACGGGACGACCATCCTGCGAGAGCTTGGTTTTTGGCCGAGAGTGTGATTTGAGCCTCCCGCCTTTCCCGTTCCACATCGTCCAAGGCCGTCTTCAAGGCCGCCGACGCAGCAAAGAGATCAGCCGACGCGGCCGGCGCATTCACAGCCATGCTGCTGAACTTACAAGGCTCGCTTAGAGGACGGCTCGCCAAGAGCTTGGCTGCGTTTTGAGCATAAGCCACAAGCGTCAATAAATCCTCGGGCATGGTTTCTTTCATGCCATAAGCGGAAGCGATGCCGAGACCGTAACCCGAATGCAAATTGGCGCGCACAATCGAAGCCAATTGGCGCAGCGTGGCGGTCGCCTCATCCCTGGCTATCCGGTATTGATCATCGTCGGATAGCTCGCCGGCATGGGTGAGATCCACCTGAATGAGCGTCTGATTTTGACGCGCGAGTAAATCCCGAAAGGCAAATACAAAACCTTCGGTATTCAGCGTTGCAGGCAAACCATTGGGAAAGAGTTCTTGTTCGAGTTTAGGGATAAACTCCGGCCCATGGGTATCGATGGCGCTGATAACGGTATTGTTGATGGCCACCCGATCGGCGATTGCTTTGGAGACAGTGTTGGACATGATAAACAGACTCCTTTCAACAGGACGGGTGGATGCCATGAAAAGGCATACGGCGCTCAAATGCAAGAGGGTCTTACATGGGTCCCGAGGTGTGTATTTTAAAATGCGGGATAGGGTTTCGGGGACGGGGAACGGGCATATGGGAATCCCGACAAGGCGTTTGGAGGACGGGGAACGGGATAGGGGAAAATGAAAGAGGCGTTTCAGGAAGGAAAGTTTGGAAGGAGTGCACGACTATGGATGAGGTTATAGAATCGATAAAGTTGTATGTGAATCATCAAAGGGGAATTTAGAGGGAAGAAAAGGACCTTTTAAATGGCCAGAAGGCGTTGGGAGGAAGAAGGGAAGGGAGGCTGTAGCGCGCAGAGGCGAGGGGACAACGGGGAAAGGGGTGTTGGATATTGAAGGAAGGCGATTGGAGGGCTGGGGACGGGGTTAAAATCGGGAAGGAGAGTCGGCGGCTTGCTGAATTGAGCGCTGGTATAGAGGCGGCTCACCTGTTAGTATCCGGGCATGGTCAAGCCCGCGCTCGATATTTCAAAGCTTAGCGCCCGGCTCATCCTGTTCGCTCTTCTCTTATCCGCATGTGGTTCCGCACCCCGGCCCGCAAAAGCCGCTTCAACCGCATCGGTCTTTGATACATACAGCGAAACCGAAGCAGAACAGACGCTGGAAGCTGTCTTGCACGAATTGGACTTGCTTGAAGCCGCTATCTATGCGCTGCGGGGTACAGAAGGAGATCCAATCGCCGCATGTGCCGCTAAAAATCCTGAACTCATCTCCCGGAAGCGGGCTTTTTATTTAGCTATCGGCAAACCATTGCAAGCCGATAAGGCGATGGAGATGAAATACTATGATCTTCTTCAGGAGCGAAAATCCGATGACCTTTTGCCTCTTGTTTATTTGCGGAAATATTATCACGAACAGCTTCTTCAATGTGTGCTTGATGCGCTAAACAAGAAGGCCGGCGAAACCCAGCCCGAACGGGCGGTTATGATTCTCACCGCACATCAGTTCGACGGTGAAATTCAGCATGGGCTTGTGCTAGTGGATGTTATGACGCATTGGTGCGTTCCCTGTAAGAAGATGGCGCCCGATCTTGAGAAATTAGCGCTTCGTTACAAGGGAAAGCTAAAAGTGGGCCGATTGGATGCCGATAGAAATATGCCTCTGGCACAGCGATTTGGCGTGCAAAGATTCCCAACGCTGCTGCTGCTCAGCGAGGGAAAGGAAATAAAACGGCTGGAACGCGCTGTTTCTTTTGAAGAGTTGCAGAATTGGATACAAAGCGGATTGCAGGATGCTGGGGATGAGGCGGCGGAATAGTTAGTCATTGCCAGGGGAGTCGGGATCGTGTGCGGGTAGGACCGCACTATGCTGTTTCTCTACGCGGTCTTGTAGGGATTCATCCTCTCCTGATGCATCACCTTTGCAAAGATAGGTGCAATGATGATTGGGTACATTCCAGTCACAATCCGGATCGGGTATAGGCTGGCATGGTTCAGCACATGCCAGCAATGCAGAAGCAACGATAAAAACCATTATTCCATGCCATGCTTTGATCATATTACCCATCCTTTTGCACAAAGACCAAAGCCGAGGGTAGCGTAAGGCTTTTGTATTATCAAGGAATTTGAGAAGTATCTGAGCTGATATTTATGGCAGTGGGGAAGATGTGAGGGCGGTTGGTTGGAAGGAGAGGAGGCGGCTGGCTGAATTGAGCGCTGGTAAAGAGGCGGCTGGCCTGATAGTATCCGGGCATGGCCAAGCCATTGAGGCCAACGGTGTGCGCCGAGTTGGATCGCCGCATCGAACGGCTTGATCGGGATGGACCAATCGGCATAGCCTGGGAAGACGTGTATGCCGAAATGGCGAACGGCGAGATATTTGATTAGGTTGAAATGAATAAGGCTCGGTTATGCAATTTCACTCCGCCTTTTCAGCAATACAAGTCCCAAATACCTTATCCCAAATTTTAAACGAACTGGCATAGTTGCCTTGGGTGGGGCGCGCATGGTGTAAATCATGATGCTTCATGCTGGCCCATAGCGGTATACGCGCCGTCAACGGGGAGCGTAGCCCCGAGTGAATATCCAGCTCATGCAATACCCGCCACGATTGCCAGCCAATCAGGACATAAGCGCTCATCTCCCCCTGCCATAGCAAGATGCCTGTGATGGCGAAAACCGGTCCGAGCGCGCCAGACGACCATTCAAGCGGATGCGCATAGATGTATTCGATGGGTACGGGCGCAAAGGCTTCGTGGTGCAGCTTGTGGATGCGCTTGTAAAGGGTTTTGTTGGTATGTAGATGTCTGTGAATAAGATAAAACCATGCATCGTCGACCAGCATTAGAATGATAACTTGGAAGATAACCATCCACCATGGAGGAACGCTGAGGGGAAAGAGTCCGCGATAGAAATAAAGGGCGGGGATGGCGCTGCCATATACCATGGCTAAGTTGAACCCGATTAAGGGGAGGCGCGGGCCTAGGGTGCCCCGTTTGCGAGGTGTGGTCTGGTTGTCCCATGCCGCCGGAAGTCCGTGTTTGTCGATGTAGAGCGAGATGAGCAGGCCGGGGACGAGGAGAGCCAAGGTGCAGAGTGCAAGCAGGGTGGCGGCGTTCATGTGGGTTCTTCTCTTGTGGCGTAGACATTGATAAGGCGGGTCTTTTCAAAGCCTTCTTCCTTTTCGGTGACAAGGTGTCCAAAGCCGTGTCGGCGAAGTAGGCTTTGGACTTGGGCCAATCGGCCGTCCCGATCGTGGACCTCAACCACCACCCGGCGGATACGCGGCCAGTGTTCGGCCCGCAATCCTTGAAGCGCCGCCAGTTCCGCGCCCTCACAGTCGATTTTGAGCAGGTCGATGCGTTCGATGGCGTGCTCTTCGATAATATCCGATAGCGTCAGAATGTCGGCAATGACTTCCTTGCCCCCACTACGTAGATGCCGCGCTACAAAGCCGGCAAGAAAGCGGGGGAGTAAACGGGCATACCAGATGGCTTTGCCGGCGGCCCGGGTCTGGCCTATCACGGCTTCGGTGAATTCACCCGGCTGTTCGTCCCAGACCTCGGGATCGCTGGTGGATAGGGCGGGACTGCGGGGGAAATATGTGAAGCGGGCCTGGCTGCGCGCGGCGCCCGCCCCTGCATTGAGGGGAATGAAACGGCCGGGACCATGTTCCTCGGCATTGGCTTTAAGAACCTTGAAGATATCGGGCACGGGTTCTAAAGCATAGACCTTTACATCGGGAAAGGCTCGCACGGCTCTTACGCCGAAGAGACCAATATTCGCGCCGACATCGAGAATAATATCGCCGGGATGCACGGTGATGCCATGTTGAAGATAGCCCTGCACATGATGATCGAGCACGAGGGCTTCTGGGCGAAGGATGCAAAAGACGGGGAGGCCGTCCGATAGGGTGGTGCGCCGCATGGAGGAGAATAATCTATCAGGGGAGGGGTGGCTGTCTAGTGGCTTTTGAGATTGAGCATAAAGGGCAGTCCGTGCCTGAAACGAAAAATCTGCCATCGCCGGGGGTGGAGGAGAGAACGTCGAAATCGCATGGTGCACCTGCCCCTGCGGTTTTACCGGCGCGGCCGGCCCGGCGCTCACACCCGCCGGCCCCGCGCTGCCACCCGTAGCCAGCGATTGCCACAATCCTTGCCAGCCTGCAAGCGTATTCGCAACACCCGCAGCGGCTAACCCAAAACTCATGCTGGTCGCCGGAATACCAATCGCCGCACCGACTTGACTCAATATCAGGGCGCCGCCTCCGGTCATACCCGCGCCGCCGATAACCGTCATCAGCGCGCCGCCCAAGATTTGCCCAACAAATTTCGATC
>CAZICM010000007.1:0-228463 GCA_964537685.1 uncultured Polyangiaceae bacterium
CTTCTTTACCAGCCTCGGCCGCTGCTCCACCCTTCGCCTCAGCGCCTTCTTTACCAGCCTCGGCCGCACCCCCACCGTCCGCTCCTGCTCCAGCCGCCGCGCCTGCATCCGCGCCCGCTCCAGCCGCCGCACCCGCATCCGCGCCCGCCCCGGCATCCCCACCCGTCCGCGCAGCCTGCGCTTCCTTCATCGCCTGCATCGCGGTCTTCCCGGCCTCTTGCACAATCTCCTTGGCCTTCTGCAAACCAGCCGTCAGATTCTGCCCAGCCTCGCTCACCGCATCCCCAATCGCTTCCGCAGCCTCCTTCACCTCACTCGCGGCTTTCTGCGCTTCCTGCGCCGCCTTCGTACACGCCGCCGACGCCTCCGACACCACCTCCGTCAGCTTCTCCTTCGCCTCCGCAAGCACACTCTGCGCCTTCGCACCCTCCGACTGAACCTCCCCCACCGCCTGCGTCAGCACACCCACCATCGCCTGCGCCGCCGCTTCAAATTCCGCAGGACCCAGCGCCGCCACACCCTGCTGCGCCGCCGCATTCACCATCGATTCCGCAATCGCCGCGCCCTTCGCCAACGCCTCGCCAACCTGCTTGTCCACCGAGCTCAGCACATTGCCAATCGCCTCATCCAGCGACGTCGCAAGCCCAACCCGCTCCGCCAATCCTCCATCCACCGGTATCGCCGCCGTCAGCGCCGACAGCTCGGCCTGCGCCTTCGCCAAAAAATCCGATGTAATCGACGTTGCAATCGATTGAATTTTATTCAATGCCGCGCTGGCCCGGGCCTGAATTTCATCCTTCGTCGCATCAGCCACCCCTTGCAGGATGGCCAATTCGGTATCCAGAGCGGCCTTCCCCGTCACTTCCAGCTCATGAACCTGCGTCTTGAGCCGCTCCGTCAGCTTTTGCGCCGTCTGCGCAAACGAAGCGCCCAAATCAACGAAACGCTTCACCGAATCGTCCACGGCCTTATTGAGCGTGGCCATCGTTTCATTGATTTGCTGCTCAATCATCGCCTTAAGCCCGGCAAATAAATCCTTAAACCGGACTTCCGCCTGCTCAATGGCGGATTTTATTTTCACCACCACATCATTATAAAAAGACTTCCCCGACGCTTTCAGCGTATCCGCCGCCTTTTGAATCGATGTCTTGCATTTCTCAATAAAGCCGGGGATTTTTTCTTTAATGGCTCCCGCCAATAAATCTTTCAATGCGGCAAAGGTGTCGGCCAATGCTTTCGTTTTCTTTTGAATACTCGCGGCCAGATCGGTCCCCACCTTCATGGCCTTCATCGCAATGCCGGGCCCCATTGCGGCAATTTTGCCGATAACCATCATGCCCTTGGCTTGAATTTGAGGCTTGAGCGCTGTCGCCTGCAGTTCAAATTCGGCGACTAATTTTTCCCCCTTCGCCTTGGTCTTCGCCTCGATATCGGCAATGGCCTTCTGGCCTTTTTCACGAATCTTTGAAATGACCGATGTATCTTCGCTATAGCCGGCATTAATAAAATCGGCATAAGCATCATCGTGCCCCTTCGCGCCCTCCGCCGTTAAATCGCGCGCGATTTTATCGGCTTCCATATTGAGCTCGGCCTGCAAGGTCTTAATCTCGGCATTCATCTTGCCGCCGATTTCATCGACCGAAGCCTTTACCGACTCCTCCATCGACCGGAGGATCTCTTTGCAGCCCTGCTCAAAGGTATCGAGAATCGAATTGACAGCCTTCTTAACCTCTTCCAGCGTCCCCAGCGTTAAATCCCGAATCTGCTCAACCACCTGATTGAGCAATTTATCGAGATCGGCCTGAACGCCCCGCACCATCGTAAATCCATCGGCGATAAGATTTTCGATCGTATTGGTCACCGTCAGCAGCGCTTCATCGAGCAGCTTGGCCGCGTCGGCAACAATGGTCTTCAGCATCGCCGCCAATTGTTCGACCGTCTGCTGCAGCGCATCATCCAGCCGCTTTAAAGCCTCTTGATTTGTCTTCTCGATACGAGCGGGCACTTCCGATATGGCCGAACTGACTTGTGCAAGCGTCGCCGTCACAGCCTCATCGGTTTGCTTCGTCAGCGATTTTATCGAATCCTGCACCTGCACAATCGTCGCTTTCGCCGATTCATGCAGCGCTTTCGCCGTATCATCGATATTTTTTTCTGTATCGGTCTTGGCTTTATCCCCGCCGGGAACTTTCGCAAAAAGCGGCCCGAGCCGCGATTTCATCTCCGCGGCAATCCCATCGATTTTGGCATCCAATTCCTTCCCGAGCGCCCCGGTTTCCTGCACCGCCGCCTCGGCCTGCGCATTCATCGCTGCCAGAGCCGCGCCGGCCTTTTCCTGCGCCGTTTTGCCTGCCTCATCGACCTTGGCCTGCACCGGCTCCGACGCTTTTTTAATGGCATCCGACGCCTGCGATTTAAGCTGATCCTTTAAATCCTTAATCTTCCCGCTGTATTCATCGACCAAACCATTCAGCGTACCCTGCGCCTGGGCAATGGCATCCTGGCCCATTTTTTTCAAATCGGGCGCCATGCCTTTCATTTTCGTTTCGGCTTCGGTAATGGCTTTATCGATACCCTGCGCAACCGTATTTTTGGTCTCGAGAACTTTTACATTCAGCTTCCCGAGCGTATCCTCAGCCGTCCCAATCACTTTATTGGTCGTATCGCGGACGGTGGACGTAGCCTTTAGCGTGGCGACCTCGGCTTTGTCGATTTGTTCGCCGGCAAAACGGCCTAATTGGCTAGGAAGGCTTTCTTTTTCCTGCGATCCGCTCGCGCCTGAATCCGCCATGACGCCTCGACTTCCTCAATCCCGCTGTCCGTGAAACCAAAGCGGCGCAAAGGCTAGGGAACCATCGCCGTAAATTGACCAGGCACCGTTATTTGAATAACGCCGGCCCAATTGCACATTAGCTTTGATGAATTATTCAATGCAGGCATATTCGCTAACAATACGGTCGGCGCTCCGGGCACCCAGGGCGCGGCCGTAACGGGAATACAGGGCATGGGCGTCAGCACACCCATTGCGGCCGCCGTCGCCGCAGCCACCATGGGATTGGCCAGGCTTTGGCACATCCCAAAAGGCATTACATTCATCATGGGCTTATTATCCATGATATTGGCATAGGGCCCCGCGCTTCCCATTGTCTTATTGAGAGGCAATACAACAAGGCTGCTCGGCGCCATTCCAAAAGAACACGTCATCATTGCGCCCATGCACACATGCATGCCCATGGCTTAACCTCCACCCGAGATTTTCCCGGCAATTTTCGACAGAACCGAACCTTTTTTCGAACCCCCTTCACCCGGAGGCGGCTTTACTCTTCCATCTTCATCGTATTCAATAGGATCACCGCGGAGTTCGCCCCCTTTATAATACGCCTTTGTGCGAAGCGCCCCGCTTTCATAATAGCTCAGGCATTCGCCTTCTTTATTGTCATCTTTATAGAATGCCGTCTCCCGCACCGTACCATTTAAATGGTATTCCGTGGCAGGCCCATACAATTTATCATCGCGGTAGTTCACTTTGCGCAGCAGCTTGCCTTTTCCATCGAAAAACTGCGCTTCCCCGTTTAGTTTCCCATTCTCGTAGGAAGAGCGGATTAGATCCTTGCCTTTATCATCGAATGAAACGAATGCTCCATGCTGTTTACCATTGACATACATCATTTTCGAACGGAGCTTGCCATCGATATAGATCTGCAATTCGCCCGTTAATTTTCCCTCATTAAAATTCGAGCGCTGAACAAACTTCCCCGCCTCATCGAAGGCCAATGTCTCGCCGTGCAATACGCCTTTTTTAAATTGCGAGCTGATCAATTCGCGGCCGCTCTCGGCATGATAGGTGATGGACGGCCCTTCCAAAACGCCGTCTTTGTATGTTGCTTTGTGAACGAGGCGCTCCTCTTCATCGTAGGACAAAACCTCTCCTTCGAGCTTTCCGTCCTCGATATTGGCCTTCATGCGCATTTTGCCGTTGTCGTGCCGCTCAATCAGCTCCATGCCTTTGCCTCATCCTCACGCTCGCCCATTTATGCATTTACCGCCTATACAAATCCTATGCAATCAACACTCAATTTTAACTAATTGATCTTTACGAGGCCGCCCTTCACCGTCAGCATGCCGCCTCCATCGACCGTACCCATCGCAGCGCCCTTCAATTCGAACGAAACGCCGCCCTCGATTTTCATCGCAATGCCAGCCTTCAGCTTCATATTCATGCCAGCCTTCGCTTCCATATCCATGCCCGCTTCGACCTTAAGCCCCATACCGCTCTTGATGGTCATGTCCTTGGCTGACTTAATGGTTACGGTGCCCGTCACATCGATCAATAAATTACCCTTCACCTTCAGCGTGTAATCACCCTTCACGTCCTGGGTAAAATTCGCCTTATTGGTATAGGTTTCATCGCCCTCGACCGTGGTCGTCCGCGTACCTTTTATTTTATAGGTTTCATTGCCTTTTGTGACTTCAACCGTACGATTTCCCTTAGCAATCGTAAGCGATTCATTTCCTTCTTCGACCTTTACGGTGACGTTATTTTTAACGGTCTCGGTCTTGTCGTGCTTAATCGTAATGGTCCAGTCATTTTCGACCAAAAGTTTCATATCCTTTTGGGCGTGCATATAAAACTCTTCGCTGTCTTTCTTATCCTCGAAGCGAATTTCATTGCCCGCGTCGCCCTTCTTTGAAGAGCGGGAAAGCAGCGTGCTTTTCGTCGCATTATCGGGAAGCGCATAGGGCACGGTCTGCTCGGCATTGTAGACCGAGCCCGTGATCAGCGGGCGATCGGGGTCGCCGGACAAAAAACTAACAATGACTTCCTGGCCAATGCGCGGCAAATACAGCGCTCCCCACGATTTGCCCGCCCACGATTGCGCCACCCGGATAAAACACGAGCTCTTTTCGTCTTTCTTTCCTTTTCTATCCCAATAAAATTGGACCTTAATCCTTCCGTATTTATCGGTCCAGATTTCCTCGCCGCTTTTGCCGACGACGAGCGCCGTTTGCGCGCCGGGCACAAAGGGTTTCAGCATCAGCCGCGGCGGCCGGAAAGGAACATCTTTGGGAAACGCATCGAAGGTATTGGAGTAGGTTTGATGCGTGGCCGAATGGACGACGCTTTTTATAATATAATCGGCATTGGCATCATCCCGGTCGTATTCAGACAGCGCAAAGGCATGGCCGGCTGAAAATGCCCTGCACATGCTTTTTCCTGTAATGCGCTTGCCATACGCTTCCTCGGCCTCGATGCGCAGCTTGGCCCGGGATTCTCCATCGCTTTTTTGCAAATATGTCCCGGGAAACTCAAACATTTTTAGCTTGCCGCCTTCGCCGTCGGCTTTGGCCAGAAGCGAAGTGCTCGGCGTTTCAAAGTTGTAATCGGTCATCTCATAGGAACCCGGAACAACTTGCTGTTCCACGGTGCATTCGATAACGCTTTGCTCATTCAGGCCCGAATGCTGCTGACCGGTATATTTTGCACCGTCAAAATCGGGGCAATCCGGGCAAGCCGAGCTGTCATCCGATAATACCAGCGTATGCTTGCCATCCTCGTGCTTGAAATAATAAAAAATGCCTTCGTCTTCCATTAAGCGCGAAATAAAATTAAATGCGCTCTCCTGATATTGGACGCAATACTCCCGTTTTGAATAGCTACCCGAACATTCATTTTTAAAATCGGAAAAGCCAAATTCATTGAATAGCTCTTCAATGATTTCGACGGCACTCTTCTCTTGAAAAATGCGGCAATCCTTGGTGCGGGTGAGCATCCAAAACCAAGGATAAAGCTCGGCCCTATAGGTCGTGAGTTTGCCCGCGCGGCCCGCTTGAACAAAGCGCCCCGCAATGCCGTGAAAATAGCGGAACTTCCCGCCCGAAAGCTGAACCTTTACCGTGACCCCTTTGCCGATGATCTTCTTAAAATCGAGCGCCTTGTCGGACGCGACCATTTCAAGATCGAAGCGAAATAGGCTGCTGATGCGCTCTTCGCCAAAGAAACTCACAAGCAAAAGCTTGTCGGCGCCAAAGGGCGTCGTCACCGCCAGGATTGAGTTCTCCTGAGAGAAAGCCATCGTCCCGCCATCTTATGCCCGGCTGTCCGCTTCGCCTATCATTTTTTTCAGGGGTCTTACAGGCCCGCCGCAGCTTCTCCGGGCGCCGCGCCCTCGTTCGCGCCCCGCTGACCTTCACTGCCGTTTCTTCTTCCGCGCGCGAGCACCTGAGCCACCACATCGCGCGAAAGCGTGACCGTGGGCGCCCGCAGCGGACTGCGCCCCGCCCAAGCCGTGTAGCGCAAGAGGTTGGTGGGCTTGCGGCCAAGCCTGGTCTGCTCGACCGAGCCCGGCTCCAGCACGAGGCAAATGGAAAAATCGAGGCCATTGCCAATATAGAGGCGTATCAATTGGCATAGGGGAAGCAGTGCATTGCCGCCGGGTAAGAATTCAAGAAAAGCCTCGCGCTTCAGCGGGCCCACGCGAATTTCAAAGCTCGCGGTCTGATCCCACACCCTTGTTCCAATCATTGCGCTCTGCCCAAGAAGCCTATTTTTGCCGGATGGACCGATGGCCGTCTGATCTTCTTCCTCGAGTGGATAGTAACCGCCGGTAAGCTGAATACCTTCGAAGGGAACGCGGAATTGGTGGCGCAGGATGGCCAAAAGATCGGTCATTGAACGCACTTGTTTTACAAAGGCGCCCGCGCAATGTAGAATATGGCTGTAATACGATAGAGTTTCTTTCTGAAAAATGGCGGGCGAGAGTCCAACCAGTGAAAACAGCGCCCGCGTTGCATGATCGGCAATAGGCTCATTTACACCCAGGCCAATCTGATGCTGTTTTTTAATACGATAGGCGATTGATACGATACGATGATTAAATATATCTAGAAAATCCCGCGCTGCGGTATCCTTTCGCGAAGCGCGCTGAAGAATGAGTTCGGCGAACGGAGCGGGCAAAGGGCCGAGTGCCCCTGCAAGGCTCAGAAAATTGATGAGCATCGAATACGGTGGCCGAGCATGGGGCGGATGGCCCGAAGGATAATCATTGTCGCGGAGGGAATCGATATCCGTGGTTGGAAAGGCCAACGAGAGCGTGGAGTGAAAGCGGAGGGCTTCTTTCGAGGGTTCGCCGGTTGCACCAATATCAACGAATTGGCGCTGCCATAGGGGATTTTCGTTTGCGTCGCCGCGCTGGAGCCCCCGCGGCCGATGCACCATTTTTTCGATGAGGGCGACAGCCTGAAAGAAATCGAAGCTATGCGCTTCGCGCATGAGCCAATCGATTACAGAAGGGCTTTTTCTCCAACCATGGGCGGCCATTTTTTCAATGCCTCTTTGTGTTTATTGCCGAAAAGAAAAAGCTCCGTGAAGGTATTGATATGCGCGTAAAGCGCAAGAAAGCTGCTGAGCACCGAGCCAAATAAAATAGGACTCGAGCCTTTGAACTGGTCTTCATCGATGGTCACGGTTACGCGCGTTCCCCGGCAGAGCCCGCGCCATGCGTCGCGTCCGATGCGGCGGGTAACTTGTTCAGAGCGCACTTCGAGGATGCCCTGAATTTGTTTATCGGCCTGAGGCGAGTCGGCGAATAGATAGGAACGGAGGATTTCCCTGAGCGCTTTTCGGCCTTCCTCGGCGTCGGAGAGCGATAGATGATTGAGCGATAGGTTTGAAATCAGCCGCCAAAGCGCCTGGCCTCCGAGCGGCAGATCCAATTGCGGAGAGGGTTTGGTAATGCATTTGATCTGCGCCGGATATGAGCCTTTTTCGAATTGAAGGACACTTCCATCGGACATTTCAGTGGCTAAATCGCGGTTTGTGCAGAGCAGGGTCGCGTAAGCGACATTGGACGGCGGTTTTAAGGGATGGAAGTCTAAATCGACAAAGCTGAGGTACACATCGCTTCCAGGGATATCGGCGCGCTCTGCGGGGGCTCTCCTGGAAAACCAAAATGCCTGGTGGGTGCCGCCCGAAATAAAATGCGAATTCGAAAAGAAAGGTTCGTACGCCACGGCTTTAGGATCGACAGGCGAAGTGGCTGTGACTTTCTCGATTGAATAAACCTCGGTCACGCGCTCGCGCCGGGAATCCGCAATCAGGCGGTATTCGCGCCGGCTATGATCGAGCCTGATGGGTTCGGATATCTTGGGAAATAAATTAATGATAGGCGTGCATCCCAGTTTGAAGGTCGTTTCTCTTACGGCGACGCCGGGAGGCGGCCTTTGTTTTAAAAATATAAGGATATCGCATTCTTTTGAATTGGGCAGTTCGTCAAACTCAATATCAAAGAAATGAAATTTCTCGGGGAATACGAGATACTCCTGCATAATGCGATAACCCGAGTGGGCATGCGCGGGATAGGATAGCGTGTCTTCATCCCGTTTAAATCCTACAGGATGGATTTGGCATTGAATCGTTTTTCTCTCCGGATCATCGCTGGTCATGAGCACCATTTCGGTTTGGCCGAAGAGAAGATCGTACAGATCCTGAGTCGGCTGGCCTGAGCCGGCGATGTGAAATCGAAGGCTGCGCAGCGGGCGGGCCAGCGCAGGATCGTCGGCTTCTTCGCGGAGCGCGCGAAGCGATTCCTCGCTTGTTTGAAGGCGAATCCGAATCGCGGCCATGGCTGTCGTGCGGCGGTCCAAATCGAGGCTCTCAGGCGCCACGGTCTCGGCGCTCGTCATCTCGAGCGGCCAGAGCATCACCGGATACGAGGTCCTAAAGCGGCAAACAGGCCCGCTCGCAGCCTCCGCAAACAAAGGCGTGTTCTTGGGAATGAGCTTGCCCGAGGTGAGTTTCGCCCCGCGGGGCAGCCGCATATGCGCGATGGCCATGGCCGGTACAGGCGCGCCATATTGAGGATAGAGAACGCCAAGCAATGCCGTCGCAAATTCGGGGTATTCGCTGTCCAGGCGCTGCTGAAGGCGCGCCGTGAGAAAGGCAAACGATTCGAGCAAGCGTTCGATATGAGGGTCGGAGCACTGTGAACCCGCAATGCCCAGGCGCGACGCGATTTTTGGATACGTCTCGGCAAACTCAACACCCGCTTCGCGCAGATAGGTCAGTTCGCGGACGAAGTAGTCTAAAAACTCTGCGCCCTCAGCACTGCTCATGAACCCTTCCCTCCAGCCGCAGGGCCTTGATGGCCGGAATCTCCGCCAATGGCCAAAGTAAATGACAACGGCTCCATCATCTGATCCAGCATCACCGCGGCATCGATGGTGATCTCGAGCCTAGAGCCTGGTTCAGGCCACTTCACGATATCCACCACGACGTTGTGCAAGCGCGGCTCAAAAGCCTCAATGGTGCGCTCAATGATTTTCGTCACCCGTTTGCGATCGCTTTCGCGGAGCACTTGGCGCCCGCCTTGATCCAAATCGGGCAGGCCATAGTCCAATATCGTGGCCTCCCGCGTGAGCGCTGTATCGCCCGGCACCGTGCAGCGCGAGTTGAGCAGCCGCATCAGTTCGCGGTGCAAGGACTCGTAGAGTCTTTCGCGATCGTAGCCCCGGAAAGGCGTCTTCTCGGGCTTTTCAAAAGGGCGGCCGCCCGCGAGCCGATCGAACAACAGCGCCGGCGCTACGTCTTTAGGCCCCCAAGACTGATCCATAAGGCTTCAATTACCCCAAAATAGGCAGCCGGCCTTCTTTCAATACAATCGTATTGCCAGAAGACCGGCCTCCGTTCCATTGCATCCGAGAGAAACCGAGAAGCCTAACCGCCCTTGTTCTCTTCCAGGCTCCAGTTCGCCGAGCTCTTGCCTTTGGCGCCGCCGGGCTGCTTCTGCAATTGCTGCCCGTAATCCCAGGTCACCTTCTTGTAATTGAAGGTAATGGTCTCCACGGGCTGATCGCCGCCGCCGCCCACAGACACGCTGGTGACAATGCAGCTATCAAAGGTGTACTGAAAGTACTTGAGAGGCTTGCCAGCGGCATCGGCCTTCCAAACGTGCACTTTCATCGACTTGATGTCCTCGCCGCCGCAGCACTTGAGATTTAAGGTCGGCGTCGCGAGATCGACATACTTTGTGATTGTGAAATCTTGATGAACACAGCGTCCGCTCGCGCGGCTGGTATTCGAAGGCCCGCTGGTGAGCGGCATCGCAACGCCGTGATTAAAGGAGAGAAGCTCGATCATGTCTTTACCCTGATCGCTTGTGCTCTCGCCCTTAATGCCATCGATTTCCCAGAAAATATTCTGCATGTAATTACCCTCCGAATCCTTTCACCCAAACCCTACGCGTTGAACCAACACCGCCCGCTCCCAAAGACGGCATTCACCCAACGCCCATAGTACAAACCAGCCGCGGCGACACAATGCAATTTGTTATCGCCGCCGCGGCCGATCGTACCGCTGACTATTTCATGCGGCCGGCGGAGGAAGTTCCGCCACAAGCCTCATCGATACCGTGAGCTCGTTGAGCTGGAAATGCGGCTTCAAGAAGACCACCGCGCGGTATGCACCGGGCTTGCCGGCCACTTCCGTCACGTCCACGCGCGCCTCACGCAGAGGCAGGCGTGCTTTGGTCTCCTGGCCCGCGCCGTCGTTCAGAAGAACATAATCGGCAATCCAGTTGTTTAAGTAATTGGCCACGCCCTCGCGGCTTGAGAACGAGCCGATCTTGTCGCGCATAATGACCTTGATGTAATGCGCAAAGCGGCTTGCCGCGAGAATGTAGGGGAGCTGCGCGGAAAGGCGGGCATTGGCATTCGCCGCCGCGGTGTTGTACGAGGTGGGCTTCTGCGCCGTGCTGCCTCCGAAAAACGCGGCCTGCGCCGAGTTCTTCTTGTAGCAGAGCGCCATAAAGCCAAGCTCGCTCAGCTCGTTTTCACGCCGGTCGGTGATGGCAACCTCGGTCGGGCACTTCACGACCAAATCGCCGCCGCCGTCGCGGAAGGTCACCACGGGCAGATCGCTGACCAAACCGCCGCCTTCCACGCCGCGGATCGCCGCGCACCACTTGTAGCGCGCAAACGCTTCGGTAATGCGGACGCCGAGCGCATAGGCCGGATTGCCCCAAAGGAAATTGTCGTGCTTGGTGCCGATCTTTTCCTTCTTGGCCTTGCCGCCTTCAAGCACCGGCTGACCTTTGTCGTCTTTTACGTCGACGACCTGATAGCCCAGGTCTTCTTCGTAGGTGAAGCCTTCGACGGGTGTGCCATTTTTGCCGCCGTAGGGAAGCCTCATCAGCACGCGGGGAAGCGCGAGCGTCACATAGCGCGAGTCTTCCTTCTTGCGGAATTCATTCCATGGAATGAACTGTGACCCTTCGAAGATCTTGGCGAGATCGCCGGGTTCGCCAATCGATGTGAAGGCGTTTTGATCGAAGAGCTCGGGCGAGGCCGCAGCGATGAAGGGCGCGTGCGCCGCCGCCGCAACGTGCGCGAGGTTCGTGAGGAGCCCGATTTCCACAGGGCTGCTGCCGAATTCGTAATCGCCGATCAGCGCGCCATAAGGAGCGCCGCCGAAGGTGCCGTATTCCTCTTCGTAAATCTTCTTGAAGAGGTTCGAGCGATCAAACTCGGGAGCACCTTCGAAGTCCTTGCGGAGATCGGTGGCCGATGCATTGAGCACACGAAGCTTCAAGCTTGTGCCCGTTTCGGTGTTCATCACCAAGTGGTGCAAGCCACGCCAGCGGGCTTCCATGTACTGGAACTCTTTGGCGTGAAGAATTTGATCGAGTTGTTCGCCAATGCGGCGATCGATCTCCGCGATACGGGCCTGAATGGCAGCCACCGTATCTTTGTCGACGACCAGCTTCTTGTCCGACACTTGATTGACGAACTCGCTGATCACATCGCGGGCTTCTTTTTCCTGGCGGGCTTTCTCTTCCGCCTCGGTTTCGGGGGCGCGTACGAAATGGCCCTCCTCGAGAATCTCAGTCAACAGCTCTGCGCCGGTCTTAGGCATAACAAAATCCTTTCCCTTCGTTTCCCTGCTAGGTCAGCGCGGCTTTCAGCGCGTTGAGGTCTTCGGTGCTCTTCAAGATCTCAAGCAAGGTCGAGCTCAGCTCGTCGTTGCCCTCGAGTTTCCCGAGCAGGTCGTTGAGCTTGCGGCGGGCTTCCAGAAGCTCACGCAGATCCTTGTACTGCTCCACGACCCGTTCGGGCGTGAAGTCGTTGATATGGCTGAACACGAGGTCGACCTGCCGGACACCGCGCGAGCCGTCGTCCTTGGGATCGCCGATCATATCGGGGACTTTCATGGTCACTGCCGGCTTGATCGAAGCCATCACCTTGTTGAAATTATCGCGGTCAATCTCGACAAACTTGCGCTCTTTCATTTTAGGGAGCGCCTTGCCTGCGTCGGGATTGTATTTGGCCCCGGTCAAATCGCTCATGATGCCAACAACGAAGGGGATTTCTTTCTTCTCAATCGCGCCCCCGGTTTCGACATCGTAGGTAATTTGCACGCGCGGCGGTCGATTCCGACTCAGCCAATGCTGCTTGCTTTCATCTGCCATCGCCGATTCCTTCCCTTCCAGTGCCTATTTGAAGACTCACCGCAGAACCTTTCCCGCATACAGCGCGGAGGCTTTAAAATAGGCAGTTTGCAACGGTTACTGAACTGTTAACGGTATCGTTCAAATCTCTTTTGCTGCAAAAAAACGTCTATCGCGATCACCGGGCTCTCTTCAAGAACTGAAAAGTTGTTCAAGCCTTGATCACAGCCTCTATCCTGCTCACCCGCTTACCGCGAACTTAAATAAACACCTATTCTTCGCCTCCTTTCTTGCGCATACCCAGCAGTTCCTGAATGGCCACCAAGTCCTCTGTCGAGTTCATCAACTCATAGAGCAGTTGACCCAGGGACATATTCCCCCAAGCAATCGCCCGCTTTACGAGGTAGGGCACCGGGCTGTGAGGCTCGGTCCTCAACAAGAAGTCGGCGGCTTCGTTGAGCCGCATATAAGCCTCGGACCGCGTCGTGATTGCGCCTGCTCCCGATCGGGACGGCGATCCTGAAACGGCGGCGGGCCCTGCGCCGGTATTCGAGACGTCCGGCGATAAATCCGGCTCACTCACCAAACCAACATCCGGCTTGGTCATCTTCATACCCTCCTCGGCCATGGTTTTAATTCCGCCCAGCGTTCCTTTTAATTGATGGAACGCGGTCACATTCGTCACTTTTGATGAAAGAATCCGCTGAAATTCGGCAATCAATCCAAATATCGCGTCCACCTGCTTTTGAAGGGCAAGCCAGGTGGAGTACTTGCTCATTGAAAGCCTTGCCAGAATCGCCTCGTGCGTCACCGCCGGGCTCTCGCTTTCCGGGTTTGGCAAGCGAAGGGATGCGTTCCAATCTGATAAGGAGTAAGCCGGCGCCGCAACACTCGGAACCGTAATTGGAACCATTCTCAGTTTAACGGCGATGATTCCATCGACCCAATCAATCAAATTGATACGCGCTTCCGAATCGTCGTCCGCGGCCGCTGGGAAAATGGAGTCCCAAAAGCGCTCGCACAGGCCGGAAAGCAGCCTTATCGAGGCATCCGCGCCGATCAGGCCCGTCATTTCGGTCCAACTCTCGCAAAGCCATACGGCAATTTGCAAATCCTTGGTTTTATCGCGCAGGGCCGAGGTGCATAAATCGACAACCAGAGACCAATCGGCTCTCTTTAAGTCTTGCTCCCACACGCCGCGGGGAAGGCTTGGATCGTCCTTTCGCCGGGCCTCGCGAATTTTATCGTATGTGCCATCATACCGAAGCCATGTTCCGGATGGAGCGCTCTCCGAAATCGGTTTTAAAAGCTGATCAATATCAAATTCGTTCGACATGAATTCTCCGCGCCCGTAAAAACAATGCCCCTAAGACCAATACCATCGACACCATTACGATCGAATACAAACTCACAATGAACAAGTGCTGACCGCAGCGCAGCCCAATGCCTTAAGGCGTTTCAAGCAAAGGCGCGGCCGTCGGGAAATCCGGATAGCGGAGCAGCTTGTCTTTATCGGCCTCGGAAACGCCCACCCGAATAAATACCCGGGTTACCGAAGCATCCTGCCCCGCGAGAGGATCCAAAAAGCCGCCTGTCGCATCCGGCGTTGTTTTCACGACAAACAACAGCACATGCGATCCTGCTTCGGCCTTAACCAGCGGATCGTTCACCGCGGTCTGATGGCCGGCGATCATCCTCAGCAATGCCCAAACGCCGTATTCCTCGAAGCTCGCGGTCCGCTCGGAAACGGTCACGCCTCCTTCGGAATCGGGCACAGGCCGGTTTGGACCATTTTTGGCGAAACGCAGATCGAGCCGCACATCATCGCCCAAGCGCCAGCGGGCCACGTTTTTCGCGTCCTTCGCCGCTCCCTCGGCCAGCTTCTCCTCGGCGATGCGCATCGACCATTCCGCAATTTGATTTCCGCCGACTTCCCGCGTTTGATTGACACGAAATTCAACGCGCACATCGTACACACCATCGGCGGTCGTTTCGGATTTGCCCCACAAAGGCTCCAAAAACAGCCGTACATTTTCGATTTTATCGAGAAAACGAGCCACGGCTTTTTGATTGGCCGTGCCGCGGGGACGCAATAAGAAATTGCGGTAACGCTTCCGGAAGTCGGTCGACAGCTTTAAGAAGTTGCGGACCGCATCAGGCGCCGCATCGACATAGCGAATGCCTTTTTCATTTCTAGAGAAAGGAAAACGCTCGGCGAGAGTTCGATTGAATGCCAGCCGCAAATCAGCGTATTGCTTTACAACATCGGTCTCGGCCAGGTTAATACAGCGCCACAAAAGCTCGGAACGAATCTTTTCACGGGTATCCGAAAAGAAATCGGAACGCCCACCCCTGCGGTTTTCATCGGCGCGGCCCAAATCGGTTAGACAATTTTCAAGCGTAATACCCGGCAGCGTACCGGTCACAAAGCGCTCCAGCGATGTAACGCTATTGCCCGGCTTCTGCGTTTCATAATCTCTTAACGCCGACGATATACCTTCCCACTGCCGGAATCCTTGCGTACCGCTGCCGGGATCGGCCAGAACCTCGCCGCTCAATACAACATTGAGCACCGGCTCCGCCAGTTCATTGGATAGCTTTCCAACCCTGGTGCGCTCTTTATTGGTTTTCTCCGTGAGCCCCGCCGCGTCATCCACTTCAAACGCTTCAAAAATAGGGGCCCCCTCGCCTTTCCACCAGCCGAAATTGCCCTGCTTTATCTGATAAGGAGCCTGCTCTCCGAATACCCGGTAAGCCGAATCCAATAGGCGTTCCCCCTGAGACGTGACCAAATTGCGGATACGCTCGGTTGTGGGGCCCTGCCCCAGCCTATTCGTGGCCGCCAATACCTCGCGAAGCGGAGCGCCTGCCTGAGAAAAGTTGGCCACCTCCGCCTTAATCGCCGATTCGCGCGCCCTAGGATTGCGGCTGCTCTGATCGCCGTCGGAATTTGGACTTATGGAACGGCCTATTTCTCCCAGCACTTTTCCATTTAGCTTCCGGAAAGCGAGCTCTCTCAGATTGGTCGAAACCCGTATCCCGACTTCGCTATCCACAAAGGGCTTAAAACCTTTGTTCTTATCAAACTCCTCAAACTCGGCCGGAAGCTTTGCCACATCCTTCAATACCTCGACATTCCACGAAATAGGCTCGCGGTCTTTCGCCGAGTCCGGAGGCGTGCCATCCTCGCCCTTCATAAACCCCTTTTGGAGAAGCTTATCCAGCGAATCTCTCAGGAGCAGCAGGTTGGGATTTAGCTTCATGAGCGGATCGCCATTTTTATCCCGCTCCAATAGATTTTCAACGATAGGCAAATTGGCATCCGATATCGCATCCCCAAAAGAACGGAATGCCTTTTCACCGGTTTCTTTTTCCACGGAATGCACTTCATTGCCGAGCAGGGCGGACTCGCGGACAGCCGAAAGCAAGCGCTCGAACGCGGGATTGGCGGGCGGAGGAGGAGGCTTATCCTGAGCTACCCATCCCAAAGCCTGAATCCCGACAATTTCATTGATTTCATTGATCGCCTTCAGCAATGAGCGGGCTTGTTCAACGCGGTAATCGGCCCCGCCCTCATTGAGCGCCTTTAGCCCTTCCTCTAAATCGTGGAGCACAAGGGCGATGCGCTCATTTCCATAGAGCCGCAGCCAGCGCTTGTACACCGAATCAAACATCTTATTGCTTTTCTCGCGGGCGCGCGCCGCCGACAGGCCAAAGGTATAAGGTTCCACCTCGGTTGCCGCAAGCGCCTCGGCATAGAGCTTCGAATGCTCGAAGAAAGCCTGTTTCACATCATAGGCAACCATTTGGCCCCGGCCATCCCGCACCACCAGCAGGTATTTAGCCAGCTCCGCTACATCTTGAATATCCTTAGCAGCCTCGGTATCCTTGGCGGCTACGTTGTTAAAGCGCTTTACATAAGCGTCAAACGTGGCTACCCCGTCCATCCATTCTTGAAGCTGAAGAAACTCTTGGGTCTTATCCAGCGACTGGGGATTGATATCTTTTCCGATATCATCCTTATCCAGCTCGGTACTGCCGCCTTCACGCACCAAATTCTCGAGATGCCAGTCCAGCCTATCGCGGTACGTTTGAAGCAGGATATCTTTATATCCTTTGATCAGCGCGTCTTCTACCCGGCCATCCACACTGCTCACCCACGACGTAGGTATGAAAACGGCGGTCAGCCTATTGGTGCTAACCCCTGTCATTCCATCCACCAGAGAAGCAGCCCTGGCCATGGCCCGAACCTTGGTAGGATCGGCGCCGCTCGATTCATTCTTTATCTGAACCAGGCTATCCGCAATGCTTCGGAGCAGCGGGTCAACCGTACTGACTTCCCGCTCCAGCCGGCCATACGTAATCGCCAGCGCAGCTCCCAAAAAGACCGCAAGCCCGGCGGCGGCAATTTGAATGATTAAAATCTTGCGCTCGCGGCTTCTTTTCGCTTGAACGCTGGGACGCGCCAGGCTGGCTTCCGGGAATATCTTTTTTGCAAATAGATCCCGCGCAAAAATAATATTGGGCAAACCGCCCGGGCGGGCCTCAATAGCCGGCATCAATAACGTGGGAGCCGGTCCGGCCAAAGTGGCCGTCCGCTCAGGTGTACCAGGCGCCTGCGGGCCTTTGGGAGACGATGCCCTCGATCCCGCGCTATGAACAGCGCTTCCATCACCGCAGAAATAGATACCACGGAGAGCCAGCCCCTCCTCAAACGACGATGGAATAAAGATACCATCAATATACATGCGGAGCGCAGGAGAAATGGTATGAAGCTCCGCGGGAAACAAGAAATAATCATCAGGCATGCGCACAGGCCCTGGAGCGGCAAAACGGCGCCCTTGCTCCCTGACCAGGGATTGATGCACAGATAACACGGTCGCATCAACCCAATCCGTTAAGTTGGTATCGGTATTCCCAGGCGCGACTGGATTCGACCAGCCCAGCGGCGACTGCCGCACACCTTCCGCAACTTCTCCTCCAAACGCAGCAAATCCAGGCACATAATCGCTTTGCGTCACAACAACATACACGGGTACGCTCATACCCAGCGTATTCTGCGTTTCGATAATGCGCTGATGCAGAAGAGCCGCCTTTTTCTTCCGCTCAGGATCGGGCGGAGCATCCGGGTTTTGCGGATCGGGCAGCAAATCTGTACAAGGAATTGCAACAATAATTCCATCGATAGGGCGGTGAGGCCGGTCTTTCTTAAGCTGGCTCAACACCGCATTATATGGATCAGGAGCGATCCTTCTCTTTTTCTCATCGAAGAAGACAGCGGAACCCGCGACATCATAAATGGTCGCGCCATCAAAAAACCATAAACGGCAAGCCGCCTGCTCGTCGAGCGCGGGCTCGCAAGGCTTTCCAAAAGGCATTCCCAGCTCGAGCGAAGCCAGTAGCGAACTCTTGCCTGCCTGCGCCTCGCCGATAAGCAGCAAGGAAGGCCGCGCATCCCGCTGATCCTTTTCCTTAATCTTTCCTTCAATAATCTTTCGCCCGTCGGCGAATACCCGCGTAATCTGCGCGATAGGATCTTCCGGCGCGCCCGATGCCAGCGCCCGTTCCTTGGCTTCCTTTTCTTTCTTTTCCTTCCAGCGCTTATAAAGCACATAGCCGCCCACGGCCAGAGCCGCGACGACGATAACAATCACCGCTATCCAAATCACATACGCTGGAATTCCGGCGAGCTTCTCTTTCACGGTGTGCCCCCAAGCTCTTCGATATCGTCCAACTTACGGTTAATCCCGCTCATTTGCACAGACCAAATAATCTGCCCGACCACCAGCCACGCCACCAATACAATCACAAATGCGTAGAGCCCCCGCCTCAAGCTTGGAAGCAATTCCCGCGAAGGCTTTGTCTCGGTATGGGCAAGAGCTTCTGGACATAGGGCCTTTGAAGGGAGCACCCAGTCTTCTCCGCTTGATGCAAGCGCATTTGAAATTCTTCTCCGGTATTCATCAGGAGCGCTTTTTGCTCCGCCCATCGCATAACGGCCTTTAAAGCCCAGCGCGAGCGCCGTCATATATACCATCAATAGATCCGTAGACGCCGATGCCCGGTTCTCAAAGATTTGATCGAGGCGCAGAAAAATCCGCTCCCCTGAATCGTGCGTACCAAATACATGCATTTCCAGAGGCTTCTGAAACCACTGTTCCCGCCCAGGCCAGTTGATATGCAGAAACACTTCGTCGGCCATAGCAACCATTACATATTGGGCCTCTTCCAATACGCGCACCGCGTGCTCGGGCAGACCCTTTCCCAGCTCCTTGCCTTGATCTTCAAGGATATCGCGAAGCTTCTGCCGGACAACTTCCGCGCCAATTGCACTGGCCGCATTCCCCGCTGAAACCGCTACAGGTGCCGTAACAATCCGCTTTAGGCGCACTATCTCGCCATAGAACTCACCAAAGGCATCCAATAGCTCTAAACCGGCGAAGACCGCGGGCTTAATGCCCGAACCCCGCGAGGAGACCGGCGCAGCATCACTCGAACGGCCTCGCGAAGACGGCCTCTGACCTGCATCCATGGTTGCCGGCTGCCCCATGCTCATGTGCTCAATCTCCCTGCAACACCCAAAAACAACTGCTTAACAAGGTTACTCCGCGGCCATTTTCACATAGAGAACCAGCTCATGCGGCCGCAGTTTCCCAGGATGATCTTTGGTATTAAATGCCTGAAGCAGAACATCCGGCTCGATATAGCGCTGCACTTTGTCGTTCAGCGGAATCTCAAATAAAAATGTATCCGCCGTCGATACCAGCTCACCGCTCTTATCCACACGGATACGGTCCACGCCAATCACACGGCTGGCCTGCATCGCATCCATGCGGGTCGCCGATCCAATCAGCGCATCATCGATCCAAGACCAGACTTCCTTGTCTTTTCCGCGCTGGCACTTGACGCCCAATACAAGCGTTTTGCCAATCCATTCGCGCAAAAAGGTGAGCTGAAAGCGCTCTTCGCTGAAACGGAAGGGATAAGGCCGGAAATTCTCGATGATTCCTGCCTTAATAATCGCATCAATATCCCCAATGGCTTTTCTAAATACGGCTCCAATTTCATCGTGATCGTATGCCTGTAGATCGGGAGGAATCAGATTTTTGCTGAGGGCCGATACCGAGGCGGTAATCGATGAAAGCGCCAAATAAAGATGAAATGGATGTGCGCTCTGCGTGCGAAGAATCACTTCAAAAGGCGGAAGCGCGGCCATAAGCGCCATAATTTGGCTCCGCATCGCGTACACCAAATCGGTATCCGTCGATAAAGAAAGCTGCCCCATCCGATCGGCTACCCGGCTCGCCTTATTGCGAAGCCTCGCCGCAAGCTCTTCACACAGCTTGTACAGCGGAGAACCCGCCGTCACCATCAGCAGGGGCGGGATGTACGACCTATCCAATGAAAATGTCTCGCCCTCGCATTTAACGCGCGCCAAAGGCATTCCAATGTATTTGGGGGGCACATCGCCCACAATTAAATGCGCCTTCGGCACCAGCCGCGGAATCACCAATTTATCGCCGCCGGTATTTTCATCGGCCACTTCAGGCCCGTTCACCGAATCAAACCGCCCAAGCGGCCCCGCCGCCGGACCATCAAATACCCGCGGCACAACCAGCGAAATCATCGCCGCGCTCGCCCGCATCGAATCCGCAAAGGGCCGAAGATCTAATTCCAAATTGGTTTTTGGCGAATCCAAGCCATAACCATAATATACGATCGTATTGTCCGGCATAACGGCTTCAAGCTTACGCACAACAAACGATCCGCCCGGAAGCCTCGCCTCATCGAGTTCAACGCGATTCACACCATGGTGATAAGGCGTCAATAAATCGCAGTGATAATCCAGAAGCCTTTCACCTCTCCGGGCCAGCTCCTGAAAATGCTGCGGGGAAAGCGGCATTCCATCATGCCACTGAATGGACATCGGAATGCTATGCGGAAGGCAGCGCTCAGTTTTCACCTGCAATCTCCTTGATTCACGCGGCGCAAAGAGCCGTTTTCATTCATTGCCGAAGAATTGAAACGCATGCTCATTCGTCCTGAGGCCCGTCCACGGGGGTCACCGTAAAGCCTTCGTCCTGCAAATTAATGCGCATTCGCCGCTGTGGACCCACGCGAAATCGATGATCGCCCACAATGCGATAATTGGCAAAAATCATTGCGCCGATTGCCCGGCCATCCACTTCAATCACCACCGGCGGAGGCGATTGGCCCGGCACGTACTCCCATACCCACTCGGTAAAGATGTCGCCGCCGGGAAAGTCCCGGTGCAATTGTTCGCGCTGCTCAAACCACTGTTTCGCGGTCATTTCGCCGATTTTGCCAAATAATTTGGCATCGTTGACAGAGACAAACGCCACGGGAACGGGTGAATTTTGATTGCTGCGCGGAGCAATGACGACCTGCAAAAATAGCCGCCGCGCAGAGGGTCCGGACGAACATGAAAGCGTGCCGAGTACCGCGAGCACGCCCAGTGCCGCCGCCAAAACCTTGACGGAAAGAAGCCTAAATCGACGGGAAAAACAGCGCAGCATAGACTTATTTCGCAAGGTATCTCCAAAGCGTTCCATGAGTCCAGAAAGTTGCCTCGATTCATGTCCGCAGCGTTTTAGAAGCGCTCATCGAAGTACGGCGGGCGGCGAAAAATCTGCTTCGGCCTTTGCGCGGCCATGATAAAAAGGGAGCCGTTTTAGTGGGCCATCATGAGCGATTCACCTTTCGGCGCCGCAAAGGAATTGGGGAAACGGCCCAATAGCCTGCCCATCGCCAAGACGGCGCAGCCTTCGAAACGCTCATTGCCTCTCGCATCGGAAACGCGCGCAATAGACCGGAAATGGCAGCCTATTTATGCCGTTTGGGAAATCACGCTCCGCTGCGATTTAGCGTGCCGGCATTGCGGTTCAAGAGCCGGGCGCTCTCGCCCAGACGAGCTTTCCACCGCAGAAGCACTGGATTTGGTGCTTCAAATGGCCGAGCTGGGTGTCAAAGAAGTCACGGTCATCGGCGGAGAGGCCTACCTGCGCGAGGACTGGACAGACATTGTGCGGGCAATCCGCAACCACGGCATGCTGTGCAGCATGACCACAGGCGGCCGGGGAATTACCCCCGATCGCGCCAAAGAAGCCAAAGACGCAGGTTTGCAAAGCGTTAGTGTGTCAATCGATGGATTTGCAAAAACCCACGATCAATTAAGAGCCGTTCAGGGCAGTTTTGCATCGGCGCTTGAATCCCTGAAGAATTTGCGAGCCGCCGGTATCCCTGTTTCAGCCAATACGCAAATTGGCCGCTTCAATCTGATAGAAATTCAAGATCTCTTCGAATTGCTGATCGCGGAGGGCATTCACTCATGGCAAGTGCAGCTCACCGTGGCCATGGGCAGAGCGGCGGACGAACCGAATATCTTGCTTGAACCGTATCAGATGATTGAAGTGATGCCGATGATCGCAAGGCTCAAAGAGCGGGCGGATCAGGCAAATGTGAGGCTTTGGCCCGGCAACAACGTCGGCTACTTCGGGCCTTACGAATCCCTCTTGAGAGGCACACTCGTGCGCGGCCATCTTTCATCGTGCGGAGCCGGGCGCTCCACTTTGGGCATCGAAGCCAACGGCGATATCAAAGGCTGCCCCTCGCTTCCCACACAAGACTATGTGGGCGGCAATATTCGCGATCACAAACTGCGCGATATTTGGGAACGCTCTGCGCCCCTGCGTTTCACGCGGGATCGCACCGTCAACGATTTATGGGGATTGTGCAGGGATTGCTATTACGCCGATACTTGCCGCGCGGGCTGCTCATGGACCAGCCATGTTCTCTTTGGGCGCCCCGGCAACAATCCCTACTGCCATCACCGCGCCCTAGAACTGTTGCGCCACGGGAAGCGAGAAAGGCTCATCCAAAATCGCCCCGCCGGAGGCGATCCTTTCGATTATGGTTTATTTGAAATCGTATTGGAAGACTGGCCCGAGCCCAGCCTCTCAATAGCCAGAAATATCGCCGAAACAGGCCAAGGTTTTCTTCAATTGGATAATTTTTTCTAGCAATTTGAAAGGAATGGTTCGATTTTTATGTACCAACCGCTGATTCCTTGTCCCAACTGCAAACGCCATGTGCGCGCAGCCGAAGAACAATGCCCCTTTTGCGCGGCCGCGTTTCCCCTTCCCCGCCCTCAAATGCAAGTGAACGCGCCTTCTGGGCGGCTCACGCGGGCGGCCGCTTTTTTGGTCGGCGCAAGCCTAACGGTAGCGGCCTGCGGCACCGATGAAACAGGCGGCGGAAGCTCATCGTCGAGCGGCGGAAACACAGCGGACAGCGGCCCCGACGACGATGGCGGCGTCATTGCCCTTTACGGCGATCCACCTCCCCAGGATGCCGGCCCGGACGATGGCGGCAGCGGAATGCCCAAATATGGCGCGCCCCCTCCTCCCGACGGCGGAACCGACGCGGGATAAATAAATACAATCGTTATGATTGGAAGTATCATGGGCGCCAAACGCTTATCAAAACCATCAAATCACAGAACAATCTCATATAAATTATCCGGATTCGCGTTTGGCCCGGGCCTGTGGGCTGCCGCCGCGGCTGTTGCGGGCTGCCTTCTTTGGGCCTGCGGAGGCGGAAGCCAAGCTCAGCCTGCGGGGGCCGGCGGCTCATCGGCCGCATCGTCCTCGGGCTCGGCGAGCTCATCGTCAAGCGGCGGAGGCACGGCCGGCGGAGACGGGGGAAGCGCACCGGACTGCACGCTGGCCAGCATTGGCCCCGACGGCCTCAGCGCCTTGGAACGCCATCTGCGTGACGCCATGGTTGCGGCCCACTTCGAAGAAACCATCGATTTCGGCCCCGCCGCAAACGAAAGCTGCCCCAATGCGGCCTATTGCAAGAAAACCAAAACCGCCTTCATGCCCAATGTCGACATGGCGTTGATCGCGTTTGAAGAAGGCTGCGAACCCGCAATGGCCAGCGTCATGCTTTCCCGCGACTTTCCCGGCGGCCGCGTAAACACCATCGACAAAACAACGCTCGACATCCAAGGCGTCCGATTCCGGAGGTGGGATCAAGCCCGCTGGGATGGCGGCACATTTGATTCAAACGGAATACAGCTCACCACCAAAGGATGGACATCCGATCCCCCTCTCGGCGATGGTGACGATATTGTTCCCGGCCTTTCAGGCGCGGACTATTTTATTCCCTACCCGGCCTCCACATTTAAAGTCCTCGTCGCGGTGAAGATTTTAGAGCAATACGATCAAGGTGCACTCTCCATCGACGCCGACTACACCCACAACAGCGTAACGCGCACGCTGAGAAAATGGATGGAGGAGATGATCGTCCACAGCGACAACGAAAGCACGCGCGCGCTCTTAAAAAAGCTTCACGAGCTTGGCCAAGCCGGCGCCCTCAACACCCTTTTCGCGGGCCTGGGCCTCGCCACCCTGCAAATCAATGGCACGAGCGCTCAAACCGGCGGCAACTGGAACCCTGGCCAAATCCACATGGGAGCCTGGGACACGGCGCGCCTGTTATGGCTTTTGGATTCGGCAGCGCCCGCTCCCTCGTGGACAGTCTCCGGCACCAACAACAAGGTCAACACCGAATTTCTAAAAGCGGGTTCTAAACAAATTCTTTACGATTTTCTGGCCGATCAAGGCTGGCACGAAGTGCTCAGTACAACAGCCCTCTGCGGTATCGAAAAAACGCAAGCAGGAATTCCCGCCCTATTGCCATCGCGATGGATTGCGCCCGATGGCAGCGTGAATATCGCGGGCATTCCATTGAGTGGCAACGTAAAACCATGCAATGCCAATGCCGAGCTTAGCTTCGCCCACAAAACCGGACTGACACTCAATTTCGGAAGTGCGGCAGGCATCGTCAATGGCCTTTCCGGCAAGGCAAAACGCCATTACATCATCAGCTTTTTCTCCAACCTGGGCTACCGCTACACTGACGCCGATAAAACAAGCGGCCCAAACCCCTGCTATGGCCTGGGCATTTGCTACACCCAGCGCATTCCCGCCATGGCCCTCGCACTGGACAACGCCCTCAAAGCCGTTCTCGAACAACCATGAGCCTAGGCAAACAATCGGCGGCCATTCCCTACCGCATCGAGAATGGTCATCTTCAAATTTTATTGATAACATCATCAAGCCGAAAGCGTTGGATTATTCCCAAAGGTTTCGTGGAGCGGGGCCTGGACGCATCGGATTCCGCGCTCAAAGAAGCCTACGAAGAAGCGGGCGTGCAGGGCCGGATGTCGGTCAATTCAATCGGATATTTTAATTATGAAAAATGGGGCGATCATTTCCGGGTGGAAGTATTTTTGCTGGAGGTGAACACCATTCTTCAATCCTGGCCGGAGGCTGAAATGCGGCAGCGCAAATGGTTTTCTCTGCCGGAGGCGGCCGCAGCGGTCGATCAGCCCGATCTCCGGGCGCTTATTTTGGCCTTACCCAATCAAATTCAATAGGATTTATTGTTTCTATCATGAAATTTACCTGCTTACCTATTTGTTTGGTTCTTGCGACACAGCTTTCAGCCTGCGGCTCATCACAAGATGTATTTCCATCGAGCCACCAGGAACCGGCTCCCAGCCGGGCCAACTGCAATTCAAACAGCGATCCCCGCTGTTCGGATAAAAACGCCGGATCGAGCCCTGCAGCGTGTCCGCCCGGCACAGAATTGCAGGGCAATGAATGCGTTCAGGCACCTGCGGAAATGGCCGCCGAACCCATACCGCCCTATACGCCCGTCGATCCAATACGCGATCCGCGGACCCGGCGCGCGGGCAAGCGCTCGGCACAGCTTGTCAGCACAGAATTGCAAGCCCTTTTGGCTTTATACGAAGCAACACCGGGCACATCTCCAGATCGCCTGCTGCTTGCCGCCCGCACGGCGGACGTAGCAGCAGAGCTTGCGCATATCTCGGAAAAGCACCGGGCCTTCGCTCAAAAAAAGGCATTATTTTTTTATGAAATCGTTGCCGCTGAGGGGACTTCCGAAATGTGCGCGCGGAATAAAAGCACCTGTGCCGACGAAGCGCTGTATTTTATGGGCCTGGAAATCGAAATGGCCGGGAGCATGGAGAATGCCCGCAAAGCGTACTTCAGGCTGATAAAAGATCATCCCAGTTCTAAATATGTTTCTTATGCCTATTTTGCCTTTGGCGAGTTTTATTATCAACGTGCCAAAAATGAAGGGCAGGATTTTGAGCAGGCCGAGAAAGTATTCGAAAAAGTCGTGAGTTTGGGTGAAAGCCCGATGGCACCCGAGTCTTTGCTGCGCCTCGCCGAGCTCGCTCAAATGCGGGAAAAGCCTCAATTTGCTGTGGATTATATTCAAAAACTGCTCAAGCAATATCCCGAAAGCCGGGCCGCCCAATACGCTAAAAATCAATACAATATACAAGCACCACCATCCAATTAATTTGCCGGAGCGGCCTCGCACATTTCCTTGGTCACGCGGTGCCGGAATTCAAACATTCGATCGAGTTGCCGCCTCACAAATGGGCCGCCGAAGAATTGGCCCAGAGCGCCCATTGGAAGCTCGTATTCGACGCGATCGATGAGAAACGAGGCTTGGTCTCCGTCCGATTCAATCGTATGAGTATGCAACCACAATGAAAATGGACCGCTGACCTGCTTATCTTGAAACATACGGCCTTCTTCATAGGCGGTGTGCTCGGCGACCCAGCGCTGCTTAAACGGACCGATTTTCATTTCCAGCACCACCCGCGCACCGGTCTTTATTCCGGGCGTTTTTTCGATAACGCGGGCATGGGCAAAATCGGGGGTGAGAAGCTCCAGGGCATCAGGCCGTTCGTGAAATGCGAAGACGGCCCGTGCGGGCGCACAAATGCGCGTGCGTTTTTCGAAGATTGGCATGCGCTATCGATTTAGGGGCGTTTTGGCGCCGAAACAAGCTCTGCCGGATCCTGACAGTAAAACGCCTTTAATTGCTCGTAGAGCGCCGGATGTTTGGCTTTTAATTGTTTGGGTTTTTCAAAAAAGGTTTCGGTCACAACGGCAAAGAATTCGGCTGGATTGGTCGCGCCATAATCGTCGATAAGCGTCGGCTTCATATTGTGAATATCATCGAGCAACTGGTTATAAGCTTTTCCAAGCACGCGCGCCCAAGGCGTATACATCGACAGGCATGGCAACTCAGGAGCTCCATCCGCGCCACCTTCTTCTTGATCGAGTTGGTGAGCAAATTCATGGAGCACAACATTATGGCCATCGCGGATATCCCGGGCGCCGCTTAATACCGAATCCCACGCCAAAACAACGACACCCCGATCCCAGGATTCACCGAGCCTCGCTTGCTCGCCTTCAATGACAATTCCGCCCGGCGCCATTGTTTTTTTCGGGGCGATATATTTGCTCGGATACACCAAAATCACTTCTAAATCGGCGTAATAATCGGTGTCCCTGCGCAGCAATAAAATGCAGGCTTGCGCCGCAATGGTGACCCGGATTTCATCCGTAATGGCAAGACCACCGCAGCCTTCAAATGATTTTTCTTCTAAAAAAACTTGAACGTGTCCTAAAAGCTCCCTTTTGTCTTCATCGCAAAGCCGATTGAAATAGGGAACGTTCCTTTCAATCAATCCCAGCCATTCGGGCGGAAATGGCCTTTCTTTTATTTCATTGCGGCGAAAGCGCCGGATAAATCCAAACATCAGCGGGCTCGCGCGTTATTTTTTCTTTTGGTTTTATTTGAAGCCGATACTCGGCCTTCTTTTGTGCCGAGCTCAGGCTCGAAATACGATTCCAGCATCAGCCGGCCCACCATATTCGCTTTCATTCGCCATTTGATGTCATTGGCAAGCATTACGGCAATGGCGACTTTGGGCGATGCCGCGGGAGCGAATCCCGTGAACCACGAGAACATTCTCGATGGTTTGCCGCCGATCAGAGTTCCCGTCTTGGCGGCTACGCCGATCGATGACAAGGCTTTGGTTCCATCGGGCCGGGTAAATGCCTTGGCGCAGGTGCCCCGCCGTGTCGTGACTTCGAGCATGCGCTTGAGCGTGCGCGCAACACCTGAGTCCAGCGCTCTTCCAGCACTCACACGCAAATCGGCATCGCCCCGATCCACAACATGAAGCTTCACGCGCTCTCCTTCATTTGCGATCGCGGTCATCGCATAGAGCGCGCCGAGCGGCGTAAGCCGGCCATTCCAAAAACCCGCCGCCGCCTTCGCAAGGCCAAATGAGGAATCGGGAATGCTCACCACGCTGTCGCCCACATCGATATCCATCGGCACATCGCCCGAGAAACCAAGTTCCCGCGCCATGCGATGCAGATCATCTGCGCTGAGATTCTTCTTGGCCAGGCGCGCAAATACCAAATTGATGCTTTTGCCCAAGGCTTCGCCCATCGTTGTGCAGGTTCCGCCCCGCGCTTCTAAATCGGCGGGCGTGATGCCGTGATCGCCTCCCGAATAACAAACGCGCGTATCCGGTCCGGCCTTTTTTCCATCGAGCAGCGCGGCTGCCGTGACGATCTTAAACAGGCTGGCGCTCGGTGCGAACGGCGTTGCGACATAGTCTCTATCGCCCCGGCTCGCCCACACCAGGATACGGCCCGTACGAACGTCTGCGGCGACAATGGCGGCCTCGGGCGCGCCCGCCTGCGCAAGCAAACGTTCGGCCGTGCTTTGCCATGCTGGATCGAGCGTAAGCTTCACGCGTCCTCCGCCTTGGCGGGGTTCGGCCCACGATCCGCTGCTGCCGGCGCTCACTTTTGAAAAACCGACGTTGCCCTTAGCAAGGGCGGGCGCGGTTCCCAAGGTCAGCGTTGCGGTCAAAGCTATCCAACCCAGCATGCTTTTGAGTGCGCTCTTCACGATGTTAGATCGCGTATCGCCGAAACGGCCGCAGCGGGCCAAGTTCAGCGATCGCTTTATTTGGCGCTCATTTCGGGTGCGAAACGCGAAGCTCGGCGAAGTGAGACAGCGCCCAAGGCAGCACATGGCTGCGCACCGCTTCAATCGCTCCGCCGCTCGTAAAAATATGATTCGTCCCTGAAAGCCTGACGTGCTGAAGACCTTCAGCGGAAAGCCCTGAAAGCGCGACGCCATTGATGCGATCGAAAAAGACTTCGCGCAGCTTGCCTTGAGCCGTAATCACAAGACTTGGAACACGGCGCGCGACCACGCGCTCCCATGCATCGACGAGAGGGATATTGGTCACGTCGGGCAAGCGATCTTTGCGGAGCAGGATGCTGAGCAAGAAGGTTCTCGGAAGAGGCACATACTGCCCGTACTTGTTCTCGAGCGTGAGAAGGCGCATCCAGCCCCAGTAGGAAAAAAGCGGAGCCACCGCGGGGATCGCCGACAAGCGCTCGACACTTCGCTCGAGCAGCGATGGAGGGGCCGAATTTTTTTCCGCGCGCAATTTCTCCACGGCCGATTTGGTCGTCAGAAACAGCTCCGGCTCCAGCAGAACGAGACCGCCCACCGTCTCGGGATCGAGATCCGCGGCATAGATGGATGTAACGGCTGCGCCGCACAAACCGCCCAGCACCATCCGTTTCAGATGAAAGCGGCGCATGCAATCGCGGGCAATGGCAAGCGCGCATTCGGCAAAAGCTCCGCTTGTCACCGAATCGAATAAATCCTCGGCGAACGCAGGAGAGCGGCCCGAAGAATCGCCTAATCCGGGCAGATCGAAACGGAAGGAATAAAAACCTTCGGCGGCGAGCGCATCGGCGAGTTTTGCGGCCAGCCCTCCATGGCCATCGCGCGGCACATAACCGAAATTTAAAAATAGAAAACCGGTGCCGCGGAACGAAACGCTCTCTGGAATGTGGCAAGTGCCAACCAGCGTATTTCCCTCCCATAGAATACGATCAATTTGACGCATAATTCAATTATATTTATCTTCGGGCATTGAAGAAAGCCATGCGAGGGCACCGGAGAACAATTCGTTCAAATCTGGCTGCAACACTTTGCTTTCCATCCAGAAGAATGGCTTGGGAATCTTGACGATAGAAGAATGGGTTTTAGACAGGGCGCGGGCCGGGTCGCGGCCATCCATGTGAACAATCCGATAGGGACGTTTTTCATTTTCCGGCGGCATCAGGAGCGGATACGCTTTCGCGCTCCTCCACAGCTCTTTGCTCCACAGATATCCCTCGACTTCAACGAGCGATCCGCTCTCCATCGAGGCAATGTAATCGTCCCTCGTTTTACGTTCACCGCCGGTATTTTCGGCATAATCAGCGGCCAATTTCCGCCTGAGAATCTCCATCGCCATCGCCTCGCCCGATGGAGGCGGCTCCCATAACAGCAATGCATCACCGAGATTTTCGGCGAAGAGATGCGATGCGATGAGGCATCCTCCCCGAAGCCCATGCAAAAGGAGAGGCATTCGCGGAAATGCCTGTTTCACATGGGAATACACACCGACCGCATCCGCCTGCCACGATGCCAAGGTTTGGTTTGAAAACTCGCCTGTGCTTTCCCCAATACCGCCGAAATCAAAACGAAAGACATGATAGCCCGCCTGCGCAAGGCTTCGCGCCCATTGCACCCAAACCAAATAGGCGTGCGTGCGCTCCAGACCGAGCGCGCCGATCAAAAGAACAGCTCCAAGCGCATTTCCGCGGGCTGGATGATGCACACAATAGATTTTTTGGCCATTTCGATCGATATAAAACTGTTTTTCATCGAATACAGAAGCGTCCTGCGCGGGCGCCTGGGTTTTTTGATCACCAGCATCGCGGGCCACCCTGCGTTTCTTTAAATAATGGGAAAAATCGTGGACCACATCTCGGATGCCGCCCGTTTCGGCGCGCACGCCCCGAAAATATTCGAGTCCATACGATAGTGTTGCACCGGCCACGCCTGCCCTGGAAAAGCCTCGATCATCCGCTTCCTCGGCAACGCGCATCGCCGCTCTCGAAAGCACGCCGCCCGCCCGCGGAAATGCCGCTGCAAACATTAAGAGCGGCCTCGATACCGGATTCACTTCAAAGAGAAATCGCCATGGATCGGCGACATCCATATCATCATGTTTTTTAGCAATACGGACATCATGTCTGCCATAGAGAAAGTTTCGCTGAAACCAGACTTCCCTATCGGCCATTCCACAGCGGTTGATGGTCAGCGCCTCGTCGCAATACACAATGACAGCTCCGGCTTTCTCGAGCCGCATTCCCAGTTCCAAATCCTCGGCGCGGGCCAGCGATCGATCGAAGCCTCCCACGTTAAAATAATCGCTCCTCCGGAACGAAACATTGCCCGTGCACACATTTACGCCGCGGGGTTTTTGTTTTTGGGTTTTAAATGCATCAAATTGTTTAGCCAATTGATCAGAATGAAAACGATTAAATAGTGCCGGGCGCTCACCGGATTGATCGTCAATCATCTTTCCAAGAACAAGCGTCGCCCCGCTGCGGTGGGCCCGGAGGTGATGATGCAAAAATTCAGGCGGCACGAGCATATCGTCGTCCACGATGACGATGATCTCGCCGCGGGCTTCCTCGATTCCTCGGTGCCGCGCGGCTGCAGGTCCTGCGTTCTTCTGTTCAATCACGGTGAGCCCAAAGGGATAGCTCTGAGCCGTAAGCGCGCTCAGCACCGGCACGCTCGATCCATCATCGACGACGATGACTTCAAACATCGCAGGCTCAAGCGTCTGCTTGGAAAACGAATTCAGCAGATCCAACAGAAGCGGCAGCCGATTGTACGTGGCGATAACGACGCTTAGCACAACCCTCACTTCATCCTTCTTTTCCGCTGGCTCTTGCTCTTGATTCATTGCCGGATGCTCTTCCCGTATAGCCTTGCGGCCGTTCATTTGCGAGCGGGTGAATATCCCTCGATCGACCCTCTGGAATTCGCGCTCGACATGGCGCGCATGACAGGTTTTTTTGAGCCAACGCATGGATCTGTGGTCCAAGTGCCAAGCCATCAGCGACGAAAACATGGGCGTACTCGTTCTCGAGCCGCGCCTGATTCGCCGTGTGATCAAGAGGCACCGCGCTGTGTCGGGGCTTGGATTGCAGGTGCCGCATGCAGGCTGTTATGCGCTTTCGCAAGCCGACTTTCTCGCGGTGCTCGAGCCTCAGCACCGGAGTGAGCTGCCCAATCAGCTTGCCCGCGAGCTGATTTTGGTTCCAAAGCCGCGCAGAGAAGATCTCTTTGGGACAAGCGAATCCGACGAACTGGTCTACTTGTGGCGCACGGCATTTCACGGCGCCGTACATCTTGAAATGCAAAGGCTTGCGGCCGAAGGAAAGCTTGGCGAAAGCGAGCTCAAGAGGCGTATCGATCGCATTGGGCAGATCGAGTTCGACGAGGTCCGCGCCGTCGTGCGGCAGGACGATTTATTGCTTCCCCCGGGCGCTGATCTCGAAATCTACATCGAGCTCGCAGCCATTCTCTTCGAGCTTCACTACTTCGAACCCGCCCGCATCGAGCAAATTTTTCCCTCGCTCGCGAAGAGCGATCGGGCGCTGTCGGCGATCTCGCGCGACTTGCCCAATAGCCGCGAACTTGCCCTGCGTTTTCGCCCCGATGGCGCGCCGCCGCTCGAAACCTTTGCATCGGCAGAGCGCAAGCGCGACACCACAGCGCCTTCCTATTCGGCCCCGCCCACGCTGCTTGGTCTCGCGGCCTTCGCTCAAAAAACATTTCGCTCTTCCAATCCGGTCCGCACAAGAGCCGCGGCTGAAAAACAGCGTTCCATGGGCAATCTCGTGGGCGCAGTGCTGCTCACGGCATCGCTCATCTCTTCATTGCCGCCCAAGGAAGGGCTTCGGCTGCGTGCCGAGCTGCGCGCCGATTTAGAACAACTCAGCGAACGATTGAGAACTGCGCTCAGTCCTGTGACCTCAGGTGCCGAGCATGAAGGACGCGGCGAATGGACATCGCTGCTCGTCATCTTGGTGGAAGAAGTGGGTAACAGGCGCGCCCTGCGATATCCGCCCGAAGCGCGCCTGCTCTACGATCTCCAGGCGGCGTGCATCGCGCACGAACGCACAAGCTCGGCCGTGGATGTTGTGACCTGGGTGATGTCGCGCTTCCGCCGGCCTCTTGTCCGCAAGCTGCCGATGACCAGCCGCGTTCGCGTCCTTCGGCATTTGCGAAGCGCACAGCAAAGACTTCGCCATGTCCGCATGGACAAGGCCGATCGCAAAATGCTCGCGCACCTGTTGCGCTGGGCATGCGAACGCGCGGAAGACAATTTAAGAGAGCAATTCGCTCCGGCCATCGCGGGCGCGCTCGCTCAAGCAGGCTTAAAACCCGCGAATATTCCCGAGCAAATCGCTCACGACAAAATCGTCCACGAGCTCATCGATCATGTGGTGCTCCGCGGATTTTTTAACTTAGGCCATGTTCGGGACGCTTTGAGCAAAAGCCAGCTCAAGCTCTACGACCTATCGGGCACTCACGAGTTTCTGCTCGGCGATGCCCTGCTCCTGCTGGACAAAGAACTCGCGGCCCGCCTCGATGGCGTCTACCGCCCCGGCGAGGCGTATCTGCGCCTGCTCCAGAAGCTAAGCTCGCTCTTCTTCGGCACGCGCAAAGGCCGCATCTTCAGCCTCTATCTTGTACTTCCGCTCTTGTCGGCCTTCGTTCTCCTGGAGGGCCTCTCCCACATGATCAACCCGCTCCTCAAAAAAGCGGGTTCCCAGCAGCTTCATTTGATGGCCACCCCGATCTGGCTGTCGTTGAGCGCCGTGATCTTCGCGCTCCTGCACAGCAAAGCGGTCCGCAGCACCGCGCTCACCCTCCTGCGCTACCTGCGCTCCGGCCTCTACATCGCCTTTGTCCGCCTTCCGGCCCGGCTTTTACAACTGCCCCAGCTTCAAACCCTGCTCAAACACCAAACCTTCCGGCTGATCGCCCGCTTCGCCCTCGTCCCCGCCGCTCTCACTTGGGCGATCTATTTCATCTCGCCAATCCATACGTGGTCCAATCTAAAAAGTTGGATTGGAATCTGTTCAACATTCATTCTCATCAATTTAATAATCAATTCACCAGTAAGCATTTTGCTGGAAGAGCTTTTGCTGGAGCGGGTCTTTCAGACATGGAGGCTATTTCACCGGCGCCTCCTTCCGGGCGTCTTCAAATTTATTATTGATATTTTCAAAACTCTCATCGAATTGTTTGAAAGGGCCGTTTACAAAGTCGACGAATGGCTTCGCCTCCGCGAGGGCCAGCATCGTTTTGTACTCGCCGCCAAAGGCGCCGGCGGTCTCATTTGGTTCTTTGCCGCCTATGTCATCCGGCTCTATGTCGTCTTATTGATCGAACCAGAAGTCAATCCTATCAAACACTTTCCAGTGGTGACCGTCGCCCATAAAATATTGCTGCCCTTCACACCGCCCTTGCTGCATGCCTTGCAGCGGGCACTCTCTCCGCTGGGAAGCTTGGTGGCCAATACCATTGCGGGCCCGACCGTATTTCTCATCCCAAGCATTTTTGGATTCCTGGCCTGGGAGCTCAAAGAAAACTATCGCCTTTATCGCGAAAACAGGCCCCAGGAATTAAAAAACATTCTCATCGGAATGAATGGAGAAACCATGGGCGCATTCCTAAAGCTCGGCTTCCATTCAGGAACGCTGCCCAAACTCTTCAAAAAAGCCCGCGGCCGATTTCGCCGCAATGAGGTTCAACCTATTTCCGCCATATTGAAACATACATCTCCCAATTCGATTGGATTTCGTGGGGATCGCCTGGACGCAGCCCACAGCGAGGCTCTTCACCACGTAGAACAAGCCGTCCGCCAATTCCTTGAACGCGAATTCGTAGCCCTGCTCGCGGCATTTCCTAAATTCACGCTCGGCCCTCTCGATATAGGCCGCATCGATTTATCATCTAATCGAATTCGTGTACAAATTCATTGTAGTGAATTTCATCCCGAACCGATGGAGATTTCCTTCGAGGAGCAATCAGGATTTCTCGTGGCGGGCATTTCAAAGCGGGGCTTTTTAAAAATCCTCACCCGGACCTCGTCCAAAGCTCCCGAACCGGACCCGCAATCGCTCGCCCAATACAACGAATCCCTGCTCTTGCTCGAAAACGCGCTTTTGGGACTCTACAAACTCGCAGGTATTGATCTTGTACGCGAACGTATTGAAGCCGCCTTGCGTGGCAAACCGCCCTACGATATCGCCGATGAGGGGCTTTTGGTGTGGCCCGATGGCAGTTACCGGACTCAAATCGCCTACGAACTCAATCCTCACGCGACGGCTCCGCTAAAAGGGCGATGCACGGGCGAACCCCCCAAAACCGCGCCCCCAAGCCTTCCCCCAGACCTGTTGTTTTTTCAGCGCGCAACAATCTCTTGGCAGAATTGGCAGAAGGCTTGGATTCGCAATCCACTCGTGGACGCAAAAACACCTAGGCTATTGGATGGACCGTCGATTATTCCTGGATTTAATATCAATCCGATGTAATTGAATAGCGAAGAGCCTCTATTTACCGCCTGCTTGATACATCCCGTAAATCACGCCCCAGCTCATCGCGAGCAGCAGAACAAAAAATAAAAGCACAAACACTTCAAGCTTCTTCAGCGCGGCCCGGCTCGACACCAAACCCCAGCCCATCGCAAAACCATACACCCCATTGGCCAAATGATAAGCCACACCCAGCGTTCCAAGCGTGTACACCGCCAATGTCGGGATATGCGTACGCATTTGCGAACTTAAATCGGCAAATGTTTCAGGGTGCCCCAATTGCAGCCTGGGATGTAAAAACGCCAGCCAAATATGCGCGCCCAAAAACAATAAAATACCTACCGCACTCAATCGTTGTAATATGTATTTAAAATTCGCATAAAAGCCATAACGCATATTGTTGGGCCGCGAAGACCGAAGCCGGCCAATTCCCCAAACCGTATGCATCGCCAAAGGAAGCAATACAACCGTCGTGGTCGCCGTCAATGCGGCAGGATGGCTATGGTGCGTTACCGCCTGCTCCCACGCCGCAGCACCGCTGTACACGGACAGATTGTCCCACAAATGATTAACCGTCCACACGCCCAAAGGCGCGAGTGCCAGCAAGGAAGCCAAACGCGACCGGACATAATCTCCGCGTTCATGGCCGGCATCTGCCGCACCGCTCTGAATATTCATTTCGCTTTTCGCCGCATGTGCCATGCCCATGCGTGTAGGCGGGCAGAAGGCCGTTGTCAATATGGCGCATCAGCTTCCAGAACGCTGTTTATACAGATCAAAATGGCGCACAAACGATTCCTGCGCGGGTGTCTGGATATAATTGGGATTTATCATGCGGACCCGCGTAATCGCCCGCTCCGCCCCCTCGCCCTGGGCCACCAAATAACACGCCAGCACCGTGCCCGTGCGCCCAAGCCCTGCCTTGCAGTGCACCAGCACCGGCATCGCTTGCTCAGTATATTCAATGATTTTTGAAACAATACTATCGCATTCACGCGGCATGGGAAAACCCATGTCGGCAATTGGAAAGTGTATTGCAACAATTCCATAATCGCTCACCGGAGTATCGAGCGGCTTCTCCGTAAGTGTCACAATGACACGAAAACCTTGATCGCGCAGAAAGCTTAAATCTTCCTCGATTGGCGCAAGCAGGCCGGGTTTTCCCGAGCCGGCCAGAAGCCCCTTGATTACCCAGCGAAATCCAGAAAGCATTAGGACCCCATTCGAATAAATTGCACTGTTCGCTCTCTTTGCGGCGAGCGGAACAATTGACCTGTCTCGCCTTGTTCAATGACCTCCCCATCGATGAGCAATAGCATCCAATCTGAAATATGTTTTACCAATTCCAAATGATGAGTTACCAATATCACTGTTTTTTGCCCTCGAATACGATGCAATTCTTTTTCAATAGCATCGTAATAGGAAGCTGGGAGCCGGGCGTCCGGTTCGTCGAGCAACAGAATGCGCGCCGATGTCTCGACAACCGAACGGAAATGAGCCATTCGCAGTCCAGGATCGATGCTTTTTCGGGAATTGGGCGCAAAACTGTCCTCCGCATCTTCCCCACTCGTCGGCGGATAGGTCTTTTGGGACAGAAACGCCACATGTTCAGGCGCCACAAAGAGCTCCCCGCGCATCCACATTTCAGCGGGCAGCTTACCCGCCAACGCCTTGAGCAGCGTGCTCTTTCCACTTCCTCCGGGCCCCACAACAGCCATCGTTGTATTGCGAAGCACCGTAAACGAAAGCGGCCCGAAAATAGAGCGGCTTCCGATTCCTACACACCAGTTGTCTGCTTGCACATCCCGCATTCTTGACTTCTCCGCGGGCCGCACAACGAGCTCCCTTCACGGTAACGGCGGCGAGACCGCGCTTGTACCACAAAGCACCGCGCACAAGCTTTAAATGCGAAGTGCGATGCGATTCGGAGCGCGGCGGCGGCAGATGTGCGATTGGATAGGGGACGAGCGGCAAAGAGCCTGAAGTGGAAGCCTATCTAGGCGGGATTAAATCGACTCCGAGGAGAAAATAGCCCTGGCTTTCATCAGCGCCATACCCAGATTGGTATCCGCGCGGCAAACGACAACGGCGACCACGTTTTGATTGGTCTTCAAGCGCGAAAAGATATGGATGAGATTGGTCGACGTGAGGATGATCTCCTGGAGATATCGCTCATCGCTTTTCACGCCGCGGGCCCGCTTAAAGGTTTTCTCAATATTGCTTACGTTATCGCCTTCGTAGATATCCTTGGTTGCTGCCGCAACAAGATCCAGCACTTCCTGGGGATGGCTATCCACTGTCTTCACACCGATTAGCATACCGCTGGCCATGTCGACCACGCCTGCGGCAACAATCTTGGGAACATCCTGCATACACTTTGCGATGATTGAATTTACACTCATTGCTCTATTCCTCTCTGAAAGAGCATTCCACAAAACCACGGTTGCTTCAGCACCTTGGGCCAATGTACGCAAGCGCAGAGCCCGCGCCTATGCCGATTTCCCCGGTTCCAAGCTTTCGTTGGGCTTTGCAGAATGCCCGCTTTGTTTGTTTACCATTCGTTGGACTGAACTGCAGATGACACAGCATCTTCTCGCCGTTCCGATAGATCGGAATCCTGAGAAGCCGCGGCGCCCGGCAAAGTAATGCCAGCGACGCGTGCAAGCACTTTTAGCCAGCGCCCGTCATTGGGCAACACCCTATCGGCGATCATTTGATCTAAATCCTCGTCCCTCCCCTCTAGGAGCTTTACCTGCTCCCAGAATCGATGATAATCATGATCGGGTTGAGGGCTTAGGCCGGACAGTGCATCATATAACTCCGCCGCTAAGGCCCTATCATGATCGCGAAGTTCTGTCCGGTTATTAACGATCATCAAGCACTCGGCAAATGCCGCCGCTTCCTGCCATACCCGCAAACCTGTTCGCACCGTGGCTTCGGGATCTTTTGCAATCCGGCTTCTCATCCAGCCGAACACCTGCCCCTGCAGCCTTCGGAATAACTGCTTATCCTGAACCCGCACATCATCATATGCCCGCTCCCCAAATACTTTGGCAAATGCCACAGCCACCATCCGGAGGCGCATTTCAACCTCATCGAACTCGGGCTTTCGGTTGGGCATCATCTGGGACCTGAACCGGACATAAAGCTTCCGGATCCGGAGCGACCGCTCAATCTCGGTATCATAAAGTCTACCTAAACGGCTTGGAACACCGAGCTCATCCGAAAGTGCCTTCTCTATGGCCGTGCCTGTCTTGATAGCAATCCGCTTTGCGCTCAAGCATTGCCCGATAGCATGCCATATATCCGCCGACTGTATAGCCTCATCCAGGGATGCAATCTTCTGGCGCAGCGTTTTCAGAGCAAACCAAGCTAAATCCGCCACCCGCTGCTTGCCCGTTTCATTCGCGCTAATCCGGTCGATAGCACGGAGCGCCGGCCGCGTTGACTGGGGCTCGAGGTCTGACCCTTCTTCCCAATTGGAAGTAAAACCACTTGAAATGGACAGATCTTCTTCATAGCGGTTTTCAATTTTTTCAACGGCTTCGGCCAAACCCTGCATCGCCTGCCGGATCTCGATACAGGTAGGAGCAACTTGGCTAAATGACTGAGCTTCCTCGAGCTGCCCCAGCTCAATCGCAGCAATCTTCTCCACCGCGGCCGTCAGGACTCCCCAATCGACTTTGCTTGGCATACTTCCCACTACTCCCTTCACCGATGTTACGAAGCCCGGCAAACCGCACACAAACCGAATCCTGCATATCCCCCGAAAATCAAAACACTCAAATCGAAGCCACGCGCTCAAACGCCGCAAGCCATTGCGAATCTGCTCCCGGACTGGATGCCCGGATCAGCGTATCCAGGCTTTCATCCCGGCCCTCCATACAACGAAGCGTCGTACGGACAGCCTTGTCCTCCCACATAGCCGCCATGCTATGCCCGCTGCGAATCCGACTGCTAAGATCTATTGCCGCATCCTTATCGTGCCCGCGCAGCTCAGAACGGTTGTTGATCATCATCAAGCACTCTGCAAATGCTGACAGCTCCTGCCATAGACGAAGCCCGGCGCGCCCGCTTGCTGCATCACTGCCCGCCTTTCGCTCGGCAACCCAGGCCAGCCCCTGCCCTTGCAGCTTCCTAAACAACTGTCGGTCTTGCATACGAACATCCGCATACGCTGGATCGCCAAAAACTTGCGCGAGCGAAACACAAGCGAGGCGCACTCTTGATTCCACGCTCGATAAATCAGGAGGCGTATTCGCGGCCATTCGATTTCTAAAGCGAACATATAGCCGGCGAACCTGAAGCGAACGATCAAGCTCTGTCTCATATAGATATGCCAGCCGGCTGGGAACGCCTTCGACATCGGCCACGGCGCGCTCAATCGCTGTCGTCGTCTTTACGACCATCCGCTTAGCGCTCAGGCATTGTCCAAGAGCTCTCCAGAACTCATTGGAACCAACGGCCTCGGAAAGCAACGCACTCTTTTGTTTTAATGTCCAGGATCCAATCCAAGCCAAATCAACAACCTGCCTATGCCCGTTTGGCGTTATGGTAAGCAAATCAATGCTATTCGCCCCGGGAAACGATATGCGCGCATCCATATCGATATCGTCCGTCGGAATATCTGGCGCCGAAGGATGCGCATCACCGGCATATCTTTCGTAATGCCCAAGGACGCCCGATGCCGCAGAGGCCGCGGACTGGGTAACATCCACCATTTCCCGGCAAAGCGGAGAAATTTCCTTAAACGAGGCTTTTTCCTCCGCATGAATAAAATCCATACGAACGACGGCCTCAGCTACTTCAACAAGGCTATTGCAAACTCGATGATATTCCACTGCATTCATTGGCTCCCCCTATCGAATCTCCTACCCTTACCATTCAATATGAAAACCTTCCGCGAAAACCCGTTGTTTTTGCGCCGTGCACCGCCATCTGTAACCTATCATCCTCAGATGATGACAATCAGCCTCATTTCGCCATCTCGCCCCGAGCCAATCGTTTGCTGCTTCCCAGCCCGAAATATTACACGGCGTAACCAATTGGTGTTCATCTGTTCATGAAGCGTGCCAAGCGAGCAGGGCTGCTGCGGCACATTCACAATCGGTCCTTACATCACAAAACCGGCAAACAATAATTGTTTCAAGCTCCGACCTCCCTACCTATCGAAACGACAGCCCTCTATATCTACCTATCATGTCCGCTCTGCCAATGCGTATTGATTGCAATGGCTTGTGATAGCTTTTGGTTTCACAAAGCATTCACCGTCTATTACGTAACGTAATGCGAACAATCAAGGTCATCTCAATTATTTGTTGACAAGTCCCATTTCCAGCGCCCCATCCACCTTCTCTCCCAACGGTGAGTAGCTCATTTCCCCTTGTTACGAGCTTTTTGGTGCATCACCCCCGCTGATTGATCTGTTAACGCCGCTTCCATCGGCAGAATGAACGGATAGCCTGTTATAGATCAGAATCGATCAATTTCTAACCTTCTCGACGAAGTCGCGCCCATCTATAGATAACCTATCGGAACCCATTAATCGATATATTATTATACCTATGGCGAATTCAGTATGACACCATACCATTTCACCGATAGCTATTACCGGTTGTATAGCCCATCTCGTATAAACATCGCCCGCGCATAGCCGCGTAAAATACTTCACACCTCTTAACCACCGGGAGGAATATGCTTACAATTGTCATCAGATGGCACCGGTCCTCACTTGCGCATAAATGGTCTCATCGACGCAAATTTTGCACCTCGATCAACCACTACAAAACAGCTTCTTTTCAAGGCAAAAGCCCATTTCGGGGCGCTGGCATGCATAGTGCATAGATGTATATCTGGAAGCGGCCAGTGAGGACTCACTCAAGCTCCACTCACGGACTCAGCCAAAGATATCACCGTCTATCAAGACAAGCCGTTGATATCGGCGGTTTTCAAGATCCGCTGCAACCAACACTCTACAGACACAGACACAGACACAGACACGAGGAACAGGCCATGGGTTATCGCAAACTATCAAAGGATGACATCGGAGAGCTCATGAGGCGTTGGCGCGCCCAAGAAGGCGTTCGCCAAATCGCGCGCGAAACGGGCATCGATCGCAAGACGGTGCGCCGCTACATCGCCGCTGCAAAGAGCTTTTCCATTGACCGCGACCGGACGCAGGATCCCACTGCGGACGAGATCGCTCAGATTACACAGAAGGTTCAAGCCCGCCCGGCCCGTGCTCCCAGTGAGGCATGGAAGCAGCTTATGCCCTACAAGGATAAGATCGCGGCCTGCATTGACGATCAGCAGCGCGTTCGGCTCCGTTCGATCCGCGCTCTGCTCGCCCGCGAAGGTGTCAACGTGACCTACTGGACGCTTCGCCGTTTCGCCATCCGGGCTCGCATGGAGCAGTTGCAAGGCAAAGCTGCGCCTGCTCCGGCCGCTGAAGCCAGCGCATAGTATTCTGTCAATACACGCGTATTGAGACAGATTTCAGAAAACGCCGCCTAGTGCGCCGCCCTTGTTTACAAGGTGTTGCGCAGAGGCGGCGTTTCTTTTTTAGCCCGCCGCGCGCTCGGAGCCCCCACTCGACTTACGGCCCGTCCAAAATGACTTGGATTGCACCAGCGGCGGAGGAGCAAAGCGAACCGCTCCCTCTTCTGTCGTTGCCATGTACATCGACTCGGGAAGATCCTTCTTGCCCATCGGATAAACAGCCCGTGTGAGATCGCTGCCATCTTCCCTAGGATCGTAGGCAATACCATAATGCTTAAAGCCATTACGGTTAATTTTTTTCTCAATCCTCATCAGCAGATCGAAATTATCGATGGCATAATTGGGAACCTCAGTCCTCTTATCGTATTGGCGAAGCAAATGAGGGCGGCCGCGCCAATAAATCATGATGGCGGTGCCGAGTGAGCAATTCCGGCTCCGGATGACTTCAAATAAATGAACATAGCCGTCATCCCATTTATATTGCTCAACAAATTGATGAAGTTCACGCGGCGAAAGCTGGCTCATCCTGCGGAGCTCATTGCGTGTAGCCACGATCTCGCCTTGCAAGCGGGCGGACGCTTCTTCAAGGGCTTCCTCCACAATGGGCAGCAGCAGCGCATCGGCCTGCTCCGCGGCGTACACCCGCGCGTCCTTGAGCACATCCTGTTTGGCACGCCCGAGTGAAAGCTCCGTTTCGATCTTGAAACGCACATGTTCCACGAGCTCGTGCGGCACATCCTCGCCGCGCAACCGCTCCATAAACTCGATGTACACCGTACCGAGCAAACGTTTTTGGAAGCTCTGCGGCCAAATACGCGGCACAAGCCTCTTCAGCGATTTGCGCCAATGAACTTCGAAGCGTTCCGCCAAGTCCGCGGCAAAGCCTTCGGGAAGCGCGCGCTTGACAATGCGAACAGCAACGCGCTCGCTCCAAGCCTTCGCATCCATCGGCAGCGAAGGGCTCTGTCCATTCTCGTGCTTCATGAAGTGCCTTTGACCACCGCGATAATACACCCGGATGGTTTCCGGACTTCATTGCAAAAGCCACACCGGGGCACTGAAGGCACGCGCCCTTGAATTAGCAATGCGTGACAAATGCACCACCGATAGCCGATCGACAGATAACGAAGAGCGCACGCCATATCAGACCTCAACATCATGGCGGTCCACCGGCAGACACGATGGGGAGGCTTCCTCAATGACAAAGAAACGAGCAGCGCCGACAGCACAATTGCATTGCAACAAGGAAAAGAGATTCTTTATTCTCAGCGCTTTTGTCGGCCGCGGTGGCAGGAAAACACCGTGCGGCAGAGGGATTGGGCGCGGTGTCAATCAAAAATGCACAGACCCCCCTCGCATCGATGACAAAAAACTTCCTACTTAATTGGGCTGGCAGCGGCTATGACAAATAATGTCCGGCCAATTCAAGTGCCGATGCTCGCCGGCAAGCCACCCTCATTGTTGAAAAAACTTGTTCCGCAACAAGGCCATGCGGCTGGATCATTAAAATCAATAGTATATTCCAATAGTTAAAATGGCTGCTTGACTCAAAAATGATCTATGACAAAAAACGTCCGGCATAAGAAATAATCTGCTTGACCGCATTCAAAATAATAAATCACACGTAATTCAAAGCCTATTATTGAATTGAAAAAAAGATCCGCAGACAAAGGCGCGTCTTTTTTATCGAAATGGCTTCTCCTACGGTCGAGCGCGATTAAAAAAAATTTAAAATGCTATTCATTTCATATAGTTAGCATCTGTTATACCCGCCAACACCATTGGCTCTTTTCATTCCGGTCAATTTCAACGAATGTAGGCACATGGAATTCGGACAAGAAATCAGAAGGCGCCGTTTGGCATTGGGTATGACTCTTGAGCAACTCGCGGAGAGTTCACACCTCACTCCTAATTACATTGGCACCATTGAAAATGGGCGGCGCGATCCGTCCCTTTCAACGGTCCTCGCGCTCGCCAAAGGACTTCGCACAACGGTTGCGGAGTTACTTGGCGGCATTCAAGAATTGAGCCCTCCGGCCACGGAAGCCGGGCTCCTGTTTGACGGTTCAAACTCGGACGTTCAGGATGCCGTGCTTCTGCTCCTCCGTTCTGTTGCGCGGCGCAAGAAGATGCTGAAAGCCGGCGAAACAGCCGCTCCTCAGCCTGCGGCGGCGAATCCAAGCTGAAGCCCGCTTCTTAAAGCTCCTTTCATTTGCCTGCCTCCCCGCGCACCCGCGCAACCCCGCTTAGCTTCATTTCTTTTCTTCAATCCGCTTAGAGGGCGTCCTACAATTCAACCACCCTGTTCTTCCTATACGTTCGGGGTGAACCAGCCTGCCTCTTCGGCGTGGTCGCGCCGCGAACGAAACGGATTGGCGAAACCATCCCTCGATTGTGCAGCGCCCTCTATCAAAAGCTTTCCCACCCTCAATGTTCCCTGCCAGGCGGCTATGACAAATAACGACCGCCTTGCTTCATTTCATTCTTGACGCGCCAACAAAATCATGAAGGCCGCCATGTTGAACGCGGCGGTCTCGAGTCCGCGTGCAGCCTGCGCTCATCGGACATTCAAGACCTTTTCGCCAAACCGACCCACCGCCATGAAACGATGGCCCGCTCCAACGCAAAAAATCGCCCAAATGTCTTCAAGCGCCTCCTACAAGAAGGCCGGATTAGGCACTGTAATGTAGAACAACACAATCGAGGGTTTCATTTTTGATCCAAATCGTTCAATTTGCTCACATGGAATTTGGTCAAGAAATCCGAAGGCGACGCCAGGCACTCCATTTGACTCTCGAACAGCTCGCAGAGGCATCTGGCCTGACGCCAAACTACATTGGCACGATCGAGAACGGGAAACGCGATCCTTCGCTGTCCACCGTGATGGCTCTTGCCAAGGGGCTTCGCGCGAAACCCGCTGAGCTGTTCGGTGGGATTCAAGATCTGAGCGCACCCGCAACCGAAGCGGGAACGCTCTTCGATACGGCGCCCGAAGATGTGCAGGATGCAGTTCTTCAACTGCTCCGCTCGGTTTCGAAGCGCAAGCTGGCCAAAGCCGCGCCCGCGGCCAAGCCCGCTAAAGACGGCACCAATCTCTAAAGCCGTCTCACACAACTTCACCCATTAACCACGCCCTCCGATCGATCCATTTCGATCGGGGGGCGTTTTGCATTTGGGCCTGCCTATCAACACTGACAAAATACGTCCTAGCAACAGGTCATTTTTCTTGACCAGCCAATCAAATCATGCATGTACGCATTTTGAACGCCCTCGCTCTGCTCAAAAAAGAATATCCCCGCGGGCAATCTTCTCGAATTCGAGCACCTTCTTAGTGATTTGCCCTATCCGGCTTGCCCACGCCTTTTCCCGAGGCCGATTTTAGCTATAACTTGTTGATTTTATTCGATTTTTATCTGGCCAAAAATCTCACTTAAATCGTGATAGACAACTATACAATCGATGGTTTATTTTTCCTTTCAAATCATCGATTTTAGGCCCATGGAATTCGGACAAGAAATTCGCAGGCGGCGTCAAGCTCTCAACCTCACGCTCGAACAGCTCGCTGAGGCATCCGGTTTGACGCCTAACTACATCGGCACGATTGAAAACGGTAAGCGCGATCCTTCGCTCTCAACCGTTATGGCTCTTGCAAAAGGGCTTCGCACGGAAGCTGCTGAGCTGTTCGGCGGCATCCAGGATCTCAGCGCTCCGGCCACGGAAGCGGGAATGCTCTTCGACGGCGCTCCCTCGGATGTGCAGGATGCGGTTCTTCAACTGCTGCGCGCGGTTTCCAAGCGGAAGGTTGCGAAAGCTCCGGCCGCGAAACCCGCCCGCGAATCGAATGGCTAATTAGGTTTTGCCCTTCGGCAAGCGTTAACGGGAAGCCCTCCGGCGCCTAGGTGCTGGAGGGTTTTTCATTCCATACGAAACACGCGCACCCTGGGCATCGCGGAAGGCTCGATGGCCAGCGTTATCGACAGCTCGGACCGCATCGGACCTGCAGCCACCTCGGTCAGCAAGAACTCTGCGCCTCCCGCAAGCAATACGCCGTCCGCTTCCGCCGCAGACTGCATTTGCACGCCGTTCATGCGCATGCCGTGAAAAGCAGCAAAGAGATCGGTGCCGCGCTGACGGCCTGTAAGCGTGTCCTTCTGGATGGGCCTGAACGAAAAACATGGCTCCGAGGAAATGTCCCGGTTGCTGAGTGCGAGTGCCGAGTAGAAATCCATCGCGAGATCGGCGAGCGGTGCTGAAAACATCGGCGAGAGTTCCGAGGCGACCGAGCGCGGCGAATCCAAGAGCGCAGAAACCAACGAAGGTCCGCCCAAATCGTCCACAGATCCCGCATCGTTTAAGCGATCGCCGCCGGCTTGATCGTAGAGCCACCGCACAAAGAGGTATGCGCCGCCGCGAAGCGCACCATCGCGCGCCCGATCGTATTCGCCATTTTCCGCGAGCACAGCACCGAGAGAGAAGCGATCGATCTCATCGAGACCAGCTTTCGCCACATACAGGTTGCCGGATTGAAAGCCGAGCACATCTTGCGCAAGCGCTCCAAAACCTTCGAGCAGATAAGCGCTGTCCGGATCGTATTTCAGGGAATTTCTAAGCACTTTGCGATTGTGATGAAGCAAGTGCTCAAGCTCGTGCGCAAGGATTTCTTTAATCGCCCTGGGCGTGTTGTAAGGCGGGTCAATCGCATTTGGAGGCGATAGATAGAGAATTTCGGCTTCGTTCGAGCTTGGGCACACATGCTTCGGCGACAAATCGCAGCCTCGAAAGAATGCAACCGTCGCATTCATGCGCGTCATCGGAGAAAACAAAAGTGCGATCCGGCCATCGCGATCCACGTCCGACTCCGGACCAAAAATTGAACGGGCGCGGCTTAAAATAAGGGTTTCAAAATCTTTCTGAAACTCGGCGGCAAATGCTGAATCCAGCACAGCCGCATGGTGCGCCGACGCATCCGCCCATACGACGGAACGCTCTCCCACCAACACAGCGCGGGCCCGGATCTGCAGCGCGGACGATTCATCGCCCCATAAAAAAGTTCGCATATCGCCGGGCGAAACCGAGGAGGGTATAGGGTTCGGCGCTGCATCCAAGCTGTGGGCATCGCGCACCGTTTTTGTATCCAAACGCGCGCGATCGAAGGTTCTTTTGCACTTCACAGGCTGCGCAGGCCGGGGCGCTGCATTCGAAGGAGAGAGCCACCGGTAGCGGTAACTCGCAGGACCTCCATCCAGCCGCAACGACGCGAGCACAATCCCAAAGCGCTCTTTTCCCGTCGGCGTCGCAAGCTTCACAGAAAACGTTCCTTGATCGCCTCCGAGCTCGATCCCATCGCCTAGGTTCAGCGCAATCGGGCGTTCAGGGTGCGGCACAGCGGACACAGGCTTTGGATCGGGCGATTTCGACACCGCCGCAGGCGCCGAGCAGCCGAGAGAACTCCAAAACACGGCCGTGTATATCAACGCGGATCTCATCCAAACCAACACGCATTCCACCCCTGCTCCGTTATGCTGGTCGCGCCGAATGAACAACAGGCATCAACACTCCGCGCATATTTTGTCGATCTTGTTCCTGTGCGCAGTAGCCCGCACGACAAGCGGATGCCAAGCCAGCCCGAGCAGCGTGAACGCCGCAACACTCGGAAGCCCCGCTCCACCATCAGGAGCCCCCGCTGCATCCGCATCAAGCGCAGAACCGGCAATCCCATCCTGCAACCCATCCCACGAGCATTGCATCAGCGACGAAGAGCGAAGCGCCTGTGACGCGAGCGGCTCAGGCATGCACCGAGAACGCTGCGGCCCAGGAACGCTCTGCCTATCCGGCCGCTGCATTGCGCTCACGGTTCCGGAATCCATCACCAAAAGCAAAGACGCCCTCTCACTCGCGCCGCAGCAGATTTTCGCTCTGTCTCAAGAGGGATGGCTCAATGGCTGGTCCATCCCGCCAACCACCGATGCAAAACAAGCCGAAAGCATTGCGAGCGATCCGAGCGCGGTCTTTCGAACAGCGAATCCAAAATTCAAAACGAGATGCGGCCCCACCGGCTTCGTGCCTGTGTTTGAGCGCGCCGACAAGAACCTCAGTGCAAAAGAATACGCGCTCTTCACCGGCTTTCTCCTCTCAAAAGAAGCCCAGCGCGCAGAGTTCAGAGCGGGATTCGGCGGACGCATGCGCATCTTCACCAACGGCCGTCTCACCCTCGATAAAAGCCGCCCCCTAACCGCCAAACCCTTTCGCGACGAAGTCCGGGCCGAGGAAGATCTCGCCGAAGGCATCAACCATGTGCTGATCGTAATGGAGCGCGAAAGCGAGAGCGCTTCAGGATTCTGGCTCCGGGTGGGAACGCAATCGCTGAAGAGTCCGGTATTCTTTGCGCCCCTTCCATCGGCGGTGTGCACACCCGCAGAACTCCTTTCCATTCAATGGCGCAAGGAGGCCATCGCAAACGGCTTCGCGCTCGACACCCATTTGCGCTTCACCGGGCTTATGCCCCGCGTTTATCCCCAAACCAACTATCGAATTGATTTATATTCTGATAAAAACAAAAAAGAGCCCACATCGCTCGCTTCCGGCCCTCTGGGGCAATTCATAAAACCCGAAGGGATTTCTTTACAATCCAAAGCAATTTTACCATCCGCGGGAGCCTATGAAATTTCCTTCAGCGCCGGCCCATCGGATGAGCTCAATCAGAAGATTAAAATCGTCTACCGGGGAAAACTGCACAATCAAACTGTCGATCTACAAAACCGATTACCAACTCTCTTGGGAGCAGCCACGACATCCAGCAACCGGGAAAGCTTTCAGCACCATATTGCTCTCCTCCAAAAAGCCCTCACGGACAACCATCCTGACCGCGCGTGGATAAGCGATCTCACGAAGGATGCCGAACAAATCGCATCGGCGCTGGGAGCCGGCGAAGATCCTTACCGCGGCAAGACAGGCATCGTGCGCAGGGCCTACCGATCGGAACTCGACGGCCAGCTTCAGCCCTTTACCGTTTACGTCCCCACTTCTTATAAGCCTGAACAAAAAGCCCTGCCATTAATCATCACCTTTCACGGCCTCGAATCGCAGCCGGAGCACGCGCTTCGCTCCGTTATTGGCGAGCACCACGACGAAGAGACCGATGCTGGATATGCCGCGCGGCATCTGCCTGCCTTCCCCAATCACGGCGTATTTTTGGCCGCGCCCTGGGGGTTTGGAAAGGCGGGCCAGCGTCAGCTTGGCGAGCACGATGTCATGCGCGTCGTTCAAGAAATGAAAGAAAACTATCGAATTGATCCCCAGCGCGTTTCAATCACAGGCGCCTCCCTGGGCGGAACGGTGTCTTTTGTGGTTCCCCTTCACTACCCGGATATTTTTTCGGCCTCCGCTCCGCTGTGCGGATATCCAAATCTATTAAATTGGAATACGGTCAGAACAGTTCCCCACACGCCCTGGGAAGATGTGCTGCTGCAAAAACGCTACATTCGAAACTATGCCGAAAACGGCCTGCATTTGCCTCTGCACATCGTTCATGGAGGACTGGACGGACCCGAACGATCCCGGGTCATCGCCGAACGCTATAAAGAACTCGGATATCCGTATCAATTCGATGTGCAGGATGACCTCGACCATAATGTATGGGATTATGGTTATGAAGATGGCCGGATGATCGCTTGGCTTCGCGCTCAAAAGCGCCCGGCGCAACCTGCGCGCGTTCGTCTCGTCACCGGGGAATACCGCTACAGCTCCTCGTATTGGGTGCGTTTGATCGCGATGGAGAACGATCAGGCTCTTGCAGAAATCGATGCCCGGCGCTCCGAGAAAGAGCATCAAATTCGCGTTGCCACCCGCAATGTATTGGCCTTCGCCCTCGATTTGTCAGGCTTTCATCTTCCGGCGGGCGAGCAGGCCATTATCGATGGCACGGCGATTTCACTGCCTGAAAATGCAGGCCCGGTGTTTTTTGAAAAAAGCCGTGAAACAGGCACTTTTGCTCTTGTACCGGCCGAGCCTTCCAGAAAGGGCAAGAAAAGGCCGGGCATATCCGGACCACTCGATGATATTTTAAGGCATCCCCAGCGAATTGTATATGGCACGCTCGATCCAAAACAGGCCGAATCTAACCGTATTGTCGCAGAGCACTATGCTTCTTACGATCATTGGGCCTACGCCCGGTTTCCAATACAACAGGATACCGAATTAAAACCCGAGGATTATGTCAAAACAAGCCTGGTCTTAATCGGCGGACCCAGTACAAACCGCGTCACGGCGGATCTGATCCAATCTCTTCCCCTTCAATTCGAAAAGAATGCCATCGTCTTCAAAGGCAAGCGATATGAGGGCGACGATTTGGGCATTTCAATGATTTATCCGCACCCCAGCAATGAAAACGAATACATCGTTATTCATGCCGGCACGACAGAATGGGGAACGCTCGCGAGTCGCCACCTGCCCCAGCTTTTGCCGGACTATTTAATCTACAGCACCGGTATCACCGTTCAGCGCGGTGAATTCCTACTCGATAAACGAAGTGTTCTGGACGGCGGTTTTTTTGATCAGGACTGGCGCTGAGGCATTGATTTCCTTGGCCCTCTTTATGTTATAGGGCCATCCCACCATGAAAGCGAATGCCTCTCAAACCGACCTTGCCCACGCTCCTTTCCCACATACGCCGCGGCGGATACGCACACCGCTCGGCATGGCTTTAGGCAGCTTGGTTTTGCTGCTCGCCGCCTGCACACCGCCCGAAGCCAAATGCCCCGAGCCGCAAGCTTTAAAACCGGCGGAGAAAAGCGCTGAAAAGCCTGCCGAAACAGCGAAACCGGCAGAAACATCGCCCAAGGAACAAGGCTCAAAAACCAACTATGCAGGCCACGGCGCCGAAAGCGTGCCCCAGGAAATCCTCGCGCGTTTCGCGCCTCCTCCGATTTCTTCCGAGCTTAGCCGCCGCATTCAAGCGCTGCTCGATGTTCGCGCGCCCGGCGCGGGCGCCCTCTCGCCCGATGGCAAAACGCTTTATTTTACCTGGACCATCACAGGCATGCGGCAGGTATTCCGAATGGATGGACCGCAGCGTTTTCCCATTCAAATCACGGGCGGCGAAGATCCGACCGTGCTCGCCGATGTCACGCCGGATGGGAAATATCTCGTGCTCTCGCGCGATCAAAAAGGCGAGGAAAACCCTGGGATTTATTTGCAGGACGCTAAAAAAGGCGGCTCTTTAATCGCGGTGCAGCACAAGCCCAAAGTGCAGTCGATTCCGCAATTCATCACGCAGGACTCGCGCTATCTCTATTTCCGCGCCAACGATATCAAGCCCAATTCCTACGCCATCTACCGCTACGATCTCCAAAAGAAAGAGCGCGAACTGGTCTTCGATCAGGAGGGAATTTGGAACGCGGCCGATTATAGAAACGATGGCCGATTGCTTCTAATGAAAGAAGTGGGAAGCAATATGGCCGAATATTTTGAGTACGATCCCAAAACAAAAAATCTCAAGCCTTTATTCGGGCAGGGCGAACGCGAAGATTATGTGGCGCTCTATGGCGCAAATGACAACGAATTGATCGTCCATACACCTAAAATCGGTGAATATAGGCGCCTGTATGTGTGGAAGGAAGGCAAGCTCACCCCAATCTCGCCCGAAATCAAATATGATATCGAATCCTTTAGTATGGATGAAAAAAAGCAACGGATTCTTTATCAAATCAACGAAGGCGGCTATTCACGCCTGAAGGCGATCGACGCCAAGACATTTAAAGAAATAAAACTCCCCGCATTCCCCGCAGCCGATCATGTCCGCGCAGGCGGAACAACGCCGGACGGAAAATTCACCACATTCTCGGTCGATATCGGAAATGGCCCGCCCGTCAGCTTTGTCGGCGAATGGCAATCCAATAAAATTGTTCAATGGCACACGCCCAGCACTCCCGAAATTGACACAAGCGGCTTTGTCAGGCCAACGCTCGAGTCGTACACAGCAAAAGATGGCACAAAAATCCCAATGTTTGTGTTTAGGCCGGCCAATTGCGCAAAGCCCTGCCCCGTCATTGTCGAATTCCACGGCGGCCCCGAAGGCCAATCGGTCGCGGGATGGAATGCTCGGGCGCAGCTTTACGTGAGCAGCGGATTTGTTTTCGCAATGCCCAATGTCCGCGGAAGCGATGGCTATGGCAAATCGTGGATCCATGCGGATGATGGAGCAAAACGATTGGATGTAATTGGCGATATTGAGGATTGTGCCACTCATATTCGAAAGAATTGGGCCGAAAATGGCCAAGCCCCGAAGATTGGCATTATGGGCGGCAGTTATGGCGGCTATGCCACGCTGATGGGAATGTCGATGTTCGCGGGTTCTTATGACGCCGGCGCGGAAATCGTTGGTATTAGCAATTTGATCACATTCCTTCAGAATACGGCTCCCTACCGCCGCATCCTGCGCATCTCCGAATATGGCGACCCCGAGAAAGACAAAGATGCGCTGCTCAAACTCTCGGCCACAACCCATGTCGATAAAGTCAAAGGGCCGATGCTGCTCATTCAGGGCGCAACCGATCCGCGCGTGCCCGTGGGCGAAGCCGTTCAGATGTACGAAGTGATGCAGGCGAAAAAACTGCCCTCAAAGCTGGTCATCTTCGCCAACGAGGGCCACGGCGTGCAGCGGCGCGAAAACCAGGTGCTCATGCTGGGCTATGTGCTCGGCTTCTTCCAAGAGCATCTCCAGGGAAAGAAGCAGCCGGCGGCCCAATAATTTCCCTCCAAAATGCCGAGCGCGCCGGCGCGGCCAATCGGCTCGCCGGCGTTTAGCTTTGTTGCGGAACGCGCCTATTTCCCCTAGAGTCAATCTCATCTCAACCGCAACAAAAACCCTGTAAATGGCACCTTATGATTGGCTCCATTATTGATGGCAGATACCACGTTCTGCGTCTGATCGGCGCAGGTGCCATGGGTTCCGTGTTCGAAGCGGAGCACACAGGCACAGGCCGCCGCGTTGCCCTCAAGCTCATCAACGCAGGCGACTTTTCCCACAACGAAATGCTGATCGCCCGCTTTCACCGCGAAGCCAAAGCCGCGGGCGCAATCGACTCGCAGCACATCACGCAAGTGCTCGACACAGGCAGAGATCCTGAAAGCGGCATGCCCTACATGGTCATGGAGTATTTGCTGGGCGAAGACCTTCAGCATTTGCTCAAGCGCCTGGGCAGCATCCCTCACGATCTCGCGCTGCGCATCGTGGCCCAAGCGTGTCTCGGCCTTCGAAAAGCGCATGATGCGCATGTCGTGCACCGCGACATCAAGCCGGCAAACTTATTTCTCGCCCAGCGCGACGCAGGAGAAGTCACGGTTAAACTGCTCGATTTCGGCATCGCGAAAGTCAAGATGGAGCACGCGAACGAAACCGAAAGCGCGGGCCTCACCAAGACCGGAAATATGCTTGGTTCGCCGCTGTATATGTCGCCCGAACAAGCCCGCGGAGCCCGCACCATCGATCACCGCACCGATATCTGGTCTCTCGGCGTCGTGCTGTATCAGTGCCTAACGGGCACAACGCCCTACGGCCACATCACCGCCCTCGGACAACTGATCATCAGCATCTGCCACGATCCTCCGCCTCCGGTGCAGGATCTCGCGCCTTGGGTTCCGCCTGAAGTCGCCGCGATTGTGCACCGCGCCCTCCGCCACGATCCGGCGGAACGATTTCAAACCGCCGACGAGATGTTTGCCGAGGTCCGCAAACTGCTGCCCAACGGCTGGACAATTTCCGATGCGATGTTCGTATCCGTAACGGCCGAAGCCAAACAGCAAACAGCTCCAAAACTAAGCCTGGCCGCATCGGGCAACCACGGCACTTCATCATCTCAGCCCGGCACCGCGCCCGCGGCGGCCGCAACAGCCCCCGACACCACGGCTTCAGCCCTGGCCAGCTCTCAGGCAGGCGCGCCGGCTCAAGCCTCGAGAGCACCGCTGTTCGCGGGAATCGGCGCGGTCGCGCTCCTCGCGATTTCCGGCGCCGTTTATTTCGCGACACGCACACCGGCTGTATCGGCCACCCCGGCGCCGGTTCCAAACAATATCCCCGAATCGGTTATCGCAGCGGCCAGCACGCCGGCCCCCATCCCTACTGCGGCGGCAAGCGCGCCCGATTCAAGCAACACGGCCGCAAACACCTCATCAAAACTTCAGCGCGTAAAACTCGTTGTAATCCCGGGCGATGTATCCGTTGAAGTCGAGGGCAAAGCAGCGTCGGTAAAAGACGGGCTTGTCGAAATTGAAGGCACGCTCGGCAGCGTGCACCGCGTCCGGCTGTTTAAAGGCCCTGTCCAGAGCACAGCAGAAGTCATCGTCACGGAGATCGGCCCAAGCCCTCCCAAACTCGAATTAAAAATCGCGGGAGGGCCTGGCCCAAAGACCACAGGCGCGGCGGGCGCGGGCACCGCATCGCCCATTGTCACCGTACCGCCGCCCCTACCAACAGGCGTCAAAGAAAAGTTTGAATAGCAACTGCGATCGCGCGCCTAAAACGCCTGCCTCTGACGCCATTCTGCAAACAGCTTCCCCTCATCCGAAGGAAAAAACGCACGGGGAAAAACTTCCCGGTGATATCGGCGGAACACTTCGGTAAACGCTTTGGGATCGCGTTCAAACCATTCGGCAGCCTCGGCCGAACCCTGCATCAGCATCTCAAAGCGAAGCTTCGCCATAAGCAATACGCTCAATTTGATGCCATCGCTGTTCGTATTTTCCATTGCCTTTCTCCAAGCTAAAGGCAATCGATGGTCCGATGAAATCTGTTGAATTGAAATAGCAGGATCTGCGGAGCGCAGCGCCGAAACCATCAGCGATTCAAAAAGCGCATAATCCGCGGCCTTGCTCATCGAAATGCCTTCCGCGCAATAGACTTCGCCCTTCTTAACTCATCCCGCAATACAGCGATATCTCCGGCCCCCACCGTACCCTCCATCCGTTCTAAAGTCACACCCTTTAGATTTGGACAGCGGCCGAGCACACGCTCGTATATTTTCCACACATCCTCTGGAACGGCTCCATCATGAGAATCCAGCCTAAAGACGCGCCCCGACGCCAGCCAAGAGCCATCGCTCATACTTCCGCCCGACAAATGAATCTCGATCACCCGCGCTAAATCCAAGCGGTCTAAATAGGCTTCCGGCTCAAAACCAAAATTGAGCGCCATTGTGTACACATTGTGCAAATCCAATAGAAGATGTGTATTATCTGCACGAAGAATTTGATTTAAAAATATCGGCTCTTGCAGTGGATCGCCCAGCGTAAAATATACAACCGTATTTTCCACACCAACGTTTAAAATGATTTTTTGCATTGCCGCAAGATTGCGGCGGACCACACCCGCCGAAACGGCATTCATCAACAGCGGCATAGGCAGCACAAGCGACGCACCATCGAAAGAAGTTGCGCCCAAATGCTCGGTATACCATTGAAATTGAAAATGCTCGTGGTCTTGAGCCACACGCGCAAGCCAGGCTTTTTTTCGCTTCCGGTCCGCGGAACTCGCCGTCCCCACCGAAAATCCCACTCCATGCGCCACGCAAGCTTTCTTCAATTGGGATTTCAGCTTCAAAAACAGCTTCCAATATCCATTTTCAATCAAATGCCCGGCGCCGTCCGCGCGCCAGGTGGTCTCCGGCGCAATCTCAAAATAATCGGCTTCTCGCTCGAGCAGCGGAGCCACAAGCTCGATAAATTCCTGATCGGGCTGAAGCGTGAAGCCAATTTGCATCAAGGCTGCTCGGACGAATAAAAATAAAGAAAGCGGCTGCTTTTCGCGGGAACAAATGCCATTCCGCACCCGACCCGCGCGTTGTCTTCCTCGCCTTCAAAGAGAATGCCGCAGCCATACGACTTTGCCCATTGGGTTCCAGCCGGGGCTTTCACCTTAAATCTTTCCCTCGCCAGCGCTGCCCGTGCCGCAATACGATGTTTATTATCACCAACACCTTCGCGAATTAAGCGGGCCAGCGTTGAAATACGCTCTTCAATGACTTTGTCCAGCTCGTGCTGCTCGGTGTGGTTCCTCAATGCGGTGCTCAAGTTCTTTAAATCGGCATTTAAATGCCGCGACGTGGCGGGCAGCGCATCGGCCCGGATCAACACCATCAGCGGCTCACCTTCGGCGACGCCCGGCACAATGCGCCGCAGCGCCCTCATCGGCGCACACACCACTTCCACATCGGCCAAAGGCGCCAAATCGGCATCCGAGCCGTAATTCAATAACTCGCCGTAGGCCAGCCCGCGGTCATATTGAAGCCGCTCATCCTTGGGCACGACAAAGACCAATAGCGGCTTGCGGTTTTTGGATGCCGTCCGAAATGCATTGGCCACAGCGGCCATTTCGCCCAAAACCGCCTGCTTCTTTCTTCTGTCGTTTTTATCCTTCGCGCCACAATAAGGCTCTTTGGCGAACGCATCGCTCAAGAAAGAAGGCAAGCTCAAGGCTGCCGCCGCAGGAACCATCGCAGAAATAAATTGACGCCGTTTCATCGCATTCCTCACTCACCATCCAAGGACAGCGAAATAAAATTGGAGGGCGCTACAGGCTTAAACAGAAGCCCCTTCTCGTTTTGAAAACCCGACTCCACAGCGACAAGCGCCTGATTCCCGCTTCGCTTTGAACGCAGCACGATTCCCCGGCTGCCCGCGTAAAAATAGCCCTCGTCTTTGTTCTCCCCGCTGCACAAATCGCTGATTGAAAAATGCCCCGAGGCATCGAGTACCAGCACGGCGTCGCCCGCCGAATAAATCCCTACCGAAAGCGCCTCGGCTCTTCCCGGCACAACAGGCTCTCGGGTTCCCTCGCCCTCGTCCCCAAATACACCCGAATTTGTATTCAATACCATCGAATTTGAATCGGATCCAACGCCCAATTCGGTATCGCCCGTCTCCACCCATGTATCGGGAATCGCCTCGAGAATGCCTTCTCCCGTCTCTAAAAAAGATGCCTTTGAAAAGAGGCCCACCGCGGACAAGCTCCAAAACCCATCGCCCCGCTCCGAAACCGAGCCTCCAATCAGCCCCGCAAGCTCTCTCAGGCTCTCTTCGCTTCCGTGCAAAATCAATCGATCATCCCGGATATCCGAGCCCAGCTCCAGCCATTCAATGCTCACTGGATTGGCATGCAAATATGCCAATTTCCCACCCTTCAAATCGATCGGCATTATATCCGATTCATCTGTATTTATTTTCCAGGCAACTGCATCCGATGCCTCGAATTCCGTGGGAAGGGCAGGATTGCCCGTCCAGCCCCCCTGGATTAACACCGAATTTTTCCGGGCATCCCGATCGAGCAGCACATACGCAGGCTGCTCATCCATTTCAAAAGAGGACGAGCATCCTCCGAGGCCCAGCGCGATTGCGAAAAGAATGAAGGGGCGTGATTTCATGCGGGAAGCCTCTCCAGACAGCCGCCCTTCGAAAAAGTTTTCACTTTGTTTTGAGGTTCAGAAAAAACCCGCTTGCTCCCTCACGCTCATTTGAGAGAAAGTGCCCCCAGCCGCCCTTGTATTGGCGGTCAATTCTCAACAATTCGCATCCTTTGCAACCACGGGGAAAGAGCGCATGTCGAACGCGTCCACCGAAAGCGCCAGCATCCTGCGCATGTTCACACCGACGAAGTCGCGCAAGCTGCACGATGTGCCCTTCGTCGAAATGTATGGCCAGCGCCTTCAAGGTGTCGTCTCGAGCGGCTCCGATCCAGACCGGGTGTACGTCGCCTTCTTCGAAGTCGGTTCGATGGATTATTCGTGCAGCACCAACAACAACCGCCCCTGCGGCGGGCTGCGCGGCTCACCCTGCAAACATCTCACTCAAATGCTCTCAGAAGCGGGCCTGCAATACGGCGCCGATAAAGTGGCGAAGTTTCTTCAAATGCCCGGCGACGTGCCTCCCAACGTCGGCCCCCGCGACTTGATTCGCTACATCCGCGGCAGGCAAGTACAAGCCCAGGCCGGCATCGGCTTTAGCCGCTTTTTAAACTATCTGCGTTACATGGAGCTCAAAGGCTCTGTGATGCCCGTGCCCGAAATGAGCTGGTTTATCTCAGGATGAAAACGGTGGCGCGATGACAGATTGGCTTTCATCACTGGCCGCCCCCGCGGGTGTCAATCACGCGGCGGGCATCATTACTTCCCTCGACAGCGCATTCGCCGTTGGATTCGGACGGCTTGGCCCCGAACAGGTGCGCGCGCTCGAGGCGCTTTCCAAAACCTTTGCCGGCACACCGCTTGGCAAGCCGATCGAAGCTGCTGCGGCTGCCATTCGCAAAAGCGAATTTATCGAGAAGCATTTTGTCGCGCTTGCAGCGGCCCGCGCGGCCTTGCAGGGCGCTCAGCACGATGCGCTTGTGCACACCATTCAGCAGGCTTTGGGACGCGCCGAAAACAACGAAGCTCCCGCGCGCGCCGAAAGCGCTCAAGAGCAGCCTTCGCATCACGGCGTGTGGCTCGAGAGCGTGCGGCAGTGGCTGATGGAGCTTGCGATCGCCGGCTTTGTACAACTGGGTCCTGAAGCGCTTTTGCCTTTCTCGGCGACACTCGAGAAACTCCAGGGCGAAGATCAACTGATCCGTCCCGCCGCGGTGCTCACCGGGTTTTTTAATGAATTGGTGAGCAGCATCCCAATCGCCAACATGCCCTCCGTTCCCATTTTTCGCTGGACCGATTTGTGGACCAAATCGATGATTATTGCAGCCCAGCCTCCCTCCCCCTTGAGCGAAGAATCTGTTAGTGGTGATTTTATTGTTCTTGGAATTGATGTACGGCAGCACCCGAATATGATTAGCCCTGTATTTTATGGGGTTTTGAAATCCAGCAGTAACAATTCAACGCGATTGGTCCGCACCACGCTCACGGGATATAAAGTCGATATTCTCACGGGGTCGGAGATGTGGGGCGTATTCCGCGGCAATGCGAAAGAATTGCTAACGGCCGTTAAAAAGCGCTCTGCCGTCAAGATCAAGGGAATGACGCTGCTATCGAGCGGCGATTTAATTTGGGACGACAAGCGCGCCGAAGCCGGAGCATCGGCCGACGTTATGGGAGAAGCCCACAAATGGTTTTCACCGGCCGCGAGCGCCGAAGCCAAGAGCATTGAGCGGCTTGGCCTGGCGCCTGCCGAGCGCCATCCCGCTCAAATCGCTGAACCTATTTTTATCGAAAACTATTCATCGATGGCCAAAGGCGAAGGCGGAGGATGGGAAATCAAATTGGGCTCCCACGGCCTGCCCATCGCCATGGAGCGCATGGCGAACAACGCCGACTTCAGCATCGACGACGTGGGCAAATCCCAAAAGCTCTTCGGCCTATTGCGCTACGACCGCGGCCGCTTCTGCATCCAGCCGCTCACAGTCATGGCGGCCAATAAAAAAGACGTTCTGATGGCCGGTTCCCTCGGCGCATCCCAAGTGGCCGGAGGCGATGCAGGAGGCCGGGACAGCGCGCTTGGCATTCTCCGCGAACGCGCGGGCAAGCTCTTGAGAAAGAAGTCCTAATCCGGTTTCCAGCAACGTTCGCGCAACTCGCAATTGAGGAGCACCGATATGCAAAGCCCGGGCGGCAACATGGACAGCGATATCAAGAAGCGCCAAGTGCTGTATTGGCGGCTGTTAACAAGCATTTTTAGCCTCGACGACAAGCATCCGTCCTTTGAAAAAATGGCGGCGCAAATCGTCAAGGATTTGGGAATGCCCGAGAGCGTGCTCGATCCTTCGATGTCGATCGACACGCTGCTTCAGCGCTATCCCGTGCTGCGCCCCGATTTTGAGGCTCCCCTGCCTGTGATGCGCATGCCCGATGAGGGCGAAGAGCACGAGCATGACGATGATGATGACGATAACGGCTCAGAAAAAAGCGCTTCGCAGAGCGCCGAGCCTCAAGCGCGAACACCTGTAAATACAGGGGCCGAACATGCGGAGACCGCTTCTCTGGAACCTGCCGCTCAACAAATTCCATCGATTGAGCCGCCCAATCTAAAGCGCACTCTTGTCTTTTCAAAATTGCTGCTCAACGCCTTTGGCCCGAACACGCAGCAGAAGGTCGTCACGGCCGGGCAATACTCGCAATGGAAACAAGACTTGGGATGGCTTGAAAAAGCCTTTGGCTACGCACCCGGCGCCCTGTGCGGACGGCAGCGCATGGGAAGCGGAGGCGGCGCCGGACTGGGGCCGGGAGGCGGGGGGCGGGCCATCTCGGAAGACGAGTTAAAAGCCGGCTTTTCGATGATGGAAGGCGACATGATCAAGCGCATGCAATTGCGCGAGATCCTCAAAGACCGGCAGCTCGCGGACAAACTCACGCCCAATATGGCGCTGGTTGAGCAATTGCTCCGCGACAAATCCAATCTCTCGGGAGAAGCCCTGGCCAATGCGAAACGGCTGATCCGCGCCTATGTCGATCAGCTTGCGGAAGTGCTGAAACTGCGCGTTGAAAAGGCATCGAAAGGCAAATTCGATCGCTCCATTCCGCCCAAGCGCGTCTTTCGCAATCTCGATTTAAAAAAGACGCTGTGGAAGAACCTCACGAATTTTAATGCCGAGGAAAACCGGCTTTACGTCGACCGGCTTTATTATTTGCGAAGCACGAAAAAGACCACACCGACCCGTTTGATTGTCGTCGTCGATCAATCGGGCTCGATGGTCGATGCCATGGTGCAGAGCACCATATTGGCGTCCATTTTCACGGGCCTTCCCAATGTCGACGTGCATCTGGTGGCCTTTGATACCCGCGTTTTAGATCTCACGCCTTGGGTCCGCGATCCGATGGAAGTGCTTCTCCGGACGGAGCTTGGAGGCGGAACGCTGATTCACCAAGCCTTGGTCGAGTCCGCGAAAAAGATCGTCGAGCCCAAAAACACAGCCATGGTGCTGATTTCAGATTTCTATGAAGGGGGCTCCGATCAAGTATTGCTTGATTATATCATTGGATTGAAGAATTCCGGCGTGCATTTCATTCCGGTCGGAGCTCTAACGAGCAGCGGCTATTTCAGCGTGTCGGAATTCTTTAAAACCCGGCTTAAAGAGCTGGGTATGCCAATTCTTTCGGGCAGTGTGACGAAACTCATTAATGAACTTCGGTATTTGCTAAATTAACGATCGATTCACATCCTATAGGGCAGGAGACCAGCATGGCAAGCAACGAGACGAGTGGGAAATCGAAAAAGTCCAAGGCCGCTCCGGCCACCCAAGCTGAAGCAGCGCCGGCGGAAGCGGTGGCAGAAGAATCTTCGGGCGAGCAGAAGAAAGAATCAAAAGCGACCGTTCTGCGCATGCCCGCGGAGCAAAAGTATGCCGAGGAGCTCGCCTATCTCCGCTCCATTGACACGGGCAGCCGGCCTTTTACTTGGCATCTCTCGCCCCGGATGATCCGCATTTTCATTCTTGGTTCAAGCCCTGCCGATAAAATTGAACGGCCAATTCCACAGAAATTCTTCGGCGATCCCACCTTGGTCGAACGAGCCGTTGTAACGCTCGCCTCCGACCGCGGTCTTTTGTTGATCGGCGATCCTGGAACGGGCAAAAGCTGGCTTGCCGAACTCTTGGCGGCGGCGATTTGCTCCAATTCAACGCACGTCGTTCAGGGCACCGCGGGCACCACGGAAGACCAGCTTAAATATTCGTGGAACGTCGCGATGGTTATTTCATCGGGCCAATCGAAGTCGTCGTTAATTCCGTCACCCATTATGACGGCTATGGAACGCGGCGAAACAGGCCGCATTGAAGAGCTCACCCGCTGCACATCCGATGTGCAGGATGCGCTGATTTCGATTCTCAGCGAAAAATATATCAATATTCCCGAATTGAAGAGCGATGGTGTCGTATTCGCTAAACCCGGCTTCAATATCATTGCCACGGCCAACAGCCGGGATCGCGGCGTCAACGATTTATCCACGGCATTGAAGCGCCGTTTTAACTTCGTGACAATTCCCACCGTCACCAATAAAAAAGCCGAAAAAGAAATTGTTTTGTTCCGGACGCGCGAGCTTCTGGCCCGCAATCATTTCAAGGTCGAAATCCCGCCCGCGCTGCTCGATATCCTGCTGCAAACCTTCTCGGATCTGCGCGAAGCCGCCCAGTCCGCTACTTCCGAAGACGGCAAGCTGGAATCATCGCTGTCCACCGCCGAACAAATCGGCGTATTGGAAGACGCTGTTTTACACGGCCAATTCTTTGGAGATGCCTCGCTTGCCGCGGGCACGCTCGCGAGCTCGCTCGTAGGCACGCTCGTGCGCCGCATGCCCGAGGATGTCTCGGTGCTCAACAAGGTGTGGCACTCGGTTATCGATAAACACGCCAAGGACGAAAAAGGCGCGTGGGTTGAATTCGCCGAAGGCGGCAAAAAAGCCATGGCCTCAATGAAGTAATTTCAAGCGCTGAAATTCGATTGTTTATTTTTGATTGTTGATTTTATTGCATTTAAAGGCGGGCGCACGATGGTCGATATTCTGCCGAAGAGTCCCCATTTGGAGACTTTGCGCACGGAACTGATGACACTGGCCGAGGCGTTTGCCACGGGCGCAAAACCGCTCGCGGCGGTGCTTTCGAAAATGGTCGCCGATGTCGAAAGAGCCAGCCATGAGCGGCTGGAAATCTTTCCGGTGTGCCATCATTCGCCGGCCAGCGCGCTTCATTTGCTTCGCCGCCTGAGGCAGCGTCCCGTGCGCGTCATTTTCATGGAGATGTGCGAAGACCTGCGGGTATGCGTCGACGGGCTGCGGGGATGCCGGCTGCCCGTCGCGCTTCAAGCCTTTGCGGCCTCGAGCGAAGCATTTCCCTCGGCCTGGTCACCGCTCAGCGTCGTCGCGCCCATTACGGAGTTTTCGGCGGAATACCAAGCGATTGCCTATGCGCTTGAAAATCCCGGCACCACGTCATTGGTATTTATCGATCGCTCGGTCGACCATATTTTTCAATGGATGCCTAAAGAAGACGATGCCGTTGAAAAGCGCATTGGCGCAGAAGACGCGGATGACGGCGATCCAGCCGATGCGTCGAGCGGGGAGCCGGCGGCAAAACGTCCATCGCACGGATCGTCTATCGGCGTGCAAATCGGTAATATTGAGCCCACATTCGAAGATTTTCTTGCCTTTTTATTAAAAAATGCGCGGGTGCGCCATTTCGCTGAATGGTGGGATCAATACGTTGAGCAAGCCGTACTCGGCAGCGATTACGACACCTACCGGCATGTGATGTTTTTGGTGGGCAGCCTGCTCCGCAGACTGGGGCGCAAAGAAGACGATTTGCGAGAGGACAAGCTTCGCGAGCGCTACATGTGGACGCGCATGAAGCAATATCTCAAGGAGCATTCAATCGATCCCCGCGATGCCATTTATATTTGCGGAGCCGCCCATTCTGGAAGCGAAGTCGAAGAATTTGGCACGGCCAACGATAAAATTTGGGATATTCCTCCCAAGACAAATACGCAATGGCTCTACGGCTTGGTTCCTTCGAGTTATTTAGCGATTGAGCATCAGTTCCATCATCCAGCGGGCACGGTTACGATGTGCGAATCGACATGGAACAAGGCTCTCAATGCAATGGAGCTAATTCCCTTTCGAATTGCAAAATCAGTACCCAAAGCGCCGGAAAAACCCAAGGGCAAAGGCGCCAAGGGCGAAAAACATAAAGAGGCCGATGCTGATGCCGCGCCTGAAAAAGCGGCGATTCAAGCATCGGCTCCTCCGGCAACGGCCGATGGAATGCGCAATTTCCTCAAGCGTCCGCCGGAGCTCGCCCAATGCGATGAAGAAGAGCTCTTACACTGGAGTGTGGAAATCGTTAAACAAGCCCGCGAAAACGGCTATTTAACGTCCACCGCCGATTCGATCGCGATTTATCAAACGGCCATTTTATTGGCTGGCCTACGCAATCGAATGCATCCTTCACCCTATGATTTTCAAGACGCGGCCATTACATGCCTTGAAAAAAATAGGACGCCAAAGAAGCGAGATATTCGCCGGCTATGCGAGATTATGCTCGGCGGCGATAAAATTGGCCTTGTCAATTATGAATCGCTTCCGCCCCTCGCAAAGGATGTTTACGATCGCCTCAAGCCATTGGGCCTCGATTTAAACAGCTCGAATATTCAGCGCGCGCTCATTGATTTTAAACAGCGCCCCGAATTAATTCCCTGCTCCGACCTTTTATGGCGGCTGAGCTATTTGGTCCCCCGGACTTCCTCAAGCTACTTGGTATTTTGCACGATGGGCGAGCGCAAGCTGGGAGGCACGCCCATTCAAGAGTCGTGGGATGTCGCTATCCGAAAACAGCAGACCTCGCTGATTCAGCTCGGCTACGAAGGGGTGAGCGTCGAATCCGTCTTGGAAAAGCGATTAAAGGAAAAAGCCTTTGGTCCTAAAGCCGGCCCCGCAGCAGCCCTAACGACGGTCATTGACAGCATTTTGTATTTGAAGAGTCCGCGCCTTACAGGTGAATTGGGCGAACGTGCGATTGTATTGCTTCTGGAGCAGACAGGCGGTCATGAGGCGCCGGAAGTCTTCGAGCTGGCACGCAGGCTGGTTCATTATTACCGGTCCACGCCTCACGGATTGCCTGAATGGATTAAGAGATTTATTACGACGGGTTATTCTCATTATGCAACGCTTTTGCCCGTCGCTTTTCAAGATCGCGGCGCCCATCCCAAAGAAGTGGCTGGCATGCTGGCCTTTATGTTCACCTTGGAAAGCCTCGCGCTTTCACTGGGATGCGAGCGAAGCCAATTTGAAATTGCCGTGAAGCAAGCGGGGCCTGTTACGGAAGATCCTACAAAACTAGGGCTTCTGTGGTCCGCCGAATGGCTCTTGGGCCTGCGCGATATCTCTCAAATTCGCGGCTTTTTGGAAGAAGTGCTTCGCAATGTGATGATGTTGCCTGCCTTCCCGGCCTATATCAATGGATTCCTTCTCGCGCTTGGTTTTACGCCTTTGGTGGGCAAACTGGTCGTGGAGCTGTTGAGCCGGGCTTTTGAGCGTTTGCCCGATGAAGTGCTGATGCCTTGGATGCCCAGCCTGGTGATGGGTCTAAGGCCGCTGGGCGCCGATTTGGTGACGACGCTGGTGAAGGAAGCCTCGATGACCTTCCCGGCGAATCTGGGCGCGCTTTCAGGCTGGACGGCCCCCTGGAATACGGAAGCGGCCGAGGAGACCTCTTCCAGCGAAACAGCCGAAGGCGAAGGCGGAGCGGCGGCGGAAGTCCCGGCCTTGTCTCCAGAGCAAACGTTTGCGCGGAGCTTGTGCGAGACTTATCCGGCCACCACCAACGCATTGGCCGCCATTTTTGGAGAATCGCCGACCTGGGCCAAGCTTGAAGAGCCCAAAGCGGCCGCGAAAAGTCCATCGGCTTCCAAAGAAAGCGCCGCGGCCGGCCCAACGCCAACAACCGAATTGCTCGCCGCGTTCCCCTCGGCCATGAATGCAATGGCCGAATTGCTCACCAATAAAATCTAATTTTCTTTTTCGGGAGCCGCCTTTTTCTTCGCGGACTCTTTGGGCAGTACAATTTTCGGCTCCTTGGGGTGGCGCCTATACAATAGAATTGTGCGCCCAAGCTCTTGGACCAAATGAGCAGAAAGCTGTTTGGATAGGGCAATCGCCACCTCGCCGCGTTCATCGGGGCATTCGGTGCCCAGCCGGATTTTCACGAGCTCGTGGCGGGTCAGGGCTTCATCGGTGGCCGCAACGACGCCTTCGTTGAAGCCGTTCTTTCCCAATTGAACGACAGGTTCAAGATGATGGCCGAGCGAGCGCAGATAGCGTTTTTGTTTTCCGCTTAAAACAATGGCTGTTGAATTCATGGTTGTAACGTTTCGAAGGGGCGGGATTCAACCCCACTTCGATGCCTTATGCAATGCCCTGAACATTTTTTATAGACGGCATCCAAGCCGATCCCGAAAAGCGTGTTCCACGCGGAGTCCGTTCCGGAGGTTTCCAATGCGGGATTGGTATATCCTTTCAGCGACTTTAGCATTTCTATCGGCATGTGCTGAGACGGTTCCATATACCGTTCAAAACAGCGCATACACAAGCCCAATTCACGATCCCAGCTTGTCGCCGGAGCTCGAAGCAGAATCGATCAGCAATACCATCGAATTTACCCAGCCGCCCAGCGATATCCCGCAGGCTGAAGCGAAATGGCTGCGGGCCGCTCCCATCCAGTCTCAAATAGATACAACATCTAGCAATCCCTTTTGGATTGGAATTTGGGTTGAATTACCCAATGAAGAGACGCGCCAAACCCGGCCTCCAATTGCTTTGTCGCTGGTTGTGGATACGTCGGGCTCGATGTCGGGAACGAAAATCGATCACGCCCAGCAGGCCGTGAAGAGCTTTATCGAAAGCCTAAATCGAAACGATATTGTCTCAATCTATGCTTTTTCAAATACCGTAACAGAAATCGCTCCACCAACGATCATTAATGACAAAAATCGTATTGATTTGATTGCGCAGGCGGGAGATCTTCAGGCCATGGGTTCGACCAATTTATTCGGAGGGCTTTCAGCGGGCCAGTCCAGGGCTGTTTCGGCGCCTCCAACCCATCCGATTCGCAGGGTCGTAGTGCTCTCCGACGGCCAAGCCAATATCGGACCGCTGAGTCCGAAAGCGCTTGGAGATCTCGCCGCGCGGGGCACCGAGGCGGGTGTACAGGTAAGTGCCGTTGGTATTGGCCTCGATTACGATGAGCATACACTGGGCGCCATGGCCATCCGAAGCGCCGGACGGTTATATCATTTGGAAGATCCTTCAGAAATGAGCACCATTCTAAAGGATGAGCTTCAATTGCTCTCCAAAACAGCGGCTTCCAATGTGTTTTTGGAAATCGAGCCAAGCGAAGGCATTGAACTGACAGGCGCCGAATTCGTCGATGCACAGCAGCACGGTGGCACATTACGAATTGCATTGGGCACACTTTACAATGGACAACAGCGGGAAATTCTAATTCAAGCCAAAACCCATTTAAAATCGGCGGGCCCAATTCAACTGGGCAATGCCAGGCTGATCTACCGGGTGCCAGGCGATAAAAATGCTCCATGGCAAGCTCAGCGTGTTTCGCTTTCCGCGGCTCTTACATCCAATGCAATTGCCGCCAAAGCCAGTGAAAATGCCGATGTAAAAGCGATGGTTGCCCGCTACGCGTCCACCCGCGCCGAGCTTCGGGCAGCCGACATGCTGAACCAGGGGCGCGTGGACGAAGCGGTCAAGGAATACAAATCCGCCGAACAACAGCTTCAATCCGCGGCCACGCTGACAAAATCAGACGAAAAACGCAGGCAGTTGACGGCTCAGGCCGCGCGCATGTCCCAGCGCCGCGAAGATGCTTCGAAGGTTACGAGTAAGCCCCAAGCCCGCAGCCGATCGCTGCACAGCTATAGCTACGCCTTTGATTCGGCCGGATACTGATCGAGGGCTTCTTTACCCGTAAATCACAGCGCAAACTCAAACATGCGGGTCTGATTCTTGCGCACGGTGGTCTTGGCTTTGCGCTCTTTCTGAGGCGACGGCGCGGCTCCGCTCAATGGATCGCCGGGCACCGACACGGGAGAGCTTTGGGAAAAGCCGCTCGAGGCTTCTTCAAGCGCCGCAATCTGACCTTCGAAATCTTTTCCGAGCTCGCCTTTCTTGTCCTGGGGAGCGGCAGCATCGGCCTTGGCCCGCGCCGCCCGAAGCTCTGCCGTCTGCGCCTCCAGCTTGCGCCTTGCTTCATCAAAACGGCCCTGCTCAAAAAGCTGATTCGCTTCCTTGAGCACACCCGCGGTCTCGCTGCGGTTGATGCGGCCCAGCACAACCGGATCGAGCTCGCTGGCCTGCGAGGCATCCTCCACGGCTTCCGCGCGCAGCTTGCCTTCGCACACACCGGCTTTATCGAGCACCAAATCGCGGTAGCGAAGGCGCACGTCCGCCATATTCACTTCGCCTTTACCCGCAGCCGGCGCGCGAAGCTTCATGAGCACGGTTTTTACTTCACCGGACTCAAATGTTCCCAGCGGTACAATGATTTTGTTGCCCTCGCGGCGGAAGGAGCGATCGAGCACGCGATCCAATTCCACGCCTGCGGCAAGGGTAATCTCCGCCTCCGCATCGCTTGCGATCGAGCGCAACAGGCTCTCGGCCTCGGTCTCGAAAATGCGCTGAAGGCCCGAATCATTTTCGACGAAATAATGGCGGCCGTTGGATTCTTGCGAGAGCGCCGCGAGGATTTTTTCGTTGTACTCCACATCGACGCCGATGGTCGTAATGCTCGATCCGCGGGAACGCGCGCGCTCGCCGATGCTTCGAAATCCGGGCACATCGCGGACGCCGTGATTGGTATCGCCGTCGGAAAGGACGATCATCCGGTTGATGCGGCCGCTTGTTTTGTCGAGCAGCGAAAGACCTTCTTCCACGCCGCACGAGACACACGTATCGCCTCCCAAAACAATGGCGCGGATGTCCGCGTTTACACGCTCGCGGGTACCTGGAGCGATGGAGGTAGGAGGCACAACAACACTGGTTTTTGTGTCGAATGTGACCACCGAGACGACATCGCCATCGTTTAGGCGATCGACCGCCTGCGTCGCAGCACTGATGGCATTGGCGATTCGGCTCCCTTTCATCGAGCCCGAGCGATCGATGACGATCGAGACATTCACGGGCGCCGCGACCTTCGCGCCATCTTTTGCCGCGCCCTGCACTTCCAGCATCACGAATGTTTCGCCGCGCGAACCGGCCGCTATTTTTGGATGCCCGAGCCTTCCTTCAACCATCAGCGTCGAGCCCGAAATAAAGCGGCCAAGCTCCGACTGCGCGGGCAGATCGGCCTGCTCTGGTTCAGATGTCTTCGTGGTCTCGGGTTCTTTGGATACCGGCGTTTTCTCGTCACCCGAGCTCAGCCGAAAGCCGCCCGCGGGCGTAAGGGCATAAACCGAAACCCCTGTGAGCAGCATGGAAGCCAGCGAAATCAGCGCAACTGTTGTGGACTTCATCTTCTCTCAGCGCTGAGTGTAAAGCGCCGCGAGCGCAAATCGCCACCAACGATTTGCCTGTGGGAACCGCATTTATTCTCCCGCGAGCGGATAGCGGGGCCGGATATCGACAGGAATACCCGCCAGATTCGAAAGAGCCTGTTCCATGCGCGGACTCATCACGCCGTAGCGCGCAAGCATCTGTTCCGCACCCGCCCGATCGCCCCGGTGCTGAAGAACACAGAGGTCGTGAACCAGGCTCCTTATCGCGGATTCAAGGCGATCGGTGTTCACATGGAATCGGCCTTTGCTTTCATCGAAGGCGGCGGCGCCCTCTTCAAGAAATCGATTGATTTGCACAGCGGCACCCCGTCCGTGGGCCTCGGCAATTCCAAAACGAATGCTCCTGAATAAACCCGCGAAATAGGAAACCAATAGTTTTTCCCTAAAATCAGCGGGAAATTCACCGCGCTGAATCATATACAAAACATTGTAGGCCCCCATGACATCCGCTTTGCATTCCTCAATGGCTGAATGGTTAGGCCCAAGCGCCGCTCTCACTTCAACCGCTTTTCCATCCAATACAATCGTTGTCATCGCAGGGCCTAGGCTATGAGAAAGCTCGTGAAACAAAGTCTCGTTAAAAAAAGCCTCGGCCGATAAAAACGGCAGATCTTCTTCCGCGAGAATCCGCTCCGCGATTGGCCTCATCAATCGATTGAATTTCGTTTCGATCACATTGCGAAGCAACATCATTTTCGCGCCTTTTTCGGCCTGGACGCGCTCGTCGTTGGGTAAATTATATGCAATTGTTTGGACACTCTTTCGAGCATCTCCGGAGCTAAATACCAAATCGGCCACTTCGATCGGATTATCGCCGCCACGCTTGGTTTTCATCTCGGCGGGAATGGGCAGATTGCCCTCCATTTCGGCCATCATCGATTTGTATTTGGCGAGCTTGGCCGACGCAGCCGGATCGTTCACCGTCACAAAGGCTTCAAAGGAAGCCTTCAGCCCCATGAGCGTATCTTCATAGGTTTCATAGGGGCCGATGGTGATTTGAACAATACTACGCAAATCCATCCAATCTTTATCAGATTGATAATAATCATCGGTCGAAAAGGCTTCCGCACGCGAAAGCAAGAATGTGCGGAGCGTGGAATCGCCGGTGAGTGACGCGGCTTCTTTCATAAGCGACGCGGCTTTTTGCAACTCATCTGCAAATGCGCGGCTGTAAGGCACGGCCACGAGCGCACCCGTATCGGCTTGACGCTGAACCAATGTAAACAGGTTTTCCAAACGCTCGCGCTCCGCAGGATGTGCTGCGGTATACGCGCGAAATGCGTCGGCGCTCAGATCTTCGGGATAGAAACCGGCACCCAAAGGACGCGCTTTGCCTATCGCAAAAGGCTCGAAATGCATCTGCCTATCCCAGGGCCCCCGCATGATGTCGAAGTACGAAAGCTTGTCGCAGCCTTCGGACGACGTATCCGCCGCAAGCTGTTTTCGCAGCTCTGAATTGGGCGCGTAGGCTTGCCGGTCAAAGATCGGATCCATATAGCGCGCAGCCTCAATCAGCTTGTTCAGCGCGGCTCTTTCGTTCTCCGGCAGATGCGAGATATCAGCGGAAATCACGGCCGGCGCAAACTGATCGATTCTGCTCTTCAAGTCCGCGGGCTCTTGTGCGCGTGTCTGTTTTTCCGTCATGGCTTCACGGCGCGGCCATAGCACGGCGCTTTCCCCGCCGATCAAAAAGCGAACGTCCGCGCGCCGCCCGGTCTGGGAAGCGCTTTGGGAACATTCCTGCCCGCCGCTGCACAGGCTTTAGTAGACTCGTATTTCGAAGGCGAAATGACATCAACCCCCGAAAACAAGACCGAGAAACCCCGCACAAAAATTAAACCGCGAAGGTTCTCGATGCTCCGCACTTTTGTGCTCGCAGACGCCTTTACATTTGCCAATGCAAGCAGCGGTACGGGAGCGATTTTTCTGTGCCTAAGTTATATCGAACAGCACCGCACAGGCTTTCTTTGGGCGGCTTTTGCGCTGCTCCCCGTCGCTCTTGTCTGCGATGCTCTCGATGGCGCTGTGGCCCGGTGGCGCCACAAGCATTCGCCGCTAGGCGCCGATCTGGATTCGCTTGCCGACGTGGTTTCGTTCGGCGTAGCGCCCGCTGTATTGGGCTACACGCTGGGCCTGCGCGGCGGCTGGGATGTGCTCGTTCTCATCTACTTCGTCGGCTGCGGAATCAGCCGCTTGGCGCGTTACAACGTCACGTCCAAAAGCCTGTCAGACGAGCGCGGCAAGGTGAGGTACTACGAAGGCACGCCTATTCCGACCAGCCTGGCGCTGGTGCTCCTTCTCGCGGTGCTCTTCGCGACCGATCACGTTCATGAAAACCTTTGGCTCGGTGTGGTTTCGCTCGGTCCAGCTCTGTTTCATCCCCTGAGCCTGATGTACGCGATCAGCGGTTCGCTCATGGTGAGCGCGACGATTCACATTCCCAAACCCTAGGGCTTGCGCTCATACACCACGCGCCCTCCCACAATTGTCATATCCACGGGCAGCGAGAGCAGCGTCTTGTCCGGGCGAAGATCTCCTGAAAAAACAGTGAAATCGGCGACAAAGCCCTTCCCGATTTTGCCCCGGTGCGCTTCTGAAAACGAGGCATGCGCGGGCTCCGCCGTGAACATGTTCAAGGCATCTTCAAGCGAAATCCTTTCCTGAGGCTGAAAGCCCGAGGGAGGATTTCCATCGGCATCCTGCCTGGTCACGGCGGCGTACACACCAAGCATCGGTGAGACTTCCTCAACGGGGAAATCCGAGCCGAATACAATATGCGCGCCCGACAAAAGCAGCGATTTCCACGCATAGGCTCCGCTCAGCCGGCCAGAACCCAAACGCGCGGGCGCCCACGGCATATCGCTTGTCGCATGGGTGGGCTGCATCGATGCAATTACGCCCAATTTTTCAAATCGATTTAGATCAGATTGATCTACAATTTGAGCGTGCTCAATACGAAAGCGTGGATCGAAATCACTTGCATTGCCTGCATTGAACGAAGCGCGGTACTCTGAAAACGCCTGTTCGAAGGCGTTCAATACGGTGCGATTAGCCAAATCTCCTATCGCATGAACCGCCACCTGAAAACCGGAACGCAGCGCAGACAGCGAGGCAGCCGTTAAATCGGCTTCGGGCATCAGCACGAGCCCCGTGGTGTCCGGAGCATCGCTGTAGGGCGCAAGCAGTGCGGCTCCTCTCGATCCCAGCGCGCCGTCCGCAAAAAACTTCACGCCCCGCAGCACAAACCAAGCCGTTCCATCGCTGTCTTTATCGGGCGTCCATGAAACAAAGTCCTTGGCGTGGGCTTCGCCGCTCGCATACGCGTACACCCGGAGCTTTAAACGCCCCTGCGCGCTCAGCCTGCGGTAAGCATCAATCGCGGAGCGCTCAATACCCATTTCATGAACCCCCGTAATACCGTGGGAAATGGCTTTATCGGCGGCAGCGAGGATTTTCCGCTCGATCGCCTCCGATGAATCGGGCGGTATTTTCGATTCAATGAGCTCCATCGCCCTATCGATAAAAATCCCCGTCGGCTCGCCATTGGAATCCCGGACAATGGTTCCCCCCGGAGGGTCGGGCGTATCCTTTGTAATGCCAGCTAATCGAATTGCTTTTTCATTTGACCAAAGTGCATGGCCATCGATGCGCCGCAGCGAGACGGGATGCTCGCCGGCCGCCGAATCCAGCACTGAATGCGTGGAAAAGACCGGTGGAGACCATAGATTTTGATCCCATCCCCTTCCAACGATCCATTCACCGGCGGGGCGCCCAGAAGCGGATTTCGCGACGGCATCCGCCACCTCTGCCGCGCTTTTCACGCCGCGCAGCGAAAGGATTTCCATTGAATGGCCAAGACCAAATAAATGGCAATGACCGTCCACGAGCCCAGGCGTCACGGTTCGCCCGGAAAGCTCAATCACACGGGCATTCGGCGAGACCATCGCCCGCAGCTCCGACGCACCGCCAACCGCCGCGATACGCCCGTCGCGCACCCAAACGGCCTCCGCGCGAGGATGCGCCGCATCCATGGTGAGCACCGTACCGCCCGTCAGCAATAGCTCGGAAGTGTCGATTACAGATGGATTCATCGGCGCTTTAGGATTTGTGCAGCCGCCTAAAAGAACAGCAGCAGCAGCAAGAAAAATCGTTTTTTTCCGCGGAAAAACCAATGAACGCAAATACCCAGGGCAGGAATGCATTACGCCCACGGAATCCTTATCGGCGGCCGAACCCGGCAAGCTTTGTTTTTGCCGCTACGACTTCATCGCAATCTATGCAGCGGAGTTGCCCATCGACTTCTTCGAGCGAGCCGATCGAGCCACATTCAGGACACTTTTGGCCAATCCTGTCTTTGCTCTCCGCCAGAAATGCAGCCAGCTCCTGAGCCGCTTCGCTCTCGCGCTTCAATTGTTCAGGCGAGGTTTGATAATTTTTATTTCCTACACTCATTCGCCGGACACTAACACATCGCCTATGGCGGCAAAACGCTCAATTCCACGTCTTTATCAGAAAATACCTTCCACTTTTTTTCGATGGAATCCCATTTTAAATCGCCGATTGTATTGGGAGCTAAAATCACTTTTCCAATCAATGCCGAGCCTTTAGGCGCGGCCGTAATCTCAAAAATTTTCCCCGATTTCTCGAGATAACCGTAGGTGTTTCCATCACCCTTATCCTCAAACGAGCCGCCCGAGAGAACACCGGGCACATCAAAAGGCGCCTCGAGCGAGCCCTTTTCAGGCAAAAACACAAGCCGCAGCCTGCCCCCTGAACCGCCTGCGATTGCCCTTAAACCGCCCGGAAATTTTAAAATATCGTCCACCTGTCCAAGCGGAGCATCACCCACTTTTAGAGCCTCCGCATCGGGCGCCGGCATCGTCGGATGCACAACCCGCTGAACGGCGCAGCGGCGCCCATCACAGCCCACAAATACCGTGTCATTCGCAAGCTCGCTCGTCCGGTCCACCCGGGCCATTTGATAATCCGCCGCAAGCATCACGGAACGGCTCCCTGGATCCCAGCGAATTACCTTGCCGGAAAAAGTCACGAGAATGCTCTCTGTATCTGGAACTAATTCGATCTGAATGCTCCCATAATCAACAGCCCCCAGCAGTGGGCCCAAACTAGCCGTTCGTTTTGCAGCCCCATTCAATAGAAACACCGATAAATTATCCAGAGCGACCGCGAATCCACCGCCCTTGCGGCAGCAAGCAATTTCTTTAATATTGCCATCAAATTCGATCGGCGCTTTTGGAACAGGCTGCTTGGGCGCTTTGGCGCGAATACCTTCAAATTGCCAAATCATATTATCATCGCCTCCCCCAATCAGCCTGTCTTTGGCGGAGTCGTAGGCAACGGCAATCTGATCGCGCTCGACAAATAGTGAAAGGCTTGAATCCCAGCGTTTCTGCTGATAGCTATCGATCAGCGCGGCGGAAGAAAATACTTTTTTCTGAGACTTCATATCGACGATAACCACTTCATCATCGTCGCTGGCATAGGCAACTTCATCGGGATTATCGGGCATAACGATCGCATCGTTCACATCTTCTCCGGTATCGAAGACGGTTGTATTGCCCGTGGCCGCATCGACCAAGGTGATATTGTCGCTCTCGGATGCGATCACAATTTGTTTTCCATCGGGTGAAAATCTCATTCGATAGGGTGTGTCGATTTCAAAGGCTTGAGCGCGGGTCTCAAGACCCGGATACCCCAGAATACGAAGGACTTTCTTTCCCGCCGCGGCATCGTGCACGACCACAGCAATCGTGCTGCCGTCGGGCGACGCGGCCATCGATTCAATGGGAGGCGCAAATAGCCTGGCAATTCTCCGTAATTGATTCCGCTCATGAAGCCACAATCCGGTTGTCGCGTGAACAATAACCAATTGATTGAGACCGAGGGGAGCGGAACTCAATGCCTTGTGCGGAATGAAGCGATAGGAGCCGGCGGTGTTGAGAAACGAACCCCGCACGGGCGTATCGATACCATTCTCCAATCGGAGCGCGCCCGCTGGTTTCGAAATGCCGGGCGTGCGGCCGGGTGTGGGCTCTGCGGTGAGCGGTGGAGGCAGGCCCGGAGGCGCGGGAGCAGCGGGCGGGGTCGTCGCCACGGGAGGCGCGAACACGGGCGGAGGAGGGCTGGAACTCGAGAATGGGCTTGTGCATGGTGCGCACAGAAGACCGCAGCATCCAGCGGCGCCCGGCGCGAAAATGAAAACCATTCCAATTCCCGCCGCGCGAGCGGCGGATCCGGCTCTTCGCCCAAGGCTCATTGTTTTTTTATCTCATGGACTGCCGGGTGTTGGAAGGGCTTGCCATTTTGATCCACATTGGAATACGAAATCGCGCATGACTCTGCGCCCCGGCATGCCTCTTATTTTAACGAATGAGATTCCAATCCGAAAAGGACTTCCTCACGGCGACTTGGAGCAAATTCGGGCCATCAAAAAAAGGCGCGCGCTGTCCAGCTCCCGGATATTCGAGCGTCTTCATCATGAGATTGAAGATATTACCTATGCAATGGAATTCCGAAAGCCTGAACAAAAGCGGGCGGAGCAGCCGGAACGCCAATTTTTACGGGCAGTCACATGGAATATTGAACGGGGCAACAGGCTCGACGGAATAAAATCGTATATTGCATCAATACCCGAGATAATGAATACGGACGTATTGCTGCTCAACGAAGTGGATATTGGGATGGCGCGCTCCAAAAACCGCAATGTGGCGGCGGAAATCGGCGAATTGCTGGGTTTTGAGCATGTGTTTGGCAATTCATATTTATGCCTCGATCACGGGGATGTGCGCGACGGGGCCCAGGAGGCCGAGAATGAGACCGGAATGCACGGCAATGCGATTTTATCCAGATGGCCTATACGCCGGGCCGAAAACTTTAGTGTGTATGTGACCAAAGATAAATTTGAGAGCTCAGAGCGCAGACTGGGCCATAAGAAGGCACTTTGGGCCGAAATTGAAACGCCATTCGGGCTTCTTCCCGTGCTCAGCGTTCATTTAGATCCAATTGCATCTGCTCTTCATCGTGTTCTTCAAATCGAGGATGTAATGAAGGTGGTTGAAGGCCGGAAGCTGGGGGCGCGGGTGCTCTTGGGAGGCGATTTAAATACGACCACCTACGATCTTCAGGGTATTTTTGGCTTAATGCTCAACCTCGGCAAAAAGCTTTTCCGGGGCGGATTTCCTCATGCGATTCATCATTATATGCATCCTTTTGAATTGTATGAGCGCGGAGTGTTTGAAACGCTTCGAACCCATGGTTTTTCTTGGGAATCGCTTAATAATATGGGCATAGGAACAACGCGCTATGAAGTGGGGACATTCGATAGTGAGAGCAAAGTACGCGATCATTTACCTGAATTCGCCGTGCGCCTGCTCCGGCATAAACTAAAACCCTGGAATGGCGTTGCACATCTAAAAATCGATTGGTTTATGGGCCGCGGCCTAATTGGACTCCGGACCGGCGAGGAATCCGAACCCAATGGCCGTGTGAGCCTTTCGCCTACGGCTTTCGAGAAGCCGAAATGGGATGGAAAACAACTTTCAGATCACGATCCGGTGCTTGTTGATTTTAAGCTTTCAGACGAATTATCTTGATCGCCTTCTATGACGCAGCCCGCCCTTGCAAATCATCCTCCGCCCTTTGATATCCACCGGGTTCGCTCGCATTTTCCCGGGCTTTCTCAGCCCATTATTTATTTTGATAATGCCGGAGGATCTCAAACCCTAGGCACCGTAGTAAGCCGCATCAGCGATTATTTATGCAATACGAATGTGCAGCTCGGGGCGAGCTATACATCTTCTGTGGCGGCTTCGGAACGGGTCGCGCAGGGGGTGCGCGCAGTGGGCTCGCTGTTTGGAGACGTTGACGAGCATGAAGTCGTGCTCGGTTCTTCGTCGACACAGCTTATTTTTAATTTGGCGGCCGCGCTCGCGCCGACCCTTCATCCAGGCGATGAAGTGATTGTGAGCGCCGCGGATCATGAGGCCAATATCGGCGCGTGGAGAAGGCTTTCCGGGCGCGGAATCAGCGTCAAAGAATGGCCGGTTAACAGGGAAACGTACGCCCTCGAGATGGAGTCGCTTGAGCCTCTTTTGAGCGCCCGCACCAAATGGGTCGCCCTCACACATTGTTCCAATGTGATCGGAACGATTCACCATTTGAATGAAATCTCTCAACGTGTGCACGCCTGCGGGGCGCGTTTATTCGTGGATGGAGTTGCATTTGCGCCCCATGCCCAGGTGGATGTGCATGCGCTCGGCGTGGATGGCTATGTATTTAGCCTCTATAAAGTGTATGGCCCGCATTTGGGAGCCATGTGGCTCAAGCGCGATCTTCTCGATGAAATTGCATGCATTAACCATGATTTTCTTGCGGCTTATGTGCCTTATAAGATCCAGCCGGGCGGCGCAAATTACGAGCTTACATGGGGCGCGGGCGCCATCGCCGGGTATTTGGATGAATTGGGAGCCGCATCTCATCCAGAAGGCGCGAGAGCCGCGGCATGGAGCGCTATTGCTGCCCAGGAACAGGCATTGTCCGAACGGTTTTTATCGTTTTTGCGCCACCGTAAAGGCGTGAAAATTATTGGAGATCCCCAATCCGATCGAAATAAGCGCGTGCCGACCATTTCTTTTGTGTCCGAAAGACTCCGCTCGTCGGAAGTGCCTCCGCTTGTGGACCCTTATGGGATTGGTATACGATACGGTGATTTTTATGCGCGCTATCTTATCGATGCTCTCGATCTGCGTCAGAAAGAAGGTGTTGTGCGCGTATCCATGGTGCACTATAATTTAATCGAAGAAGTCGACAAACTGATCGAGGTGCTCGATCGGGTATTGCCTACTTCAGCTTGATGGTCATACCAAGACCGAAATGATCCGAAGCAAATACCCGTCCGCCATAATCGGCCGGCCTCGAGGGAACATCGTCCAGCGGTGCCTGCAAAAACAAGTGCGGCTCATGGCTTTCCACACCTCGATCGACCCAAATATGATCTAGCCTTCCCTGATCCGGCCCGCCGCAGTGAAATGCCCTTGTCATTTCGTTATTGATCGTATCGTACGTCACGACGCTTGTATCCACGGGATCGTGATGCGTGGGCAAGAGGAGCGAGGCAATTTCATCGTATTCATCCGTCCCCGCAGGCACGTTGAGGTCTCCGCATAAGATCGAAGGAATGCCGGGCCCCATAACTTCTAATACAGATTGAACCAAACGCTCGATTTGACGCCGGCGAATTCTTCTGCATTCCTCATCGCCCACGCGAAAATCATCGGCCTGTAAATGGGTGTTGTGCACATAGAGTTCCTGTCCGCCCGGCAGGCGCACGCGAGCCCGCGCAAACCCCTTGCGGGCCAAGCCATCGGGCCCCCCTCCCCGCGCAAGCTTTTCAAAATAAACGTCCATCGGAAAACGCGATAGAATGGCGAGACCACTTCCTGTTAATGTTTTATCCGCGGCGTTGTACCCGAGGGGATCGAGCCAAAGCTCCGAGAATTCAGCCTCGCGCTGTATTTGCACCAGCGCCGCCCGAACCCCTTCCACGAAGTTTTCTTGAACGCATACAATATCGTATTGGCGAAGTGTCTCGATAACGGCCGGCGCACAGAGGCGTTCAGGCCAAAAAGGCCGGGATTCAAAGAAATCCTCAATGCTTTGGGGCGTGCCGAAACAATTCCAGGTTGCAATTCGAATAGAATTTATTTTCATACGATCAAGAGGTTCGGGATCGCCGTGCGCGGGAGCGCGGGCAGGGCTGTATAACAAATATCTAGGGACTTACTGGGCGATTTGATTGCGCGGCGCGTCCGGCCCCGCGATTGCCTGGGCACCACTTCGAGATACGTTCGCAATTTCATGAACCTGCTTTCCAAGTTCCAGCGTGACGACTTTTTCGGTAACGCGCTCGCGGGGCGTATCCCATCCTTCGATAATGGTTGCATATACTTTGGTGCGAGCACTCATTCGATTGCGATCGGAAGCAAAATAATGAGCGCGCACTTGGTAATTCCCTTTTTGGCCGCCTGAAATCGTATACATTTCAGGGCCATATCCTTGAGTTACGTCCTGCGTAATTTTGCCGCCGTTCCGCGTCTCGCGATTGCTGTAATAACATTCTTCGCCCGTGGGCTCCAGCACATGGAGGTCCACATCTGTGTTGTCGGTATTCCAGGTGATCATAATGGCGAGATCGGGTTTGCCTAAAAAGCGCAATGAGGAGGCAATCTGATCGACACGGTTCTTGGCGTAGGCCGATAGATTGGCCTTGAGTTCGCCCCGGTGAATACGGCGCAATAGGCGCAAATAATCGAGCGCGAGAATTTGTTTGAATTCGCCAAATCGGGGCATCCAACCGCCGTTCATACCCACTTCAAAATAAAGAATAGCTAAATCGGTATTGCCCATGGCCATCGCCGATTGGGCCATTGCCCGGTAGGTTTGAGGCTCGTAGGGACGCGACGCGGCCACGCGCCTGAAGAGATGATAAGCCTGGGCGTGCATGCCCCATTCCATCGCGGAAAAGCCCACATCGCGCGCGAGAACGCCATCGCCGGGCTGCTCTTCAACAAGCGATGACAAGGTGCGCAGCGCATCATCTTTATTGCCCGCCCGAATGCGTTTCTGCGCCTCTTCCGTGAGCACATCGTAATCGAGCTGATGCGTGCGGAGCATTTCTATGGTATTGGGCGGCAAATCTTTCTTTTCTCGCAGTCTTGGCTGAACGCGGGGAGCGGCAACGCGGAAGACGTCGGTGGACAGCGAAGTGAGTTCTTGCTCGAGCGGCGCGGGCAAGGCCAAATTCACGCCCGGTGCCGACCGCATTTTGCGCAGCCAATTCATAAAGGCGACTTTGGGATCGCCGAGTGCGCTCGCGGCCTGGGATAAAATGGTGTCGATAATGGCCGACGCAGGCCGCGATTGAATGAGCCCCGCATATTCCTCGGGTTTAATATCGAAGCGCCGATAGTCTTCTTCCGATTCAAGCATCAAGAGCGAGCAGGTTTTGCCTGTGATGCGGAAATGCATCGCATAGGCTTTGGAAGGGCCTTCCGTGGCATCACCCAAATCTTCGAGCTGGCGGGTCGCGATTTGACCGTAAAGCCTCGGCGTTAATTCCGATGCAATTTCTTTCCCAATCGATGATTTTACGGTCTTCTTTTCGCCGTCCCGTTCAATCGTGAGAATCATTTCGGCTCCGGCGGCCGGTGTTCCCCGTCCCGCGGCCAAAAGGGCCTGCCCGGGAAAAATAGCTTTGGGCCGGCCTGCAATGAGCACATCGCTGATTCCGGCGATTTTAATGTCAACGAGACGCCAGGGTTTTGAGCGGTGCGCCGTGGCGGCCTTTTCAATTTCGCTCTCTCCAACGACTGAAAAAACAGCGCCCCCGCTCTCCCGCGCCAGGTGATTGAGCATTCCGACATCCGTGCCGGCCAATCCGGTTTGATAGGCAAATAATGCATGCCCTTTGCCAATTGCATTGGATATGGCATACAAATCGCTTTCGCCCCAGGTGGGCGCGCCATCACTGAGCAGGAATAAGTCAAATCGCGTGTTATCCTGGCCAATCCACGAAGGTTTAGCCGCTTCGGCAAGAGCCTGGGCTAAATCGGTGGCGCCTTCCAATGAAAGCGTATTGGCATGCGCAATTAGCCTTGCAACTTCATCGGCATTGTTGTCAATAAATTTGTTTTGATACCATGAGGTCTCGATATTAAAGAAAAGGACTGCAAATTTCTTTATGGAGTCCCGGTTCTTTTCAAGAGTGGTTTGCAGCATCTTCAGCCAAATTGGAAATCGATCGGGCATGGAGCTGAGTGATGTATCGAGCATAAAGACAGCGCTTTGGCTGGAAGCCGCAGCTTGAGCCGCCGGAATTTCGGGGCGCACAGCCGCCGCGAAATAAGTGCCTGTTTTGGGATCGCTGCCGCTGAGGTAATTGCCCTGTGGCGATTTCACACGCACCACAATCGATCGTTCTTTGGTATCTTCAAATCGATAGTGTTCGCGTCCATTGGATGAAATTGGTTTTAATGCCGGTGTAATTGTATGCGCTCCCGCTCCCTGAGGCGCCGCAACAGCCAAATCAATCACCGAGCTGGGCAAATTGTCGGGCAAATCAAAGCGGTATTCAAATTCGCTTCCGGCCCGCAATAAATCTACATCGTAACCAATAACAATCCGATGCTGTTTTCGGGGCATCAGAGGAAATACCCGGGCGCTGAACACGCCCGCGCCCGACCATTCCATCAGGGCGGGATCGACGCGGCGGTGCACGGTTTCCGTATAGGCAAAGGCGGCCTTTTCATTGGGCACCATGCGCGCTTCTTTTACGCCCGTCCAGCGCGATGCCCGGTCATTCATTAATTGCACGGGCTGCGCGCCCATTTTTAAGACTTCATTTTGATTAAAGAATGGCGGAGGCTCGGCAGGCCCCGCGGCCGCCATTAAAACGTTTTGCCCAAAGGCGAAAAAGAAAGGCGTCGCTTCATTGGGAAGGCGAAGCTGAAAGGTTCCCTCATAGGTGCCATCGGTATCGTTTTTGTAGTGGCAATCGAGTACGACGCGGGCTCGAAAACCATCAATGGTAATTTTGGCTTGCATGCCTCGAAGCGGTATTTGCTCGCGATCGCCGATCATGAGGCGCGTTGTGTTGGGCACGAGCTCCGAGCGCTTCCACGTTTTTACGCTCTCTTTGCCGCCTTTTTCCTCGTCTTTTTTCTTATCGCCGCCGGGAGCCTCCTCCATATCGGATTCGGTCTTTGCAATGGACGCGGCGGGGGGCGCAGGTTCGGGCGCGTAGGAGGCGCTTTCGCTCGCCCGATCGGAATACGCCGCGCTCGGTGCTTCAGAGCTCTTTTGGGAAGCGCCGCAACCGCCGAATACAAAGGTCAGAAGCAGGGCCAGCAAGGCGATGCGGCGCAGTGCCGCGGGTGACAAGGAGCTGGGCTTGTGTGAATGGGGGCGTTGGAGCCTGGGCATAAGTCCTCTTCATCGCAGGCAACGTGCGAGAGGCGAAAATCCTACAGGCCGTCCGGGAAAATATTAAGGCGCAAAACTTGGGCGGGATTAAATCGCGGCTCTGCGTGAGACATGGAGGATTTCGTCGCCGGCGAGCTCCAGTATCCGCGGGCAGAACACCAAAACGCGCTCACCGCCCATTAAAAGCGCGGTGAATTGAAGGGAAAGCGTTAGAGCCTGGGCGTGGTTTCCGAGGCCATGAGCCGCGCTCAAAAGCTGAGAAATTCCCGAAATGATTTGCGCAGCCTTTTTCTCGGGGGGATCGAGAGGCGGAATGAATTCGTTGTCCAGGCTCAATGCCATAGGCTTTAGCGTTTCAGCGCCTTTGCCAAGCGCATTGCGCGCCGCTGAAAGCGCCGTCTCAAAGCCCCCTATTTCGTCGATCAGCCCGACTTTCTTGGCGTCGGTTCCAATCCAAACACGTCCTTCGGCAATTTTTTCAATTTGGTCCAGGGCTTGTTTTCTTCCATCGGCTACAACTTGAAGAAATCCTTTATAAATACCATCGATTTCTCGCTCTAGAATGGTTTTTTCATCCTCGCGCAGCGCGCGGGTGGGTTCAATCATGTCGGCGTGGGCGCCGCGCTTTAGGACTTCGCTGGTAATGCCTAATTTTTCCAGGAAGGGATCGATCACCAACCGGGTTGCAACAACACCGATAGAACCGGTTATTGTTGTGGATTGGGCCACAATGGTCTTGGCGGCAGCCGCCACATAATATCCGCCGCTGGCCGCGACGTTCGACATATAGGCGATCAATGGTTTTTCAAGAGCTAAACACTGAAGCTCGTGATGAATACGATCGGATGCGAGGGCACTGCCCCCCGGGGAATTAATATGGAGAATAACGGCGCGGATATAGGGATCCATGCGGGCCAGGCGAATGGCCGAAATGATCTTTTCATCGGTGGCCATACCCAATTCAGCCGTAATTGGGTTTTCTGTCGCAATGGCGCCGTGAATGGGAAGAACCCCGATCACAGGCTTGGGAAATAATCTGGGCAATTGCAGGCGCCTCTTCGCTCGCAAATAAGCCGCGGCCGGAACGAGAACGGGTTCTTTCTCAGGGGTTTTCAGCGCACCCGGCAGCTCGTCCTCATAAGCGGTTTTATCGATTAAACCCGCTGAAACAGCCTCGTTATGAAAATAGGGCGCGTTATCGATGAGCTCGCGCGCCTTTTCATTGGAGATTTTTCTTCCCTTGGCCAGCGCATCTTCAAAGCGCGCGTAGAGCTCGTCCAAAATAGCGTCGAGCTGTTCGCGCTCCCTTTCGCTCATCAATGTGCGAATTAGAGGTTCACCCGCGCTTTTGTAAATTCCGCGCGCATACACCTCGGGAACGAGGCCAATTCGATCGAGTGCGCCACGCACATAGCGGGCGGCAATATTAAAACCGAGCGGGGACAGCGTTGTCTGGGGTGCTGCAATGATGCGATTGGCAGCACTCGCGATCAATAAATCTTTGGTTTCGCCGCCAAAGGGAAGAAACACGATGAGCTCGCGGCCATTTTGCCTTGCTTTGCCGAGCAGGTTGTGAAGCGAAATGGCCGATGCCATGCCCTGGCGAAAGGAGCGCAGCGATACGATATAACCGGCAATCCGGGGATCGGATTCGGCAATTTCAATGACATCTGATAGTGCGGATAGAGACACCGGTTGTTTTCGAAAACGCGATAAAAAAGTGGGCGGCGCGGGGATATCCGTAACAGCGCCGTCGATTTCAATTTCTAAATAGGTGTTCTTGCGCGCGGCCCGTTTCCAGCGGAACCAAAAGAATGGCCAAATAAGAAGGCGCAATAAAAAATAAATAAAACGAAAGGGCAATAGCAGCATGTTGACGGCGCTTGGAGAGATGCTCTCGTATCCTTTGGCGCCTTTTACCCCAATCCGCTGTGGGCCTCCTCAGCTTTCTTTGAGGGCGCGGCGCTTTCGCGTTTCTTGGCTGAACGCCCTGCAAGCAGCGGCGCCAGAAATTGTCCAGTGAATGAGCTTTTTACCTTGGCAACGTCTTCAGGCGTTCCCTCAGCGACGATCGTGCCTCCCGCCGAACCGCCTTCAGGGCCTAAATCTAAAATCCAGTCCGCGCTTTTAATCACGTCCAAATTATGCTCAATCACGACGACGGTATTGCCAGCATCCACCAAGCGCTGAAGCACACCGAGAAGCTTTTCTATATCATCGAAATGCAATCCGGTGGTTGGCTCATCCAATACGTAAAGCGTTTTCCCGGTTTGCACCTTGCAGAGTTCGCGCGAGAGTTTAACGCGCTGCGCTTCGCCGCCGCTGATGGTCGTGGCCGGCTGGCCGATTTTCATATAGCCGAGCCCTACATCCACGAGGGTTTGGAGAATTCTTTTGAGGGCCGTGTGATGTTCAAAGAGTTTTAGGCATTCGTCGACGCTGGTATCGAGAATATCGCTGATATTTTTGCCTTTAAATCGTATCGCGAGGGTCTGCGCGTTGTAGCGTTTTCCATTGCAGATTTCGCAGGGAACGTACACATCGGCCAAAAAATGCATTTCCACTTTGACCGAACCGTCGCCGCTGCAAGCTTCGCAGCGGCCGCCTTTGATATTGAAGCTAAATCGTCCCGCTGTGTAACCGCGCGCCCGGGCGTCGGGAAGCGTAGCGTATATTTCACGAATAATATCGAATGCCTTGGTGTAGGTGCCCGGATTGCTCCGCGGTGTGCGGCCAATGGGTTTTTGATCGATGGCAATGACTTTATCGAGAGCTTCCAGGCCCTTGATGGCCCGGTGTGCGCCCACTTTTACCGTGCTTTTATGCAATGCCCTTTCGAGCGCGGGCAGCAAAATGCCATTCATTAGCGAGCTTTTTCCCGCACCGCTTACGCCTGTAATGGCGGCGAGAACGCCAAGGGGTATTTTGACATCGATATTCTTTAGATTGTGCTCCGATGCTCCTAGAATTTGAATGGCGCCCTTGGCTTTGCGCCTTTGGCCAGGCATTGTAATGCTCTTTTTTCCCGATAGATATTCGCCGGTCACGCTTTGAGGACATTGAAGCAATGCTTCCGGCGTGCCGCTGAAAATGACACGCCCGCCTTGATATCCCGCGCCGGGGCCGAAATCGACGACGTGATCGGCCGCGCGTATGGTTTCCTCGTCGTGTTCAACCACGACAACCGTATTGCCTAAATCGCGCAGCCTGCGGAGCGTGGCAATCAATCGCTGGTTGTCCCGCTGGTGCAATCCAATCGATGGTTCATCCAATACATACATTACACCGCTGAGTTCGCTGCCCAATTGGCTTGCGAGGCGAATACGCTGGGCTTCGCCGCCGCTGAGGGTGGGGACCGCCCTATCGAGGGTTAGATAATCGAGGCCGACATTGAGCAAGAAGCTTAAGCGGGCTTCGATTTCGGCGAGGACGCGCTCGGCAATGCGCCTTTGGCTGGCATTGAGCTGCAAGCCGCGGAAAAAATCGCGGGCTGCGCGCACCGTGAGGGCTGTCACTTCCGCAACGCTTTTTTCGCCCAGAACCACGGCCAAGCTCTCGGGCCGGAGCCGCTTGCCCTCACAGGCATCGCAGCCTTGCTCGCTCATAAATTTTTTGTATTGCTCGCGCATTGCTTCGGATGTGGTCTGATGGAAGCGGCGCATTAAGCCTGGGATGACGCCTTCATATTTCATTCCAAAGGTGCCGTGGGATTCGCTGCCTTCTTTTCCCCAGGTGACCGATATTTTTTTGCCCTCCATGCCGTATAAAACCAATTCTTGTTTCTTTTTCCCCAAGTCTTTCCAAGGCACGTCCAAATCGACTTCGCATGCCTTTGCAACGGCATCCGCAATGCGAAATGTCCAGCCTTCGCCGCGCTCCATGGCGGTCGCCCACGATGCAATGGCGCCGGCGCGAATGGATAGCGATGAATCGGGAACAACCAATTCGGGATCGACCTGCAATAAAGAACCCAATCCTCCGCAATTGGGGCAACTGCCGAGCGGGCTATTGAACGAAAAGCTTTGGGGTGTGAGGGCGGGAAAGCTTTTTCCGCAGCAAGTGCGGGTTTCGCTGAAAATCATCGGGGCGCCTGTTTCAGGCTGGGCGATCATCTCACCTTTGCCTTCTTTCAGGGCTAATTCGACGCTTTCGGTAATGCGTACACGATCTTCATTACGTATTGTAATCCGATCGATAACCAATCGAAGCGTGTGCTTTTTCTTTTTATCGAGTTTGGGCGGGTCGTCGAGGCGATAGGTTTCGCCGTCGGCTTCGATGCGGACAAATCCGCGGCCGGCAAGCTCTTCGAAGAGCTCCCGGTATTCGCCCTTGCGGTGTTCGATGAGAGGAGCGAGAAGCAATAGCTTGGTATTTTCTGGCAATCCAATCAATTCATTAACAATTTGCTCGGGACTTCGGCCTTTAACGGGTTTTTTGCATTGGGGACAGCGCTGTTCGCCGGTGCGCGCGTAGAGCACGCGAAGGTAGTCGTAGATTTCGGTAATGGTGCCGACGGTGGAGCGGGGATTGCCCGAGGCGCTTTTCTGTTCAATGGCAATGGTGGGCGACAAGCCGCGGAGATGATCGACGTGGGGGCGCTCTAATTGGCCTAGGAATTGGCGGGCATAGGCCGATAGGGTTTCCACATAGCGGCGCTGTCCTTCGGCGTAGAGGGTGTCAAATGCGAGGCTGGATTTTCCCGAACCGCTGGGCCCGGTGAACACCACGAGCTTACGCTTGGGCACTTCAAGGTGATCAATACGAAGGTTGTGCTCGCGCGCGCCGGTAATGTCGATGAAATCCGGCTCGCGGGCAGCAGCGTGAAAATCTACAGGGGTTTTTGAGGGATTTTGGAGCGTGTTCATGGCGGCGAGGGGTGGAACCTCTCGCTCAATCGCAGAGATTGCTCCTCAATGCAATGGGCTATTTGCAAACCTCACTGAAAGCCTGTCCAGTGCGCTTAAAAGTGAGGGGGCCGCTCCCTTCTTGGCGGATTCGATGAGGGCGGGCGTGCTTGCGTCGTCCACAACGAGGATCGCGTTGGTGATGTCGCCGCGCAGATCGCTGTCGTAGGCGATAAACGCTGCCATCAAGGCTTTTGCCGCTGTTTTGCGCACAGCACTTTCTTCACCGCTCACCGCGATTACGGGTGTCTTCCACGCCCATGCAGATCCGACATCGCCCAAGCTCTTGATCAAGAGTTTTGCCGTGCTTTCTTCGGGTTTTGAAGCGAGCGCTGCAGCGAGCGCGGCGGCGATTTTGGTTCTGCGGCAGTCGCCCATGCCTGCCCAGATGGCCTTTTGTTTCGGGCCTTCAGTTTTGGACATGGCGATGAGCCGGGCCGCAACGCGATCGGTGCCGATTTTTCCAAACGCGGAGGCTGCGGCTTTGATGATGGCGAAGTCGTTTTCAGAACCGCTGAGAATCGCGGCAATTACTGGTTCCGCGCGGGGATCGCGCAGCGAACCTACGGCCTCGATCAATCCAATGCGCCAAGCCTTCCATGCGCTGTCCGTAAGATCGCCCCGGGGCGAAGCATCGACGGCAATTTCGGCAAGCATCGGAAAGAGTCCTTCCGCGCCGATGGAACGAAGCATGGGCGAGATCGGTGCGAGGCGTCCGCGCTTTTGGGCATCGAGTTCGGGCAGGCGCTTGCGTAGCTCGGAAACGGCTGCAAATGCCAATGGATGCGCACTTTTCGCGGCTTGAACGTCCGCGGAAAGGGCGTTGCGATCTTTCAATCCAAGATGTCCGGGAGCGATCAGCACGCCTTCCGCCGCAATCGCTGGTGAGGCGTGAGAAAGAAGCGCGCCGAAGATCAACAGCGCCGAACCGATCGCCGCACATGTTTTACGCGTGCTCATAAGCCACTCTCCCACCATTTGGTATTCACGGGAATTGCCCGGGTTGAGTTCGATCCGCAATGCACTTCGCCGTCGAGCCGGTGATACAAATCCCAGTCTTCAATCCAGCGCACGGTGATGCCGTAGGGCATAAGGGCGTTTTCAAGCTGAACTTTGAAGATGTCCTGGCCGTTGATCACGGGGCCGTGAGGGTTGGGCGGGCCGAAATCGGTATCGGATAGGTAGACGCCATTGACGGTGCCCGGCTGGTACGCGACGGAGTAGCCCGATGCGTTGTCAAAGGTGAAAGGCACTTTGACGATTTCCGCGTCGGTTACGCCTGTTTCTTGTTTTAGGGCGTTGATCTGATCGCTGATTTTCGTGGCTGCCCAGGCGCTCTCGTTCATGACATCGGGGTCCGCGAGGACTTGATTGATGCTGACGGCCGCGGGCTGATTGCCCGTCCAGAACTTGCCGACAAACATCTGCGTGTTTCCGAAACCGGCCTGTTGCGCCTGTTGAAGCATCGTTACGGCGAGCGTCGGATCGGCGGCGAGCATCGCCCATCCGCGAGGCGTCGAGGCTTTGATAAACGAGATGGTTTCGTCGACGTGAGCCACGAGCAGCCACTCGGTGTCGATGTAGAACACGCCTTGAACGGTCTGCGAGGTGATCATCTTGTCGAAGGTTTTGTCGGGATAGAAGGTCGGCACGCTTCCCCGGAACACTTTGCCCACCGTGTAGAAAACGCCGTTTTTCGTGTAGGGCGGAATGGTTTCGAGGTTGCCGAATGAGTTGAGCGTGTCCATCCCGTTTGCGTGATTGGGATCGTAGACAGTCGCTCCGGCTACATCGGGTCCGCGCAGGATTGTGTACACCGTGCGGCCCGCGCTGCGCAGCGTTCCGTTGGTGTAGTTGGCCGAGCGGAAGTTGACGTGAATGACTTTCTGGCCTCCGCCGGGGGCGGGCATCGACATGTAGGCGGTCTCGAAATAGTCCTGGTTCCACTGATCGCCCACGGTGAATTGAACGAGGCCGTTGGGTACGCCTGAAGCTGTCACCGCGGCTTGGAGATCTGCGAGAAATGCAGCCGATCCAGAGTCGTTGTTGATCTTGCTGGCGTAGGTTGTCGTGGATTCATCCAAGTGGTGCCGGAACATCACGGGGGACAAGCGCATGCGCACGGCATCGCTTCCGTCGGGGAGCGGACCGTTCGGGCCGGTGCCGGCATCAACGTTGAGTGTGATGTTGACAAAGCCATCCCATACGGCTGTGTCGCGAACGATGGTTTTGCCTTCGATGGCGAGCTCGACGCCGCTCTGAAGATCGGCCGCGCTGAGCTGATCGGTTGCAGGATTGAAGACGGTGAAATTCCCCGAAACGTTTTTGAATAAGCGCACATAGGTGCTCGCGGGCGCGCTGACGCTGACGGTCCCCTTCGCATCGGGAGGCGCATCGGGCCATGGAACGGTCTTGAGCCGCGCAAGGTCGGCGAGGTCGTTCGCGCCGTTGATCACCGTGTCGGCGGCGTCGTTACACGCCGCGAGCTGAGCATCGGTTTGGCCGGCCGTAGGGCAGGTTTTTTGATCGTCGTCGATGTTGGCGAGGAAGATCGCGCCGTGGCTTTGATCCCATGTGTCCTCGTTGGCGTCTTCCGTGGGATCGGCGAGATCGATTGCGCCGTTGCGATTTACATCGGCGCGCAGGTCGATGATCGGCGTGTTGCCTTGGCACGCAGGCGTTTGCCCATCGCAGTTTTCGTCTTGAGGCGTCGCGCAGTCTTCAGCGCCGGGCGTGACTTCACCCATGCAGGCTCCAAAAGCCGTTCCAAGCGCGTTGCAGGTCTGCGTTCCGCCGAGGCAAATGCCAACCCCCTGGGTTCCAGGAGGCCCTGAATAACAAGCCTGCGCGCTGCCTGGCACGCAAACACATCCCGCGCCGCTTTCATTGATCTGGCCATCGCAGTCGTCATCGCCTGCGGTGGCGCATGTTTCCGTGGCGGGAAGGACTTCGCCCATACATGGGCCGAAAGATGTGCCATCGGCATTGCATTGAACGATACCCGCGGCACACAAGCCAACGCCCTGCGTTCCAGCGGGTCCGGTGTAACAAGTCTGGGTGCTGCCAGGCACACAAATACAGCCGGCGCCCTCTTCGTTGATTAGCCCGTCGCAGTCTTCATCCGCGATGGCCATGCATGTTTCCGGTGAAGGAACGACTTCACCCGCGCAGGGGCCAAAACCCTTTCCATCGGGATTGCAGACCTGCTGTCCGCCCTTGCAAACACCGACATTCTGCGTGCCGGGCGGGCCGGAATAACAAGACTGAATCTCTCCGGGAACGCAATTGCATCCCGCGCCGTCTTCGTTGGTCTGGCCGTCGCAATCATCATCGCCGGGCGTGTCGCAGCTCTCAGCCACGGGAACGATTTCGCCTTCACAAGGCCCCCAAGCACTCCCGTCCGCATTGCACACGGCGATGCCGGCAATGCACACACCCACGCCTTGGGTTCCATCGGGCCCTGAATAACAAACCTGGGTTGTTCCAGGCTCGCACACACTGCCGCCGCCTCCGCCGCCTCCAGTATTCGAGCCTCCCCCCGTATTGGAGCCCCCTCCGGTATTCGAGCCTCCTCCAGTGTTCGAACCGCCTCCGGTGTTCGAGCCGCCGGAACTGCTTCCCGTTCCGCCGACATCGCCGACATCACCTCCCCCTCCACAAGAGGCCGCGCCTGCACAGGCAGCAGCGAGTACCGCGAACTGTAGCCATTTACGCCGTCGTCTCTTCATTCCAGAAGCCCTTCAGCAAGGATATTCACCGACATGAACCGGCACGCGAGCCCGCAGCCGGCGGCTCAAGTCGGCGTAGCCGAATCCTAAACGAGTTGTCCGCTTCAATTCCATGGCGACAAGCTGAAAAGCTCGCCCGGTTGGAACGCGCGCAACTCACAGCGCGAAGCTTGCAAGGTGTGCGGATTGGGGGCGAAGATGCCCGGTCAACGGCTTGCGGGCCGTACAATTCGCGCTTCGCCCAACATCCCGCAGATCGCGAACACCACCTTGGAGAATGCCGATGCCGCTGTTTCAACAAGCTCCTTCCTCACCCGAGGAAATGGCTCAGCACAAACCGCTTGAGCTCTCGCCCGAAGAGGTTCTGAAACTCGATGAGCGGCAGTGGTACGAGCAAGCCTACCGGGGCGACGGAACGCCTCAGCTCACCGTACGCGCGGTGCTGATGGGCGCGGTTCTTGGTTTCTTTCTCGCCTTCACCAACTTGTACATCGGCCTTAAGGCGGGCTGGCATCTTGGCGTCGCGATCACCGCATGCATTCTTTCGTTTGCGGTGTGGAGTTTCTTCGTGCGCCTGGGCGTCGCGCGCACGCCGATGACCATTCTCGAAAACAACTGCATGCAATCCACGGCATCGGCCGCGGGCTATGCGACGGGCGGCACGATGGTGTCGGCGATTCCGGCGCTTCTCATGCTTTCCGCGACGACAGACAAACCGGGCGGCACGCATTTGCCTTGGTACGTGCTGGCTTTGTGGACGTTTTTCCTCGCGATTCTGGGCACGGTTCTCGCCATTCCCATGAAGCGCAACATGATCAACCAGGAGAAGCTTCGCTTTCCGTCGGGAACGGCCGCGGCCGTAACGCTGCAAAGCCTGTACAGCAAAGGCGGCGAAGCGATGGCCAAGGCGAAGGCCCTGCTCTATGCCGCGCTCATCAGCGGAATCATTCCTCTGGTGAAGGATCTCAATGCGGTAAAAACGGTCGATCCTGCCACCGGAGCAATTACGCGCGCCGCCCTGCTCCCGGGCGCTCTCAATATCTTCGATTGGCTTCCCGGCGTGGCAGGCGGAGGAAAAGTTCATCCCCTGTCGGCTTGGAATATCAAATTGGATTACAGCCCCGCACTCATCGCCGCCGGCGCGCTGGTGGGCCTCCGCGTAACCATTTCGATGCTAGTGGGAGGATTATTTTTAATATTGGTTCTGGGCCCCATCGGCATGGAATGGCTTTGGACAAATCCGGCTGGAAAAGAAGTCGCCGCCGTTACATCGCCCGGAAAAGCCTGGCGTGAAATTGGCCTATGGGCAGGCGCACCTATTTTGGTTGCATCGGGACTTCTATCCTTTGCAATGCAATGGCGTACAATTGCCCGCGCATTCCAAGGATTTGCAAAAAACAAAAATGCATCAAAATCCGAAGGTGATGGTTCTATCGAAGACCGAATTGACCGAACTGAAGTTCCAAGCTCTTGGTTTTTAAGCGGCACGGCATTGGCCACCATCGGCGTCGTGATGATCGCCTGGCGCTATTTTGAAATTCCTCCGCATTTTGGTGTGCTTGCTGTGCTGGTCACCTTTGCCCTGGCCCTCGTTGCATGCCGCGCGACCGGTGAAAGCGATGTCACTCCGACAGGCGCTATGGGCAAAATTATGCAATTGATCTACGGCGTGCTGATACCCCAAAATGCAACGGCCAATTTAATGACGGCCGGAATTACGGCGGGCGCCGCATCGGCCAGCGCCGATTTATTGAACGACTTAAAATCCGGCTATTTGCTCGGCGCCAATCCAAGGCGGCAATTCTTTGCCCAATTCATGGGCGTACTCCCGGGCACCATCGCAACGGTTATCGGATTTTATATTTTGGTCCCCGATGCCTCGGCGCTCACAGGCGCCAATGCCGCATTTCCAGCACCCGCCGCCCAGCAATGGAAAGCCGTCGCCCAAGTCTTTCAACTGGGCATTGGCAATCTTCATCCAATGGCCCAGAAATGCATTCTGTGGGGTGCCGTGTTCAGCGTCGCCATGACGCTGATTGAAAAAGCGCTCTCCGGTGAAAAAACCAAAAAATACAAAGCCTACCTGCCCTCGGCTACGGGCATTGGGCTTGGAATGATTCTTCCTTTTTACAACCCGATTCAGATGTTTCTCGGCGCCGCGATTGCAGCCATCGTATCGGCGCGCAAAGGCAAAGGCGAGGCGTTGGTCGTTCCCGTCGCATCTGGAATTATTGCGGGCGAAAGCTTAATCGGCGTCATCGTCGCCATTCTCAATAACTTCGTCCTGAAGTAAGCCGTACCTAAAGCCCGCTTCGCTTCCTCTTAAAAAAGCGCGCTCCTCTCTCGTTTCGGATATGGCCGTGCTCCATCCCGGTGATCGTCTTGGCTCGTTCATCATCGAAGAACCCCTTGGACAAGGCGGGATGGGAATGGTGTATGCCGCGGTCGATGAGCGGCTTGGGCGGCGCGTCGCCATCAAAGTGGTCGCCGCATCGCTGGCAGGACCGGATGGCCGCAAAAGGCTAATCCGGGAGGCGCGCCTGATGGCCGCCCTTGAGCATCCGGGCATCGTGCCGATCTACGAGCTCGGTGAACATGGCGAAGACGTTTACATCGTCATGGAGCTTGTGCGCGGGCGCAGCCTATCAGGACTGCTCGCGGAGCTTGGGCCTGCTCCAGGCGGCGCCGTTGCATCGATGGGCGCAGGCATTGCAGCAGCGGCCAGCGCAGCCCACGAAGCAGGCATCTTGCACCGCGATATCAAGCCGATGAACGTGATGCTGCGCCGCGACGGCGTTGTAAAGGTGCTGGATTTCGGCATCGCAAAACCGGCCGAGGCAGAACAGTTAACCGCTCTGACCAGGCCCGGCTCTGTCGCTGGAACGCCAACATATCTCGCGCCTGAACTTCTTCATGGAGCAGCGGCTTCGGTGCTCAGCGATATCTGGTCGCTCGGCGTGACGCTCGCCGAAATGGCCGCGGGCGCACTGCCGTTTAAGGCCGGTTCACTGGTGGAGCTGGTGATTTCCGTGACCTCCCTTCCCCCGGACATGCAGGGCATCTCTTCCGAGCCTCTGCGGCAGATCATCGAGAAGACACTTCAAAAACGTCCCGAGGAGAGACCGCAGAGCATGAACGAGCTGATGCTTCTGCTCGAGCCGCTCGCAGACACAGCCCTTCTTCGGCAATGGGCTGAACCTGGCCTGCCTTTTGATCGTCCCGTGGGCTCAAAGAAGACGCTCACGGCGGATCTGCCCAAGCCACCGAGTGCTTCGGCTCAATCTTTTCAAGTTACACCCCATCGAGTTTCTTTGCAAATCGATAAAAATATTCATTCGGCGCATCCATCTACATCTGAAAGCGATATTTTTGGCCGGACAATGGCATCGGAGCCACCACCGCCACCTCCATCGGATTCCAATACATCGAATACGTTAGACCAACGGCTAGGCAGTAGCCCCTACGGAGCACTGGCCGATGAAATCGCTCAGCGCCTGTCGAACGTGCTCCGGGGCGAGGCATTGCCCAAAACGGATTCGCCGCCGAGTGAAACCGGACCCCGGGGCGCGGATACGCCGGCCGAGCGGACGGACAAAACGGGTCTCGCCCGTGTCACGACAACCACACGCGCAAGCAGCAGACAGCTCAACGAAGATGTGCTCGATGACCTGGCGAACCGGCTCACCACACTGCCGGAACCCATTGCCCTCTTGCTAACCAACATTGAAGTCGCCCGCGCCGACGGCGATGCCACGGGTATCCGAAAACGCCTATTTGAGCTGGGCGTGGGTGTTGTCCGCTATGCCGTTTCAGCCGGCCTTGCGGTTCTGTTCAAGCGGCTTCGCACCAAGAACATGAGATCGCCGGCTGGGCTCGGCGGCTCGCTGCGCAAGGCATTCCGCTTATCGGATGGACAATGGGCGGAATTGGGCCGCTCGGTCGCGTCAGAACTTCGGAGCGCCGAGCCGAGTATGCAAAGGGCGCTTCGCTTTCTCTCCGAAAAAGCCCTCGCGGATCTCATCAATTCACGCAACTTGTTTATCCACGGAGGAGCGCAGGGCGACGATGCGCCTGAACGCACGGCGGCCGTACTCGACAGCGCGGAAGAGCTGCTCCGCTTTGAGCTTCGCTTCATCACGTCGCTCGATCCGGGCGGCTACGAGCTAAGGCGCGGAACGCCGATCCGCGCGGGCGTGTGGCGCAAAACCAGAGGAGCGCTTCCCGATGGCGCTCAAGTGTCCGAAGCCTATTTGATGCTCAAAGATGAAGGCATCCAAGTAACACCTTGGCTTCCCTATGTAGATGGGCGCCTGCTTTTGGTGGATTCGCCTCACGCGGCGGGCAAGCCATGGCGCTCGATGGATCCCGAGAGCGGCGAACACCGCGAATACCAAGCGCTCGATCGAATGCTCAAAGATTTCTTAGAGCCGGATGCAAGCGCGCCCGTACCGCTTTCGGATCGGCCTCCGCTCGTCGGCCGCAACCCCGTAATCAACACGCTGAAGCGAGCCTGCGAAGACGCGAGCCGCGGCTCGATGCGCGTCGTCGTACTCACAGGCCCCTTTGGCATAGGGCGAAGCTACATGGCGCAGACGGTCGCTGCATCCGCGGCGGGCCTCGGCTTTTCCAATGTGCTCAGCGCCACATGTTCGCCCGAGCGGCGGAGCATGCTGAGACCCTTTCTCCGCGCGCTGGAAGCGGTTCAAGACGCATCGGCAAAGCCGAGCACGGTGCGTTCAACACAGATCCGCGACAACGCACTCCTTGGCGCGGCTTCGCCCAAAACCATTGCGCAGGACGCCTCAACCACCGAACTCAAGCCCTTTGAGCGCTTATTTGAAGCCGTAACGCGCGCCATCAACGGCGATGTACTGGCCCGGCGCGAAGGTATTGAGCGAGCCCTCGAGGGCATCGAAGAAACCTTAATCGACACCAGCATGGAGGCTCCCATTTTGCTGGTCGTCGACGATGCGCAGTGGGCCGACGATCAAACGCTTTCGCTGCTCCGGCTCTTGACTGAACGGGCGGCGCGGGGCGGGCGCGGAAATCTCCTGTTGCTGATCACCGTGCGCGATGAGCCATCGCAACGGCCCGCACTGCGCAAACTCTTAGGTCAAATCGCGCGGGAAGCGGGCCATTCCATTATTCGCGCCGCGCTGCCTCCGCTTGAATCACAGGACGCCGCAAAAGTCGTCCGGGGCGTAGGACCGATCGAACCCGATGTGGAACGCGTGCTCGTTGAAGGCGCGGCGGGCGTGCCCTTTTTCCTGGTGCAGCCACTTCTCGTCTGGAGCGAAAGCGGCCTGCTCACCTGGAAAGAAAAAGTGTGGACGGCTTCCAACAAAGAGCTGCTTCGCACAGCGGTGCCCGGCGTGGGAGATCTCATCAAGGCGCGGCTTGATTCATTTTTCGATCCGGGAAGCGATGCCGAACGCGCGGCGCAGCAAGCCCTAGCCTGCGTTGCCCTTTACGGAGGCGGGCTCCCCCTCGCCATCGCCATCAGCGCGATGAACGCGGTGGGGACGGCCGAGACAGCATCGGAACACGCGCTGGAAGCCCTTGTTGAAGCGTCGATTCTCCGCACATGCGGTGAACGGCAAGAGCTCCGTTTTGGCCAAGCCATTGTGCAACAAGCGCTTCTTGGCGAGCTTCGGGCCAAACCTTGGTTTAGGCGGGTGCAGCGAGCTCTTCTGGACACGCTCGCCAACGCACCGGACGCCGAGAACGACGCGCTGTTTTTGGCTTCGGGTTTTGAATCCCTGGGCGCATTCAGCGAGGGCGCGCATTGGCTAAGGAAAGCGGCGAGCCATGGTTTTCGCACAGGAGCCTTCGATGACGCCCTCGAGTGCAGCGAACGCCTGCTTAAGATCGCGAAGACTCCATTCGATCGGCAGAGGGCGGAACTCTCCTTGGCGGAAGCGCTCTTTCGGCTGGGCCGGGCACCTGAAGCAAAAACGCGAATAGACAGCCTGCTCCTATCGATCAACCGAAGCTCGGAGGCGGGCATTGAAGCTCGCATTCTCTCATTATTGATTGCCCATTCGATGGGCGATATGCCTCAAGAAACGAAATCCGGATGGCTTGCGGAGGCCGATTCTTGCGGAAATCCAAAGCTTTCCATTGAAGCGCGCCTGGCTTTGGCCACATGCCTGCGCGGTAATCAAGCGATTGAACTGATTGACGATGGTATTGGATATCTGGAGCAACTCGATGAAAATGACGTAGGCGACTTGCGTTATCGCGCGCTCGCGCTCCGATTTGAGATTCTCTGGGAAAGCAAAAGCTCCACCCCCGAGTGCCAAAAGGCCGCGCGTCTAGCGGCAGACGCGGCCCGCTCGCTGGGCTCTGAATGGGCGGAACTCGATATGAACTTAAATTTTGCGGCGCTTGAAAGCGATTCTGGGAACGCGGAGAACGCCATATCCCTTCTTGAATGCGTCGCTCAGAAAGCTCAAGAACGTCATTTTGGCAGCCTCGCGCGCCTGGCGTTAAGCAATCTGGCCGCAATCAAACTCCGGGCCGGGCGATTTGCCGAGGCGGCGCTGGCCGCCCAATCCGCCGCTCATGCCGCACGGCAAGCCGGCAGTACAGGCATGCTTGGCGTCGCCCAATCCGTTCGTGCCGGCGCTTTATTCCAGTTGTCGGATTTTGAAGAGGCATTTTCATCGATTGAGGAAGCAATCAAAATAAAACTTTCGGCGGGCGATGCCAATGTGAGCATCGCATTGCTAAGGCGCGCGGAAATTCACGCCGCTCTAGGACGTATTCAGGAGGCAGTGGCTGACGCGGAGGAGTCTGAGAAAACCGCCCTTGCTGCGGGAAATATCGAACAAGCCCAGCGAGCAAGGCTTTGGCATTCGGTTTTCGCTGCAAAACACAACGCCCCAAATGCCCTGGAGCGCTTGAAAGCGGTGCTTCAAAACTACGATCAGAAAGTGTCGCAAACCGTTTGGATCAATAATCTTCTCGCGGAGGGAAGAGCCTTGCTAGCGAGGGAAACTAATACTCCATAATCACTCCCCTGCTTCGAATCCCCTTCTTCTCATTCTCGGCAATCTTTTTAATCTCATCCGGATAAGCCGCCTCCGTGACATGCTTAAATGGAAACACCTTTACAATTAAATTGTCGCCGGGCTCCGAACGAACCTCTAACATCGATACCGAACGTATTTTTATCGCATTGTCAACCGGCACCGACGCCGCCCCGGGCGCCAGCACCAATCCCCGCGATCGCGTGCATTCTGGCCCTTCGGTAGACGCGGCAGGCGCAGGCGATTTCTCGTCCAGCAATACCCCTCCGCGCACAAATTCAAGCGCTCTGGTTTGACATCCAGCCGGTGTTTGACCCGGCTTCACCGTGACCAGCGATTTAAGCAATGAATCCTGGGCCACTTGCGTCACAGCCCCGTCTTTTACCTTCTTCAGCGCCCCATCCAGCGAATCAATAGGCTTTAATGACGCGACAATATAAACATTCTCCATCCCCAAATCTTTTTCATTCACTCGAAATCGATCCCCACCCGATGGTATTTGTGCCCAGGTGCCCGGCAAGAGCGGATTCTGTGTGCCTATGCGGCTGTCGGGAAATAAAACTGAAACCTCATCGGTGGGCGTCCGCTGAAAAATATATAAATACGCTTCCTTGGAGACTTCCACACCAAAATAAACCATCGCATTGGTCGGCACCACTGATCCAGGCTCCACATCGATCGAATTGCCCCCCGCAGACGCTGGCAATTGCGCCGCCATTGCCATTCTAAATGTCAGCTCCTCGATGCGTTTCTCCTCGGGCACGACCGCGCGATACATTTCATCCAAAGCCTGCTTGCGCTGCCCTACGCTTTGAGCATCTGTCATGCCTTGAACAAGCGCCGGCAATTTTTCAACCCGGCCCACAATGGCCGACATTTTCTCGCGATATTGAGCTTCGTTAAGCTCGCACGCCAAATAGCTTTTACACAAAGCCTCTTCCTGCGCGCTCAATGCCGAAAGCTCTTCGTCAATGCGGCCAAAGGCTATTTTTTCTTGCGGCGTCGCATCGCTCTTGGATTTTAGCGCCTGGGTTTTTTGGGCCACCCCAGCCACCGCCGCGCAATGATCGACTTTATGCGTTTCGCCACCGCATTGAGCCTCTCCGCTCGGCGCAGCCCCCGATGACGCCGTTGACGCAGCGCCGCAGGCCGCAACGCCGGCAAAAACAAGCGCCGCGAAAAACCCAAACTTAACCCTGTCGCGTGAAAATATCGTGTCTGAATCAGCCATAAAATAAGTATAGTCCCATTCACTTCTTTATTAAAAGCAACTCATTCGTTGCGTATTAGGAAAACGATCACGGCGCCGCGCTTTTGGTTATGCTCGCCGCATTCATGAAGTACCGCGGCCTCAATGCATGTTTAATCCGTTGCGCGTTCCTTTGGCTTGGCTCGTGTGCCTCTGCCCCCGCCGAGCTCGGCTCATCGTCCGCGCATCAGCGCGCTCAAAACGCCACACCCCCCGTCGTCGACCTTCGCACCCCGCCCCCGTCTTGCCCCAATCCTCCGCCTCCCTCTTCCCGCACGGCGGAACAGCCTGTTTTTATCGTTCAGCAACACCATTCCAGACCCATTTTGCGCGCGGCCCTCAGCGGAAACGGCCGCATCCTCGCCACGGCCGCATTCGACGGCACCGTGCGCATTTGGGATACCCAAACCGGGCTTTTATTGCGCCGCATTCTCACCGAAGGCAATTTCTCAAATATTTCAATCAGCAATTTAGGCAATACACTTGTATATTACGCGCCCGACGCCACGGCAGGCGGCCAAACGGTAATCGCGGCCGTCGATCTCGGCTCCAACGCACCTCCGCGCCCCTTCACCCAATATGGGGAATTCAAAGTATTTCCAGACGGCAAAACCGTCGCCGTTGGGCTTACCAATCTCAGCATCTACGACGTCAAAACCGGCGCTGTTCTCCGTGAGCTTCCTCTCGGATTGCAAAAAAACCACATCGTACTCTCCCTCGCCCTCGATCCAGAAGGAAAACGCATTGCCCTCTCCGCGCCGGGAGAAATTATTGTCATTGATGTTCAATCCTTTCAAATTTCAAGCCGATTTCCCCTGCCCGCCCTGTCCGGCCCGATGGATCACGCGAGAGAGCTTAGTTTCGCGGGCGATCAACTCATTGCCCGCAACACGGCCGGCATTATCCATATCATCAATCCCAAAGGTGGTACGCCCGCCACTCGCCTCGCCGGCACATTCTTAGCTCATGCTTCCGCCAACGATCGGATTTTTACCATCGATCAAAACAATAAACCGGCCGCCTGGGACGCCAAAACCGGAATATCTCTGCCTTTTTCAGCCGCCGATCCCCGCGCTGTTCACTTGATTGCCGCAAGCGCCGACGGCTCGACGCTCGCGCTGATCACAGCCGATCAAGTAAATGGCAATGCCATAGCGCTCCAAGATGGCTTTAACATGAGCCATATCCGCACCATTGAAAGCCCGCCCGCCCACCTGCGCGCCCTCGCGCTTCATCCCAGCGGCACCCAATTCGCAACAGGCTCCCAAATCAATACAATGGCCCGCTGGAATCTGGCGAGCGGAGAACTGATGCAATTGGCGCCCTTCGGCGAATCATCGCCCATCGAATGCATCTCCTACGATGGCAACGGCAAACAAATAGCCTGGTCATTGCCCTCCTCCTATTTTGTTCGGGTCCGTGAAAATAACCGGGGAAAAATGATTCGCCAATGGAGGCCGCATGGCGACCAATTCGTTCGTTTTTCAGGATTTCTTCCCAATAGCAGCGAATTGATTACGGTAGCCCAAGATGGCAGTGCCCTCGCGTGGAATCTCGGCGGCCCGCTTCCTCCCGTTCCCCCAAAACGTCCAATCCGGAATGCCGATATTGAAAAACCCGCCGGTGTAAGGCCGATTGGAAGCTTTGGAAAACCCGTTCGCAGGGGCGCAATGTCATCCGATGGAAAATTGATCGCATTGGATGACAATTCGGGATTGCTCGGCGTGCTCGAAGCGGACACGGGCAAGGTGCGCTGGACGGCTCAGGCCATTACCCACACAGCCTTCGATGCAAGCCGCTTTATCGCGTTTTCACCCGATAATCGCAAAGTGCTTCTCTCTGGTATCGATCTCCTTCCAAACGACCGGAAAATGCCCACCCTCACGCCGACACTCAGGGCATTTGACGCCGCAACAGGCGCGCTTTTGGCTACCGAAAAGCCTCAAACTACGGGTCCAATGGCCGGCCGTGGAAATACCATCGTATTGGGAGGCTACCGGCCTATTTTACTCGACGCTCAAACCCTTGCCCGCAAGGCTTCGATTGCGTCCATCGATCGCGAAGTCACGGCGGTGGCGGCGCATCCTACGCGCGATTTATTTCTCTTGAGCGGCGATGGCGGTTCCACCTGGATTGTCTCGGCCCAAAACGCCAAAGTCAATGCGATCATGGTGGCGGCCTCGGGCGGCGATTTTATGACATCCACACCTGAAGGCGCGTTTTTATCGAGCTTGGACGGCGCCCGCAATGCGGCGTGGGCTTTTAATGGCCCTCTCGAAGGATTCGCATTTGAACAATTTGCGTCTCAATTCGATAAGCCTGATTACGTACGCAAGCGTATTTTTGATATTGCCGGCGAAAGCGCCGAGCCTCTCGCCGAAGTCTCCCGCCCACCAAGGCTTGAATTTGAAAGCCTTCCCAGCGCCTCAACCACCGATGAAACGGCCACGCTCAAGGCGAAAGTCTCGTCGCCCAAGCGCGTCGAGCGGGTGCGCGCCTTTGTGAATGGAAGGCCCGCCGCCGATCAATTGGTGTGCACCAACGACACCACAATCGAATTGAACGTTCCCCTTCAAGCCGGACGCAACCGGATTGGCCTCATAGCCTATGATGCCGCGGGATTCGCAAGCAATCCTATGTATACGGATGTTGTGACCACCTCGCCCAAACTTCAAAAACCCGATTTATGGATTATTTCGATCGGAGTTAGTGAATATCCCAATTTATTGCCTGAACAGCAGCTCGATTTTGCCGACGACGACGCGGGCGCAATCGCCTCGCTGCTCTCCCAAAAGGCCGGTGAAAACCGCCCATTCAATGCGGTTCACCGCTCCGTGCTGCTCAATTCGCAAGTCACCGTGGACAGCGTAAAGGATGCCATTGCTAAATTATCGACAATGAAGCCCGATGATCTTGCCGTCCTGTTTTTTGCCGGCCATGGCCTGAGGCTGCCACAAGGCAATATGGTATTCCTGACCAGCCAAGCCAGCATGGAACCCCAGAGTGCACAATTGCATGGTATTGGATGGGATCATATTCAAAATGCCCTAGCCAATGCGCGCGGCCGCGTTCTCGTTCTGCTCGATGCATGCCATTCAGGCCATGTGAGCACCGATATTGTCGTCCCCAATGAAGCCTTGGCCCGGGAGCTTTCGGTGCGGGGCCGGGCGGGCGTATTGGTCTTTGCCGCGGCCAGAGGCTCGCAATTGAGTTACGAAGTGCCGCCCTCGGGAATATCTGCATCCGCATCATTCCGCGGCTTGGAGCTGGCCTTGGAAGGCAAAGACAGGCCCACAGCCGCACTTACGCCCAGTCTCGCGGGAGGCCACGGCCTATTCACCAGCGCCCTACTTGAAGCCCTCGCCGGCAACGCGCCCGATCGCGATCGAAGCGGCGCCATTGAAATCGGAGAGTTCACCGATTTCGTCACCTTCCGCGTAAAAAGCATCACCCAAGGCGCGCAAACCCCATGGATTGCAAGGCGCGAGATCTTTGGCGACTTCGTCCTTGCACCCCGGCGCGGCCCTTGATTCAGCCCAATATTCATTAAGAAATATTCATTAAGAAGTAGACAAGCCCATGCGAAGCCCTCTAGCCTAAATGCCACTGAGCACGGCTCTGCGCTTCAATTCGATCGGAGGTTTGGCCAATGTTATCTTTATCTTCCCTTCGGCGGCCCATCGGCAAGAACCGATTGTTGCTCCTATTGTTTTTCGGCGCAGCTCTTTCGGTTTCAGCCTGTGCGGCGGGCACAACGGACGACGCCGATTCCAATGGCGAAACCGGCACCAATACGACCGGCACGGGAGGCAATAATGGCGCCGGAGGCGGAAACGGAGGCGCGGGCGGTTCCTCTTGTGTTCCGTCGGATGAACAATGCGATGGCGCCGATAACAACTGTGATGGCCAAGTTGACGAGGGCTGTGCATGCATCGGCGGTGAAACCCAGGATTGTTATTCAGGCCCCGACGGAACCGAAGGCGTAGGCCCCTGCGCGCCTGGCACCCAAACCTGCGACGCCTCGGGAAAATGGGGCCCCTGTGAGGGCGAGATCATCCCTATCACAGAATCTTGCAATGCGATCGACGACGATTGCAACGGATTGGCTGACGACAATTTAGGCACCTCAACCTGCGGCGTCGGCGAATGCCAGGTCACAGTCAATAATTGTGAAAATGGTGCTCCCCAGGTATGCAAAGCCCTTCAGCCCACGCTCGAAGTCTGCGACGGAAAAGACAATAACTGCAATCAGCTCACCGACGAAGCCGATCCAAATCTCAATCAAGTCTGCGACACCGGATTGCTTGGCGCATGCTCGGCCGGAAAAACCCAATGCGTTGGGGCCGCCCCCGCCTGTGTGCCCGACTTCATGCCATCTCCGGAAATATGCGATGCAATTGATAATGATTGCAATGGTATTGTAGACGACGCGCCGGGCACGGGCGTTCCCTGCACGACCGGCCTGCCTGGAGCCTGCTCGGCGGGACACACGGCCTGCGTCGGAAATTCTATCGATTGCGCCCCCAATTCGCCTCCCATTCCCGAGATCTGCGACGGATTGGATAATGATTGTAATGATCAAATCGACGAAGGAAATCCCGAAGGCGGAGCCGGCTGCAATACGGGTCAGCCCGGAGGATGCTCTGCTGGTATCATGCAATGCATTAACGGCGGATTGGTATGCAGTGCGGTCGGAATGGCAGGCCAAGAAGTCTGCAACGGCGCCGACGACAATTGCGACGGTGCCGTAGACGAAGGGAATCCCGGCGGAGGCGCCGCTTGTGGAACGGGACAGCTTGGGGTTTGCGCGGCGGGCACAACGGTATGTTCGGGCGGCAAAATCCATTGCAACCAATCCGTACCGGCCGGCGCAGAGGTATGCAATGATGGCTTAGATAATGATTGTAATGGTGCTATTGATAATGGCTGTGCATCCGCTTGTGCGCACAACAAATGCGTCACGGGTGTTGCGCTCGCAAGCAATTGCGAACCCTGCGTAACCCAGGTTTGCGCGGTCGATCCCTTTTGCTGCACGACGAGCTGGGACAGCATTTGCGTCGGTGAAGTCACAAGCGTTTGCGGGATTTCCTGCGGTGTGGCCTGTGCCCACAATAAATGCATCACGGGCGTCGCGCTGAATCCCAATTGCGATCCTTGCGTGAATACGGTGTGCACCTTTGATTCGTACTGCTGCACGACCGCTTGGGATAGCTTGTGCGTGAGTGAAGTAACGACGTATTGCGGAATTATTTGTCCCTAGAATCTATTCGGCCGCGGCGGGCTGCATCACCGCCATAACGTCGGCCTTTCCATCGCTGCCGATCGGTTTGAGATCAAACTTCTCCTGAAGAATACGCAGCACATTGGGTGTCACGAATGCAGGCAAATTCGGGCCGATCCGAATGCCCTTCACGCCCAGGTGCAGCAGCGTCAAGAGCACGGCCACCGCCTTTTGCTCAAACCATGAAATCACCAGCGTCAGCGGCAAATCGTTTACCCCGCAATTAAATGCCTGGCTCAGCGCAAGAGCAATTTGAATGGCGCCATAGGTGTCATTGCATTGGCCGATATCCAACAGCCTCGGCAACCCAGCCACCGTGCCATAGTCATGGCCCAAAATGCGGTATTTGCCGCAGCCAAGCGTCAGAATAATGCTGTCATTCGGCGCTTCGTGCGCGAATTCCGTGTAGTAATTGCGCCCGTGCTCCGCACCGTCGCAGCCGCCAATAACAAAGAATCGCTTTACATCACCGTTTTTTACCGCCGAAACGACTTCATTCGCCAATCCCAATATCGTTGTGTAGTGATATCCCGCGTGCATTTGGTGAAGAGGCGTGGGCTGCAAGGAGCCAATTTCACGAGCACGTTTGATAACTTCACTAAAATCATCGTTATGGATGGCTTTGGCGCCAGGAACACCGGTGCTGCGCATGGTAAATAGGCGATCGAGATAGGTGTTGCCCGGCCTCGGAACGAGCACGCAATTGGTCGTCGCTACGATCGGACCTCCGAAATGCTCAAACTCGCCGCGCTGCTTTTGCCATGGTCCGCCGTAATGGCCGACGAGATGCGGATAGGCCCGAAGCCCCGAATACATATGGCCGGGAAGCATTTCGCCGTGGGTGTAGACTTTGATTCCCGTGTCTTTGGTTTGCTCGAGCAGGTTTTTTAAATCCATTAAATCGTGGCCGGTAACCAAAATGCCCGGCCCTTCTTGAATGCCTTCGGTTACGGGCACGGGCACGGGCGCGCCCATCCGATCCAAATGACCATCGTTGAGCATTTGCATAACGCGCAAATTCATTCGGCCGCATTCGAGCACCATGGAAAGCAGGCTTTCCGGGTCGAAATTCACATTGGTCATCGTCGCGAAGAGCGCTTCTTCGATAAATGCTTCGACCTCGGTATCGGTCTGTCCAAGCCTGCGGGCGTGCGCCTTATAGGCGGCCATTCCCTTTAGGCCATACAACAATATCTTTTGTAATGATTCGACATCTGGATCTTTGCCGCATACCCCTTTGTCGGTGCAACCCGTTCCATGAGAGGTTTGTTCGCATTGATCGCAAAACATTGGCAGGCGTGCGTGGGTGTGTTCCATGATGGGCGCCCCATTCGCACAAGGCATGCCAATCTCAACCATTCAGCGCTCTATTTTTCGCTTTTTTTTGTCGGACCATTAAAGTTAGGTAAAGAATGCATATTTACGCGAGCCTCTCATCCGATCGAATTGGAGCGGGCCGTTGATGAATGGGAGATCGAGTGTGGGACAGACGAATGGAATGCGCGGGAAGCGCAAGTCTTGCGCAGAGGCGTGTTAAGCCGGGGCAGACTTGGCTTTTAATGCCTGGGCGTACAGGTTTTTACCTTCGAGCAGCGCATCAATTGCGGCATCCCGATCGCCCGCAAGCGCTGCGCTCCACCCATGCCGGATAAGCTCCGCGCCCAAGTCCTGCGATGCCGAGGAATCGCGCAGAAGAGCCGCCCAGCGAAGGGTTTTTACGGCGAGCTCCGCGCGTCCCGCGCCCCGGAGCAAGGCTCCAAATTGAGCCATTGAAATCGAGGCCGCAGGGGGCGGCACACCGGGCGCGCACAGCATGCGTTCGACCGCGGAAAGAGCCGCCGCGCGAAGCCCAGGATGCTTGGTCCATAAGGCCAAGGCCAGCGCCGCCCAAAAGGGAACGGGGGCCTCGCCCATGGTTTTTACAAGCAGGGGCGTGGCCAATCCAATCGATTTTATTGCATCGTCGATATTTTCAGCGCGCAATGCGGCAACGATATCCAATGCGAGCCATGAAAGAGCGAGTTCTGTGCGGGTTTGAATGACGGCCCGAATTTCCTCGGCGGACACCGAAGCGATGAGCACGGCGCCCTCCGCCATCGCCTTGGCGCGGCAGAGCAGGCCATAGCTTTCGGGAGCAGCCTGCGCCGCATCAAACAGTCGTTTGTCTTTATCGCCGCCCCGGGCCGCGGCAATGCGGACGAGCGCCGTGAGCCTGGCAAGCGCCGCGTCGCGCTGCTGCTCTTTAGGCCAATGCTTAAGTGTGGCGGCAATTCGATCGGCTTCAACAGCACTTAATGAATCGCCATAACGATCAGCATGTTTTGCCGCGGCCCGCATTGCGATTTCGGCGATTCCGGGACTGCCTTTGCGGGCGAGTTCTTCGAGGATTGAAATGCCGGATGCCCTTACAAAACGGCTGGATGCGAGCATGCGGGCGCCCGCGATAATCAGCTTTTGGGAAGGCTGGGCAAGCTCGGGATCGAGCGCCTGAGCCAATTGAGCGGCTTCAGGCAGGGTATTGGGATCGAGGGCGAGCCTTTCGATGCGGCGAATTTGGCAGGTGATGAAAATAGGCTGAGCGCCGGGCTCGGTGCCCGCTTTTTCGGCGGCCCGGGCGTAAAATGTGAGGGCGGAGGGGTCGCCCCGCTGCTCCAGGAGGCGGGCCATGAGATACAGTGTTTTGGCGGTGGGCTGGCGCTCGATTTCGGCTTTGCAGAGTTCGGCGGCGGCGGCGATATGACCGCGGCGGGCTAGGTTTTTGCAGTGGTCGATAATGGTTTCGGCATAAGCACCGGAGCCCATGACCGACCACCAAGGGCATATCTCGACAATCTGATTGATTTCTCCAATGGCAATGGCGCAGCGAATTGCGCCAAGTGCCGCGCGGGCCCGCGTATCCCGATCGACCATCAGCGTCGCGAGCTTGCGATAAGCTTTGAGGGCTACGTTTGGACCGAAGGTCCGCTCGAGCCTTTCGGCACCCGCAATCGTGAGTTCATCAAAGGCATCGCTCATCGGAGGAATTAATTGCCGCCGCGCTCGGTGACCAGACCCAGCGAGGGAATACGTTCGAGTGCGCTATCAATACGGCTAATTTCGGAGCTCATGGTCTCGAGCTTGCGCCTGACTTCAGCCGTATCGCTGCCTTCTTCCACCTTGAGCTTGGAATGAGGAGCGAGAACTTTCTCGCGCAGCGAGGAAAGCAGCCTATCCCGTTCCGCCAATTGCATGGCTTTGACGTCATCGGTGGCCGAAGGAACAAAATCCAAGAGAGCGGCCTCAATACGTTTGGCATAAAGCCCAACACTTGCATATCGCCGGGTAATATAGGCCGGATCGTCGAGGCGCATATTGGAAAACTCTTCCTGCGAAGCTGTTTCATAGAGCGCGAGCACTTCGTTGTACACGCGCCTCCACGCGCCCGCGTCGCCCGCCTCATAGGCCGCCATGGCCCTCACTTGAATGTCGTTGATGCGATTGTCCCAGGCCACGCGGTCCATGCCCATTAAAATGCCGCTCGATCGGTATACGACGCGGCGCAAATCATCGAGTTCGCTTTCAAATCGATGCATTGGAGGCACGAGGGTTTCGCTCGGACCTCCTTTGAATTCATCGACCAATCTCTTCAATCGTTCACAGAGGGCGGTGAGTTTGTCGGGATCGGTCGCGATGACTTCGCGTATGCCTGCCATTAAGGTATCGGCCTCGCGCCGGTAAGCCTGCCCCATCGAACCCCAGAGCGAACGGCTAATGCCTTCGGCGTCCTCGAGGAGCACTTCGACGCTTCCGCGCGGATCGAATTGAGCTTCGCGGGGCGGCTCGACCGATGCCCAGAGTTCTTGGCCGGCCACGACGGCGCGGGCCTCCATGCGCATGGCTTCATCGCAGCGGATGGTCAATTCGACAGGCGTGCCCACGGCCAATTCTTTCGGCACGTTGAGCAATAATGTTTTAATGGGCAGCCTATTTTGGAGCAGGCGCAAAACCACGGCGCCGCTTTGATCGGCTGTGAAGAAGCGGTGCGCCGTTTCGGCGGGCAATCCTGTTCCCCGGGCAATCAAGACACGCCTATCGCGGCGGCCCGCGCGCAGCACTTCAAGCGCGATATCTTTTGCGACAACGCTGGGGCGGCTGAGCGAGCTTGCCCGGGGGCGGACATCTCCGCGATAAACCGCAAAAGGCAGTTCGGCGAGGCTGCGATCGCCGTCATTGCGCAAGGAAATGGCCACGCCGTTGTCGGGCTCGCCGCCGAGCGCTGTTTCCATGCGAATCAATGCATCGCGCTTTTCAGGAAGGGCGGCCCGGGCAAGTACCTCGTTTGAATTGGAAGAAATTACGATCTCTTTGCAACCTTCGGGTGCCTCTTCGACCTTCAATCCAATTTTGATTTTCGGCGATTGGGCAACCAGGGGCGTGGTGAATAAGACCTGGGCTTTTTTGGATGTATCGCCGATGCGGAAACCGCCGAGCTGGGCCGCATGGATGGCCGCGCCCAATGCGACGCAGGTATCGACTTCGTCCTGAAGGGGTTTGGCGCTCTTGCTCTTGGCGCAAATTTCCTCGGTGACGCGGCGTGCAACCAATGGAACGCGTGTCGAACCGCCCACGAGCACGACGTGATCGATTTCCGAAAGGCCAACGGAAGCCATTTCCTTGCTTCGCGCGAGCGCCCGGTGACAGCATTCAATCGTGGTATTTACCAAATCGTTAATCGATTTTTCATAGGTTTCACGGCCCACCTCGGCGTCGTAGGTAACATTTTCACCGTTTTTATCGTCAACAACATCGTGTTTAGATACGGGCACCACTTCCGAGGTGGATAGAAGTTCTTTGATTTCTTGCGCTAAATGAACAATACGAACGAATCTTCGGCGGTCATCTTCGTCATTTAAAATATCCAGGTCGAGAGCATAGCCGCGGGTGGCCATATCGGCGCGAAGGCGTTCGGCAAAGCGGCGATCGAAATCGTCTCCGCCCAGGTAATTGTCGCCGTCGATCGCGAGCACTTGGTATTCGCCGCCTACGCAGCGGAGAATGGAAACGTCGAAGGTGCCGCCGCCCAGGTCGTATATTAAAAAATTGCCGTCTCCCAAGCGGTTTTTCCATGTGTGATAAATGGCCGCGGCGGTGGGTTCCTGAAGAATGCCAATGACGTTGAGCGCCGCAAGTTCGCCGGCGCGCCGCGTGGCTTCAACTTGAGGCGCGTCGAAATAAGCCGGAACGGTAATGACTGCCCGGTCGACGCGCACTTCAACCCCGGAAGGCGCCTTGGAGCTTAAATGCTCGCGCATCCGATCGCGCAATTCGCCTAAAATTTTCGATGAAACTTCCTCGGGCAGAAGTTCGTTCGGCCCTACGTGGACCTTCACCTGCTGACCCATTTTTCTTTTAATGGATTCTATGGGGCCCGGTGTGCGGCCGCGCCTTTGCCGCGCTGGATGTCCAACCAAATACGATGAGGTTTTAGGATCCCAGGCCACCGCCGAGGGAATGACCCTTCGGCCAAATCGATCGGCATAAATCAAAATGTCGCGCTCGGATGGGTCGAGGAGCGCGATTTCGGAGTTGGTTGTTCCAAGATCGATGCCGACGGAGCGGTCAATAAACATGTTTAAACTCGCTTTAAAATAGGGTCTTCGTCCAGACTGTCCGGAGGTTGTGATGCAAATGCTGTTCGGGAAATTTCTGTGCGGCGGGGTCCGATCAATTCGGAGCCTCCCAGAAGCGCGGCCGCCACGCTCGGGCGCACGGCGAGCTCGTTGAATCCAATTTCAGGCTTGCTTCCTAAGCCCTTTGATAATGAGGGCGGAGCGCCAAGCTCGGGCCGGCTTTCGGGATGAGCGCCAAATGCCGCGCGCAGCCTGCGCATCGGATGCATCGTTAATTCTTCCCACGCTGCTCTTAATTCGGTGCGCGCGGCTTCGTTATCCGATTCTTCGATGAGCTCGCGCAATCGTTCCGTAATGGCCCGCGGGCCCTGGCGGGGATCGATATCATAACGTTCAAATAGGTTTTTATATTGATGAGATTGAATCTCGGCAGCCGGCGGGCGCTGAGCTTCCCGCGATGCCGCTTTTGAAGTGCGGTCGCTCATGCCATAAACGCTCCGCCGCTCTTGCGTTTGGCTTCTTCTAGGCGGCTTTTGGTGATTTCTATTTTTTTGAGCGAGGGAAAAAGCTGTTCGGCCCGTTTAAGGTGCGCCTCTGCGCGGGCAATTGCATCGGGTGCCACAAACCATCCCGTGGCCGTCACCAAACGGAGAGCGAGATCGCAGAGGCAACTCGCTAGCATAAGCCGTCCATTTCGATGGGATGGACAGAGTTTTACACTGCGTTCGGCATACTCGAGCCTTTTGTTGGCGTCTTCGTCCATTTCACAGCGAAATACATAGATTTGCGCGCAGGGCGCGGCATACGCGATGCGGCTGGGATCGGCTTCTACACGGCGGGCGAGGCTGTCCGATAAGGGAATGACCGGTGCGAGCAGCGTGCGCAGCACGGGGTAGCGGGAGTCCCGCTGAATATCCCATGCAATGGGTGTGACTTGCTCAACCGCAAAGGTCTCAATGTTTTCGTCCTCGCCCGCCCATCGCCATACTTCCGCGAGCTTTTGAAAGATGCCAACGGCTTTGGATTCGATATCTCCCCGGGCTTTGGCTTCGGCGAGGGCTTCATAAATAGGGCTGAGCGCGGTATCTGCCGCTTCGGTCCGAAGTTTTTCGGCGCGGCGCTCCAGGGTTGCGGCGAAGGAAGCCGATAGCCCCGCGGCGCGGCAGGCTTCGGAAACGCTCGCAAGCTGGCGAAGGGCCAAATACGAGGCCCGCGTGCGCTCGTGGGCGCCCTCGCATGCAATGCGGCCAAGTTCAGCAAGCGGCTCGAGGGGAGCCTCGGCCGCGGCGCGTTCCATTTCGGCCGAAGAGAGCGCCCCCGAGGACATCGCCGCGGTAAGCGCTGCGAGATATTCCTTTTGTTCGGCCAGCTTAAACCAGGCGGCGAGCGATTGTTTGCGCGCAAATAGCGCGGCATCTTGCTGATCGGGCCTCAGCGAAAGGGCGTCGGCAAGGCTTCCGTAATACAGCGCCAAATGATGCAAAAGCTCGGGAGGCGCGCCGCTGAAATGCTTGGGCAAGAGCAGTGCAAATAAAGGTTCGTAGCGCGCGCTGTTTAGCGCCTCGGCCAGAACTTGCTCGCCGCCTTTCATTTTGCGGACATGAGCGAACATACCCGAAGCGCGGGGATGAGGCGGAGGCGCATCGCCGGCTTGAAAGCGCCAAAGCCTTTCGAGCAGACGCTCATCCAAAAGCCGGGTGAGCAGCGCTTCGTCATCGTCACGCCACATCATTCGGCCGCCATCATCCGGGCTCGGTGGATTTAGGTCAAGCCACCCTCTGAGAGGAAGCCCATCCGGGCATATGGCACTCGGGGGCTCGACAAGGAGCCTGCGGTTTTGATTGACTAGCGCTTCATACAGCCGTGCGCGACGATGAATTTCAGGAGTCGGTTCGGGATACGCCGCCGCCTCGCGATTTGGGCCTTGCGATTGCCGGAACAAGGCTTGAAGTCATTGTGCAGGAATTCTTTTCCGAGCTTGGGCGCGCTGGCATTTTACGATTGAGGCCGAGGCTTTATCTCGCGGAAAATTGGGGCGTTTCTTTTCAGCATGCGGCGATTGCCATTCCCTATTATTTGGCGCACGCCGAGCTTTCCCGCCGCCATGCCCGCGATACCGGCCACGCCGAGGATTTTCACCGGGTGAGCGTGCTGCGAAGGCTACGCCATTCAATGGGCCATGTAGCCAATTATGCTTACCGTATTTACGATCGTCCTGATTGGATTGCATTATTTGGACCGATGAGCCAGCCCGTGGCGGAGCCATTTCTACCGCGCCCCTTTAGCCGGCGGCATGTCAAGCATTTGCCGGCGTGGCATGCGCAGAGGCATCCCGATGAGGATTGGGCCGAGACCTTCGCGGTGTGGATGACGCCAGAGCGGGATTTCCATTTGGAATATGAGCAATGGCCGGAGGCTTTGGCCAAACTTGTGTATTGCAGCACGCTGATGCGTTCTCTCAGGGACGAGGCTCCGCTTCTTCTGCCGGATACGGTGGATGAGGATGAAGAATTTATAATGATCGAACCCAATAACAATTCGATCAAATTAAAGCCTGCTGAACCTGCGGATGTGGTGGAGCTGCCGGCAGGAGTGGATGGAACACTGCGCCTTCTGTTTGAAGACAATCATATTGATAATAAATTTAATTCAATTGATGATTCAGGGGCTTCCCGGGGCGGCTCTTTTGGATTGAGGAAACCGGCGGCCGATCTAATGGCAGACATTCATTACGATTGTATTGATCAAGTTCATCAATGGACGGGACTCCGCAAAGAGAGGGTCCGCGCACTGCTTTTACATATTCGGCAGCGCACCGAGCAGCTCGGCCTTTCGTACCTGGGCGGGCGGGAACAGCCGTTGGCGATTGCGCTGACGGCCTACGTGACGACGCTGGCGATGAACTTTGTGCATCATGGGCGATATCTGCCTTGAGCGTGTAAATGCGGTGTTTGCCTCGCTCTCCCGCTGTCATTTGATAGCAATGCGCGTATACAATGACTGCATCGGGATTGCCTGGCCGGGGGAACGGCACCGTTTTTGGATCATTGGATTTAGCCCAAGCGCGCTCATGCGAAATTCGCGTGGGGGCGCGTCAAGCAAACGCGATGAAGTGTGGCCTTTGGGTTTCACGTTTTGTGATTCTGTGGCCCAGTGTCCACACATCTTTATTTGCCGGGCTTCTGTGAAAAGAAATGAAAGGAGAAAGGAGCTCCCATTCAGCACTGACTCAAAATGTTGCACCCAACATTTAAGTTCTTCCGTGGGTGTCTTGCTTAACCGGAATTTTCACAGGCGGGGCGCGGGCTCACTCAGAGCTCGAGACCCAAACGCCAACCGCGAATGAATTGTCCCGCGCTCTGGATGAGCCCGAATGGACCGCTTTCGAAGATTGCCGGTTGCGCAAGATGCTCGTTACTTCCTAACGAAAGGCATGCGTTAGAACGTATGTTTAAACGAATTATTCCTCTGCTTGTGACGCTGTGCGCGCTGCTGTTTAGCAACGTCGCATTGGCGACTCACTTCAGGTACGGGACGATCTTTTGGAAAGTCCCGGACCCAATCAATGCACCAAATGCGGTGAAATTCACCGTACAGACTGCGTGGAGACAGGCCGCTCCAGGCAACACATCGCTGGACTTCGGCGATGGAAGCCCGGCCAACCCAGCCACCCTTGGCAACCTTATCGGCTCGGGAACCGATTTGGCCGGCGAGGCTTACAACCTCTACGAATATACGGTCAATCATACGTATCCCGGACCGGGAACCTATGTGGCTTTCTTCCAAGGCTGCTGCCGCATTTCGACGCTTGTGATGGGCGCAGATGCCAGCTACCGCGTGGAAAGCACGGTGCAGCTTGGCAATGGCAATACGAGCGGCCCGGTTACGGCCTCTCCGCCCATTGTTCAATTGCAGGCGGGCGCGCCGAGAACGTATCAGTTGCCTGTCTTCGATCCCGACGGCGATCCCGTCGCGTGCCAGCTCGCGGATGGTGTGCAGTCAGGCATCGGCTTTAACCTGCCGCAGATCAACGGCACCGGCCCAACGCCCTCGGTGAGCCAGGCATGTGTGCTGTCCTGGGACGTGACCCTTGCGTCTCCCGGCCAAAAATATGTGATCCCGATTCTGATGACGTCGGTGCACGCGGGCATCACAAGCTATACGCCGATCGATTTTATCGTTGAGATCACGGCGGGCTCGCCTCCCTTCTGCCAAAGCGGTGCGGGAACCTATATCGCCAATGTTGGGCAGCCATTCTCACAGGTGGTCAGTGCCGATGCGAATCCCGCAGCGCAGCTCACGCTGTCGGCCCAGAATGCTCCTCCAGGCTCGACATTCAATCCAGCGCTGGGGACGAGCGGCCCTTCGCCGCGCAGCACCACCTTCTCGTGGACGCCGGCGGCAAGCGATATCGGCGTGAATATCGTGGTCGTGAACTTCACGACGCCTCAGAACCTGGTGGGCACTTGCTTTTTGACCATTCAGGTTCCGGAATGCGCAAACTACGGTCAGCCTTGTGTGGCCGGAGGCGCGCAGGGCCAGTGCCAAAATGGAACGAATGTGTGCGCGGGTCCGGGTAACACGATTTGCGCTCCTGGAAACCCAGCGGCCGAAACCTGCGACAACCTCGACAACGACTGCGACGGCGCGATCGACAACGGTAATCCGGGCGGCGGCGCTGCGTGTTCATCGGGTTCGCCGGGCGTCTGCGATGCGGGCACGGTGACGTGCACGGGCGGCTCGCTGGTCTGCTTGTCGAACATCATTCCGGGATCGCAAACCGAGTCCTGCAACCTGCTGGACGACGACTGCGACGGTGCCGTGGATGATGGCAATCCGGGCGGCGGCGCGGCTTGTACGACGGGTCTTCCCGGCGTGTGCAGCGCGGGCACGGACACATGCGTGAACGGCGCGATCGCCTGCGTTGAAAACATTTCTCCAGGCTCGCAGATCGAGCTGTGCGATGCGCTGGATAACAACTGCGACGGCACGTCCGATGAAGGCTTTGGCCTGGGCTTGCCGTGTTCAGTGGGCATCGGCGCTTGCCAGCAGTCCGGCCAGGTCGAGTGCAGCGGCCCGAACAGCACGATATGCAATGCCGTTCCGCTCGAGCCGACCACTGAACTCTGCGGCAATGCGATTGACGAAGATTGCGATGGCAATCTCGACAACGGCTGCCCGGATAACGACAACGACGGCGTTATCGATGCGATCGAGACCCAAAACGGCACCGATCCGAATGACGCCGACAGCGACGATGACGGCACACTCGATGGCCAGGAACTTCAGCCCACAACCGATACCGACGGCGATGGCCTGATCAACGCGCTCGATCCTGACAGCGATAACGACGGTCTGTTCGATGGCACGGAGCAGGGCTTTGATTGCTCGAATGCGGCCACGGACATGAGCGCCGGCGCTTGCAGGCCGGACGGCGATAGCGGTGTGACGACGACCAATCCGCTGGATCCCGATTCAGACGGCGGCGGCGTGACCGACGGTTCGGAAGATCGCGATCTGGACGGCGTTGTCGATCCGGGCGAGACGGATCCGACCGAAGGAAACGGCGGGGATGACAGCGGCGTTGTGGATACGGACGGCGATGGCTTGAGCGATGGTCTCGAGGCAACGCTGGGCAGCGATCCCAACGATGCGGACACGGACGACGACGGCACGCTCGACGGCGATGAAGCGAATCCTTCGCATGACACCGACGGCGACGGCCTGATCAACGTGCTCGATGTCGACAGCGACAACGATGGCTTGTTCGATGGCACGGAGCAGGGCTTCGATTGCTCGAATCCCGCGACGGATGCGGCGGCTGGTCATTGCAGGGCCGACGGCGACAATGGCACGACCCGAACTTCGCCCGTGGATGAAGACTCGGATAACGGCGGCGTGATCGATGGTTCTGAAGATTCAAACCTCGATGGCACGGTCGATCCGGGCGAGCTGAATCCGACGGCGGGCAACGGCGGCGATGATGCCGGCGTTGTGGATACGGACGGCGATGGCCTGAGCGATGGTCTGGAAAACACGATTGGAACAAATCCAAACGATGATGATAGCGATGATGATGGCGTGGTTGACGGCGACGAAGCGAATCCGAGCGACGATGCCGACGGCGATGGCCTGAACAACGCAAACGATCCAGACGCGGACGGCGATGGCCTGTTCGATGGTACGGAGCTTGGCCTGGATTGCTCGAATCCGGCAACCAATCCTGCTTCGAATACCTGCATCGCGGACGGCGACAACGGCGCGACGACAACCAACCCGCTCGATCCGGATACGGATAATGGCGGTGTGGCCGATGGTGCCGAAGATGTTGACCACGATGGCGTTGTCGATCCCACCGAGCGTGATCCCAACGATGCGATCGATGATACGTGGCCCGACACGGACGGCGACGGTCTGTTCGATCCCATCGAGACGACGCTTGGCACGGATCCCAATGACGCGGATACGGACAACGACGGCGTGATCGACGGTCAAGAGCCTGATCTGCTCGGCGATGCCGACAATGATGGCCAGAACGGCGCTCTCGATCCGGACAGCGACAACGACGGCCTGCTCGACGGAACGGAAATGGGTCTCGATTGCTCGAATCCCGACACCGATCCGGCGGTGTGCGTGCCCGACGGCGACAACGGCGCGACGACGACCGATCCGCTCGACGCGGACACGGACAACGGCGGCGTGAGCGATGGCGACGAGGATACGGACAAGGACGGCGTGCTCGATCCGACCGAGCGCGATCCGAATGATCCGGCCGACGACAACAACGTTGACACCGATATGGATGGCATCCTCGATGTCATTGAAACCCAGATCGGCACCGATCCAAATGATGCCGACAGCGATGACGACGGCGTTCTCGACGGTCAAGAACCCAGCGTTGCGATCGATAGCGACGGTGACCTGCTTATTAACGGCCTCGATCCCGACAGCGATAACGACGGTCTGTTCGATGGCACGGAGATGGGCTTGGATTGTTCGAATCCAGCAACGGATCCGGCGCCTGGAACGTGTACGCCCGACGGCGACATGGGCGGGACGGTGACCGATCCTCTCGATGCCGATACGGATGACGGCGGCGTCTCGGATGGCGCGGAAGACGTCGACCTCGATGGAACGATCGATGTGGGCGAGACCAATCCGACGGCCGGCAACGGCGCGGATGACCCGATGATCACCGACTCGGATATGGACGGCTTGAGCGATCAGGTCGAAGATACGCTGGGCAGTGATCCGAACGATGCCGATACGGATAACGACGGCGTGCTCGATGGCGATGAAGTGAATCCTTCGGCGGATACGGACGGCGACGGCCTCATCAACGTGCTCGATCCGGACAGCGACAATGATGGTCTGTTCGATGGCACGGAGATGGGCTTCGATTGTTCAAATCCGGCGACGGACGCGGGCGCGGGCAACTGCATCCCCGATGCGGATCCCACGACGACGACCTCTCCTGTCGATGCGGACACGGACGATGGCACGGTGATCGACGGCGCTGAAGACATCAACCACAACGGCGCGCTTGACGCGGGCGAAACAGATCCGACGACTGGCAACGGCGGCGACGATCTGGACAACCCGGACACCGACGGCGATGGCCTGCCCGATGCGTACGAGACGGTTATCGACAGCGATCCCAACGATGCCGACACCGACAACGATGGCGTAATCGACGGTCAGGAACCGAATCCCTCGGCGGACACGGATGGCGATGGACTGATCAATATTCTTGATCCGGACAGCGACAACGATGGCCTGTTCGATGGAACGGAACTCGGCCTGGATTGCTCCGATCCGGCCACCGATCCGGCTGCGGGCAACTGCATCCCGGATGGTGACTCGGGCGCGACGACGACCAGCCCGCTCGATCCCGACACGGACGACGGCGGCGTGGACGACGGCGACGAAGACGCGAACCACAACGGCGTTGTGGACACGGGCGAGCGCGATCCGCTCGATCCTTCGGACGATATTCCGATGGAGCCCGAGTGCGTGGAAGACGCCGATTGCGGCAATGCCACAAGCGGCAAGGTCTGCGACGCTGGCACGGGCACTTGTGTTGACGGTTGCCGTGGCACAGATGGAAACGGCTGCCCCGTAGGCCAAGAGTGCTCGTCGACCGACGACACGATTGGTACCTGCGATTGGCCGGAAGACGTACCGGCGCCCTACTACGGCGAAGGCAGCGGCCTTATCTGCGCGGCGAAGCCTGGCAATGACAACGGTTCCTCTGGAGCCGCTTGGCTTGCCGGTTTGGTTCTTGCGTTGAGCCTCACCGTTCGCAGGCGCGCGACCCGCCGTTAATTCCCCCTTATTAACTCCGCCTCGACGAGGGAGGAGCGATGGCTGTTGAATTGCTCCTCCCCACTCCCTTCCACACTTCATATCAACGTGTCCTGTCCGGTGGCTAATCTCTAAACCGGAATGTTTTTTGCTGTTTGTTTTGGGGAAACAGGCAGGAAAATAGCGGCCCGCCCTTTCGAAAATCTTGAATGGGTTTAGGTTGATTTTATGGGAACCCGACATTACAGCCCTATTGCCCATCTTCATTCCCGTTTATTTTTCGGGGGATTTATTGCAATGGCCCTGGGCCTATTCGGCGCGGGTTTGGGATGTGAGTTATCACCATTATCAACGTATTCAGAGACCACACCGGATTCAGGTTTCGGTTCCGACGCGGGCGCGGATGCCGACAGCGATGCACCCATGCCTGGATGCACAGTTGACAGCGATTGCCCTGGCCTATTCGGCGACTGCTCCAAACCCACATGCTTCGCCGACGGGCAATGCGGGATCGATAACGAATCCATGGGCTTTCCATGCACGTCCAACAATGGCGCGGTGTGCGACGGCGCGGGCACATGTGTGGGCTGCAATCATCCCGAAGACTGTCCAAGCGGGCTTTGCGTGGCGAAACAATGCGCTCCCGCTACATGCAGCGACAGCCTAATCAATGGGAATGAAACCGATATCGATTGCGGCGGCCCCGACTGCAATGCTTGCATTGATGGACAATCCTGTGAAATTGGCACCGATTGCCAAAGCGGCGTGTGCTCCCAGGGAATTTGTCAGGTTCCTTCCTGCGGCGACGGCGTAAAAAATGGCGGCGAAGGCGATATCGATTGCGGAGCCGTGTGTTTGAATCCATGTCCGCCTCTCGCCACATGCTCGAGTAATTCCGATTGCATTGGAGGCCAATGCGATAACGGAACATGCGCTCCCACCTGCTTCGATGGCCAGCAAAGCAGCCCCGAGACCGATATCGACTGCGGCGGGAATTGCCAAAAGACTTGTTCCGCTGGACTTGGCTGTATGTTGGGAAGCGATTGCACGGGCGGCATTTGCGATCCGGGCTCAATGACTTGTTCGCCAACCTGCGCCGACAGCGAGCTAAGTCCAGCGCTGGGCGAAACAGATATCGATTGCGGCGGCGCCATTTGCCCTTCATGTGCGATTGGAAAAACATGCATCAATTCAATCGATTGTGTATCCCAAACCTGCCAGCTCGGCCTATGCATACCGGCGCCCACCTGCGACGATGGCCTGTTGAATAACAGCGAAAGCGATATCGATTGCGGGGGTCCGCTGTGCGCCCTTTGTAGCGACGGGAAAGCCTGTTTATCGGCCTCGGATTGCCAAAGCGGAGTATGCGGCTCGGGCGTGTGTGCCGCCCCCAATTGCTCGGATGGCGTGAAAAATGGGCAGGAGAGCGATATCGATTGCGGAAGCGCATGCCCCAACAAATGCGGACCCAATCAATCTTGTTTCATTGATTTTGACTGCATTGGAAGCCAATGCGATGAAATAATAAATCAATGCCTTCCTACCTGCACCGACGGCGTAAAAAACGGCGCGGAAGGCGATACCGACTGCGGCGCCTCGTGTCCTTTGGCTTGCGGAAGCGGCAAAACGTGCAGCGGTCCGGCCGATTGCATCAGCGGCGTGTGTCCGGGCGGCATCTGCGCCGCGGCAACTTGTTCCGACGGTGTACAAAACGGCGGCGAAAAAGCCATCGATTGCGGTTCGGTATGCCCTACAGGCTGCCCCACAGGCACGCCTTGCTCGGTGTACAACGATTGCGACAGCCTGGTGTGCAGCGGCCCCGCCGGCGGGATGACCTGCAAGGCGCCGACTTGTTTTGATGGAATGAAAAATGGCCAGGAAACCGATTTTGACTGCGGCGGCCCCTGCGCCCAAAAATGTCCTCCCTTCTACCGCTGTCTCGTCGATTTAGATTGCATAGGAGGACTTTGCAATCCGATGACATTAACCTGCGCGCCCACCTGCACCGATGGATATTGGAACGGCGATGAAAGCGATCCGGATTGCGGAGGCTCTTGTCCTCTCGATTGCCCTGTGGGCTGGCATTGCTATCAAAACGGCGATTGCGTAACCAATAACTGCGATATGTCAGGGCATTGCGGGCCTTAAATGAGAACCATTAAAAGCGTATTGGTCACCGGAGCGACGGGATTTATTGGGCAGAGGCTTCTTCACAAGCTTTCTGGCGAGAACTGCCGAGTGCGGGCTCTCGTCATGCCGGGAGACCCTCAAGAGAGCGAGGCGCGCAGGCTCAATGCTGAAATTGCCGCGGGCTCGGTCGATGATGCGCGCGCCGTCGGACAAGCGATGGAGGGCATCGATACGGTCTTTCATCTAGCGGCGGCCGTCGGCGATTGGCTGTCCAAGGACGCGGTGGAGCGCGTGACGCTGGATGGAACGAAAACAGTGCTCGGCGCGGCGGCTTCGCGTGGCGTGCATGCGGTCTTGGCCTCGAGCATTGTTGTGTACGGCGACGCCATTCCACGCGGGGAATGCCCAGAAGACAAGGCGTTTGGACATGCACTGGGCCTCTACAGCGAAAGCAAACAAGCCCAAGAGCGTATCGCCGACGATCTCGCCCAACGCGCCAATTTATCGGTGATTAAGCTGCGTCTCGCCAATGTGTACGGCCCGAATAGCCGTCCCTGGGTGCTGATGGTGCTGGACCAGATGCGTTCAGGAGCGCCTGTTTTGGTCGGCGGCGGTGAACAAAATGCAGGTCTTTTGTATGTGGATAATGCCGCGGACGCCTTTGTGCTCGCGGCCAAGCGCGATGCCAAATATGCCGAGGCGTTTAATATCAGCGACGGCTCGGCGATTACATGGAAGCGTTATTTCAGCGATTTAGCGCGGGCCGGACAGTGCAAGGCCCCCCGCTCTTTGCCGGCATTTGTGGGGCCCCCGCTCGCGCGTATATGCGAGGCCGCATGGTCGGGGCTCGGCCTAAAAGGACGGCCGCCTGTAACGCGGGAGGCTTTGAATCTAGTGGGATCGGAACACCGCATTCCCATCGGGAAAGCGAGGCGGGAACTCGGCTACGAGCCGCGCGTGGACTACGAACAGGCCATCGCCGCAATCGAAAAGAGCCTGCGCGCGCTCTAGCCCTTGCCCGTTGCGATTTGCCACGAACGCCTTTCGCTCACGCGCTTCCACCACGCGGCGACATTGGGACGGCTCTCGATGAGATCCGCCGAGCCGACAGCCACGATGTACTGCATATAGGGCGCCCACGTAATGTCCGCGAGCGAGAAGTCGCCGACCAAATACTCCTTGCCCACAAGCTGTTTCTCGGTGATGTCAAGCACCTTGCCCGTCTCGGCGCGGCCTTTGTCGATCACTTCCTGGCTCGGCTGCGTGCCTTTCATCGGCGCGAAAAAGATCTCGAGGATGAAGCTCATCGCCTTCGGTGAAAAATACGAATGCTCAATGCTAATCCACTGCTCCATCAGGCCGCGCTGCTTGAGATCGGCGGGCGACAAGGGATTTTCGGGGAACTTCGCATCGAGATAGCGGATGATCGCGCGCGATTCGTAGAGCGAAAAACCATCGTCGTCTTCAAAAACAGGCACGACGCCGAAGGGCTGGCGGGCGATAAACTCGGCCTGCTTTTGTTCGCCCTTCAGAATGTCCACCAGAACAAATTCGGCCTTTTGGCCCTTCTCAGCCAGCGTGGCCAACACCTTCTGTGTGCATGTGCTCGCGGGATGACCGTAAACCTTCATTGCAAAACTCCTTGTGCCGCGCCCGGGGCGCAACGAAACGGCGCGCTAGAAGAGCGAATGCGCCTTCCGTTCACAAGCGCCTAACGAGTACAGTTCCCACGCCTTGCCCACCTACCCGCGAAATGGTTTTGCCCATGCGATCTTTGGTTGAAGCCGCTCTCCAAACGCTTCCTTCCTATGTCACGCTCGGCGCGTTTTTTTATGTGCTGCTCTTCTCGGCAATAGGGTCTATTTTCATTACAAAAGTATCTGTAGCCATTTCGATGCGTCCGTTCCGGGCTTTTTTGCGCGCCCGATCGCAAGAGCAAGAATCGCTGGCCTGGGCAGAGCGGGCTCGGGCCGCATTTCCACTGAGAACATTTACCGGCCTCAGCGCCGTGCTCATCCCCGCGCTCAGTATTTCCTTTAGCATTGTCATTCTACGAGATTCTTTATCAATTCTTCCAAATTGGTCTCTTTCAGTGATAGCGGGGCTTATTTCATTGATTTGGCCGCTGCGGATGCGCCTGCATACCGAAAGAGTTGTACGCTCAATCGAATTGCCTTTCCGGCGATGGCTGCGCGGAGGATGCGCGCTCTGGATCTTAATGGCTCCCCATTTTTTTATTGCGCTGATCATTTCGATCGTTATGCCAAATCAATTCGGTCCATTGGCATACGGATTGGTGGCTCTTTGCATTGGCCTAGGCATTTTCATCATGCGTATCAGTCCCCTGCCCTTGCTCAAGGCGTTGGGGCTTGCAAAAGCGGCATCTGCGAGGCTTTCGGCCATTGTTGATAAATGCTCGAAAAAGGCCGGCCTTGTGCCCCGCGCCGTCTATGAAATCGAGCTCCCTTGGGCAAATGCCTATGCTTTTCCGCTCGCCAAGCGTCTGGCGTTCACCGACGAGCTTGTTACGCATTTAAGCGATGAAGAGATCGATGCCGTGTGCGCGCATGAATTAGGGCATTTGGGCGAGAGCGCGGGCGTCGTTGCAACCCGTGTTCTCAGCGGGCTCACGCTGTTGATTCCGCTCACGCTGGTCAAACCGCTCACGGCAACCGGGCGCGCCGATTATGTGGCTTATGTATTTCTCGGGGCATTTCTTTTTCTGATGGTGGTCCGGCGTATTTTCCGCCGTATGGAGGTGCAAGCCGATAAAAATGCTCACGCGCACGAAGAGGACGCGGGCACCTATGCGCGGGCGCTGGTGCGTATTTACGAAGTGAATGTGATGCCTGTCGTGCTTTCAAAAGGCAGCGGTATTCATCCCGATTTATACGATCGGGTGGCGGCGGCGGGGAGTCCATTTCCTTTTCCCCGGCCCAAGGCGCCTGCGCGCATTCACGCATTCTGGGCGTTTTTAGCCGCGCTTGCGCTATTCACGGTGTATTGCGTTCTGGGCCTTGTGCTTGTGGATACGGGCAAATCGTCGTTCCGCGAATCGGGAAGCTCGGCGGAAATGGTGCTGCTGGGCATTTCGGGCTCGGCTTCTTCATGCGGACGAATGGGCGAGCTGTGTGAGCAGCAAAATCGGAAGGATTGCGCCGTTGCGCTCTATGCCCTGGCTGCGGAACGCGATTACAACGTGCCGAGATACGCTTCGCAAACAGCCCGCCTCTTGGCCGAAAGCAATCGCTGTGAAATGGCTTCGGAAGCGCTGACTGAAGCATCGGAACGGCTTGGTTTTTGGGAAGCCAACGAGCCCTCGTCCGATTATGAGCGCATTTTATTTCATCAAGCGGAACAAGCCGTGCTCGGCTGTTATCAGCGGCGCGGCATTCCTCCCAATGCGATGTAATTGGGCTTCGAAAACACCTTAGAATTGGCCGGAAACAGTCAGCCCGCCGCTTTGATATCCGAAGGCGGGCGCGATTTTGGTATTTTGAATGAGTGCCTTTGCGCTTTTTTCATCGGCCGGAGGCGGCGGTTTGTGCGTCAGAATGAGCACGAGTCCAACGGCCGCCGCGATTCCGCCCCCAATCCAAAGGCCATCGCCGATAAAAGCCAGCGTATTGGAACTTTTAATCGCATCTTGTTCGGATGCGGCGCATAAAAGCCTATCGCCCGCTGCGCGGCAGGCGGAATCTTTGTCGGGCCTCTTGCTGGCCGCGATAATGTCTACAACCACCCCGCCCACAACCAGCGCCCCTCCAGCCGCGGCAAGCACAATGGGAAATAAAGGCGGTTTGGCATCTTCAAGCCTTTTGCGTTCGGCCTCTTCCCTCGCGAGCTTTTCTTTTTCGAGGCGCTCTTTTTCGGCCTGCTCGTCTTTCTTGATGCGGTCTTCTAAATTCGATAGGCGTGCATCCAATGTCTCGTGTTCGGATTCGGGCGCGGATGCGCGCCATTTCGATAGATAGTCATACGCCTCTTTTGGTTTTCCAAAACGTTCGTATGCGTGAGCAATATTATCAAATATTAATGGCTCTTTGGATAATTCGTAGGATTTTTGCCAGAGCTCAATGGCTTTTTCGTAATTGCCCTGCGCGTATAAATCCGAGCCTTCGTCGAATAAGCGCTTGGCTTCCTGAATTTTAGGGTCCTGCTTTAGGCCCTTTTTTTTGGCGCCGAATGTTGAGCCTTTGGCACCCGTTTTCGGGGCTCCCGCCGGTTGCGCGCCCGCTTCAGGCGTATGAAAAACTGTTACCGTCAATGCTGCAATCGATAACGCTGCAATCCCAAAAAATGAGTGTCTCATTCAAAGGGGCTCCTGACATCCGGTTTCGGGGGCGGCGGTTTGCTGGTTGCCGTGGATTTGGCCGTTGCCGCAGGCTTTACGATCGTTTTGACCGACGATTTTGTTGTATTGGCGGGCGCCGTCGAACTTATGGAGGGCGCCGTGGCCACTTCAGCCGTTGGGGCGTCATTCGCGGCGGCCGCAGGCTCGGCGCTGGGCGGCGGGGCGGCGGCGTTTGCGAGCGATGTGCCTGAAGGCGCAGCGCTTTGAGCAGCGCTGGGCGCGTCGGCGGGCTTTCCGCGGCTCAATACGATCGCAATGGCGACAACCACGCCCGCCATTAAAATCGCAATGGGTATGCCTACCGATAGGGCGTTACTGCGTTTGGGAACGAGCGCGTATTTGCCCGTGTGAGAAGTGACAACGCTGCTCTGCGTTCCCGCCTCGCCCATCATCAAAGGATTGCTGCCCATGAGCGGTGCCGCGGCGGAATAAGGGCCGCTTGGATAGGATTGGCTCGGCCGCGAAGGCGCAACCGTGCCGGGAGGAGGCGTCGGCAAAAACGCGGACGGCGGCAACATCGGCTGACCGGGCGCGGCCGCGGCATATCCGCCGCTTTGGGAAACGGTGGGGCGCGCATGCAAGCCGCTCGAAAAATCGAGCGCGGAAGGCGGCAAACTGATGGATTGGGGCGCCGCAATTGCGGCGGGCGCGATGGGATAGTTCGATGTGGGATATGCCGATTTTGGACCCTGTTCGATGATCTGCGGCTGCTGCATCAGCAGAGGTGTCGCGTTCATCGGTGAAACGGCGCCCATGCCATATTGCATCGCGATGGCGCGAAGTTCGGCGGCCACTTCAGCCATGCTTTGAAAGCGCGCATTCGGCGACTTGGCGAGGCAGCGCAGAATGACCTGCTCGGTAAAGGCATCGACATCGGCGAAATGGCTGGGCGGCTCGGGCGGCTCCATCACATGGCGTGTGAGCACACCGACCATCGATTCAGCTACAAAAGGCAGCTTTCCCGTGAAGGCGCGGTACATCATCACGCCAAAGGAATAAATGTCCGCGCGATGATCGACCCGGTCTCCCCGGGCTTGTTCGGGCGACATGTAGTACGGCGTTCCCAGCACAACGCCTGTTTCCGTCAAGCCCGCATTCTGCGCGTGAACCACTTTTGCAATGCCAAAATCGAGCAGCTTGACAAAGAGGGGATCGCCGCTTTCAGGCACCAAAAATACATTGTCGGGCTTGAGATCGCGGTGGACAATTCCCTGCGCGTGCACGAGATGAAGCGCGTCGGCTATCTGAATAAAAACGCGCAAATAATCCGTCTTTGAAAGCCTTCCCTCGCGCATCGCCTGGGTGAGGCTCATGCCCTCGAGCAGCTCCATGACGACATAGAAGTAGCCGTCCTCCATCTGCCCGAAATCGCTCATTTCGACGATGTGCCGGCTGCGGATCGCATTGGCCGTCTGCGCCTCGCGCACAAAGCGCTGAAGCACGCCGTCGGATTGATTGGGGCCCAGGCGCAGCACTTTCATCGCGGCCGGCTTGCCGACCACAACATGCCTGCACGCGAACACAAAACCCATTCCGCCGCGGCCAATCAGGCGCTCAATACGATAGCGCCCATCCACCACTTGCCCGATCAGCGTCTCCGGGCGCATCGTCATTCCTTCCTTCAGAACAACGAGCGGAACACTGTCGTCCGGGCAGTGAGTGCTCTCAAACGGGAATTCGCGGGAGCACGCTGGGCAGACCTTCACGCTGGCCATGATGCACCAATTTAAGGGCGCGCGGTGTTTTTTTTTCGGGGCGGCGGCACTTCTGCCGGGTGGGATTGGCCTGGCTTATTTCGGCTTATTTCGGCTTATTTTACCTGTGCGGCGATGGTTAAAAATGCATTCCACATCGAGCGAACGGTTGGAAATCGCTCGTCGCGCTTTACGGCCAGCCCTTTGGCCATCCAGGCATCGATTGCGTCGGCGGGTAAATCTGCCCTGTGCGGCGAAACTTTGGGCCGCGGGCCTCTCGTTACGGCGAGAATCAGCTTGTCGATAGGCTGTTTTGCATCGAAAGGCGGATGGCCCGTCAGCGCCCTAAAGACAATGGCCGCCATGGCATATACGTCGATGCGGTGATCAATCAGGTCGGATTTGCCGTACCAAGTTTCGGGTGCGATGTAGCTTGGAGAGCCCGCGACAAGCCCGTCCATGGTTAATGGTTCAGCTTTTAAATCCTTGGCTAAGCCAAAATCCAAGAGTCTTACCGGGCCGCGCCCAAGCTTATCGAGCACCAAAATATTTCCGGGCTTGAGATCGCGGTGAACGATTCCCTGCTGATGCGCGGCTTCAAGGGTATCGATGATGGGGCCTAAAAGCTCGGTCAGGCGCGAAACGGAAAGCTGTCCGCCGTGGGATTCGATCTGCCTGAGATAGGCTTCAAATGTCCGTCCCTCGACGAACTCCATCACGATAAACATCCCGCCGCCGCTGGTCTTTCCAAAATCGTAGACCTGGACCGCGCTGGTGCCCGAAAGCATGCCCATCGCGCGCGCTTCGCGCATCAGGCGTGTTTTAAATCCCGGCTCAATCGCGACGTTTTCATGGAGAAACTTAATCGCGACCGGAAAACCGAGGGTTTCATCAACGGCTTTCAGAACAACGCCGTGGCCGCCCTCACCGAGCTTTTCCACGACCCTGTAGCGCTCATCGATAACGTCACCGGGTTTGATCCCCACAGCCTTACTCCAAAACCTTCGGTTGATTGATTCCGCGGTGCACCGGCCATGCTGTATGGCGGGGCGAGGCCATCCGAAAATGCGATGCCTGTCTCTTCGTTGATGGATACGAGTTCCACTTCTTTAAGTCCACGAAAAGCGTTTGCTGCCTATCTGTCATTTTATTTGCATGTATAATATATACTATCGTTTGCTTTTCAATCAATATTTATATATATACGGTCAGATTTATTGTCTCTGGATCAAGAACAGCGAACACATTCATAAAATTGGCAATCAATACCAAAAGAATCCAACAGGAAGGGATGAATTCTGGCCATCGCGGGCGAAGCTGCGTATAGCTTGCCGCATGCGAATCGTTTGGCTTTCACTCCTTTTGGCGGCAATGACCGGCTGCGGATCCGCACAAGATGAGCTTCAGGCGCCTGCGCAAAGGCGCTGCAAGGGCATTGGGCTTTCGGAATGCGGGGAGCTCACGCTTGATGTGCATGTGTGCGCGGCCGGGGAGCCCAAGAAGACTCCGGCGGAGGCCAAGGTGGAGGCGGGCGCTGGAAAAGAATCGCCCGCACCCGCTGGGTCAAGCAAAGCGCCTGAAGAAAAGCCTAAGCGCACGGCCTTGCACTTGATAACAGCCGATACCGATCCCGATCGAATGGAAGGCGGTGTCGCGTCTCCAGGAGCGAGTCCTGCCAAAGTCCCATGTGCATCGCCGGGTGGAAATGGAGCCGCCGTTTGTATCAAGGCCACAGAAGGCCCTTTTATCGTAACAGATTTAATCGGATTGGCTGGATGCCCTAACGATTTATTCGCGGCGGCGGGAGGTTCGACAGCACCCCGGTGGCAATTGCCAAGCCCGAGTGGTTCCCCGCTTAGTCTGCATGGTGGGCGGCTGATTGTGAAAGCGGGCGAATTTTTATTTATTGGGGCCTCCGCAGCTAAATCCGAAAAGATTGGTACAGATCACCGGTGTTTAATTCTGTGGAGCGGCTTTCGGCCTTATGGTCCTGGTGACCACGTAGGAGCAGTTCCAAGAGATTTGGGATTTTAATGCTGGTGACCGGTCTATCCATCCGCGCCTATTTCAGCCCTGCAATGTGAGGACTCAATTTTGAAATGAGGCCCTATCCAATCACATAAAATAGGTAATGCATCCAATTCAATCAATATCATTTCGCTGCGTCGTGCATGCCTCTGATAACAAACGACCTCAGCGATGAAACTTATTGGCCTCACTCGGGCAAAAAAACCGCGCCATTAGGACACACTGAATCCTTACTTAATAAACCAAAGCGCGCTCTTATTTGCCTCCCGACACCCGCGCCGCAGATATTGAACCCACCCTCGACAACTCAATCCAAAGCGTGAGAACATCAATTCATTGTCAATTCAGGGAGCGATGCGGGATGGAGCGCAAGCTATTCGGCGAACAGCTTAATCCCCCTCTGGAAATTTCCTCGCGCGGATTTCCCCAACCCCCGGCGCCACGGAGCACTGGATTGTTTTATCTCCTTATTTTTGAAGGGGATTCTACGCGGGTCGTCGATCTGCCCGACGGCGGGCGGATCGTTATTGGCACCGGCCCTCACGCGGATATTCGCCTTCTAGACAATACGGTCGCCGATGATCATGCCGAACTGGCCATTCAAGATGGCTCGGTATCTCTGCGCCCCCTCGCGAAAACAGCCGAAACGCGTATCAACGGTGAGCCGGTCTACCAACTGCAGTGGCTGAGCTCGGCCGACATTCTCAGCGTGGGCAGCACGTCACTTGTGTTTCATCAGCGCGAGCGGACACCGGAGAACCGGCCGATTGCCGAGTTTAACCGTTTTCAGAAGCAGGCGGAGGGCGAGATCGAGCGGGCGCTCCGGTATCACAGGCCGCTGTCGCTGCTCGCCTTGCGAATTAGCCCGCCGCACGCAGGTGCTACGCATATCGGGACGAAGCTCGAGTGTCTGCTGCGCGTTTCGGATATCGCCGGATGGGATGGCCAGGAGCGTATCCTGGTTCTGCTTCCGGAAACAGGCCGGGAGGCGGCGATAGCCGCTACCGATCGATTGCTGCGCGCTGTGTCGCCGAGCGCTCCAAATGCCTGCGCGGGTATCGCAACACTGCCCTTCGATGGCTGCGATGTCGACACGCTATTGTCGAGCGCAAGAGCGGCTTCACTGATCGCTATGCCGGGGAAATGTTCAATCGCGGCTGATTCATGCAAAAGGCTGTCGCTCAAGAATCACAAGCTCCTGATCGCCGACCCCGCAATGCTGAAGCTTTACGAGCTGGTCGAGAGAATTGCCGCATCGGATTTGCCGATCTTCGTTTGCGGTGAAACCGGCACAGGAAAAGAGCTTGTGGCGTCGGCAATACACGCATGGTCGCCGCGGCGGGAGCGGCCGTTTGTAGCGCTGAACTGTGCCGCCCTTCACGACAACCTGATCGAAAGCGAACTCTTCGGGCACGAAAAAGGCTCGTTTACTGGGGCAGCGAATAGCAAAATCGGCCTGTTGGAGCTGGGCGACGGCGGAACAGTCTTTCTCGATGAGATTGGCGAGCTTTCTTCATCGGCTCAGGCAAAACTGCTGCGCGTGCTTGAAACAAGGCGTTTTACGCGCCTGGGCGATGTGCGGGAGCGCGAGATCAATATCCGGATCGTCGCTGCCACCAACCGGAATCTCGAGGATCATGTGCGCTCTGGAGCCTTTCGCGAAGACTTGTATTACAGGCTAAAAGGCGCGCTTTTGTGGATACCGCCGCTGCGGGATCGCGCCCGGGAGATTCCGCTCTTGGCCGCGTCATTTCTATCTGATGCGTGTACGCGCAGGGAGCGGGCGCCAATGGCTTTATCGTTTGGCGCGCTTCACACGCTTTGCCAATACAGTTGGCCGGGCAATGTGCGCGAGCTTCGGAATCTCATGGAGTTCATGAGCGCGGCCTTGATCGAAGATGAAATTGAGGACTGGCACATCAAGGAAAGAATTGCGCCCAAAGCCCAAAGGGCCGCAGCAAGCAGCCAGCGCGGCCTGTACTCCGAGCAAGATGCTTCGGCCGCTGGTTCGAACCGTGGACACGCCGCAGGCGAAGGTATTCCAGCCTTTGCCAGCGTATCGAAAACACCTTTGTGTTTTGAGGAAACGACGCCTGCTCCCGTTAGCGATGTGCACCGCCGGTTCCGCCCAATCGATGAGGAAATACGCGAATTGGAGCGGGCCCGCATGACAGAAGCCCTCGCAGCAGCAGGCGGAAATCAAACGCGCGCGGCGGAACTCATTGCCATGCCATTAAGAACCTTTGTCGCGAAGATGAAGCAGTATGATATCCCGCGTCGAAGCGAAGCATTCGGGAAACGCTAAGGCTCATGAGCACGCCGCGGGATTGGTCGCCTCCACAACAGTTTGAGGAGTACCGCCTTGTCCAGCCATTAGGACACGGCGGTATGGGGAGCGTTTATCTCGCGCACGATACGCTTTTGGATCGCTTCGTCGCCGTAAAATTCATCTCGGATGTCGAGCCCAATACCGAAGCGCGCGAGCGTTTTCTGATCGAGGCCCGCGCCGCTGCAAGGCTTCAGCATCCCAATGTCGCCGCCGTCTACCGGGTCGGTGAACTCGATCGGCGCCCTTATATCATCTCGGAGTTTATACGCGGCAAAACGCTCGATAGCCTCGATCTGCCCCTTGCGTGGAAGCGCGCGCTTGAACTCGGTATCTCGCTTGCGCGCGGACTTGCGGCGGCTCACCGCAACGGTGTTCTCCACCGCGATATCAAGCCATCCAACGCGATTCTCTCCGATGAGGGCGCTGTTAAATTGCTCGATTTCGGCCTTGCGAAGCTCACCGATGACGCGATGCCCAGCTCTGCGGTGCCTCTTATCGCGCCCCCAATTATTCCCCGGCGAATACCAGCCGATGCGCAAACGCTGATGTCTCCTGAAAATGACGTCGCCACGCGAAAGGCATTGTTTGCCGCAGAAATCCGCGATGTGAACTCAACCCTCCACTCGGCGGGCGAGGAGCCGCCGACGCTGGCTTACCCCGAGCGCAGCGACCAGACGCTTCGCTCGCTGGAGGGTGAAGTCCCTCAGAAGGCTCATGCAAAAAAGCCGGAGGCTGATGTCGTCATCGCGGATGCACTGACACGCGCGGGGGAAGTCATGGGAACGCCCTACTACATGGCGCCCGAAGTGTGGCGCGGTGAGCCGGCCACCCGCCGCTCGGACGTGTATTCGCTTGGCGTCGTGCTTTATGAGCTCTGCGCAGGATTCCCTCCGCACCGCGAAGTGCGGGTAAAAGAGCTGAAGCGCGTCCGTTCAGAACAAGATTCGCCGCCGCTCGGGGATGTCGCCGCCCATATCGACGCGCGCTTTGCCGCGGTGGTCGACCGCTGTCTGATGCGCGATCCGACGCAGCGCTTCGCTTCAGGGGAAGAACTGCTCGATGCGCTTGAACAAGTCGTGCCCGCAGCGGGTGCCGCTGCAATTCCCAAAGGCAATCCGTACCGAGGGCTTCAATCGTTTGAGGCGGAGCACCGCGGGCTTTTCTTCGGGCGTGCCGGTGAAGTGAGAGCCGTTTTGGAGAGGCTTCGCTCCGATGGTTTCGTGCTGGTCGCGGGTGATTCCGGCACGGGCAAATCGTCACTGTGCCGGGCAGGTGTTCTTCCCCAAATCGAAGATGGAGCCCTTCAAGAAGGCCGGAAATGGACGGTACTGCGGCTAGTGCCAGGACGCCGGCCGGCAACGAATTTGGCAGCCTCGCTGGCGCCGCTGCTCAAACGCGACGATGAAGAAACAATCGCCAAGGAAATCCAGGATGAGCCCGACCTTGTGCTGCGCGAAATTCGCCGGCGTATGGGAATCGGGCGCGGCCTTGTGGTCTTCGTGGATCAGCTCGAAGAACTGCTCACACTGAGCTCTGCAAACGACGCAAAAGCGGCGGCGGACTTTCTCGGGCGCATTGCCGCTGGAGTTCCCGGTCTAAAAGTTGTTGCAACGATCCGCGGCGATTTTCTCACACGCCTCGCCCGCCTTTCGGGCCTCGCCAATGACCTCAGCCGCTCGCTGTATCTGCTTCGCCCGCTCTCGCCCGATCGCATCCGAGAAGCGATCGTCGGTCCAGCACAAGTCACCGGGGTACGATTTGAATCCGACGCGCTCGTCAACGTGCTTGTCGAATCCACGGCGCACACCGAGGGCGGTCTCCCCTTGCTTCAATTCGCTCTAGCGGAGCTGTGGGAAGCCCGCGACAAGGTTAAACAGAGCATTCCGCATTCAGCGCTTGACGCCATCGGAGGAGTTGCGGGCGCGCTTGCGCGGCATGCCGATGGTGTTCTGGCCGGCCTACTGCCGAATGAAAGAGCGGCGGCACGGCGCATTCTGGTTCGCCTTGTCACAGGAGAAGGCACGCGCACGCGCCGGACGGAAGACGAGCTTGTGGGCGGAGATCCGGCCGCGCGAGCCGCATTAGACGCGCTTGTACGAGGACGTTTGCTTTCCGCGCGCGAAGTCGAAGGCGGCACGTCCTACGAAATTGCCCACGACGCTCTTATCGGAGGCTGGACAACCCTGCGAGAATGGCTTGATGCCCAAGCAGAAATCCGGGTTGTTCGCCAGCGTTTGGAGGCCGCCGCCGCTGAATGGGAACGGCTGGGCCGCATTCGCGATGCCCTATGGAGCGCCAAACAGCTCTCTGAAGCGGGCGCACTGCGTGCCGAACATCTTCAGCCCCGCGAGCAGGAATTCCTGCGCGCGTCACGGCGCACCATCCGGAACCGTAAAATCGCACGGAACGCTCTGATTTTGTCGATTCCGCTGCTTGCCATGTCGGTGTATGGCGCCGTGGAATACAAGAGCCGGCGCGACCTCGACCGGAAGGTCTCCAAACACGTTGGCGAAGCGAAAGTTGCGTTTCACGAGGCCGAGCTGTCCAACAAAGAACTCGACAAACTGCGCACCGAAGCGTTTGCGAAGTTTGACGCACGCGAGCTCGAGAAAGGGGAAGAGCTGTGGAGCGCCGCCCGCAATCGGGCAAACAGCACCGAACAGCTTTATGCGCGGGCGGGACAAGAGCTGGAAGCCGCGCTGGTACTCGACGGAACTCGGACAGATGTGCGCGATCTCCTAGGGGACATTCTCTTTCGCAGAGCGCTTTTCGCTGACAACGATGGCCACACGGCGCAGCGCGACGAGCTTCTGCAAAGGCTTGTGCTTTACGATCAAGACGGCGAACGGATGCTCACATGGAACGCTGCGGCAACACTGACCGTCCAGTCCACGCCGCCTGCCGATCAAGTCACCATTTACCGTTACGTGGCCGATGATCGGGGGAAGCTCCGAACCGAGCATGTCCGCGATTTTGGCGCTCTTCCCGTGATGTCCGTCAACCTACCCGCGGACTCATACCTCATCGTCTTCAAACTCTCTGGCCACGCGGAAGTCCGCTACCCGCTCATTCTTAGGCGCGGAGAAAAAATTGAGGCCCAGGTAGAGCTGCCCAAGTCCTCTGAAGTGCCGAATAATTTCGCCTTTGTCCCCGCAGGCCGCTTTCTCGTCGGGACAATGGAGTCCGGCCACGGCAGGCGTTTCCTCTCAACCGTCCCGATGCACACCGCTCACACGGACGCGTTCTTTATTTCCAAAACAGAAACAACCTACGGCGAATGGATTCAATACCTAGCAACGATACCCGAATCGGAACGCCCAAACGCAATCTCAAAGCCGGGCTCGTTTTTTGGGACGGTGGGCCTGCTAGAGCTACCTGACAAAACGTGGCAACTCACACTCAAACCTACGCAATTTACGCTTTCGGCACGGCAAGGCGAACTCATCCGCTACCCGAATCGCTCGCACCGGGCCACCCAGGATTGGCTCAAGATGCCTGTTGGCGGCGTCACCGCCATTGAAGCAGAACGCTACGCAGCCTGGCTTAACGATACGGGCAGAGTGCCCGGCGCTCGCCTTTGCAACGAGCTGGAATGGGAGCGCGCGGCTAGAGGCGCCGACGGCCGGGAACTGCCATGCGGAAGCCGTCTAGAGCCCGACGACGCCAATTTCGACATGACCTACAATCGTGAACCAGGCGGTTTCGGTCCAGACGAAGTCGGTTCGCACCCCGCATCACGCAGTCCGTTTGGCATCGATGATATGGCTGGCAACGTATGGGAATGGACAAGGGCCGCCCTATCGCCGGGCGAATACTCCATCCGCGGGGGTTCTTTTCACCAATTCGAGACAGGAAACCGTTCATCCAATCGAGAAGTTGTGGAACCGACGCTCCGCGAGCCCACCATCGGATTCCGGGTCTGTGCGTCTTGGCCACCGCGCTAAAGATGCGCACAACGCTAAAGATGCGTGCCCGTTGAAATATCCGCGCGCAGGAGTCGCACACAGACCGCCAACAATTGTGCCCTATCATGCGCGGCACGGTTCCTGCAAATGGGAACTTATATGATGCGATCGCACGCCAACCCCACCCGAGTCGCTCTGTGCTCCCTTGCAATCGCCCTGTACTCAGGCTGTACGACACCTGAGGTGGACACCCCGGAGGAGTCTATAGGGTCAATCGAACAGGAGTTTAATGCTGAAAATGGCGTGGCTCTGAACGGCATTGGCAATAACGGTATCGGCAATAACGGTATCGGAAATAATGGTATCGGAAACAACGGTATCGGAAACAACGGTATCGGCAACAACGGCATCGGCAATAACGGTATCGGAAACAACGGTATCGGCAATAACGGTATCGGAAACAACGGTGTGTGGGGTAACTGGGGTAGCAACACCGGCCTAGGTGGCAAAAACGGCAGCCTCGTCGGATTCGCCTTTGACCGGTCGACGCTCAGCGGATTCCTCGGCACAAAAGCCATCAATGACCTGTGGATGGACGGTAGTGAGATCAAGCTCACCCTGAAAAACGGGACTATCGTTGGTAACGATGATGTGGTGGGCGCGTTCATCATCGGCAATATGGAAAACGGCTATCCAGTCATCCTCCGCATCAACGAGCATGAAATCTTTAGCTCAACCGTTGGCTCCACACTTCATCGTTATGTCATCGAATACAAAACTTTTGGGCCGCCCGGATTCGCATGTGGCAAACACAATGGCAGCCCAATCAAAACAATTCCTATCTCGGGCACATGGAACTACGGATGGGGCGTCCCCGGCGGCGGCTCAAAGACCAGCAATCCCGATTTGCTAACGTTTGCCTGCGAAGGCTTTGCACTCTACAAATGCGTAGATTTTGGATATGAACCTTGGGGCACTGTTAACGGCGAATCCCTAGAATCATACCACCAATCCTGCACCCGTATGATTCGTGCGGATTATTGCGGCGATGGCCAGCCGCATACCGTCGACGGAACCATCATCAATCTTTATGATGATATTGGAATACAAGCCGATGTAGTAGCATGGCCACTTGAAGCCGAATGGGATGAAAACGGCGCGCGATGCCTATCCCATTGGCGCATTGAGTCCATGGACGAACCGCTCCCCTGCCAATTCGAAAAGCCGGCCGCCCAATGCGGAAATCCTATTGATTGGACCAACACACTTATCGTAACAGAAGCTCAATAGCCCATTTCATCCGCCTCCAAACGCTTTCATTTTTTTTGAAATAAATCTTCCCGCCCGCCGAATTATCTCCGCCAACGCGCGTCCAAGCACGCACGTCATTACACTGTCTGTATTTACATGGCCTCGATTACCGCAATGGCTTGCCTAAACAAACCACGCCTGCGGTGACCCGAGAGATTGAGAGAAAGGAGGTGCGAAATTGGACCAGTCTGCTTTAAGCCTTCCGTCAGCGCACGGAAGCCCACCATCTGAAACAGCGACACGATTGTTTTGGTTCTGCAGCGCAACGCTCAAATCGATTGGATTTGCAGGACACAAGGAGACGCGCGCTAACCCTCGCGCCTCCAAATACGATGGTCATGAATCGAATAACCATCGTATGAATGCCGCGCCTCACACGGCGACTTCTCAAGTGGGAGCAGTCGGGCGCGGCGTCCGGAGCCCTTTTTAGCCACTTTCTGGGCGCCTTTGGATATCCTCAGCGCTTCGCACCCATGCGCGGCGCCGAGGATTCAATATCACCGTGTTGTCGATGAATCCAATAGATGAAGCCGCCCTTCAAGCGCATCCTTGATCGTAATTGCATATCCCAGCCGCAAATACGATCGCATTGATGCGCTACAAGGACGGCTTCACCTGATTTGACCCCCTCCGCCGCCAAAACTCACTTACACTCCAGTCGCTGCCCGCACATGAAGGACATCCTCCTGTATTCCGTGCTGCGCCGAGCGAATGCTCACCCTTCCTCTCCCGACTTCTGCCCGCTCGACCCCCACACCGCGCTTCCTCTGCTCGAAAGCCTTGAACAACAAGGCTTGGAAACCCGATTCCCCTTCTTTGGCGTCCTAACGCCCGCTCTCGATCACCCCGACGAAGCCATCGCGGCATCGGCGCTCCGCAACCTCTCCGGCGCCAATGGCCCCTACGCCCTCGCCCGTATTGCTGCGGCCCTGTCGGACGAGCGCCCCAATGTCATGCGTGCTGCTGTTTCTGCGCTCTTCGCCTCGAGCCAACACCATCCCGCCCGCTATGCGCACGCCTTATTTCATGCCGATCCCCGCGTGCGCACTACCGCCCACGAGATTGGCCTGCCACCGCAATGCGACGCCCTCTTCAGCGTGTATCTGCTCGCCGATCCGCACTGCAAAAACGCGGTATTCCAGCGCCTCACAAGCAGCAACAAAAAAGAATTGTCACAAAATTCGATAGATTCTCCCATCACGCTTGCAGCAGACCATCTTCCCGTTCTGCTCGATCTTCTCCAGCAAGGCGAAATCCCGGCCGCCACAGCCCCGCGGCTGCTGGCCGGAATTCCTTGGGAACAAGCTATCCAGGCGCTCGCCAAAGGCAGACGCCGAAGTGATGACCAAATTGACCGTATTCTTCATTGTATTGAAGAACCGTCCCCTCCCCCACTCGAACCGGCCGAATTTGATGAATTTGATATAATATTCGATATAATGTACGACCAAGCACTCTATCCTTCGGCAACAGACTCCGAGCAGAACACATCCCGGGCGAGCATAGCCAACCCTTCCGTTCAAGGCTTTTGGAGACAAATCGCCAACACCGCATTCTCGCTCAAAGCGCCCATGCACAGGCGCCTGTGCGCCTCCCTTCTCCACACAGCCCTTCAAAAAGCCTATTTCTGCGAACCGGCCGCCGCCCTCTGCACAGCGCTCCTACCCCGCTTCAGCGCAACACCCTGGCTCGACCCCGCCCTTCGCCGCCGCTCGATTTCAGCGCTTTACGACTTCGGCGCCCGGCTCACACCCCTCAAGGACGAAGAGGTCCAAGCCCTGCTGGATATCGATATCGCCAAAAGAGAGGACGGAAGCCGCGATTTATGGGTCATCGGCGGCCTATTGCATTGGGTGCGTAACCATCCCTATAAAAGGCTTATTCGATGGATACCCAAAACCGAAATCATCGAGGCTTTTGCGCTTGCCCCTGAATATTCGGCCCCCATTTTATGCCTCCACGACGATTCCAAACGCGGGCGTGATTATTTAATGGCGCGGATTTTTGAACGCTGCCCCCAGTCAAAAACCCTTATCCAAGCTCTTTTGCTCGTGATTAGCCACACCGGCGAGCTGGATCATTTAAACAATGCCAGCGCCGGCCAAGCCCTTGAAATTGCCATTGAATTGCTTCGGATTTTACAGCGCCCAGGTATGCGCCTTTCGCTTAAAAAGCAATCCGCTATCGCAGATATCTTAGGCCATAAGATTGCCCGCGGGAATGTTTATGCATTTGTATCGAATTGGCTGACCCTAGAGGCCCCGGCTTTATCTGCCCTGGGGCTCCGCGTCTTTGGCGTCATAACATCAATCATTGAAGTTGATGATTTTATTGAATTGTCGCTGCGGCTCCCGCCGGAAACCCTGCACAGCATGCTCCGCGCTATTGAAGACTGCCCTGCATTTCCCTTTGGAAAAGAGCTTGCGCTGTGCAGGGCGCTTCGAAAACATGAAGACCCGCGTATGCGCGCGTGGGCCGATGAGCGCATTCCCGAAGCCCTCGGCGACGAAGAAGAAATACATCCCAAACCCCAATTCGATCGCCCAGATACGGCCCGGCCTCTCGAGGCGCATGAATACGATGCAATTGTCAGCGCCACCAAGGCAACCCTCCTGAAAGCCCTCGCTCCCTGCCTAGGCATCGCCCACACCGGACTCAGCGCGGCCCTTCAAGAAAACCATGCGCAAGGCCGATTCACTGAGCCTTCCGCCGATATTTGCTGTGCGCTTTTGGGCTGCCACGATGACCCGAGGCAAATCGCCGCAGCTTTTGCGCGCTATGCCTCGGATACGGCCGATTTCACCCAAAAACTCGAGCAAAAAGCCGTGCTCCACTGGCTTCACCAGCCCACTCTGCCGCTCTTTGCCAATGCATGGCTGTATCGCTTCGAACGTCATCTTCTGGCATTCCTTCAGGATATCGAACGAATCTTTCCAAATGCAGCCGCCGTCTTACACTTTGCAATTGAACTTCAATCTGATGCAATATCCGAACGCATTTGGGCGAGCATGGATCATGCGTTTTCGGTGTGGCGCTGGAGGCGAAGCCTAGAACCCTTAAAACAAGCTTGTTCTGATGCGCTTTGTCAAACCCTGTCGGAAGCCCTCGAGGGTAAGAACGGCCTGTATGCCGCGAAAATGCTGCTCAGCCTTGCTGAATCCGAAATCGATACCCCGCGCTTTGATGCAATGAAACCGCATATTGTAGAGCGCTTATCGGATTTTTCCCCGGCCGTGACCGCCGAACTTTCGCGCTGGATTCAAACCCGCGGCGTGATTGGCCGGAGCTTCCAAAAGAAAAATATCTTCTCCGGCGAGGACGCCGACCTTATCCGCCAAATTCAAAGCTTAAACGATCTCGGCGCGCTGGAGCTCTTCTGCAAATCCCCCAAACCCGAAATCGTCACCGAGGCCGTTCTCGCTCTTCTGTCTCAGGGCGAGGCCGGCGCCGGCCGTATCGCCGGGCTTTTAAAGCATATAGATACAATCGAATGCGCCAATATTTTAATCGATAGTATTCCTCTCTGGCCGGAAGGTCCGGCGTTGCGTGAAGCGCGCGATATTTCGATGGGATTGATAGATACTTCTTCGGAATTGAGATTCCGCATCAGCCTCGCGCTCATTTCAATGGGCGAAACGGCCAGAATCGAGGATGCGCTCGGCGCCGTTTGCATGGAAACTCAATCGGCATGGTTTCGCGCACAGGATTGGGAACGGCTCCTGGCCATGGGTTTATCCGAACACAGCCTGGCCCAGGCGCTGATCGCATCCCCTCATCCCAATGCCTATCAGCGCGCCGTAAACCATTTTCTTCAATTGGATTATCCATCGGATGTAATTCAATCGGAGCTTCGGACGTTTTTGCTCTCGGGAAGCCGGCGCCTGCTCGATCTTCGGCGCAAAGCAGCCCTTAGACTTAAAGAATCCGGCGATTATCTGGGCTTCCCCATTCTGCTCGAAGCGTGTGCCGAGAGAGACGATGAAATCGTTAAACACCTGCTCTCGGGAGCTCCAGACGAATTCGTCCAGGCCGCCATCCGCGCCCTTCTCTGGGCTGGCACCAATTGCATCCCGGAAATGACCGCCGTTCATTGGCTGGAAGCTAAAGATATTGACGAGGAATCTTTTCAAAATGCAATCGCGACCTTGTTTTCCGACGCTATTTCCGATTTGGTTCGCAATAGCATCGTTTCTAAACTGGAACGCGGCGCATCCCGCGCCCAGAAATTGCGCACGCTCGCGGAAACCTTTGCATGGGGCGTAACAACAGGGCGTGAACTTACGGGCGAACTCTTTTCAATCCGCATGATTGGCTCGAGCGCACTTGGCTATACCCGTTTCGATGCCAATCATGTGTTTGTCACACCGCTTCCTATTTTACGCAATGAGCTCCACGGCCGGGAAATTGTCGAGGGTCTTATTCTGCACGAGCTCGGCCACCATATCTATCACCGGGGCGATGAAGCGAAAACGGTCTGGGATAAAGCCCAAAAGGAAGGATTGTTTAGCCTGCTCAATCTGATTGCCGATGAACACCTGGAACGGAATCTCAGGGCTCAATCCCAAAGTTATGGAAATAAATTAAAAAGGCTTGCTTCCTATGCATTTCAGCATTCCCAGAAGGAAGTGCCCGTTCACGAATTGCTGGGCGCCCTCGGAGGCCATGCCTTTTCAATTCTATCGAGTATAAAGCTAAAACCGGCCCGCAAAGAAGGCTGTGTGCGCGTGAAATGCGGACCGCTCCTTTCCGCGCTCGAGAAGGCGGGAAGGGCTTTTCCCCGTTTTGTGCGGGCGCTGCGCATGGGTTTGGGCAACCGCCACAAAGATCCCCTGGTCACGCGCGCGCTGTCGCTGATCGGAGGCGATTTAAAGGGCCTTTCTATGAACGGGCTCTATGACATCGCCCTGAAGCTGCGGGATTTATTTGGCTTTCAGACCCGCCTGCTCGAGCATTTCGGATCGGCCGAAGCGGTGGGCGGAGACGCTTCCGATCAGATGATTTTTGGCGAGGGAATTACAGCCGCCGAGCTCGAGGCGGAAATCGAGCGGGTGCTCAATCCCGATAAGCGAAAGCATCTTCAATCCGATCAAAATGATGGCGGAGGCCGGCGCTGGATCAATGTGAGTCCCGATGAAGAGTTTACGACAATCTCATCGGTGGTGAAAGTGCCTTTCAATCCAAGCGAACACACGAAATATGCGGTTCAAGTGGCCAGGTATGCCCGGCTGATGCGGGCGTATCTGCATAATCTCGGGCTTCAATTTGTCACCGAAAGACGCAGAATTTCAGGCCGCCGTTTCGATCCATCGAGAACCAAGGACGCTATTTTTAAAGGGGATCCCCGTATTCTGCTGGCCCGGAAGCTATTGCCCCAAAACGATTTATTTATTGGCGTTTTAATCGATTGTTCGGGCTCGATGCAGGCTCACGATCATATTGAAAAAGCAAAACTCTTCGCGACCATGCTCGCGGAGGCCGTGCGCGGAATGCAAGGCATCGATTTATCGCTCTTTGGATTTACCGCCGATACCCTTTACGACGCGGGAAATGCCGAGCGCTGCGCCGTGTCGGGCCTCGTCGCCGATGGAGGGAACAATGATGCGGGCGCGCTGTGGCACGCCGCCCTGTGCGCCCGAAAAAGCCAAAGAAAAAGCCGGCTGTTGGTGATGATCAGCGATGGATTGCCCACGGAATGCTCGGCCGATGCGCTAAAATCCCTCGTCCGAAGGCTTTCGGCGAAGAGCCATATTGCCTGTGCGCAGATTGCTGTACAACCGCTCGTGGAAGTGTGCTTTCCCCATTATGTCGTGCTGAATGAGCGCAATCCCGACGCGGCCGTGCGGCGCTTTGGAATGACCATCGCTTCGCTTGTGCGAAAAACCCTTCAGGGAGGATAAAAACAATCGTTATGGCTGGCAAATTGGAAGAAGTGAGCGTGGGTGCCGTCATGGAAACGACGTTTTGGGCGAATCCCGTCACCGAATCCGGATTCCGATTCAGGGCGACGCATCTCGATGGAAAAAGGGCGCCCAAAGTCGTTCTTTCCGATGATGCGCGCATCCGCCCCGGCGTGCCTTGCCTGGTGCGTATCGCGGCCGTAAAAAAACCCGATCGAAATGACCGCGGCTCGATCGAGGTGGAATTTGTCAGGCATCAGGATTTTAAACTGGATGGCGTATATATCGATCCAATTGTATCTAAAAAGCTTCAAGTATTGCTTGAAAGCGGGCTTAATATTTTATTGGACGGGCCTCAAGGCTGCGGAAAAACCGTGCTCGCGCGATCCATTGCCAAATCGCTGGGAATGGAATTTGTTTTTTTTAATTGCGGCGCCGTCGTCGAAGCTACGGATTTTTTCGCGACCATTTGTGTGAGGGCTTCTGAAACAGGGCATCCTGTCACCGATTTTATTAAAACCGAAGTATTGATTGCCCTCGAAAAAAGCGCGGGAGAACCTCATTTGCGCACGCTTATTTTCTTGGATGAATTCAATCGCTGCCAGGAATCCGCCCGCAATGCCTTGATGCCCGCGCTGGATGCCACGCGCCGTATTTTTCATCCCATTGAAAACCGTTTCATTCCCATTCCTGAGAATGTTCAGTTTATTGCCGCTGTCAATCGCGGCCGCGAGTTTTCAGGCACATTTGGCATTGATGCGGCTCAACTCGATCGATTTGCTCCCCTTCAAATGGATTATCCTCCGCCTGAGGAAGAAGTGAAGCTGCTCTTGGACCGCCATCCAGAACTCAGCCGTTCTATTGTTGAAGAAATTGTTGATATTGCCGATCGTATTCGAAGCTCGCCCGAACTTTCGGCCAACCTCTCGGTGCGGGCGACCGAGGAAGTGTGCATTTATTTAAAACATCCCCTGATGGAAAATGAGCAGCGCAGGCTCTTGCCCGAAATTTTAAAATCAAGCTTTTGCGGGCGTTTTTCAGGCCGATTTAATGATGTTTCCAGCGATGCGGGCGCGGTGTGGGCGCTAATTCAAAATGCGCTGCGCGAAGCCAAAAACAATGCTTAGCCCCTGGCTGTAATACCAAACAGAATGCGTCTTCCTAAACACCCGTTCATGTGTTATTGGGCTCAGCACGCCCGTGAAGATTGTCCACGCCGCCGATATTCATCTCGATAGCCCGCTCCGGGGTTTGAAGCGCCACGATGACAGCGGAATGCGCGATCAGATTCGCAATGCAACGCGAAACGCATTCGAAAATCTGGTCGATCTCTGCATCAAGGAAAATGCCCGGCTTCTGCTTATCGCGGGCGATTTGTATGATGGTGACTGGCGCGATTACAACACCGCGCTTTTCTTTGCCAAGCAGATCGGCAAGCTCTGCAATGAAGCAGGCATTGTTACGATTTTGGTGCGAGGCAATCACGACGCCGAAAATCCTTTGGCGACCAAATCAAAATTGTCAGGAACAGGCATTGGGGCAAACCATTCTTTCCGATTGAATGATAAATTTATCGAGCTTCGCACGGATCAGCCGGAAACGCGGATCATCGAGCATTTGGGCGTGGCTGTGCACGGCCAGAGTTTTGGAACCAAGGCCGTCACCCAAGATCTCGCGTCGAAATATCCCAATGCGATCGGCGATTTATTCAATATTGGTTTATTGCATACGAGTGTGTCGGGCCATGAGGGGCACGAAAATTACGCGCCCTGCAAACTTCAAACGTTAATCGACAAAGGCTACGATTATTGGGCGCTCGGCCATGTGCATAAACGCATGGAATTAAATAAAGACCCTTGGATCGTATTCCCCGGCAATCTGCAAGGAAGGCATGTGCGCGAGACCGGTGAAAAGGGCGCGACGGTGATTACGGTTGAAGACGGGCGCGTGAAGGATGTGGCTCACCGGACGCTGGATGCCGTGCGCTGGGCGCAGTGTTCGATGGATATTGGGCAAGCGGGCAATGCCGATGATGTCGTCGAAAGAACCCGCGATATGCTCGCCGCGGAGCTAAAAAAAGCGGGCGATCGGCCGCTTGCCGCGCGTGTGATTCTATCGGGCAGCGGAAAGGCTCACGCGCAGCTTGCGGCCGATCCCGAGGTGTGGGGACAGCGCATTTGGGAGAACGCTCTTACGCTGCCGGGCGAAGGCGTGTGGATTGAAAAAATAAAAGTCAAGACCCGCGCGGCGGTGGATGTGCATGCGCTGATGCAGCAGCAAAGCGCTATCGGGCAGCTTCTGCAGGGGCTCCACGAATTGAGAAATGACGAGGCCGCGCTCACCGAATTTGTGCGGCCGCTCTTGCATGAATTGCGCCTGCCCATCGAATTGAAATCGGGCGATGAGGCGCTTCGCTTGGATCAGCCTGCGCTTCTTCGCTCGCTGCTCGAGGATGTGGAGCAATTGCTGATTCCGCTGCTGATTGAGGGAGGCGCGCCCCGGTGAAGCTGTTGACGCTGGAGCTGTTGAAGTTCGGCCCTTTCACGCAATGTGTTCTCGATTTTTCTGCGCCTAAAGACGCTGTTCATCTGGTGTATGGCGCGAATGAAGCGGGCAAGAGCACGACACTGCGGGCTGTTACAGGGCTTTTTTATGGGATTGATGTGCAGACCAGGGACGCTCATCTGCACGATATGAAAAACCTTCGCCTGGCGGCGCGCATTGAAGACGCGCGGGGCGCTCTGCTTTCGTTTGAGCGGCGAAAGGGCTCGAAGGACACGCTGCGCGATCGCGCCGATCATCCGGTGCGCGAGGATGTGCTTCAGGCGATGCTGGGCGGCGCGAGCAAAGAAGCCTTTTGCCGGATGTTCGCGCTGGACGATAAAACGCTCGGCGAGGGCGCCAAAGACTTGCTTTCGGGCAAGGGGCACTTGGGCGAAAGCCTGTTTGGCGCGGGGCTGGGCGGCGGGATTCACAAGGTGCTCGATCGCTTGAGAAAAGAGGCAGAAGCGCTCTATTCGCCGGCCGCGCAGACCAAAAACAAAGCCCTCAACAAAGAAATCATCGCGTTTCAGGAAGCTCAAAAACAGGCTCAGCAATTCGCTCACGCATCCGAGGATTGGCTGAAGCAGCGCAGAGACTGGGATGAAGTCATGGCCGAGCAGAAGCGCAATGAAGAGGAATTGCGCACAGAGCAGGCGCGGCTGAATAAGCTGAGCCGGGCCAAGAGGATGCTGCCCATGTTTGCGGCGCGCCGGCATCTGCTTGAAATGCAGGCAAAACTTCGCGATGCGCCGCATATCGGCGAGCAGGCGGTGCGGGAGCGCGAGAGCCTGTCGGCCGCCGGGCGCGATGCTTTGGATCGAATTGATGAAATATCCGTTAAAATAAATTCGATTCAGGTGGAGCTGGGTGGGCTTGTCATTTCAACCGAATTGCTCGGTGAGTGCGAAGCCCTTGAACGGATTCGCCCCTACTTGCCGATGTATTCGAAAAATAAAGACGCGCTTTCCGAGCTTCAGCGCGAAACCGATGCGCTGCACAGAAAGGTACTGGATGCGCTGGGAAGGCTTGCTCCTGGCATTTCCATCGGGGAAATCGATACATCGCTGCCTGAACCGGCCGCTATTTCCCGGATGAAGAAAGCGGCTCAGCAGCAAGCCACATCGGAAGCGGCGCTCGAGGCCACGGCGAGAACCATTGCGGAGCGGGAAATCGAGCTCGAGCAGGCAGAGGAGCAGCTTTCGGCGCTGCCGCCGGAGCGCGATACGGTTTCATTGCATGCCATTGTAAAGCAAATTCAACGTAGTGGAGATCTCGATCGCCAGCGCAAAGGATTGGGCACCGAGCTGGAGAAATTGGGAGCGGAGGCGCGCGTGCAGCTTTCGGCGCTGCCCTTGTGGCGCGGGTCGCTCGAGGCGCTGGCTCAATTGCCGGTTCCCTCGCCGGATAGCCTCGATCGGGCCTCGGCCGAGTTTTTGGAACTCGAGCATCAGGACAAACAAGCGCGGGCAACTCTCGAGGAAAAACGGCTTCAGCTTCTGAGTTTGCAGCGCGATTTGGAAGAGTTATTGAGGGCGGGCGATGTGCCCAGCGAAGAGGAGCTGGCCGCGGCGAGGAAGAAACGCGATGGGGTGTGGGACGAGCTGAAGCTGCGGGGTATCGGTAAATCAAAATCCAAAGATGGTTCTGATCATTTGATTGGATTGACGAATGAATTTGAACACCAGATGCGGTGGGCGGACGTCCTATCCGATCGTTTAAGGCGTGAAGCCGAACGGGTGGGCCGGCGGGCGAGCATGCTGGCGACCCAGCACGCGCTGGAGCTTGAAATCAATAAATTTGAAAAGGAATACGATGAAATTAAACAGCGGACATTGAGGCAGCGGGAAGCGTGGACGCGCCTGTGGAGCCCATGTGGAATCGAACCGCTGTCACCCAGTGAAATGAAGGATTTTCTTCACCGGCACGCGGAGCTTTGCCGGAAGGCGGAACGGCTGCGCCAGCTTGAGCAGGATCGCGGGGCGCTGGAGCGGGATATCGATTCGTTTTGCGAGGATATTCGGCGAGCGCTATCGGAGCTGGGGGAAGGTTCGCTTCCGGCGAGCCTGCGAAAGGGCGAATTGGCTCCCTGGCTGACCCATGCCGGTCGTATTGCAGAAAAAATCGGTCAAATTGAGACAAAGCGTGTTCAGCTTCAGCAAAAGGTATCGGAACTTTCCCAGCAAAAACGCAAGCTTTTGGCGCAGGAAGCGGCGCAGCGGGAGAAGCGCGCGGCGAGTGTGGCTGGTTTTATCGGCGGTCTTGGGGCGTTTGGGCTGGATGAGCGGGCGAACGCGGTGGATGTGATGGATAGGCTCGAGGCGCTGGATATGCTGCACCGGGATCGCACGGCATTTCGGGCGCGGAAGACATTGGCGGAAGAAAAAGGGCGTGAAATCCAGGCATTTGAGGACGAGGCGCGGAGGCTGTGTGCGGCGCTTGCCCGGGAGCTGCTTTCGATGCCTGCGGACAAGGCGGTGGCGGAGCTGCTTTTGCGCTTAAAGCAGACGCTTGAGAACGCGGCTCAGCAAAAAGTGCTGAAGAAAAACCTGGTGGAGCTCGGGCTGGAGCTGGAGCAACAGCGGCACCGCGGGGAGAGGGCGCGATTGCGGCTTTTGGAGCTGATTCAGGCGGCGGGCGCGCGGGATCTCGATGAACTTGCGGCGATGGAGCAGCGGGCGCGGGAGGCGGCGGAGACGGAGCGAAAGCTCGAGGAGAATACGCAGAAGCTATGCGATGAGGGAGAAGGCGCGGATTTGGTCACCTTGGAGCAGGAATTAAAAGGTTTAGATCCGGATCGGGCCGAGGCCGATATCAACGTATGCAGGGCCAAATTGAGTGAATTGGAGCAGAGGCGCAAAGAGCTCGACACGCGCATAGGCGGCATTGAAAACGAAATGAAGCGGCTGGGTGGGGAATCGAAGGCAGCGGCGGCGGCGGCGGAGGCTCAGGAGCATTTGGCGCTGGCGCGGGCGCATTTGGACAGCTTTGTGCGGGCGAAGCTTTCGGTGATGGTATTGGAGCGGGAGATGAAGCGATTTCGCGAAGCGCAGCAGGGGCCGGTGTTGCAATGCGCGGGCGAATATTTTTCGAGGATGACGCTGGGCCGTTTTTCCAAATTGAGGGCGGCGTATGCGGATGACGATCCTGATCGGGCTATTTTGCAATGCGTTCGAAAAGACGGGCGGGAAGTGTTGATTGATGAATTGAGTGCGGGGACGAGGGATCAATTATTTTTATCGCTGAGGCTCGCGAGTTTATTGCAATATTCGAAGGCGAACGAGCCCATGCCGCTGATTGTCGATGATATTCTAGTACAATTCGATGATGAGAGGGCTGGGGCAGCGCTTTCGGTGCTGGGCGAGGTGTGTCAGTACACGCAGGTGTTGTTTTTTACGCATCATGCGAGGCTGTTGGAGATTGCAAAAGCGGCGATTCCGGCGGAGAGGCTGAGGGAGCATAGGCTGACCTATGGCTGACATGTGGGGGATAGGCGAGTCTATATTTTACTCTACGGGTTCGCCTGGCTTTGCTGCGTACCATTGAGTCGATTCGAAAATGTGGCCTATCCTTTGGGGAAAAGGTCGGCAGCCCTTTCGGCTGGTCAGACTGAAAATGGGACCCGTTTAATTCTCTACACAGCGTGTAGAGTAAGTCGTCGTCTGATGGGCTCCGGAAAAGGCTGGCACCTGGGTTGGCACCTGGTTTAGCGAGACGGCATTTGTTTCATCCGACGTCTCCTGCATATGTATCCTTGAGGGCGGCGCGGCAGGCATGCAGAAGGGGTTCTTCCGCATATTCGTTGAAATGGTAGTCAAGCAGGTCTGCAAGACTGAATTCGCATTGGGAACGGAGCAAAGTCTCGTACACACGAGATGAGCGCTTCACAACATCAGCGAAGACCACCGGGCGCGCGTAGCGGGTCTTGAGCTTCAGCAGCTCGATGTGGTTGTCGGCTGGGGAATTGGCGTCAGCTGAGACTTCAATACATTGTCTGGTTAGTGAAAACTGCACATATTCCCCGATGCTCTTCTGTGCCGGGACGTGAATTGGGAGGCGAATGGTCGCGCCTTTTCCAACCTGAGGACTATTACATGCCCCACAGCTTACATATAAATTAAAAGGGTCCACGCACAGATATGGGGCTTGCACCTGAGGGACAAAGTGTTCGAAGTAATATGCATCGCGAACAGTGTCAATATCGCAATAGCAACATGCAGAGTGACCAATTTCGGTGGTGAACCGTTCGCATAGATCGCGGCGAGTCAACAACTCGCCATAAATGATGCACCAGATGTCCGGGGAGTTGAGTCCGATACCATAAAAGATATCGCCAAACAAAAACCTTACCTGGGCGGAGCGGGCATACGAGGAGGCTGGTAACGGTGCGTTTAGCGGAGTCGTCCTTATCCAAGACCGCCAAGCCCAGTATTCGTCCAGTATCTGCATGCCATTCTCTCCCCAGAAGGGAAGATCAAGCTTTGAACGCACAGTGCCCCCCTTAACCTTGGAGTCAAGGAGGAGCGCGGTCGCTGCCAAAACTTCTGGATACGCCGAAGCCACTGAGACAGTACCGTTCGCTATTGTGGTCAGGATAGGCTCCACTACCTTATCAGAGAAGCAGCGAAGCAGGCTGCGGAAGGTTGTCGCGCGAGCGGGTCTCATGACTCTCCTGGGTCTTGAGGAAAGATTCGGTGTCGTGCCAAAAACCGGAGGGGGCCTTCGCCCAGAGTTCGCAGTGCTGCTTGCCGATTGGCTCCGTCGAATGAATGCAGACGGTCCAAAACAAGATCTTCCAAGCTCCCGAGGGGTGAGCCGCCGCGATAGAGTACGTCCGCCACAACCGCCTCGCTGGCAAGGAAGATCTTGTCACGAACTTCAAGCGGTTGCCCATTACTCATCAGTATCAGCGCTTGGGAGGGAAAGCAGCGAACCACAGAGAGGTTTTGCGTGGTGATTATGAAGTGGGCATCGTAGCGACCAAAGAAGCGTCCCAAGAGTTGCACAAGCCCAGCGCACCATAGTGGGTCCAGATGCAGCTCAGGCTCTTCGAAGATAACGAGCGTGCCGTCGTTGATGCTGGAAAGTATTGAGAGGAGCCGCACAAGCAGCATTTTCTGTCCGGCGGAGAGCGTCATAAGCGAGCGCTCCTGTTGCAACGGATCTAGAATCAAGACATCGTTGATATAGATATCACCGCGCTTCTCCGCGGCCAGCACCTCTTCGGTGACAGGTATCCATCCCGGCTGGAGCCATGGCACAATGCGCTGAAGCCGCTTCCATTGACGAGGAGTCAGTCTCCAGTCAGCATCCATGAAGAAAGCATCTTCCGCACCACGCCTAAAGTTCGCCGCATCTCGAAGCTGCCGGCTCGGGAATACGCTAACATGGCCAGTGGCTGTGAGACCAGTAATATCGCGAAGGCCATCCCTTGCTGAGGCAAACTCCTCGGACACAAACTTGCGGAGGCCGGCGGAGAACGAGCCGAGTTCGTAATGGTGCTTACCGTAGAGCTTTGAGATGTCGTAGATCGCAGTATGACGCAATCCACGAGCATTTCCGACCTTTCGACTCGGGTACTCCCCTCGGGTGGAGAACACCGAAGCAACAACCGTCGGAAGCAGTGGGAGGAGGCCAGGGTCTTCTCGCGGATTGCGCGGACGTCCCGTATCCGCGATTGTTGTCGATGCAGCGTCATGTTCAAGTAGAACTGAGCGACCATCAAAGTTGAGGGAGAAAGCACGCGAGTGCCCTGGCAACCGGTATTGCGCGCGGGCGGGCGAGAGGATTCGCTCCTGCCGCCAGTCAGCGTGATGGAAAAGCCTGACCAAGGAGCTCAGCACACTGGTCTTTCCAGAACCATTTGCACCCACCAGGAGTGTGAGGCAGAGTCGTCCGGTTATGTCAACAAGCATCGGGTAAGGCTCGACATTGAACCGCAAGCGCACACGACGCCCCAAGTGCTCGTACTCGAATTCCGTCAATCGCACGAGTAAAGGTTCTCTCCTGTCAGGTGGACTCTGCCTCGCCAACAACCATTCAACCCCCGCCCAAACCGCCCCAACTCATTTCAACAGCCGCTCACGCTAACCTGCCTAATCCCTCCTGTTATTACATCTCCGTTCCTGATTCAACACAAAACATAAAATGAACCCAGCCCCACACCACCTCCCTCGCCGCCTCATCCGCTGCCAAAATCCATCTTGCCCTGCCGCCTAAAACCATTTGAAATACACCCCATGAACGACCTCCCCCACTGGAAACTCCTCTGGACCCAAGCCCGCCAAGCCAAATCCAATCCCCACCTCGAATTGAATCGCACCGTCCAGCTTATGGAACAGGCCCTTCTCGAAGCCCGCTCCGAATTGTCCCATGCCGACCCCGAAGCATATTTGCCCAAGCTGTTGAATGCCCTCGCCAGCCTTTACCGCAAAGTCGGACGCTTGGACGATGCCATCAACGCCGCCCGCGAAGGTTTGGCTCGCCGCCGCGAAGGTCTGCCCCGAATCCCCGCGCTCATCGGTAATGATGTGATGTTTCTCTGTTTGGTTTTGCAGGCCAAAGGTGAGATAAAAGAAGCGCTCGCCCTCGCCGAGGAAGGTCTGGCCCTGTATTCAGATGCCTACGGGCCAGACCATGGGGAAACACGCTATGTGCTGAGCGTTAGAAATAGGCTCCGCTCATTCGAATAATACGCAATCCTTCAATCCTGAATTTCTATGCCGGCACCGGCGCCTTCGCCCCCTTCTTCGATACCTTTCTCAGCGCGCTCAGCGCAAAGGTCTTCGCTATTGCACTCTCCCCCAACTCACGGCTCGCGCTTCGGGCCGCCCTCCGCGCCGCCCGGCAGTTTTCTACAATTAAGCCGTCAAGCAAATCCATCAGCTCCGTTTGCGCTGGCGTGCCCTTCGCCGTTATGTTTGCATTGCTTGCCGCACGTAACCCAGGTGCCGAGATCTCCAACTCCGCGAGCACCCCAGCCCCGCCCCGCTTCAGCGCCGCATTCGCAATCGCCGCGTTCTTGAACAATGGAATAAATTGCTCCAGTTGATTCGCAAGCGTTGCTCCATCCACCGGACTTTCCGAGCATAGGTCCAGTACCGATTGGATCGCAAGTACCGCCGCTTTTTCTTCAGACCCCTCCATCTTGAGCAAGGCTCCCTTGATATTCCGCGCGATGGCCATCGTGCGCATCCTTAGCTTTTTGCCCCGTTGAAACGAATCGCTATAGGCCGCACTGTGCTGCTTCTTGTCCGCGCGGGCATCCTGGCGCCCTACCGTGGCCGCAATCAGCGCGCCCATATAGTCCTTGAGGTCAGCGGCATCCTCGGGACTATATCCATGCGCCTCAAGGGCAGGCCCATGTTGAGCATAGGCATTGGATGTAAGCTGTGCTTGGGTGAGGGTATCGTTAGAGCTAAAGTATTTTCCAAGGGCGACGAACGCAGACTTGGCTTCAGACGAGATGGTATTGGGATCGAATGTCATGATGATGACTCCTTGATTGCAATGAACGGTGTTGAGTGAAGGTGGAAGGCGCTGGGTTGCGGCTTCCGTCCCGCGCGTTTGCGCTGGATAATGAGGTGAACGGCAGGGCTTGAAAGGCTATTCCAGGGATGGAAGGCGTTTTTTGGGGGGCGGTGTTGGTGCAGGGGCGGCTCACAAAATTCAAAAGAAAATTTATTTTTGTTTCTTTTTGAATCGGCGGACGATGAGCCGAGAAGTGGTGAAGTGAGTCCGCGGGGTGATGGAGGATGCGCGGGTTCTGATGGAGTCTGAATGCGAAGGGATGGAATAGGCCCAGGCTTCTGATGGAGTCTGAACGCAAATGGATGGAATGACGCCCGAGCTCTGATGGAGTCTGAACGCAAATGGATGGAATGACACCCGAGCTCTGATGGAACATGGCCGCGAAGGGATGGAATGACCCGGGGCTTCTGATGGAGTCTGTATGCGAAGGGATGGAATGACCCGGGGCTTCTGATGGAGTCTGCCCCAATCCCGGCGGAATCATCTCAGAGAAGGGCGAACGCAGCGCCCCTACTTCAGTTTCTCAAAATGCTCCCGTATTCCAGCATCCGCATTGGTCCACAGCGCGTTGATCTGCTTGTCGATCTCGTCCGCTTCCGCATGGCGCTTCTGCGCCCGGTATAGCGCTCCCCGCTTGATGCGCGCGATCACCGTCGAAAGCGCCATGGCCTCAATCATTCGGGGATCTTCCGCCAGCTTTAATGCCGCTTCCGCTTCCTGTTCTTTCCCCACCCCAAGCAAGGCCATCGCCCCTTCCAATGCCAGTATGCGCTTCATCGCAAATGGCGCATTCGAGGCCGATAACCAAAGCTTCGCCGCTTCTTCGTTCCCTCTTAACCTCCGAATCGCCGGCAAGAGCGTAAGCTGTGCCCTCTGCCGCTGGTCAACGGTCTGATCAGGCTTCGCCGCAATGAGCTCCTCCATGGCTTTTAAACGCTCCTCGGCCTTCTGTTTCGAATGTTTGCTGTCGTGTTGCAGAAGCAAGAGTTCTATATACAGTTGGGTGATTTCCCGAGTTTCAGCATTGAAATCCTTGACCAGCGCTTGGATTCGCTCGAGTCGCTCTTTGCTCGGAAGCGGCAGGGGCAGCCAAAGCCGCTGCGATAGGTGCCGGGCCATCATGAGATTTGCCTTGTTTTTCTGCGGGAACTCGATGTTGCCATCCACATCATGCTGTTTGGCCGTCAGATTGAAGCCATCCATGATTCGGCCTTCCAAAAAGTAGGACGCCGCGAGTACATTGGCCCCCCAATTGGATACCATCGAACGCGGAATCCCCATCATCCAATTTGCAATTTCTCTGGCTTCTTTGGGTGACCATGTTGCAAGTGCAAGCCATGCCCGGCCTACGTCAAAATAAAAGCTGCCCGATACGCCGCTCGTGAGACCAAGCTGGGTTCCAAGCTCAACCGCCTGTTTGGCTTTGGGGATTTGGTTGGTTAGGAAATAATGCGACACCGACATGTCCCAGGATAGCGCCTCGGGAATATACTTGCGCGTCAATTCCATGTATTTAGCCTCGCGATTGAGGTCCCGAGGCGCAAACCCTGGATTGCAAGCGTCGCGCATCACCCAAACCGCTTCGGCTGGATCGAGTTTCCACAGGCGATCGTGAAGGGCTTGGCCTTCTTCGGGCGATGCACCACCCAGTGTGTCTTTGGTCATCGTGGCCAAAATCTGCGTGTCTTGAGGATCTTCCGTGTACGCCTTGCGCAAAAGGGAGACGCCTTTGGGGATGGGGTTTTGAGGATCGCCGAATCCTTTCATTTCAAGGGAATGGCGCAGGTAGTTGGCTTGCGCGGATGGCAGGCTTGGGAGCAGTTCGCGCGCGCGGGCCGCATAGGCTTGGCGGTTTTCCAGGGTGCCCACTTCGGTGACAAGCGCCATCAGATACGAGAGTGCGGAATTGGGCTCGGCCTTGATGAGTTCCCGCACGGCGGCTTGATCGTCGACCTCGTAGTCGAGAATCATCCTGAGCCAGGTTTTTCGAAGCCGGCGCGCGCTGTCGGCGTCTTTGGCTCCCCAGCGGGCGATTTCCTCTTGAGACAGCGGGCCGGCCGTGAGTTGGCGGGCGAGTTTTGGAATGGCTTCAACGATCGCTTCAAGCGGCGTCGGCGCTTTGGCACCGGCTGTTTTGTCGGCGATCTTGAGCGTGACCTCGGCGCTGTTTTCCGACAGAACGGTGTGTACCGATAGGTTGTGGGAAGGGGAAGGCTTGTTCCAATCGACGCCGAGTTCCAAGGCTAGGCGGCTGCATGCGGCAAAGCCAATGGCGCGATCGAGTTCGGGTACAGGGTTGCCGCCGCTCAGTGTGGAGGGTTCGCATCCTAGAGAGTTTACGATGAGCGCGGGGGGCGCTTTTTCTGAAGCTGTGGCGGGCGATTCGGCGGGTTTGGCAGGCCATGCGAGGTAGAGCCCTGCCGCGGAGAGCGCGAGGACAAGCGTTCCCACCGCAATCCAAAGACCTTGTCTTTTCGGTGATTTTTGTTTTTGGAGCCGGCTGTCGTTGGTTTTGTCGGGGTCGACGCTTTTGAGTTCGGCCGGCGCTTGGGGCGTGGGAGCTGGGTCACAGCAGGGATTGGAGGCCGAGTCGGCGGCTGTGCTGGCCGGTGAGGATTGGCCGGCCGAGCTTGGAATGTCTTTGGGTATGCGGGTTCTGTCCGTGGATATGTCCGCAAATGGCTCGAAAGCATCCGCGGCGTCGTCGATGGTGAGAAAGCGGTCTTCGGGGCGTTTCGCCATGGCGCGGAACAGCGCTTGTTCAAGCGCCGCAGGTGCGTCGGGCACAAATGCGCTGAGCGGTTTCGGTGTGGAGGTAAGGATTTTCGAAAGCAGCGCCACCGATGTGTCGCCGGAAAATGGCGCTTCGCCCGTGATGAGTTCATAGGCTGTTACGGCCCATGCAAATTCATCGGTGCGGCCATCCACGTCGTCTCCGCGCAATTGTTCAGGCGCGAGATAGCGGGGTGTTCCAATTAGCGTTCCCTCGGCCGTTACCGTCGCCGAGTCGCCTTGAACAAGCTTCGACTGGGCTTGCGAGGCATTGCGTTCTAGCCGCGCAATGCCGAAATCCAGCACTTTTACGACGCCGTCCGTCCGCACCATGATGTTATCGGGCTTGACATCGCGGTGAACGAGGGAGGCCCGGTGAGCCGCTCCCAGTGCCCGCGCCGCATCGACAAGCCAGCGCAGCTTGCGGCCGAGGGAAATGGATGGGTCGCCAATGAAATGCCGGAGTGAGCGGCCCCGGATAAGCTCCATGGCGATATACATTTCGGTGTCGACTTCGCCCACGTCGTAAATGACAACGGCGTTGGGGTGCTCAAATGCCGCGATGGCGCGAGCTTCCCGGAGCAGGCGCTGGGCGTGGGCCGGTTTCCCTTCGTGTTTGACAAGCTTTAGCGCGACGTTGCGCTGAAGCCGTGTGTCGACGGCTTCATACACATCGCCCATTCCCCCGCTACCAAGAATGCCTTGAAGGATGTAGCGGCCAACTGGATCGCCCGGTGTTCTCATTTTCCTTGTACACCCGTTCAGGTGTTCTGAAGCCTTATGGCAACAGATGCCAGTGGTCCACAGGATCTATGGCATCACTGCCATGTTGTGGATACGCACGGGCCGCCCCTCAATATACGTCGTCCCTCAAAGAATCGGGTTGTCGAGGTGGGTTGAGGCGATTTGCAGGGAGGGCTGGTTTCGCTGCAGGGAACGGAACGGAGGCCCGCTCGCTGCCGGCGGGCTGAAGCGGGCTGCGGCGTAACAGCGTAACAGGCGGGCGTAACGGTGACAGGTTACGGTGTTACGGCGGCGGGTTAGGGAACGCGCTTCAAACGGCTTGTTCCTGGCCAGGTGCCGCCCGCGTCTTTCACTTCAACCTGGCCGTCGGGAAGAAAACGGCACTGCGCACCATCAAACATAAATCCCCGGGCAAATAGCTTGAATTCGTCGCCGTTTTCGTTGTCGGTCACGAAGCTCATGCGTTCTTCGACCTTGTCGATTTTGGCGACGGCTACGCTGCCTTCGAAGCTGATCCGAAGGCCGTTGAACATCGTTCCGATGAGTGGCATCGCTTCATCGGGAATGGGTTTTAACGATTCGTAGTGAACGATTTCCCACGTTCCTTGAAGCTTTTCGCTTGCGGCGGGGGCCTTGGGCGGCGGCGGCGGAGGAGGCGCCACGGAAGCCGATGTTGGAGGGGGAGCCGTTTTAGGTCCAGGGCTTTGGACGGGTTCGCTGGGGCCGCAAGCGATTGCGGACAAGGCTAAAACCGTCACAAGAGCGGATGAGATGGGTGTGGTTGAGCGCGCCAAGGAGCGTGAACCCTAGAGGATTGTGGTTCTTATCTCAAGATTTGAAAGAAGAAGACTGGCGCATAATTCGATGAGATTGGGCCACAAAGCCGTTTGGTTAGTCGGCGGCATCGGTTGTGCGCTTGCGAAGCAAGGTGCGAAGCTCGCCGGGCCTGCGAAATCCTAGGCGCTGAGCGACTTCGCTTTCGTCGAGTCCTCCCGCGAGGAGGGCTCGAGCCCGGGTGGCCCGCACTTGGTTGTAGTAGCCGCGGGGTGAGCAATCGAAGGCGGCTCTGAACATACGGGCAAAGTGAAATTCCGATAAGTCGAGGTCGAGGGCGACTTCGTAGGAACGAAGGCGCTGGCCCGCTTCTGCGGCACTCCGGAGGCGTTCTTTAGCGAGTCTCATCCGTTCAGCCATGGGCAGCGGTTCGGGCTTGGCGGGCCGCGGAAAACGCACGGCGAGAGGCTGTAGGCGAGAGGGCAAATGGGGGTTCGTAGGGAGTTGAATTTGAGCAACGCTTCTCACGGGACATCTCCAAGGCAACTGCGGCTACCACTCTGAATGGTGAGTGGCACCGGGATGCCCGGACGTCACTGCAACACCAATGCCAAGCCCTGAAGCGCGAGAGCGAACTTGATTGTATTGACGTGCAATTTAAACGTCTAGTTCGGCATTGGGGGCCCGTTCCATGATGAAGCGGAAGCGGGCTTGAGGATCTTTGCCCATCAATTCGTTGAGGACGCGATCGGTTTCCAAATCGCCTTCGATGACCACGCGGAGGGCGCGGCGCCTGCGGATATCGAGGGTGGTTGCGCGAAGCTCCTCGGCTGGCATTTCGCCGAGACCTTTAAAACGCGAGATTTCGGGTTTGGCCGTCTTGGGGAGCGAGGCCAATATCTTGTCCCGCTCTTTGTCGTCGAGTGCCCAGAAGGTCTCTTTTCCGGCGTCAATCCGGTAGAGCGGAGGCTGCGCCAGATAGATATGGCCGCCTTTTACGAGACCGGGCAGGTGGCGGTAGAAGAAGGTCAAGAGCAGCGTTGCGATGTGCTGGCCATCGCTGTCGGCGTCCATCAAGAGGAAGATCCTCCCGTAGCGCAGTTTGGTTGCATCGAAGTCTTTGCCAAAGCCGCAGCCCAGCGCGCTGACGATGTCTTGAAGCTCTTTGTTGCTGAGGACTTTGGATGTGGATGCCTGTTCGGCATTCAGCACCTTTCCCCGGAGAGGCAAAATCGCTTGTGTTTTGCGGTCGCGGCCCTGTTTTGCGGAGCCGCCGGCGCTGTCGCCCTCGACGATGAAGAGTTCGCTTTCGTTGGGATCGGTCGATGAACAATCGGCGAGTTTTCCGGGCAAATTAAGCCGGTGGCTGACAGGGGTTTTGCGCAGGACTTGCTGGGTGGCTTCGCGTCTGGCTTCGCGTGCGCGGGCGGCGAGAATGGAGCGGGCCGCGATGGCTTCGCCGGCCGTGCCGTTTTCGAGGAGCCACTGTTCAAGGGCCGGCCTTACGACGCTTTCGACGGCGGGGCCCGCTTCTGGATTGTTGAGCCGGTCTTTGGTTTGGCCCTGAAATTGAGGTTCGGGAATGTAAATCGATAAAATCGCCACGACACCTTCGCGGATGTCCTCGGAGGTGAGAGATAAGCCTTTGGGCTGGATTTTCTTGGCCTCCATGAAGGCGCGCACGGCTTTTACGATGGCGCCGTTGAGGCCGTTTTCATGGGAGCCGCCCGAGCTCGTCGGAATGCCGTTGACGTAGGAGCGGACGTAATCGTCGGTGGCCTCGGTCCACTGCAGAACGGCTTCGAGCCGGATGCCATCGTCCTTCGCGATTTGAAAGGGCACGGGATGGGTGATGGGTTTTCCGCGCTGAGCGATGAGTTTGGGCAAATAGTCGGCGATGCCGTTGGGATGCAGAAGTTCGGCTTCTTCGCCGGTTTTTGAGTCGCGGAAGACAATGGCGAGGCCGCCGTGCAAATAGGCTTTGGCCTCTAGCCTCTCTTTGATGTTGTCTGGATCGAATTGCCTTGTTTCCCCGAAGATTTGAGGATCGGGCCTGAAATGGATGGTCGTGCCGTGCTTGCGGGTGGACGCGCCTTTTTTGAGTTTGGTGGTTGGAGCGCCCCGGCTAAAGGTCTGGGAATGCTCGGCTCCGTCGCGAAACACACGCACTTCCATGTGTTCGGAAAGGGCGTTGACGACGGACGATCCAACGCCGTGCAGGCCGCCCGAAACTTTGTAGCTGTCCTTCGCGAATTTACCGCCTGCATGCAAGGTGCAGAGGATGAGTTCCAAGGCGGGGCGCTTGTAGCGGGGGTGAATATCGATGGGAATTCCGCGGCCGTCGTCGCCGACGGTGACGCCCCGGTAGTCGCCATCCAAGGTGACTTCGATGCGCTTGGCAAAGCCGTTGATGGCTTCGTCTACCGCGTTGTCGACGATCTCCCACAGAAGATGGTGATAGCCGCGTCCATCGGTGCCGCCGATGTACATGGCGGGCCTCATGCGGACGGGCTCTAGGCCCTCCAAGACCTCGATGTCTTTCGCCGTGTACTGCTGAGCTTTAACGGCTTTGGAGGATGCCGCGCCGGTTTTTCCTGCGGCCTGTGCCTGCTCAAACGGCCCGCTCATTTTGATTCATCTCCAAGGGTGGGTACGAGAGGGGGCGGTAGAACAACCCGGGCATAGCGATCTTTTTTGTAATCGGAAGGCCGGCCCCAGGAACCGCGCGGGCTTAAAATAAAGCCGGCTGTGTAGGTTCGTTCCACGCCTTTTTCTGTTTCGACAATTAGTTTTTCATCTTCGCTGCCTGCCAGGAGCGCGCCCACAAGCCTTTCGCCTTCGTCGACTTTCATGAGTGCCGCGCCTTTGCCGCTTCCCGATAGAACCGCGATTTCGTCGAGCCGGACACCCAGGGAATGGCCATCGCTGGAAGCGCACAAAACAGCCATCGCCTTGTCGCAGGGCATGACGGCCAAGAGTTCATCGCCGTCGTTGAGCTTGGCAAAGCGCCGGCCGGCCCGGGTGGATGGGTCGCGGTGAGGCCGCAATGAAAAGCGGAATCCCAGTCCTCCCTTCGTTACGGCAAGCGCATAGGGAGGTTCGGGATCGGCCGCTTCTTCGGTGGGAGGCGGTACATCGATCACCCGCGAATCGAGCGAGAGCATTGAGATCATCCGTTCGCCGTCGGCCAGTTTAAAGAGTTTTTGTACGGGATCGCCGTGGCCCGTCGACGCCGGGATGTCGTGAATGCGGCACACGTAGCATGTTCCAAAATTTGAAAAGAAAGCCACGGTGGCGCGGGTCGATCCGGCAATCGCGGCGAGCACGCTGTCGCCTTCCCGAAGCCTTGTGGTGCTTAGATCTTTGACTTCGCGCACCCGCTTCACCCAGCCGCCCGCCGAGAGAATCACGCTCACATCTTCGGCGACGATGAAATCTTCAGCTTGGAATTCGGGCTCATCCAGCGAGCCCATGATTTTGGTTCGCCGCTTTTCGCCGTATTTCGCTTTGATTTCGGCGAGCTCGTCCTTTACGAGCGCCCAGCGCTTGGCGTCGCTTTTAAGCAGGGTATCCAGGCGCTTGGCCTCGGCGCGCTTTTCGGCGAGCTCTTTTTTCACGACCAAGATCTCGAGCTTGGCCAGGCGGTAGAGCCGCAGTTCCAAAATGGCATCGGCCTGCTCTTCCGAGAGCTTAAAGCGCGCCATCATTTTTTCGGCCGCGTCCGCTTTGCCTTCGCTTCGCCGAATGATTTTGATCACTTCATCCAGCGCATCGAAGACAAGCTCCAGACCCTCGAGCACATGAATGCGGCGCGCGATTTCGGCGAGCTCGAACTCGGTTCGCTTGGTGACGGTCGCAAAGCGGAAATCCAAAAACTGCGTGAGGATTTCTTGCAGGCCCAGCCTTCGGGGCGCGCAGTGTTCTGAATTCTCGGTGGGCACCAAACAGGTGAGATTGACCGGAACGCTGATCGACAAAGGCGTGTTCTTGAACAGATACGCCATCACGAGCTGAGGGTCCGCGCCCCTTTTAATCTCCATCACCACGCGGATCTCTTCCGTGGACTCATCGCGCACGTCGAGCAGCGTGGGCAGCTTCTTCGAAACAATCACCTCGGCGATTTTTTCGACGATGACTTTGCGCTCAATTCCATAGGGAATCGACGTGATAATGATGGTCGGAGGAGCGCTTCCCCGCTTGCCATCGAGTTCGCCCTCCATCTTCCACTCGCCGCGCAGTTTTAGTGAGCCCTGGCCCGTGACATACAGCGCTTCAAGCTCTTTTTTGGTCGCGTGAATTTGCCCGCCGGTCGGAAAATCAGGCCCTTTGACATGGGTGAGCAAACGGAAGGACGATAGATCCCGCGACTCGATTAGGGCGGTGCAGGCATCGATGACTTCGCTGAGATTGTGCGGCGGGATGCTCGTCGCCATGCCGACCGCGATGCCCTGCGATCCGTTGACCAAAAGGTTTGGAAAGCGGGCGGGCAGCACGACAGGCTCAAAGCGCGTGCCGTCATAGTTCGGCCTCCACTCGACCGTGCGCTTGTCGAGCTCGGTAAGCATTTCCATCGCGATCGGCCGGAGTTTCGCCTCGGTGTAACGCATCGCCGCAGGAGCATCGCCGTCGATCGATCCGAAGTTTCCATGACCGGAAACCAAAGGCGCCCGCATCACAAATTCCTGCGCGAGCCTCACCATCGCGTCGTAAATCGCCGTGTCGCCGTGAGGATGATACTTGCCCATCACATCGCCGACGATCGCCGCGCTCTTTCTGTACTTGGCATCGGGCACGAGCCGCAGATCGTTCTGCATCGCGTACAAAATGCGCCTCTGCACAGGCTTTAAGCCATCGCGTACATCGGGCAGCGCCCGCGATGTAATGACGCTGAGCGCGTAGTTCAGATACCGGCGCTGAGCCTCCTCGGCCAGCGGCACATCGGGTACCGGAGGGGGAGAAGGCGGCTGGTCACCATCGCTTCCGCGTGATCTCCGGCTGCCTCCGCTTTCAAGCTGCAACACGAGCTGCGCTGAGCGGGCCACGGGTGTTCTCTCTTTTTAAGGGTGTACCGGCGTTCAGTAACGCTTAGGCCGAGGGCATTACCCATGGACGCGCGCTTGGTCAAGAGCCCCCGCGCCGCTTTCATGTCCGCATCCCCCTGAAATGAGCCTCGCTCCGCGCCCTTTGCCAAGGTTTTGCACATCGCTGTCGCTTCAAGCCTTGAGACCTAGGGCCTGCTGGGCTACGGGGAAGCGCCTTGTTCGAATTCCGTCAACGTCATCAAAGCCTGCGTTTAGGGCTTGCCCGCTCGGTTTTTGCCTGTGCGGCCTTCATCGCTGCACTTGGATTAACCAGCGCGGGCCCCGTGTTTGCACAGTCCGAGCCGGACGCGGGCACCCCTGCCGATTCAGGTGATTCGCAAGTTTCAAAGGACGACAAAAGCCAGGGTGGCACTCCGCCCCCAAAAGCGGCAGCCCCGGCGGCCGATACCGAGGATGCGGCGCCTGAAATCCCGATGACGGAGGCCGAACTCGCCCGCGGCCAGCCGATCGCCAAGCTGACAATCGCCGGCAATCGCCGCGTGTCCACCGACGATGTGCTGACCTACATCAGCAGCCTGCGCGTGGGTAAACCCTTCTCGCCCGAGGGGGCGGCGAGGGATGTCCGGGAGCTGTGGGATTCCGACTATTTCGAAGACATCGAGATCGATCTGGTCCGGCGCGATGACGGCGTTCACCTGCGCATTGTGGTGAGAGAGCGGCCGAGCATCCGATCCGTTGAATTCACAGGCAATCAAAAGCTTGAAGCGGAAGATCTCACCGAGGCGCTCAGCGTGGAGGCGAAGGTGGGCTCTGTGCTCAGCCATGCCGCGATACGGCGGGGCATCCAGAAGCTCCGCGATAAATACGCTGAAGAGGGCTACTTCCTCGCGGAAGTCACCCACGAAATCGTTCCCCAGCGCGACAACGAAGTGATCGTAAAGTTTACGATCAAAGAGCACGAGCCCGTTTCAATCCGCCGCATCACCTTCATTGGCAACCACAACGTCAGTGACAAAGAGCTGCGCGACATCATGATCACGGGCGCCACGAGCGTGTTTGACTGGGGCTCGGGCGGCGCCTTCCGGGCCGATGCATTTGAGCGCGATATTTTGGTGATCAACGCGCTCTATTACGACAAGGGCTTTTTATCGGTTCAGGTGTTTACGCCGCGCATCCAGCTCACGCCCGATCGCACCGGGATTGAAATCACCGTCACGATCCAAGAAGGCCCCCGCTACAAAATCCGTTCGCTGCGGCTCTACGAGCGCGATGAAGACGGCAAGGAAGTCGAACCTTTGGGCGGCAGGCGCAGGCTCCGCGAAATGGTCCGCGCCAAGCCCGGCGATTTTTTCAACCGCGCCGAGCTGGCCAAGGATTTAGGCGCTGTTCAAACGATGTACCGCGACGCCGGCTACGCCAACGTCGAAGCCGCCCCCGCGACCGAGCTCGATCCTGACAAGAACGAAGTCGACATCATCGTGCCGATCAAAAGGCATCAGCCTGTGTATTTCGGCCGCATCGAGATCCGCGGCAACACCAAAACCCGCGACAAAGTCATCCGCCGCGAGATGGAAATCACCGAGCGCGAGCTCTTCAGCGAATCCAAGCTGGAACGCTCCAAGCGCCGCATCACCGCGCTGGGCTACTTCGAACGGGTCGATATCTCCACCGAACAAGCCGACGACCCAACGGTCATCAACGTCAACGTCGACATCGGCGAAAAACCCACGGGCACCTTTCAAGTCGGCGCCGGTTTTTCAAGCATCGAAAGCTTTATCGCCACGGCCCAAGTGCAGCAGGCCAACCTCTTCGGCAATGGCCAGTCGCTCTCGCTCCAAGCTCAGATTTCGGGCCTCCGGCAGCTCATCGATATCCGCTACTTCGAGCCTTATTTCCTCGACACCAACTTCTCGATGTCGGCCAACGTGTACGACCAGCTCCGCGTGTACGACAACTTCTCCCAGACCTCGATGGGCGGCTCGCTCACGCTGGGCTATCCGCTGATTCAGCCCCAGCTTCGCGCTTCTCTCGCCTACACGCTCGAGTCCAACAAAATTTCGACCTCGACCACATCCACCTTCTTTGGCACGGCATCGGCGGTCTCCGTCTTTCAGCGCCTGCCCCTCGCCAATCTCTTCAACGACGGCGTAACGTCGAGCGTCCGGCCTTCGCTCACCTACTCGACGCTGAACAACCAGCTCTTCCCCTCGTCCGGCATCTTTCTCCAAGGCTCCTTCGAAGCCGCTTCTTCGTATTTGGGCAGCGACAACGAGTTCTTCCGCTACCGGTTCACGGGCCGCTACTACTACCCCATCAACAGCGACGGCTCGATTGTCCTCAAGCTTCAGCAAGAGGCGGGCATGGTTGTCAGCCCGAGGCCCGAAGGCGTGCCTATCTTTGCCCGCTTCTTCCTGGGCGGCATTTTGGATTTGCGCGGCTTCCCCCTGCGCAGCATCGGCCCCCGGCTTCCCTTGCGCCAATCGCTCGACGACAACTCTCCATCGGTACAAGACGGCGCGGTTATCGGCGGAAACTTGATGTACTACCAAAACCTCGAATTTGAGTTTCCGCTGCTAGAGCCCGTCAACATCCGCGGCGTTGTCTTCACCGATTTGGGCAACGCGTGGAACCTCGAAGGGCTGTATTGCAATGCGGCGCCCGCTTCTCCCTACGAAGCGACAAACCCCTGTTTCACGGCCGATAAACTCTTGTCGGTGCGCACATCGTGGGGCTTGGGATTCAGGTGGTTCTCGCCGCTCGGACCGCTTCGCTTTGAATGGGGTTTTCCGTTTAAGCCGCTGCCCTACGAAGAGGACTATCGCTTCGAATTCACGATCGGCAATTTCTTCTAGCGCTCGCGTGTACAGCCATGCGTTTAGGTGCCTACCGCCCAACACCTGTCGTATTCGCCACCTTAATTTTGTGGGTGCTGGTCTACATCATCACCGCCATCCTGGCGCGCACCGATATCGGGCTCGGCGTCTACAGGCTGCTCTGGCTCGATCCCCGCTCGCTTATCCCCGAATTGAGGCTCTGGACGCTGCTGACGCACGCGCTGGTGCATTCGCTCGATAGCCCCGGTCATCTGGTCTTTAACAGCATCGCCTTCTTCTTTTTCGGCCCCGCCCTTGAAGGCCGCTGGGGCGTGCGCCGCTTCGTTGTGTTCATGCTGCTCTGCGCCTTGTCGGGCGCGGGTTTTGTGATGCTCACCCATTTGGTGGGCCTGGGCTCCTCGCCGGTCGTCGGCGGCTCCTGCATCACGATGGGATTGCTCATCGCATGGGGCTTCACCTTCCCCGAACGCGAGCTCTATTTTTTCTTTTTCCTGCCTGTAAAAGGCATTCATCTCATCTACTTGACGCTCGGATTCGAAGTGCTCAACGCCCTGAGCTTTTCGTCGGTTTCGGCGGCCGGGCATTTTGGCGGCATGCTGGTTGGCTTCTTTTTCGGCGAGGGCTCACCTGCCCGCAGGCTCTACCTCAAGCTCAAACTCCGCCGCCTGCAGGCTCAGGCCACAGTTCTGCGCGATACCAAACCCAAGAGCCGCACGGGCGGGCCTCCGCTCCGCGTGATCGAAGGCGGTCAAGCCTCAAAAACGCCATCCAAAGACAAGAAACACCTCAACTAGGCTTACTTCGCGCAGGCCCGCATTTCCGCGAGGCTTTTCGAGCGCTGCAAACAAGCCAGCTCCTCGGCGCGCACATCTGTCCCGCGAAGCGATTGGCATTCCGACAGCCACTCATTCACGACGCGATCGCCTTCGCTCATCGCAACGCCCGCGCCTTTGTCATTGCTCGGCCCTTGTCTGGCGTTCCGGACCTCGGCCCTCCACGCATCCCGCAGCGCATTCCCGACGGCCCGGCAATCTTCATCATCGAGGCTTTTGCGCCCGCATCCGACAAGACCCGCCGCGCCCAAGCACAAGAGCGCCGCGCCCAGCGCCCCCTTCCAATGAAAAAGGCGGAGCGCCCTTGGATTTCGTCCAGCCTTCGCTCCGCCTTCTTCGCGCTTCATCAGCCCCGCCTTTAGCTATCGATAAAGCTCTTTAACTGCTTGGAACGGCTTGGATGCCGAAGCTTCCGCAGCGCCTTCGCTTCAATTTGGCGAATGCGCTCGCGCGTTACTTCAAAGTCCTGACCGACTTCCTCGAGCGTGTGATCGCTCTTTTCGCCGATACCAAAGCGCATCCTCAGCACCTTTTCTTCGCGGGGCGTAAGCGTCTTGAGCACGCGCCTGGTTTGCTCCGCGAGGTTCAGATTGATGACGGCTTCAGCCGGCGAAACAACGCTCTTATCCTCGATGAAATCGCCAAGATGTGAATCTTCTTCTTCGCCGATCGGTGTCTCCAGCGAGATAGGTTCTTTGGCGATCTTGAGCACCTTGCGGACCTTGTCGAGCGGCAGCTCCATCTTCTCGGCGATCTCTTCCGGTGTTGGTTCGCGCCCGTATTCCTGCACCAGATAACGCGATGTCCGGATCAGCTTGTTGATCGTTTCGATCATGTGAACCGGAATGCGGATCGTCCTCGCCTGATCGGCGATGGCGCGGGTAATGGCTTGCCGGATCCACCATGTTGCGTACGTCGAGAATTTGTAGCCCCGTTTGTACTCAAACTTATCGACGGCCTTCATCAGACCGATATTGCCCTCTTGAATGAGGTCGAGGAATTGAAGGCCGCGGTTGGTGTACTTCTTTGCGATGGACACCACGAGCCTCAAGTTCGCTTCGACCAGCTCGGCCTTTGCGCGCTCGGCCATGCGCTCGCCGTTGCGGATATTTTCGTAGGTGCCGCGCACGCCCTCGACGTCGATGTTGAGCTCTTCCTCGACCTTTTTCAGGCCCTTTTGCGCATTCTTGATCGTCGATTCGAAATCGTAGAGCTCTTCGCGCGTGACGTTGAGCCGCTTGGCGAGGCGGGCTTCGTCCAGGCGGTTGCCCTTTACGGCACCGATGCGCCGCTTTAGCTCGGCCTTGGAAAGGCCAGTGCGCCTCTCGAGTTCCGTCGCCCCCGCTTCCGCGCGCTCGACCTTGGAAATAAGACCTTTGAGCTTTTGTACGATGCGATCGATGGTCTTTTTGTTGAGGCGCATTTCCTCGAGCGTTGTCACCAGCTCGCTTGTGTTCGCGACAATTTCGGTATCGATCTGCTTGCGGCGCGCTTCGGTTTTTGCGTCCTTGCGTTCTTCAAGCAGCTCGACCTTCTTTTTGTCGAGCCGCTTTACCTTGTCGATCAGCCGGATAATGCGGCGGTCGGCCTCTTCCTCGTCAAAATCCTGATCGTCGTTTTCGCCGTCTTTGATGAGTTCTTTGACGCGGATCTTGTGCTTGCGAAGCTTTTCTCCGAGCTCGATGATTTCGCGGACGGCAATCGGTGAATCCAAAATCGCCGCGTTCACCCTTTGCTCGCCGAGCTCGATGCGCTTGGCAATTTCGACTTCGCCCTCGCGCGTGAGCAGCGAAACACTGCCCATCTTGCGGAGGTACATGCGAACCGGATCGTTCGACTTGGAGTAGTAGTCGACGTCTTCTTCGGCGCCTTCGCGGTCCTGCGTGACGACGAGCTTCTTCTCGCTCGCTTCTTCTTCGGCGATGCGCTTCGGGGCAATTTTTACCTGCGTTGCGCCGTCGACAATCTCGATGTCTTCATCGCCGAGCGCGCCCACAACGTCGTCGAGCTGATCGGGAGCGACATCGGCGGGCAGCGCGTCGTTTACTTCGTCGTAGGTGAGAAAGCCTTTGCTTTTGCCCTGTTCGACAAGCTTTTCGAGCGTCTTTCGATCTTTTTCACTGCGGCCGGCATCGCCTTTTCCTCCGCCCTGAGCGCCCTGTGCCCCGCCGGATCGGGACGATGAGCCTCCCGAACGCGAGGGGGTGCCGCCTCCGCGCGCAGACGCTCCGTTGGAACGGGACGGCGAGCCTGATTTTGCCGGTGCGCCCGACGATTTGCCCGATGCGCTTTGTTTCGGATGCGAATTCGATTTCGAAGCAGAACCCGATTTCGACGATGCGCTCGATTCGTGCGCAGCGCTGGACTTCGAAGCAGTGCCCGATTTCACCGGAACGCCCGCTTTGGACGGCACGGCCGATTTGGAGGGTAGGCTCTTGCCCAACGGTGCGGCCGGCTTCGCAGAAGCACTGGACTTCGCGGGTACGGCCGACTTCGAGGGTGCAGCCGACTTCGAGGGCGCGACCGATTTCGAGGGCGCGGCCGACTTCGCAGACGCGGAGGACTTCACGGGCGCGGAGGACTTTGCCGGTGCAGTGGACTTCGCGGATGCAGCCGATTTTAAGGGCGCCGGCGACTTCGCGGATGAACTCGATTTTGAAGCGCTGGACGGCTTCGACACAGCGCTGGATTTAGCGGGCGCGCTGGACTTCGACGGAGCGCCCGACGGCTTTGAAGTGACCTTGCCCGATTTCGACGGAGCGCCCGACGGTTTTGAACTGGCCTTGCCCAGCTTCGAAGGCGCACTGGACGGCTTCGAAATGGCTTTGCCCGGCTTCGAAGATGCGCTCGAAGATGCACTCGAAGATTTCGAAATGGCCTTGCCCGATTTCACGGGCGCGCTGCTGGACTTGGATGATCCGCTGCTTGATCGCGAGGATGCGCTGCTGGATCGCGATGATCCGCTTTTCGATCGCGAGGAAGAGTGGCCACCCGAACTGACACCACGACCGGCAGATTGCTTGGCTTTGCTCGCCATTCCCATATGCTCCACAAGCGGTTCGTCATCACCGCTTTTTAAGAATGTTCCCCAGCCCTTTTCCGGAACAGAAACTGTAGCGCGCATGGGCTTTTAGACGCTGCCGCCCCAAGCCCAAGGCGGACAAATTACGTCATCCCCGCCTTTCGTTGAGCCCTCCTTTGGGCTTCGCGCAGCATGGCTTCTACGGCCGCGTGATCGCCCAGCGCTTCCGCTTGATTGGGCTTTTCGACGCCGGCCGCTTTTTCACGTTGCAAGCTTAAGAGCTCTAATTTTCTTGCGTTCTCAAACACGGCTGCTTTGGCCTCGCCCACTGCCTCGAACACGGGAGACGAAAGCCGCCCGGCCGCGTAGGAATGGATCGAACGAGGGATTTGGGCAAGAAACTCGATGGCATCAAGGCTTTTTTGATCGGTTTTGCAGCGGCGCATGGCGAAAGTTGCAAGTACGGGGTCCCCATCGAGGATGTTGATCGCCTGGGCGACTTCAGGGTCGTCTAGTAACTCGGGAAAATCAAGCAATGCGCCTAGAATGGTTAGGCCGAGCCGATCTTCCCGGACGGGCGAGCGGGCGTGTTGCGGTGAGACGGCGGGCGGACGGGCTGTTTCCATGCCGTCGCGATGGCCGGAAAGGGCGCTTTCGACGAGGCGCTCCAATTGGCGCAGATCGGCGGGAGCCCGGCCGTGGATGCTGAGGTTGGCGGCGAGCCGGTCGGCGTAGAGTTTGGCCGCGGCCCGGATGTTCGGATCGTTTTCTTCGCGCAGCAGCTTGAGCACGGCTTGAATGCGGGCCTGCTGCTCGGACAGCGAAGTGCCCTGAAAGCCATCGCCCCGCAGCGCGTCGTCCATCAAATATTCGAGCATGCCCTTGGCGTGTGAAACCAGGCTTTTTATCGCGTCGGGGCCGCGCCTGCGGCAGAGTTCGTCGGGGTCGGTTCCCTGGGGAAGGACAGCCACTTTTGCCGATAGGCCGGCTTCGGCGCATGGCATCCGGGCCGCGCGCGTCGCTTTTTTTCCCGCGGCGTCTCCATCGAAGAGCAGGGTGACTTTGGGGGCGAAGCGCCGAAGGAGTTTGGCCTGCACAAGCGTAAATGCCGTGCCGAGCGGCGCGACAACATTGGGTATGCCGCGCGCATGCAATGAAACAACGTCGAAATTGCCTTCGACGACAATGGCGTGTTCGGCTTGGCGAATCGCTTGGCGGGCTTGATGGAGGCCAAAGAGATGCTCTCCCTTGGTGTAGATCGGTGACTCGGGGCTATTGATGTATTTGGCGGGAGGGCCTCCATCGCTCGCCGGTGCATGCGCTGAAATGCCCAGTTTTTGAAGCTCCGCGGCGCTTGGTTCGGGAAGGGCGCGGCCGCTGAAGGCGATGACGCGGCCATGAACATCGGTAACGGCAAACATCAACCGGTGCCGGAAGCGATCGTAAAAACCCGAGCCCGATTGGCGGGGGACGAGAAGGCCGACCCGCTCGGCGTCCGTAGGCCGCTTGCCTTGCTGTTTGAGGTAGGTGGTGAGGTTGTCCCAGCCATACGGGGCGTAGCCGATGCGAAAGGCTTGCAGCGTGTCCGCAATGGGGTTGAGCGCGTCGCCTTCAACAGGAAGCGAAAGTCCACGGCGCGCCAGCTCTTCCTGCGCGTAGTGAGCCAGCGGATGCGGGGGGCGGCCCGGACCGCCTCTTAGGGAATGTTCGAAGAAGGTCGCTGCAAGATGATTGACAGCGTAGAGATCTTCTTTCTCGCGCCGCTTGGCATCGGCTTCGCGTTTGTCGGCATCCGTCGCGTTTTCGTGGACTTCGATGCCGGCCCGGGCGGCCAGCGTGCGCACCGCCTCGGTGAAGCTTTGCCCTTCCTGCTCCATCAGAAAATCGATGGCGGAGCCCGTCTTTTTGCAGCCAAAGCAATGAAAAAAACCGCGTTCGGGACTGACGTGAAAGCTGGGCGATTTCTCTTTGTGGAAGGGGCACAAGCCCAAGAACGACCGGCCGCGGCGCACAAGGCGCACGCTCTCGCCGATCAGCGCAACGAGATCGGTGCGATCTTTGACGAGCGCAATCGTTTCCTGGGCGATCATTGGGGTTGATCCACGGGCCTCGTATGTAGGCGCCGCTCACGGCGACGCCAGTGTCGGCCGAGTCTCCGCTGCTGGCAAGGGAAGGCGCGCCCCGGCGCCCGAAATTCTGAACGGAAATCGGACTCCGATCCGCCCGGGCTTGCCGGGGTTTTGTGAAAATACCTTATTCGGCGCTGGGTTTTTGATGGTCCGTGAGGCTTTCGTCGGGCGTCTGCCCCTCGACCATTTCCTGTACGGCCGGCGCCTCGGCGTGCTCGACCAAAAAGCGCGTGTCCTCGCGGACCATGGGAGGCGGTGGATCGCCGATAAGCTCGAGCTGTGTGCATAACCACTGCTCTTCTTCAATGAGATCGCGCCGCCGCTGGTCGGTGAGATCGCCCTGCCAGTAGTCGAGTTCATCGTCGACTTCTTTGAGGCGGAGGCGGGTCTTCACAACGTCGACTTCGTCTTTGCTGCAAAAGCGTTCGGTGAGCAGAAGCGCCTTGTCGCCAACCACTTCGACGAAGCCATGGTGCACCGCGTGGCGCTGCATCTGTCCATCAAGCTTAAACGTGACCAAGCCTGTGCGAAGCGCCGCAAGCAAGGGAAGATGGCCGGGCAATACGCCAAATTCTCCCGCCACGCTCGGCGCCGTCACTTCACTCACGTTCTCGCGAAGCGCCACGCCCGTGGGTGTGACGATCTCGAGCAAAATCGTGTCCGCCGCTTTCATCATTCACTACGCGGCCTTCTGGCCGGCGCTCCTTGCCTTCACCTCGTCAATCGCTCCGGCCATGTAGAAATCCTGCTCGGAAATATGGTCGAGCTTGCCGTCGAGGATTTCTTCGAAGCCGGAGATCGTGTCCTTCAGGCTGACGAGCTTGCCGGACCTGCCGGTGAATTGTTCGGCAACGAAGAAGGGCTGCGACAAGAATTTTTGGATCTTGCGGGCGCGCGCCACGACGAGTTTGTCGTCTTCGGAAAGTTCATCCATGCCGAGGATCGCGATGATGTCCTGAAGGTCTTTGTAGCGCTGAAGCGTTTGCTGAACGCGGCGCGCAACCGAGTAGTGGCGTTCGCCGACGACGCGCGGATCGAGCATGGTTGACGTTGAATCGAGGGGATCGACGGCCGGATAGATGCCAAGTTCGGAGATGGCGCGCGAAAGCACGGTCGTGGCATCCAAGTGCGCGAAAGCCGTTGCCGGCGCGGGGTCGGTCAAGTCGTCGGCGGGCACGTAAATGGCTTGGACGCTGGTGACCGAGCCTTTGGTTGTCGAGGTGATGCGTTCTTGAAGGCCGCCCATTTCGGTTGAAAGCGTGGGCTGGTAACCGACGGCGCTCGGAATGCGGCCCAGGAGCGCGGACACTTCGGAACCCGCTTGGGTAAAGCGGAAGATGTTGTCGACGAAGAGGAGCACGTCCTGGCCTTCTTCATCGCGGAAATGCTCGGCCACCGTGAGCGCAGACAGCGCGACGCGGGCGCGGGCTCCGGGCGGTTCGTTCATTTGGCCGTAGATCAATGCGGCGCGCGAAATAACGGGGCTGCCGTCCGAGAGTTTGGATTCGCTCATTTCGGTGAGCAGGTCGCAGCCTTCGCGGGTGCGCTCGCCGACGCCCGCGAACACGGAGACACCGCCGTGCGCTTTGGCCACGTTGTTGATGAGCTCCATGATGACGACGGTTTTGCCAACGCCCGCGCCGCCGAACAGGCCGATTTTGCCGCCTTTGCGATAGGGCGCGAGCAGATCGATCACCTTGATGCCTGTCTCGAAGATTTCGACTTTCGTCGATTGATCCATAAACGCAGGGGGATCTTTGTGGATGGGCGATGTCTTCGAGGCACCGACCGGGCCGCGCTCGTCGACGGGCTCGCCAACGACATTGAGAATGCGCCCGAGGCACTCTTTGCCCACAGGCATCATGATCGCCCTGCCCGTGTCGACCACTGCCATCCCGCGCATGAGGCCATCCGTTGAATCCATGGCGACCGTGCGTACGACAGACTCGCCTAAGTGCTGCGCAACCTCGAGAACGAGCTTCGTTGCGCCCGCTTCTCCGGATCTGTCTACCGTCAGTGCGTTCAGAATTCGGGGCAATCGTCCGGGAGGGAATTCGACGTCGACGACCGGACCGATAACTTGGGCAATTTTTCCTACCGTCATGGGTATGGGAATCTCCTCAGGGGCTTCATACCAGGCACGCGGCGCTTGCTGCGTACCGAATAGCGCGCGCCACCTACCATGACACTGAGCGTCCGACTAGGGATTTCTCGCGTGCGGCCGATCCCTTCGGCAAACGGGTGTTAATCGTTGGCGGGACATTGCGCCGCTATTCTTGAAAACGCCTCGACATCGAGCGTCTCGCCGCGAGCATCGAGGGAAATGCCGGCAGATTGAGCGGCGCGCTCGAGTTCTTCGCGGGTCCAGCCGAAGAGGCCGCGCCATGCATTGCGCAGGGTTTTGCGCCGCTGTCCGAAGGCCGCGTGAACCGCAGCAGCAAAAGCCGGTGTTTCAAGAGCCCGGCGCGGGCGATGCGGCGAGAGGAGCACGACCGCGGAATCCACGTCCGGCCTGGGAAAAAACGCTCCCGCTTTGACGACCATGATGCGTTTCACCGAGAACGCAGCCTGAACGAAGACGGAAAGGGCGCCGTAGTCCTCCGTTCCGGCCGGGGCGCACAGGCGATCGGCGACTTCTTTTTGAACCATGAACACGGCCCGCTCGATTTGATCGGCCAATTCAATGGCCATGGTCAGCAGGCGGCCGGTGATCAAATAAGGCAAATTGCCGCATATCGCGTAGGGCTTGGGCTGCGCTTCGAGCAGGCCGAGCCAGGACAGCTCGGTCGCGTCGCCCTCGATGAGCGTCAATAATCCTTCGTTCAGCGCATCGGCAAAGGCTTCCCGCAGAAGGGGCGTGAGTTCGGTATCGCGCTCGATGCTAATGACGCGCTGGAAACGCTCGCATAGGGGCGCGGTGAGGGCGCCCAATCCTGTGCCGATCTCGAGGACTGTTCCTTCAAGGTGAGCCGGAGACGCTGGATGCGCGGCGAGGCCCGCGGCAGCGTCGGCGATGGAGCCACAGAGGCGGGGGTCGCTGAGGAAGTTCTGGCCGAGGCGTTTCTTGGGCCGAAGTCCTTGGGCGCGAAATCGATCGGCCGCCGTCATTCCGCTTCGTTTCCAGGTGGTTCCGTTTCCGGCGCCGAAGCTTCCCGCGTTTCCGGCGCGGTCTCGCTGCTTGCTGCCGCGCCCAACAAATCGTTGTGTATTTCCTCGGTGGTCTTGATGGGGCGCCGCCGGATGATGTGCACACCCGCCTTGCGCATCACCCTCTCGCGGCGCTTCTCCGATGCGTGCGCGCGAATGGCCATTGCATTGGAGCTCGCCTCGGCCATCGCTTCCCACATCTGCGTCGTTTTCGGCGGAAAGAGCGGGGGCTCTTCATATGGATCGGCCGATTTGGCAGGGTCTTCCCATGGTTTTGCGAGCCCCGACACCAGATCGGGCATCGACAGCGTCACCGTGATTCCTTTGCGCATAAGGCGTTTGGCCGCTTCGCCAAACATCGGCATCAGCGATTCATCGGGAAGTCCCCCAATGACGTGAACCAAACTCGCGCGAGGCTTGGTTTTGCCGATAAATGCAAACGCGTCGATGAGTGCCAGCGTGCCCGCCCGGCGATCGGATTCGATGCGCGGGGGAGATTCGATGCCGAAGGCCGCCAGGTAGCGCCTCAGAAGCCGTTCCCGATGCGATTTGCCTTGAGGCAGAGCGGCGAGAAAGGGCGCTCTGGATCGCATTTGATCGGCCCGCTGCGCGAGTTTGTCCAAATCGCCCCGGCGCACATCCGACAGGCCGCGCGCGTCCAGCGGACGCAAGTGCTCCATGACGCGAATGGCCACGTCGCTTTCGTCGAGTTCCGATCGTTCGGCATCGTGCGTGCCCGTGAGGGTGATGAGCGCGTGCGCGAGCCGCTGGGCATGTACCGGGCCTTGTTCAGGCTGCATGTAGTGCCGAAGGTGATCGGCAACGATAAAAAGACCAACGCGATCTCCCCGGCTCAAATGCTTGACGGCGATAGCGCTGGCTTCGTCGATGGAGCGATCGAGCGGGGCCCGGCCCAGCGGACCTGCCCACAGTTCCACTTGGGCATCGAGGATCAGCCACACCACATCGCGCTCTTCGCGTTCGAAGTCGCGCACCATGAGCCTTCCGCGCCTCGCTGTTGCCTTCCATGCGATTCGCCTGAATGGATCGCCCGGCTGGTGTTCGCGCAACTCGCGCAAATCGTTTCCATCGCCGCGCACGACGCCTGGCCTTCCCGAGGCGGCAATCAAGCGGCTCCGGCCTCCGCGCGCCTGCATGAGATATGCGGCAAAGGGGCGCGGAAGCACTTCGATTCCGAAGGGATTGGCAAAGGTGAGCGGCACTTCAAACATTCCCGGAGCGCCGCGGACCTCGAGCGACAAGCCGTGAACGCCATGCTGGCCAACCCTCGGGCAACGAACGAGAACCTTGACCTTCAGCCTGCCGGACGCCTGGACTTCACCCATGCTCGGTTCGATGGTGACGCTGAGCTGCGACGAGGCGACGGCGCGCAAATGAACGTAGCGGGCTGAAAGCGTGTCCCGGTTTCGGACCTCCGCTTCGATTTCAACGGTGCCTCCCCTGCCCGTCCGAAGAATGCGTTTGGGGCCGCTCCACAGCATTTCAAAGCCGGCCGCGCGAATACGGGCCACGGACACGAGCGTGACTGCCCGCGCCAGGGCCAGCGCAACCAAGAGAGCTCCACCCCAAGCGACAATCACAGGCGTGCGGGTAATGAGACCGGCGCCCGCGACGGCAACGCCTGCAATCGCAAGATGAGACGCGGCGCGGGTGGGGTAGAGCTGCATGGCGCTGCGTTGTCCCTACACAGGTCTCACGGCGCGGCGGTAGCCCACGCGCTGAATGGCGTCGTCAATGACCGCGTCGCGGGCCTTTGAATCACCTTCGGCTTCGGGTACGAGAATGAGCCGGTGAGCCAAGACCGCGTGCGCAACGCCTCTCATGTCGTCGGGTGTGACGAAGGGCCGGCCGCCGATGACTGCAGCCGCCTTTGCAGCCTGCACCAGCCCCAGCGTGGCGCGCGGTGAAGCGCCGAGCACCACCCTTGGATGTGTCCTCGTATATGTCGTCAGGCCCACGGCGTACTCGTAGACGTCGTCGTCGACATGAATGCGGCGAGCCACGTTTTGAAGGGCAATGAGGTCCGACACCGAGATAACCGAGCGCGCCACAGGAGGCTCGATGTTGTGCGCGCGAAGCATGGCCACTTCGTCTTTATGATTCGGATAGCCGATATTAATGCGCACCAGAAAGCGGTCGATCTGGGCTTCGGGCAATGGATACGTACCTTCGAGGTCAATCGGATTTTGCGTTGCGAGGACCAAAAACGGAGCAGGAAGTTCGAAGCGATCGCCCTCGATCGTGACTTGCCGCTCCTGCATGGCTTCCAAGAGCGCCGACTGCGTTTTTGCGGGCGCGCGGTTGATCTCGTCGGCGAGCACCACGTTGGCAAATACCGGCCCGGGCCTCAGCGTAAACGTCCCATCCTTTGGCGAGAGCACATAGGTGCCCGTGATATCGGCGGGCAGCAAATCGGGCGTGAACTGAATACGCCTTACGGTTGCGCCGAGCGATGCCGCATAGGCTTTAACCAACGTTGTTTTTGCAACGCCCGGCACACCTTCCAAAAGCACATGACCCTGTGCCAAGAGCGCCGTGAGCATCAGATCGATGACTCGGCTTGTGCCGATGTACACCGCGGTCACTTCGCGGCGGACCATATCGAGTCGTTCTTTAGCCGCTGATATTTCGTTTGCGGCGACGGCCTGGTTCACGAGGAGCTGTCTCCTTGCAGGTGGATCGGGTGGCGGTTCGAATCGTGCGGGGTTCGGGAAATCATGGGGGCAGCCTCTTTACGCTGAGCCGCCCGCGATTGGGCGCGAGGATACTGATGAACCCATGCTTTGGGAGGATTTGTGTGGCGGGGCGTGCCCGGGAAGATGTCCAATATCGGCCCCGCAAGCCAAAAGCACCTCGCGGACCACCTCCGTCGCTTGTCCCAGCGCTACGGCCGTGATGTCCGCCGCGCGTCCGGCCAAAAACGATGCTTCGGCCTTCTGCATGGCGCCGATGACGCTCGAAAGCGATGCCGACAAGGCTCCGCTGATGTTTGCTTCCTTGGCCAAGATCGTTTGGAGGTGGTCGAGGGAGGGCTCGACCTCGAGTTCGAAGCGAGCCGCAACAGACTCCAGCAGTGCGCTCTTCAACTCGAGCATCGAAAGCACAGGCGGCGATGTGGGCGCAGAAAGCACTGCAAATCGGCCTGCCACGCCTCCCTGCGTCACCAGCGGCCGCACGCGGGCATAGCGCGGGGTCGGGTTCTTGTAGGTACGGGCATAGGTTCTGTTCACCCATAGCGCGACAACCAGCGTCCAAAATGCGGCGAGGATGACGAGCACCCATCCCGGAAAGCCGCTCTGCTTGGCGTCTTCCAGTGCGTTGGCGAGCGCCTTCATCCGATCGCTAATTTCTTTTCCGACCGTCGGCTGCCCGCCGAATGTGCCTTCTTCATCAAAGCGGTTGGCCACGATCCAAAGCCGGCCGCGGCGCTTAATCTGGCCATCGTCGTCGACCAGATATTTGGCCAGCCCTTTTACAAAGGCCCGATTGCCCGGGTAACGCAGCATTTGGTTGGTCAGCGCGCTGGGATCGCTCATCGCAAAGAGCCGCCCCTTGCCCACCTGCCCAGCCACCGCGACGATCACGTCGGGCTCGCCGATGGCCCGAATCTTCATCACGGGCGACAGATTCGGATGCCGCAATCCCGTCGGGTGATTGAGCACAAGGCGCTGGACATCGCTGACCACCGGATGAGGACCTACGCTGTGGCCTCCAACGGTATCGATTACCGGTTCCGCAATGGCGAGAGCGGGCCTGTTCCGAAGGGCAAGGGCAGGCCGCGTGGGCGCAGGAATCCGGTCGATCCGAAAACGCCGCAGGACTTCCTCGCCGTGGCCGTAATCGTCGACAATCGCGAGCCGGCCGCCTTCTTTCATAAACGCGGCACTCGACTCCGCATCCAGCACGCGCAGCGGATACAGCGCGAGCACGCCATCCTCGGGATTGACCAAGCTCCAATCGAGCACGCCCACAGCCAGCACATCCGCGCTGCCGAGCGTCGCCCGAGCCACATCCAAAAGTTCAGAGCAACCCTCCCAACTGGTGTCGTTCACATCGAACGCCGCCGCCCGGGCATGGTGCGGAATCAGACTCAGCGATAGGGCTGCCGCGCAGGCCAAAGCCAACCTGCCCATGCGGCTTGTCCTGCCGGCAAAAGCGGGCTCGCGCGCACCATGTGCGGCCCGTGGGAATGGCGAGGATGGCGCGCCCCGCGCAGGGCATGGCGCACGTAAATGGGAATGAGGTGACTGCTGCATGAGCATGGGTGGCATCGGAACGGCCATCAGGCGCCAACGCACGAGGGTGGTGGCCGCGACGAATCTAGGCCATAAGCTTGACCCAATGGAGCGCGTTGCTAGAGTCGACCACAAAGCGGCTGGATTGAGCCAGCGGTGCATGTTATGGGGGCGCCAAATTGGCTTAATCCGCCCCAAGACCGCAGGAAGCTCAGCTCCGGCGCGCTCCAGTTCACATGGTATTCTTTGAAGCTGGCTCTTAGGCGGGAAGGACCTCGAATGCTTCCTCCATTCATTATCGAACAGATTCGTCAGCGCGAAGAAAAAGAGCGTCAAAAACGCCAGGAAGACCGTCCGCGTTTGGAGTTGCCGCTCGAGCGTTCAAATCGCCGCCGACCCGCGCCGGAGCAAGAGGACGACGATCAAAACCGCGGCGTCGTTGTGGTCGACCTGCGCTAATTCTCGTATTCAGGGCCTTGACCAGGCCGCGCGTTTGGCCTAGGTTGCCGCCCCGCTCAATCAGGAGAAGTTGAGGTTTGTCAATGGCTGTTCATATTCGTCTCGCTCGTTTTGGAACCAAAAAGACGCCTTTTTATCGCCTTGTCGTCACCGATTCGCGAAGCCCGCGCGGCGGCCGGTTCATCGAGCGCATCGGGACTTTCGACCCTCGCCGAACCGAGCTGTTCGTCGATGCGTCCCGCATGGAGCACTGGCTTTCCAAGGGCGCGCTGCCCTCGGCCACGGTGAGCGTGCTCCTCAAGAAGCAGAAGAAAGCCGTCGCGGCAGCCGCGGCCGCAGCAAAGTAGTTCCCCTCGCCCGATTGGAATGAACGACATGGAGAGGGACAGGCTCATGGAGCGTCCGCTGGAAGCAATGCCTCAGGGCTCACCGCTGACGGATCTCGTCGCGCTGATTGCCAAATCGCTTGTCGATCAGCCCGATCGCGTCATCGTCCGCGAGGTGCAGGGAGAACGCTTTCCTCGAATCGAGCTTTCTGTCGCGCGCGAAGACATCGGAAAAATCATCGGAAAAGACGGCCGCACGGCTCAGTCGATCCGCACCCTCCTTAACGCGGCCGCCAGCAAAATTGGATACCGCGCCCACCTCGACATTCTCGATTGATTGATGGCGCACCGTTATGTCGCCATTGCCGAGGTTGCACGGGCTCACGGCATCAAGGGTGAGCTAAGGCTTCATCTCTACAATCCGGACTCCGATCTGCTGCTTCAGCGCCCTTCGGTGCGTTTGCGCTTAGCCGATGGCTCCGAACGCGATTTCAGCGTGACGGCCGCGCGCCCGGTCAACAAAGGGATGTTGGTTACGCTTTCGGGTATCGCCGATCGGAGCCAGGCCGATGCACTTCAGGGAGCGTCGGTCTGTGTGCGCCGGGACATGTTTCCGGAGCCTTTGGACGGTGAATTCTACGCGTGCGACATCGAGGGCGCGGATGTCGTTCTGGCATCAGGCGAAATCGTGGGGCGCGTTCAAGGTACGGCCCATTATCCAACATGCGATGTACTTCTTGTGCAGCCGCACGCTGGAGGACCGATCCTCGAGGTGCCGCTCCTGGCGGCCTATATCGTCGCCATCGAGCCCGAGGCGAACCGCGTGGTCGTGAGCGGTCTCGAGGGGCTGTCCTAAGGCCGGCCTACTCCACGGAACGGCGGTCATTTGGGCACAGCAGACTTCAGCGATCTGAGCCACCCCAAACAACGGAGAGCGCGTGCACTTCGGCGTCATCACGCTGTTTCCAGAGATGTTCGAGACCTTTTGTGCGACGGCGATGGTGGGCCGTGCCCTGTCATCGGCAGCCATGCGGGTCACGATGGTTCACTTGCGTCCCTTTGGCCTAGGCCGGCACAAGGCGGTCGATGACACGCCTTACGGTGGCGGGTCGGGGATGGTGATGCGCGTGGACTGTCTTGTGAATGCGCTCGAGGCATTTGACGCTCAAGAAGGCGGCGATCGAGCCCACCGCGTTCTGCTGTCGCCTCAAGGCCAGGTTTTCAATCAGGCGAAAGCCCGCGACTTGGCGCAGAAACCGCGCGTCGCGCTCGTGTGCGGCCGCTACGAGGGCTTCGACGAGCGCATCACGGCATTCGTCGACGAAGATTTGTCGATAGGCGACTTCGTCATGACGGGCGGCGAAGTCGCTGCAATGGCGATCATCGAGACCTGCGCGCGCCTCTTGCCGGGTGTGCTTGGCAATCCTGGCTCCACCGTGAACGAATCCCACAGCCCCGACATGGGCGGGCTGCTCGAGTATCCTCAATACACGCGGCCGGCCGAGTTTCGGGGGCTTTCGGTGCCTGAGATTCTGGTCTCGGGGCACCACGCCAAAATCGACGCATGGCGGCGCGGGCAAGCGGCTCAGCGCACAGCCGAAAAGCGGCCAGACTTATGGGCAAAACTGGCCGGCGGCGGTGAAAAGGGGCGGCCCGCGTGAGGCGAATTTCAATTGCCCTTGTGCACTATCCAGTCGTCGATCGGGAAGGCTCGCTCGTCGTTACTGCGATCACCAACCTCGATCTGCACGACATGGCGCGGAGCGTGGTCACCTACGGCGCGGACGCCATGTACGTGGTTCATCCCGTCGAGGCTCAGCGGCAACTGGCGTCGCGCATTCAAGAGCATTGGGTCAGCGGCACAGGCAAACGGCGCATACCCGATCGGGCCACGGCGCTCGCGTGCCTTCGTATTGTGCCGGCAATCGGCGATGCCGTGCTCATCGCGTCGGAAGGCGCTGGGCGCCCGGGCCTTGAGATCTGGACGACAGCGGCGAGCGAGCGCGGACGAAGCGTCAGTTCCTATGCGGAAGCGCGGGAACGCCTACAGGGCGAGGGGCCTCCCGTATTGATTCTATTCGGTACTGGATGGGGCTTGGCGTCGAGTTTGACGGATACTGCAGACCTGAGACTCGAGCCGATCCGGGCGCGAAAAGACACTGGTTTCAATCATCTCAGCGTGCGCGCCGCGTGTGCGATCACCCTCGATCGGCTTCTCGGCTAGCGCGCCCGATTAGGGAGCGGGGACGAAAAAGGGCGACAGGCCACGGAAGGTCACCGATGTGACCGAATCAGCGAAGATCCTCGCCCGGAAATACCCCGCGGTCACGACTTCGCCGTTGATCGTACCCAGCGCTCCAACTGTCACCGGCCCAGGAGCGATATCCATCGATGAATACAAACCGAGAGAGCTGGTTGAGCCCGCCGCCGGGTCGGGCAGCGGATGGTCTTCGTTGTTGGTGAAATACGTCGTCACGACGCGGGGGACATCGACATCCACGATGGCATTCTTCAAGCGGACATCACCGCAATCATGCATTTCGCCGGCGAGCGCGCCGTGCCCCGCCGTGATGGATGAACCGATCGCGACTTGCGAAATCACGCCATAGTCATCCATCGCAAGCGCGCGGACACTCTTCGGCCACATCCCAGCGTTTACGGCCGAGTTCCTGATGAACACGTTGTACTCGTACAGCGGCGCCCAGAACGTTCCATACGTCTTGATCAGAAGCTCGGTTTCCGTTGGAACGTTGTCATAGGTGAACTTGCACTCGTAACGGGTTCCGCATTCTTCGTTGGGCGTCGCTACAGCGTTTGCCTTGCAGTCCGAGGGCGTCACCACCGCCGCCCCCACCAGCGCCCCGGGCTCTCCATCGTCCGTGCCTCCGGTGCGTTTCACCGTCCACACTTCGATGTTCAAATCGCTCGACTCGCAGCCATGCGAGAAGATCTCGGCAACACCGTCGATCGTCACCATTTGAGGCGTTTCAAGAGGCTGCGGATAACTCCCCGCCGCAAAACAGCTCAGATCGACAGGCCCCGTTCCCGAATATTTTTTGACGTCCGAAGACCGCTCGAGATCGGCGGCAGGCGATCTCAAGGGAATGCCGCACACCTGATTCTTTTGACCGGGCGTGACGCGCTTGCAGTCAATCGATGCCGGGCTACCGGCACAAAATTCGCTATTTTTGGCGGGGACGAGGTCGTCCGGGCATACGAAGCCATCTGTCGTCCCACCTGTGCCTGAACTGCTGCATGCGGTGCCCAACAACATCGAAACTGCGAGCGCGAAGCGCGTATTCATATCAAGACCCCATCGCGACGAGTGGATGATGGCGATTGCCGCGTTTGCTCCGCGTCGCGAGCGCGGCGCATCCCTGCGGATATCACCGAAATTGGCTGAATTCGCGTACGCTAGCCGTCTCGCGATAGCAACGGAAGGCGCCATTCGTCATTTCGCGGCTGCGAACCGTCCGATCGAACAATGGACCTCAACGACAACGGCGGCAGGGGCAGAAACGACGTGGAAGAAAGCGGTCAACCCCAGCCATCGCTGAACGAACGCGTCGAGCATTACGCCCGCACACTCGGATTCGATGCCGTTGCGTTTGCGCGGGCCGACGAGCCGCTCACCGTCGAGTACGAGCACTATCTCGCCTTCATCGAGCAAGGAATGCAGGGGTCGATGCACTACCTCGCCCGCTATGCGGACGTGCGCGAGAGGCTTGACACCGCCGCGATCCTCGAAGGGGCAACGACGGTCATCTGCCTGGGAAAGCGCTATGCGCGCACCGCGGACGATGAGCGAAGCGACGGACCGCTCGTTTCGGGAATCGCGCGCTACGCCAAAGGGCACGACTATCACAACCATGTAAAAGCCCTGTTGAAGCGCGTTGCGACCTTCGTATGCACGCTCGCGCCCGGCGTCCGCGCCCGTGCGCTGTGCGACATCGAACCCGTGCTGGAGCGCGCATGGGCGGCCCGCTCCGGGATTGGGTTCGTCGGAAAAAATGGGCTTGTTATCACGCCGGGCCAAGGCAGCTACCAAATCTTGGGCGAGGTCGTAACCACCCTAAATCTTGTGCCTGGCACACCGATGCGCGAGCGCTGTGGCTCGTGCACGCGATGTCTCGATGCGTGCCCTACCGATGCGTTTGCGGCGCCCTTCGTGCTCGACCCACGGCGATGCGTCGCGTACCTCACGATCGAAAACCCGGGCCCGCCCGACCCTGCGCTTGCGCTCCAAATGGGCTACCAGTTCTTCGGATGCGATGTCTGCCAAGAGGTCTGCCCCTACAACCGCACAGCGCCTCCCGACCCGGCATCCACCGAACCCTTCCATCCTTTGCCCTGGCTTCAAACGCTGACGCTCGACGACATCTGTGCACTCGACGAACACACCTTCGATCGGCTGTTCCGGGGCACGCCTCTGCGCCGCCCAAAGTTCGCCGGCATCGTCCGCAACGCCGTCCTTGCCGCCGCGAACCTGATCCACCGCGATCCCGCCGGACCGCGCACGCCAGAGGCCCTCTCGGCATTGCGCCGCGCCGCTCAACATTCGCTCGCCGATGTGCGCGCCCTCGCCGAACAGATGATCCAGGAACTGGGCATCACCACGCCCTGAGGCGCCCTCGCGGCGGCTGACTCCGACACCGCACAGCGCTCGAACCGATCCTGCGTCGAACTCACTCGAGCAATGTCCAGCCTCGAATAACCGCCGTTTTCGCGAACGCCGACCGCCGTGAACGCTTGCCCCCGCCACAAGCCGATGCGCCGCTGTTCGGCGAGCCCGCCCTCGTGTAGATAGACGCCGCTCATGACCGCATTGCACATCGGACTTCCCGCGCTGCGCGGCACCATCGAAAACTACAAATCGCGCTTCGACCTCGTCGAGCTGCGGCCCGTGGATACGTCCTTGCCCAAGCTGGCGATGCTGCGCCGCTGGCGAGCCAGCACGCCCGCGCCCTTTGTATTCAGTGTTGTCCTTCCGCGCGTCGTGAGCGAACTCGCCACATCGGAGCAGGCCGAGTCAGCCCTCGCTACGTCGCTCGAAGTCGCACGCGTCCTCGAAGCGCGCTGCATTGTCCTTCAGACGCCGTCCTCCGTTCGCCCCACGGCGGCGAACCGAAAACGCATCGCCTCCGTCGTCGCTCGACTGCCTGCGGAAGGTGTCGTTCGCTGCTGGGAACCCCAAGGCATTTGGGAACGCGCTGACACCATCGCGCTGGCCAAGGAAATGGGCGCCGTCGCCGTGCTCGATGCCGCCGCCGAACAACCCCCGCCGGGACCGGTCGTGTACACGCGCCTGCGGGCCCTGGGAAAGACGGCCTCGCTCAGCGCCTCGCTCGTCGAACGCCTGGCCGAACGCCTCCGCCAGCGCCGGGAAGCGTATATCGTCGTGGAGCAAGCGGCAGATGCGCGCCGAATACGCGCGTCGCTCACCGAAGCCCTTTCGCAGCGCGCTCCCAGCCGCCCTGTGTCCTTGGTCGTGAGACCCTCCAGTTCGGCGATTCTCGTGGCAGAGGACGAAGAGCAGTGACCCGAAACACCGCCGCCGCAGCATCGGATCCCGGCGCTCAATCGGCGGCGGAGACCGTGCTTTCATCGGGGGGCGGAGCCGCCGACGCGATCGCCGCAGGTTATTTTGCCGCGGCCGGCGCGCGTCCAGATGTCCTCCTCGCGCCTGCGGTTGCGCTCGTTGCGGGCCATGCCGCGGGTGCCCGCTTTTTCGACGGCCGTTCGCTGCAACCCGGCCGGGGCGCAGCTCGTCCGCGAGGATTCGTCTCGGAATCCGAGATCACGCCCGGCGCCCGCATTGCCATACCGCGCGCCGTCGCCATGACCCTTCTGCTTCACAGCTACGCGGGCCGCGGCCGCCTGCGCGAAGTCCTCCGCCCCGGCATCACGGCAGCCCAAAAGGCATCCGCACCGCGCCGCACAGCCATCCTCCGGGCCATCGCCGACCGCGGCCTCATGGGCTTTCGTTCGCGCGATGTCGTGCGCGCCTTCACCGAGCTTGGCGGACCTCTCGCGGGCGGAATGGTCTGCGAACAAGACTTCGAAGACCTCCGTGCCGGCGAAGCCCAAGCCCTCGAGATCCCGGTGGAAGGCGGTGCCACCGCGATCCTTGCGCCCAGGAATCTGAACGAACCCGCCCCAACGCGGCAGGACGCGCCGCCACCATCTCATGCGCCTGTGGAAGTCATCGTCGCATGCGATGCGTGGAACATCGCTGCAGCCCTCGCCTACATGCCCGCCGGCCCCGGCATTGCCGTTGACGCCCTCGAACTCTGCATCGCGCCCGAAGCGATTCCCGTCATGCGCGGCGTGCAACGCGTGGCCGCCGGCACCCCCCTCCCCGTCGCCGCTCCAATCGCCGTCCTCCAGCCGCCCACGGGCTATATCGCCTCCGTCGGCTTCCCCGGCGTGCGCACCGTCCCCGAATCGGCTTGGGCCTCGATCCTCACATCGGACATGCCCTTCGACGCGGCCCTCGAACGCGTCTGCGCACAAAATGACTACGCCCGCGCACTTGCCGCCCTATCCACGGGCAAAGCTGCGCGGGCGTACCATATCCGGAGCGACTAGCGCGCCGCTTGCCGACGCGCACCGCACCGATGACCAAACCCGAGCGCCGGTTACAGCGTCACGCCGTGGCGCTTCGCGTATTCCAACAGGCCAATCTTGTCGATCGTCCGGATATCGCGCGTCGTCACTTTAAGGCTCACGTAGCGATTCAGCTCGGGAACCCACAGCCTGCGCTCTTGAACATTGATGTGCTGCCAGCGCTTCGTCTTGATATTCGAATGGGAGACGTTCTGAGCCAGCAGCTTTCGTTTCCCTGTGATGTCGCTTTTTGCCATGACCGACCTCAAAAAATGTGCGCGACGCCGTGTTGCGGGCACGCGTTGGGCACGCGAATGCCGTGCCGAAAAGAGTTGTGTGCGGCGGTGCGCCGTGCGCCGTCGGGCATTCCGATTCACCGAAGACCGAAGCCGGCGGCGCGTGGGCGCGGAAAGTGAAGCATGCATCTCTTTCTGTCAAGCATCTTGTTCACGCTCAATGCTCTTGCGCATCCGCCGCCCCACCCCTTTGGCCCTTGTAAAGTCCGCGCATACACCTGCTCCCTACCAAACCGCCACTCGAGACATGGCAACACCATCGAACGATGGTTGTTGAATCGTGTTTACTGAACGTATGTTCAGACCATGGACTTTGGACGTGAGATCCGGCGACGCCGGGACGCAATGGGAATGACACTCGAGGAGCTGGCCGAGCGCGCGAGGCTGACTCCCAACTACATCGGAACCATCGAGAACGGGAAACGCGACCCCTCGCTCTCAACGGTTCTCTCACTCGCACGGGGGCTGGGCGTGCCCGCACCCGAGCTCTTTGGCGGAATCGACGGAATGAGCCCATCGGCCACCGAGGCGGGCCACCTGTTCGATTCGGCCCCAGCCGATGTTCAGGAGGCTGTGCTTCAGCTCCTGCGCATCGTTGGAAAATCGAAAGCCCGCTGATCGGCCTCTCCTCACCCGCCGACAAGCGACTGACCCACCGGTCAGCGCGCAAGACGCACCGGCACCCCATTCTTACCCAACACCGTTTCCAGAACGCCCTATCGTGGTAGTTTGCCACCATGACCGTGGATGAACGCCCGGAAAACCCTGCCAGCGAAACCCGCTCCCTCCATCGGGCCCGCAGCCTCACATTTCAGCGATTCCGTATTGAGGTTGCGTCTGGACCTGACCAAGGCGTGTCGCAAGTCGCCCAGGGCGCCGAGTTCTCAATCGGAACCGCAGAAGGCAATCATTTGGTGCTGACCGACCGGACAGTGTCGCGGCATCACTGCGTCATCACCTGCACATCAAACGGCTTTCTGGTGCGCGATTTGGGAAGCACCAACGGCACCTTCGTCGGCGGGCACCGCATTGAAGCGGCCTATCTTCGCCCGGGTTCCTCACTCGCGATTGGCAAGACGACCTGCCGATTCGAGGGCCTAAACGAAGTCGTCACCGAACCCTTGAGCGATGAATCTCAATACGGCCGGCTGCTCGGAGAGAGCGCGGCCATGCGCCGCATCTTCGCGTTGTTGCCGAAGATCGCCATGTCGGAATCGACGGTATTGCTCGAAGGTGAGACGGGAACAGGCAAAGGACTTCTCGCAGAGGCCATCCACGCAAACGGGCCGCGCGCACCCGCGCCGTTTGTTGTCGTCGACTGCAGCGCAATACCGAGCAGCCTCGTCGAGGCCGAACTCTTTGGTCACGCAAAAGGGGCGTTCACTGGAGCCCTAAATGCCCGCCTCGGCGTGTTTGAGACGGCCAATGGAGGCACTGTTTTTCTCGATGAAATCGGCGAGCTGCCCCTCGACATGCAGCCGAAACTGCTCCGCGCCATCGAAGAGCGAACGATTCGGCGCGTCGGCTCGGCATCGCCCACACAACTCAACGTTCGAATCATCGCCGCCACAAACCGAGATCTGCGCAACGAAGTCAACCGCGGCACCTTTCGATCGGATCTGTACTACCGGCTCAATATTGTGAGGCTCCGCTTGCCGCCTCTGCGAGAGCGCCGCGAAGACATCCCCGTCTTGGCCGAGCACTTCTACCGCCATTTCACGGGCAATCCGGACGCCAGGCCGCCCACCGATTGGCTGACCGCGCTTCTCCATCACGAGTGGCCTGGCAATGTTCGCGAGCTGCGCGGTGCTGTTGAGCGGGCCGTGTTGATGGAAGACCCGGCCCTGCTCGCGGACGCGCTGCCCAGCCCCGCCTATGGCGGACCCAACGAGCCAAGCCCAATGCAGCCCGCTCCTGCCATGTTCGACCCCAGCGTTTCGTTCCGCGAAGCCAAGGAACGCGCCGTCGCCCAATGGGAGCGCGTCTACCTCGAGTCCTTGCTCAAAACATCCGGCGCCAATCTCTCGCGCGCCGCAAGGCTGGCTCACATGAACCGCAACCACCTTCGCGATCTGCTCAAGCTCCACGGCATCTCGGCCCGCGATGACGACGCCGCCACCGCCCGCCGCACCGGCCAGTGAAGGCGTTAGCCCGAGCCCGCCGAGCAACGCGCACTCCATTCCGCATCCGCTAAAGAATGATGCAGCGGCGCGCCATCGACGACAGCATCTCCGTGCAGCACAGCCTCGGCCTCGGCCACCGACACTTGAATCCGCAAGCGATCGTCCGCCTTCCGCGCGAGCTCTTCCCGCAACTTCTTCACAGCTTCAAACACGCGCGTTTTCCGCGCGGCCAGCCCTTCCCGATCCGCGGGCAGAGCGGCCGCGAAAACAGAAGCATTCCCCGCTTCCAGCACAGCGTGAAGCCCGAGCGCCGACGCCGACGCCCGAAGCTCCGAGAGCACGTCCTCTATCGCCGCCATCAGCGCATCGTCCTCCTCAGCGCCCTCTTCCACGTCGACTTCAGCCGCAAGCCAAATCGCGTCCGCCCGCCGCTCCGCCGCAGCTCCAGGCTGCCCCTCGAGCGCCGCGGATGCCGCGCTAAAAAAGGCTTCGGCACCGTCAAAGCGATCGTTTGGAGACTTGCTCAGCGCCCGGACAATCACATCGTCCAAAGGCGCGCACGCGGGAACGAGCCGGCTTGCAAGCGGCGGCCTCGCCCGCAAATGCAGATGCATCGTCACAACCGGCGACACGTCGTGAAAGGCCGGACGGCCCGTGAGCATAAAATACAGCAGCGCCCCCAGCGCATACACGTCGGTCCGCGCGTCGGTTTCCTTGCCCTCGATTTGCTCGGGCGCCATACATGAAGGCGTACCCAGAACCGCGCGCGAATTCGTCAAACCAGGCCCGACCGGATCCAGCAGCTTGGCCACACCAAAATCGAGCAGAACCGGCCGCATTTCATTCTGATCCGCGCGCACCATCACATTCGAAGGCTTGAGATCGCGGTGCACGATGCCATTGCGATGAGCCTGCGTCAGCGCGTCGCACAGCCCCGACAAGAGGCGAACAGCCTCGGCCGGCGACAACGGCCCGCACCTCTGCACCATCGCGTCCAAATCCTCTCCGTCGATAAGCTCCATCGCATAAAAAGGCTGACCATCCGTGTGCGTCCCGACATCGAAAATACGCACCACGCACGGATGACGCAGCCGCCGAATCACATCGATTTCCCTCTCGAAACGCCGCACACTCGTCGGATCGGCCGTTAGATCGGCGTGCAACACTTTCACGGCAACATCGCGCGCCCCCGCATGCTCTGTGCGCGCCCGGTACACGACACCGAACCCTCCCGACGCCAACACACCCTCCACGACATAGCGCCCGATTCTCGTCCCCGGATCGAGCACACCGAAGGGCGGCGGCGCAGCCTGCTCCGCGGCATCCCCCAACGAATACCCCTCACTTCCGTGCTCAAACCGCTCCGTAATGTGCATTGGGTGGCATCCCGCGAAGGTGGTATAGGCTCGGCCCGAAAGGAGCCGCGTCGCCCTTGCCCCGCTGTGCCCAATGCTTTCGGCGAATTGCCTTCGGGGCAAGCTGCTCGCGCCACCAGCCCACCTGGATGGCCCCCGCGTTCGATCCAAGCGCGGCCATCTCGCAGGAGCCATCGCTTTCAGGATTTCGAACCCTGCGCCATCTCGGCAGCGGCGGCTTTTCGTCGGTGTGGGAACTCGAATCGATCGAAACCGAGCAGCGCCTCGCGCTCAAGCTCGGCCATGTCTCGACCTCGCTTCTCCGGGCCCGCTTCCAGCGCGAAGTGGAAGCAATGCATAAAATTGGCAGCCCATCTGTTCCAGAAGTCATTGCAACGGGGCGCCTGGACGATGGCCGCCCTTGGATTCTCATGGAACGCCTCGAGGGCCTCAGTCTGGCGCGCACGCTAGAGCACCTTGACGAACCATGGCCAGTGCGCCGCGTGCTCGACGTAGCCGATCGGATTCTCTCGGCGCTCGACCTCGCCCATGCCGTGGGCTATGTGCACCGCGATCTCAAGCCCGAAAATATCTTCCTCTGCAGTTCGCCTTTTGCGGTGCGGCTCTTGGATTTCGGCGCGGGCGACCAGATAGATATCCCTTCCACCCCCGAGTTTGGACGGCTCACCCGCGAAGGAACGGCTTTGGGAACCGCTGAATACATGGCCCCCGAGCAACTCCAAGCCGGCAAACACATCGGAATTGCTACAGATATCTATGCAATTGGAATCATTCTCTTTGAAATGCTCACGCTCAGACTGCCTTTTGATGCATGCGGGGCAGAGTCCGCCCATTACCATCTGACCATGCGGCCCCACCGCCCCTCCGCATTCACAGCCATTCCCGAAGTGTTGGATGAACTCGTGATGCAGTGCCTTGAAAAAGACCCTTCCCATCGCCCTCGCACGGCGGATGCCGTCCGGGTTCAGGTTCGCGAGGCCGCCCGTATTGCCCGTGTCTCGTCAAATAATATCAAATTGGATCAACAATCGATCAAATACACCCCCGTTGCCCCATTGCTCGTCTCCGCGCGCCAGCCGGCCATCGTGGTCGTCACGGATTCGCGGCGATCTCCCGCCTATCTCAGCGCCGCAATCCGCCTCCACAAAGGCATCGTAGCCCGGCACCGGCCCGGCCAATTTGTCGCGGCCTTTGTCGCATCCGACACCCGCGACCCCATTGCAGCAGCCTTTGGGGCGGCCATTGCCCTCGAACAAAAATTTGGAGCGCGGGTTGCCCTTCACCTCGCCCATGTGCGCGTCCGCCAATGCCCCGGCCGGCCCACAGCCGTCTACGGCGAAGCGCTCGAACACCCGCAAACATGGCTTCCGCCCCCCGAATGCTGGAACGGAATCGTTTTCACAGCCGACCTCGCAGCGGCAGTCCCCGAACTGGACCCGCTTCCCCATCCCACGATTCCCGGCTTTTTTGCGGCTCGCGAGCCCGACGCGGCGGCCCCCCAGCCTCTCCCGCACGCCGATCCCCCAGGTGAAGCTCCCCTCGTTGGAAGAATCGATTGTATCGATCGAATTCACCAACGAATTCAAATTGCCGCGTCTCAGCGGGCGCCTTCGCTTATCTTGGCCATCGGCGACGCCGGCCTTGGAAAGTCCCGCATGGCCGCCGAAACCGAACGGCTTGCCCTCCACCAGCACAATATCAGCCACCGTATTGTGCTCCGCTGCGAACCCTCCCACCTATCCCCTTCCCCGAACCGAATATCCACCGACCTGGGCCGCGCGCTGTGGGACCTCGATCGTAATTTCATCGTATTGCCTAAAGAACTCATCGAAACGATTACCGCCCCCACCGCAGAACCGGCCTCCCAGACGCGGGCGCTCTCATCCGCGCTTCTCCGGCTGGCCGCAAACGCCCCCCTGCTCATCATTCTCGACGATGCCCACCTTGCCGACCCGATTGCATTGGACGCCATCGAATTGGCTACACTGGGTGACCAACACGCATCGCTCACGGTACTGCTCACCGCCGAGCCCCGCCTTCTCGAGATGCGTCCTCGCCTCGGCCTCCGGGCCGATCATTTCGATCGAATTGATCTATTACCGCTCCCCGAGGATCAGGCTGTCGCCCTATGCGCCGAATTCCTGCGCCCGGCCGAATATGCACCGCGTGCCGCCCTCGCCCGTCTCGCCGCATGGTCCGCGGGGAATCCAAGAGATTTACGCGCCCTGTGCGAGGCCCTCAAACGCGCCGGTATCGTTAAAAGCCGTCCCGGCGCGGGAACCTACTATCTAGCCACGGATATCCTCGATCAAATTGAACCAGCCCCCGCCGCGCAATGGCTTGCCCTTCGCCGCCTCGATGCATTGGCGCCCGAACTCGTTCCCGTCCTGCGCTGCTGCGCCGTGCTCGGAAATACCTTCTCCGGCGATAAACTGCGCGCCGTACAGCGTTTCCTCGAGCGCTCGGGCCATGAATGCGCCGCCGTCGATATCGGAGCGGCGCTTAATTCGTTTGTATTGCGCGGCATCTTACGCACATCGCCCGGCGACGAATTTTCCTTTCAAGAACCTTCGTTTCAAAGCGCGCTCGCCTCGCTTAGCGATCCGGCTGAGCGAAAAGCCATTCATGCCGCAGGCTTCGCCTATTATCTCGAGTCCGCGGGAATGAGCGCCGACGGAGACATCTCCATCGAAATGAAAATAAATTCCATCAAATTGATAGGCTCGAACGCGCTCGCGGCATGGGTCATTCACGCCCAGGCCCTTGGATTTGCCGCAGAGGCAGGCCAAGGCGCCGCAACGCTGGGCGAAACGGCCCTCGAAGAAGGCAATCCCGCCCTTGCCGATCGCTTCTTCAGCCTTTCCCTCGATGCTGCGGGCGAAGCCGATATCGCAGCGCAAATTCGGGCCCGGAAAGGCAGAGCTTCGGCGCGGTACCGGCTGCTGCGGGTCTTCGAAGCCCTGGCCGACCTGAAAACGGCCCTCGGCGAGGCGGAAACGCTCGGCGATCCGGCTCAAATTGCACACATCCTCCTGGAAATGGCCACAGCGCTCGATTGGGCAAACCGCTACCAAGAATCGGCCCAGGCCGCTCAGCGCGCCGCCTCCCTGGCCGCAGATATCCCCAACCTTCAAGCCCGCGTTTCAATGGCCCAGGGCCGGACCCAGCTTCGCAACAATCAAGTATCCGATGCAATTGATGCATTGACCCGGGCCGAACAGCTTGCCCAAGCGCAAAGCGACATAGAAACCCTCATCGTCAGCGGCCTCATGCTCTCCTCGGCGCTTGTACTGAATACGCGGCTCGCCGAGGCCGAGGCGCATTTCGCCCTCGTCATCGATCGCTGCCGTTCCCAGCGCGATTTCCTCCACCTCGGGTCCGCCTATGCAAACCGCGCCCTCCTATGGACCGCCCGAGGCGCCATTCAGAAGGCCCTCGACGACCTTGGACATGCCATCGAACTCGCCCGCCAGGCAGGCAATCCCTGGCTCGAACACAACGCCACCCACAATGTTGCCGAACTTCTCTATTGGAATGACCAACTCGAGGCGGCGCTCCAATTATCCCGCCGCGCCCGCAGTCTCGGCCAGCGATTCATGGATCATCCAGTGCCGGACGACTCCATGCTCCTGGCCCGCATCCTCGCCGCTCTCGGACGCCTGGACGAAGCCCGCGTTCATTTTAATTGGATAGAAGAACAATTTGATCAAAATGAACTCGGCCCTGTGCTCGGCGTGCATTTCCGCGTGCTTGCCCTCGTACTGAACAGGGCAGCAGCAACAGACAGTACATGGGGAGAGATAGAGCAAATTGCTCAAACGGAGCTTCCTGCCGAAGAGACCTTGGAACTCCTCACCTTTCGCGCTTGGAGCGCGCTCCGCGACAACGACCTGGCATTGGCCCAGGAGCTTTCTTCACGCATTGATGCTCAACTGGAGACCTGTCCTATCTTCCGCGAACGTGCGCAGCGGCTTGCCCACCGCATCGATGAGCTGACTGGAGAGGGCAGCACTGCCTCCGCGAGCAGGCATCTTCCTCAGGGTTAGGCTAAAATAAACCACCGCTTCCTATCGACCCAAGAAGCCCAGTTGCGCGGGTTTTCAAGGTATTGCGGGTGATTCGAGCGCGGATTCGGCGGCCGCGCTCGCCGCTGAGCGTTGGTGTGATTCTTGTACTGAACATCAGTTCCGTATACCCTCAAACGAGGATGGAGGCGATGCACATGTCCACATTTTCCCGATGGCTCAAGTTCGTTGGTTTTACATTTTTTATCGCTTCAGCGGCTGCCTGTTCAGACGCCGACGAACAGGCCAGTGGCGAGCCGATTCACCAGGACGAGACAGCCGTTAGCGGAAGCCCTGGCAACGAGCGCATTATTACGAACGGATTGCAGGCGTCAATACTATCAAGTGAACGCAATGCTCTATTAGATTTAAGCGAACAAGCGCTCGGTGAAGCGAGCCTAAGCGGCAGCCCCCTATTTGGAAGCGCGGAAGGCCGCAAACTGCTGGGCTACGTCGTAAAATGCGCCCTGGGCTGGGAAGACAGCTTGATTGTATTGAAATCCGACACGCGCTACATCTTTGAAGGAGGAATCGGACTAACCCTCGGATGGAAGAACGGCCCCCTCACACCCTCTGACAGGCGATGGCTTGGTGCCTGCCTGCTGGCGCATGCAAACGCGTATGGCGTCGAAGTACCGCTCTCGTTGCGCGGCTCTCATCCGGCGCTTGCAACAACCCCGGAAGAGCTCGTCAATTTTCCTGTCCAAGAGGGAGCGTTTTATGGCAATTTCCTCGAGCAAGGAACTACACCTGTAGCGTATTCCTGTGCGGGCACGGCCCAAAACGATGGGTGTCAACTTGAAGCGAACGAGTGGCTCCAAGAGCGGGCGTGCGCGCGAATGAACGAGTCGCAGGAGGGATGCGGGATGGAGTGGGCGGGCAATTGCTACGCGATCGAAATGGCGGGCGATGGAGGGGCATGCAATGCACTGAATGGCGAAGCCTATCCAGAATGTCATTCTGCGATGCCGTTGGGAGCGCCGGAACCGGCCGTGGTGTTTTCAGAGGTCATCACGGTGTATTTGCAGCCTGCGGCCGATGGCCGGTGCGATTAAATACCCCCCGCCGAGTTCGCCCCCACCTAGACACTCCACTCCCTGCATCCCTCTGGCCAGCGGCCTCCAACATCGATAAGGAATAGAAATGCGGAGCCCGATGCTCCAAGGCAAGGCCCCGGATTATCCCTTATGCATCGTAAACAACCAGGCGAGCACGTCGGAAGATATATCATCGAAGGCTTCCTGGGCTCGGGCGGCATGGGCGAAGTCTACGAAGCAACCGATTCAAAACTCGGCCGCAGAGTCGCGCTTAAAATGCTCCGTAAAGACGCGCACCCGAGCGCGGCCAAACGTCTGCTGCGCGAAGCGAGGATGATCGCCGGCTTTGAACATCCCAATGCTGTAACCCTTTTCGATGCCGATGAAATCGACGGCGAGCCTTTTGTCGCGATGGAATTGGTGCGCGGTAGCCCAATGCGCGCCTTTGTCGGCGATGAAACCGTTCCCCTGAACCGAAAATTACGCTGGCTGATGGAAACAGCCCGCGCCTTGAGCGCCGCTCACGAAGGCGGCCTCGTTCACCGCGATATCAAACCCGATAATATTTTAATTCGAAAGGATGGCACAGCAAAAGTATTGGATTTTGGCATCGCCCGAAAATCACCCGACGCCGAATCCCGGGATATGTCCGCCCACGCCTCGACGATTACCGCTGAAAATTCAATTGTTGGAACTCCATCGTATTGGGCGCCAGAACAGCTCCGGGGCGAGGCTCCCAATGCGGCGATCGATCAATTCGCCTGGGGTGTCACCGCTTTTGAGCTCCTCACCGGGCGTTATCCCTGGCCCCAAGGCGAACCGTTGGTGCTTCTGTCGCATATCCTCACCTCAGAGCCGGCCAAACTGAGCGAGCTCGTTCCTGGGCTTCCCGAACCCGTCGAACAGGCCATTGTCCGCACCCTCTCCAAAGACAAAAACGCCCGTTTTGCCGATATCGACGAGGCCGCCGATATTCTCGAACCCTATGCCGAAATCGCGCTCCCCAAAGGCCGCAACAGCATTCCATTGGGCTCGGGCGACACTGCCCAGAACACGCCTCAAACGCCCAGATCCCAGCAAATCCCGGCCGCCCTCAGCAATCCCGGCAAGGCCGTCTCGGGTCCGCTCCCCCAAACGTCTCAGCGCGCTCAAACAGCGCCTGCTCCGCGCCGCGCAAAACGCGCCCTGATCGCAGCCGCAATGCTATCTGTGGCCCTGGGCGGCGCCTACTGGTTTAGCGAGCACCGGACAACCCCCGACCTACCCACTCCCGCACAAAAAAGCTCCGAAGCCGACCGCCCTCTGGTCACGGCGCTGCTCTGCTCGCCTGCCGATCTCGGAGGAAGCTCCGCACTCGATGAACTCGCGCCTGCCATTGGCATCGGCACATGCGCGCGCCTCGCGCTCCACCTCGGCGTCGAGTGGCTAATCAAGGGAAACGCAACACCCGTCGACGTACATGCCGAAATGAACGGCAGCGACGAAATCACAATTACCGCGTCCGTGCTGGGCCAGCGCGAAAGCGCAACCGAAAAAACGCCGCTCCGCGCCATGAATATCGTCTCGGAAAAACTGGCCTCACAACTGTCCGCGCCGCCCCTTAGCCAAGCCGAAATCGTCGCATGGGGCGCGGACAACGAAACCTCCGCGCGCGCGATCATCCGCGCCCTGCGCGGCATGACTCTCGACATCGAAACGCAAAAGGCCGACTCCGTTAAGAAGCTCATCGAACAATCGCCGAAATCGCCCTTTGGACCATATTTGGCCGAGCGAATGGATCTTCCCGCTCCCTCTGCCGGCCGCTCATGGCTCGATGAAGCCTTGGCCCGCACTGAATCGCTTCCACCCGCGCGCAGGGCGCTCTTTCAAGCATTTGATGCGTGGCACAAAAAGCACAACATCGATCTGGCTCTTAAACTGTCGACCGAGGCTTATGCCGTCGAGCCCAACGATCCCCTAATCGCAATGGATCACGGCCTTCTTTCGCTCGAGTTTGGTGCGGAAGAACAAGGCTTTGCCATCCTGGAGCGGCTTTATGGCCGGTCTCCGTCCTATGGCATCGCGGCCTTCGCCGGAGCCGTCTCCGTCTTCCCGCTCAAAGATCAAGAGCGCGAAGGCAAGTACCTCGCGTGGATCGCCTCGATGCTGCCCGAAAGCCTGGCGTGGTCTCCAAGCGTGCGGCATGCGCAGCTTTCGGGGCAATTCGACGAGGCCAGAAAGCGGCTCGCGCTTGGGCTAAACCTAGGCACGGCCGATGCCGATGAAGGCAGCTTCAGCGTCCAAAAAGCCCGCGCCTGGCTTCCCTTGGCATCCTTTGAACCTTCCGCCGCACGGGAAATCGCAAGCTCAATGCTTTCCGATCCCCGCCAAAACTTTCATCAGGCCGGCGCGGATATCCTGACGGCCTCTTATGTTCTCGAAGGTCGCCTCGACGACGCCGACGCCGTGATCCAAAAAGAAATCGAACGCTACAGAGACGATCTCAGCACCCACAGAGCCTTGGATTTGGCCTTTTATGAACTGAAACACCGGCGCCTGCTCATACGCCCGATGCCCGGCAAACAGCGCATGGAGTGGCTTGCACAGACGCTCGGCCGCCGTGAAAAACCTCAAACCAGAGCCATCGCCTTCCAAGGAGAACTCGCGTTGGCCCAGGCGGAGTCGGCTCCGTCCCCCAAGGAGCGCAAGAAAATCCTCGAGCAAGCCCTGCGCAAACTGGAGCAATTTATTGAGGAAACCTATGAAGACGACAAGAACGCCCACGATACGGCACTGATTAAAACCATCCACCTGCTCCGGGCCACGCGCGGTGACAAGGCGGCCGCCGAACGCTGGCTTTCATGCACGCGGGCAAGCTATGTCGCGCGCCGTTATGTCGCGCTCGACGCGGGCCTTGCGCTCGAGGCCGAAGGCAACGATCGAGAAGCTGAAAAGGCTTACCGCATCGCCCAAGATCCCACGCTCATCGATTTATGGCCGCTTCAAATCGTGGCCGCGCGGTTAAAACAGGCGGCCCTGTTGCGCAAACTGGGCCGCAGCGCCGAAGCGGACAAGCTCGATGAATTTATCGCCCGCTTGTGGACCAAGGCCGATCCGGGCTTGTACGAAGCCCTGCTCAAACTGCGCTGAGCGGGCGCGGCCCTCATTCAAGACTAAAAAATCCGGCGATGCGTGAGCGCGGGCAAATTCGCGCGAACACGCTCTAAATAAGCTGGATCCAATTCCGCGGTCACCACGCCTTCTCCCTCGGAAGCCTGCGCGATCACTTCGCCCCAAGGATCGATCACACAAGATTTTCCATAGGTTCTCCGGCCTTTTGGATGCGTTCCCCACTGCGCCGCAGCCACCACATAAGACTGCGTTTCAATGGCTCTCGCGCGAAGCAGCACATGCCAATGATCTTTGCCCGTTAACAGCGTAAAAGCCGCGGGCACCACCATCACCTTCGCTCCCTGCAAAGACAGCGCGCGATACAGCTCGGGAAAGCGCAGATCGTAACAAATCGACAGCCCGACCCGGCAATCACCGGCATCCACCACCGCCGGAACATCGCCCGGAAAACTCGATTCCGATTCGCGATAACGGCTTCCATCCGCCAAATCGACATCAAACAAATGCATCTTGCGGTACTTGCCAACCAGCGTTCCCGAAGGCCCAAATACCGCACATGTATTAAAAGGCCGCGCCGGATCGCCCGAACGCTCCGCCATCCCGCCCGCGATAATCCACAGCCCATGCCCGCGGCTCAGCGCACAAAGCGCATTCGTCACCTCACCGCCCGGATCCAAATCCTCGGCGATACGCTGCTTACCCTCCTCATCGCCCATATACGCAAACCCTTCGGGAAGAAGCACCACACGCGCCTTCCTCGAAGCCGCCTTGTCAACCAACACCCGCACCCGCTCCATATTGGCCGCCACATCGGCCTGACTCGACATCTGCACGGCGGCCCAAACCATCGCTTCACGCATGGTCAAATCCTAAGCCCAAACCATGGGCGGGCCGAAACTCCAAATCCACGCGGCCCTTTAAAATGAGTATTCTCAGCCCGTGGCCATCACGCCCGCGAACACGCCGCCAGAACGAAAAACCACGGCGACCATGGATGCCTACGATGAGCATTCATCGGCGGAAGAACCTTTCGATCCGCGGCCTGGGCTCGTTCTGCTTTACGCGCCTTCCCACGCGCTCCTCGCGCCCGCATACATGCTCGATCCCGCGCAGCCCGACATCATTGTGGGCCGCGCGGCGGACGCTGGCATTCAGCTTCCCGAAGCCTCGGTTTCCCGCAAACACGCCCGTATCCGCTATGAAAACAACGCCTGGATTCTAAGCGACGTAGGCGCCCGCAATGGAATCCTCGCCGACGGCGAATACATTCAAGAAATCGCCCTCGAGCATCTGCACGAAATTCGCATCGGCGATGTTATTTTTAAATTCGTCGAATCCAACGCAATTCAATACAAACGCTATCGAATTGACGGCACCATTGACGGAGCCTCCATGGATGAAACCGTCGTGTGGCGGGCCCGCATGGGAGACATCACAGGCGGGTATCAAATTGACCGTATTGCAAAATCAATTGAAAAAATTGCAAAAAACCCCGTCTCCGTAATTTTATTGGGCGAGAGCGGCACAGGAAAAGAAGCCTTTGCCGGATGGATACATCAAGTCAGCGGACGCAAAGGCGCATTCCGCGCCATTAACTGCGCCTCCATCCCTCAACCCCTCATCGAAAGCGAGCTCTTTGGTTACAAGCGCGGAGCATTTTCCGGGGCCGATCGCGATAAACCGGGCCTCTTCCGCGCCGCCGACAAAGGCACATTATTGCTCGACGAAATCGGCGACATGCCCTTGGAAGCCCAAGCCAAACTGCTCCGCGTCCTTCAATCAAAAGAATTCATTCCCTTAGGCGCAACATCGCCCGAACACGCCGACGTCCGCATCATCTGCGCCACGCACTGCGATCTGGCCAAAATGCAAAGCGAAAGGAAATTCCGCGGCGATCTCTATGCGAGGCTCAACGAATACAGCGTGCGCCTTCCACCCTTGCGGGAGCGCAAAGAAGATATTTATTCGCTCTGCCGCACGCTGCTCGCCCGCCATAACCGGCCCGACCTCGAGCTCTCGTTCCCCTTTATGACGGCCATTTTGCACTACGATTTTCCCTTCAATATCCGGGAACTCGAAGGCTATATCAAACGCGCCGCCGCCCTCGCCCAAGGCCCGGTGCTCGATACGGCTCACCTCCCCGATGAAATCCGCGAGCACATGAAAGGCTATGGCCGCAAACATGGGCTTTGCGAACCGCCGGCCGAATGCAATGAATCACCGAGACCACCGGCCGCTTCGCCCATCGCCCATAAAATCCGCACCTCGTCCGAACAGCCGCCCGAACACGAACTCCGCGCCCTGCTCGCACAGCATAAAGGCAATATCGCCGCTGTCGGCCGCGTATTTGGAAAGGCTCGCATGCAAGTACACCGCTGGATTAAACACTATAGTATTGACATAAGCGAATATCGTTAAGCAATACAAAAGCCGCTTCGAAATAACGACAGGATGTGGCTCCCCTATCCCATCTGAAGTATGGCCAGCCACGCCTTCGTATGCGATTCGCCCCCCTCACCCATCTTCCCAAAGCCGTCATCGGCGTGGCCAAAGAAATCGCGAGGCACCTATTGCGCAGGCCCGTGGTGGGCGTTCTGGTCGCGGCGCAGACGGACGATGGCCGGTGGCTGCTGATACGCCGGGCCGACACAGGAAAATGGGCCTTGCCCGGGGGCACGGTCGAATGGGGCGAAACCCTGCGGGAATGCGCCAAACGCGAGCTGGACGAAGAGGGCGGCGTCACGAGGGCCGAGCTTCAATACATCACGGGCGTCTATGCCCGTCCCGATCGCGATCCCCGTTTTCACGCGGTGACGATCGTGATCCGCGCGCGCATTGGCTCGCCCGAAAAAGCACCTAAAAACCCGCTTGAAATCAGGGAAGCGCGGCTCTTTGCCGACAGCGAAATTCCCACCGGACTTTCAATGCAAATGGACGACATGTTCGCCGCCGCCCGAAACGCACAGGGCGGCCTAAGGGAGCTGGAATGAAAGGCAATAAAAAAAAGCAGGCAACCAATACACCTGTACAGCAATCTCTTTGGGATAATCCAAAATCCCAAAGTATTGATACGCCCGCAGCGCCTTCGGATTCCGGTGCGGCAGCAGCGCCCAAGGAAAGCAAGGCTCCGGCGACGAGCGGCGGCATCGCATCCGATCCAAAGAATAAAAAACGGATTGACGATCTTGCCGAACGAATTGAAAAATACCGGGCGAGTTATTACGCTGGGCACCCCGAGATATCGGACGCGGCGTTTGATGCCCTGGAAGACGAGCTTCGCGAACTCGATCCGACGCATCCGGTGCTGGCGAAAGTGGGCTCGGCGGCGCTGGTCACCGAATGGGAAAAAGCGCGCCATGAAATACCGATGGGCTCGCTGAACAAAGCGGTATCGGAAGAAGAATTCCGCGCCTGGATAGCCCGCTGCGACGACCTTCTGGCCAAAGACAAAGCCAAGGGAATTGCGGGCGATCTATTCGTCGCAGAAAAGCTGGACGGCATATCCATCGAAGTAATCTATAAAAATGGCAAGTTCGCCGATGCAATTACCCGCGGCGACGGCGACTGGGGCGAGCGCATTTCCCAAAACGTCGCCCGGATGAAAGGCATCCCCGCCAAAATAAAAGATCACCGTCATTTATCGGTGCGCGGAGAAATCATTTTGCGCCTATCGGACATGAAAAAATATTTTCCCGGCGTCACCAGCCCCCGCAACATGGCCGCGGGCACATCCAAGCGATTCGATGGCCAAGGCTGCGAACATTTGACGGTTTTGTTTTATGACGTGGCCGAACATCTCGATATCAAAACCCAAAAAGAAAAATTCGATTGGCTTCGTTCGCTGGGCTTTGCGACACCCAGCACCGCGCATGGCCCAGCCGCCGATGTACTCGCGCTTTACAAACGCTATTCCGACCAGATTCGCGGATCGCTCGATTATGAAATCGACGGCTTGGTCATTTACGCCAACGATCTGCATCTCCAAACGCTTTTAGGGGATCTCAACAACCGTCCCCGCGGCGCCGTCGCATTTAAATTCGCATCGCCGGCAAAAGTATCGCGCGTCGCGGATATTTTATGGGAAACCGGCCCGAGCGGCCGCATCACGCCCGTAGCCATTGTCGAACCCGTAGAACTCGCGGGCGCCGTCGTACGCCGGGCATCCCTTCACAACATGAGCAACGTGCGCGCGCTGGGCATTGGCATTGGCGACGAAGTCCTTGTTTCACGCCGCAACGACGTCATTCCCTACATTGAAGAAGTCGTCGAAAAGAAAGGCTTGGCCGCCGAACCTCCCGACGCCTGCGCCATTTGCGGAGCCAAAGCCGTTATTGAGGGCGAATATTTATTTTGCCGCAATGAAGGCAAATGCCAGGCATTAATAGAAGGCCGCATTCAAAACTGGATCGACGCCATTGGCGCGCTCGAATGGGGAGATAAATTAATTCAGCAATTGGTTGAAGCGGGCAAGCTTCACGAGCCATTGGATTTATACAAACTCAAAGTCAGCGACATTGCCGATTTAGAAAGGCGCGGCGAAAAGATCGCAAAGAAATGCCTCGATCAAATTACATCCCGCCTTCCGCTTTCGCTGCCGGTATTTTTGGCAGCCCTCGGCATTGAAAATTTTGCCATTCAAACGGCGAGGCTCATTCTTTCCGCGGGTTATGACACAATAGACAAAGTATTGGCCGCAAAAGAAGAAGAATTGGCCAAAATTCAAGGGCTGGGCGCGATCAAAGCGGGCTTTATCGTGCGCGGCTTAAAGAAGCGCGAAGAAGAAATTCGAAGGCTCTTAGCGCATGGAATTGTGCCAACACCGCCCGAACAAGCCGGCGTACTCAACGGGATGACCTTCGCCTTTACGGGCTCGGCGACGAGACCGCGCGGCGAGCTTACCCAATACGTGGAATCCAATGGGGGACGGGTATTATCGTCCGTCACCAAAGAGTTGCAATACCTTGTCATTGCCGATCCTCAATCGACATCGAGCAAGGCAGTAAAGGCGCGGCAATACGGCACCAAATTAATTAACGAGGAAGATTTTATCGAATTGCTACGCTCCAAAGGCGTGCAGGCTCAATAAATTCGATCGAATTGGTCAGGGATCGACGCGCATATACACGGTCACGGGGTGCTGCCATTTTCCGCCCATCGGGTCCTTGGCCACGGCGCAATACTCTCCTGTAGGCAGCCCCACACCTCCCCAGACATCGCACCACACAGCACAAGAACCGAGGCCGACGATATTACATGGATTTCCCGGATCGCTGCAGATACGGTCCGCCACTCCGGCCACGATACCGCCGCCTGAATTCCGGGCGCCCACACAGGCCATCATCTTGCTGGGCTGAGCGCCGAAGAGATTGCCATAAAAAGCGGCTTCCTGGTATGTAAAGCTTGGATTTTCCACGGGTTTTGGCAACTCGGCTCCAGGCCCCGGGCCCACGATTCCAATGGGAACCGCCGCGCCGAAGGCATTAACCTTAATCGCGACAAAGGCGCTCATAATTTGCTGTTCCTGCAAACCCAAGCGTGAAGTTGTCCATCCGGGATACATGCCAAACATGCCTTCGATATTGATTTTTCCAGCCACCAGCACGAAAACACCGGGTTCCAGTGCACCTTCAATCAGCGCCTCCACAATGCGCCCGCGAAGGATGGTGTGATTGTCGGGCGGATTGGTTTGATTGGGATTGATCCAATGCTCCCATTGCGCGTTTAGAATGCACTGCTTGCCATCAAAACTGTCGCAAAGCTCAATCAGCCCAGGATGTATGGGCGAAGTGACGCCCGAGGCGTCGGTATTGGCCTTAGCCAAGTAATTGCCCGCGAGAACAGTAGGCGGAATGCCATTTGTCCCTTCCCGGCCCACTTCCTGTGAAATGCTATCAACAGGCTCCGTCCCAAGCTCGTCCACCTCATAAGCACAACCGCTCACCCCCATCATCATCGCCAACACCACCCCTACGGCGATGCCCTTCATTCCCCGGCGCAGTTGAATCCTCGGGCTACTTGACACTTTGTCTTTCTGTGATCTATACAGCATGCTCGATCCTCCTTGGCACTTGAAAGCCGTGCCCACGAAGCAGAGACACTTCAAAATCGCTCGATGCACGCCCGTTTACCATCCCTGATAGCATCGCCAAGCAACGCAGCAGAGTGGGCCAACTCACTCTTTCAAGATCAATGCTTCTGTATGCGTCCAGAAGGGCCTGAGGAAGGGGTTTTTTTGAAGCGCCTCCTCCATCAAGCGCCTGCCTCCTTCCTTGTCTTCTTGGGTTTCCTTTCCCCCGCTCAAACGCGACGATAAAAGCAAAAAAGCCGCTTTCCAAGCCAACAGCGAAGGTTCTTGAGGTGAAATCGAAAGCCCTTTCGCCACGCGCTCCGAACCTGCACGGATAATTTCCCCCACAATGGCATCCTTCTTCTTCTCGCGCCGCGCATACAACGCATGCCAAAACGAGAGTTCCGCTCCGGCTTCAAACACCTCCCAAATGTCCGCTCCCACTTTTTTCGCTGCCAAGAATGTTGACTCTGCATCCAAAAATGCCTTTTCCAGGTCTTTGGGCGTCCTCTCAGGCATTGCCATCAGATGGCGCGCCCTGATTAGCGCCAACTTTGCACGATACAATGGAACTAGCGGATCCTCTCCCCCGGTTTTCTCAGCTTCCTGCAACGCAAACTCAGCATTCTTAATATGATCTGCCGCGTCCTTACCATGGGTCAGAGCTTCAGTAGCCAGCAGCACATACCCCATGGTCATTCCTAAATGTGAATCATACACGTCGGGATTCGCCTTAAATTCCAGGCGAAACGATTGAAGCGCCTGTTGCACAGACGTTACGATCGGCTCTTGCCTATACATCTTCAACTGAGCTTCCACCAAATACACCAGACCAAGCACATCATGCGTAATGAAATATGATTGGTTCATCGTCAATGACTTCTCACAAGCTTGAATTGCCAGCCGAAGACTCTCTGACGGATCATGACCATAACGAAGATCATATTGGGCCTGAGTAACGTAGGTCATACCCATATTTGTATATGGGTAATAATAGCTTGGATCAAGGCTAACGGCTTTCTCGCGGAACTTAATAGATTTTTTCAATGCCTCCGAGGGATCCACCCCCCTCGATGACTGATATGCCCCAAGCCGACGGTATACAATCCCTAAATCGTTATGCGCCCAGGCGAAGTTTGGATGCAATACAATGGCCTTCTCCAGGTTCTCAGCGGCAAGACGAAACGACGACAGCGGATCCTTGCCGTGGCCCATTTCATATAATCCTATAGCCGAATATGCGTTGCCAATGGTATCCAAATGATTTGCATTATTTGGTTCGATCGTTGCGGCTACCTCCGCCGCCCGAATCGCCCCCCTTAATACATCCTGCGGATCTTGTCCGTTCCCCCCAAGATAGCTCCCATACATCCACAGCGACCACGCCTTTCTCCCATGCCCAGCCCCACTCTCGGGATGTATCGTCAATGCTCCTTCACACGCCCCCATCGCTTTCTCAAACGACGCCTTCGGGTTCTTTCCGCTGTTTAGCTCCACCTCCATCCGCTGTACCCACATCTCGCATTCCGCCTCATACACCGCCGCATCACTTCGCGCTATCCCCCGCGCTGCCTCATACGCCGCAGCCGCACGCTCATAATCCAACAGCGCTTCCTCCCCCTTCCCCTTTTCCTTCTTCCCTGTCCCAAGCGCCGAATAGACATCCGCCCGAAGCTTCAGCGCCTCATAGGTCGATAGCGCCTTCTCCTCGCTTTCCTTGGCCTTTTCCAGCGCTGTCTCATACCGCTTCTGATAAAACGCTATCACACCTTCCAATAAAGCTCCAGATTCCAAATCCTCTCCACCACCCCGCCTCAAATGCTCCAGCGCCGGCTCCAGCAACTCTTTTTCTATCACCAATCGCTTCGCTTCCCGAGGCTTGGAATCCCCTATGCGATTCGTCTCCTCCAATTCTTTTCTGTAAATCTCACCCATTGCCTTCCCCAGCGCCCGCTCCACCTCTCCACCACCATAACCCGCCAAAAGCGCCTTCTCCAAATGCTCACGCGCCCGCTCAGGTTCATGAAGCGCCAAATACCCCCGCCCAAGCGCATAATGCCCAGGCCCCTCCCCCACAGGCCCCATCTTCTCGATTCGCCCTTCAATCTCCTTCATTCGTTCGCGAATCCGGCCTTTTTCACGGCTTAGATTGTGAAGCGGAAGCCCATAGGCCCAGCGCAGCAAATACTCCATCTCCTTAACATCTTCACCCACTTGCTTGGATAGCTCCGCCTGCTCGGCCGCTTCAAGCCTCACCCGGATTCCATAGGCTCCCGCTACCGTAATCCCAATCAACCCGACGCATGATACCGCAAAGACTGCTCTATGCTTCCGGATCTTCTTCAGCAACAGATACGATAGACTCGCCTTGCGCGCAACAATGGGCTCTCCCGCCAAATAGCGCTCGAGATCGTCCGCCAATGCCTTCGCCGATTCATAGCGGCGGCTTGGATCTTTCTCGATGCATTTCATCACGATGATATCGAGATCCTCGGGAATCGAAGGCACCAGCTTGCGCAGCGGCGCCGCATCTTCCTTGTCCACCGCCATCAGTACCGATAAACTACTATCCCCCACAAAAGGCGGCCTTTCCGCCAATTGTTGATACAATGTAGCCCCCAAACTATAGATATCAGCCCGCCTGTCAATCAGCTTATGATCGCCCCTTGCTTGTTCCGGCGCCATGTAGGAAGGGGTGCCCTCGATAATTCCCGCCATAGATTCCCCCGGAGACGCCATCTCGCGGGCCAGCCCAAAGTCCATCACATAAGGATGATATGACCCATCCTCTTTTTTCTCGAGCATGATATTCGAGGGCTTGATATCGCGGTGAATTATCCCCATCCGGTGAGCTGCCGACAGCGCCAGCGCAACCTGGCGAATAACCATCACTTTTTGCTCTAAACTCAGCTCGTGAATCGATTCTTTTAGCGATTTTCCATCGATATATTGCATCGCAATATAGGGCAAACCCTCCACTTCGCCCACTTCGTAGACCTTGCACACATGCTCGTGCTCAATGCGGGCTTGGGCCTGGGCCTCCTGAAGAAAGCGCCTGATCAAGCGATCGTCTTCGTCCCGGATAAACTTTAAGGCCAATTGCCGCTGCAATACAGGATCTCGAACTTTATAGACCCTCCCCATGCCTCCTTCGCCAATAAAATCGACGTGCTCGTACTTGCCCCAGCCTGTAACAGGAAAGGCCCGCGATCGAAGGGAATTGGGCTGGCGGGTAGGACCGCTTCCTGAGGATTGAGAGGCAAAACGAAAGGAGTTCACCGCCCGGGATGAGGGTGTGGGTGCAAACGATTCGCTTGCATCGTCCTCGAAACTGGGATTTCGGCGGCTAAGAGGCACACCTTCGACGGCGAAATCGGATGAAACCCCTGATTTGGGAACCATCACGGTGGACGCCGTCCTATCGACCTCTTTTCGATTGGCGGCGGCGGGGCGATCGACCCTTGTGATATCGCCGCCTTCGTCCTTTCGCCCGGAATCACTCATTCAGAATTACCATTTCATATCTTGGTCTTCCGCCACGCCCAGCACCGAATCAAGCTCTAAATTGTCTTTCCCATCCCTTTGAATTCGCCCTGAATACACGCCGGAAGGTTGAACGAAATTCGATGAAATCACTTTTAAATCACGCTCATCAGAATGCATAGCATAAGGATCGAATCGCAAATCCAATTCGCCCTCGGCGGTGCGAATGCGCCAAGCATCGAGCGGTTTCTTTCGATCCAGCTCAAAACGGCCTTCCGAAAGCGGAAAAAGCTCATCGTCGATCCATAGCGCGCATTCCGCTTCCCCATTAAATCCCTCCACCACATTAAATGCCACGCGCTCACCGCTTTTTGCATGGCCCAGCGCAAAAGCCCACTTCCATACAGTATGCCGGGGCAGCAATCCGTTGGTGTGGTCATAACCGGCCAGCGCTTTATTCATCGAATATCGAACCCCATTGATCATTGCATTGCCACTGACTTCAAGCGGAGCCCGCTTTTCCGTACGGTTGACCAATCCGCCGCCGAAATTCATGACCGCCGAAATGGGAGGAGCCTTTCCTGCAGCGGCGCGGGCCGATAATTCAAAATCCTTCCACCGGATATTCATATCCAATTCGCTTTTATTGCTCGTCCTTTCCATTTGAATGGAAATGCCGGGCATTCTAAAGCTTGCAACGCCAATTTCATCGGCAGTATCGCCAATTCGAGCGCATAATGCAGGAGCAACCATCGATTGCTTAAATAACATCTTGCGGTCGGGCGCGTGGAGCGCATATACGAACGAATTGCTCACATAGCCCAGGTGCACAACAGCGGCGGCGATTAAGATTTCCTCGCTGACGAGGCACACATAAAACCAGCGCTTATGATGGGTGATGCGAAACAATGGCGAAGGACTGAGCGCGCCGATATCACCGCGCGGAGCGGCCCCTGCAAAAGAGCCGGTGCGGGGAAAACCCCGCGCATCCACGAACGAAGCCGGCGGCGGCAGCAAAACACGCTTGCTCATCGTAGGAATATCCTACCCAGAATCGTTCCCGCGCGGCCCACAAAAAAATGCATCGCCTATTTCCAAGGCTAGAACGCAATCATTAAACAGGATAAAGTCGGCGCCGATGATTGACGCGATTGCCAAAACTCCCACGCCTCGTAACGAACCCACGCTTTCCTATGCGCCCAATTCCAAAGAGCGCGCGGAGCTTAAAGCGGCGCTGCAACAAATGAGCGGCGAGACCATTGATATTCCGATGTATATCGGCGGCGAAGACGTGCGCACAGGCGTTTTATCGGATGTGCGGTCTCCTCACCGGCGCGATTTATTGCTGGCGCGGGCACATGAGGGCGGCGCGGAGCACACGCATGCTGCGATTGCGGCGGCCAAGCGGGCGCACGGAGAATGGGCAAGTATGCCGTGGAGTGCGCGGGCATCCGTGTTTTTAAGGGCGGCGGAGCTTTTGTCGACGCGCTACCGGCCTATCTTAAATGCGGCCACAATGCTTGGGCAAAGCAAGACGGCATTTCAAGCGGAAATCGATTCGGCCTGCGAGCTGATTGATTTCTTTCGATTTAATGTGCATTACGCCCGGATGCTCTGCGCCGAACAGCCGGACAGCGCGCCGGGCATGTGGAACATGATGGAACCGCGGCCTTTGGAGGGTTTTGTTTTTGCGCCGACCCCATTTAATTTCACAGCCATCGCGGGGAATTTACCGACTTCTCCCGCATTGATGGGCAATACGGTGATATGGAAACCTGCCGCCTCGGCGATGTATTCGGCCCATTTTATTGTGCAGTTACTGCGCGAGGCAGGATTGCCGCCTGGTGTGATCAATATGGTGCACGGGCCATCCGAATGGATATCCAATGCATGTTTGGATCACGAGGATTTGGCGGGCATTCATTTTACAGGGTCCACGCCCGTATTTCAGATGATGTGGAAGAGGGTCGGCGACAATATTCATAAATACAAATGTTATCCCCGCGTGGTCGGAGAGACGGGTGGAAAAGATTTTGTCTTTGCCCATGCGAGCGCCGATTTGGAAGCCCTCACGGTTGCATTGGTCCGCGGGGCGTTTGAATATCAGGGACAAAAATGCTCGGCGGCCTCGCGCGCTTATATACCTCGTTCAATATGGCCTTCGCTAAAAGAGCGGGTTGTGGAGATGGTTAAAACCATCCGGATGGGCGATGTTGCCGATTTCCGGAATTTCATGGGCGCGGTCATCGACGCCCGGGCCTATGCGCGGCTTTCAAGCCGGATTGAGGCGGCCAAGGAAGATGGTGGGTGCACGCTGTTAACGGGCGGCGGACATCGCGATACGGATGGATTTTTTATTGAGCCCACGGTCATTCAAGTGAGCAATCCCCAGCATGCCCTCATGCGGGATGAGCTCTTTGGACCTGTTCTTTCGTTATGGGTGTATGAAGATTCAGAGATTGAGCAAGCGCTTTCGCACTGTAACAGTTCGGAATATGCGCTGACGGGAGCGATTTTCGCAAATGATCGGCGATTTATCGAGCACGCTGGGAGAGTGCTTCGTTTTGCGGCGGGGAATTTTTATATCAACGACAAGCCGACTGGGGCCGTGGTTGGGCAGCAGCCCTTTGGAGGAGCGCGAGCCTCTGGGACCAACGATAAGGCTGGGAGTGTGTTAAATCTAATGCGGTGGGTATCACCCCGGACGGTGAAGGAGAATTTGGCCCCGCCCCGGGCGTACACCTATCCATTTATGGCGGAAGAATAGAGTTTTTGCTTTTATTAGAAGGATCCTTGAGCACCTACGACAAGACGGGTTGGTGTGGTGGAAAGGATGCCGGCTTGGAGGGAGGGGCGAGGGCGTTTGCCCGCCTGGGGCGTCTTGGGGTCGGAGGAGTTAGGGGCGAGTATGTACATCGTAACCCCCGCGGCGAGGGCAATTCCTCCGGCGATAAAGGCGATATTGGAGCCAACGGCGAGATGTTTTAGGTCTTGGGAAGCGCTGAGGCCGGTCGTATTGCATGTAGATGGATCGGATTTATCGATGGCTTGGCCGCAATTGGCTTTTACCGTGCTCCCTGTTCCTATGGCCAGGCCGCCCAAAAGTCCTCCTATGGCCAGGCCGGCAAGCCCCGCTCCTCCCGACACAATGGCACCCATTTCATAAGCGTTCAAAGACGCTTCCGCTGTGTCAGCATCTTCGGGGGGAACGGGCTCAGCCGTAGCCAACTCATTTTTGGGCCCCAAACGCTCGACGGCATTGGGTGGCTTCGGTTCCAGGGAATTTGACACCCCAGAACTCGTTGTGAGCCCGGGCTCGAGCTCAAACACTGGTTCGTAGACGGTTGCCGAAGTAGCCTTGCCGGGTTCCTGCGCAGGGCGCTCAGCAATCTTCAACGTCAACGACCGCTGTTCACCTTTTCGAACAGTAATTTTATGCTCCTGCAAAGCCGATCCTGGAACCTGAAAAGACACACGATGTTCTCCCGGATCGATGGGCATGGCGATGCCCAATTTTTTGCTGTTCACAACCGTTGTATTTAGCCTGATTACAGTACCCGGCGGTACATTCGACGCGACAACAAGGGTCAACATAGGAATATCCTCTCTTATCCGGGCACGTTCTTCGGTTGCAAGCTTGGGCCGGTTTTTCGCAAGATGTGCAGTTTGCTGCTCAGAAGGAAGGGCATCGTACAACCGCAAATACTCCTGAAGCCATCGATCGGCTGTCGCTAAACGCCCCCATTGTGATTCGCAGAATGCAAGTGTAAATAGAGTTCCAAGTTTGTCGGGGGCAAGGCGATAACTTTCCTCCAAAGCCGGGCAGCCGGTTACATATTTGCCAGCCTTCATGTCCTCAAACCCTTGCTTGTATTTTGTCTCCGCAAGGTTCGTATCATCTGCCTTGCTAGGAATCGAAAATCCAAGAAGCCCAGTCACCAGCGTGATGCTTAAGAACACGCGGGAACGCCATGGTTTTCTGCAAGAACGGAGGCTCATGGCTGAACCAACATTGGTGTTTTCTCTAATCCATCCCATAAGGGTCTCCTGCCCCCGTTGGGGTAGGCTTGGGCGAGGAAATTGTCCCAGAAGTCGGGATCGCCTGGGGGTCTTTCTTCGCAGAAGGAGATGGCTCCTTCGCATTGGATTTGATGGCAGCGCTGGGTGCCGCGGAATGCGCAGGCGTGCCCATCCCGTTCAGCACGGGATTGACTTTTGCCGAAGTTCCAGGAATCCCACTGGGTAAGACGACAGGTGCCGCTGCGCTCGTCTTGGGCTCTCCTAGTTCGAACGATGACACGGAAACCGTTGGGGGTATAATCGGTTCTTGGGGACCTGTAGCTTGCGTGCTAGAAGTTGTACGTCCTTGCTGCATCACAACCCAAAAAACACCGAACAGAACCAATCCAAGCCCCAGTCCGCCGGCGATCAGCCATGTTGTCCGGTATCGTCCAGGCGGACTTGCATCAAGCGGATTTGCATCAAGATTTAGGGTTGGATTCGGTCTTGAAGGCCCAACCGGCGGCACGCTCGCTCTCACGGTGGAGACATCGCTCAAAGATGTGGCCACGCCATTTAGAAGTGCTGTTCCTGTGGGGGTTTTTCCCGCAGGCGTTATTCCCACGGGTGTCACCGAGGATCGCTCCAGCAAAGGTAATGGCACTGTGTCTCCAAAAGCTGTGATTTCCCTGGAACCAAGCACTTTTTCCAATTCCTGCACCGCCTCAGAAGCTTTTGAAAACCGGGCCCGAGGATCGATAGCCGTAATTTTTGCAAACCATGCATCGAATGCCGCTGGAAGACCAATACCCGCCTCCGCAGCACGCACCAGCGCCGATTCTTGCGGCCCCCTCAATGCCACCAGAGCAAAGGCCATTACATCCGGAGAACTGCTGATCTCCTTGTGCCAGTATAGGCGGCCGACCAGAAGTTCATAGGCCATCATGCCAAGAGCATAGATATCCGTAGCGGGACTAAGCTTTGTCTGAAGACGAAACTGTTCAGGGGCCATATAGGCCGGTGACCCTAGTATTTGGGTAGCCCTGGGTCCCGTGGAACTTGTAGCCACCAGTTTTGCCACGCCAAAATCCAGGATTTTTATGCGGGGAGTTCCATCATCGCGCTGGGTGCAAAACAAGTTTTCAGGTTTTAAATCGCGGTGAACAATCGATGCGGAATGGGTTTTATCGAGCGCCATAGCGGCTTGACGCAAATAAATAAGCGTTTCCGCGGCGGGCAGGCGGCCCGTACGCTTTAGCCGGTGACGAAGATCTTCACCACGAAGCAATTCCATCACCAAGAAAGGCATACTCGTGACTTCATCGACACCGGCATCCGAGACATCGACGATAAACTCGCTTTCAATTTCGGCCGCAATTCGAGCCTCCCGCTTAAAGCGTTCGCGCATATCATCATTCTCAAATAGGTGGGCGTGCATGACTTTAAGCGCTTTTTTCCGATTGGTCTCTACATGCACGACTTCATAAACGGCACCCATCCCGCCCGCGGCAAGGCTTTTCACGATGCGATAGCGCCCCGCAAACAATGTTCCTTCCACAAGAGGTGCTGACATATAGAATCCGAGTCTTTCACCAATGGGCCGAAGTCAAGCGTTTTATACCCTGCGCGTAACTACGCTGAAAACACGATTCTTAACGATCCCTCACACAGCGAATGCCAATCATATGGCTTCGCAAATCGCGGAGTGCCCCGCTGCGGTAAGAGGTTCGCTGATAGGAAGACCCTCCGTTCCACGAACCTCCGCGCACCACATGGAGCAGGCTCGGCGATGTTTTGATGCAATCCGTGCACATAGCACCGTAGGCACCATAGCCATCGATCGCCCACTCCCATACGTTTCCCGAAAGGTCGGACTGACCCCAGCGTCCATCACCCAAGGGAGACCTCGTACCCACATCTGCGATATCGCCCGCTCCGCATTGGCCCACGGTTGAGCCATCGCCGGTGCAGTCGAATACCGCATGATCTTTATCAATCGCCGTGGATTCAGGCGGATCTGACCAAGGATATTGTCTTTGCTCGTTTCCGCCGGCCGCCGCATAATTCCATTCCGCCTCAGTAGGCAAACGTCCTCCATCCCATGCGCAAAACGCAAACGCTTCATACCAAGTAACGCAGTTGATCGGCTTATTGTCATTTGCGCCGGAGGTATCCATCCAAGTCTCATAGCCCGCTCCGCACTTCAAAGCGTTTTTAAATGCATCCTGACTCTCAGGTAAATGGCTCGCCCATGCTTCATTCCAGCCGCTTTCAGGCACGGCAGGATGGGCGCCCATTTGGCCATTGGGTTGGCTTCCTGGGTATGCCTCAACAAATTTCCTAAACCGCGCGACCGTCACTTCAAAACGATTCATCTCAAAATTGCTGACGACGGCCAAAGCCGTTGGCTCGTTGCTCAATTGAAACGATCCGCCGCTGATCAAAGTGCCAGCACAACAGTCCAGATTCGCAGATGGACCGCAGTTTTGCTTTATGCCCTCGCAGCTTCGAGGCGCGATACATAGACCGTCGGCGCAGCCGGTTGGACAATCATCGCCATTTTCCCATTGGCCAGCGGCATTGCAAGCCCTCGGAGTTCGGCCTACACATCCCAGCGCCCCAGCTTCGCACTCGCCTACGCATGCGGTGTCCTTGCAGGTTTGCCCATCGCAGGTAACCCGCGATTGCAGCAGCCCATCTGCGCCGCACACCTGAAGCGTATTCCCATCACATTCCCTTTTGTTGGGCGTGCATTCGGTGTGATAGGATAAATCGTCCACTTCCAGGACGCCCATACATCCCGCCCCCAGCGCGAGGGACAATAGCGCCGGGCCAAGAATTTTTATCGTCTGCGTACCTCGAAGCTCCATCATCATCGCCCGATCGATGTTCCAATGCAGTTCCAATGCGCTAACAATTCCGCCTTATATCACTCTTGCCCGCACAACCCAACATTTTATTCAGTTTTTATTCAGTTTTTATTCAGCCAGGCGCGAAGGCCCGCGTCCATAGTTACCATCAAAATGACAGCCTCCACAATAAAATTTAACGGTTGTCCGGTTTAAATACGATGATATATGTGGTAAATTATATTAAAATGCAACCTTTTTAGAGTGGCCGTGCACACCCGCTCCGATTTGGAATAACATCCAGGCATCACTTGCGATAACGTGCGCACTCATGAATAAGAAAGCATTGAGTTTAGGCATTGCGGCGCTGTCTGTGCTCAGCGCGGTTCCCCGCGTAGCAGGCGCACTAAGTCAAGTTGTTTCGGTTGTGCAGAAGGGCGATTTTGCCTTGATTGGCAATACCCTCGTTCAGGATTGTGGAATGAATGCCCTTCCCTATCCGGCGGGCGCCAAGTGCTCGGGCATTATGGCGGGCGATCTCGCCGATCGGGCCCCCGATATTTTTTGGCAGGTGTCTGGGATGAGCACCAAGGCCGATGACACCATTGCCATGGATCAATCGAGTTCGGCGGCGGTGCTCAGCTTGCCCGCGGACGCGACGGTAACCCACGCATTTCTCCTCTGGTCGGCGCGCGCCCAGTCTATCGGGCAGAACGATGATAAGGTAGATTTTGAATGCATGGGACAGGCGCCTATCGAAGTGACCGCTTCTCTCACATACCAAAAGGCCGACACGTATCATGGATATGCGAATGTGACAGCCTATGTTCAGCAATACGGAGCTTGTACCTACAAGGTTTCAGGCGTCACAGCCTTTAACTTCAATTCCTATGCCCAACCTGATGCCTCAGGACACTCGGCCTGGTGGATGGTGGTTTTGTATTCCTCTCCCTCGATGCCTCATCGGCATTTAACGCTTTTTCAGGGGCTCGATGATATTAGCAATGGTGGGCTTTCAGACTCTCTTCTGACGGGACTTGTTGTACCGAAGAATTTCAACGCATACGCAAGCGCAAAGGTGGGTGTCGTTGGCTATGAAGGGAGTGTAGGTCTGGCAGGTGATCAATTTTTGCTTGTCGACCCTGTCATGATGACATCAGATGCCCTCACCGACAATAGCGGGAACGAATATGATTTTTTTAATGGAACACACTCTTATTTGGGGGCTTCTTATTCTCAAGCGGGTGATCTGCCTTCCCCAGCGGGCTCCCCTGGCACAATGAGTCAATTTGATATGGATGTCGTCGATATTACAGGGCATCTCCTAAGCGGTGGTCAAACCCAACTTCAGCTTATGGCAACATCCGTTGAACCCGTGCTTGTGGCGGGCATCGTGAGCTCCATTCCTACCTTCTCCGATGCCGATATGGATGGTCTTTCCGATGACGAGGAGGAATTCGTTGCTCACCTTAACCCCAACGATGCGGACTCGGACGACGATGGAGTACTGGATCAGCTCGAAGGTTGCGCAACACTATCCCCCTGCCCATCACCGGCATGGGCCGAGGACACCGACGGCGACGGACTGATCAATGCCCTGGACCCAGACTCGGACAATGATGGCCTCTTCGATGGTACAGAGCTTGGCCTCGATTGCAACGATCCGGCGACGGATGCGTCACGGGGGCATTGCAGAGCAGATGCGGACAACAAGACAACGACCAATCCCCTGGATCTTGATTCAGATGACGGTGGCGTGGGCGATGGCTCGGAGGATGCAAACCTGGATGGCCGGGTGGATGCAGGCGAAACCGATCCCGCAAGTCCCGCCGACGATCCCCTGTGTGTGGACAGCGACGGGGATGGCTTAAGTGATGCAATGGAGCTGATGCTCAATCTGGGACAAGCCGATGTCGATTCCGACGATGATGGAGTGCCCGATGGGGAGGAAGCCAACCCTTCGGACGACACCGATGGGGATGGTCTTGTCAACAGTCTGGATGTGGACAGCGATAATGATGGCCTGTTCGATGGCACGGAAATAGGCCGCAATTGTAACAACTTAGGACTTCCCGCAGTGGTTGGGCATTGCACTGCCGATGCCGATCTGGGGGCAACCACAACAAGTCCTGTGAACGCCGATTCCGATCAAGGCGGGACCAAGGATGGAGCTGAGGATTTGAACCTCAACGGGGCGAAGGACGGACCCAACGAAACAGATCCTACGGTGGGGCATCCCGAGGATGATCTGGTCATCGTCGATAACGACAAGGATGGCCTAAGCAATATGCAAGAAATTCCGCTTGGTATAAATCCTGATGATGCGGACAGCGACGATGATGGACTTCCAGATGGTCTGGAGCCCAATCCATACAACGATGAGGACAAAGATGGAGTAATCAATGCCCTGGATGCGGACAGCGACGATGATGGGCTTTTCGATGGTACAGAGATGGGATTTAACTGTTCCAATCCAGATACCAACACCGCGGCAAACCATTGTATTGCCGATGGGGACAAGGGGAATACAACCACCGGCCCATTGCTTTCGGACACGGATCGGGGGGGCCTCTCGGATGGATGCGAGGACGCGAACAAAAATGGCGTATACGATGCGGCGCAGGGAGAGCAGAATGCTCTCGATCCTTCGGATGATGTTGGCCTTTTAACATGCGATGAAGACACCGATTGCGGGGCTCCCCACAGCGAAGTTGTCTGCGTTTTTTCGACTTCAGGTGAAGGGAGCTGCGTGCGAAGTGAATCCTTGTGCCTGCCGGGATGCCGCACGGATGACAATTGCCCTTCCGCGCAGGTGTGCCAAATCGAGGCCGGCTCGGAGATTGGTCTATGCGTCGAAGCGACTTCAAGCAGCAGTAGCTCGGGCGGTGGCGGGGAAGGGTCGTGTTTGTGTGAGCTGATGGTATCGCGAGAATCGGGTGGGAAGTACGGTCTTATGCTGATGTTCGCTGTATGCGCGGCATGGGTGGCACGGCGGCGAGAGCGGATGGAATAATACTAAAATTGTCCTTGCACCCCAAGACGGCCCATTCCCAGGGTTATAGAAGTATTTTTTACAACTCCCCCAGTCTTCTTCGCCTCCGCCGGCCCGCCGCCACTCAACAACCACAGCGTCACGCCCGCAGCGGCTCCCACCAATCCCACCGAAAATCCTATTGTGCTCATCGCCGCAAAGCTTTTGCCCGTGCGCTCCGCTTCCAAACCCTCGCCGGAACAATAAACGGGATCGGTGCAAATCGAATCCACTTCGTTCTTTTTGATAAGCGCTGCAATCCCCCCTACTCCTCCTACCCCAAGTCCCAATAGTCCAATGCCTCCCGCAATATAAGCCGCCATCCGAAGCCGTGGATCAGGTGGGAGAATGATGATATCTGGTCTCGCCCCCACCTGCGGTCCTTGCGCCATGGCCCCATTTCCCGCGGGCGCTTGTATTCCAGAGGATGCTAAAGGTGGGGGTGTTGGAGGCTCTGGTGGAGGTAATGCTCCCGGTTCAACCGTCAGTGTGCTCCGCTTGCCCTCCACAAGCGTCGCTTCATATACTTTCTCGGGCCTGCCCGCCGCGCTGACCACCACCACCGCTTTTCCAGGGTCCAAGTACTGATCGGCCGCCAACTCTTCGGTGCTCAATACCCGTCCACTTAAGGTTACCACCGTGTCCGAAGGTGCTCCCTTGGCGAGTTCAATCCGAAGCTTGGGCACGCGGGGCTGAAGGGCCAATGCTCCGGTATTGGCTATTGAGGCCCTTTCATCGTCGGATGGGAGCAATTTCTGCACTTCCTGAAAGTGGAGATAGGCGGTTCCCAGCATGCCCAAACGCTCTTCGCACAGCGCCAAATTTAAGAGAGTTCCCGGCGAGGGATAGAGTTCCTGGCTGGTGCGGAAGAGGACGAGCGCGGTGGTGTATTCGCCCCGGTTTAGGGCTTCCCGGCCTTCTGTAAATTTTTGTTTGGCGTCGCGTTTTTTGGCTTCTTCTGCCTTGTCCGTGGGTTTTTGAGCTTGTTTGGCCGGCTTTTGGGGCGTGGTGTCGGCCCATGCTCCGGCAGGGAGGGCAAGACTCAGCGCACAGCAGCTTATCCATGCGAAGGTTCTATTTTTTTTCCCGAGCGGCCGGCGTTGTTTCATGGTTAATCCCACTTGTCCAGCGCGCTGCCAGGCTTGGCCGTGGACGTTGGGGCGGTGGTGGTGATGGGCGCGGCCGTCGTTTTGGGCGCCGAGGGTGTTTTGTTGGAGGGTGCAGGCGGTGGAGCTGCCGAGCCGATCAGGGGCGTCCGGGCCGATGCGGTGAGGGCGGGCTTTGTTTCAATCGGATTGGCTTTGTCTATCACCGGATAGGCGGAAGGAATAGGTTCCGCTGGCATTTTTAAAGAATTGTCTAATGGAACGGAAGGATTTAATTCGATCGTTGCTTCAGGGCCACCTCTCAATGCCGGCGATGCAATGGGGGATATTTGCTGGGGGGGTCCTGGGCGTTCGGAGGTGAGCAAAAGCTGAACGCCCCAAAAGACCAATGCGCCCGCGGCGACGGCCGAAATCAATGCGAGCGCGACCGCGACTTTTCGTTTGGCAAAGGCTTTTTCACCGATTTTGGTGCTTAGTCCGCCCGCGGTCCGGTCGTCGGCCCGGTCGTCAACGGCCGCATAGACGGGCGGTATTCCGGAACGCACGGGAAGCGTGGCTTTTTCGTCGGATAGTTCTTCGCTTAAGTGCTGTACGATGCGGCGTCCGGCTTCGGAGGCGAATGGCGCGAGCATTTGCGCGAGTTCCAAGACGGATTGAATGCGCTTGGCTAGGTCTTTTTCGAGGCAGCGCATTACGATGTTTTCAAGCGGCGGCGGTACGTCTTCGCGTAGTCCCCGCAATGAATCGGGCGGGTCGGCAACGATGCGCGCGAAGACGGCGGGTAATGAATCGCCTTCAAATGGCCTGCGGTTGGTGAGGAGTTGGAAGAGCAGGACGCCGAGGGCCCACACGTCGGTGCGCGCATCCACATGTTTTAGGCTGCGAACGTGTTCGGGCGACATGTAATGGGGCGAGCCGACGACCATTTCGGTTTTGGTGAGGCTGTTTTCAGGGGCCGCGCCGAAGTCGCCTTCTAAGAGTTTGGATAGGCCAAAATCGAGGACTTTGAGTAGGGGTGTGCCGTCGGCGCGTTTGGTGACGAAGAGGTTGCTGGGTTTGAGGTCGCGGTGGATGATGCCTAGGCGGTGGGCTTGGGCGAGGGCTTCGCAGGCTTGAATGACGTAATCAGCGGCGTCCGGTATGGGGAAGCGGCCTTTGGTTTTCAGGAGGCTGCTGAGGTCGGTTCCGCTTAAATACTCCATCACCATGTAGGGGGCGCCTGTGGCGAGGGTGCCCATATCCATGACGCGGGCGACGTGTTCGCTGGGGATGGATGCGGCGGCCTGGGCTTCGCGTAGGAATCGTTCGCGGGCGCCGGGGAGCCGTAGGGCTTGGGGGAGTAGGAATTTTACGGCGACGCGCTGTTTGAGTTGGGTGTGTCTTGCGGCGACGACTACGCCCATTCCGCCGCGGCCCAGTATGCGTTCGACGCGGTATCGGCCTGCAACGATGTCTCCTTCTTGCGGGACGTTGTTGGGGTCGGCCGCGGCAGTCGGTTCGCGCTGGGTTTCGGCGTTGCGATCCGTCATGGCATGTTCTGTCTATATCATCGATTCGATCGTTTTAATATTTTTAATATTTTAATATTTTAATATTTTTTATTTTATTATTTTTTTGGCTTTGCTTGTTCTTTTTGTTTCATTCTAACAGATGTTATAAATATTTAATTGATTCAGTTCCGATCGATTGTGTCGTCCATTTTGGTTCGGGCAATGGGGGGCGCTGTTTCTTTCCAGTGCCTTTGCGCTTGCCTTCGCTAAAAAGAGGTGCGATCGTCGGCTCTCCATGAGCGATTCGCCGCCCAAAACGAAGACTCCATCCGGACAAAGTTCTGCAGTTCCGTCCTTGCGGCTTCGCATTCTGAGGATGTTCAAGCGTTTGGGGCTGGGTTTCGCCGCGTTTGTTCTCTTGGTTGGGCTTGTTCTGGCGCCCGCTCGGCCTTTGCCAGGCCCTTATTTGGTGCATGCCCCTGCTCCAGTGCTATCCATCGAGGATTTTTTGGTTAAAAAACTGGAAGTCTCCAAGCAGGAAGGGGTATTGTCAGGAAATGAAGAACGGTTGGTGAAGCATTCTTCAGGCAAGGCTCCAGTGGCAATTCTCTATTTGCACGGATTTGGTGCATCGCGGGCGGAGGGCGAGGCGGTGGTGGATGTGCTTGCAAAGGAGCTTTCGGCCAATGTGTATTATGCCCGGCTTCCTGGGCATGGCGGGGGCAAAGATGCACATGCGGCGGCTCGTTACGAGGAGTATTTTGAGCGTATCGAGGAAGCCTTTCATTATACCCGTCCCCTGGGGGAAAAAATGGTCTTGATGGCCTCTTCAACGGGGGCATTGCTTGGTTTGTGGCTTGCGTCGAGGCATCCCGAGGATGTGCATGCGCTGGTTTTGGCGAGTCCTTTGTGCAAGCTCGCCGATCCGACGGCGTTTTTGTTGTCCCGAAGCGTGGGTATGCCGCTGATCGAGGCTTTTTATGGCAAAGAACGGGATGCTTCCTGGAAAATCGATCCAGAGCAGCGTAAACAGCCTGGATACGAGGATCATTGGATCACGCGGCAATACTTCCGTTCGCTTTTGGTGTTGGAGGATTTAAGGCGTATGATTGCCACCGAAGAGATATTGTCCAATGTAAAAGCCCCCGTGCTTTCGATGTATTATTATGCAGATTCTAAGCACCAAGATCGGGTGGTGAGTGTACAGGCGATGCATACCTGTTTTGGGATGCTGAATGGGGGTCATCCGCATTCTTTATCCCGGGAAGTGGCTATCGCGGATGGGAACCATATTTTGATGTCGTCCTATGTCCGGACGGACAAGGAGAAGATTTTGGCGGAATCGAGGAAGTTTTTGGCGGAGGCGATGCGCAAAGAATAAGGTGAACGATTTAAGCTGGCTAGGGCGATCTCATTGTCAGGGCCAAACGATAATTAAACTGGCCCGCCGTTCCCATTTGCGCCCCATTTGAAGCCCCTACCCTTAAATAATAGGTGCCTCCAGACAAGGCATGAGGCCCTGTGTAGAGCGGGGAATTACCTGTCCCATCCAAGAGCGAACAAAACCCCCGGCCCTGGTCGTCATCCGAGGCTATTTGAAGCCCTGATGCGTCGTGGAGGGATAGGAGGCTATCGACTTCGCCGGATTCACAGGTTTCAGCGCCGCCTTCGACGATTTCTGCCCGCAATGACCATCCATTGGGTACGTTGATCATATACCAATCGGCATCGCTATTCACTTGATGATTGCCAGAGATAATCACGTCGCTGCCGGCAAAAGGCGTGGCGACGATAAAGGAATCGTTGCCTTCGATTTCGTTTCCTACGTTGCCCTGAATATCGATTTCAAGCGCATAATTGTTTATGATGGCATTGCTTCCAAAATCGAGCACTTCGGTATAGTAGGTGCCAGGGGGCAGAGGAATGACCAGCGCAGAGCAATCACCAATACCTGAACCCGAATCCTCGTAAAGAATCATTCCGCCTGCGTTTTTTATGCGCAGTGTTGTATTCATCGCGGCATTGCAGTCCACCATCGAGCCGTCGAATATTTCAAAGCGTACAACGCTGCCTTGGGCGAGATCAAAACGAAATACGTCTACATCGCCGATCGGATTGATGCTTCCGCTGATATATCCGTCGCCCGTTATTTTGACAGGTGATGCGTCGGCGGCGGCTGTCGTGTTGTTGGGCTCCATTTCGAGGCCCACATTTTCGAATTGGCACGCGGAACTGCAGCCATCGCCATTGAGCGCATTGCCATCGTCGCATACTTCAGGCGCGTCGATAAACATATCGCCGCATATGGGAATACGATCGCAATGGATATCGCAAAGCGCGCTGGGTAAAGCCACATCATCGCATTCTTCAAAGCCTTCTTCCACGCCGTTCCCGCATTCGGCGGTAATCATAATGTAGGCCATATATCCGGGCATAATCTGCGCGTTGTTTCCGAATTCTTCGACGCGCACGGTATATGTGCCGGGTGCCAAGTGGCGGGCGCCGCTGTCCGTGGGCGCAAAGGGATTGATGAGAGAACAGGTGCCCAATCCGTCGTCATTGTCCGAGGCTAAAATAAGGGAGCAATCCGAATTGCTTAGCACGATGTTGGTATCTACACCGGCGGGACATGAGCCTGGACCGCTGGGTCCAAAGGTTTCGACGCGAACGTCGGACGTGGTTGCCAAGGTGAATGAAAAATAATCGGCGTCGCCCACGGGTGTAATGGCGGCGGTGAGCAATACAGGAGCGGGAAATGGCCCGTTGGGATCGGCGCAGGTGTTGTTTCCGCCGGCTTCGTCTTCGGCGGTGAATTCAAATTGGCACGACGAGCTGCAACTGTCGCCGCTTACCGTGTTTCCGTCGTCGCATTGTTCAGGGCCTTCTTTAATGCCATTGCCGCATTGATAAATGGTTTTTGTAATGCTGAGGCGGTAGTCGGCCGATAAAGGCGCCCCTGCCGATACCTCGGCAAAATAATTGCCCGCGGCTAAATTGACGAACGATATCAGCGAGCAGAGGCCGGCGCCGCCATTGTCATCGCTCGCAATGAAATTGCCCTGGCCGTCATACACGGAGAGCCGCGTATCCAGCATATTGGATGCGCATGTTGTGCTGGGTCCGTCAATGGTTTCAACACTGATGTTTGCAACACTAAAGGGTGGAACTGAAAATTGAAAAAAATCTTTTTCAGAGGCGGGTTTTAAATAACCCCTCATTACATTCATGCTGGAGATCAAATCGAAATCGTTGGCCTCCATTATGATATTATTGGGTTCGATTTCGCAGTCGGGAAACTCCAATAGGCATTGGGCGGAACAGCAATCATTGTTTTGGACGTTACTATCATCGCATTGCTCGCTGCCTTGAGCGATTTTGCCGTCGCCGCATGTCGAAGCGCATTGGCTGGGAGCGCCCGCGCAGGTGTAGCCGAACTCCACATTGCATTGGCTGTCGCAGCCATCGAGGTTGATCGTGCCGCCGTCGTCGCAGCCTTCGAGTCCAGAAACAATGAAGCCATCGCCGCACACTGGAAGGCATTGGCTGGGCTCGCCGCTGCATGCGTAGCCCATCTCGGCGGTACAGCTTCCTCCGCATCCATCGCCGTCCAAGGTGTTGCCATCGTCGCAGCCCTCGGTGCCCCAAACGACAAATGCATCGCCGCAAATGGCTTCGCATACGCTGGGCTCGCTCATGCATGAAAAGCCTTCTTCCACCGCACAGGCGCCGCTGCATCCATCGCCGTCGAGAAGGTTTGCGTCGTCACAGCCTTCATGCTCGGCAACGACGATTCCGTCTCCGCATACAACCGTGCATGCACTGGGTTCGCCAAGGCATTGGTATCCGCTTTCCACGGCGCATGTATCGCTGCATCCGTCGCCCGCAGCGGCATTGCTATCGTCGCAGCTTTCAAAGCCGGGGATGATCGCCCCATCGCCGCATACGGCCGCGCAAAAGCTGGGCTCGCCCACGCAGTTGAAGCCCATTTCCACCGAGCAATTGGCATCGCAGCCATCACCGCCCGCCGTGTTTTTGTCGTCGCAGCCTTCAACTGCGGCGCTTAGGCCGTCGCCGCATTCGGTTTTGCAGATGCTCGGCGCTCCGCTGCACTGATATCCGTGTTCGATCGAGCAGCCGGCCGCGCATCCATCGCCCTCAAAGGTGTTGCCGTCGTCGCAGCCTTCCACAGGCAATGCAACGAGTTTGTCGCCGCACAAAGACGAGCACGCGCTGGGTTCGCCCTTGCATGAAAAGCCTGTTTCTACGGTGCAAAACGCATCGCAGCCATCGCCTGCGGCCTTGTTTTTATCGTCGCAGGCTTCTGTTCCTTCGATCTCGCCGTCGCCGCACACGGGCTCAGGTTCGTGGGTTTCAAAACCCAGAAGCTCGGCGCATCCCAGCGAGCTTATGCCAAGCAAGGCCGCCGTTATCCATGCGCCGAACCGTGGCCGGAAGCGGGCGAAGATCACGCGATGGAGTGTATGCGAAGGCGGAGCCGGGCGCGTTCTTTTTTACTCCGGCGGCGCGAGGGAGGAGAGGGCTCGGGATGGCGTGCCGCTTTGAGGCTTTGAATCGGCCTTATTCAACATCCTGAGGATCGCAGGTGCCCGAGGCAATTTGACTGCAGCTCGCGGTTTCATAGCACTCGGCCTGAAGTGCGATCGCCTCGGCATAGGCTTCATTCTTCGCCTGTTCACGGCAGATGTTCATGCATGTCGCCTTGTCGGGAGCTCCGGGCTGACAGCGCGTGCTCGCATCGCAAAAAATGGTGCAGTTGTCTTCCACAGACCCCAAAGGATCGTCGCCGCAGGCAATGAGAACCATCGCGCATAAGCCTAAGAAAGCAGAACCTTTAAGCATTTTTATCTATCCCTTCTCTTGTGTCCCCTAGGTGAACACTGCGCGATGGTAACGCACGGAAGCGTTGGCTTGCCATGGGATGGCACGTTCACCAAAGCCTTCTTTTGAAGCATCATGGAGGGGTTACTTCAATTCCTTGGAGGTGTCATGCGTTCTAGCTTGTTTTTAGGACTTTTTGTTCTCACCACGGCAGGCATGCTTTCAGCGGCGGCCTGTGGCGGCGATACCGACTCCAATAGCTCAGGAGGCGAAGGAGGCTCCTCATCTTCCAGCAGCAGTAGCAGCTCGAGCAGCAGCTCGAGCAGCAGTTCCAGCAGCAGTTCCAGCAGCAGTTCCAGCAGCAGCGGCAGCGCGATGGGCTGCCCCGATAACGATCTCGACATCGATAAGAACTGCGATTTCGCGACCGCGGAACTGCTGAGTGTCAACGCTCCGAATGACACGACGCCGGAGATCCTCGCGGGCGATTTCGATGATGCGACGGCCGATCAAGACTTCTATGAGTTCACCGCCAAAAAAGGCCAGGTGCTCAACTTCTACACAGACGCGAAGCCGTCTCCGCCCAAGGATCCATTCAGCGACGAATACGCGGATCTTGTGATCACGCTCTATGATGCCGATGGGAATCAGCTTGCGGAAAATGACGATCCGATTCCGCGCAATTCCAACGACAGCGAGCTGATTACCGTCATTCCCGCGGACGGGACGTACTATGTGCGCGTCGAGGAGTGCAATGCGTGGGCGAAGCAAAATGGCTTCCCCGCGGGCTCGTGCGCGCCGGCCGGCAATATTCTCGATACAAGCTACAAAATCGGCATCTTTGAGCTTTCGGCGGCCGACATCGGAACGATTATCGAAGATCCGGCTCAGGACTTCAGCGACACGATGCCAGGCGCGGCCGAGTACGCGCCCGTGATGAATATGGCGGGCTCGTACTATTTGTCGGTGAATATGGGCTTCTTCGCCGACGTAAATGACAAGGATTACTTGTCCTTCATGATCCCCGTGGATGATCCGGCGACGATGCCGGTCGAGGGCTATAAGATTGCCGCGAATGAAAGGCTGATGGCTCGTCTTATGCCGCTTCCCTCCGGCAAGGTGGGCAATGGCTCGACGGCGCCGATCGGCTCGATTTCGATCGTCGACGATATGCAGAACGTCGTGGCGAAGCTCGATCCCAATCAGTACACGGAGATTTGGGCGCCTCTCGTACCGGGCAAGACCTATCAGGCCGTGGTTGAGCCTTTGGCTTCGGGCAATTTCGCATCCAATCCCTTCTACGTGTTCCTGCACGGCGGATCGTCGTCAAACCCTGTTGAACAAGAGATTTTGTCGATGGGCATGACAAAGAACAACGATCAAGCCAGCGCCGAGGTTCTGGTGAAGGCGCCGATGCAGAACAGCTTCTTTGTGGATGGCGATCTCGAGCTGGCCGGCGTGGAAGCGGATTATTTCTCGATGGCCATTCCGGCGGGCACGACCAAGATAAGCGTGGCCTGCGGCGGTAAGAGCGATGGTTCAGGCTTGGAGGGTTTAACAGCCACGGTCTTCGTGACCGAGGCAAGCCCGCTGAAGAGCGGCCAGGAACCCGCGGATGGCAGCATCTACCTTCAGGACGTCGCCATTCCGAACGGCACCGCAAACATTTTCGTGAAATTGTCTGCGATGAGCCAAAATGCTGGTGTTGCTGGTAAATACTATCATTGTGGTTTCCATTTTAATCCCTAATATTCTGTAAGCCAATTTGATCGTATTTATAAAATATCCCCGCCTAAGATTCCCTGCCCATCCTAAAACATTCGATCATTTGCCTTGACGGCAGGACAAGAGCGGACCTACTGTCCGAAGCATGCTGCTCAATCGCCTTGAATACCTATTGATGAACAATCCCATCCGGGCCGGCATTCAGCGCTTTTACGAGGCGCCGAGACTGCTTCGGATGGGCGGACCGCTGAAAGGCGGCAAGGCGCTTGAAATCGGCTGTGGCCGGGGTGTGGGTGCCGAATTGATTTTTGACCTCTTTGGCGCGGCGAGCGTGGACGCGTTTGATCTGGATCCACGAATGGTGGAGCAGGCGCGGGAGCGGCTTGCTTCGCGGGGCGATCGGGTGAAGCTATGGGTGGGGGACGCCTGTGCGATTCAAGCGCCGGATTCGATCTATGACGGCGCCTTTGATTTTGGTATTATTCATCATATCCCCGACTGGAGGAATGCGCTTAGCGAGGTATACCGGGTGCTGAAGCCGGGAGGCGTATTTTATGTGGAAGAAATATTAAAATTATTTTTGGCGAATACGCTGATCCGCAAATATCTAAAACATCCCGAGGACGATCGCTTTGATATGGATGACTTTTGCTCTGGGCTTGAGAATGCAGGGTTTGAGGTGACGGCGAAAGAAGATATGATGGGCATGGTTGGGTGGTTTATTGCAAGGAAGCCGCAGGCGGCACCGGGGCAGCGCTGATGAGTTCTATGAGCATTGTCTCCAATCTCCCCGGCTATTGGATAGGGGAAAACCATCTCTGGCTATCCCCGGGAGAGCCCGCGCGTATCTCCAATTGCTCGGCCACCGTCACCGAAATATCGAAAGGACGCGCGCTTTGCATTCAATATTCCTGGGCTTTTGATTCAGAACCCCACGATGGCTGTCTGCTCTTGGGTTTTGGAAAGATATCGGGGGAACAAGAGCAGCCCCCTCCTGTTGAAGCCGTTTGGATCGATTCTTTTCATACCAATCATTGCTTTATGGTCTGGAAAGGCTCGCTTCAGCAAGACGGCGCCGTTTCTATTTTAGGTTCCTATAGCGCGCCTCCCGGGCCGGATTGGGGATGGAGAATATTTGTCGATCCAGGCTCGGCAGGCGTATTCCGGATGGCTATGTACAATATCTCGCCCGAGGGAGAAGAATTTCTCGCCGTGACCATGGAACTATCGCGCCAGGCTTCGATTTCGGAGACGACCATGATATAGGCGCTCTATGCGCATCTTTTCCACTCGTCCTCCTCACCGCTTTTTTAGAGGCTGCGCGCCGCGCTTGATTCCCGCGGCGCTCTTGGCTTTTATGACGGCCTGTGGGCCCGCTAAAGAGCCTGAAACTCCTCAAAATTCCGCCGATGCAATGCCATCGGCCAAACCTTCTCCAACCCAGAGCGCATCCGCCATGACCAACGTGACTCCCGAACAAATCAAGCCCAAACCTGAAGCTTCTACCTTTGATCCCGTCGCCGTTGGCATGAGCGCTCAAGGGGTGGTCGCGCTGTGCGACGAACATCTGAAAGCGGCCGAAAAGCTTCTTTCCGAGATAAAGGCGCTCAAGGGCGCACCCGCTGAAAAGCTAACCCGCGATGCCGTTCTGCGCCGCTTCGATCAGATTATTTTGGAGCTGAGCAGCGCCGGTGAATTCCCTTATTTGATGGCGGTCGCGCACCCCGACAAGGATGTGCGCGAGGCCGCCAAGAAATGCGAACCCCGCACCGAGAAGTTTATGACGGCGCTGTGGCTCGATGCGGACTTGGCGGCCGTTGTAAAGGCATATGCAGCGAAGGGTGAAAAACTTGCAGGGGAAGATACCCGGCTGCTTCACGATATGCTTCGCGATTTTAAGCGAAATGGGCTGGATTTGCCTGCGGACAAGCAGGCGCGGCTCCGGGAAATCAATGAGGCGATTACGGCGAATGGGCAGATGTTTACGTCGAATATCGCTTCATCGAAGGAAAGTATTTTTGTGGATCCCAAATCGCTGAAGGGGCTTCCGGACGACTATATTGCGAAGCATCCTCCAAATGCCAAAGGGCAAGTGGAGATTACAACGGACTATCCCGATTATTTTCCGTTTATCACGCACGCGCGGGATCGCAAAGCGGCGCAGAAGTTATTTACTTTGTTTCAAAACCGGGGCGGTAAAAAGAATGTTGAGATTTTGGAAGTGATTTTAAAGCTTCGGGCCGAGAAGGCGAAGCTGTTGGGTTATGCGCATTGGGCAGATTATGCGATTGAACCCCGCATGGCGAAGAGCGCAAAGTCGGTGCAGGGGTTTTTGGATAAGCTGAGTGATGTTTTAAAAGGCGCGGCAAAGCAAGAGTATGCTGAGCTTTTGGATGAGCATGTGAAGAATGGGGGAAGCCGTTTTGAGAAGCTATCGCCGTCGGAGCGTTATTTCTTGGAGGATAGGGTCCGGGAGAGCAAATATAAGCTAAATGCTCAGGCTTTGTCTAAATATTTTGAAATTCGTTCGGTGACGGCGGGGCTTTTGAGCATTACGTCGAAGATGTACGGGCTTACCTACAAAGAAGTGCCTGCAAATGCGTGGCATTCAGATGTAACGGCGTATGAGGTATGGTCCGGGGAAGAGAAGATAGGAAAGTTTTATTTGGATCTCTATTCGAGGCCCGATAAATACAAGCACGCAGCGATGTTTGGAATAAGGACGGCGGCGCGGCTTCCCAATGGTGCTTATCAGACGCCTATTGCTTCTTTGGTATGCAATTTCCCTAAGCCTGGAGCTCAGCCTGCGTTGATGTCCCATGAAGAAGTGACAACATTTTTTCATGAATTTGGGCATGTGCTTCACCATATGCTCACCAAGGCGGAGCTGGCTTCGTATTCGGGAACGTCGACGGTGAGGGATTTTGTTGAGGCGCCTTCTCAAATGTTTGAGGAGTGGGCATGGTCGCGTGAGGTGCTGGATTTGTTTGCAAGGCATGTGGATACGGGCGAGAAAATTCCCGATGATCTATTTGAGGCGATGCAAAAAGCCCGGGGGTTTGGAAGAGCATTAGCCACATTGAGGCAGCTCTTTTTGGCGAGGTTGGACTTGGAGTATCATAGCAAAGACCCACCTTTTGACACGACGAAGGTTCTGGAGGCGATTCAAAATTCGACGGATTTATTCCCCTTTGTAAAGGGGACGCATTTTCAATCGAGTTTTGGGCATTTGATAGGCTATGATGCGGGGTATTATGGGTATCAGTGGGCGCTGGCTCTATCGAGGGATGTGCTGTCGCGCTTCAAGAAGGAAGGGATGATGAATCCAGCGGTCGCCAAGTCCTGGAGGGATGAGGTGCTGTCTAAGGGTGGTGGAGTGGATGAGGCAGAGATGATTCGTACGTTTTTGGGTCGCGAGCCCAGTAATGACGCCTACATTGCTTATGTCCAGGGTAAAGATTAGAAGCCATTTCGATCGGCGTCATACCTGACGGATGGGGTTTCATATAAATGGTATTGCCATTTGTTCAATCCTTTGGTAGTTGCATGATTCCTCATGCAATCGAGCGATACAGCCCCACATAGCGACGATTTTCACCAGAACCCTCACGATAGTCTTTTCCGCTCGATGTTCTCTGAGCCTGAGAACGCGGCGGGGTTGTTGCGCTGGCTCTTGCCCAAAGAAGCGCTGGTCCGCTTCGAGCTCAATACGCTCGAATTGCAATCCGCAAGTTT
>CAZICM010000008.1:0-100625 GCA_964537685.1 uncultured Polyangiaceae bacterium
CACGCCCACGACCCAAAGGCATCCCGAAGATTCCGAAGGGCTTGAACGGCGCGTTTCTGCTCGTCATCCGAAAGCAGCCCCACGGAAAAGCGTTCGCCCTTCCGCTTTGGCCGCTTCGGGGGTTCGTTGCCCACAATGCGAAGATGACTCATCGGGGCAGCCTCCCGAGCACGCGGGGCAATACCATCGTGACCGCATCATCGGACGCCATGGAGATCGCGCTCTTCACTTCCGCCGCTTCCAAGTAATTGAGCACCACGCCCGTCCATGTGCGCATGCTGTGAACCTTCCGGCCCTGCACATGCGCGATGTTCATCAGCACCTTGCCATCGCTTCGAAGCGCAAAGGCTGGATCGCCTGCATTGGATTCGGCGTTCTCATTCGAAAGCCGGTTGTCATTCGGCGGAATCGGCGCGCGGGATGAGCTGGGCTCCGCGTCCTTCTCGGCTTTGCCCACCATCGCCTCGATCTCTTCCGCCCGGGCAATCAGCTCGGATTGCATGCGCATGTGCCGTGTGGCCTCATGCAAACACGCTAAGCCCTTCGCGTGCTCCTCCCTCGCACGGAAGCGCAGCACATCGGCGTCAACCGTGGCAGAAAGGCGGTTCAGCTCATCGAGGAACGGATCGCCCGTTCCCACAAGCGCCGTCACGGGCTTCGGGCTGGATTCTTCGGGCTTCTCGGAAAATGGTGCGCTGTTTTCTTGGCCCTCACGCGGGCCTTCATTATCGTTACTCATAGCCGGATCTCCTATGCATGTAGGGGAATCGGTCAGGGCTGCGCGGGTGTTCCAGCACCTTCGCGGCCCGTCTCGTTTCTACGGCCATGAGTTTGGGGATCGGCAATAAGAAGCGCTACAATCGATCGGCGATGTAGCCCACTATGGGTCTATTTAGCCCAGCACCATCTACATCCAAATCAGGTAATCTTTTGGATCACAAACAAGACTAAGGGAGAAGACTCTATGCGCCCTATTGCTATTCTTTTCATCAGCCTTGGTTTATTTTTATTGAGCATTGAGGCATGGTCCCAGACCCGGTCCAAGAATGCCTTGGCTGCTGAACGTTTATTTAAGATGGGTCTTGCTGACATGTATGCCGGAAAATTCGAGACGGCTTGCCCATTGCTGGCTCAAAGCCAAGAGCTCGATCCCCATCATGGCACGCTGGTCGCCTGCGCCGATTGTGAAGACCGAGCGGGGCATCTCGCGACGGCGTTTAATCTCTATGAAGAGTACTTGAGTCATGTTGCCTCTATGACAGAAGACCAAAAGAAACGCCATGCTTCACGGGCAAAAAAAGCAGAAATACGCCGGGAGGAGCTTCGATCATTGATTCCGAGGTTAAGAATTATTCTACCCCCATTTACACCGAGGGATACCAAAATATGGCTGAACGGTTCTGAATTGGCTCCCGCGATGCTAGCCCTAGAGGTACCATTGAATCCTGGGGAGTACATCGTTGTCCTCAAGCAGACCGATGGAGCATCAAGCGAAAAAAGAGTCACACTGAAATCCGGGGACCGTGTTCGTTTGGAGCTTGAACTTCCTCCAGCGCCTTCCTCATCGAGATCGATGGAACTCAAAGCTCCCAACAAGCAGAAACGACTGCTCCCGATGAAAAAGGAGCCAAAGCCGACACAGCATACTGCAGCATCTCCCGCACACCCATCTTTAGCCGATTCACCTCCAATCCGGCCAATCCCTCCTGCACCGGAAAAGGGAAGCTGGCATCGCAGCTTGGGTGGTCTCAGTCTCGGGGCGGGCGGTGCATGCATTGGAGTGGGCACAGTGATGGGCCTTATCGCCTTGGTTCAACAAGGCGGTGCGCGGTATGGGGATACCTTCACGGATGTCAGCATTGGTGCATTCATTGCCGGAGGCATGTTTAGTGCTTTGGGCGTTGGCCTGCTCCTTTGGTCTCCGGATAACCCCAAGCCCCCCACCGCCTCCGCACCCCCCCTTCAACTCGGCATCCTTCAAGCCTCCCCCACCAGCTTTATGCTCGGCGCTCAGGGCACCATCTTCTGATTCAACCATTGTGCCGCTTTGATCCTACCCTCTTCGGCATAAACACGGTTTCTCTTTTTCCCGAGTAGCTCTTTTGTATTTCCCGATCGCCTCCTGCGGACGCTTGCATACCCCTTTTCCTCAACCAAAACGCCCTCTCGGATGCCCGAGCATGCCTTTTCTATCCATAAAAGGTCCTTTCACATGCTTGAGTAGCCGTTCTTCAACCAAAAAACAGGTAAACATAAGGATGAAGGGGCCATCTTGAAGATGGAGAGCGGCTTTGTAGGACCATGAGAAGGCGTTCGGCGGAAGGAAAACCACCCCCACCGCAAATTGATTTGTGGAACAGGTCTAAAGGACTCCGGCGATCGCTTATCGTCGCTTTGGCCGTGCTGGGTGTGTTGCTGATTGGGCCGCCTACGGTGCTCAGAATTACCGATGAAGCGAGCATTGGAACCGTTGGTCTCGCTCTGGGACTGACCTGGCTGGCTGTGCCCGATGTGGTTGCACCTAAACGCCTTTCCGGTATCTTGATCTTTCTTGGACTCGCCCTTGCCCTTGCGCTGCCCAATCTTCTTTTGTCGGCCGCGCTTTCCCCCGGCGCGCATTCCCTCGATGTGGGCATTGTGCCCTGGCGTTCTCCGGGCTATCACAATCCAGTGCTTCCTTTGAGCACCGAAGCGGGGCGGTGGATGCTCTTTTTGGATCTGTTGCCGATGATTGCCGTTCTGTTCGCGGGGCTTTTAAGACTGAGGAAGAGGCGCGATCAGGCGATGGTGGGCTCGGTTCTTCTGTACGGTGTTTTGCTGCTGATTTCGGCCCTGCTCCTGACACGAATCGAAATCGATCACTCCCCCTATGAGGCTCACCGGTTTATGACGGCGATTTCGCTGCTTACGCCTATCTTTGGGCTGAGCTGGATAGGTCCTTTTAGCCAAAATGAGGGGCGTTCCACGCGGCCTGCGACCTTGGGGCCGGTGTTGGTGTTGGTGGCCATTGGGCTTTGCGCCGTTCCGACCCTTGAATGGATTCAAGGGGTTGCCCCCAAGCGGGCCCATAAGCACGAGGTGCATGATAAGCGGCGCAATCTCTTTACGATCAACTGCCGGAAAGCGACCGGGGCGACGCTGTTGGATCGTCCCAAGCCTGTGTATATGGCTCCCTCGATATGGTATTTGTACGCGGGCTGCCGGCCGGTGTTCAGCATTCCAACGCCCAGCGGTCATTGGACGATGAAAATTGGGCCGCCTAAATTGAGCGAGGGGGCATTGAGCGATCTGCACAGGGGCATGGTGAAAGCAGACGAGATGCTGGAGGTATTGTGCCCAGCCAAGTCCTCGGAACTGGACGAGGACAAGGTATGCGCGTATGCGATGGCCAAGACCCGATGTGAATCGATTGGGTCGCTTGTTGTGCGGTGCGAGCTTACGGGAGCGCAGCGATCGGAATTGACGGCGGCGCTTGGAACGGGGGCGGTGAAGAAGCCGGCGAAGCCTTAAGCGGATGCCTGTCGCCGCCTTATTCCTTCTTCAGCAGCCAATCATAATAGAGCCTAAGTCCCAAAGGCTTGGCTGCGGGTACATCCAAATGATGCTCTTTTACAATCCTGAATCCCGCGGAGCTAAATTGTTGTGCGACGCTCTGGGGCGTGGTCACATGATGATCGTTGATCCCCTTAAAGCCTATCGCTCTGAATCCCGCCTCCATCAGGAGATTGACCGATGGCATTCCCAGTAAAAAGAATCCGCCGGGCTTGAGGACGCGGCTGACTTCGTTCAATGCCTGTTTGTATTGATGCAAATGCTCGAAGACCGAGAAGCAAACGACGATATCAAAATAGCCGCTCTCATAGGGTAGTTCGTAGACGCTCCCTTGAATGAGCTTGCTCGTGTGGCCTCGTTTGCTTAGGAGATCTAATGCGAGCTTGGGATCGGCGTCTAAATCGATGCCGTGGAGCTCTTTAACGCCCCCGGCCAGCGCCAATTGAACCGCTCCAGCTCCATACCCCACTTCCAAGGCTCTTTCAATCGGCCGATTGGGTAAAAGCCTCAGGCCCCGGTTGATGCGCTCCCGAAATAGCCAGCCTACAATCGGCCGGCGGTAGTATTCAATGGGATCGGTAGGCCCATTTTTGGGCAATCCATTGAGCATGTCCATGGTTAATTCAAATGTACTCATGACACCGTGGCTCGTAAATGAATATAGGCCCATGCCCATTTGGGCACCAAGCGCTCGGCCATCCGCTCTAGTCCAGATACGGCGGCCCGCACGGGCTCAATGGTGGCCAATTGAGGCTTGCCCATGTCTGGATGGAACAGTATCCGGTGGATTGGCATGGCTTGGAGAGCTTCGATATTGTCCACGCGGAATTTGCGCCCGACAATTCGTCTTAAAAAAGCGGGGGTGGAGCGAAGTTCTCCCCTTTCCTCGGGTTTGGCCAGCGCATGCATAAAGATGAGCGGGTTGTACCGGCAGGGTTCGAGGATGTCCAGTTTCCCTTTGGGGGAGAGTACACGATAGCATTCATCGACGAATTTGTCCACTTCTTCAATGTGGTGGATTACGTCTCTTACGAGAATATGATCGAAACTGTGGGCATCAAAGGGTAAATCGCAGGCCGACGCGGCCACAAAATGGCACTTGGGAAGGCGGGTGCGGGCAAATTGCAGTTTTTCTTCGAAGAGATCGACGCCTGTGGCGTTTTCGGTCCGGCCCAGGTGAACGAGCGTGGCGCCTTCGCCGCAACCCAAATCCAATAGCCTTTCGCCGAGGGGCATAAAAGCTGTCTGTATGAGTTCCCGTTCCCGGTCCGCGACATAGGCGGCCTCGGTCTGCCATTCAAAATGAGCGGGAGCCGCCGATCCAAATGCCGCCTTCAGGGCTTCAAAGGCCGAGCCCATCTCATTCTCCCAGCCTTAGCTTGCGGAATCCAAAGGCGGTCATCCGGAGCAAGAGCCAGCCATGGCGAAAGCGGCTGATTTTGGTGTCGCCATAGGTCCTGGCGCGGTAGCGGACGGGCAGGTCGACAATTTTCTTGTTGAGCCGGGCGGCTCCAAACAGTAAGTCGAAATCGCCAAAGGGATCGAAATCGCCAAAATAGCTTCGGTTGGCGGCGATTCGTTCGTAGTCTCTGCGGTAGAGGACTTTGGTTCCGCATAAAGAGTCTTTTATGGGTTGTTCAAGCAACCACGAGAGGGCAGCCCCGAAGAATTTGTTGCCGAGCAGGTTGAGAAAGCGCATGGCTTCGCCTTCCATGGGGTAGACGAGGCGCACTCCATTGATAAATTCACCCTTGCCTTGAACGAGGGCCTGATAGAATTTGGGCAAATCCTCTGGGGGAACGGTGAGATCGGAATCGAGGATCATCAGGATATCGTTTTTTGCGGCGGCAAATCCTTTGCGTACGGCATCGCCTTTGCCTTTGCCGCTGCCTTGATCGATGAGTTTTAAGGTGAGCGGCCCTTGATATTCGGCGATTACGGCCAGAATTTCTTCGCGGGTGCCGTCTTTGGAATTGCCGTCCACAAAAATCAATTCGGTCCCGCTGCCCATAACGGGTGTGCGGGCGACGGCTTCGCGGATATTGCCCTTTTCATCCTTGCAGGGGCATATCACCGATACGCTGGGAAGATGTTCGGGCTTGATTTCAGGCGTTGGACGCGCGACAAAATAATCGACAAGCGCTCCCGCGCGGGCAACCGGAAATTTGGCCACGACGCGGTTGAGGACATCGGAGACGACGGGAACGTCCGCGGGTAACAAGATATCTGTCCCTTCGCGGATGACTTCGAAATTCGATAAATATAGCAGGTTTTTGATATCGCTCATCGATAGCCAGTTCTGATCGGGCCACGCGGCTTTGTATCCGAGCTTTTCGGCAGCTTTTAAGATGGGTTCCCATACAAAGTTATAATAGGTGACGATGAGCCGGCCCGATGGCGCAAGCAAGCCATGAAGGCGCTCTAAGGCCCGCTGTATGTCGTTGAGATGCCCTATCGCGTCGCTTAGGATGATCGCATCAAATGGGCCTGGGGGAAGTTCGTCCCATTCCACGTCGGCTACGCGCAAATCCACCCCAGGATGACGGGCTCGGGCAAGCTCAATCATCCGGGGCGATATGTCGACCCCTATCGCTTCATCGACGGCAAGCGAACCGATTAAATCGCCCAGTCCACAACCCACCTCGAGCACCCGGCCTCGATCTGGAACCAAGGTCGAAACAAGCCTCCGCACTTCGTCGGCATAATAGTGATGCTTGTCGGCCTGTTCGGCGCGGGTTTCGGCAAGGGTGTCATAGATGGCAACCCGCAGATGCCGGCGCTCGGCTTCGCGCTGTTCAAAGGCGGACGTGTACATGCGGCTGGCCAGCTTGCGCGCGCTGGCTTGAAGGTCAGCGGGGGCCTCGGAAGGTGTGTGTTCGCTCATGGGAAGTACTCGCTTGAATCATGCCGCGCCACGGCAAAACATGGCCGCCCGCGCGGGAGATGGCATATAAAAGAGGGTTTCACCGATGTCAAGCTATCCCCGGGCCCGCTTTTCACGGGCGGCGAGTTCCATATCGGCGTCGACCATGCGCTTGACGAGCATGTCAAATGAAATTTTGGGCTTCCATCCAAGTTCGCGGGCGGCTTTGGAGGCGTCCGCCTGGAGGATATCCACTTCGGCGGGGCGGAAATAGCGCTGATCGATGCGCACAAATTCATGCCAATCGATTCCGGCATAGGCAGAAGCCGCATCCAAGAATTCGCGCACCGAACGGGTTTCGCCGGTTCCGATCACAAAATCATCGGGCGTGCCGGCTTGAAGCATGAGCCACATCGCCTCGACATAATCCTCGGCGTGGCCCCAGTCCCGCTTCGCATCGAGGTTGCCCAGATGAAGCTCGCGCTGAAGTCCGTGTTTTATGCGGCCGAGCGCTCTTGTTATTTTGCGCGTGACAAATGTTTCGCCGCGGCGTTCGCTTTCGTGATTGAAGAGAATGCCATTGCAGGCGAACATTCCATAGGCTTCTCTGTAGTTTTGGGTAATGTAGTAGGCATAGGCTTTGGCGACGGCGTAAGGGCTGCGGGGATGAAAGGGTGTGGTTTCGCGCTGGGGTACTTCGGCGGCGCGGCCAAAGAGTTCGCTGGAGCTGGCTTGATAAAACTTGCATTGCACGCCGAGCTTGCGGATAGCTTCAAGCAGCCTCACCGCGCCTAGGGCTGTAATCTCGGCGGTATACTCGGGGATATCGAAGGAAACCCGGACATGGCTTTGGGCGCCTAGATTATAGACTTCATCGGGCTTTACCTGCGAAACGATCGATTGAAGCGATGAACTGTCATTGAGATCTCCATAGTGAAGATGCAGGTGAACATCGCTCTCATGGGGATCTTTATAGAGATGATCGATACGCTCGGTATTAAAAGAGCTGGAGCGGCGTATAATGCCGTGAACTTCATAGCCCTTTTTCAGAAGCAGATCGGTGAGGTAAGAACCATCCTGTCCGGTGATGCCGGTAATCAAGGCGCGTTTCATGAATGCTTTTCCTTATCATGATGATGGTGATGCTCTTTTGGGTGGCTCTCTTGTTCCAAAATATGTTCCCGGTGTTCGCGGTACCAGGCGATTGTTTTTGCGATTCCTTCTTCCAGCGGTGTTTTCGCTACAAAGCCAAAGCGCTCCCAAGCTCTTCGGACATCCAGCATACGCCGGGGCTGGCCGTTGGGCTTTGAAATATCCCACACGATTTTACCGGTATATCCCACTTGTTTGGCGATTAGCGATGCCAATTCGCTCATTTGAATTTCAAAGCCGGCACCCAAATTGACCGGATCGCCGTCGTTGTAGCGCTCAGCCGCAAGCACGATTCCTTCCGCCGCATCATCCACATATAAAAACTCGCGGGTCGGCGTGCCGTCGCCCCAGAGAACAACGCGGTCTTCTCCCTGAATCACCGCATCGCTAAACTTGCGGATCATCGCGGGGATCACATGCGAATCCTCGAGATGAAAGTTGTCGTGGGGGCCATAGAGATTTACCGGAAATACCATGACATAATTGCATCCAAATTCCTGCCTATAGGCTTGGGCCATAACCAGCAAGGCTTTTTTGGCTATTCCATAAGGAGCATTGGTTTCCTCGGGATAGCCGCTCCAGATATCGTCTTCCTGAAAGGGAACCGATGCATGTTTGGGATAGGCGCAGATGGTGCCCGCAATGACCAGTTTGGAGCTTCCTACGCGGCGCGCTTCCTCGAGTACATTGAGCCCCATCGCCATGTTGTCGCGAAAAAATGTGCCAGGGAAGCGCCGGTTCGCCCCGATTCCGCCGACGCGCGCCGCAAGGTGAATGACAAGATCGGGCTTTGTGGCTTCGAAGAGGGCGCGGGCCGCGTGGGCGTCGCGCAAATCGTAGTCCCGGTTTCTAGGCACGTCGATATGCGTTGCTCCGTGTTTTTTGAGTTCGTGAACAACGTGCCTTCCCAAAAAGCCCGAACCGCCGGTGACGAGAATCCTGCCTGAAAAGGGCGATCGCATACTCGTTGTCTGACTCCTTGCGCTTGCGCCTCGCGTTGCCCGCTGTGTTTTCGATGGAAATGCAGCTCACTTGCGAGCAGCGGCGACGGGCATATCATGAGTTTTTCAAAAACGCATCTGAATTTACGAAAAAAGACCTTGACGATGGGCGTGGCCTTTGAGAAAGGTTTTGCGTCATGCTCAGGCGCATCTGTTTCGCTGTGCCAGCGTTGCTGGCTATGTTTGGACCCGCGTTGAGTTACGCGGCCGATCCTCCCTCGCCCGCGGCTTCTAGCATACTTCCACCCCTTCCTGCGGCGCCCCATATTCTGCGCCAGTGGAAGGAGATTGTGGCGCTGGTGGATAGCCGTTCGGTGGACCTCATGCTTTCCAGGCAGCGGGTGCTAAGAGCCGAAGGACAGGCCCGGCAGGCGCTGGCGGGCGCGCTTCCCACGATTTCAGGCCGGGCAAGCCTGGGCTACAATTTCTCTTCGCAGGGTGCCTTGGGAAACGATCCAGGATCGGGAGCGATTACACGCTCTGGTTCGTCGGCAAGTGCCCAGTTGAGTGTATCTCAGCCTATACTCGCCCCCAAGGCATGGTATGGAATACGCACGGCGGATCTCGGGGTGGAATCGGCGAAATTGAGTGTGGAAGATCAGCGGCGGGCGGCGCTGCTTTCGGTGGCGAGCGCGGTCATTGCGGTAATTTCCGCGGAAAGAGTGGCGGAGATTAACCGCGAGGGCCACAAAACGGCGCTGGCCCGTTTGGCGATGACGCAGCGAAGGCTGATGCTTGGCAGTGCAACTCGTCTGGATGTGCTGAGGCTTGAACAGGATGCTCAGGCGGCCAAGGCTTCGGCCATCGGCGCGGATGAGTCGCTGCTGCGCGCGCGGGAAAGCCTGGGGTTGGTCTTTAATTCCGATGAGGCTTATGGAGTGGACCCTGGATTTTCACTCAACGAGATGGAAGGCACGCTGCGAAGCACATGCGCCAAGGGGCCTGTGGATCAGAGGCCCGATATCAAAGCCGCTCAAATCGATCTGGAGCTGGCCCGCCGAGGGATTGTTGATAACAAGCTTTCTTATGCACCCACTGCGGTGCTGAGTTCATCGACGGGTGTGAACAATCAGCCTATTTCCAGTCCTACGACCTTTTCGTGGTCGATACAGGCGGTGCTCACGCTACCGCTATGGGATGGAGGGGCGAGGTATGGGGCGATGCGCATAGCGCAGGCGGCCGAGGAGGAACAAAAACTGAGACTTTCCGCGGCGTTGCAGGGTGCGAAGGTGGAGCTTTCGCAGGCCCAGCGGGCGGTGCTGGTGGCGGAGGAAGCCAGGAATGTAGCCGAAGAGCAGAAGATTTTGGCGCGGGAGGCGGAGGCGCTTTCATTAAAAGCCTTTGAATCTGGGGCGGGAACGAGTTTTGATTTGGTGGACACGGCTCAAAAAGTGAGGGCGGCGGAAATCGATGTGGCCCGGAAGGAGTTGGAGTTGGTTCGGGCTAGAATGGGGGCGCTGCTCGCGGGTTCCGCAAGGTGTGCCTCGTGAAGAAACAAGCGTTTGGATGGATATTTGCGGGGGTGTTAACAGCGGCGGCCCTTGCCGGTGGGGGTATTTGGTATTATAAATCGGCCGCTCAGACGGCGGCATACACCTACAAGACATCGAAGGCCGAGAAGAAAAGCCTTTCATCGCGTATCACTGCAACGGGTACATTATCGGCGCGGGTCACGGTGCAAGTGGGAAGTCAAGTATCGGGCACGCTGAAGGAATTGCTGGTAGATTTTAATGATACGGTGAAGAAGGGCCAGGTGGTGGCCCGTATCGAGCCTCAGCTCTTTAGCGCGGCGGTTTCCCAGGCGAAGGCCGACTTGGCGGCAGCGCATGGAAGGCTGGTGCAAGCGAAAGCCCAGCTCAACGATGCCGAGCGAAAGCATGCCCGGGCCAAAGCATTGCATAAAGATCAATTGATTACGACTTCGGAATTGGAAACAGCCGAAACCACTGTGGAAACGGCCAAGGCGGGGGTGGCTCAGGCGGCGGGTTCTGTGGAACAGGCCAGGGCGGCGGTGTTTCGGGCTCAGATTAATTTGGATTTTACAACCATTGCTTCCCCCATCGATGGGGTGGTTATTTCACGGGATGTCTCGGTGGGCCAAACGGTGGCCGCATCCCTGTCGGCCCCGACGCTGTACACCATCGCCGAGGACTTGCGAAAGATGCAAGTGGATACCTATGTGGCGGAAAGCGATGTGGGGAAGTTAAGTCCTGGGATGGCTGCTCATTTTGTGGTCGATGCCTATCCCAACAAGCGCTTTAAAGGCAAAATCCGGCAGATTCGCAATTCCCCTCAAACCGTGCAGAATATCGTGACCTATGACGCGGTGATCGATGTGGACAATGAAAAGCTGGAGCTGAAGCCGGGGATGACGGCCAATGTTACAGTAGTGTGGGCGGAGCGGGAAAATGTGCTGACGGTGCCCAATGCAGCCCTTCGTTACCGGCCGCCCGCCGCTTTGGCCGGAAGTGCAAGCGCTGGGGCATGGTCAGGTCCGCGAAGAGGCCGAAGGGATGAAGCCGCTGCTCCTTCGGGTTCAAGCTCAGCCATGCCTCCAGGTTCTGCATGGCCGCGCTCTCCCCCGGACGACGGGGAGGTGCGGCCGGAGCCGAAGGCGGTGTGGGTATTGCGCAATGGAAAACCCGAGCGGATTCGCGTTCGCACCGGCATTACCGATGGAACCAGCACGGAAATCACCGATGGCGAGCTTCAAGAGGACGATGAAGTCATCACCGAGGCGATTGGTCCCGACGGCGCGGCTTCCCCAACCAACAACACCCGGCCGGGCTCGCAGGGCGCGCCCCGAATGCGCCTGTAGATCATCATGACCCCTGCTTCAAAGGACCCCGGACAAACGCTGGTCTCGCTGGAAGACATCAAAAAAGTCTACCGTATGGGCGAGGAAGAGCTCTATGCCTTGGGGGGTGTTAGCCTGCGCATTGAACAAGGGGAATTTGTGGCGATTATGGGCACATCGGGTTCTGGGAAGAGCACGCTGATGAATATCTTGGGCTGCCTCGATCGCCCGACATCGGGCCGCTATTTTCTCCAGGGCAAGGATGTATCCCGGATGAACCGCAATGAACTCGCGGAAATCCGCAATCAAACCATTGGTTTTGTGTTTCAGAGTTTTAATCTGCTGCGCCGTACCAGCGCGCTGGAAAATGTTGAGCTTCCCCTATTGTATGCGGGCATTTCGGCCAAGGAGCGAGAATCCCGTTCGCTGGCCGCCCTCGAGCGTGTGGGACTTTCATCTCGAAAAAACCATTATCCCAACCAGCTTTCGGGAGGGCAGCAGCAGCGGGTGGCGATTGCGCGGGCGCTGGTCAACAATCCCCGGGTGATTCTTGCGGATGAGCCGACGGGGAACCTCGATTCCCGGACAAGCATTGAAGTCATGGCGCTGTTTCAAGAGCTGGGGGATATGGGGATCACGGTCGTTTTGGTAACCCACGAAGCCGATATCGCCGGCCATGCCGACCGGGTGATTGTCGTAAAAGATGGTCAGATTCGCTCGGACGAACGGCGACAGCGGATACCAGCCCGCCATGCAGATGCCCCCGAACCCGGCCCAGCGGCCAACCCTGCCCCGGAGAAAAGCCCATGAATCCTCTTCAAACGCTGCGGCTTGCGCTCCGTGCCTTGCTGCGCAATAAAACCCGAAGTTTTCTAACGGCGCTCGGTATTATTATCGGCGTCGCGGCCGTCATCGCGATGATGGGCATTGGAGAAGGGGCAAAAAAGCAAATCGAGGACCAATTTGCTGCAATGGGCACCAATATGCTGGTGGTGCAATCGGGCTCGAGCCGGAGCGGAGGCATGCAGGGCGGAACCGGCTCTATGCCCACACTGACCTGGGACGATCTAAAGGCCATTCAGACCCAAGTTCCCTCCGTGGCGGCGGCCGCGCCTGTGATGCGCTCCAATACTTCGGTGGTGGGCGAGGAACAGAACTGGAGCACGCAAGTTACGGGAACAACAGAGGAATATTTTATTGTGCGCAATTGGCCCATCGCTCGAGGAGTGGGCATCACGCGCTCGGATATCGAGGCGCGGGCCAAGATTGTGGTGCTGGGCGCGACGGTCGCCGAGAAGCTGTATGGGGCAAGTGCCGATCCTATTGGACAGGTTGTGCGCATCAAGAATGTTCCCTTTCAGGTGGTGGGTGTAGCCGCGGTGAAAGGGCAATCGGCGATGGGGCAGGACTATGATGATGCCGCGTTTGTGCCTGTAACGACCTTTCAGACCAAAATTCAAGGCGGATTGCAGAGCTACTTGGCTGGACAGATTATGGTGGCGGCCACATCCCCTCAAACGACCCAATTGGCGCAGCAGCAGATCAGCGCGCTGCTCCGGGAGAGGCACAATTTGCGCTCGGAGGCGGATGATGACTTTGTGATTCGGAACTTGGCGGAGATGGCCAGTGCACAGCAGGAAGGCACCAAGACGATGACCACGCTATTGGCCAGCGTGGCAGCGGTTTCGCTCTTGGTAGGGGGCATTGGCATTATGAATATTATGCTGGTCAGCGTGACGGAGCGTACGCGGGAGATTGGTGTGCGCATGGCCGTGGGCGCCAAGCCGAGGAATATTTTGGCTCAATTTCTAATGGAATCTTTGGTTTTGTCCATTACTGGGGGATTGTTGGGAATTGCCCTGGGCATGTTTACAGCCAACCGGGTGGGGCTTCAATTTGGATGGCCTATCTTAATCCGCACGGATATTGTGCTGGTCTCGGTTGTTTTCAGCGGTTTGGTGGGAATTGTCTTTGGTCTATACCCGGCCCGGAAAGCCGCCCGGCTCGATCCGATTGAAGCCTTGCGCTATGAGTAACGCTTTACTCCCTCGAAAAAGGCATAACTTCGCGTTTTTGAACAGCAACTCCGCCCAGCGCCTCGGATAGCTCGGCATCCGCATGGCGCAGTCTTTCGGACAATACTTGCACAATCGCCCACAATAGCTTGACCGCCAGCACAGGCTCCCGTTTCATCAAATTCATCACATCTTCCCGGGGTAAAACCAGCGCCCTTGTAGGAATCAACGCTCTCACCGTCGCCGAGCGCTTTCCCTCGTCCACCAGACCCATCTCGCCAAAATGACTCCCCGACAGTAGACTTGCCACGGGAGCTCCGCCTTTAAGCACACTCACCCGCCCTCTCAATAACAAATACATATCCCCCATCGGATCGCCCTCGATCACAATATCCTCGCCCGGGCGATAGGTGCGCAGCCGGGAAATGCCCAGCACGGCGATCTGTTCTTTGTAGGTCAAATGCTTAAAGAGCGGGCTTTGACCCAAGGCATCGAGCTTCGTACTCGCCTCCAGGCTTTCCTCTGCCTGCTCTTCTCCTTCAATTTCGGCCACCACGACTGTGATATTGTCCCGCCCTCCCCGGCCATTGGCGAGCTCTATCATTTTGGTCGGCAAAAGCGCCGCGTCAGGCTGCTGAAATACCGTTTCGCTTTGGGGATCTTCATCCAAATATCCGTGCAATCCATCGGTGCATAACACAATACGATCGGCGGGTAGCACTTCCAACAGCAGCGTATCCACCTGTACCGAGGGCTGATTGCCCACCGCGCGGATCAGCACGTTGCGGAGAGGGCTGCGCGTCGCCTCTTCGCGCGTGATAATGCCCGCCTTGAGCTGGGTCGCCACCAAGGTGTGGTCTTCTGTGAGCCGGTAAAGCTGGCCCGCCCTCAATAAATAGACGCGGCTATCTCCCACATTTGCTACAACGGCTTTTTCTCCGGCGATAATCACCGCCACAACCGTGGTGCCCATGCCTCCATAAGCCGGGTTTTCCTGGGACATCCGGTGCACTTCCGCACAAGCCGACTGAATGGCCTTTTCCAAGACCTGCTGAGCCGTGATTCTAAGCTCCGGCGTGTCCTCTTTGGCGAACTGATCCAGTACTTCGGCCCTCGCCGCCACTTCGCTCCGAATAACGGCTACCGCCCGGTTGGATGCGACTTCTCCAGCTTTTTGCCCGCCCATTCCATCGGCAACAACATAAAGCCCCAAGCTCCCATCCACCAAAAAGGCATCTTCGTTGTTTTTCCTCCGCCGTCCGGGATCTGTAGCGCTATAGGCCGATACACGCAGGGTCATGGGTGTTTCCTCGCTTTTTTGTTGATACGATGGACTTGAGATGTAGTGCTGCCTTCCATTTTCTCAAGGCTAGAGCTTGTCTTTTAAGCCCTGTTCCTTAAGCCATTCAACCACGTCCTTCACATGCTGCGCCTGAGCGCGGGAAACAACCAGCAGCGCGTCATCTGTCTCCACAACGACCACATCATTCACCCCCACTAGGGCAATGACCCGCGCTTTGCCCTCGCAATCCTTTTTTTCCCGCAGATCGACGACCAAATTGCGCTGCGACCCAATGGCGACGGAAGATGGGGGCAAGGCATTTTGTTGCGCATCTTTCTGGGCGAATTCCCAGGCGCTATGCCAACTGCCCAAATCACTCCAGCCAAAATCCCCCGGCACAACCGATAAGGTCCCGATATGCTCCATAATGCCCTTATCGATACTAACCGACGGAAGCGTCGGAAAGATCTCCTCCAATGCCCGGCTGCCCTGTTCTAGATCTTTGGCATAGGCATCCTCGATACGCGAGAGTCCCTCATAGAGCGCGGGCTGAAGGCGCAAGACCGCATCGAGCATATCTTTTACGCGAAAGAAAAACATACCCGCATTCCAAAAATAATGACCGGAACGCAAGAACTCCAGCGCGGTTGCCCGATCGGGCTTTTCCACGAAGCCCTGAGCGCGAAACGCCTGGGGCGGCAGGGTATTGGACTTGGGAAGCATTAACCGATCGTCGGCTTCGACACGGATATATCCATAGCCTGTTTCAGGATGCGTGGGATGAATGCCAACGGTGGTAATCGTGCCATTTGCCGCTTCTGCAAGCGCGGTTTCGAGAACGCGGCGAAAGCGGTGTTCATCGGCGATAAATTGATCGCTGGGCAAAACCATAAACAGCGCTTCCGGATCGCGGCGGGCAATACGCATGGCAGCCCAGGCAATACATGGAGCGGTATTGCGGGCAGCGGGCTCGGCCAGCATGTTCTGAGGCGGCAGCTCGGGAAGCAAGGCGCGCGTTCCCTGCTCGAGATGGCGGCCTGTGGCGATAAGCACGCGCTCCATAGGCAGCTCCGAGCCCGCGCAGGTCATCGTTCGGGCGCGCTGCACCGTCTGAACAAGCAGCGGCTCAGAACCGGCGAGAGGGAGAAATTGCTTGGGACGGGCTTGCCTAGAAGCAGGCCAAAAGCGTGTTCCAGAACCGCCCGCGAGGATAAGTGCGTAGAGCGAAGGGGAATCGTTCATGAACGGGGCGGGACACTATCAGGATTTTTGGAGCGCGGTTGATCTTTTGTTCTATCGATATGTTTTTTATTCTTGCCTTGGGTGGCCCGCGCTTTTGTTATCTATATAACAGACCTCCGCCTAGAACAGCACTGGAATATCCACCTGGATAATCTTGTGCTCTTTTGCCTGCAGCGGATCGTCCAGACCCATCGCAAACGAAACACCGGGCCTTGTCCATATCTTCTGGCCCAGTTTAATATGCGCTCTCGGTCCCACCGCAAAACTCGTGTTATCTCTCAGCGTCTCGTCCTTCGATACGGCCACCGGCGTCGTCAGCCAGCGCTGATGCCGAATTTCCGCTCCAAGCGAGAGCTGTGGAATAATAAAATAGCCCACATGCAGGCCCGTCGTGAAATTGGTGCGCGCCCCATCGGGCTGACCCCGCTCTCCCCGAGCTCGCATAAGCTGCAAAAATGTCACTTCCGCCTGCACCGTCAGTTTGTGCGCCACATAGGCCACGTCAAAGCCGGGAATAAACACCATGTCGTTGGACGCAAACATGGCATTATCCATCGCCGATCGTGCTAAAATACCCGTGCTGATGGCTGCCTTGGCCGCCGGATCGGGCTTGTCCCCGCCTCCCATGCCAATGGGAAGCACAACACCTACAAATGCCGCCATGCGCAGGTCGGGATGAGGCTTAAACGCCTTGACTCCACCCAACAACAAATTGCTGGTCACGGTCGTCCCTTCGCCTGTGGGCGGATTGGACTTTACAACGCCAAAACGAGCCATGGCCGCGAGCCCCGGCGTGAACTCATAACTGCCCAAAAGCAGTATTGGAATGCTCATTCCGCTCTTTTTCTCTTCGACACCGGCGTCGTTTTTGACTTTTGCGCTGTACAGATCGATAGCCGTATCCAGGCGCAAAACGGTGGGGGACAGCGCGGGACGCAATCCCCAGGGCAGGGAGTAGGGTGCGGGCGGGGGCTTGGGAGCATCAGCCGCGGGAGGAGATGCAGGTGCAACCGGAGCCGGCTCCTCCGCCCTCAGCGCGGGGCTAAGCGTAGTCAGCGCGCCTAGGATGGACAATGCCATCATGGTCCAGGGCGCCTTTCGATGCATACGACCAACATGATTCACGATTCTTGGGGGCATACTTTCTATCGCTCCATCAATAGTTAGGCGGGCTTTTCGCATAAAACGTGCCGCTCACAAACGCATTGAAGCCTCGATTAAAAACATGCTTTTTATAGCCAAAGATTACCGGTGTCAAGGGTGCTCGCGCATCTGTTGCGCGCAACGCGCAATGACTGCAGATTAAAGAACCTTAAGGAAGACGTACCGTAAAGTCATACTCAAGGATGCTGTGTTTACACGATAAGGTGGGGTCGGCCTCTTTGGCATCGGGACCGAGTTCGCCCATGGAACAGGCTTGAATATGGTAGATGCCGGGCTCCTGGGTTGAACTCGGCTCGAGCAGCGGAGCCGCGTCCTTGATACCGGAAACCAGGTGAACCGCGGCGATTCGCTGTCCCTGGGGATTGTAGGCGCAGAAGCGGAGGCCCTGGTGGATTGGAGCACCTCGCTTGTCTTCCGCTTTAGGATCGAAATAGAAACGTTCAAAGCTTAAAAGATGCAAAAAGACAGGCTGGCCCGCCCTAAAATCCCGCGTTCCAAGGTCTTCATTGGTCTCACCGACCGCGCTGAGATAACTCGCCGAAAGCACGATGGGAGGGCCGCCGCTCCGGTAGGGCCTTCGCCGCCTGGGTTCCACAGATCGGCTTTGAGCGGAACGCAACGAACGCAGAGTAAGCGGCCGGTATTCGGGCTGGCAGGGCCTATGATTGTTGATATCGGTTCGATATACAATTTGATTGAAGCGGCCCCGGTTAATCAGGGCGTAATCGGCCGATAGCCGCTGATAATTTGGGCCCTGCCAATGGCGGGAATTCAATTCGATATTGTTTTCCCAAAATGTGATCGCATTGCGCTCGAAAACAGGGCGCTCGTCGATATGGTCTTCGATGAGGCGATAGATCTGAATTTCGCCATAAGGCCGGGGGACAACGCCTCCTTCGTCCGCGGACAGAATGCACTCTTCATCGCTGACAAAGGCACGGCTCGGGAAAAACCAGCAGAGGCAAAGTGTGGCGTTTTCGTTGCGAAAAGCTTCTTCGGCACAGCGTTCATCGGTGCCCCGGGGAAGCGAGGTATCCAATGGCTTGGGCCTCATGGTCCAAGTGCCCGTTCGGATACGGCCTACATCCAATTTAATCCACGGAGCGGCAGGCATTTGTTTGCGCTGTTCAAAGCTGTCGCAGCGCTTAGCAAATTCGATCGGATTGGCCGCATTTTGAGCCCGCAGGGGATCGCATTCCGCGGGAAACCGGGTGCGTAAATAATTGCCGTACCAGCCCGTGGCGATATTGGCGACATCGGCAACACCCACATGAAGAGATTGGTGTTTGGCGTGCTGGAAATACCATAAAGTAAATAGATGACCGTCGCCTTGGGTCAGAAAGAGCGAGCCGGGCGGGACAGAGGCGCTGACTTCTTGTCCAAAGCCTTGACCATTCAAGGGTTCGCCATCGATTTCCTGGGCCCGCGCAAGGGCGATGGAGCCATAGGCCAAAGCCGTGCACAATACAATTGTATTGGCCAGCCGGGGCGATACAATACAATAAGATTTCCTATACCGCCGCAGCCAGAAGGCGAGGCCAATACCCGCGAGACCCAGCCCAAGCGCGGCTTTGGCAAAGAGAGTTCCGCTTCCCGGACCGAAGAGCTCGGGCATACGATGGAGATGATGGGCATAGAAATATAAAATGGGGGATGATATCAATACAATCATAGAAAATACCAATACGCTGGTCCAGGCGCGGCGTTCTGGGGTTTTGGTGCGGACACGGGAAACGAGCCAAAAAAATCCGCATCCAATAAAGAGCGAAGAACAATAGACCGAGGGCAAAAAATAATTGGCGTAATCGCCGACGCTATAAAAAATGCCGTGGAGAATATTGAAGAAAAAATAGAACCCCAAAAACACAGAATAGCCTGGGAGGCGGCGGATAAAGGCCGGGATGCCGATAAAGAAAAAGACGGTTCCAATTGCAATGAATTGCCGATCAAAATGAGCGTGGAGCTGAATAAAGCGCTTGAGCAGAACGCCGGCGCCGCTGGAGGCGACATAGCGGCGGTATTGCACGCCTGTGACATGGTTGTAGAGGCTTGAAAAATCGTGGACATCGCCCCAGGGCACGCTCACCGTGTGCTTGTTGGCCCATAGGAGATAGGCGTAGGAGAGCAGGGGAAGCGCGCCCAAGAGACAAGCCAAGGGGAAAGCCCAGGGTTTATCGGCCAGAGGCGAGGGCGGGCGGCGGCGTAAAAAAGCGGCGGCGCGAAGCAAAAAAGCAATGAAAAACGCCGGACGGCGAACGAGCAGATAAATAAAGAGCGCCGGCAGGAAATAAACCATCGTCACATGGTGGGCCAGCCCCACCCCCAAAGGAATGGCAGATATCACGATGTATTTTATTTCGCGGGTGATCTCGAATCGCACGATCAAATAGGCAGCCAATGCGACAAGAAAGATATGAAAGGGATAGACTTCGGGGATGCGGACTTGGCGCCACAACAAGGGGCTGATGCCCAGCAAGAATCCCGAGAGAAGGCCCGCGGCGCTTAGATCGGGCGTAAGACGCTGGGTACTGTGCAGAAGCAGCGCCCGGAAAGCCTTGGCCGTGAAATAGGCGGCCGAGCAGCCAAAGAGCGCGTTGAGCAATTCGATTTTAATGCAGGGCTCAATGGGAATAGGGATCAAGCGCGAAAAGACATGGGCGATGATGGTAAATATAGGATATCCTGTTGGATGGATGACGCCCAGGGAGGCGACGGCGGCCACGATTTCGCCTCCATCGGAATAGGTAATGCCCCGGGCCAGCGTCGGCAGGTAAAAGAAAAGGAGAATAACGGGCAGAAGAGGATATCCAATACGATCGATTTTATTTGGCGGCGCCTTTTCTTGTATTGGATCGGATTGCACAGGGCCTCTAGTGTATTTAGCCCAATGGGGCGGCGTTTATTTTTTATCGCCCGGACCCCCGAACAGAGCATGTTTAAAATAGCTAAGCTGGCTTTTGGCGAGTTCTTTCACGGTATCGAGGCGATCGACATCCCGGGCCGAGGAGCGTGAAAACAGCTCGCCATTTTCATAGAGCGCGCGGGTTTGGGCGCGCTGCAGCTTTCCGCTCGATGTTTTTGGCAAGACGCCCGCGGCCACGGCTACAACTTCATCCACCGTTAATCCGAGCGCCTGTTGAATCATGCCGCGCACATCTTGTTTTAGCTTGTTTTTCTGCGTTTCGTCGCTAACCGATGTTTCAAATACAATGACAACCCGCTCCCGGTCGCCCGAGGGTTTCATGGTTCCAAATGCAATGACATTGCCTTTGCGAACCCCTTCCACGCGGCTCGATTCCCATTCTAAATCCTGAGGATAATAATTGCGCCCATTGACGATAATGACTTCTTTGGAGCGCCCGCAGATATAGACTTTGCCGCCCGCCAGATAGCCTAAATCGCCCGTTTTTAAATAGGCGCCCGCAAAGGTTTTTTCGGTGAGCTCGGGGTCGTTGAAATAGCCCTTGGTCACGCTTGGGCCGCGCAGGCGGATTTCACCCACCTGCCGCTCGGGCAAGGGATGTTTGCTCCCTTCATCGTCAGGCGCGAAGATTTTTATTTCATGCCCTTCGAATTGGCCTCCACATTGAACGATTTGGGCCGAGCCTTCGCTTCCGGGTTCGGCGGGTTCTGCAATGCCCTTTTCCCATAGCGTTTCGCCCTTTACGCAATCGGTCTGCACGCCTGTCCAAATGGCCGAAAAAGAAATGGCCAGCGTCGATTCGGCCATTCCATAACAGCACACAAAGGCTTTTTCGCTAAAGCCAATGGGCGCGAATTTATCGGCAAATGCGCGCAAATTTTCGGCGCGTATAGGTTCGGCCCCGCAGCCCGCAATGCGCCACGACGACAAATCCAGGCCCTGCACTTCGCTGTCTTTAATGCGCTTTACACAGAGCGCATAGGCGAAATTAGGGCCGAATGAAATGGTGCCCCGGTGGCGCGAAATGGTGTCGAGCCAGCGCGCGGGACGTTTGAGAAATAATAAGGGCGGAATAAATGTAATGGAGTTCCGGTGATAGACCGGGGCAATTACAAAGCCTATTAAACCCATATCATGATAGAGGGGAAGCCACGAAATACCCGCGTCTACACCGTCTTCAATGCTCAATCCAACAGGCATGATAGCATGTACATTGTGCGCGAGATTTTCGTGCGTGACAATTACGCCCTTGGGCCGGGAGGTGGAGCCGCTCGTGAATTGAAGAAAACAGGTGTCGCTTAAACCAATCTGAACGGGTTTTAATTCTTCTTTTGAATTCCGAAGCGTTTCAATATCGGCGACGCGCTCCAGGCCGGGCGATTTAGCTTGGATCGTGCCAAGCATCAATTTGATCTCATTGTTGGTGATGAGAATCTTTGAAGCGCTTTTCGCGACAATATGCAAGGTATTGTCGAGATATCCGGCCAATTTGCCTAAACCCGTGGGCGGATAAATCGGAACAGGAATAATGCCCGCCCGGACGGCGCCTAAAAAGGCAAATACAAAGTCGGTGTTGTCGGGAAGGATAAGCGCCACCCGATCGCCCTTTTTCAAACCCAGGGCCTGAAGCGCGCCCCCAAAGCGGGCCGTCTGGCGTTCAACGCCCGCATAACTAAAAAAAGGCTCGGCGCTGCTCTCTTCGCTGATGAATCGATAACCGTTTTTCGAGCTCGATGCGGCGTCTTCTATCGCCTTGGCCACCGTGCGCAGGGGAAACTTGCTCATTCCGCAAGCCTTCCTTCACTTTGAAGGCGGGTTTCAACGGCGCTTTGAATATCGGCCATGGTCTCGATTTCCCGAAGAGCGCTGTCGGGAATCATTATTTTAAAGGCGTCCTCCATGTCAGCGACAACCTCCATCTGACCCAGCGAGTCGATGCCGAGATCGGCGATAAGGCGGCTTTGAGGCTGAATTTCAGAGCCGGGCTGAGCATGCCGTTCCAGCACTTTATGGATTTCCGCGCGAAGAGAGTCTCGATTCCAAGTCATAATCTGTTGCCTCTACTAAAATTCGCCGGGCTTTGGGAGAGGGTTATGCGTCCCTATGGCTATCGATGAGCGCCCTGAGCCGGGGCAGTCCTTCCACCGCGCGCTGGCCATACCACATGAGGTCTTTGCCATCGCAGAAAACAATTCGATTAAATTGGCCCGCGGGGGTGGGGAGATTTCTAAAGATCTCAGCGTCTTTTTCGCTAAATGCATGAGGTTCGTCGGGCAAAAGAATAATATCGGGCTGCCGTTCAATAACCTCCTGAAGGCTAATGCGGGGATAACGAGTGTCTCTGTTGCCAATACGTTGTAATGGAAGCTCTTCAGCGTCTCCAATATCGGCGGCGAGCGGATAGCGGCGGGGGCGGTCTTCAAAAATATTCCACGCGCCCGCGAGGTCGAGCATGTCGGAGATAAAGGTGTCGCCGTGGATGGTCATGAGCGGGTCCATCCAGATGGGGACGAAGGCGCGGAGAGGCTTTTTTTCGCGGCGTATTTCTTGGGCTTCGGTGTGGATGCGATAGGCGCCCGCCACGAGCGCGCGAGCGGTGGGAGAGCTTTTTTCCAAGCCTAAAAGCACCGCGAGGCGCGCGATATGGGCGATGCCCTGGGCGAAGCGTTTGGGAAAGGAAACGTAGACAGCAAGGCCCTCGGCTTCGAGGCGTTCGATGTCGCGCTGACTGTTTTCTTCTTGGTTGGCCACGATGAGATCGGGCTTGAGATCGAGGATGCGCCCGATATCGGCATCTTTGGTGCCTCCTACGATCTCGATGCCTGCGACGTAATCCGCAGGCTCGGCGCAGTAGCGGGTGCGGCCGATGAGGCGATCGCCCACGCCCAGGCGGACAAGCGTGTAGGTGTCGCTGGGAACGAGAGAGACAATGCGCCTAGGCGCTGAAATCCAATGGTGCAGGCGTTTCCGGTCATCGCGCAGACGAATCATTTGGCTTTGGTTTTGATTCGCACAAGGCCGCGCGCGACTGCAACGGTGTCGCGCACAGAAGCGATCCAGCGCCGGTCGAAGTGCTGTGGATTTTCAAACCATTCGCACAAACTTGAAACGGCGTTCTTCACGCCTGAAGCCTCATCGGCGGCCGCGGATGCAAACAAATATCCCGTGCCGATCATCAGCCGGTGCTCTGGAAAAGAGGTGCCGCCTGCGAAGGTGCGGGCGATATGAAGGTGATCGCTGGCATCCAAAATCTGATGCCTTCGGGCTTTCAGTTTTCCAGCGGCAATATCGAGGCAGGCATAGCGGTCTGGATCGCCCATTGCGCGTCCCGCAAAGCGCTTGAGAATAGGCAATTGCTGCTCGAGCAGAAGGCTGGGCATTCCCCGCTGGGAAAGCACATCCGCCGTCCAAAACACCTGCTTGTCGACGGTCTTTTGGTCATAACCGACAAGCGTTAAAAAGTAGGCGCAATCGCTGTGGCCAAAGCGCCTTCCCCGTTCGCCCCAGCGAAATCCAAAGTAAGGATAGGCGCGCCACAGCACATTGGCAGCCTTGACGGCGGCTTGAATTTCCCTGGGATCGTCAGGGAATGGTATGGCCCCCGCGGCGCTGTTCAAAGGGTTGTTCATGATCGTTCCCCACAACAGAAGCGCGGCGCACACACGGCCCGGGTATGCGCGCGCTCCGCTTTCGTGACCGAATGACAGAATCGTTGCAACACCAACCATTTGACCCTCCACCCCTGGGTACTGTCGAGCGTTGGGCGTGGGATTATTTGGTTTCGGCCGATTTGGCCTGGAAACTCGCGCCTCCCGCGCCTCCGCGGATATGGGAAACGCACGCTCCGCCGAGGCGCGTGGAGCAGCCCGGACGGCCTGCCGAGTTAAAGGTCGTCCGGAGAAGCGCAAGAACACCGGGGCCTGATGCGATTCGAGATCCTGAAAAGCGGGCTCGTCTTCTGCACACGTTTTTGCATCACGAGCTTCAGGCGGCCGAGCTGTTTTGCTGGACGCTGTTGAGTTTTCCCGGCGCGCCCCGGCCATTTAAGGGCGGGCTTGTGCATATTGCGCTCGATGAAGTGCGCCATATGCAGATGTATGAGCGGCATCTTCAAACGCTGGGGTTTCGCTTTGGCGACTTTCCTGTGCGCGATTGGTTTTGGGAGCGCGTTCCCGCTTGCACATCGCCCGCGCATTTCGCAGCGGTGATGGGGATGGGCTTTGAAGGCGCGAATCTCGATCACGCTCCTCGTTTTGCCGATCGGCTGGCGGCGGTGGGCGACAAGGAAGGAGCGGCGATTTTAAGAACGATTGAAATGGAAGAGCGGCCTCATGTCCGGTTTGGGATTCGCTGGTTTCGCCGTTTTATAAAGGGCGAAGAGGCCCAAGTCTTTCCCGCGTGGGTCGCGCACTTGCCCGCTCCGCTGTCGCCGATTTGGATGAGAGGCTCGCCCATCAATCGCAAGAGCCGGCAGATCGCGGGGTTTTCTGATTCTTTTTTGGATGAGCTTTCGGCATGGATGGATCGGCCTGTTGTTGGTTCTTGAATTTTGACGCCGACATGGAGCTTGAGCGTCCCCGGGACTACACGCCCAAGAAGGCGCTGCTGGAGCGCTTTAAACTCTATATTCCAAGGCTTTCGGCGCTGATCGGCGGCGATGCGATTGTGATTGGAAACGGCATGCGGGCGCGGGGCGCGGGCAGGGCTTGGTGTATGACGCCGAGGGCGCGGGCCATGCTGCTCCGGGCGGGCGCGGAGCCTGTGAGCGCGCCGGATCTTTCGGTATTACAAGCCGTTAACGATCGGGCTTTTTCGGCGGCGCTGGGCCAAACGCTGCCTTATGCCCGCTTCGCGAAGAGCCTTGAAGACGTGATTGAAACGCTGTCGCGGGCTCCGGCGGGACAGGTGTTTTTGGCGAAGCGAGCCTTTGGTTTTTCTGGGCGGGGACAGCGGCGCATTACGCTCGCATCGGTGCAAAGCAACCCGGCGGACAAGGCGTTTTTATTGGCTTCATTTAAAACGGGGCATGGCCTTTCGATCGAGCCTTTGGTGAAGCGCATTCAAGACCTTGGACTGCATGGTTATGTGAGCCCCACAGGCGAAGTGGTGATGGGCGAGCCAACGCTTCAGATATGCAATGCGTTTGGAGCTTGGGAGGCTTCGGTGCGCGCCCAGCCCGGGGATTTGCCTGCTTCCGAGCGTGAGCTTTTGTTTTTAGAGGCTCAGAAAACGGCGCGGGCGCTTTATTCGGCGGGCTACTTCGGAGCCTTTGGCATCGATGCGTTCTCGTGGGAGGACGACACCCAAAACAGGCATTTCAATGCGCGCTGTGAAATCAATGCCCGCTATTCCATGGGCTGGGCCATAGGCATGGGGAAGCTGCGGCCCGATCTCGATGAACGCTGATCGCCGGTGTGTATAAGGTTGCCAGAGCTGACCCATGAAATTCGGCCGCGACCTTCGAGAACTCTTTCCCGGCGCGACGCATTGCTTGTGCACCGCCGAGGGGATTGGCGTCGACCCCGAGCGTCTGAGCCTTCGGAGCATGAATTTCGGCCAGCACTGGCGCACACCGCAGATCGAAGACGTGCCCTACAGCGTCGAGATTCCCTTCGACTATTTCGTCGCCTTCCTTCGCGAAAATCTCCCGGAGCACATCCGCGATCTTCAGGCGCACGGCGACTTTGTCTTTCCATTTGAGCGGATGCTCGAGTCCGCCGGCTGGCCATCCGCCGAGGCCGCTGCTCAAAACCCCGGGCTGGCTGCGGCCCTCGCGGACTACTACGGGCACGATCTGCTTCTGCACTGGCTCGGCGACGGCCCGCCCGATCGCGAGCCTGGCTATGTGCTGAACACCATCACCGAAATATCGCGCTCTCCCGCCGGAATGAAGCTCGCCGGCTCCGCCCGCCGGAGCGGCATCCCCGTGCGGTATCAGGACCTTTAAACGCGATGACCGCAGATCGCTTGACGCCCGCTAGAAAACGATTACGCCGGCTTTATTCGACGTTTTGGCCATGCCTCTTGTCGCCGATATCGCAGTCCCGATTCCGCTTTCAAAACCCTTCACGTATCAAGTGCCGGCAGCGATGGCGCCTGTGCTCAGGTGCGGCGCGCGGGTCGTGTGCGAGTTTGGAAAGAGGCGGCTGCTCGGTGTGGTGCTCTCCGTCGGCGAACGGGAAGTGTCCGCCGATGTGCGCTTAAAGCCTATTTTGGCGCTGGTCGATCCAGAGCCTATTTTGCCCGCGGAACTGCTTTCTTTTCTGCAAGAGCTCTCCGCTTATTACTTCGCGCCCATCGGCGAAGTCTTGAGATTGGCGCTGCCGGCCCTCGAGCGCGATTCCATCGAGGCGATTAAAGAACAGGGCGAGCTCCTTCCGCTCAAGAACGTGAAGAAGATCTCCGCGCGCAGGATTCTATTTGCGGCGCCTACCGACGCGATCGAACAGCCGGGCTCGCTCAGAGGCCAAGCGGCGTCGGTTCTTTCGCTTTTGCGCGCGGGCGGAGAGCTTCCAATCGCCCGGCTGGAACAGCAATTTGGCTCGGCCAGAGCCGCCGTGAAAAAGCTGGCCTCGCTCGGCCTCGTGCAGACCTTTGAACGCGATGCGCCGCGCGATCCGTTTTTTGCCTCGCCCGAACAGCGCGACGCGCCTCCAGAACTCAATGCCGCTCAAGCCGAGGCCGTGCTTGCAATCAACCAGAAACTGCGCGCTCCAGACGATGCAAGGGCCGGCGGGTTTTTGCTCTTCGGCGTGACGGGCTCGGGCAAGACCGAAGTGTATCTGCGCGCGATTGCGGCCTGTTTGGAGATGAAGCGGGGCGCCTTGGTGATGGTGCCGGAAATCGCGCTCACGCCTCAGCTTGTGGCGAGATTCCGGGCGCGCTTCGGCGATTCGCTGGCGGTCTTGCACAGCGGCCTGTCGGATGCCGATCGGCATGCGATGTGGACCTCGCTCCGAAAGGCTCAAGTGCGGGTGGCCATCGGTGCCCGATCGGCTTTATTCGCGCCTGTGTTGGATCTGGGCCTGGTCATCGTCGATGAAGAGCACGACCCTTCGTTTAAGCAGGAAGAGGGCGTTCGCTATCACGCGAGAGACATGGCTCTTCTGCGCGCGCACCGGGCGGGAGCGGTTTGTATTTTAGGGTCGGCGACTCCATCGCTGGAGGCGGTGATGCTGGCGCGGCGCGGAAAACTCAGCGAGCTTTCGCTGCCGGAGCGGGCTCATAAAACGGCGGCCATGCCGGCGGTAACGCTCATCGATCTCAGGCGGATCGGCGCAGGCCCCAGCGGAAGCAAATTGCTTTCGATACCGCTTCACCGCGCTCTTTCGGAAACGCTCGAAGCCAAAGAGCAAGCGATTTTATTTTTAAACCGGAGGGGTTTTGCGCCGAGCGTCGTATGCGATGGCTGTGGCACCGTGGAAACTTGCCAAGCCTGTTCTGTCGCGCTCACCTTTCACCGGGGTAGACGAAGTGCCGGTGCGAACAAGGGCGATCTATTTCATAAAATAGACAATCAAAACGATGAAATTTTAATGCGGGGCGGGCGGCTGCGCTGCCATTATTGTGATTATGATGGAGCCTTGCCGGATAAATGCTCGGCCTGCGGGGAACCAAAGCTCATGCTCGAGGGCGTGGGAACCGAAAGGCTCGAAGATTTAATCGCGGCCTCATTTCCAAACGCCAAGATTGCCCGCCTGGACCGGGACGTAGCGGGCGCGGCCAAATCGCAGGCCATTATTGCGAAAATGCGCAATGGAGAAATCGATATTTTGGTCGGCACGCAAATGGTGGCCAAAGGTCACGATTTGCCCAATGTCACGCTGGTAGGCGTTATCAACGCGGATGCGGCGCTGTCCTTGCCCGATTTCCGCGCGGCCGAGCGGGGTTTTCATTTGCTGGTGCAGGTGTCGGGACGCGCCGGAAGGCAGGATCGAAAAGGGCGGGTGCTGATCCAAACCCGCTCTCCCGAGCATGCTGCTCTTCGATTTGCATCAAAACACGATGTGCATGGCTTTATTGAAACGGAATTAAAAGACCGGCGCGAAGTGGGATATCCGCCTTTTACCCGGCTTGGATTGGTTCGAATTGATGCAATTGACGAAGAAGTTGCCCGGAACGTGGCGGCTCAAGTGGCGGCTCAGGTGCGGGCGTCGGCAGAGGCGAGGGCGGGCAAGGTGGATGTGCTAGGTCCGGCGGCGGCTCCTATTGCCCGGCTGCGCGGCCGTTTTCGATTTCGGGTGCTGCTCCGGGCTTTGGATAGGGCACCGCTTCGGAAAGCCCTCGGCATTGCGGTGGAAGTGCGGGATCAAACCAGGGAAAATGCAAGAATCGTTATCGATGTCGATCCGGTGACAATGCTATAAAATAAATTATTAATCCTGTTTAGGTGCTTTCATTTTGGCGGGATCGATGGGTTTATCCCTCTCGATTGTATTGAATGCAATTACGCTGCTATCCCCGTTCACTTCTTCGATTTCAATGCGGCGCACCGTCCACAGCTCGGGGCCTGCCCTCATTTCCAAGCGTTTTACATATTTTTTAACGTCCTCGGCCTTGGGCTCAAATACCAAAATCAATCCATCCTTTCGGCTTGGAACCGAAATCGTATAGCGTCCGCGGAGTTTTTCTAAATCGCCGCCGAGCAAAATTAATAAATCCGAAAGCACCGCGCCAAATCGGCCCGCAGCGCCTTTTCCCGCTCCGCCTCCACCTTTCGGCGTCGCAAAGGCAAATCCTTCAGGCGTTATCCAATACGTAATCGCATCCGGCGGTTTTAATTCCCAACGCAGTTGATTTGGAAGCACCAAAGAGAGTTCGCCTTCGCTTTTGACCGCGGTGGCGAGCAATCCAATCGTTCGTTCCTGGCTAAAGGTGCCCGTGAGCGTTTTAATGCCGGCCCTCGCCTTGGTGATGTCGGAAAGCACATCGCCCACCGCATCGGACAATGCGCTGCTGGAGCTTCCCAATACGCTGCCCGCCGCGGCCGCTGACGCCCAATGCAAAAACGATCGTCGTTTCATTTTCGTTCTCCACCATGCGGCGATCCGGCTTTCTTCCAAGCCTCGTACTCGCCGCTGTTTAAGATCGGGTCTTCCGCGATGGCCTGCACAGGCTCGTCCGCACCCGGAGAATAAGCCGGATCGAGCAGTGTTTTTAGGTCAAAGCGAATAAAGCGTCCCAAGAGATGAGGGCCTTCGCTGACCCACAGCACCCGGCCCGTCGTATCCATCACAACACCATGTGTCGCGATCAAGGCATCGATGGCGCGGCGGTGCCCAAGCGGCAAATCCACCGAACCTACGCTTTTCCGATCGCGAAGCATGTTCACCAGGGCTTGGACGGACGCACCCGGCGGCAGATTCGCAAGCAATTCATCGAGCCGAAGTCTTCGCGGGCGGGTGGAGGTAACGGCCTCGATAATCTTGTTTTCCGGGTCGCTTTCAAGCGGGCCTTCGAAATGGTTGGTGAGCGCCACTTTTTGGGCTCCCTTGTTTTCCCGGATAAATAAAGGCGCTCCGGGCGCGCGCTCGGCGACGGCAATGCGGCCCTTGGCGTCGGCGAGCATGACCAAATGGCTGACCATCGGCGTTTTCGAGGCGATGATGGCAATGGCCTCTTCGACGTTGGCCGCCCGGCCCAGAAGCTCGCGCATGGTGTGAACGACGGGTTCACCTTGGGTTTGAGGCTCTTTTGCGCGCGCTCCATGAACGACAAGCGCCAAGCCCTCGGCATTGATTCCGCTGACCGCGCCCACCAGGCCGGGCCAGGCCACCGAGGCATAGGGAATGCGGCCTTCTTCGTGAACGAGAAAGACGGCTTTGCCTTCATCGAAGACGCTGCCCGCTTCGAAATCGAAATTGCGGGCCAATACCGTATGGCCGTTTTCAGAAGCGCCGCCGCTCAGCGCAAAGCTTGTGCAGCCAAGCAGGGGCGAATGCTCAAACGACAGCGAGATGTCATACAGCGACTGAAGGAATGTAAATCGATGGTATGTTTCTAAAAAACCATCGAATGGATCGGGCGAAAATGCGCGGGATTGAGCCGCTATTTCCCGGCGGCGCTCTTCGGGTATGCCCCGGTCGATTTCCCGGTAGCGAAGGCGCGATAAATCGACCAAGAGCCAGCGGGCAGGCGCAAATGGAACATAACGATTGAATTGTTCGTAAAGCGTTCCTTCATTGGCCACCATTTCAGGGTATAATATTCGTCCGTGTTGGTGTCCAATTTCTTCTGGTGTGCCCGCAAGGCGCACTTCTAGGATATTGCCGCGCTTTCGGGCATAGCCCTTTCCCAAACGGCGGATGGCATGTTGGCCCGAGCCGACCATCTCGGGTTCGCCCTGCACGGCGGCAATGGATGGGGGATGAATTTTGGTCGTCCAGCCGATAACGAAATGAGCGAGCACAGGCATGATCAAAATAACAGCCAATGCGATCAGTTTTTTACGGCGGCGTTTTGAACGCGCTGGGCTTTGCGGCGAATTGGACGGCGCAAGCAGAGGAGTGGGCTTCATGGCGGGCCGATTATGAAACGCGGCGAAAATCGCGGCCGCGTGTGGATTTTCCGGTCAGGTCATCGGCTTTTCGGAGGAGCTCGGACGCGCCGGGGATGTGGAGGAGGGCGAGGGTTTTGAGGACGCGGGAAATGATGCGGGCGGGATCGCGGACGCTGTCGAAGTGGGTTACGCGCTGGTTTTCAGGAGGATAGAGAACGTCGATGGGCAGCTCGATCATGCGGATTCCCCGGGCTACGGCGCGCAGAATCACTTCGGCTTCGAAGGCGTAGCCATCGTCGCGGGCTTCGCGATCGAGTTCAGCGGCAAGGGGATAGCGGCGCAGTCCGCATTGGGTGTCGGCCAGGGAAATGCCTGTGAACCGCGATAGAAAAAAATTCGAGATGCCGTTGGAGATTTGATTGGGGCGGGGGGCTCCAGCGCGGGCCAAATCGCGAATCCCCAAGACCAGGGCATCACGATCGGGTTCGTGGGTGACAAGCTTCAATGCTTCGGCCGCCGGATGCTGGCCATCCGCATCGAGGGTGACGCAGACTTCAAATCCTTCGTTTCGGGCCGCTTCCATGCCTGTGCGGAGCGCCGCGCCTTTGCCTCGATTTGCCGGATGAACGAGAACGCGGGCCCCCGCTTCGCGGGCTAGGTTGGCCGTGCCGTCGGACGATCCATCATCCACGACCCAAACCGCCGAAGGTTCAGGCCAAATGGAGAGGACGGCCCGGGCGACCTCACCCACGGTTCGCGCCGCGTCAAAGGCTGGGATGACCGCACACGCTCGCATTTTGGACAATTAGGGGTTTTCCTGCTTCTGCTTGATTAAAGCGCTCATGCGGCCGGCGCACTGCATGTCGCCCATGTGTTTGCAGATCGCCCGGAGCAAGCGGAGCTCTTCAAGGTTGGCCGTTCCCGCGTTGACTTTGGACTCGAGGGCACGGCGCTGCGCGGCTTCGTCGGGAAGCGGGGCGGAGCTGGGAGCCGTGCTCGGTGCGGTGGCTGTCGTGCTCGCGGTGACGCTCGGTGGGGCGCTCGGCGAGGTGCCGGGCGTTGTGGCCGTGCCAGGAACGGTATTCGTCGGTTCGGATGTGGGCGAGGTGCCGGAAGGCGGTGATGATTCGCCGGGTTTGCCCACGGTTTGAAAGCCTGAAGGCTCGCCCACGGATGGCTTGAGCGGATTGCTGGTGCGAAGCACGACATGCACGCCGAGAGCGGTCTCGATAATTTCAATATCGCCGGCCTTTAGGCGCTCCAGCGCGCTTTGCAGGCGTGTCATCGAGAGCTGATCGGGCACACCGCTGCGATCGATGAGGGATTTGTCGTCGGAATAGTTCCGGAGAACGTCTTCGAATTTTTCGCCGGCTTTAAGCTTTTTCAGGGCTTCGTTGGCCCGCGCCAAGGCTTCATCCCTCGAACGGGTAATGCTCGCCGGTGCGCCTTGGGAGCGCTGGTACATCACCAAAATATGCTTGGCGGGCGCGCTTTCGGCATCGATGTCCAATTCGACGGGTTTCTGGGAGGTTGCGGTATCCGAGGTGTTGGAGGGCGGAGGCGGAGGGACATTGCCGCGCTTGAGTTCGGCGACAAGGCTGCACGCTGGATCGTAACCGAGGGCGCAGGCTTCTTGATAAGCCGCGATCGCGCCTTCTTTATCGGGCGAGAGGCCGGTGGGCGGATACACCAACAGATCGCCTTTGGCTTTGCAGTGAATGCCCGAGCCGCCTTTGCATAAATCGCCGCAGGCCGAAAGCCGCTGTTCCCTCGAACCTGCAGCCGATTCGGACTCGCATGAGCGCTCCATTTGGCCGCGCTGATAGCTGCGGATTCCAAAGATGGCCACAAGCAGCGCCACGCCCGCGGCTGCCGCGAGAATGCCAATGCGCGACGAGCGTTTGGAGCCTGTTTTCGGGCCTTGTCCTGTTTCGGAAGGGACGCCCTCAACACCGGACACCGTCGCGGAATGGCTTGGGTCGAGCAGGGAGACAGCCGGTGTGCTCTTGGCCGCGGCTGTGAGAGGAGCGGCTTCGCTTTTGGCTGGAGCGGGCTCGGGTTTGAAGGCCGGCGCGGGCTTTGGCGCTGGGCTTGACGAGACTTCGGTCTTGGGCGGAGGCGCCGATTTGATCGCGGGGCGGGCGTTGGCTTCGGGGGCGGGCGTTGCTTTGGCCGTATCGGATTTCGCAGACTTCTGCGTGGGCGGCGCAGAGCTTCGCTCGGGTGCGGGCGCTGCCTTTGGCTCCTCGCTTTTGATGCCCTTTGCCGCAGCGGAATCGCCTGCTGTCTCGGCGGATCGGATCGCCGGAGGCGAAATACCGGCCATCGCCTCTTCGATCGCGCTGATCGATTTTCGCGCGGGAACCGTGTCGGATGGTGGCCCCGCATTCGCATCGCCCATGTCGAGCGAGGCGGGAATCGCCGATTCAGGAACGGCCGACACCGGAATCGCCGACTCAGGAGCCGCCGATACGGGAGCCGCTGATACAGGCGGCGTTTCTTCCTCGGGCGGCTTTTTTGGAGCCGTTTTCGCCACGGGCATCGGCGGCGGACGGCTCTCGCGCTGGATCGACTTGTCCAGATCTTGGTAGCGCACCGGCCTTGTGGCTTCGCCGTCTTCGTCTTTTTTGCGGGGCGACGTTTTGGCAGGCGTTGCAGAGGCCGCTTTTTGAGGAGCCGGCGATGTCCCCGCACCTTTGGCGGGCGTCTTCTCGCGTGCCGCGGGCATTTCGACGGGCGCCAGTAAATCGGCCCTTGAAGCGGTCCTCCGGGGCACGGGCTCGTCATCGCGCCGTTTGCGCATGGGTTCGCGCGAACCGTGCAAATCGGCCGCGGTTGTGGCCGGCACTTGCCTCGGCGCAAGAATCTTTTCTAAAGCGGCGAAGGCTTCCGTCGCATTCGCAAAACGGGCATGCGGATCGCGGGCGACGCACTTTGAAAACCAGGAATCAAAGCCCTTGGGCAAACCCGCAACACCATGTTCGGCGGCCCGCTGAGCCGCGCTTGGCAGAGGCTCGATCAAGATCTCCCGGAACAGCATCGCCGTTGTCGCGCCGGGCTTGTTTGGGGCTTTCCAGTAATAGCGCCCCGTCAGCAGGCGAAAGGTCAGAAGACCGAGCGCCCACACATCGGTCGCCGGCAAAATCTCGTGATCTTGGGTTGTCTGCTCCGGCGCCATCCACATCGGCGAACCCACGGCTTCCGTGTGGGTTGTGCTCGACTCGGCGACGATCTTCGCAATGCCAAAATCGAGCACCTTGACCGTAAACGGAACGCCGCGCCTTCGGGCTTCGGCCAAGAAAATATTCGCGGGCTTCAGATCGCGGTGAACAATCCCAACTTCATGCGCCGCGCCCAGCGCATGGCAAAGCTGCCCCAGCACTTCCATCGCCTCGGCCTGCGGCAACTGACCCCGCCGGCGAAGACATGTGTCGAGATCCTCGCCCTCCAGCAGCTCCATCACAAGCCAGGCGCTGCCCGTCGCGGCATCGACGCCCGCCGCGATGACCTGCACCACATGCTCGCTCTTGATCTGGGCGCCGATCCGCGCTTCCTGCTCGAAACGCTTGCGGAATTTCGGATCCTGCACCAACTGCGGATGCATGAGCTTCAGTGCGCGCCGAGCCCCTGTTTGAGCTTGCTCGACAATGTACACGCTGCCCATGCCGCCATGTTTGAGCGGCTCGATGATGCGAAAATCGTTCCCGAACTCTTTGCCGGGCTCGAGTTGCACCAAGCTCACTGTGAGAGTCTACCGGCGGCGATCGCCGGCCTCAAGATCGAAGGGGTTGTCATTCAGGTGTTCCCGTGCGGCGCCGCCGCGTGAAAAAGAGAAGCACCGCTGCCATTACAGACAGCGCCGCGCCGCTCTGCGTGCCACTTGTGCTCGGTGTGCGGCATCCGCAGCCCCCTTCGTCTGCGGGTTCCGCCCCGCCCGAGCTGGATGAGGCCGAGCCTCCTCCGGTGTTTCCGTTGCCGCCCGCGCCGCCTGTTCCCGGGTTCGATCCTCCGGTGCCCGCGCCGCCCGCACCGCCGGAACCCGAGGCCGGAGGCGGAACTTCGTATGCACCTTGATCCAGCGCTCCATTGACGGGCCGGTCTTCACCCGACAGCGGATGCAGATACTGCCGCTTGGGCGACAGATCGTACATCCCGACAGGATCCATCCCTGCTGCGTCGCCTTTGTCGATCGCGGGTGAACCTTCGAGAAGGCGATAGTTGTAATTGGCCGCATCGGCGAACATCGGCACAGCCAAGTCCTCCGTCACGAGGTTGTTCATCTCGACGGCGGCGCCCACATTGCATGCCGTACCTTTGCCCGCGAAGATATTGTTGCGAATCACGGGCGGAGAATCGGGCGGCGAGGCTGCATTGATAAACATGGTGGCGGGGGACTTTTCGCTCACGAACGTATTGTTGACCACGAAAAGCGAGAGGCTTTTTTGCAGCATTCCCTGGCCATCTGCATAACCAATGATGCGATTGTTTGGCAATGCGGTTGTATTTCCCTTATGAAATAGATTGCCGATTACATAGCTAGTTCCGCCGGCTGGAAGTCCGAGCTCATAGCGCGAGGTTCCATCGGTTTCGTCGGTGAGGCGATTAAATAAAATATAATTGGTTTCGGCGCGGGAATTCACCAAATCGCCTTCGAGGGCGTGATGTGAATAGCTGTAGTTCAGCGTAAATTTCGCAATCTCGCCGACTTCGATATTGTGACCGGGAAGGGGGCTGCCGTTGTATCCGAATTCAGAGAATTCGATCAGAACGTCGCTCGCCACATTCTTTGCGATCCGGACACCAAAATCGTTATCGTGAAAATAACAATTGTTAATATTGATATTGGCGCCGTTGACGACCAGCGCGGCGCCATTCGATGCCATTGCCTTTGCGCCCGTGAATTCAAGCTGTTTCAAAACGGCATTTTGGCCGTTGATCACCCAAATGGCATTGCCGGGCTGGGTAAGCATTCCATTGGTGATATCGATTTTCGCGCGGCCCGCGCCCGTACCGGTAACCGTGATGTTGTTCTTCTCCAGCACACAGGATTCCGCTGGATATTGGCCAGCCGAGTCGACTTCAACCGTGTCGCCCTCGGCCAGCGAAGGATCTGCAAACGCCTGGCAAGGTGTTTGAAACATCCCACTGGGTCCCACCGTAATCGTCGCCGAATACGCGACGGAAGACCCGAGGACCAGAACCGAAAAACCAGCGGTTACAAGGAGAAAGCTACGCATATCCGCATGCTACATCAGCGCGGAAGACGCGCCAAGCCTTTGAGGCCCCGAACAGGCGAAGCGATGCGCCGTATGAATCCGCACCCTTCGCCCGGACTGGGCCGGCCGTGTTCAACATCAGAAGCTAGCTGTGGCTGCTCAAGAAACGTTTGGCCCGGTCATTCGCGTAGGCCACAAGATCCTTGGCTTCGTTCTCGGGAAAGCCAATTTTCTTGCAGAGGTCATCGATCAACTTCTTTTCGTCCTCGTGCTGCTCGCCGTCCACCCATGTGAGAAGCACGGCATGCTGCACAAAGACGCGGCAATCATCTGCGCTCATGTCTTCCAAGGGAATATCGTCCAGCGTCTTTTTCTCCGCGGCATAGTCACGGATTTCCTTCGCCTGCTCGTCCGTGGCTTCAAACGCCGAAATCAGAGCCTCAACCATCTCGTGCTCTTTTTCGGCCAGATGTCCATCGGCCCAAGCCACGCTGACCAAACCCTTTAGAATCGCCATATTCTGATCGTGCATGTCCGCCTTTTTGCCGGTTTGCGAAGCCAGCGTCAATCACCTATGGAGCAGGAACGCCCGGCTGCGGGTCAGGCAGGGATTTTTGCTCGGTGTCCGGCGGGGTGCTCTTGCGGACCGGCAGCGCCTGGGTGACGAGCGAAATCACATCATCGGCCAAGCTCGGACGCAGATAGAGAAGGCCCATCGCACCCAACAGGCCAATCGCGAAGGCGAATACATCCCGGGCCAAGGCGCTTGAAAATAGCTTCGCCGGGGATGCGCGCCTTGTGATTGCTGTTCCCTCGGACGCTCCGGGAGGCGTGATGTCATCCGCGGACAGCGCCGTCGGCAGCGGCATGGAGAACTCGTCTTTTCGCTTTTCCGCGGCTCCGATCGGCAGAACAGCCATGGAGGGCGTCAGGTCAATTCCCGCAAAGGCGCGCAAATCCTTGGCCGTTGCGCGCAAGTGGGTTTCGCCTTCTTTTCCCGCGACAAAAGCCCGCAAAAGCTCGTCGGCGCGATCGGGTCCCGCAGGCACGGGCGCAGGCGCAGGCGCAGGCGCAGGCGTGGCTTCGCTGAGCAGCTCGCAATCCTGAAGATCCAATTCGATCGTGATGTCTTTTATTTCAGCGGGCGGAGCCGCGCTTGAAAGCATCGACAGCGTTTCTGCGTCCTCTTCTCCGTCACCAGCGTTATCCGCGTCATCGGCGTCGGGGGCACTGGTCTCATCGGGTTCGGCGGCGGCAGCGCTGATGAGTTCCGCCGTCTCCGCCGTATACGTGGGCTGAGGGGCCGTAAACTCGAGGCAATGCGTTTCAAACGCCAGGGCTGGAATGACCGATGCCCGGCCCTCTTGATCGCTATAGGGATATTTGGCCGGCCAGGGCAGGGTGATATGCACTTCCACAGGCTCGTAATCGCCGTCCAGCAGGTAGGGAGGCTCTGCCTCAAACACCATATCGCCCATAACAACGGTAGGTGTCCCCTCGATCGCCGCGCCCGATTCAATCGGTGAAAAATCGAGGAAGGTGACGAGGCTGCCTTCGCCCACCGGCGCTTCTACGCCGGCAATACTGCTGGATTCGCGTTCCCCATCTGTGGAGCGGGGCGCAAAAAACCGTAGCGTGCAGCCCTTTTTGGCCTCGAGGGGCGGCTCTTCTCCAGCCTGCACCGAAGCCTCTTTCCAAAAAGGAAGATTTTCGTCCTTGGGTGAAGGCGTCGGTTCAGGCACGGCTCCATTCGGCTCGCAGGCTTCATTTTCATCGAATGGATGACGCATCTTGATCGCTGGAGGATTCAGCGGGCGGGGAATAGCCGGCGCGCGCGGCGCAGGCGTAAGCACGCATGATGGCAATGGTGTCAAAATCACCGGCGCCCTCAGCTTGGGCATTTCAATCGATGATTCTGAATATTGTATCGAATTGAAAGAAGTTCCCCACAAGCTGCGCGGAAGCGTTGAGCGCATACCCTCGAGGCGGCGCTCTCCGGGCGAGGGCGGGCGCAAAGAAAAGCGCGCCGGCACAGGCTCGGAATGAAGCGCATGAGGATGCCCATGCAAACCTGCCGAGACCGCCTTGAGGCTCTCCCGTGCAAGCCTTGCGAGGGCGCGCCTGGCAGCGGCCCGGTTCATCGGAATCAGCGCTGTTTCAATCGTGGCCGCGAGCTCGGCGATGCTCAGCTCGTGTTCGCCATGACCATGAGCAACGGCCATTAGGCCCGAATGAGCGCCCGATGACACCGAAAGCAAGCGGGCAAGCAAGGTCCGGAGCAAGCGCGCGCCTACGAGCGATGACGCCATTTCGCAGCGCGGCCCCAGCGACACATCGCCGTCAAGCGACAGAAAGATATTGCTCTCGTCGAACAAAACCGGCATCCGCCCAGCGGCGAGGGCAATGCACAGCACGAGATAGCCCGCCGTTTCGGGAACCAGCGATGCTTGTTTCGACTCGGCGGCACAAATAAGCGTATCAACGGTAACGTGGGCCTCGTTCACGGCTCCTCCAGGAAAACGGCTGCATCCGGCTCATAGGCCGCATCCCGGACAAGGGCCAACTTAATGCCCGGCGTATTTGCCGATCCAGAAAGCCGCGCAACTCGGTACATTGTGCGGCCATGCATTGCCCGCATTGCGGCAAGCCCCTTGCTCAATCGAGCCGTGTGTGTTCTGCGTGCGGCGGAGAAATCGACGCGCCCGACGGTGAACGCCCGATGGCGCGCACGCTTGTGGGCTCCGCGGCAATACTCGGCAGCAAAGCCGAAAAGCAGGACGGGGTAGACGCAAGCCCCATCAAACAAGACGATCCCGCATTGGGCGGCCGGACGGTGATTGGCGTTCCTCCGCCTCCAAAGGCGGCCGACGCCGGGCCGAAGAGCAATGCCGCGCCTACAAAAATAGGGTTTTTAACGCCGGTCACAGCCGCCAAGGAAGATTTTGGCAACCGGCCTTCTTCCTCGCCCTCGCCCGAGGAGCCTCCGCGCCCATCGATGGAAGATCGGATTTCAAAGCCTCCCTATGAGCTCGGCGCAACGATGGCGGAGAAGCTGGCACGGCCTCATATCCCGGCGAAGAGGCTTAAAGTGCATGCGCTCCATATTCCAAAGCCTCTGCCGCCTATCGAACAGCGCAAGGCTGCCTATGAAAAAGCGGCGAAAAAACAGGAGCAGAAAAAACGAGAGCGCCGCAAACACATCATCTACGGCCTTTCAGCGGGGCTTTCGCTGGTGGCCGTGCTGGGCGGTATTTGGTTTGCCACTCGATTTTCGCGCTCACCGCTGAAGGCGCGGGCGATCACCGACGCGCAGGGACGCGAATCGCTGGAGCTGCGCTGCGACACTTGCCCCGATGGAACGCAGTTGAGCCTGGGCCAGCGCTCATCGAACATGGTGGGAGGGGTGGCTGTATTGCCGCTGGAGAGCGGCCTGTTGGTCGGCGAAAACCGGCTCAAAATCCGAATCGACCGGCCCGAGGGGCACAAAGACGAAAGCGCCTTTGTAAGGCTGAACGTGCCCTATCGCATCCACTCGAACACGGCGACCTTGGATGCGGATCGCCCCATGCTTCAGGTGATCGTGGAGGCCGCTGGCAAAAGCCGCATCGTGCTTGATGGACGTGCGGTGCCCTTGGTGGCCGGCAAGGCGATGGCGCAGTTCGATGTCACGGAGCAGTGCACAGGCCAGAGCGCGGAGATTAAGGCGCTCAGCCGGCGCATCTCGTACTCGATAACGCCCGAAGGAGGCGAAACGGAAAATGGAAGCCTGGACATTGTTGTGAGTATCGCTCCGCTGGAGCTTGAAGCGCCGGGCCCCAATGTCGTGATCGACGGCCCGAATTTTGTGCTCGCGGGCCGCACCATCAAAGGCGCAGAACTTCTTGCGGCGGGCAGGGCAATCCCTGTCAAACCCGATGGTTCGTTTGCCCATGTGATGAATGTTTCATCGATTGGTTCAACGCAGATTGAAGTGCGCACCAAACTCAGCTCCATGGCTCCCCGCATCCTTCGCATTCCGGTGCGCAGGGTCGATTCCTTGGAGAGCGCGGCCCGGGATTTTGCTTCTCAAAATCCAATTACCTATGCGGCCATCGGCCCCGATATTTCAAAATCGGTTGGGCAGAGCATCGTGGTCGCCGGCAAGGTGATCGAAACACGCGCCGAGGGATACAAAACCACGCTTCGCCTGGACATGAATCCATCCCTGGGCTGCAGCGACTGCGTGGCCGACTTGGTGATCGGCGCTCAAAACCCTGCAAAAATAGGCGATCTCATTACGGCCTATGGACGGGTAAGCGGCTCTTCCCGCACGCCAAACGGAGCGCTGACTGCGGTACTCAGCATCGACTTTATCCTCAAGGGCCTGCGATGAGCGGTGGGCCGCCGGAAGAACCGCCGAGGACATCCGAGCCCGCACCCCAGTCTTCGCGCAATAGCCAAGGAGGAGAAATTCCGCCTGCTATCGCCGATCCGCTGATTGGGCTGGTGGTGATCGATCGCTACCGGATTTTGGAAGTGATCGGCCGGGGCGGAATGGGCACGGTGTACAAAGTCGAGCACACCCGCCTGGGCAAGCTGCTCGCGATGAAACTGCTGACCGGCGAACTGGCCCGCAATCCAGAAGTGGTGCGCCGCTTTAAACAGGAAGCGCTGACGGTATCCAAACTGTCTTCTTCAAACACCGTGCAGGTCTTCGATTTCGGCGTCGCAGAAAGCGGACTGACCTATTTGGTCATGGAACTGGTCGCCGGCGAGGATCTCGGCCGGGTGCTGAGATCGCAGGGACCTATCTCGTTCGATCGCTTGAGCAAAATTGTTGTTCAGGTGTGCAAATCGCTTTCCGAAGCGCATCAAAAAGGCATCGTTCACCGGGATATCAAGCCTGAAAACATCATGCTGATCCGCGGGCGCGAAGAAGGCGAAGTCGCCAAAGTTCTGGATTTTGGCCTAGCCAAGCTGCGCGAAGGCACCGAACTCAACGAACTCACTTCAAGCGGCGCCATCGTCGGAACGCCCTATTACATGGCGCCCGAACAAATCCGCGGCGAAACGGTCGACGAACGCGCCGATATCTACGCCCTCGGCGTCGTCATGTACCGCGCTCTTTCAGGCGCCTATCCCTTTAGCGGCGCGACACCGATGGCCGTCTTCACCAAACATCTATCGCAAAAGCCCGAGCCACCCTCCGCCCGGGCCAAGGATCTCGGCATTCCCGCAGCCGCCGATCGCATCATCCTGCGAGCCCTTCAAAAAAATCCCGCCGATCGCTTTCGAACCGTCCTCGAACTTCAACAAGCGCTCATCGAAGAAGGACAAGCCCTCGGAAGCTCGAGCATCCAAACCCTCCTCGACTCCACAACCACCCGCGCCATCGCCGATCCAAAGCCCGGCGAAGTATCGGCAAGCCGCATCGATCACAGCCTTATCGCCACCCGCAACGAGCTTCTGGCCTTTGAACGCAAGCTGCGCCGCAAACGCTATGGCCTCTGGCTCGCGCTCATCATGCTCATTACGCTGCCGGCAACCATCGCCGTCGTGCGCATCAAAAAGCTGCGATCCGATCCCGCTGCGGGATTTACCGGCGAGGAACACGAACCCAATAGCACCGCGGCCGATGCCAATTTCATCCCCTATGGCAGAAGCATCGCCGGCTTTATCGGCAAGCGAATCGACGCCACAAAGAGCGATCGGGATTTTTATGTGGCCGATATCGGCGCCGGACCAAATCCACCTGAAGCGCTGATTCAGCTCCGCACAAGCGCTCTGCCCAACTTCGCCCTTTGCACGCTGGTTTATCGCCAAGGTCTAACGGCAGCCATCGGCCAGTACTGCGTCGGCCGTATGAACCGCGATTTGGTCATCCCCGCCCTGCGCCTTGAACCCGGCCGCTATCTCTTCGCCGTCCTTCAAGACATGGATCCCTATGGACAGCCCGAACACAAGTTCGTGCACGAGAATATTTCCGATGCCTACACCCTGAGCATCGAACCGGCCGAGCTCGATAAAACCCGTGAAATTGAGCCTAACGATCAAATTCCCCAAGCCAATCTTCTGATGCCCGGCTCATCTATCGCCGCCTCGCTCGGATGGACACGCGATGAAGATGTGCTGTGCATCCCCGCCGAAACAGAAGGCGTGGTCCGCTGGGTTGTCAGCGATGTTATCCGCGACGCGGGCACGGTGCTGGAAGCAACGCCGATGTTTAACGCGAGCGAAGCGCCTTCTGTCCGCGTTCACGCACGAGGCGGCTTTTCTCCCAGCGACACCGATCAAAAAAGCCCCTGGACCTACAAAATGGCTATGCCTGGCAAACGCTGCATGCGCTTCCGCCTGGTGCCCGATCCGCTCGCCGGAGATAAAGCCCCGCCCGTTCCTACCGGCGCAAGCGAAGCCTATGTCGTTCATGCCGAGATCGAAACCGAGGCCGCTGCTCCGTAGACCCGCGGGCAATCCGCGTGATACCAAAACAGTCATCCTTCATGCCTGTTCCCACGCTTCGCCGGCGGCTCCGTTCAGCTTTCGCTGCCCTGCTCGCGGCCACTGCCCTGCCCGCGCTGATCGGCTCCGCCGCACGCGCCGACTCCATCGATTCTTCAATGCCCAAAAGCATTGTCGTCGGCGCTCCCTTGGGTTTCGCGCCCAGCGAACGCATCGATGGCCAGCGCAGCGGCCGCCTTCCCGCCTCCGCGCTCCTGCCCGATCGCCCCAATGAACGATGGCGAAAACATGTGAGCGGCGGACTCGAAGTACCTCCGCTCATCGATGCCGAAGGCAATATCTATCTATTGCTCACCATTCCTGAAGTCGTAAAGCTCAGCCCAGCAGGCAAAGAAATCTTCCGCACACGCCTAGGCCAATCCGCGCCCCTCGCACCAGGCACGCTCACCAGCGACGGCACCCTCATCGTCATCACCTCCACTGGCCAAGCCATCGGCATCAGCAAAGAAGGCTCGCTCCGCTTCAACACGCCCCTGGGCATCCGCGGCCGCGACGCCGATCTCGCTCCTCTCGCCCGCAGCGCGGGAGGCGCCGTTATCGCCGCGGGCCGCACGCTGATCGAACTCAGCAACACAGGCCAAATCGAAGCCCGGGCCCAGCTTGAAGACCGCGCATCCGGCGCGCTCATCCAAGGCAAAAGCGGCACCCTCATCACCACCGAATCAGGCGGCGTTTACCTTTTCCGCCCACCGCTTGCGCCCCGCAAAATAGGCAGTTTCGGCGGCAATGTCCGCAAAGGCGCGGCCTTCGACGGACAGCGTTCCCTCCTCGCAGTGGTCGACGGCCGCCGCATCGTCGCCTTCGACCTCATCACCGCCACCACGCAAGTCCGCTCCAGCGGCGCCGGAGGCACCCTTGGTTTTGACGCACCTGTCGCGCTGTCCCCGGACAACCTCGCCATGGCCACAACCCACGGCGGCCTCCTCGTCGGACTCGACGCCCAGGGCAACGAAAAGATCCGCATCTCCCTTGAAAAACCGCCTGCCGGAACGGCGCCCCAAACCGCCGGAACGGGCACGCCCTTCGCTTCATTTCTAGGCATCAGCGAACAGAAACCCAGCCCGCCCATCGTTATCGACCACGAAGGCCGCGTCGCCTTTGTACGCGCAGGCGGACGCGCCGGCATCGCAAAACCAAGCGGCGAAGTCACCATCATCAGCGACAAAATCTGCACATCCCCGATCGCCATTCAGCCCGCAGGAGAACGAAGGGTACTGGTTGCATGCCGGGACGGTGCCCTATGGATGTACGGCGACGACCCATCGTCTCCAACTCCATAGACAGCCGCCCATGCGCACCATCGCCATCGCCGACGTTCACCTTGTTTCTCACACCCCCGAACACGTCTCGCTCGACCTCGCGGACCTCATTCAGCAACACCGAGGCGCCCGCCTGATCGTCGTCGGCGATCTCTTTGACTTGGCCTCGGAAACACCGAAACGCCCTTTAGAACGCGCCATTTCCGATGTCTTGCACCGCCATCACAGCCTGCGCCTCGCCCTGGGGCGCCACCTCGAAACAGGAGGCCAATTATGGATGTGCGCGGGCAATCACGACGCCGAAGTCGCGGGCGGCCTATTCCGGAGCGCGCTCACATCGGCCCTCTCGCTAAGCCCCGAAGCCCAAAGCCGGCTTCGCACAACCCCTTGGTTTTTCCGCGAAGGCGCACTTCACATCGAACACGGCCATATCTACGACCCCGACAACGCGCCCGACCATCCTTTGGTATTTGAAAGCAATACACTTGGAAAGCATTTCGTTGAACAATTCCTGGCGCCGACAGGAGCCTATCGTTATTTAAACGTAAACGATCAAACACCACTTTCATTGTTTTTATCATCATTCCGATGGTATGGAACGCGGGCGCCCTACGTCATTTACCGGTATTTTTACACAGCGATCAGCGCCATGGCCCGAAGCGGCCCATTTTATTCGGGTGAAGCGTTAATCGGCGAAGGCCGTGAAAAAGCCATTCAATTTGCTGAACAATTCGGCATTGCGCCTGAATTATGCGAAAGCGTTTTTTCGGCATCGGCCACACCCACCATGAAAAGCCTCGCGCGCACCTTCTCGCGCCTTTATTTTGATCGTGTGCTTGCCACAATCGCCATTAGTGCCGGCCTTGGCACAGCCCTCAGCGGAAGACCTCAAAAAGGCGCATTTATCGCATCGCTGGGCGCCATCCTCATGGGCACGAGCTGGGCGCTCGGCCACAACCGCTACGGCGGAAACGTCACCGAGCATTTATCGGGAGGCGCCGAACGCATTGCTCAAAATACCGGCGCCAAATTGGTTATTTTTGGCCACACCCACCGCGAAGGCCAAGGCCCCGGCTATTCCAACACAGCCAGCTTTGCCTTTACGCGCCAAGGCCCGGGCCGCCCCTATTTAGAAATCGAAGGCAGCCCCGAATTCCCCAGAGCCGAACGTAAATATTTAATATCCGCCTCTCCCAATCCAATAAGCTGACAATACAATCGATTTTTATCCGGCGATTGGAAGCTTCCAATTCGAAAGCACCTTCGCCACATCTTCCCTCACCCGCGCGGCCGCGGCCAACTCGCCAAAATCGCCGAAATCCGGCGCCTTCGTACCACCCAGCACCTCGGCACAGGCTCTCACATTCGCCGAAAGCGCCCGCACATCATAACCTCCCTCCAACATCAGCACCATCCGCCCATCGGCGAATTCATCCGCAATATCCCGGACCAAACCGCACATCGCCGCAAAACCCTTGGCCGTCACCCGCATCGAAGCCAATGGATCGTCCTTCGCCGCATCAAACCCCGCGCTTACCAGCACAAACTCCGGCTTAAACGCCCTTGCCGCCGGCCATAACACCTCTTTGCACACATACCCATAATCCACATCCGAACACCCCGGGCGAAGCGGCACATTCACCGTATACCCCTCCCCTTCCCCGTGGCCACGCTCATCAAAATCCCCCGTACCAGGATAGAATGGGAATTGATGCATTGAAAAAAATAAAACATCCCGCCGCTCATAAAAAATATTCTGCGTGCCATTGCCGTGATGCACATCCCAATCGACAATTAAAACCCGCTTGATTCCCTGGGCAATCGCCTCCGCGGCCGCCACCGCCACATGATTAAAAATACAAAAACCCATCGCCCGATCGGCCTCCGCGTGATGCCCGGGCGGGCGCACCAGCCCAAAACCATTTTCGAATTTCCCCGAAAGCACCTCGCCCACCAATTCAATCGCCGCCCCCGACGCCAACAGCGCCGCATCCACCGACCCCGGCGAGATCACCGTATCCGCATCCAAAAAGCCGCTTTCGCCCCGGAGTTTAAGAATGGCTTCCACATAAGCCTCCTCGTGCACCCGGCAGAGCTCCGCCTCCTGTGCCTTCCGCGCGGGCGCCCGCATCCGCACCCCCGCAGGCAAAGGCACAAGCGCCTCCACAATGGCCTGCAAACGCTCCTTACGCTCGGGATGCCCAGCCCCCGGCTCGTGCTTCAAAAAGATAGGATCGTAAAGCAATAGCGTCGACATGAGCGCCATTTGATCCAAGAGCGCTTAAAAAAAGCAAGCCGAATAAGCTGCGAATGGCCAAGCCCGAAGCTATTGCGAAAAAAAGCGCAATGGGCCTACACTCAGCTTCTCAGCGCAACCCCCGATTCTGAAAGGCAATCATGCGAATCCTTCACACCATGCTCCGCGTCGGCGATCTGGAAAGGTCAATCGCCTTTTATACCGAACTGTTGGGCATGACGCTGCTCTCGCGCAAAGACTATCCCGAAGGCAAATTCACCCTCGCCTTTTTAGGTTACGGTAAAAACCCCGAACACGCTGAAATTGAGCTCACCCACAATTGGGGTGTAGACCGCTATGAAATTGGCACAGCATACGGACATATTGCCCTCGGCGCCGATGATATTTATGCCCTATGCGATCAGCTTAAAGCCAAAGGGGCAAAAATAACGCGCGAACCCGGCCCGATGAAACACGGCAAAACCGTCATTGCATTCGTTGAAGATCCCGATGGATACAAAGTCGAATTGATTCAGGAGAGCGTCCGGGAGGGCCGGTAATCCATTCAAAGGTATACATGAAATATTCTCATGGCCTATTTCTCATTTCGCTGGGCGCCGCAATCCTAGGCATTTGCCGGCCTGCGCGCGCGGACGAAGCCCGTGCCCCTGCCAATTCCATCAAAATAGCAACCCATCCCAAAGAGCCAGATCCCGACGATGAATCGCCCGTTGCATGGGCGCAGGAACATTTCGACGAAGAAGACGGCGCCGGACCCCGCCTCAGCTATGGCCGCGTATACAGCAAAGACCTGCCCGACGGCCATTTTGGACGCTTTGAAACCGAACAATTTACCCGCGATGGCATTTTTATTTTTGGCGCTCTCCTCGGATTGGAAGGCTTTGGAAACGCCAAGGGAGGCGGAGGCGGAGCCACGGCGAGCGCCTATGTCGGCGTCCGCGCTCCGATGGTGAAACACAAGCGATCGCCCTGCTTTTTTATCACCCTGGGCCTCGGCGCCGATGTTCTTGTCATTGATTATATGGCCGGGGATTTTGGCCTCGGAATATTCCCGCCCTTTGCATCGGGCACGGCCGGCATTGAATTATTTCCCGGCGCCCGATTCTTATTCGACGCCCGGGTTCAATACCGCTGGCAATGGGGTGCCGAAGACCGGGGCTACGCCAGGCTTGGCTTTACCCTCTCCATAAACTCCGATTGGTGGGACAATTCAAACGGAGGCCCTTCTTTTCTCGCCAAAAACAAAAAACAAAACTACAATCGTTTTGCTTTTAATCATGCCGCAATTCAAAGCGGCGGCCGTCCGTGATCAGCAAAGGCGTCATCATCCTCATTTTGATCGGATTGCATATTACTTTTATGCTCATCGGATGGCTCTTGCGCAAATACCGAAAACGCAAATCCAAAACGCGCAATTAATTCCAGGCCGCTTTACACGCACTCACGGCCATATCGCAGAACTCACTTTGAATTTGAGCCAGCGCCGCCTCCTCCGCCTCGAGCACAGGCAATACCGCGCGCGATAACGAAAGCACAATCGGCGCCGCCTTTTCGGCCTGCGACAGCACCACCTCGCTCAGCGCCAAATTCGGCTCGGTATGCTTATGCAACAGCTCCCGCACCGGATCGATAAACACCGCATCCACCGCCGACAGCGATTTTTCAAGCCCCAAAAGCACCTCATTCACATGCCTCTCGACGGCCTGCCGGCGCTGCACCGAAAGCTGCCTCAGCGCCGCCTCGCGCCCCTCCGTCGCAAGCACCTGAGCATTCTGCAGCATCCCTTGAAACTGCTGCCTCTCCTGCCCAATCTGCTTCTGCCGCGTCAAAACACGCACATTATCTTCCTTGTGCCGCCTCATTTCGGCCTTGAGCCGATCGACCCGCTCGCTGATTTCAATACGCCCCTGCTGAAGCGCGCCCAGCGCCTTTTGCGCATCGGAAAGCGAGACTTTACGCGCAGGCCGCGACGTGCCGAGCTTCTGCCCGATCTCCTTCGCCTGCCCCGAAAGCGCCGAAAGCTTCGCCTGCGTATCGGCCATTGTCCGCTCAATCAGCGCCGCCTGCGCCTGCTCGTTCTGCACCTGCACCGAAATGGCCGACATATCGATTTTCAATTGATTTAATGCGGCAACACGCTGACTGTAAATTGACCTCAATTGATCCAATTGATTGGACAGCGCCGCGACTTTTTGGCGCCAATCGTCTTTGCCGAATAAAACAGGCTCATCCGCCTGCTCTTTCGCGAGTTTTTCAGATAACTGCGCAATCTCGGCCGAACGCCCCGTCAATTCTTCTTCCAATACTTTAATGCCGGCCGCCGTCGCCTGATGCTTTTGCCACACCTCGCCCGCGGCCGTCATCCGCAGCGCCTTTTGCTGCGTCAGCGCCGAAATCTGCGCCTCACAGCCCTCGGCCTGCTCGCTTGAATGCGCATAATCGGCAATGGCCGTCGCGGTCTCAATTTCAGCGAGCAATTCATTATCCTTCGCCAACAGCGCGGCCATTTCGCCTTCGAGCCTGGCCAGCGCCGTGGCAATCTCATCGCGTGCCCGGCTCAATTGAATTTCTTCTCCATCCAGCGCCGACAAATTCGCGCGCGCCTGATTCAATTCCGCCGAATCCATAGGCGGCACCGTCACCAATTCAGCCGGCATCTCGGCGATCAGCGGCAAAGCCTCGGGCCAATGCGCCCCTGGCTCGGCATTTACAAACGAATACAGCGCCGAAATGGCTTTTCTCAAATAAGGCAAACAGGTTTGATACACCTGATCGAGTTTCGTCACATATTTTTTGTATTCCTCGGCGGCGGTCTCGGCATGGCTTAAATCGGGCAAAGGCACGGCGCGCACCGCATCCATCGTCTGCTTGGCCCGCACCCGCACCGAATCGGCGAGAGGCCCAAAAGCCGCGAGTTTTTCCTTGCGTTCCTGCTCGGCCCGCAGCACTTCCTCGGCCTTGATGCGCCCCGCCGCATTGCGCGCCGTCTCCGGCAATTGAGACAGCTCGGTCATTCGATTGCGCTGGGCGGCAATTTCATTGCGGGTCATTGCCACAATCGATTGAATACGGCTTAAATTTTTATTTTCCTCGCCCTGAAAGGAAAAACGGCCGACGACTTCATAAATATCGCAGAGACCCGTTAAATTCTCGGGATCTTTAGGCACCCACAATTCGCTCAATGCCTGCTTGAACGAGACGGGAGCGGCCATTGCATCGGCCAGCGCCTGCGATTTCACGGGAATCAGCGGCTCATAAAAAGGCTCTGTTTCGGCCTTCACCGACAAATGAGCCTGTTCCACATGCTCGCATGCCGCTTTTAATTGGCTAATCACCGTCCAATAAAAACGCACATAACTCAATAGAGGCGCGGGATCGTAAGCCATAGATTAAGCCGCTCCTTTCGAGGGCGAGGGCGAGGGCGAGGGCGAGGCGCTCACGTTGATTGAAGAAGACGATCCAAACAATTCCTCCAAAGCCTCGATATCGGCGAGGGCGCGTTCCTTTTCGGCCTCGATCGCTGCGAATTTATGAGGCCAAATTCTCGAACATTCCGAGCGCACCCACCTTCGCAACGATTGCTCGCCCTCTCGATCGAGCCAAGAATCCAGCACCGTGCGCACGGTTTCTTCGTGGTATTTTTGCAATCCCCTAGGATGTTTGGCCAATGCTTCCAAAAAGCTGCAAATGCGATCGACATCGGCCTTCACCCTCGCAATCATTTTCGACCAATCTCTTGCAATTGCATTTTGCGGTTGCTGGGGAGCCTGCTGGGCCTGCTGAGCCTGAGCCTGCTGGGCGGGCTTTGCTTCCATGGGCGGCCGGGTATTTCCCGCGGTTGGAAAAGGCAGCGCCTGCCCCGTTTGGGGAAAACCGCCGATTGGAGCCGCCTGAGCCTGCGCTTCCTGTTTATTGTCTTCATTGCCAAAACCCAATTTGGCCTTCACCGAACCGATTACCCCCGCGGCGCCCGAACTCACATTGGCCAGCGTGCCCGTGGCCTGCGCCTTATCGGCAATACCCATTCCAAAGAATTGCTCCAGCCCAGACATCTCGCGCTCGCGGATTTCCCGGTCGCCCATATCTGTTGCATCTAAAATATCGACGATTTGCCTGGCAAAATAACGCGACAATACTTCAAATGCAACGTCGGCCTTGGCCATCTCATTGTTTTGATAGCGCACGACGCTTTCCGACACATGGCCCGAACGCCCCAGCGCATCGATTCGCTCGATCAGCGATTTTCCTGGAGGCAGCAGCACTTCCAGCCGCCCGCCTTCATAAATAGCCTGCACAAACATCTCGTGCAGCATCCGCTCCACGCTTTCGCGCGCGGTATTTCTAAAATCCTCGCCCAAACCCGCGATACGCGCGGCCACGCGTTCCCGCATTTGCTTGCGCATTTCAATTTCAACGGCCGTTTCATTCATTAGACCGGGGCTCGGCATTTGGCGGCGCTTGGCCTCGGCCTCTTCGGGCGTTAGCCTCGCCAGCAAATCCGATCGAATTTGAGCAATACGCTGATCGGCCCTTTGAGCTCGCGCCACCCGCTGGGGCTCACTCATTTCAACATCCATAAATGTGCTTAAACGCTTGCGAATTTCGGGCAATAGCCCCACCGGATCTTCGCCCGCCTGAATATGCTCGAAATGAAAATCAAAGACTTGCTCGGCACGCCTTTCAAATTCGCGATCCGACAGGCCATCTTTCACCGTAACGAGCACGCCCCGGAGCAGCGCCTCCAGTTCGGCGAATTCATTCTGCACCGAATTCATCACCTTGCGATCCAAGGCTTCGACATCGGTATTTAAATATTTTTCAATGGAGTCCTGCAAACGCTCCAGCCCATGAACCCCCTGCGTCGAGCCATAATAATCCATCAATTGCTTGGCCACGGGATGGCTCATATCGGGGCCTTTGTGCACCCACACTTTCGAATAGGGAAATACCCTATCCACACCCTGTTCCCTAAAATTCCGCGCGGCGAGCGACCAATGCCAATTGCCATTTTCATCGGGATGGTCAAACAGATCGGCCTTGGTCAGCACCACAAAAATACGGTCTTTTAAAGAAATGCTCCGGTCGGCCGACTGGGCCGTGCGGAGCAATTCGATTTCATTGCGCACCAATGAAGGCCGGGTAATATCCTTAACGAAAATCGTGATATCGACTTCATTGGTCAGCGCTTCTTCCGTATCGCGCCTCGCTTTATCGCTGGGCGCATCGATACCCGGCAAATCCATCAGCACCACGCCCGGCATCGCGCCCGCGACAGGAATCATCACCGTCACCAGCTTGACCGCGCGCACGCCTGGATAGGGCCTATTGCTATTTTTGGTATCCTTCAGCGCGATAAAAGGCCGGATTTGCTCGGCCAAATCGTCGAGATTGCTGGCAGCCAGGCGCAAAGGCTCTTTACCCAGCCTCGATTTAATTTCGCTTAAGCCCGTGGAGATATCGACCAATTCGGCCAGCGCCGTTTGCTCGCGTTTTCCGGCCCGGTCGGGGTCGTCGACTTCATAGCCCTCGCGCGCCTTGAACGCGGCCTTGAGGCGAACGATTTCGCTTGGATTCAAGCCTTGCCAGCGCTCGGCACTCCCCGGTTCGAGCGCATCGAAATAGCTGGCGATACGCGCCTTAAACTCTTGTTCTTGATAATAGGTGACAACGGCGGCGAACTCATTTTCGGGGCCCGGCTCGACGACGGTTGTGCTCCAGGTGCAGCGTTCAGCCTCGCTGGGCAAGAGTTTTTCGCTCTTGAGCCAAGCCGACAGAAACGCGCTCTTGCCTTGTTTTTCGAGCCCGACGACGCCGATTTTCACCACGCCTTTCGCGAGTCTTTTTTCGCGGTCGAGAGCTCTCGCGCGCAGATCCTCGAGCTTGGTACGAATTTGGCGCAACTGGCGGGCGCTATCGCTTTCGGGCTGGAAATAGCCTGTAAAGCGATCAGCCAGTTGGCGGTATCGGAGGAGTTTTTCCGCGACGCGGCGAAGTTCTTGGGCGTTTAGTTTACGGCCTTCGGGGCTCCACATGGCGGCGCTACGGTAGTCGATTGCGCTTGGGATGGGGAGGGTTTTTAGCCCGCCCGCCTCCGCCTCTCTCTCGCGCCCTTCTGATTCTCAACGCGACAATTTTTATTCTTGCGCCTCCAAAAAAATGTTGACCAAGATAAGCTTTTCAGCCTAAAATGAAACCCATGGATGTTCATTCCCTGTGTACTTTGCGCGCAAGCGGATTTATTTGGCAGCCAGGCCCTGGAACATTTGCACAAACGGTCATTGTTAAAGCCACGTTTCAATTGGAGCCCGGCCAATCCACGCTCGCAGGCGATCAAGAAGCCATCAATGAGGACGATAATTATTGGAATGACGATCCATCCCGTAGCATTGTAGCACCGAGTGATTGGGCACCCTTTAAACCCAAAGCGGATATCATGCTGGTGGGCCATGCCTTCGCGCCCGGCGGAATCCCAACGCGGGCATTAACGGCACGCATTTTGATCGGAGAAATTGACAAATCGATCGAAGTGTGGTGCGATCGGGGTTTTAGGATTGCGGACGGGCAATTGCTGGAAGGGCCGCGCTTTAGCAAGATGCCATTGCGATGGGAGCGGACAGCGGGCGGACCAGGAACAAGCAATCCCGTGGGAATGCGTTTTGATGCCCCACCTGATAAATACGGGATGGTGGCGGTGCCCAATCTGCAACCACTTGGGATGTATGTCTCCAAGCGCTCGGACACGTTTGCGCCTGTGGGATATGGCCCAATCGCGGCGGACTGGCCGAATCGCATGACCAAACTGGGACGGCTGGGCGCGGGCTTTTTCGCGCGCGGATGGGGGAGCCGGCCCCTGCCCGAAGGCGTCGATTACGCTTATTTTCAGGCAGCTCCAACAGACCAGCAGACGGGAGAGCTCAGGGCTGCTGAACGCCTTGTTCTTGAGAACCTACACCCTGAACATGCGAGACTCGTCACGAATTTACCTGGAATAAAGCCAAGAGTCATCGCCGAGCGGGGGAATGGCGCACGCGAAGAAGTGGGACTCATGACCGACACGCTTTGGATCGACACAGATCGGGGGCTATGTACGCTGGTATGGCGGGGGCGTATTTCGCTTCGGGATGCAGCGGAACCTGGGCGCATTGTGGTATCGATGGAGGAGGAAGCGCCGGTCTCGCTTGAATTGGAATTGGAAGACGAGCTTGAGCCGACGAAACAGCCAAAGGGACGGGCACAAGCGGCGGACCTAAGCGCGGTAACGATTGTTCCTGGCACGAGTGCGCAGGCGATGGTGGCGGCGGCACTGCCTTTTGCGGGAAATGCAAGGCCATCCATCTCGGAAGGGGAGCAGCGGGCGGCGGTGGGGGATTCTGTTTTGCCTTTTGGGCGGGCCGAGGTTCCGCCGCCGGCTCCAGTGGCGCCGCCTGCGATTGTGATGCCAAGGGGGCCGGTGGAGAGTGTAGCCACTCCATCATTGGTAAGTCCCTGGGCGCGGAGAGAGAACGCCGTTCCGGACATTGGGCCCGCAATGGCGGTAGCAGCGGTGGGGATCACACCCCCGCTTAATCGATCCGAAGACCACCAAGCTAGCGTATTTAGCGCATCCCATCAAGCAGCGGAAAAAACGGAGTGGCCCGCGGGTCGGCCGAGTGTAAGCTCTGCAGCGGCTCAGCCTACACCTCCAACGCCACAAGAACGGCCTGGCCCGCGCCTGAATGAGCTTCGCGAAGCCCTTTCGCTGTTGTGGTTTGATGAGCAAAGCGTTCGCCGAATTCGCAAACACAAGCCATTTCGTGAGATTTTAGAAGCTGCGCAGAAGCGGCCGATTGACGATGATTTTGAAGATACCTCAGGGGGCGAGCTTGCTGAGGAGATAGAAGATCGCCGGGACATCTTTGAAGTATTGACCTCAGGCACATCGGTGGATGCGCAAGGCGTCACCGAGGCGCTGGAGCGGAACATTCGTGAAGACGGAAAGCTGATTTACGGGCTTGTGTTCTGCGCGGGCGAGATTGTGATGACCTTTGATGAAGTCGAGCGGTTAAAGGCGACGGTAACGACGGTGACGCCGCTGTCGGCTGGGGATGAGAATCTCAAAGCGTCACTTCAGATTGCAAAGGATTTTTTGGCATTACCGAATTTATCGAGCGCGCCATCGGTAGCGGAAGGGCTGGTTAAACGCATACAGGACACATTTGCGTCGGTGAAGCGGGCGGTACCAGCGGACTATGTGGAGATCCAAACGGAGCGAGCGCTGTTGGAGCAGAGGCATTATCAGAAGCGGAAAGTATTTGGGGGAAAGTATTTGCGAGGATTGCTGGTGTTGGGTGGAGGAAAGGAGGGTGTACCTGTGTACTTGCCTGAGGGATTGGGCGAGGAATTGCCGATGTTTGTGCGGTTTCGAGTGAGGCTGATAGCGGAAGTGAGAACGACGGAAGATCAATATGAGACACATCCGGCGGCGCTGCGGGTGCTGGCGCTGGGGCGGGTGGTGGAGAGGAGGAAGCAATAGTAGAAAAGCGACGTGGCCTGATACGGAGTTAGGGAGACGTAGCTTCTACTACGCCGACCCAGGCCGATCGAGGATCGGAGTTCCGCAGTAATCTTGTCTTATTTTCCCTAAATCTACTTCGGAAAATACCAAAGGAGCTATTATGAAGTTTCCCAAGCCTTTTTTTGACGATCTTTTGTTGAACTACGAAACGGATACTAGCAGTGCCCATCACTGTCCGCGTATCAATCCGTCCAACACCTGTGCCTATCGGATGAGTGAGGCTCTTGTAATCGCCAACGGCCTGGCTAAAAACGACGACGAAATCCAGTATCCGCCCGGAAGCGATCCCAAGCTCCGTACATCCGGCCTAGGGCTCCGCGGGAACGGTTCCAAGTATTTGCTTGGCAAATACGGATATAAAGGCAATTTATGCCCGCATGGGATCGCACGCGGAGCGTGGACACTCGCAAATTTCCTCAAACAGCATTGGGGCACTCCCATTGAATGGTCAAGAGCAACCCTGGGAGTGGACAAGGCAACCGCAAGCATGGAGGGGGCATCAAGTCATCAGATGCGCGAAACGCTTATGTACGGGTTCATCTGGCCAAATCTCATGACAAAGACAGGACTGCTCTCCTTTTACAAGATTCATGGCTACAGTGGAGAAGGCCACATTGATCTTTGGAATAAGACTGCCGCGGTCGGGCACGCCTATTGGGATGCCAAGAGTGTCTGGTTTTGGGAGATTGAATAGAGCATCCTTAACAAGGACACCCTTTATGGTATCGGTTCAGACGCACTCCGCATATCTGTAACAGCGCCATCGAAAATCACCTCATTCCCCTTCAGGCTATCTTCCCCTATTGTGAAAACAATCGTTTTGCCAACAGCCCGCCAAAGGCTATCCGACGGAACTCCATTGCTATGATAAATCGTTACCTCGCGTTCTGAAAATTCTGGTGGCGAAATAACCCGCAGCTTCGTCGCATCAAACGATACCGCACCATCTTCATAGGTATCTGTCATCGCATTAGGCGTGAAACTCTCCAAACGTCCAGTTATGTGTACCATCTTGCTCAACTTTCCCTTCGCTAGGATTGTCTTTTCCGAACCCACTTCCGCGGCAGGTATTATTATATGAGGTGCTAAGCTATCGTTGCAACCTACCAGAACCATGATTGAAACGCCACCCAACCATAAAGTAACTCTTAAACCTACAGGGGCTTTTTCCCGTACCGCGCCCTCCATAGGTGTCTCTTGCTGTGCGCTCCTACGGTGGGCACCAGCCAGCGGTTGGTTTTTCACCTTCATATCTCCTGCTAATCCGCTTTCTGTCCGTCGGATTGTAGTGCGACGACCCCTTGATTTCTATCTCTATTGCCTCCCGATTGACTTTGCCATCCTCGGTTCGATACCCTTTACTTGTTGGTGGCATCCCCTGGGCAATTGCAAACTCCTCGGTTGCAACGCGGGCATCAATTTCCTCTTTTAGATACGCCTCTTTCGTAAACGCGGGTGGGGCTAACATGTGCTGCATCTCATGAAAGAGTGTTGTCGCCGCTTCCTCATTGCTCAACTGACTGGACAATCGTATTTCTTTTTCATTCTTTCGCGTGTTGCCCAAAAGTCCGATCTTATTTTCTTTTATTCTCCCATCATTATACTCCCATTTATCGTACGCTGCATCAAACGCGATGATATTGACTTTTCCTTCGCAGATGGCTTTTAGCATTTCAGGGTTGGTTTTTGCAATAATTTTTTTGACTTCTGCTACACTGAAACTCCCTTTCCCTGTTCCATCAGCATCTGCCAGCCTATCTTCCTCGCCGCGTACGGCTCCCCCTGTTTCTTCATCCTCCCCCGGCTCCTCCGGCTCCTCCGTCTTCGGCTCCGTCCCCTTCCCCGCTTTCTTGCCTCCCTCATTGATATATACAATGGTCCCCTTGATCGTCACACCTGTCGCATCGATACGCAGAAACCCACCCGGTCCCCGTATCGTCACATCCTGACCCGCCTCCCCCACCATCACCTCGGCTGTTCTCAAATACAGCTCTTTCCCCGTCTGCAAGGCATAGCGGCCAAGGACTTTCTCCTGCCGGTTCTCAATGACCATCATCGATTGATTCTTATCAATGCGCTCACTCCGGTTCCCCTTCACCACCAGATGCACATCTTGCTCTATCAGCTCCCGCTTCTTTTTCTTAAGCCGAATATCTTCATCCTTACCCACATACAATTGCCGGTTGCCCTGTGTGCGTTCCGTCTCATTCTTCTTAATCAGCTTCCTGCGCGTTCCCCCAATCGCCGTCATCCGGTTCGCTCCGGTCTGCTCTGAGCGATTGATACCGGTTACTTCAATGCGATTTACGCCCGTCGTATCCGTTTCATTCATACCCACCGTCTTCGAACGGTGCCTCAGCACGGTGATTGTCTCATTGTGCTTCACGAGCGTTCGCCGGTTTTTCTCGGCCTGCTCATACAAAAGCTCATCCCCCTTCTTATCCTCAAATTTAAGCTCGTTATATCCTTCATTGCCCAGCGATGAATTGCTTTTCCAGGTGCTTATGGTTTTGTTCGCCGGCAGCGTATACGGCACAGGCTGGGTGCGGTTAAAGACACGCCCCATAACAATGGGCTGCTCCGGATCGCCCTCCAAAAAGCCAATCAATACCTCTTGACCAATACGAGGCAGCACAATCATCCCAAATCCTGTCCCCGCCCACCCCTGGCTCACACGAACCCAGCACGATGCGTTTTCATCATGTTTCCCCTCGCGATCCCAGGGAAATTGAACCCGGACGCGGCCAAATTCGTCGGTATGAATCTCCTGGCCCTTCGGTCCGACCACAGTGGCGCTTTGAACACTAAAAGCCTTGGGTTTTGGCGTTCTAAGCGGCTGCCGGTAGGGCGTGTCCGCAAATACCGCACGGCCCGACATCGACCATTCGCCTCCATGTGTTCCCTCGATAGAGAACTGAGTAACCAGCATACCCTTCCCCTCGGCGAGCATCGTGTTTGGATGCCCGAGCATTGAGAAAACAGCGCCCGGAAAGACATCCATGACATTGGTATCGAAGTTGATGGACAATTTTCCCATGCGCTCGGCGAGGAGCATACGTTCGGCCTTGCTTTTCCCATAGCTTTGTTCATGGCGGGCCGTACCTTTATCATCAGCCGCGGGCGTATCGCCGCCCTTTGCGCCTTCAACCAGGAAAGAGCCCGGCTCATAGCGATATTGCTCATAACGAGCCTCATTGCCTTCGGCCTTTGGGGCCTGGCCCAACAGATCGAATGCCGGTTTCCTGAAATCATAATCGCGAATGCTAAAGGCACCGGGCCGCACTTCCTGGGAAAGGCGCACATGTTTAATCAGTTCGAGTTCGGCCTGCTGATTTGGATTGTCAGTGAACAGGATCGGAGCGCGGGGCGCATTGGCCTCTAGAGCATCACAGAACGTCAGCTTGGCGCCTTCCCCCTTTGGGTCGGGGAACGAAAACACGATACCAGCTTCTTCAATCAAGCGATTGATAAAAGCAAAGTCGGATTCACCGTATTGCACTTTATAATTGAGCTTTGGATAGTTACCATCTTGAATTTTCCAATCGGCTTCGATCTTAGACTCTTTGAGGATTTTTTTAATGATATCGGGAATGGACTCATGCTGAAAGACGCGGTAATTGGAACGCTGGGTGAGGAGCCAGAAATTGGGAACGATGCGAATGAAGTAGGTATGGAGAGGAGTCTGGCCTGGCAGAGGGACGACGGCTTTAAGCTGTTCGAAGTGGGCACAGATACCTGTCCAGAGGCGGGAGCCGCCCGATTTGACATGGGCATAGCCGCTTTGGATATGGAAGCCGGCGGGCTTGCCGATGACCGATTCAGAAGGGATGCTATCGTCTTCCGAGCGTGCCCAGATAGAGACGGTAAAGAGGGAGGATACCGCTTCGTGGATGGAGAAGCGGCGGGGAGAGAAGGGTGATTGACCGAGTGACAACGAGATCGTTTTCGTAATCATATGCCTCACCATTCTAGGCGTAAAGAATTTGTCTATGTCCTGACGGTAGTGGAATTAGGGACACGATAGTCGCTTTTTCTTTTAGCTTGTCAATTAGTCTCCCCAAGAGATCAGCCTTCTCCTTCCAGTGATGGTCGTGCAATAGAATGATGTCCTCATTCTTGGGGAAACTCGGCGACGTGGCAGCGACTCCATCCACACCCTGCCAGTTTTTGTTGGAAACGTGCTTAAATACACCGTTGGGAGCGAATTCGAAGTCCCAAGCGATATGAGCCAACTTAACTTCACTCGTGATCATTTTTGTATAATCAGACATATAACGACCATCGCCAGGGAGTCTAGCAGATGAGAATCCCGGAAAAACATCCCCATTGGCTGTAAACAACTCCTGAAACTCTTTGGTGATTCGGTCAAAATCACTTTTTACATCTGCCGTTTTTGAAGTATTATAACCCTTCCGAGTCATTGGGTCATGATCATATCCGTGATTTCCAATTGGATGACCTTCATTTTGAATACGCTTCAGGATATCATACTTGGACTTTGCATCACCATTCCAGTGGTTCGCATTAAGAAAAAACGTCGCCACAACGCCCCTTTCTTTTAGAATGTTAAGTACGTTCGGAGTTGCAGGGTTGTATGGTCCATCATCGAATGTTAGATAGACACAAATATCTGTTGGGCACTTCTCGTCGACTTTTACGCTATCTTTCGAATCAGGAAAGGTCCTATTTATGAGATCAACCAATTCTTTCAAACAGGATTCCAGTTGACTTTCCTGAGGCGCCTCAGATTGGCTTTGTTCCTGACTGCCCTGCACATTTGTGTTCTCAGTTGCCATACGCACATCATTCCCTATACATCTGAGTTGACGCCAACCATGCTTGTGGTTGACACATCACTCGTACCTTCTTCCGCGTTGAATGTTAGACAAGATGATACATAACATGCTCAACAAGCTCGTCGACGGACGCAATTGGTATGCGTCCTTGACTGCAAGGAACACTTCGGCCCCACACAAGAGCCACCACTCCTTCAAGATCAGATCCAAAAACCAACCTCAACATGACAAACATTCCCAGCTCTCGTCTTGAGGCAAGTTTCCACTTTCGTGCAATTAACAGGTTCGCGTGAATCTGTGCTTCAACATCCTCGGAATTCGCCGACAAATTAATTCGGGGGAAATATGGTTTCAACAGGGTGAAGAATTCTCTTCTAAACAAGACTATTGCGGCGTCTTCAAGAGCAGAGAGCTGATGACTTGTAATTTTAAACATTGTTTTACACCAATTAGCTTGTCACGAGGTTCACGACGTGTTGCCCGCAAAACTCCCCCCGCTGCCTCTCGGAGCACGCTGGCAAAAACACCCCCAGCACCCACGGATCATAAAACCTGAAATAAACCCTCTCCCCGCTCTCCTCCAGCTCCACCATCAAAAATCGCCGGAAATGTCTCCGCACTTCACGAAATGACTCCCGGCTTGTTAAAAAAATCCCCCATCTCTTCCCCCACCCCTCCATCACCAACCGCTCCAATAATCTCGAATCTTGCCGAAATGGCCCCACCAAATACGGCGCCACCGTCGCCATTGGCTCCCCTTGCACCCCTTCGTACAGCGATTGATACCTCTCCACCGACTGCCTGAGCAGCTCCAATATCCGATCGTCCCTAGCCGCATCCATAATCGCGTACAAAGGCGCCCCTTCGCCCTCCCCTCTCAATTTCTCAAGCGCCTTCCTGGCCGCCTCCACCCGCCGCACTTCCTCCGCCCGCTTCTCTTCTCTTAACTGCCTCTCGTGCTCATCATACCGCTCATCTTCTTCAGGATCGTCCTCCCCTTCAGGTGGGGGAATTTTATCTTCGATGTATCCCGAAAAATCGGTCTCCCCCGCATGAATCCATGCGCCGTGCTCAACCTCCCCTTCCTTTACAGCTTCCCCATCGAGCAATGTCCCCTCTTTGCTCCCCAAATCCTTGAGCTCACACCGCTTCCCATCCCATGCCAGCTCAAAATGAAGCCCCGACATGTGAGCATCATGCGCAATCTCAAAATCCGCCTGATCAATGCGCCCCACCCGAAGCGTTGAGCCAGGAGCGATAATAGCCTTTTGGCCGGCCATCTTGCCCCATCTCGCTTCCAAGATAAATCTTGCTCCCGCTTCCACCTTTGCCTCCTCCCAACCCTACTTCTTCCCCTGTTGCTTCTTCTGCCGAGCCTCCCGTTCCTTGCGCTTGCGTTCACAATCCTCGCAAAATGGCTTGTCTGTCCTCAGCGTGTCCGCCTGCGACGATGATCCAATCAATACCGTCGGACACCCTTTAATAATTATTCCCCCATGCGAAGTCGGATCACCCATCCGCGCAGCATCTTTATTTCCAATTACAACCGTCGGCTCCCCCTTGGATACCGAATCCGGCGGTCCCACACATACAAGCTTATCCCCCACCCGTGCCGCAGGCTTAAATCCAATCAATACCGTAAATTCTCCCACAACAACCGGGCCACCCACATGAGGCACCGGCCCCGGTTCTACTTTGGGGCATGTGTGCATATCTGTAATTCGAGCCGCCGGAGGCATACAACAACCTCTTTCCTTCGTTATTGGGCTAGTCCGGTGATCGCGACATTGTCCGGTACGGGTTTTTCGGGCATCTCGATCTTCGCCTCGAGGGCCTCGTCGGCTTCCTCGGGTTTCGACCCACTCCCTTTCCCAGCAGAACCTCCGCTGTTAATCTTGACAAGATTTCCCTTGATCGTCACACCCCCAGCATCAATGCGGATAAATCCACCTGGACCTTTGAGCGTCAAATCTTTGGCCGCTTCAATCACCAGCGCAGTTCCCGCCTTAAGATGAATCTCCTCCCCCACCTCCATGGCGTGGTTCTTACCTATCTTCTCCTGGCGGTTCTTCTTCACCATCAGCGATTGATTTCCGTCAATACGCTGGTTGCGCTTTCCCTTCACCCGAAGATGGCTGTCCCCCTCAACCTGTTCTCGTTTTACCTGTTTAACTGTTATATCGTGATTTTGTCCAATGTAAATAACCAGATTACCCTCGGTGCGCTCAATCTCATCTCCCGCAATCAGTTTCGTGCGATTGCCCCCTATGACCGTCGTTCTGTTTGCGCCCGTGATCTCCGTGCGGTTCGCCCCCGTTACCTCGGTGCGGTTCACCCCTGTGGTCTCCGTTTCGTTTACGACCACAAACTTTTGGCGATTATTCCCCACCGTGATAGTTTCATCGTTCTTCACCAGTTTGCGCAGATTCTTCTGTGCTTGCACATACACCAGTTCCTTGCCCTTGAGATCCTCAAACATGATCTCATTGAAGCCGCCACCCCCGAGCGAAGAATTGCTCTTCCATGTGCTCCGGGTCTTGTGCTGAGGCAGCTTATAGGGAACTTGATTGGTTGCGTTGTAGACACGGCCCACAACGATCGGCTGGTCTGGATCCCCTTCCAAAAAGCCCACCAGCACTTCCTGACCGATACGCGGAAGCACAATCGTACCAAAGCTTGTGCCTGCCCAACTCTGGCTTACGCGAACCCAACAACTCGAGTCATCATTGTTCTTTCCCTCGCGATCCCACGGAAATTGAACCCGCACCCGCCCAAATTCATCCGTGTGTATTTCTTGTCCTGCAGGTCCCACAACCGTGGCGCTTTGAACACTGTTCACAACAGGTTTTGGCGTTCTTCTGGGAGGATGATAAGGCACCTTTGCATCAGCGAAGAGAGCACGTCCCGACATGCTCCACTCTTCTCCGTGCGACCCTTCGACCGAGAACTCTGCAACGAGCAACTTCTGCCCGACCTCCAGTTCTGCATTTGGATGATGATCGATTGAAAAAATCTGGCCCGGCCAAAGATCGATAGTGTTGGTGTCGAACGACACACTTCTCTTCTCGGCACGCAGCGACAGTAGAGAACGCTCGGAAAGGCTCTTGCCATATTTCTGTTCATAGCGCGCGATCCCCTTGTCATCAGCGGCCGGCGTATCGCCGCCTTTTGCGCCTTCGACGAGAAACGACCCTGGATCGTAGTGATACTGTTCCAACTTGTCCTCGGGCGCAGCGGCCTTGGACGCCTCACCAAACAACTGGAACGCCGGATTTCTAAAATCATAGTCGCGAATCGTATGCGCGCCCGGCCTCACCTCATGCGCAACACGCACATGCGAAACAAACTCTTTTTCCGCGGATTGAGTAGGGTTATCGACATAGGGAAGGGGCGGCGCGGCACGGGGCGAACCAGCATGGAGTTTGTCGCTGAAGGTGAGAATGGAGCCTTTCGCGTCGTTGTCGGGAAAGACAAACGCGATGCCCGCTTCCTCCAAAAGCCGGCTCATAAACCCGTAATCGCTGTCGCCGTACTGAGCCTTGTATTCGAGCTTCGGATACTTGCCCCGATCGATGTCCCACTTGGGCTTGATGCTCCATTCGGCAAGCAGCTTGTCGATGATATCGGGAATGGAAAGGTGCTGGTAAATCCGAAAACCCGTGCGCTGCGTGAGCAGCCACAACTTGGGCACGATGCGCAGATAGTACGTTGATAGTCCCGTGGACTCGGCTTGCACCTGCTCCATGTAACTGCAGATGCCCGTCCAGTAACGCGCACCACCGAGCAATGCCCACTTATAACCCGCGATCACCCGCAGGCTCGCGTCCTTTCCCACAATGGATGGAAGGTCGATACTGTCGTTTTTTGAACGCGCCCACACCGACACTGTGAAGAAGTTTGAGACCGCCTCCTGCACCGAGAAACGCCGCACGGACAGCGAAGACTCACCCGACTCAAACGACAGCTCCAGCACTGGCATACGCGCTTCTCCTGCTCACCCTGCTCACCTATCTCAAGCATCACGGAGCAGGAAAACACAGAATCAGTGCTCATGTCAATATTTTTCGTTCACATCTGTTTGAGCCTTTAAATCAAGGCTTATTCGCCACACTTCCCGCTAGGCGAAAACACATCCCTAATCTCTATTTACGTCTGCATCATCGATGCGCGCATTTAAAAATAGAAAACAAGATCAGCAGCCCACAACATGGACGCCCGCGCCTTCAGCGCATCCCTGCGCTCGCACATAATCCCCTCAAAATAAAGGCTTTTCTAATAACGCAGCGACAGCGCGCTTTTTCGCCCACTGGTGTGCGCAATCATTTCACAGCCACTTCGCCGCGAATTTCCGCTTGTCAAGCCCCTTTTGCATTGCCCGCCCCCACCACCTTCCACCCCGCCATCACCCCCGGTACCAGCATCCCCAAAAAGCTTAAATGGTACCACACCGGCAACACATTCCAGTACTGCAACTGCACCGCTATCCCCACCCCCAACAAAGCTACGCCCAGCCCTATACACGCCCCCAATGCCTTCTCTTTTGCAACCTTGCTTGTCACCACCCCGGACACCGCCGAATACACGATGCTCAGGAGTAGCAAAAGCACCAGCATGCCCGCGCTGTTCGCCGACCCATCCGCCTTGAATGATGAAGGCGAAATCGCTGTAATCGCCGCGTTCCCTCCCAAAAACAAAACCGTCCAAACAACAAAACCAATAACCGCCGCCAGTATCGCTCGTCCCATGGTTATGCCGTCCCCAAACTCTGTACAAAGTCTTCAATATCAAAGGTTAAGTCATACAATCGATCATCTTGAAATTGATCCCGAAATAACGAAGTCGCCGATAACATGCTCTTTACTTGTCCCGCCGTCGGCTTTTCGTGCTTTCGTAAATATTCCCCCAAGGTCTTTAGGTTCCGATTCGCTTCCACCAAGTTCGGCCGATGAGCGCCTTCATATAAAATCCGCTCAACTTTGAGCGTTACTTCCCGAATCACTACGTCCAATTCATCCCGATTCTGTATGCCCATGATCGTTCTCTCTCGTTATGGAGCTGCCATGACCTCAATCCCAGCCGCTCCCTTGCCTATCGCGCCTTTGCTCGTCACCAAGCGCTCTACGCCAACATCAAATCGATCTTGCGCCCGTTCCAGGATTTTTTTGGTCCGGGCTCCGTCCACTCCCCCACCTTGGTTGATGGCTATTCTTAGCTCCGATCGCTCAAATACCCCCGCCAATAGCCCTATCGTGTTGACCAGCGCTTCTTCATCGAGTTTTGCGGCGTCCCCTACCTTGGCGCTTAAGATGACTTTTGCCTTGTCATTGGTCGTCTTTTTCTTATCATTGGAGGCTCCTGAGCTTCTTCCCGCGCTTGGCGGATCGACCATTTCTGGCATTGAACGCGCCAGCGATGCAATCACCGCGTTGGTCACAGGCGTCTCCTCGGGCACCGGTGTCGCCAAAATGCCCGCGCCCCGGTACAATTGCCATGTGCGATTAAACAGCGCGTCCAGTGTGAGCGCTCCACGCCCAGAAAGTCCTGAAATCCTTACGTTTTCTCCAAGCGACGCAGGCGCGATCTCCCCCATCCGCTTAAGCAGCGCCAAGGGTTCCGGCGCTCCATTGACCGCCGCAATCTGACGCGCTCCCGCGGGAGCATCCCCGCTCAGTTTACGCATTCCAGAGAGCCAGCCTTTGGCCCACACCGAAATGGCTTTGCCGTTTTTCTCCAATAAACCTCGCTGAGCCACCGCTACATAAGGCATCAGCTTGGGGGTGTCCGCTGTCGTGAGCAGCAAATGCCTGCGCCCTGATTTTCCGGGTTCCGTTACAATCCCCCGATCAATCGCCGCCAGCGGGGCTTCATCGCTCTTGGCGTCCGGTTCTAAAAACTTGACTTCAGATGCCCCGATACCGGCTAAATCCAGCACAAACAGACCCAGAAAACTCGCCGGATCGGTCGGAGCACCGGCAATTTTAATGTCTTTTGCGTCTTTGGCGTCTTTGGCCCCCGAGGGAGATGGTAGACTTTCTTTTGCCCCCACCAAGGCTTCCCGGCCTCTCGAAAAGCCGACAATCATAAATATTTCAGGGCTCAATGCCCGGAGTTTTTCATACGAAGAGACCATATAAGGCATGGGAACGATGACAATATCGGCCCCATCTTTATCGGCTCCTCCCCGGGCCATGGCGCCTTCAATGGCACCCATCGAATCCACCACGCCGATATGCACATCCAGCCCCGCGCTTCCAAATCCGCCCGTGGCCAGCGGCGCAAGCCCTCCGTTCTCTAGGATTCCAGGCGCCGCCAAATCCCAGCCCATGGTCACCACCCGAAGCGATCTGTCCATGAGCTTGGGAGCGCCTCCATCCTCCGAACCTGCATCCCCGGCGCCCGCATCCGCCGCGCCCGCCACAGGTTGCGCTTGAGCCGAGCCGGAAGCCGCAACCCCCGTATTTCCCGCATTGGAGGATGAAATCGCTCCAGCAGATGCCACAGCGCCCGCGGACCCTGAAGCGCCCGTTGAAGGCGGCCCAAATAGTCCGGTTTCCGAAGGAGATAGCGAATAGGCCGGCGCTTGATGGTCAGGCCGGGACCTAGCAAACAATAAAATAGGAAACGCGATCAGCATCGCGATCAACAGCCCAAATACAATTCGTCCACGCATGGTCTTGCTTTCTTGGTTGTTGATCTTTACCAACGCGAGCTGGCACTCTCGCCAAACTTTCGTTTCTGGGGATATTCGCTCCGGATCAGCTTGCGGAGCTCATTCACCGGAACGGCTAAATTTAAGTTCTGGGCGCGCCCAAATCCCGATCCGATCTGCGCTGTCGTCACGCCAATCACTTCACCTCTCATATTGAAGAGAGGGCCTCCTGAATTGCCCGGCGATACGGGCACCGACATCTGAATCCAATGCCGGCCTTCATACACCCGCCTTGACGAAATAAGCCCGTCCGTCAGCGTGTGCTCCAATCCAAGCGGATTGCCAATCGAAATGGCCCGCTCGCCCACCACCACTTTATCGGAATCACCCAATTTTACCGCCGAAAATTCAGGCTCGGGCCCCGCATCCGAATATTTTTTTGGATCGATGCGCAACAAGGCCAAATCCAGCGCGCCATCATCCACTAGCAATTCAATTGAATCAAAAATCGCGCCATTATGAAATTTAATTCTCAATTGCTGGGCGCCTGCAATTACATGATGATTTGTTGCAATTGTGCCGGATTCATCGATCATAAATCCTGTGCCGCTGCCCTGCATATCGGCGCCGGCTTTGGCAAAGATGGTCACGACCGTAGGCGCCAATAATTTAAAGAGTTCGGCCGGTGTTTTCTCGAGGCTCGCGCCTTTTGCGCCCGCGTCGCTTTCACCCGCATCCGGAACATTGGGCGCCGCAGCATCCGCCGCATCCGCCGCACCGGCATCCTGCGTTTCGGCCTGCGAAGCCGCATCCGCGCCCATTTCGGCATCCGCCGCCGCATCCGCCGCACCCACCGCGCCCGCATCGGCCGTATCCGCCGCGTTCGCCAAAGACGCCGGCGTCGGCTCGGGAATCGCCGCCTTCACCTGCGCCAGCACATAAGCCGCCCGCGCCCATGTCACATAACCCGCGCCAAGCAGCCTATCGCCTTCGCGCGTGAGCAGGGGGCGTGTCTTTTCCGTCAGCGCTCCAGCGAAAATAAGCCCAAATCCAAGCCACATCACCGAAAGAACATCCGTCGTCAGGCCCTTGGCCCGCAGCGGATCGTCGGGCAACAAGCGATCGGCGATCACCAGCGGCACAATCAAGACAATGGCCAGCGCGCCCAATACCCGCGCATATCCATTGCCGGTAAAGGCGCCAATCGAAGCCATTAAACATAAAAGCGCCGCGCAAAACCCGACGGCGAGAGCGATGGCCTTCACCACAAAAGCCACAGGGCCAAGCGGCTTTGGAGGCGGTTTTGGCAGGGAAATAGATGGACCGGGCTTGGTTTTCGCCGCCGGTTTTTCCTCGGATTTTTCGGTGGGCATCGACGAAGGCTCTCCCTTGTATCGGCGGCTGAATCGAAGCCTTCTATGGAGCTGCCGTCAACCTTATTTAGAAGCTTAAGATGCCGTATACCTACATCGACAGCAGCCCTACGCGGCAACATCGTTGTGTTGCCGTTTAGCGTCTTGCCAAGGCGTTGAGATACAACTCAATCGTGTATGCCCAAATGTGAAAACCTTTTAAAACACCGGGTTTCCTTGCAGTGCACACCTGTATTGCACAGCAGCGCGGCCTCCAATAAATGTTGTATACGTTCGCGCCGCACGATCGTGTTTGCTGCTGAAAAGCGCTAAATCCGGCCCGGACTCCAAAATCGCCCGTGGGAAATCCGCCTCCGAATGAAGCCCAGCCCGACCTTCTGGCGGCCAAACTTGAGTCTTTGCCGAATACGCCCGGGTGTTATTTATTTTTCGATGCCGAGCGAAACATTGTTTATGTCGGCAAGGCCAAGCATCTGCGTCCGAGAGTCCGCTCCTATTTTCAGGAGGGCAGCAGCGATTCCCGTTATTTTATCCCGCTTTTGCGCAAGATTGTGCGCGATCTGGAGACCATCATCACGGCCACCGAAAAAGAGGCGGCCGTCCTTGAAAATCAGCTCATTAAACAGCACCGGCCCCGCTTTAACGTCAAGCTGCGGGACGATAAAGATTTTTTATGTTTAAGGCTGGATCTTCAAAAAGAATGGCCGATGCTCGAGACGGTGCGCCGGCCCGAGCCGGATGGGGCGCGGTATTTTGGGCCTTATCATTCGGCGACGAGCGCCCGCCGCACGCTGCATTTGGTCAATAAGCATTTTCAATTGCGCACATGTTCGGACGCCGATTTTGCAACGAGAAAACGGCCTTGTTTGCAATATCAAATAAAACGGTGTCCGGCGCCTTGTGTGCTGGATGTCGATAAAGCGTATTACGGCGAAATGGTGCGCTCGGTGAGCCTGTTTTTGGAAGGGCGCCACGATGAGCTGTCCGGTGAATTAACGGCGCGCATGAAAGAGGCCGCAAAGGCCATGGAATTTGAAAAGGCGGCTATTTACCGGGATCAATTAAAAGCCATTTCGGTGATGGCCGAACAGCAGCGGGTGGTCAGCGTAAAAGACGTAGATCAAGACGTGCTGGGTATGTACCGGGAAGGCAGCGTCGTCGAAATTGAATTGCTCGAAGTGAGAAAAGGCCGTGTTACCGATTCATTTTCTTTTTCGCTGAGGCAAATGGAATTGCCCGATGAAGAAGTGCTGTCGGGGTTTTTGAGTCAATACTATGGTGATTTAGGCCAATCTTCTGTATTGCCTGATGAAATATGTTTGCCTGTATTGCCGGACGGCGCGGAAGGCATGGCTGAATGGCTGAGCGAGCTTCGGGGGCGAAAAGTTATTTTATTGGTTCCTCAGCGGGGCGCGCGGGCTTCGCTGCTGAAAATGGCACGCGATAATGCGGCGCACGCATTTCATGAAAAACAAAGGAGCGGGGACGATATTGAGGCGAGGCTTTCGGAGTTGCGCGATAAATTGCGATTAAAATCGCTGCCGGTTCGCATTGAATGCTGTGATATTTCGCATTTGGGCGGCGGGGATTCGGTGGGTTCGATTGTCGCGCTTAAAAATGGGCTGCCCGATAAAAAGCGCTACCGGAGTTTTCATATTAAACAGGCCGCCGCGGCAGGCATTGGTATGGGGACGCCGGGAGATGATTATTCGGCGATGTATGAAGTGCTTTCCCGGCGTTTCCGAAGGGCAAAGCTCGCTATGCAAGAGCAGGCCCAGAAATCGGCCGATTCGGTGTATGCGCCGCCCCAGCCTCCCAAACCTTTGGTATTGAGAGAACCAATCGATCGTAATTACGGAAATGCTCCGCCCAAACCATTCGATTTACCCGAGCTTCCCGCCGAATATGAACACCGGCCCGAAATGGACGCTGTTCCCGAAGGCGATTGGGATTTGCCCGATTTATTGGTCGTCGACGGCGGGCGGGGACAATTGAATATCGCTCTATCGGCCGCGAGGGATTTGGGGCTGCACGGACTTGCAATCGTCGGATTGGCCAAAGAAAGGGAATCCATCAAGGGCGAGGCGATGGTCGACCGGGTGTATTTGCCCGGGCAGAAGAATGGGATTCCTCTTAAAGGCTCGAGTTCGGCGTTGTTTTTTCTGGCGAGGGCCAGGGATGAAGCCCACAGGTTTGCCAATCATGCGCGCAAAAAACTGGGCAAGGCACGAAGGCTTCATTCGGAAATCGACGATGTAAAAGGGCTGAGCCGCGAAATCCGGCTGGCGATGCTGCGGCATTTAGGCTCGATGGCAGGCATACGCTCGGCGAGCGATGCGCAAATTCTGGCCGTCCCAGGCGTGAGCAAGCGCCATCTGCGAGCGTTGCGAAAAGCAATTCCCGCACCAGAAATCGAAACAGACCCTTCCAAGGACGATAAAAACAACGAGAACCTTTGAGCGGCGCCCTTCCTTTCTGTACCTTGGCCAGGATGTCCGCGGCCCAAATGCAAGGCTGTTTTCAGCGATGAGCGACGCCGGCTCTTCTAGTTCGGGGCGTACGCTGGGCCGCTACGAGCTTCTGATTCCCATTGCCGAGGGCGGGATGGCATCGGTGTGGGCCGCCCGGATGAAGGGTCAGCGCGGCTTTCAGAAGATTGTTGCCATCAAGCAAATGAAGCCCGAGCTGTCGGACGACCCGAACTTCGAGACCATGTTTCTCGATGAGGCGTCGCTGGTTTCGCAGCTTAAACACCCGCATTTGGCCGAGATTCTCGATCTGGGCGAAGAGAACGACATCCTCTTTCAAGTGATGGAGTTTGTCGACGGCGAGCCTTTGAATTTGCTGCTGCGCAAGGCGAAGGGCGGAATTCCTATTCCGATTTGTGTGAGGATCACCCGGGAAGCCTGTTCGGGCCTGCACGCGGCGCACGAGCTTCGCGATGAAAACGGTGTTCCGCTGAATTTGGTGCACCGCGATGTGTCGCTTCAGAACATCTTGGTGACCTATGACGGCGTGACCAAAATTATCGATTTTGGCGTCGCAAAAGCCTTGTCGAATGCGCAAAAGACTTCGGCCGGACAAGTCAAAGGCAAAGTGCCTTACATGTCGCCGGAACAAATTGTGTCCGGCAGCACGATCGATAGGCGTTCAGATATTTTTGCGCTGGGGATCGTGCTGTATCAGTTGGTGACAGGAAAACATCCGTTCCGGGGCGATACAGACCTCGAGACGATGATGCATATTTGCGATCCGAAGCCGGCCGCCCCGCCTTCAAAGCTCGTGCCCTCCATACCTCCCGCGCTCGAGCAGGTGATTTTAAAATCGCTCGAAAAAGACAGGGCGCGGCGATTTACGACGATGGACGAGATGCTTCGGGCGCTCGAGGTGTCGCTGCCGCCGGACCGGCATGCGAGTTCCGAGGATGTTGCTCATTTTATGCGCGAGCATTTGGGGCAGCGGGGCGATCAGAGGCGGCAGGCCATTCAGGATGCGGGGCGGGCGCTGGATGTGGCGGCGGGATTGCCCGCGGGTTCAGGGCGTTTGCGCACGCTTCCGCCGGGCGCGGTGAGGATGCCTCAAGGTTCTCAGGCAGAGGGGGCGGGACCCTCATCGGGAAGACCTGCAACGATTCCGCCGTGGGCTCGTTATATGGCGGCCCCGCCGATGCCCGGACAGACTGCGGGTGAAGCGCCATCCAGTGTTCCAGCTCCTGTTTGGCCCGGCGCGCCGGCCTCGGTTCCTCCTCATCAGGCAGCGGCGAATGCTTCGCCTTCATCGGTTCCATCGCAGCGCACCTCTGCTCCGCCCGCATCGGTGGCGCCGCATTCCGATCCCCGATCGCCCGAAGCCCGGCGCGCGGCGGCTCAAGCTGCGGCGCAGGGCAGGCGCAAGGCCATTCTTCGCACGGCATCGCTCGCGGTCCTCGCGGCCATTGTCGGTTTGCTGGTCGCGTACGCCGTTCTGCTGGCCACGTCATCATCCGACACGCCTTCACCGGCACCGAGCGCATCGCTCAGCGGCGCGGCGCCCAGCCCCACCAAAAGCGCGCCTCCACCGCCTCCACCGCCCCCCGCGAGTTCGCCTGCAACAGCACCGCCCGCAAAAAGCGCCTCGAAAAAAGCGCCCCGCAAATAACAAACCCGGACAAGCCCAAACACGCAGTTTGCTTGACGGCATCCATCAAGCTTTTCAATATGCGGACTTGTTCGCCTATGGCCGCACTGCGTTCGCCTGAGCTGTTCCGATTCGGGGCGATGGTCTTGGTATTTGTGACCAGCGGCTTGGGCATTTCTTATTTGCTGCTGCCGCCGCTGCTTAAAGAAGAGCCGGACAACAAGCCCAAACCGCCACCGGTCTTGCGCGTGGGCGGGACGGAAGTTCAAAAGACGGGCGATTTGGTGGCCAATGCGCTCGATTTGGTGCGGCGTTATGCACAGGGCGAGCTTCGCATCAAGTTGCCCGATGGTTCGGTGCGCAAGATACGGCGAAGTATTTTGGGGGCGGAGATCGATCGGGTGCGATTGGCGGCGTTTGTGCGTGAATCGCAGCAGGACGACAGCGCGCTCCGGCGCAATCACGCGAACAAGAGGCCGGGCGAGGCATTGGATATTCCGCTGCCGATCAAGCTCGATACCGAGACGGCGACGGCCAAGCTCTTGGAGCTGAAAGGCGAGCTGGACGCGGCGGCGACGGATGCCTTTGTCGATTTAAACGAACGCAAGCTACGGCCTGAAAAAATAGGTCATCGGCTGGACGTATACGCGACCTTGGCACGCATCGACGCCGCGCTTCGGGATGGGCAGGACGAAGTTGAAGCGGCGGTTGAAAAGATTATGCCCAAGCTTTCGGCATCGTCGCTGGGCAACGTAAAGTTCGATCAAGTGCTGGGTTATTTTGAGACGCGCTACACGCAGGGCGCGAAGTCCAAAGATCGCACGTACAACCTAAGACAGGCGGCCTCGAAGCTGGACGGGGCGGTGGTGATGCCTGGGGAGATTTTTGACTTTAACGACGTGGTTGGACCTCGAGACGAGGCGCATGGGTATCGGGTCGCGCCGGTGATTGCGCAGGGCGAATTGGTGGACGGGCTTGGAGGCGGCACCTGCCAGATATCGGGCACGCTACACGGGGCGGTTTTTTTTGCGGGGCTCGAGGTGGTCGAGCGCTATCCGCATTCGCGGCCGAGCTACTACATCAAGCTTGGGCTGGACGCGACGGTGGTGTACCCGACCATTAATTTTAGGTTCCGGAACAATTTTGATTTTCCGATCGTGCTTCATGAAACGGTATCGAACGGGGTGGTGAGGGCGGAGATTTTAGGACCTGAGCGCAAGCTGACGGTGACGTATTTCCGGCGCATCGACGAAGTGATTCCGTTTGAGGAAGTGGAGCGGGAGACGCCGAAGTTGCCTGAGGGGACGAGGGTATTGGCGCAGCGCGGGATACCTGGATTCAAGACGATGAGCTCGAGGGTGGTGAGGGATGGGGCGTATGCGGTGAGGACGAAGTGGACGGACACATATCCGCCGACGATGCAGATTGTGAATGTGGGGACGGGGCCGAAGGATCTAGAGGCGAAGGGTGTGGACGACGCGCATCCCGAGTATGTGGTGGATGCGTATTTGGTGGTGACGCAGGGGCCGGACATTCGGACGCCTGGAGTGACGGAGCCCGAGGCTGGAGGCGGGACAGTAGAGAGCCGGGAGCCCGGGAAGACGGGTGTTCGCGGGTGGACGGAGAAGATGGGGAGTTACCGTCCGAAGGAGGCCGAGGGCGAGGAGGCGGCGGCGCGTGCGGAGGGCGCGGACGCGATGAGTAAGCCGGGTGCCGCGAAGGACAGCGCGAAGGAGAAAGAGGGGGAGAAGGTTAAAGAAGGCGATAAAGATTCGAAGGATGCGCGGGCCGAGAAGCCGAAGAAGAAAAAGAAGCGGAGGAAGAAGACGGAGGGGGGATGAGGGGCTAGACACATATTTTTGTTTTGTGCAAGTGGTTTTGGATGGTTTGAGTTGGTGAGTGCCTGGGCGATTTGAATGAAGCTGCGCGTTAAAAATCTAGGAATGATCCGGGATACCGAGATCGATATCCGGCCGCTGACGGTGATTATTGGGCCGAACAATACGAGCAAGACGTATTTAGCGTATTCGATTTATGGGATTTGGAAGGCTTTCCATTCCTTCAACATGGGCCGCAGCATTGCCCTTGAACATGTTCAAATCGACGGAGATCTTGCTGAGATTTCACTTGGCACAGAGGACACAGGCGTATGCGACGATATGCTGGCCCACATCAGTGAAATAGTCGCTGAATTCCCCAAAAAATTAGGAAAATTCTTTCAGGACACCAGCGGCAAGCTCTTTACACGCACCGAATTTTCATTAGATGCCTCTAGTGAAATCAAGCCTACCACCCTAAGAGTGCTTAAACCTGACTGGGTACCCCTACCAGGACCTATAAACAAATCTTTTTATCGCTCCATTGGGATCACGCTGGCAGCTTGGTTTCCAAAACCCCTTCTCTTTCCGGCAGAACGGAACGCATTTGTGATTACTTACAAGATGCTTTCCGCACGTCGATATCGTCTACTGAGGGATCGTCAGCGCGAGCGCGACCCGGCACTAGGCGAACAAGAGGATTTACGGTATCCTGAACCCATTGAAGATTTTTTAGATTTTTTAAGCGATATCGAGCTTGAGCCGGAACCCGATCCAAAAAACCCAGATCGCAAGGCTTTTGGCCTTCTCGCAGACAAGATCGAAACCCACCTCCACGGTGGCCAGAAGCTCCGCTTTCAGTCCACCCGCCTAAGCGGCCGTGAACTAAAACTCGATATCGATAAACATCTAAGTATTGATCTCTACAACGCATCATCCTCCATCAAACAAATTGCACCCCTGCTTCTCTATCTACGTTTCCGAGCAAAACCAGGCGATTTCTTGATTATCGATGAACCCGAGATGAACCTTCATCCCGAAACCCAAGCCCGGCTGCTCGAAGCCCTGGCTATGCTCGTCAATGCCGGTATCCGTATCTTGCTCACGACCCATAGCCCCTATTTTATGGATCATCTCAATAACTTGGTCGCGGGCGACCATTCCCGGCCCGCCGTCCTAAAAAAACAGGCAAAACACCTCTATATTCAGGACACCCAAGCGTTCCTCAAGATGGATCAAGTCAGCGCTTATGTCATGGATGGCGGCGACCTCCGATCCCTCAAAGATCCCGATTATGGAATTCGCTGGGATACCTTGAGCAATGTATCAGGCGATATCCAGCAAAAATATTTTGCTATCCGGAAGGCCGAGCAATCCAGCCGTGGCAAAACCAAAGCCTAAACAGATTAAGCCTGTTTCCAAAGGCTCTGAGTTGGCTGCCCTTCGGCCAGACTTCAATTTTGTCGAGAATCTTCTCGCCTTCTGCACTCATAAAAGCCGCTCCGTTCCCGAGGAAAGCGGTGTCCACTTTCATATCGATCCGGCTATCCAACAACAGGGCTTGTGCCTGCTCTTTCATATCGATCGCGAAAGGGACAAACTGATTACCGAAGGATTGCGCCCTGATTATATGGTGTTGTTCGCTACGCCCGAGCGCTGCATCTGCACCATCATCGAAATGAAGGGCCGTGACGAAAAAGCCTGCGAACATGCCATCGAACAAATCACGGCACTGCGCGATCGGCTTAGGACCGAATTTGCAGCGCATCTGCCAAGACGTCTCGTTCAGCGCATTCGCTACCAAGGCATCCTGCTCGCGCCCACCAACTGCAACTTGCCGCTAAAACGCCTGGAAGATACGCGCAGAAACGGGCTGACCATTTTTCCCATCCGCTTCTCTCATCAGGCCCAGCTTCGCGATTATGTCTGCAAACTCAATGCACTGGACCGAGATCGCTACGAGCATAAAAACGCTGAACGGCGCCCTCATCAGCCCGATTTTGATTGGCTTCACGAGCTGTTGATCTTCGGTGCGGTGAATGGGCGAAAGGATGACGTCTTCCGAAAATACCGCGCGCAATCTCATCACGAGCGCTCGGGCGTGTACCTCAACTACGAGCATCCGCAAAAGACGCCCAAAGGCTATGTGGCACTCAGTCTATGCGCCGAAAGCGAAGCCGTCGCCTTCTCCGATGGCTCGCTCCGAACTCACGCCGACAAAGCGCTGAGCTCACTCGGTTTCACCTTTCATTGTAACCTCTTCCAATCCATGGACACCCAAAACCGCTAGGTTTATCTCCTCGCTCCTCCCCTCGCCTTCCTATACGGACTCTCCGCAACGCCTCCCGCCTTCTCCACCGAAAACCCATGCCCGCATGCCCGGCAATGCCATCTCTTCTTCAATACAATCATGGGTAGTCCCAATAATATCAAAATGAAAAACTTCTGAATCGGGCTCCATTCAAAATAACAATATCGCCTTCCGCATTCGGGACATCTCGGACCTTCTTCATGCGCCTCCGCTTCATCCCCATCCCAATCCGATCGATTTTCCTCTTCCCTCTCTTCTTGCTCCGCCAAGACCCGCGCCGCCTCGGCCTCTTCTAAAATCAACACCGCCTTCGCCCGATCCGCCTCCGCCACTTGAACCCGTATCCCCTGCACCGCTCCGATGTAATGAGGATTCAAACTCAGCGTGTGTTCGTCCGGTAAGAGCGCCCGTATCCCGCCCGCCGAGAGCGTCGCCCGGCATAGTTGCGCGTCCAGCAAATGCCCAAAGGTCGCGACCGTCACATAGGTTCCCCGCCGCGCTCCGCCCACCGTCAAAACTTCGTCTTTTTTGCCGCGCGATTCCATGCCAGCGTGATCGTCCCGCGATGCAGGCTCATCCCCAATTACCCACCGTTGTGCTCGGCGTCTGCGGAAGCATCGCCGCTTATAAATCCGCTCTTCTAGCGCGTATCCTGCTGGCCGAGAAGCTGCGTGTGCTGCCGGTCATGACAGAAGCCGCTCAGCAATTTCTCGGGCCGATGACGCTGAGCGGTCTGTGTGGTCAGCCCGTGCGCTCGCAGATGTTCGATCCCAGTGTGCCCGGTGAGCTTCATGTCGAACTCGCCCGCGCCGCGCAGGCCATCGTGATCGCTCCCGCTACCGCCGATTGTCTCGCGCGCATCGCTCAAGGACGCGCAGACGATTTGCTTTCGGCGCTGGTGCTCTGCGCTTCTTGTCCGGTGATCGCCGCGCCCGCAATGCATCCAAGGATGTGGGAAAACCCAGCCACGCAGCGCAATGCCGAGCTTCTAAGGCGCGATGGACGGCTGACCTTGGTTGGACCTGTGTTCGGTGAAGTGGCCTCGGGTGAACAAGGCATAGGCCGCATGGCCGAACCCGATCGCATCGCCGCCGCCGTACTCGCCGCGCTTACGCCCAAGGATTTGGCGGGTATGCATGTTGTCGTCACGGCGGGAGGCACGGCCGAAGATCTCGATCCCGTTCGTTTTATCGGCAATCGATCGACAGGCAAAATGGGATTTTGCATCGCCGAGCGGGCGTCCATGCGGGGCGCGAACGTGACGCTGATCACCGGGCCTTCGCATCTTCCGACACCTCACGAGGTAACGCGCGTGGATGTGCGCAGCGCCTTGGATATGCAGCAGGCGCTCTCACGCGCAATGGGTTCGGAGACTTATAAAACCGATGCGCTGATCATGAGCGCGGCTGTCGCGGATTACAGGCCGGCCCAGTCGTTTGCCGAAAAACAAAAGCGCTCGGCCGATTCAAAAACCCTTGAATTGGTGCCCAATCCCGATTTGATCGCGGCCATCGGAGAAGCCCGCAGGCAAGCGCGCGAAGCGGGTACAACACGGCTGCCCGTGCTGGTCGGCTTTGCCGTCGAAACAGGAAGCGATGCGCAGATCACCGCCGAAGCCCGCCGAAAACTCGCCGCAAAACAAGTCGATCTCATCGTCGCCAATCATGCCGCGGATTCTTTTGGCCGCGACGATAACCGGGCCACTTTGGTCACGCAGGATCGGGCCGAACCTCTTTCTGTGATGTCCAAACGCGCGCTGGCCGATCGGATTCTGGACCGGGTGGCCGCCCTTCACCGGCCATCATGAGCGAGCCGCAAACCTCTGAAACAGCTCCGCAAAGATCCACGAAATGGCCGTGGATTATCGCTCTTTTTGTCCCAATCGTATCGGCCGCTTCCGTCAGCTTTGCCTTTGCGCCCTCCAATGCAGGACACCGAAGCGCACTCATCCCGCTTGCGCTCAGCTATGCGCTTCTATCCGCGCTCGGCATCGAACGGCTGCGCCGCCGCGGAAAACTGGCCCAGCATCTCAAACCCCACCGGGGCGATCTCACCCTGGGCGCCCTCCTGGCTGCGCTGATCTACGGTCTCGCATCGGCCACAACGCTGTTCATATCCTCGCAAATGAAGCCTCAAACGGCTTGGATTATGCGCTTGTACCTGCAGCTCGGCGAACGGAGCGATGTGGATACGCTTTGGCTGGGCGCGGTTGTATTTGGTATCGCCGCGCTCGAAGAAATGAGCTTCCGGGGCCTGTTGATGGATGCGCTCGCCGATGTGCTTTCGCCCGCGCGCGCCGTGATTGCGTGCGCCGTGCTGTTTGCGCTCGCGCACACACCGACTTTGTTCTTGCTGAGCGATCCTTATGCAGGACCGAATCCGCTCTTGGTTGCGGCGGGATTTTTCTGTTCGCTTGTGTGGGGATTTTTGGTCTTGCGTTACAAACGGCTTACGCCGGCCTTGTTTTGTCACGCATTCTTTTCTTGGGCCGTCGTCGAATTCCCGATCTTCAGGCCCTAATCACGGCCGCTCATTCCCTCATTCCATCGCGGCGAGATCTTCATCCGAAATATCGAAATCGCCGAAGACATTCTGTACATCGTCGTGATCGTCCAGCGTGTCGAAGAGGTTTAAACACACCTCGGCATCCCGGCCCGTAAGCAGCTTTTTGTTCTTGGGAACATAGCCCGGCGCACACGATTTCACGTTGATCTTCGCGTCTTCCAGCGCTTTGTTCACCGCATACAAAACACTCGGATCGCACAGCACTTGCCAGTCTTCACCCTGGTCGCTGTAGTCATCCGCGCCCGCGCCCACCGCGATCTCCATCAACTGATCCTCGGTCGCCGCGTCCTTCGGCAAAAGGATGATTCCCTTGCGATCGAAGGCCCACATCGCCGAACCGCCCGAGCTGAGCTGACCGTTGTTCTTTTCAAAAATCTTCCGGATCTCAGCCACCGTCCGATTCTTGTTGTCGGTCATCACATCCAGCACAAACAGCGTGCCGCCGGGCCCAGTGCCTTCGTAGATGACCTCTTCGTAGGCCGCTCCCTCCAGCTCTCCCGTGCCTCGCTGAATCGCACGCTTGATGGTGTCGTTGGGCATCGCCTGCGCCCGCGCATCGGCCACCGCCTTGCGCAAACGGGGATTGCCCGAGGCATCGCCGCCGCCCATGCGCGCCGCGACGGTCACCTCTTTGATCAGCTTCGTAAACAGTTTCCCGCGCTTGGCGTCGATCGCGCCCTTCTTGCGCTTAATCGTGGCCCACTTGGAATGGCCGCTCATGCGTCTTGCTCCGTCCGTCCGTTAAAAATCCGCGGCACCCTAGTCATTTCGTGGCCCGGTGGCAACAGGTCCCCCGCCTTTGGTCTTTATTCACACGAAGCCGTGCTGTTATGCACCATCCTATGGACACCGAAATTGATCGATGGGATACAACTCCAATCATTGCCATGGCTCGCATGCGCCGCATTCAATTTGGGACTCTGTCCACCCTCGCCTTTGCCCTAGCCCTGTGCGCGCACACCGATCTGGTGCTTGCACAGGGCAAAACCACGGGTTCTTCCGCTCCGGCGTCTTCGGCGAAGACAGCGCCCGCATCATCGGGCTCCGCGAAAACCGGCTCGGCCGCCCCTGCCGCTTCCGGTCCGGCAGCGCCTGCCGCATCGCCTTCCGCGCCCGCACCGGCTGCTCCGGCCGAAGCAGAAAAGCCTACAGACAGCGCTGAAACGCTATTCCGCCGCGGCAACGACCTGGCCAAGAAAGATCAATGGGCCGAGGCCGAACCTTTGTACCGCGAAGCGTGGAAGCTCAAGCAGTCCTACGACATTGCGGCCAATCTGGGTCTGGCGCTCTTTCAGCAGAAAAAATGGTCGGAATCGGCAACCTTTTTGGATTTCGCGCTGAAGAGCTTTCCCGCAAGCGGCAAGCCCGAAAACCGATCGCTCCTGGAAAACGCGCTGAAGATCGTGAAGGACGAGATCGGCATGCTGAATATCGACATCAGCGTGAATGGCGCGAGCATCTCGATCGACGACAAACCGGCCGGCAATTCGCCGCTTCGCGATCCGGTGTTTGTCGATCCGGGGCCGCATCAAATCAAAGTATCGCTGGACGAATACAAACCGGCCCTGAAGCAAATCAAAATCGACAAAGGCCAAAGCCAAAATATCAAAATCACGCTCGAGCCCAAGCCCAGGGAAAAACCCGTTGAACCGGCAGGTTTTAAGCCTGGGCCGATTTGGTTTATCGCGGGCGGAGCGGCGGCATTGGTTGGCCTTGGCCTGGGCGTTGGAATGACGCTGGCCGCCAATTCAAAGGCTTCTCACGCCGCCGACCTAAGAACCACCGTCGGATCTTCAAACGGCTGCAATCCGCCTTCCGCCGCAAACGCGGCCACATGTTCCGAGCTTAGCGACACGCTCGAAGGCAAAGACCTGTTCAGCAATATCGCGATGGGCGGCTTTATCGGCGGCGGGGTATTGGCGCTCGCGACGGGCGGGCTCTTTGGCTACATGATGCTAACGGCACCGAAAACGCCTTCAGATGAGACCCCGGTGCCCGCAAAGACCGGAGCCACGCTAACCGTTGCGCCTGTGATCGGCGGCACGTATCAGGGCGCCGCTGTAGTGGGAACATTTTAATTTTAATTGCACACACAACCTTAGGGAGTGCGTCTGTATGCGTCGTCTTGGCATGTTAAGCAGTGCATTCGGCCTCTGTGTCTTTTCATTTGGGCTCTTCGCGGTCGGCTGTTTCGACTCCTTCTCCGACGAAGACTGCGATTTATCGGCCCGCTGCGGACCTCCAAATACCCAAACCTCATCGAGCTCCACGAGCAGCAGCTCGACCGGCGCCCCCGTGCAGTGCATTCCCAGCATGGCAACATCGGCCGTCGATAACAGTTGCGGCGTTTTCGTGTCGGCCGCGCTGGGCAACGACACCAACACAGGCTCGAAAACAAGCCCCGTCGCCACCCTCGGAAAGGCGATTTCCCTCGGCGCGGCGCAGGGAAAGCCCGTGTATGTGTGCAACGAAAACTTCAATGAGCAAATCGAAGTGTCCGCCGGGATGGAAGTCTTTGGCGGCCTCGATTGCATGAATGGCTGGACCTGGAGCGATGCAGGCCGATCAACGCTTCAAGGAGCGGCCGATCAAATTCCGCTCAAGCTCATTGGCGGCGCTGGAACGACCAAACTCGAAAACTTCAGCGTAAAGGCCGCAGACGCAGTGGCCGAGGGAGGCTCATCCATTGCGGCGGTGGTCGATCAAGTAGCGGCCGAGATTTCACGCTGCGATTTTGCGGCGGGCATCGCCAGAGACGGCTCGGACGGCGTGCAACCCGCAATGCCGGGCGCCAACGGGACCCCGGGACTGCCCGGCTCCGATGCATGCAAAACCGATCCTCTCGAGGTCAACGGCGGAAACGGCGGCCTGAATGACTGCGGTTTGGAAGGCATGTCCATCGGCGGCAAGGGCGGCGCGAGCTCCGCGGACTCCATGGCTCTCGACGGAATGGCGGGCACCGACGGAACGCCACCCGATCCGGCGATGATGGGCGGCAAAGGCGGGCTGGGCGGCACGACGGCTCCCAGCGACTGCACCGACGGCACAAAAGGAGCCAATGGCGAGGCCGGCACGGGCGGCGACGGCGGCTCGGAATTGGGCATGATTTCGGTCGCGGGCATCTCGGGCGGCGACGGCAAAAGCGGCGGCGACGGCAAGCCCGGCCAAGGCGGAGGCGGAGGGGGCGGAGCGATTGCGGCGAGTTTCTGTGCGGCCAATTCCTTTGGCTCTGGCCCGAGCGGCGGAGGCGGAGGCGCGGGCGGCTGCGGAGGCGCGGGCGGCCCGGGTGGCAAAGCGGGCGGCTCAAGCATTGCGATGATTTCGCTGGGCGGGACGATCACCTTTGCGCAGACCACACTGACATCGGGCAACGCAGGCAAGGGAGGCAACGGCGCCCTCGGCCAAACGGGCGGACAGGGAGGCGATGGTGGTAATCCCGGTTCGAAGCTGACCCAGCCCAAGCTCGCATGCGTTGGAGGCAAAGGCGGAATCGGCGGCGATGGAGCCTCGGGCGGAGGAGGACGCGGTGGGCATTCGATTGGATTGGCCCATAAAGGCGCGGCACCAGTGTTGGACGGCTTAACGATCAATACCGGCACCCAAGGAGCGCTGGGCACGGGCGGCGGTGGATTTTTGCCCGGCAAAGACGGCGTTGAGGGCCAGAAGGCCAATTCGCTCGCATTTTAATTCTATTTGATCGTATTTATATTATTTTGATTGTTTTCATGAGGATCGCCGCCCATTGGAGGCGGCGCCCACTGAAAACTCACAAATCCCACAGCCACCAGGCATAAATACAAAACCACAAATACCAAAAGCCCAAAGCTGATACCCGCGGAGGCCGCAAGACCCAGCGCGGGAAAAATCAGCGCGAAAAATAATTCCCGCACGCCCATCCCCGAAATCGAAATGGGCATCAATCCGAGCAAACTCGCGATCGCCATTAAACAAGTGATATCAAAAAACGAAATCTCCAAATAAATGGCCCTCGCCAAATAATAACCCTGCGCATAATTCACCAAAAATGCGGCCACCGTCATCGGCACCGTCACCACCAGCGTTTTGCCCGCATGCGCTCTCAGCGACTTTAAAAATTGGTCAAATCCCGTCTCCGCCTCGCTCCGCTTCGCCACCTTGGCGTATACAATACGAACGAATGTCTCGGCCAATCCGGGTATAAAAAACACAAGAGGCACAATCAGCGTGATCACCACGCCCGCCCACGCCAATTGAGCAAGCTCATCGGATACCAAAGGCCCAAATCTCACAACGCCCACCGCCGTAAACGCCACCAGCACATACAAATCGCAAAAGCGATCCATCACCACCGTTGCTAATCCATCGGCATAACTCATCCCCAAATCGTGCCGCAAATACTGAACCCGCAGCACATCCCCCACCCGCCCCGGCGTCAGCATGCCGACATACGACGACGATAAATATGCCGCCCACGCCCGCCGTATTGGATACACCTGACCCTGCGTCTTTAAAAAAAGAACCCAGCGGGCCACCTTAAGCTGCAAATTCACCGCATTCAGCGCCACCGCCAGCCCCAAAAGGCCAAGCTTCGCCGAAGTCAGCGCCTCCCAAATCGCCTTGCGATCGGGCATCCGGACAATCACGACAAGCATCAGCGCCGGACCCAATAGGCGAAGTGCCCAAGCCATCACGCGGCGCCGATTCACAGGCGCGACCCTATCAACGAAGGTTCGCTTAGGCAATGCCTTCCCCACCGCGTTCACAAGCCCAAAAGAAGCGCGTGCGGCCATTGCAAGCCGGCCGATTTGGTGTAGTCTCCCGCCCCCTTCCGCTTAAACCAAACGCTTTTGAGGTGACGCCATGCGTTGTCTGGTCACAGGGGTATGCGGCTTTGTCGGCTCGAGCCTGGCCGAGCGGCTCATTGAGCTGGGCCACGAGGTGATCGGGATCGACCGCTTTTCCGATTATTATCCGAGGCCGCTCAAAGAATCGAATATTCAAGCCCTAAGACAGCACAAGGGGTTTCAGCTTATCGAGGCCGATCTGGCCGAACTCGATGTGATTCCTTTGATGGACGGCGTCGAACATTTATTTCACCAGGCGGCGCAGGCGGGCGTCCGGGCAAGCTGGGGAAAGAGCTTTGAGAGCTATACCCGGGACAATATTCTTTCGACCCAAAGGCTCTTGGAAGCCGCAAAAGCAAGCCCTTCGCTCAAACGCTTCATCTATGCCTCGAGCTCGTCGGTTTATGGCGAAAACGCCGATTTACCGATGCGCGAGCACAGCCTGCCCAAGCCTTATTCGCCCTATGGCGTCACCAAATTGGCCGCCGAACATCTGTGCGAACTCTATCGCCACAATTTCGGCGTTCCCACGGTTTCGCTGCGCTATTTCACCGTCTACGGGCCACGGCAGCGCCCCGATATGGGATTTCACCGCTTTATCCGCGCGCTTTTGCATAACCACCCTATCCGCGTCTATGGCGACGGCGAACAAACCCGGGATTTCACCTTTATTTCCGATGCTGTCGAGGCCAATATCGCCTCCATGGCGGGCAAACCCGGCGTTTACAATATCGGCGGAGGCTCGCGCGTAACGCTCATGCATGTGCTCCGCACCCTGGCCGAAATCACCGGAATCGCCTTGGAACTCGATCATATTGAATCCCAAGCCGGCGATGTTCGGCATACCTGGGCCGATACAGCGGCGGCCCTGGAAGGCTTGGGCTTTTCACCCAAAGTCGGCCTAAAAGAGGGCCTATCCGCCCAAGTGGCCTGGCACCGCGAACATTTGGCTGAACTCGACCGGCATACAAGCTAATTCGGATTTATTCATGGCCTCCAAACAGCCAAAGACCTCAAAGAATACCAAAAAATTGGGCTCCAATTCCACAGCCGCCTCGGGCGGCGTTTCCCCTGGAGAGGAGATTATACCTGAGCCCGCGCAACATCTATCGCCTGAAAAACCCCGCCGGAACCCTTATCTTTCCCTGGTGGTGCCCATTTACAACGAGGAGGACAATATCGATCCGCTGATCGAGCAAATAGTCAATGCGGTCAGCGTTACCGGCCATTCGTTTGAAATTATCGCCGTGGACGATGGCAGCAGCGACGCGAGTTTTTCAAAATTAAAAAAAGCGGGCGCGCGGGAAAAGCGTCTCCGCGTCGTCCGGTTTAGGCGCAATTTCGGGCAAACGCCTGCATTTACAGCGGGTTTTGATTATGCCCGGGGCGAATGGGTCATCACGCTGGACGCCGATCTTCAAAACGATCCTGCCGATATCCCGGCGATGCTCAAAAAAGCCGAAGAAGGCTATGATATTGTAAGCGGCTGGCGCGTAAAACGAAAAGACGCGCTCGTGATGCGCAAAATTCCCTCGCGCATGGCCAATTGGCTGATTGCCAAAATCACCGGCGTGAATATTCACGATTACGGTTGTTCATTAAAAATATACCATCGTGAAGTCGCTAAAAACGTAAAGCTCTACGGCGAACTTCACCGGTTCGTGCCCGCGGTTGCGGCGAGCCTAGGCATCCGGGTCGCTGAAATGCCTGTCAATCACCGCGCGCGCACCGCCGGCGAATCGAAATACACCGGTTTATTCCGGACCATCGCCCGCACCACCAAAGTGGTGCTCGATTTAATGACCGTCCGCTTTTTATTGAGTTATTCGACGCGGCCCATCCATGTCTTTGGCGTGCTGGGCTTTAGCAGCGTATTTGTAGGCATTGCGATTGGATTGTATCTGACGTATGCAAAGCTTATTTTAGGGCAGCAATTGCATGATCGGCCCTTATTGATGCTGGCGGTTTTATTGGTCGTTGTCGGCGTTCAATTCGTGACGCTTGGTTTATTGGGCGAACTTGTGGTGCGCACCTATCATGAATCGCAGCGCAAGCCTATTTATACGGTGCGCGAATTGGTGAACGAACCCGAAGACAGCTAAGCCGTCCGCGCCACCAATGCAATTCCCATCACAATCACTAAAATACCCAAAATGCGCAGGCGTGGAAGGGGCTCCTTCCAGATCCAATGCGATGCAATTGGCACCAGAATAAATACAACGCCCGTCATCGGATGCGCCAGCGACAAGGGCAGCACCTTTAAAACGAGCACCCATAACAGCATGCTCGTCCCCAAACAGCCCGCGCCCCCGATAAACCAAGGCGACAAATAAGAACGGTGCATTGGACTTTGAGGATCGGCCCCCGCCATTGCAGCGCGCTTAAATAAAAGCTGACCGGCGACATTCAATAGAATGGCCACCGCCAATTCGATATAAACCAACCAATAAGCCAACAAAAGCCTCGCGGCCTTTTATCGCACACCTAGAGCCGCCTTCACAAGCCCGATTTCAAACATTCTGAGAGCATCCTCCACAGGGCGTTACGAGGGTTCATAAGCACTTGACACACTAATCTTGGTCCGGTAGGCCGGCTCTCGGTGCTCCGCAAGATTCAACAAAAGTGCTCCCGCGCGCTTGCCGCGCTTGACAGCGGGCTTGTCCAATTCGCCCTTGCGGGCGTTGGATGGCTAAAATGGCCATTTCTCTTTGCGATTGGCCTGGGCGCGGGTGTGTGGACCTTCACGCATCCCGCCGATTTGGCCTTGCTCGATACCAATAAACTGCCGAATCCGGTGCGTTTGCGGCAGGTGTTTTGGGTCGTGGGAGCGCTGGGCGCGCTGCTTTTTTTGTATGTGGGCGCCGCTCTTATCTACCGGAAAAAGCTTGGTTCTATCGGTATTCAAAGCTCGATCGCCCGCGTCAACCGCTATTTATATCCCCTGCTTTCGCTTCCGCTCATCGGCATCCTGACGCTTCCCGGCATAGAAAAATCGAGCGGAAAGCTTACGCTGCTCTTCTGCGCGCTCATCGGGGCCGCCTTCGGGCGCACATTTTACGAATTACCTCAGCCCCGATTTGCCGAGGACGCGCCTGAATCCGAAGGGAAAAAACCTTCGTGGCTGCCCAAGGTCGCGGTCGCGCTGGTGCTCGTTGCCTTATTCGTCGGCTATGGGCTTTTCTTTTCGCGCCTCGCCATCACCAACCACCACGCTTTAAATACCCGCACAACCGATCTGGGTTATTACGATAATATATTTTATCAATCCATTCATGGGCGCCCGCTGGGCTGTTCCTTTGTAAAAACCGGCTATCACAATTCCGCTCATTTCGATCCAATTCTTATTCTGCTTTCGCCCTTGTATTTAATCTATCCGCACACCGAGCTTTTATTATGCCTTCAATCCTTCTGGCTTGGCTCGGGTGTTTTTCCTGTTTATTTAATCGCCAAGGAAAAACTAAATCATCGATTGGCCGGCATTGTCTTTGCAATTATTTACGCAACCTATCCGGCCGTGCACGGCGCCAACATGTACGAATTTCATTCGCTCACATTGATCAGCCCATTGATGATATGGCTGATTTATTTCTTTGAGCGGAGCATGTGGAAGTCGTATTTTGGCATGATGGCGGCATTATTGTTATGCCGCGAGGATGTGCCCCTGCTTTTATGTTTTGTGGGAGCCTATGCATTGCTATCCCAGAAGCCCAAAGCGGCCTCGGTAGGGCGCTGGACGATAGGGATAAGCATTGTTTATTTTATTATTGCGAAGACGGTCTTTATGCCTTCGGCGAGCCTGATGGGCGCGGGCAAAGAATCGTATTCGTATGCGTATTATTACGAAGAGCTGATTCCCGATAAGACGGGCGCGGGCCAATTATTGGTTTCATTGGTCACCAATCCGGCCTTTGCGCTGAAAGTGATGACGGAAGAGACCAAATTTATTTGGTTTGCATTGATTTTCGCGCCTTTGGGCTTTTTGCCTTTTGCGGCGAGGCGGGCGCGTTTTATGCTGGTTTACGGCTTATTGTTTATTCTGTTGGCCTCGCGCGATCCTGTGTATTCGATTCATTTTCAATATCCGGCCATTATTTTCCCGATAGCCTTTGCGATTACGCCGATAGCCTTGCAGCGAATCCGGGATGGGGGCATGAGTATATTTGGCTTAGATGGCCGGAGATTTTACACGGCGATTGTGGCGGCGACCTTTGTGACGGCGCTGATGATATCGTGGAAGTTTAGCGGATTGACGAACAACCAAAGTTTTAGGGGAGGATTTGGGCCTGTGACGCGGGTGCTGAACGCGGAACAGAAGGCGCGCTATGGGTGGGTGCGGGAGATGACGGAGCGCATACCGAAGGGGGCGAGTGTATCTGCGACGCCGAAGCTTGGGCCTCATATCTCGAATCGGCGGCATGCTTATTTTTATCCGAGCCAGCCGACGGATTTTGTATTTGCGGACGAGACAGAGCTCAAGGCGCCTCAAGTGGAGCAGCTTCAAAAGGCGGTTCAGACGGGGGATTTGGTGGAGGTGGGGAGGAATGGGAAGATGGGGTTGTGGAAGAGGCGGGGGCTCTGAGCGGGTATCTACTAACCATTGATTTTGCCCGCCTATCCATGCAATGGCGGCCATGTGCTCGTGCCCGATATCGCGGGATGGCGAAAATCCCGCATGCCCGAGCTGCCCGAAACAGCTTTTTTTCTCTCGCGCCCGATTGGATTTGTGAGGTGCTCAGTTCTTCAACTCAAGTCGCCGATTGGGGGCGTAAAATGGATATTTATGCGCGTGAATCCGTTCAATTTGCATGGCTGCTCGATCACCATCTCATGCCCGCGCAACCATAATCACTCCGCTGATGATTACGCCCACACCTACCATTCTCATCAGCGGTAATGGTTCGCCCCATAAAAAATGAGATGTGATCGGAACCAAAATAAATACGATCGCCGTTAAGGGATGTGCTATCGTTAATGGAAGCTTTTTTAATACGCTAATCCATAAAAAACTGCCCATCCCCAGGCAAAGCACGCCCGCTACAAACCACGGCGATAGAAATGGTGTGTATATCGCCGCGCCCGCACCAGCTCCGCCTCCGCCCATCGCCGTGCGTTTGAGCAAAAGCTGTCCGGCCATGTTGAAGAATATCGAAATGGCAAGCCGTAAATATCCCACACGCCTCGTCTTTTATTTTTTATTATTTTTTTATTATTATTTATTTACGCAGCGAAAACATGCGCGTATGGGTAGCGCATTCGCGGGTGCGCATGCCCGGTCGGTCACTCGAAAGTATTTTGATAATAAACTTTCAAATTGGTCGGGCGTCCATACGTGAATATGATAAATGTCGCCGCCCCATTGAATCCGGTCGCGAAGGACATATCCCAAGGGCGTCTTGCGCACAAAGTCTTTGAGTTTGATGATTAGTGGATCGTTCGGAACCGTGATGACCGCTACTCCCGCGGGCCGTAGAAGCCGCGCAATCGTGGCCAAGATCGCCTCAGGATCGACGGTGTGCTCGAGAACTTCTGTGCAGATTATGCGATCAAAACTGCCCGCGGGCAGGTCGAGCTTGTCCACTTCGCCCTTGATAAATCGGGCGTCGTAACCCGCTAGGTTCTTTCGCGCCGTGTCCAAAAATACGTCGGATACGTCGATGGCCGTTATGCGCGACTTGGGAAACATGCGCAGCACATGGCCGCCGCCCGAGCCAATCTCAGCCAAATCTAAGCCTTGCGCGTCGCCCACCATTTCACGGATGATCGACAGGCGCTTCTGTTCGATGATCCGGATCGGTAGATGCGAGCGCTCGTAATAATCGTTTATCGGATGCTCTTGGGCCAGGCGATCGTTAAATGCGGCGACCTCTTCACCGCTCATCGCTGATGTGGGCTTTTCCATGGCGCTCTGTGTAGCATAAGCGTTTTGTATTCTCATCTGTCTTTTTTCTTTCGCCGCTTCGCCTCTTATTAGCGGGCGCCCAAATTCGCCTGTTCCATCCGTTGGATGTCTACCAATACCCACGTTGTGTCTTGATAAATGATGGCATTGGCCGGTATATTTGAAATCGAAAAAACAAGCTGTGCGCGATTCAGCGGCGCCACGAGTTTTTCGGCGTAGGTGGTGATCGGTTCAAAGAGGGCGACTTTTTTCTTGAAATCGTCGCCGTAGCGATCGCGCCTCAATAAGAAATGGGTGACTTTGTTCCGCTGGCAATAGTCCGACACAACGCGGCGATCGGTCGCGTACAAGGCTTGATAGGTGTCGTGAAGCATCTCTTCAAATCGCTTCCAAGGTTCGACCAGCCACACTTGAAAGGTTTCCAATCCGCCCGTGGTGGCCCGGCCCGCCCACCATGGGATGTCGTCAGCATCATAAGGATGGGCCGCAATTCGAATGTCTTTCGGGAGTGTGCCGACAAATTCATAGAGTTTTTGATCTTTGCGGCCGTCGATGTACAAGCCATTGCGGGGAACGACTCCATTGCCTGCAAATGTGCATAAAAAGATAATCAGCCCGGCCGCCGAGAAATTGCGGATCGCCGATCGGTAGCGAAGGGATAGTTTTGGACCGATCAATCCGATGGTGGTGACGGCGAGGGCCACGGCGGCCATGGGTGTTCCATAACTGTAATAGCGTTCTGGCGAATAAAATCGAAAGGCATAGTAGCGGGCGAGAAAATAGAAGACGGCGGTGGCTCCATAAAATGCGAGGGCAATGCGGGCTTGGGGCGCAAAGCGGGCCATGACCAATAAAACAAGGAGTGTGAAGACCAATAGCGGGCCGGTGGAGTCGAGGTTTTTATAGATGGTTGCGGGGGTTGGCCGAATGACTTGGCCGGCTTTGGCATAAGGCGAAACAAGGGCATTGGCGAATTGGGGAACGGGTTCGGGAAAGGGTAGCTCGCCCTGGCGGCCTTTTTTGCCAAATGCAGGGTTTTGCAAGGCTTCCGCGAGGGTGTGTACGCGGCCGTAATGCCTTTGGGAGACCACATAGGGAACAACGAGGACCGCGCAGGCGAAGAGCATAAAGAGATAGCGTTTGATCCGCCTGAACATAAGCGCGCGGCTTCGGCTAAATGCATCGAGTACGGAATACAATCCTTCCGCGCCCATTAGAATAGCAACGGTGTTGGGCTGGGTGAGGGCGCCCAATAAAGCGGCCGATAAGCGGGCCCATTCATTTTTGGTGATGGCGCCGGCGGTCCAGAGCGCAAAGAGGGGAAATGCAAAACCCCGCCCCATTCCTCCGGCCATCCGGTTTACAAAATATGGGGTATGCAAGATAAAAAAGACCATGAGCACGGCGCTGGCCAAGCCGCCCCGCCGGGAGCGGAGCAATATCAATCCAGCTACAAAAGCGATAATTAAACATAAAAGCTGCATTACCTTTGGGGTTAAAAAGACGCCCCAAATGGGCACGGTGATGCGGGTGAGCAGCCATAGCCCAGGCATTACATAGGCTTTCATGTCCTGGGTGAGAGGATCGCTGATGAGGGCTTTATCAGGCGTCCAGTTATGAAATATTAAATAGGCCGTGCGTACATCGTCGGGCTGAAGCCTTCCATCATAAAGCCATTCCAAATGGCCCCGGTACCACACCCGTAGATAGGTAAAAAATATCGTCCATAGCAGGGTAACGCTAATCCATTGAAGGGTTGTTTTAGGAAGCAGCGCCGATAGTTTTGGTTCGGTGGGCGCGCGGGGAAGGAAGTCGAGCGCGCGAATGAATGCCCATAGCCGTTTCCACGCGGGTTCTACTATCGCGGGCGGCGTTTCGGGAGGACTGGGCGCGGCGGCGCTTTCGCTGGGCTCACCGGGTTCACCAGGCTCGCCTGTGTCCGAGGCTTCACCGTTTTCGGCCGCTTGGTCGTCTGTCGTCGGTTCGCTCATTTAATCAACCCTTAACCCGGCTGGAAATCGGGACTTGGATGCCGCTTCTTGTTCGGCCAGTCTCATATCATGCTCCACCATGAGGCGTACCATTTGTTCAAAGCTTACTTTGGGTGTCCAGCCCAGTGTTTTTCGAATTTTGGTTGAATCGGCCACCAGAATGCCCATATCGGGAGCCCGTATCAGTTTTGGATCGGTACGCACGATGGTATCGGGATTGAGGCCGGCTATGGAACAGGCCAATGCTAAAAATTCCCTCACTGTGTGGGTTTGCCCAGTGCCGATTATATAATCGCCGGGTTCGTCCTCTTGAAGCATTCGCCACATGGCCTCTACATAGTCGGCCGCATAGCCCCAATCGCGGCGCGCGCCGAGATCGCCTAGCCATAATTCGCGCTGAAGGCCGTATTTGATGCGGCCCAGGGCTTTGGTGATTTTACGCGATACAAAGCTGTCTCCTCTCCGCTCGCTTTCATGATCGTAGAGAATGCCATTGCAGGTAAACATTGAATAGGCTTCGCGATAATTTTGGGTAATAAAAAAAGCGAATGCTTTTGCGGCTCCATAAGGATTTCGAGGATGAAAGGGTGTGGTTTCGCGCTGAGGGCTTTCGCCGGCGCGGCCAAAGATTTCGCTGGAAGCGGCTTGAAAGTATTTACAGGGAAGATGCAGGCGGCGCAGCGATTCCAAGATGCGAAGCGGGCCCAGGGCATTGATTTCCGCCGTGCTTTCAGGCGTTTCAAACGATATCTGAACATGGCTTTGAGCGGCTAAATTATAGATTTCAGAGGGCAGGACTCTTTTGATCACAGAATGAATGGAGGCCGTATCGTTGAGATCGGCATGGTGTAAAAAGAAGCGGCTGTTGTGAATTTCAGGCGGCAGCGAGGCGAGTCCCTCGGGGCTTGAGCTGTGGGTGCGCCGGATGACTCCATGGACTTCATAGCCTTTGGAGAGCAGGAGCTCGCTTAGAAAAGAACCATCTTGGCCGGTGACGCCGGTGATTAAGGCTTTTTTCATGGGAGGGCCGGGCGGCGGGCGCGGTATAACATGGTCCAGGAAAAAAAACAGCCTTTTTTATCGCATATAGGGCGGTGCATATCCTCCCTCTCTCAGGGTGTGGATTCCAAAAAAGGTATGGAGCAGCTTGAGCCTGTTGTGGGCATCTGAGCCGCCGCTGTCATAGAGGTTCCATAGCTCTTGCGGATCTTTGTGGATATCGTAGAGCTCGACGCTTCCCCGGCGTTTGTCGCGGATAAGCTTGAGGCCGTCGGGAAATAGAATCGCCTGCATTTTCCGGCTGGATTCCATAAAGATGGGCCGGGCGGGCTGGTGTTCTGGATTGGAAAAGAAGGGCAGCAGGCTCTCGCCCATCCAGGCCGAGGGTACATTAAATCCAAAGAGATTAAGCACGGTGGGGCCCACATCCATCAGTGAAATAGGGGTATCGATAACGCGGGGCAACAAGCCCGGAGCGACAACAATGAAGGGCACATGGACCAGTTCTTCATAGAGATTGAGTCCATGGCGGAAGGCATTATGCTCGCCAAAGGCTTCGCCATGATCGGCCGAGATAATGAGCACAGTCCTGTTGATAAGTTTTAAGCTATGAAGGGTTTTCCATAGACGGCCTATTTGCTCGTCGACGGTGGCCAGTTCGGCGATATAGCGCTCAAAGGCCGTGCCTGTTTTTCCGCCTCGATCGTAGGGCGCATGGGCATCGAGCAGATGGGCATATAAAAATAGGTTTCCTGTTATTCTCCGGGCTTTTAGGGTATCGGCGGCGGCGTTGATAACATCGGCGGCATAGGGTGTATCTCCGATATGTTTTTCATCGAAGAATCCGCGTCCGACGCCAAATTCATTCATGAGCACGGCTTCGCCCGCGAGATGCCGGGTATAGACGCCTGCATTGGCTAAAATCTGCGGAAAACCAATAGAAGGATCTTGATGAGGCCATAGCTTTCCCCGTCCGCCTTTGGGATGTTCGCCCCAGCGCTGCTGGGAAAAATAGGTTCCTGTAAATATGGATGTGAGCACGACATAGGTTTGAGGGCCTGGTGAGCGGGCTTGGCTAAAATAGACGCCTTGGTCGCGGAGCATATAGAGGTTGGGGAGTTTTTCGCGGTAGGTATCGCCTTGAAAGAGATCGGCCCGGGCGGAGTCGATGGTGATAAAGAGGACGAGGGGATGAGAAGGCAGGGTATAGCGCTGTTGGGTATCTGCGGGTGGAGGGGGGCGTTTGGTGCTATCGGCGGAGCGGGGCTGAAAGTATTCGGCGCTTTGGGCGAGGGTTTTAGGAAAGTAGGGCTGGAGCAGGGTTTGGGCATCGATCGTTGCCGGGTCGACCGGGGTATCCCATCCTAGGAAGGCGGCGCGAATACGGCATAGCCAGGGTGTAGCGATTTGGCTTTCCAGGATAAAGAGTTCAGTAACGATGGTATGGCTGGGCCATAGAAGAATAGAGAGGGCGGCCCACGCCAAGGCGGCTATGGCCAAAGGGCGGCGATAGCGTTGGAAGATATGCAGTTTTGGGGGAAGCCTGGCGCCGGCCAAGGAGGCGATGGCGAGGACGATGGACGAGAGGGTGAGATAGGCATGGATACCGAGGTAATCCCGGCGCAGATGAACGAAATTGCAGAGTACACCGGTGAAGGCCAAGCCGACGCCAATCCAGCGATAGTAGGGGCGGGCGAGAAGCCGCGCGCCGATGATTGCGCAGAGGGGCGGAGCGAGGGCGATGGCCAAGGGGAGAACGATACGTACGAGGGAAAGCGGGGCATAGGCGGATAGGGTAAAACCAAAGCCTCGGAGATCGGGAGCGAGGACGACGGGACTTGGGGCGATACAGAGGGCGAGGACAAGGGCATATTGAATCCAGCGGCGGCGGGGGCCGATAAGTTGAAGGAGGGCGATAGCGAGAAGGGTGATCCAGGCGAGGACCAAGAGGTGCCCGATATCGTAGAGGAGATGAAGGGCGCGCAATCGGAGTCCCTGGGGAGGGAGGCCAAGGGGGATAAGCTGGATGGTGTTGTGGATGCCGAGCGCGGCAAAAGCCAGTAGACTCGCGGCCTTGGCATCGAGGACGGCGCTGGGCTCTTGGGGTTCTTTTGTATTGGGTTGGAGCGTTTGCTCGCCTTCGCTGTTCACCGCGGGGCAGCTTAGCCGATTTGGAAATTGAATTGGGGCAGGAATTGACGGGGGATTGGGGTTTTAGCTTGCGGCCCGCTGGGATGTGAGCACAAGGCGCATTTTTTCTTGCCTGCTCTATTTTCCCCGTGTAAGAGGGGCGGGAGAAGCCCATGGACATTGAAACCGAATACGCGGCCAAGCTCTTCTTCTCCAATCCCGCGTTTATTCAAGTCTACTTGGAAGCCCTCGCCAATGCGCTCGATGCCGGAGCCACCGAAGTGAGCATCCTCATCTCTTCGGACGGACGAATGAGGGCTCCCTTGGCCTTGGAGATTACCATCACCGATAATGGACAGGGGTTCACTGATGAGCGTTTTGATAGCTTTCGCCGTTTAAAGGAGCCGCGCGACAAATACCATAAAGGGCTTGGCCGCCTCGTTTATCTTCATTACTTCTCGCGTGTTCATGTCGAGAGCGTATTTGGCAGCCAGAAGCGGAGTTTTACATTCTCCCATGCCTTTAAAGGCCATGAATTCCGCCTGGAACAGGCTCCTTCTGCCGTGAAGACAACCACGCTTCGGTTTAAACAATTTAGCCGCGACAGGCTGCATTCTTATGACGATCTAAAACCCGGCATGCTGAAAGAGAGGCTTCTGGAGCATTTCCTGCCGAGATTCTATGATATGAAAAAGGCCGGGCAAACCTTTATGATTCGCATCGGGCTGGACCTTGCATCTTCGTCCGCACAGAAAGATTTCTTGTCAGATATGCAGACGATTACACCCGAAGATATTCCTCCGCTTGAATGCAAGACCTTTGCCGATCCGTCCATCGATGCCTTCGCCGAAATCTCGATGTATTATATGCTAAAGGAAGGCTTCGGCGAGAAACTGAACTTGACAGCCATTTGCATCGATAAGAGAACGATACCTCTTCAGCTTCTACATCCAAAGGCGATCCCTCCCAATCACTCCGCTGTTTTTCTTTTTGAATGCGAGCTCCTCAACGTTAAATCGGATAGTTCGAGGCAGCGTGTGGTTTTCCCCGAAGGTGTTTCAGAACAAGCGTTCTATGCTCTGTTGCGCCGCCAAATGTCGGCTGTTTTAAATGAAAGGTTTTTGAGCATTGGCGAAGCCAATAGGAAAACAAAACAGCAATTCGAGGAACGGTATCCTCATCTAAGCGGCCTGTTTGAAGAAAATACCGTAGGAATAATTGACAAAGACGAGGCGATCGAGATTGCACAGCGCAAGTTCTTTAAGCAGCAGAAAGAGGTGCTTGAAAGCGAATCCATCGATGATACCACCTTTGAAAAATCTCTTGAAGTTTCTTCGAGAACGCTGACCGAGTATATCCTTTACCGCGAGATCATCATCAGAACGCTAAGCAATATCAGCAGCGAAAACTGGGAAAGGGATATCCATCAGCTTATCGTTCCCCAGCGGCGGCAATTCCATGGGCATACGCTGCTGGACGGGATTTATAACAACAATGCATGGCTCCTCGATGATAAGTTTATGAGCTTCAGGACGATATTGAGCGAAGCCGAGATGCGAGACGTGATCGATGCCATTACCTTGAGCGACCGGGCTGCGCCTGATGCGGGCAGGCCCGATATCTCCATGATATTTTCAGCCCATCCCTCGGAAGCGGAGAAAGTCGATGTGGTGATTGTGGAACTGAAGCCGCGGAGAGCCGATGATAAAGAAAATAGTTATGCGCATGTGCAATTGACGAAAAGGGCGCGAAAATTAGCCGAATATTGTCCCAAGATTCAGCGCGCTTTTTATTTTGCAATCATTGAAATGGATCAGGAATTCGCGACCTTACTCAAAGACCAAGGCTGGCTGCCACTCTTCTCGAGAGGGCAAGTGTTCTACAAGGAGCATAAACTGGCTTTGGACAACGGCCAGACGGTTTATGCGCCGATTTATGTTCTCTCCTATGGAGCGGTGATCGAGGATGCCGCTGCGCGCAACCACACTTTTCTCGAGATTTTAAGAACCGATTTGAAAAAGGCCGCGGCCCAGAAGGCCAATAGCGACGCTGGGGAAAATAAGGGGTAATCGATATCTATATTGGCAGCCTTGGCAGCACCTGCTTTGGATTCACCTGGCTTTGCAGTTTTCGAAGCTGTGCAACCGAAATCGGCCGCGTGCCATTTAACGGCCGAGCCGACGATTACGCAATCGGCTGGCCCACGAAGGGTTTCACCAGCCCATCCCCCTCACTTCTTCACCTCGCAGCGCAAATGCTCGCTGACGAGCTCGGTTTTGCCCTCTTTGTCGCGGATGTATACCATCACAAGCTTCCCATCGGGCAACGCAATGAGCCGCGCCTCGGAACCATATACCTCACCCGAGGTCACCGCAAAACTTCGTCCAACCGGTTGCATGTCAATGCCGAGCGAAACCAATCGCACATGCGCCTTGTCCCTCGGTCCCTCGGCATAGACCAGCCATCGTTTGCCTGTCCCATCATGCGTCAGCTCCGGTGCCGAGAAGGACGCTTCGTCTTCATGACTGCCCGAGGGTTCGAGGTTTATGGATGTGTAGTGCGCGGGGAGTTCGGGCTTTTCCTTGGAAATGGTCAGCGCCTTTAAACTGCGCTCTTTGCCCGTTCCAATCCCCGTGGTCAGGACAAGATTATCCTCGTCGGTCGTTGCGATATCGGGCATGGTCGGGAAGCCCCCATAGCTCTTGAATTCGCCCGACAGCTTGCGATCCTTGTCGAGCAAGCCCACAAGCAACTGGCTGCCAAAACGTGTGGCAATGAGCCAGCCTTTATCTTTGATTCGCCTGGAGATCGGGATTTCGTAGGCTGTGGCCTTGGGCGGATCGCCCTTGAGCGGGAGCTCGCGCAGGACGATCTCGTCGTCGTGCGCACCAAAATCGACGAGAAAGACCATCTTCCATTCGTTGGTGCCATCTTGCTTTTCTATACCGCGAAGGACGGACCCCAAGGCCCATACCTCTTTATCGCTGCGGGAAACGAAGGTGCGGCAGTCCCGCAGTTCCACATAGCCACCGAATTTTTTCCATGAAAACAGCTTCTTTTTATCTTCGCCCGTGGGTTTGGGATCCATATCCAGCCATGAAACGCCTTCGTATTCGAGGAATTTCTCATCGGCATCGGCCGGACCACACCAAACATGACGGCGTTTGTCTTTTTTAAACTCATCGCGGTAGTCGATAAATACCCGTGCTTCGCTGCCGCTGATATCGGCGGGCGAAACCCGCATTAAAAAGCGGGTGGCTTCTTTGGGGTCGGGCCGTTTGGCTTTTTCGCCTTGCTTGACCTTCATTATCTTGGCGCTGCCATCATTTGCGACGACGAGCACCCGGGGATCGGTACCCAGTGCAAAACCGACAGCGACGCTGTTATTAAAGCCTTTGGTGGTTAAGCCGGTAAGTTTATTGACGCCCGAGCCCCACACCTTTTCGTCGCTGCGTTCGCAGATAGGCGGGGCTTCATTTGCGGCGGTCTGCGCGGAATTGGATGAGGATGGAGCGGCATTGGGCGGGGTGGCCGTTATAGCGGCGGCGTTTTTCGCGCTGGAAGACGACGCGGCTGTTTTGGGCGAATTGCTGTCTGCCGCGGCCGATGGGTTTGAGTTGCCTTGTGGAGAACACGCGGCGAGCGCGCAAGCTGCAAGGGTGAGGAGCGATTTGTTCAAGAAGAGCTTCGATCGGAGAGAGGGGCTCATGGGGCGAGCATGCTAGAGCGGCAGATCGAGGAAGTCAACAAAGGAGTGTCATGGCTTCGCGGGCTTTGCAGCGTTTCCCCTTGGAAAGAAGTTGATCAACGTTCGATTGATTGGCGAACAGCGCATCAGGGGGACTGCATTGGCTAATTTTTTATGAAAAAACCTGTGAGCACAGAAATGGGAGTGCCTCTACCGGAACCTGGTGGATCGTCTCGTTCATGATGCTTCAAACTTCCATAAAAAACACTTGCAAAGCCAAAACAGGCGTCTACACTCCGCGCGGATTCAAACACACCGTGCACCGGTGCGGCTGGAAAGGTAAAGCATGCAAATGCGTCTGATCGATATTCTTAAACAGCGCGACAACGAGAAGGAGCTCGACCGTGATGAGTTCAAGAAGATCGTATCATCGCTGATGGACGACATTCATCAGTGGGTGCAGGAACTTCCGTTCTCGCTGATGGATTGGAATATACTCGCAACGTATCTTGACGAACGTATCAACTTACCGGCGATGACAATCCACTATAAAGACGATCAAGTGACCGTCCAGCCGCAGTCGTTTCTAGCGGGGAGACGACCCCAAGTGGAGGTTAGCTCGGGCGCGCGCGCGGCGCTCTTGGAATATGTCGGCGGATCCGGATGGATGTATTCGTGGGAAGGGGTTCGCGGCCCACTCGCGCCACTGACCAAGGAAAGCTTCTGCGACGTAATCCTGGCGGAGCTTCTGCGATGAAGCGCCTTGAGAAGGCCAAAACCTGGTATGATGCCCAGCTTTCCCGGTTGAAGCACATTCAGGAACTCAGTGACAAGCATGACCAGCAGCCTCACCTGCGAGGGCTGCTCGGCGACCTGGTGCGCCTGAAGAAAGGCGGCGAGCGAAACGCCAAGTTCAAAGAGGAGCGCGAGGACCTCAATCGAGTGGCTCTCGTGGGACTGTTTGCGGCATTCGAGGCCGATTTCAAGGAGAGCTTTATCGACTACATTGCCAAACGCAGCAGAATGTCGAATGAGCAAGTAGAAAATACGCTGCCGGATACGATCTCGACGTGGCTGGCGATGTATCGCATCCTTGAGCCGCAGAATTTTGCGGAACCATCGTGGAAGGAAATCATTCGAATCCGTGATGAACGCAATCGGCTGGCCCATGAAGGTTTCCACCAACCCATCGCTCCCACATCTCCCGAGAAGGTCTATGAGGCGCTTATGAAGCCCCTTCAAAACCTTGCCGCAAAAGTTCAGAACTAGACGCAGGCATGATACCAGAAAGGCTCTGCCTGGTTTGAGCATACCCCCATGGGCAATTGCCCACAGTACCCTCAAACCCACATCACACGCACTTTCCTTCCCTTCTTTGTGATGGTGTCCTCGTAGCGTGCCTTCTGCCTTGCAAGCCTTTCCCGGGCATCGAAAATGACAAGCATCCCACGCGAAAGCCCTATCCCTTCCAGGTACTCATCCATCTGCATTAGCCCTTTCTTCATGGGATTCTTCTCGCCTTTGCGCCAAACTTTTAATTCTACCGCCCGCCGCTGCTCCACCCGGGTGCCGTCTTTCTTTGTATATGGATAGCGTACAAGCAAATCAATGCGGCGACGGCCAATCCCATATTCGCGATCAATGTAGCCGCCCCCATTCACAATCCGTTGCATAAATGCCATCAGGACAAGTTGCGGCCCCGCCTCGGGATAGGGCATGCGCGTCGCCAGGATTTCTCCGTGTTCACGCCAAAACTTGCCGAAGGCGCGCATCATCTTGCGGAATGCCAAGCGGCCGTCGGGGAGTATGAAGGCTTTGGGGTCTTCCTTCACAACATCCTCGGCCCCCGTGGCAAGCACCCGGACAATGACCTCTTTGTAGATGGGATTGGCTATGCGCAGTGGACGGCTTTCGATGAGCCCAAGATCGCAACTGTACGAAACATCGTCGTTATATGTGGGATCAAGCCGGAGATCTTCGCTCGCGACCAGCGGCTCAATCACACGGCGTACCCGCGGCTGCATGAGCTTGTCGACAAGCGAATCGAGATGTGTGGCGCGGGCAATGATCAGGCGCTCTTTGGCTTGATCCACATGCGCCGCGCTGATGGGCTCGCTTCGGGGGACGGCCATTTTCTCTACAATTTCACGGCCGATCGCATTGACAAGCCAGGGTTGACCGCCCGTGACCTCAAAGGCGCGCGCGAGGGCGGCGGGGGTGAAGACTTGTCCAGTATCGGCGGTATGCTGACCATAAAGCGCGGCGATCTCGCCGGGAACCAAATTGCCAAGGCGCATGGATTCAAACTTCACATTGAAGGGGCTTGATGTGCCGAGACGGTTTGGATCGCCGCCGGATGCGGCCTTGTAATCGCGCACGTCGCGCAGGCCGCAGAGAACGATAGACGCTGGGAATTCCTTGGGGCGGCTTGGGTAGCCATCGCGGAGCTGGCGTAGGACACTGATGAGGCTCTGGCCGCGCAGGGCATCGATCTCGTCAAAGAAAAGCACTAGGGGGCGTGGACAAGTACGAGCCCATGCCACAAGCGCGGTGTGAAGCAGGTAGGTTGCGGGAGCTTCGGGCCATGGGGGCGGTTGGAGCTTGGACGGCAGAGCCTCCTCGGCGCGCATACGGATTGCGGCGAGGAGCCCCCGCTGCGCAGCTTCATAGTTATCGCCCGCGGCCTCGCCGGCCTCGCAGGAAAAGTGGAGCGCGGCATAAAGACCTTGGGCCGTAAGCTTCTCGGCGAGAGCCCGGAGGGTGGTGGTTTTTCCGGTTTGGCGCGGCGCATGCACGACGAAGTAGCCGAGCTGAGCGATGATCCGGGGCGCATCCGGCAGGCGTTCGGCGGCGGGGATCATGTAGTGCATGTCCGGCCGGCAGGGGCCTGCGGTGTTGAAGAAGCGTTGCATGGATGCGCAGACAGCATCAGACGGGCGCGGAAGTCAAGTGCAAAATGCCGGGGCGGCCTCGAAGGGAGAGAAAAGGGCGTGCTCCATCTCTATATGTGCGGCCGCAGGCCCATCATGGCCGGGCTTTGGCATTAAGAAGTCGCCGGCATGGGCATCCTGCGGGGCACAAGCGCAGGAAGAGGCGACGAAAGGACGCCGATCGCAAGCCGGCCATGGGTGCGCCGGTCGCTGATGCGATGGCTTTGCAACTCCCTAGAGGTGAAGCCGCTTTCTGATGCGATGG
>CAZICM010000008.1:100725-144347 GCA_964537685.1 uncultured Polyangiaceae bacterium
CTTTGCAACTCCCTAGAGGTGAAGCCGCTTTCTGATGCGATGGCTTTGCAACTCCATCGAGAAAAGCCGCTTCCTAATGCGATGGCTTTGCAACTCCTTATCGGTGAAGCTGCTTTCTGATGCGATAGCTGTGCAACGCGGAAGGGGTGGGACTGGAGATCAAGGGCGGAATATCGGAAGGCCGATAAGGCTGACTGGAACCAAAGGGCTAATCATCGAGCTCTTTGCTCAAGGCCGCGAGCTCTTTTTGCTTCTCGGCCATCTCCAGCTCAAGCTGAGCCATCTTTGCCTGGACTGCTGCCTTGGCCGCCTGCTTCTGTTCGGCCTTTTCCCGCTCGGCCTTGAGGCCCTCAAGCTGTTTTTGCTTCTCGTCCAAGGCCACGCTCAGTTCGGCAATTTCTTCCTCGACCGATTCAACGGTCGGCTCCTCTGGGACTTCGCCTTTAACGCGCTCCCTTAAAAAGAAACCATCCGCAAAATTGGAGGGCAGCGTGGGGTTGTTGTGCGCCATGGCCGCCAATGCCCCATAGAGCGATTTGAGGGCTGCATTGATTTTGTTGATAAGCTGAGAGCGTTCGCCGATATCCTTAAATTGGGAAAGGGCGGCTTCGGCGGTAGTTTTTGCACTGAGGGCTTGGTCGGCTTGTTGGATAAGGGGAACGAGTTCTTGCCCCAGGGCTTTGAGGGCTGGGTTATCGCTTGCGGCGAGCGAGGGAATCCATGCGCGCATGGATTCGAGTTGTTTGCCCATGATGGGCCTGATAAAGACATGGGGGGCTTTGCCCTGGAAATAATGTTGATAGAGGGAGTGGGAGCTATCGTTGCCGGTGATGAGGAGGAGTTCGTTGGAGACGCGCTTGGCGAGTTGGTTGAGAGAGCGGTCTATGGCGATGACGTGGAGGGTCGTATGGTCCACTTGGTCTGAAAGGTCGAGTTCGAGCTGGAAGGTGGTGTTCCACTCGCCGAGGAGGGCGCTGAGTGGGGGCGTATGGGATTTGGTGAGGGGATTGGCGTCGAGGTTTCGGTGGGTGAAGGAGAGATGGGAGCGGGCGACGCGGAGGGGTGATTTTTGTGAGATGGTCGCTGGAGCTGACATGGGATGTCCTTTCGAATGATGTGATGAAGAACGGTTGTCCCGGGCGGCGCTGTTGCTGCCTGGGCGGGGGAGTTTGGCGGGGTTTTTGGGGGGTGTCAAGGGTGTTTTTGAGTTTTTTTTGCTGGGGCTTGAAAGAGGTTTGCCGCGGATAGCCTGGAGATTCACGGAGGGCTGTCTGCCATCCTCGCGGATCATGGTTTCGGGAAAAAGGGGTTCCGCCCCGTTCTCCTCGGCTCTTCGGGGATCTCCGGCGAACCTGGCCAGGTAATACCCACCTTCTGAAGCATGCGCTGAGCACCAAGCAATCGCTCTGGATCGGGCGGCGAGGGAAAGAGCATCGCAATCTCCTCGGCCGTGAACTCCGTGGGGCCATTTAACCTCCGGTCCACCACCGCATCCATCAGCGCGTGAATGGGAGCGTCCTTGCGGGCACACTCTGCTAGGGTCGCCCTGGTATTTGGATGCGAAGATAAATAAATCAGCGGCAAGAGCCGGCCGCCTTGAAGCAAGCCCCACATAGCCAGCCGGTCGGCGCCGCCGGCCGCCGGGTCGTCGAAAAAGTTGCCGCCGACGCGATCACCATAGAGCCAAAAGCCCACGCCTGCCCGCTTCTCCCCATGGTTCGACCCTACCTCGAGCATGCTGGTGGCGAACACGAGCGCGGGCTCCAGTTCATCAGGAAGGCCCGGCAATGCCCCCCGCACATCGTCCGGGCCACCCGTCACCGCATCGGCCGAAAGGCCGAGCTGTTCAATCGGACCAAATCCAAGCTCATATGCCAGGGCGACGACACCCACATCGGTCCATGCCACAACGTCGTAGCTACCAGCCGGACCCCCTCCGCCGCCTTTATAGAAGGCGCCCCGCCGAAGATCGCCCACCCAACCCGTGTTGTCGCAAACCGGGAAGGACAAGGGCAGGCGACGGTTCGGGGAGTCCTTGACCATGGTTTCGACGTAGGCGCGCAGCGCGGCGCGGACGATGGCATCTCGGTCGAACACGAAGTGTCCATAGCGATGCTTCCGCTCTATCATGGGGCTTGCTTACACCTCGTTGGTTTCGGCGTTGACGTACACGCCGCCTATGTCCGCCTGCCATGTCAAGGCGTGTACGCCTGCGCGTTGTTGAGCATCTTCACCTGCTCTGGCGGCGGATTGTTGTTCGTGAAATACTCGTTGAGCTGCGCCGAGATGACGGCCGCATTCTTGTACGCGTTCGTGCCCCACGGGCAGCAGCGCTTGTCCTTCACGGGCACGACGTGGTGCACCTGTGCGACCGCGCCGGGATAGACGGGTGGCGTTTGCTTGTCTGGATCTGGATCTACGAGCTCATCCAGCTCCTTGCATGTCGTCACACCGCCGTCTGCGCCCTTGCAAGGCCATGTGAAGCCCGCGAGATCGGAGCGAATCTTACCGTTATTCTTTTTGCGGTTGACCTGGAGGATCCAGTCCCTTTGTCTGTAGTAACCGCCTTTTTCGTCGGCCACGCCGCTGTTATCATAGAAGTCTTTCCCTGGTTCGACGGCCGTGACCTCGACCAAGTTCCGATATGGACCATTGACTTCCGTTGGAACGCCGTCGATCTCGACGAGCGGCATCTGCCGCGGGGCAGCCTGATAATTGATGGTGATCTCATTTGCGACATCCGGGCCGACCTGCAGGGTGTAGTCATCCGTACCGGCGACGGGCTGGCATGTGTAGCCCTTATCGAAGGGCGCGGCGCCCGATACCTCGGCCATTTTCACGGCATCAGCGCACGCGGTTTGCCATTTCTGATAGAAGCAATCGAAGGTATTGACATAGGACATATAACAAGCGTTGCCAAATGCGGCGATATACTTGTTGCGCAGGGGGAGGTCCATGTTTGGATTACCAAAGAGGGGGATACGATAGCGCATGCAGGGCTCTTCAATGGACGCCGAGCATTCGGTGGGCTGATTTGGGCTGGGTGGAGTGCCGCCCGAGTTGCCCGGCGCTGGTCCGCCCGGTCCGCTGCATGCGGTCATCATGATTGCCCCGGCGAAGGCCGAGAGCGCGCCGAGAATGGAGCGGTTCGAGGCTCCACGCACCATTAGATGCAGCAGGTTGTTAGACACCTACTCCTCCACTCGTCGCGTTGGGCTTAGACCAGCAACCGTAGCAAGATCCGGAAACTCTTTCTGCAAGCGCGCAAGCGTGAGCGGTTTGTCCGGCTCTTCAAAGAGTTGTGCGCCATGAAGAACTGCCTCTGTCCAGTCTCCGTGATGGTTTGATTGGACGTAAATGAGAAAGCGATCCGATTTTAGGCGGAACAACTCGAGCGAGCTGACCACGCGACCATCGGTCCTCTCCATTGAGGCGATCAGGTCGCCGTCGAATTCGATGTACTCAACACGTTTGTCGATATCTGCGCGCTGGGACCACAAGACGCCGACTGGCTTTCGCTGGGCCTTGGGATCTCGAGCGGCGTGCTCCTTGTATCCTGCGGGCTTGAGATCGCGTTGAAATCCGCTATCGCAATAGGCAAACCATTGATCTCGATGGGACTTGAGTTCAGCAGGGGAATACTTTGTACCGAGCGAGTGCTTAGGATTGTAGTGGCCTGCCTCTGCGTGGCACCTCAGGCAGAGCACGATTGCGTTATCAACGTCATCCGTCCCCCCGTCGGCCTGGGGCACGATGTGGTGGACCTCGACATCCCGACTTGCCGGCGCGTGGCACACGCAACACTGCCGACGGGAGCGGGCTAATAGTTGCTGGCGCAGGGTTGGTGTGAATGGCATGGCTCTGCCTCGCAATAATGCAGCTCCGCGGCTGCGTCAACAAAAATCTTGCAAAGCTCACTCAAAAAAATCCCTTCACCTCGCCGCCTCGTCCGCCCCACGCCCGCCCAAAGAGCCTCACTCAAAAATCCTGGATTAAATCTTCAGGCCGTGAACGATTTTTACCCTGTTTTGTGATCAAAAGTGCGCTTGCCGGCCATTTAGCATTGTAAGGAGCCAATGCTCGGCTGGACGAGGTGGCTCCCGAAAGAGAGGCCCTGTGTTGAGTCGCGTGCTTTCTTTTCTGCTCTTCATGACCCTCGGCGGATGTAGAATTCGTCTTGAGCTACAGACCGAATCCCAAAGCAATGAACCAGGCGATGTCTCGGTGCTTCCTAATCCTTCGGAAGGCACTTCAGAGGACGAACCTGTACTGGATGCCGTTCAGAAAGCGAGAAAGGAGGAAGCTGAAAGGTATACGATGGAGGTCATCTACCAGGGAGCAACCATTCTCCACACCGTTAAATTGCCCTCCGGGGATGTGATCGATTTTATCGATAGGAACACACTGCCCGCGCTGCCTTATTCGCTCCCCGCATTGCCTCTTTCCGCAGAGGATCTTGTATTACCCCCAGGTGTTCAGCTTGGACAGACGGAGCTGGAACAAATTCCCCAATTCGTCGAACTCGCGATCCAGGCGACACCTTTTCATCGGCCCACCTTCTGGCCTTACATTTGGGGTGAGGCACCCTATGCCACTTCCATTGAGGACTATTTGCAGCGCTATCCTGTGCGTGGAGAACCGGCGGCGAAGAATCGGCTCTATGCTGGGTTGGCGTCCAACTTGCCCAATCGGGGCATTTCAGGCTATATGAGCCAGTATAAGCCGGAAGTCGTCTCAGATAGCATGAGTTTGATGGAGTTTACGGTTGCCTGCCCCGTGGAAGGCCCTGTGCAAGAACAGATTGGCATTGTCATCTCGGTGGATAAAATCAACGGTTTTGGCCAAAACCGGCAGCAGTATCAAGATGGCGAAGCGCGTATGCATATCGAATATGCCCGCATGGTCAATGGCCAGGTAAGCTATGCGTGGGATGGAATGGATGGCACGTTTATCCCCAATCCTCTTCGCCTTCATCAGCCTGGTGAAATCGTACCGGTGTCCGTGCTCAATCAAAGCTCGATAGAGCATTTAATGGCCATCTTTCAAGTGCCCACCGGTGACTTTTGGATTGCCTACAATGGGGATTTGCTTGGTTACTATCCGGCAAGCCTATTTACAATGCTGAACAAAGGCGCATGCAAAACCGCATGGTATGGCGAGATCTATCGTCAAAATCCGCTCCAAGGCAATATAAAAACCGAAATGGGAAGCGGTCAATTCGCGAAAACGGGACTCCTCAATGCCGCTCATGTGCGAAACCCGAAATATTATGATCCGTATTGGTTTGCCAATGAGCCCAAGGACGAAATCGGCGTTTCACCCATCGAGCCTTTATGTTATAGCCGCTCTCCATTGACCTTGATTGGTGCCCCCTGGAACAGCACCTTCTTATTTCTCGGAGGCCCGGGAGGCAAAAACCCGGGGTGCAAATGGCCATGATCGATTCATCCAATCCAATCACCAAAATGGGCAAATCCATGGGCTTTCTGTTCCTTATGGCCTTTGGATGGACGGCCTCCTGTTCATCGAGCGATGAGGCTCTTTCTGGAGGTCATGTCGCGCATCCCGTTGAACCCCATCCAGAAGCCGGAGCGCCCCTCCCATCCACATCTCACCCCGCATCCTCCGCTCCGCCCCTGCCCCAGGCTCGTTCCGATTCCGATGATTTTGAATACCAAACAGGCTTAAAGCTTTCCCCCCGCGACAAAAGCATCATGGACGACTGTCCAGAGCGAGCATGGTCCCAGAATGTGCCGAAAGGGTCTTGCGCCAAGGATGACGAATGTGGTGATGGTTTCTGCGATAGGGGCCGTTGCGCGCCTTTATGGACTTGCCGCCAAACCTATAGCCGGCCATGCGAACAGGCCGCGCACTGCGGGCCAAGTTATCTATGTTTGAATGGGCGTTGTCAGTCCTGCATTTCCGACGCCGAGTGCAAGCCGGATTCAAGCCATCAACATCCCAGGTGCATCCTCAGTTCCTTCGTTTCCGGAGCTCGTGGATGCTATGGGGTTGTTCCTTCGGTTCTGGGCGAAACCAAGCCCAATCCCCCTCCCTAAAGCTCCAAACGAGATGCCTGCCCAAACGCACGCCGCCTCGTCCGCCCCCATGCCCCTTTACAAACCCATCTTTTTTCCCTTGTCGTCCCAATCCCAACGGTGCTAGTGTCCCCCTCCGCGAGCGAACCCTATGAAAATCCCCTATGGAATCAGCAATTTCGCCGATCTGCGCCGCGATCGCTATTTTTATATTGACAAGACGCCTTTTATTCCCAAGCTCGAACCCGACGAGCTCGGCGTTAGCTATAGCCTGTTTTTACGGCCGCGCCGCTTTGGCAAATCGACGCTGCTCTCCACACTGGAACACTATTACGATCTCGATCGCAAAGACCAATTCGATGAACTGTTCTCGGGCTTGTGGATACACCAGCATCCCACGCCCGAACGCAATCGCTATCTCGTCTTGAGCCTGGATTTTTCAAAAGTGAGCGCCGATGCGGGCGTGGACACGTTGAAACAGAGTTTTTATAGTGTGGTTCAAAGCAGTGTGCGTATGATGCTGATGAGCTATCGCGAACGCTTTCCCGACCTCGCAAAGTTGGAAGCGCGGATGTCCGAACACGGTGACGCCAATTCCTTGATTGGAGACTTGCTGGCGGTTGTGCGGGGAATCCGGCAAAAGATTTATCTGTTAATCGATGAGTACGATAACTTCGCCAATCGCCTTCTCTCCGATGGTCAGCAGGATGTCTATGAATCGGTCGTCGGGGCCACGGGCTTTATCCGCACCTTTTATGCATCGCTCAAGGCCGGGACAACGGCGGGCTCGCTGGGCCGGATGTTTATTACAGGGGTATCGCCCATTTTGCTGGATGACTTGTCGAGCGGGTTTAATATTATCCGCCATATATCGCTAAAGCCCAAGCTCAATGCGATGGTTGGCTTTACCCGGGCCGAAGTGGAGCAGTCCGTGGATATCTTTTTGGCCGACCAGCAGCAGCTTAAGGCGGATCCGCGCATCGGTGATAGGAGTTCTTTGCTTTCGGCCCTGGAGAAGCATTATGATGGCTATCGATTTTCGGAGAATGCGGCGGAGCGGATCTTTAATTCGGATCTGATTCTTTATTTTCTTAGTGAAATGAAGGAAGCAGGCTGCTTTCCATCGCAGATGCTCGATATGAACGTGCGCACGGATTATGCCCGTCTACAGAGGATTGCGACGCTGGCGGGCGCTGCTGGCAAAGAAACCCGGGCGCTGCTCGAAACGGTGCTGAGCGAGGGCGGTATTGAAAGCCGTTTGGTGGAACAGTTTGGCGTCCGGACCATGTATTCGCGCGCGCAATTGGTATCCCTCTTTTACTATATGGGAATGCTCACCTTTGGTCCCCGCCCGCCCACGGCATCGGAACCCTATTTGGTGATGCCCAATTTGGTGATACGTGAGCTTCAATGGGAATATCTAGCGTTCGCCCTTAAGGACCAAGAGAATATTTGGCTGGACGATATGGACCTGAGACGGGCACTTCAGGTTATGGCTGTCGAGGGTGATATCACGCCCCTGCTTGCGCTGTTTCAAGAGCAGGTCGTCGGCCGGATTGGGAATAAAGATCTGAGGCAGTTTAATGAAAAAGTGCTGAAGCTAATGCTTTTGGCCTATATCTCACAGAGCCGGGTTTTTAATATTTTAAGCGAAAAAGAGTTTTCAGGCGGCTATTGCGATTTGTTTTTGGGCGTGAATACGGAAATTCAGCTTGCGCGCTATGCGTGGATGCTGGAAGTAAAATACTTGAAGACGCAGGCCAAGGCGGGCGAGATTGAAGCAGCCTTTGAACAGGCTCTTTCCCAATTGGATCGCTATGGGGGCGATCAGAAGTTGATATCGCTCTTGACCTTGGGGAAGGAATTGAAGGCGGGGGCGCTCGTGTTTGTGGGGGCAAAAACGGTTTTGTTTCGGCCTTGGCCCAGGGAAGCGGCGGCGCCCCCCGGCGGCTTGGCCACAGGCAGTCATCGATCACGTACCGGCCGCAGTCCCCGAAAGCGAACCCTATGAAAATCCCCTATGGAATCAGCAATTTCGCCGATCTGCGCCGCGATCGCTATTTTTATATTGACAAGACGCCTTTTATTCCCAAGCTCGAACCCGACGAGCTCGGCGTTAGCTATAGCCTGTTTTTACGGCCGCGCCGCTTTGGCAAATCGACGCTGCTCTCCACACTGGAACACTATTACGATCTCGATCGCAAAGACCAATTCGATGAACTGTTCTCGGGCTTGTGGATACACCAGCATCCCACGCCCGAACGCAATCGCTATCTGGTCTTGAGCCTGGATTTTTCGAGTGTGCGCACCGATTCGGGCATCGATGCGCTGATGGAAACGTTTTTTCACTCCATCCGGGGCCGTATTGAAGGTTTTCTTAAACGCTATTCCTCCCGTGTTCCAGATCTCGCTCCGTTGCTCGCTCGGCTTCATACCTATAGGTATCCGGAAGATTTGATGAGCGATCTGCTTGTTCTGCTTTCGGTAACGCCTTACAAAATCTATCTGTTAATCGATGAGTACGATAACTTCGCCAATCGCCTTCTCTCCGATGGTCAGCAGGATGTCTATGAATCGGTCGTCGGGGCCACGGGCTTTATCCGCACCTTTTATGCATCGCTCAAGGCCGGGACAACGGCGGGCTCGCTGGGCCGGATGTTTATTACAGGGGTATCGCCCATTTTGCTGGATGACTTGTCGAGCGGGTTTAATATTATCCGCCATATATCGCTAAAGCCCAAGCTCAATGCGATGGTTGGCTTTACCCGGGCCGAAGTGGAGCAGTCCGTGGATATCTTTTTGGCCGACCAGCAGCAGCTTAAGGCGGATCCGCGCATCGGTGATAGGAGTTCTTTGCTTTCGGCCCTGGAGAAGCATTATGATGGCTATCGATTTTCGGAGAATGCGGCGGAGCGGATCTTTAATTCGGATCTGATTCTTTATTTTCTTAGTGAAATGAAGGAAGCAGGCTGCTTTCCATCGCAGATGCTCGATATGAACGTGCGCACGGATTATGCCCGTCTACAGAGGATTGCGACGCTGGCGGGCGCTGCTGGCAAAGAAACCCGGGCGCTGCTCGAAACGGTGCTGAGCGAGGGCGGTATTGAAAGCCGTTTGGTGGAACAGTTTGGCGTCCGGGCGATGAACGCGCCTGCTCAATTGATATCGCTTTTTTATTATATGGGCATGCTCACGTTTGGTCCCCGCTCACCGGCATCGGTGCTGCCTTATTTGGTGATTCCCAATCTGGTGATTCGCGAACTTCAATGGGAGTATCTGGCGCTGGCCCTCAAAGATCAAGAGCAGATATGGCTCGATACGACGGAGCTGCAACACGCGCTCACAGCCATGGCGGTGGAGGGAAATATTAACCCTTTGCTTGCGCTGTTCCAAGAGCAGGTCGTTGGCCGTATTGGGAATAAAGATCTGAGGCAGTTTAATGAAAAAGTGCTGAAGCTAATGCTTTTGGCCTATATCTCACAGAGCCGGGTTTTTAATATTTTAAGCGAAAAAGAGTTTTCAGGCGGCTATTGCGATTTGTTTTTGGGCGTGAATACGGAAATTCAGCTTGCGCGCTATGCGTGGATGCTGGAAGTAAAATACTTGAAGACGCAGGCCAAGGCGGGCGAGATTGAAGCAGCCTTTGAACAGGCTCTTTCCCAATTGGATCGCTATGGGGGCGATCAGAAGTTGATATCGCTGTTGACCTTGGGGAAGGAATTGAAGGCGGGGGCTCTGGTGTTTGTGGGGGCAAAAACGGTTTTATTTCGGCCTTGGCCCAGGGAAGCGGCGGCGCCGAAGAAAAAGAAGCCGGGGGCAAAGAAAAAGGCAGCTACATGAGGTGCCTGCCTTTGGCCCACTGCCGATCGGCCCTATCACCCTTTTCCACACGCCGCTCTTGCGGCAGAGGAGGTCACATGCGTTCGTTCGATATTTTGCGCTTTCTTGCTTTGTCTCCACTCGTTGCCCTGGGTTTCCATGCCGCCGGATGCGGCGATGAACCCCAGACCTCGTCCAGCTCGGGTGGCAATGTCTCTAGCAGCTCGTCCAGCTCATCATCCGGAGCCGGTGGGGCTGGGGGCACGGCCGGGTCGGGAGGCGCGGGCGGTTCATCCATGATGTTTTGTACCCCGGGAACTTCAGCTCCTTGTTATTCCGGGCCGGCCGCTACAAAGGATATAGGTGTTTGCAAAAGCGGTTCTTGGACCTGCAATGCGCAGGGTACAGCATATGGTCCGTGTATGGGTGAAGTTCTCCCGGCCGCGGAGGATTGTTCGCAACCCGCCGATGAAAATTGCAATGGAGCCAGTGCCGATTGCAGCGCCGGAGCGTGGAGCCGGCGTTTTGGCGATTTTGATGGTCAATATGGCCGGAGTATCGCGGCTGATTCGGCCGGTAATATCTATATCACCGGCACATTCTATAGCTCGATCGATTTCGGCGCCGGAGCTTTTTCCGCCACGGGGCTCGATGGATTCCTTGCCAAATTCGATCCCATGGGCAATGTTCTTTGGAGCCGGCAATTCGGGGGCGATGCCAGCCAGAAACCGCAGTATCTCGCTGTCGATGCGCTTGGAAATGTCGTTGTCACCGGTGTTTTTGGCGGAACGACCGATTTTGGAAGCGGTCCTCTTGTGGCGACGGATCTCGATATTTTTGTCGCTATGTACGACCCGGACGGCAAGCATCTCTGGAGCAAACAGTTTGGTGCGGCGGATATTCAAGTTGCCGAAGTTGTTGCGCTCGATGCTCAAAACAACGTCATTCTTGGCAGTGTGTTTGCCAATTCGGTCGACTTTGGTGGAGGTGTCTTCACGACGACGAATTTCAGTTTCGCGGTTGCGAAGTTCGATTCCGCCGGCAATCATCTCTGGAGCAAGGCTTTCAACAACGATATCGGGCAGCCTCAACTGATGGTCTTGGCCGCCGATGGCATGGGCAATATCGCATTCGGCGGCTACTTCCACGGTTCGGTGGACTTCGGGGGCGGGGTGCTGACAGCTTCCGCATCCTACGATATGTTTCTGGCGAAATTCAATGCAAATGGGGAGCATCTGTGGAGCAAGCGTTATGGCGGAGCGCTTGGGCAAACCCCCACGGGAATTGGGTTCGATGCGGCGGGTGATCTCTACGCGGCCGGGGCGTTCCAAGGCACCATCGATCTTGGCGGAGGGGTCCTGACGAGCGCAGGAGATGATGATATTTGGATGGCGAAACTCGACGGCGGCGGTAATCACCTGTGGAGCAAGCGATATGGTGATGGGCAAAAACAATTTGTGACGGGATTGGCGGTGAGCAAATCCGGAGATCTTGCCATCCCCATTACCTTTGCGGGAACGCTCAATTTTGGCGCCACGTCCATTACCAGCGCGGGGAGTCTGGATATGGGTCATGCTCGTTTCGATTCGGCGGGCAATAACCTATGGAGCCGGCGAGCTGGAGATGCCATCGCTCAAAGTGCGGATGCCATCGCTTTTGATCCTACGGGACATGTGCTTGGCACTGGGGAACTCGTGAGCTCGGCCGATTTTGGCCAGGGTGTGCTTACGAGCGCAGGATCGGCCGATCTTTATCTTGTGAAGCTCTTGCCTTGAATTCTGCCGGATGAGGCGCCTCGAGCCTCTATCCCCCTAATCAGCGAGAGCATCCAACGGGATACCACTGCAGCCCCAACACAGGCCAGCCCCGTACGTGCCACCGATCGGCCAATTTCAGCCAGCATCACGGCTCATAAACGCTGGTATAGGGTACCACCGGGTCTTCGATATCTCGCCTCAGCTCGTCTTCGCAGGCTGCAACAAGCTGATCCACATCAAGGAAGCGCTGCTCGATTCGCGGAGGATCGCCGCTCTTCGCCTTTTTGTCGGGAATCCGGCCTACGTAGGGGTTGCCATAGCTTCCCGTGGTGCGCTCGTTCACGCCGCTGGGATAGGCCGTGTCAAGCACGATGAGGCGATTGAACACCGTGTCAAGGTGGATCACTACGGCCTCATGCGTCCAGGCGGCGATCAGTTCAACGGTCTTCGTTTGAGCCTCGTCGAGCACCTCCATGGTCTCTTTGAGATGCCCCTTGATCGCAGCATGATCCCCAAGTACCGCAACGGGAGCGAAGCCCGTGTAATGCCTCACCGCTCGAAGAACGGCATCGTAGTGTTGCGCCGAGGTCGGAGGCCCATCAACGGACGAGGGCGCCTCGATTTCCTTGGCCGGTCCCACGAATATAACCCATCCCGTTGTCCTTCCGTCCTTCTCTCCCGTCGGTTGAACCGGCCACATCCCCGTCTCGATGGATTGGGAGATGGAGCTTCCCTTTGGCCTAAGCCGAATGATCTTGGCGTGGGGGACACCGATATCGGTGGGCGGGGCGGGCATCGGAATCTTGGATCGGCGCATGCTGGACTTCAAGTGGTCACCACCGGGACGCCCCATCGACACGACGACGTTGGAACGGTCTCCAATGCTCTTCACCCAATCGCACCAGAACAGAGCCGATCCAGGCTCGGCCTGGGTAAGCGGAACACCCTGCGAAAAGGGACCGCTGTTGGCGACGTCGAGCGCGTTCGCCGCAAGGCCGCCGGTGTGTGGCACACCTCGGATCCAATGAAGCTGCTCCGAGAGTTCGTTGCACACTCCATGCAGAAAGCCCGGCCAGAGATGCTTTTGGAGAAGAGGCCGCCACCACCCGAGTCGCTTTGCATCCCCCAAGACAGTCCACTCGGGCTCGGCTTTGGGCAGCGCCTCGATGTTCCAACCATTTTTTATGGATTCGACTTTGGGCGGAAGAACCTGGTCCGAGCACTCCTCTGCCCGGAGTAGTGTGTGGTTGACAACCCGCCTCCATGCATTTACGCCAAAGCGCGTTCCACCGGGGGCAGGCCCAGCCCCGCCCGGCCGCCGGGCGGCGAGGTGTGCATGGATCGTGTCGAGATCCGCGGCCTGGATAACCTTTTGGAAGACCTCGGCCTCTCGTTTCACAATCAGTCCGCGCAAGGTGCCGAGCTTGACTGGACCTTTGCCCCGTTCTATGTCCCAGCTCTTGCCAAACTGGAGAGCGGCATTGTCCGCCGGCGCGGCCTTGCGCAGTTCGCCGCACCATGCATCGAGGGCCGGGAGATCAAGCTTTGCGGCCTCGTCCTCGATCGTCTGTGGTAATTTCTTTTTCCTGTCTTTTGTGTCCGGTGAAGTTGGGCGCAGCGATTCGATCAGCGATACGGGGCTGTACAAGGTTAAGTGATCGTTCTTGTAGATGAGCCCAGAGAGGTGAAGTACCGCAAAGCGGACCCATGGATCGTAGCGAATGGCCGCATGATGGACCGCGGGGCTTGGCGCTTGCTGCTTGTCCGATTGCGCGGCGGGCGCGGGGGGCGGCACAGGCTGCCGCTCGAAGACACGTTTGCATTCGGTGAGAAGCTCTTCATGATTACACCGTGACCAACGCTCGAGTTCTTTGTTGGCCATGTATTTGGTCACACGGCGAATGAGGTGGGGGCCGGCCAACCACCCCGCCCGGTGTTTCTTGGAGGTACCTATGAGGTATTCGAGTCCATCGCCTCGCATGCGCCGAAGGAGCAGGGTCTGGTGGTCGCGCACCCCTTGGATACGCCGGCGCTCCGCCTCGTCCTTGAGTTGCTGTGGATCGCAAAGGAGGTAATACCAGGTGAGCGGTCCCACGATCCCATCGTCCGTTAGGCCGACCATCCGCTGGAAGGTCTTTACGTTGCCCGCGGTGATGTAGGAGTAATAGTTGTATCGCAGGCGCTTTTCTGTGATGCCATGTATCTGGAGCCGATCATGTACTGTGTCGACAATATCCCCTCTCATTCCCTCATGCACCATGCGGCGGCCCATGGCCCGGCCAGGTGTAAGCTCTTTTTTGAGCTTCGCAAGTGTATCGAGATCGTTCTCCAGTGCCTGCTGCTCCCGCGCCAGCCGGGCCTGTTCGTGCCCGTTGGCAAACATGGCTGCCCAATACACTTCAAAGTCGAGGCGGAGGAAACGCCTTAACATAAGCAGCCGAAAGGGGAAAAACCGTTGGCGGAGCAATGGATTCTGCCATCCGGCGAAGCGCCGCATGGTGTAGGGGAAGCGGGCTACAATGGCGATCGCCTGCGGGCGCTCTGCGGGCTCGACCCTGGGGATAAGGATCTGGCCCTGCGATTCCATCGGGAGAATACCGAACATGGTGAGCGGCAGGACGCCTCCCGATAGAAAGGCGTCTGGGAGCAGAACCTTAACGAAGACGGCAGCCGGACTCTTCGCCTCGAACACGGCAAAACCAGCTTTGTCCGTGAGGGTACTATACAACAGCATCCCTCCCGCCGCGTAGATCTCGACCGTGACCCCCGGTATGGGGAATCGCAAGGGATCGCGGACGGAAACAACGACGTATTGAGGCAAGGAATCAGTACTCCACAGGCACTGGGACGATCTGCGCTGTTGGAAGGACTTCGTACCACTCCGAGAAAACGCCGTGGTCAGGCGGGACCACGATCCCCGCGCCGGATCCAGTGGCGGGGGGCGCCGCGCCCTCATAAATCGCGCGCAGGCGAGAGGGCTCCTTTCCATGTTGCTCGGAGACGGCGACGACCTGCGATGCGAGCGAGTTATCGCCTTCCTCGATGGCCTCGATCAGTTTTAGCCATTTGAGCGCCTGCTCCTCTTGGCCGGGACGCAATGGAATCACCACCTTCACATAGGGGGCGTTTAGAAATGCCTGCCGCTGCTGATCGCCGTCGATCTGAATCAGCCACCCAAGCCCAGCGCCAAGCTCGGCCGGCGCGCTGTTTTCCGTGACTGCATAGGCGCTGCGCCTGGTCTCGCGTCCCCAATCAGCGACAAAGGTGTCCAGGGTTATTTCATCGTTGACTATCGGATCTTCTCCAATCCGCTGACGAAAATCGCCGAGTTCCCCCGTGGGCTCCGGCTGCCCTTGGGTGCTCGCCGTCACCATGTTCTTGCTGGGCGCATACCAGTCGGGTGCAAGAAAATAGAATAGATCGTCGAAATCGAAGAGCTGCGCAAGCACCTCCGACGAGAGGAGCGGCGCAGGATCGCTAGAGGCCCCGAGCAGATGCCACATGGCTCCTCGGAGCAGAGCAATCCTCTCCTCCTGACGCAGCGTATCCGTATCGCGGACACGTACCTTTCCAAAGGACTCGATCCTGAGCCGTGCGGCCTCCACAAACGCGCGGTAGTGGGCATCGCGAACCATCATCTCCCAGTTTGCCAGCGCGTGATGGTACTCCTGCTGCGCCCGCTCCCAGGCTTCGATGGCACCCGGCAGCGGAGCATAATATGCAACGCACGCGTGCGTCCCGTAGCCGTTGGGGCCCTGCACTTTTTTCACCACCACATGCTTGCCCGTCCGGTCGCCATATTGGAAACCAACGAAGCTGTTCTGCTCTGCGTCCTGCATCTCGAGCCGATCGAGTTGGGTATTCTTCGGGAGCAACATGGAGATATCGAAGGCGAGCTCATTAGCTTCTTCGAATTCGTTCTTGTTCGGGGTTCCTTGGAACATTTGCCAAACGAAGCTCCCCGCTTCAGGCTTCGGGTCAGCCGGAGGTGAGGGACGGCTAGCCATGAGTGACGCTAGGTCGCTTGGCACACCCACCGTTAGAAGGCTCGGTGTCCCGACAAGCCGGGCGGGACGCGGGACATAGGTGATCCAGCACATGCGCGCCCCAATGAACTGGGCGCGCATCTTCACCTTTCGCATTTTCTGATGAAGGGCATAGCTGACAAGCGCGTTGGTCGTGTTACTGAGCAGGTGCCTCCGCTGCGCAGTGGTTGACGCTTCAGAGGTTGTTTTCACCGTTGTCTTCACCGTCACGCGCTGCTCCTGGGTAACCTTCGAGGAGACCTGATGGCTATTCTTCTGCATTTCCTCGTGCGCTTGCTGACTGCTCGAGCCCACAGAAGCATTCATGCTTGCGCTTGACGAAACCACGCCGATACCGCCCGAGGCCGACACGCTGACGCCCACCCGCGAGTCCGCGGAGCGCTGGGTCGTGAGCCGCTGCGTGAGTTCGCTGAGGTCGTTGCTGGCATCCTCGCTGGTCGAGCGGGTCTCCTGAGTGGTCTCCGAGCTGCGTTCGGTCGCCGTCCGCGTGAAGCGCGTCTCGACAAGCTCCAGTGTGCTTCCAGGGCTCAGCCAGACGTGGTCCACGGCTGGACCAAGAAAGGTCGTGCCCTCATAGATGTGCTGGCGATAGAGATGCAGCACGCCAATCGGACAGAGCGTCTGAGAGGTGGCGACTGGGAGGCGCTCTTGTAGATCCCCGTACCCAACGGGATGGGGCGACGCGCCATCATTAACCGCGATCTCGGCAAGTGACATGCCGGCCTCGTGTGTCACGATGGGATGCAGCCCCGATGGAGCTCCGAGGAGCTTGGCGATCCGCTCAGACCTCCACGGCGCGCCGGGAACTGGACTGAATACGGCGAACCGAACCGAGGCGAAGGGATAACAAGGATCGACATCCATCTTGTATGCCATGCTTGTGACTTCCTGGCCGCGAATGCTCAGAAGCATTTTGCCTCATCGAGGATGGCGGCCCCCGATGGATACGAAACTGTTTCGGAAGAGTCAAGCTTGATCCGTGTGCCATGCCCGGCAATAGCCTCAACGACGAAGGTGCCATCCAGCACCCGCACCCGTTCGCGAATCGCGTAGGGCAAGTGGATCACGGGCCGTCCAACAAAGCCCACAACTCAGGTTCCGATTTGTGGCCGCAGCTCAATCATGGCCGTGCTTCGGCTTTAAGACGTCGCCGGTATGGGCACCCTGCAGGGCACAAGCGCAGGAAGAGGCGAAGATAGGATGGCACTCGCAAGCTGGCCATGGGCGCGTTGGTGCCTGATGCGATGGCTTTGCAACTTCTTCAAGCTAAAATTGCTGACCTATGCGATTGGTTTGCAATCCACCCCAGCCCATGTTGGTAACCTAAGCGATTGGTTTGCAATCCGATCTATGTGAAGTCGCTGACCTATGCGATTGATTTGCAATCCGCTCTAGCCCATGCCGGTGACGGATGCGATTGGTTTGCAATCCGCCCTAGCCCATGCCGGTGACGGATGCGATGGCTTTGCAACTCGGTATGGGCAGTGTCGGCGGCGAAGGATGGAATAGGGGAAGGTCCGCGGGGATAGGCATAAACCCAAAGACTAATCTTCGAGCTCTTTGCTCAAAGCCGCAAGCTCTTTTTGCTTCTCGGCCATCTCCAGCTCAAGGTGCGCCATCTTCGCCTTTGCCGCGGCCTTCGCCGCCTGCTTCTGTTCAGCCTGTTCGCGCTTGACCTTCAATTCCTCAAGCTGTTTTTGCTTCTCATCCAGAGCGGCGCTCAGCTCGGCAATCTCTTCCTCGACCGATTCAACGGTCGGCTCCTCCGGGACTTCGCCTTTGACCCGCTCCCTTAAAAAGAAGCCGTCCGCGAAGTTGGAGGGCAGCGTGGGATTGTTGTGGGGCATGGCCGCCAAGGCCCCATAAACCGACTTCAGGGCCGCATTGATTTTATTAATAAGCTGAGAGCGTTCGCCGATATCCTTAAATTGGGAAAAGGCGGCCTCCGCGCTGGTTCTTGCGCTGATGGTCTGGTCGGCTTGTTGGATAAGGGGAACGAGTTCCTGCCCCAGAGCTTTAAGGGTGGGATTATCGCTTGAAGCGAGCGAGGGAATCCATCCGCGCATGGATTCGAGTTGTTTGCCCATGATGGGCCTGATAAAGACATGCAGGGGTTTGCCCTGGAAATAATGCTGATAGAGGGGATGAGCGCTATTGTCGCCGGTGATGGTGAGAAGTTCTTTGGACGCGCGTTTAGCGATTTGGTTGAGAGAGCGGTCGGTGGCGATGACCTGGAGGGTGGTATAATCCACTTGGTCTGAGAGGTCGAGTTCGAGCTGGAAGGTGGTGGTCCACTCGCCGAGGAGGGCGCTGAGTGGGGGCGTGTGGGATTTGGTGAGGGGATTGGCGTCGAGGTTCCGGTGGGTGAAGGAGAGATGGGAGCGGGCGACGCGGAGGGGTGATTTTTGTGAAATGGTCGAGGGAGCGGGCATGGGATGTCCTTTCTATTGGCGCTGGGCCGATCGCCGCAGCGATCTTCGAGCATTCCGCGCCCGATAATGCAGCTTCACGGCTGCGTCAACAAAAATTTTGCAATCTGCTTTCCGGTCGCAGCTCCATATGCGACGGTGCTTCAGAGAATGCGATCAACCCGATCACTAACCGAATGCGGTTAGCCTGAAATTTATTTTTGGGGTTCGATCGATTTTTGTTCAAAAGCGTGATCAAAAGTGCGTTTGCCGGCCATTTTACCTAACGAGAAACGGAGGTCTTCATGAAGACGCTTCGAGGCATTGGTGCATGTATGGCGCTGGGGCTGGGTGTAGGTGCCGCATGTACGATTGAAATTGGCAGGCTGACGGACACAGGAGATAACGCTCCGTCAGCCTGGAGAAATCGTCGAGGTCTCGAAACTCGGCGAGACTTCGATTGAGCATCTCCTAGCCATCTTTCAATCGCTCAATGGCGATTGGTGGATTGCGTTTAATGGCGATTTGCTGGGATACTACCCTGCGAATCTCTTTCAACTGCTCAAGAGCGGCGCTTGCAGAGCGGCCTTTTATGGTGAGAACTACAACCATGCACCGGGTACCGCAAACATTAGCGAGATGGGCAGTGGGTTATTTGCCGAGGCCGGGCTTTTTAATGCGGCCCATATCCGCAATCCTCTCTACTACGACTTGGGCTGGCTGGCCGTGGAACCGAAAGACGAGTTCTTTATGTCACCCACCATAACCAAGTGTTATAATCGCTCGGCGCTCATGCATTTAGGTCCGCCCTGGGATAGCAGCTTTGTATTTTTAGGAGGCTCGGGCAGCAAAAACCCCGGGTGTGTATGGCCATGAATCCTTCGATTTATCGCACATATTCTTTTGGGCTTAACTGGTTTAGCCTTGGTCTGATTTGGCTTGCTTCCTGCTCTTCGCTTGATTAAATGCCCGCCGGGGGCCGAATCGAATATCCCGTCGAATCCCGTTCATCGGCCGCGCCTCTCGCATCTACGGCAAAAAGCGCATCTCCAATCGCTTCGGTTTCAGCTTCAGCGGCACCGTCTCAAGAGGCTCCGCGCCGACAGCGCACGCCTTCGGAAGTGTACGAAGAGACAACAGGTATCAAGCTTTCGGAAGCGGATACGGCCATTATGGACGATTGCCCTGAACATGTTCTCTCTAAGAATGTCCCCAAACGGACTTGCACCAAGGATGAGCAGTGTGGCGATGGATTCTGCGATCGGGGGCATTGCGCAGTGATTTAGACATGCACAGCGGAGTTTGGCCAGCCATGCGAGGAAGAAGTGAAATGCGGTCCATTTTTGCTTTGCTTGGATGGCCGATGCAGGTCCTGCGTTTCGGACAGCGAATGCAAATCGTCTCCAGGCAACCAAGACCCCAAATGCAGCCCTTATCCTTTATTTTCTGAAGCAGCCAGGACCTGCCGTGGCATCATTCCCCGCAGCATGGGTAGCGCGACGCCTTGGCCTCGTTCCAAATAGCAAGAATCCACACAGCCAATTAAACCCTATCACCAACGCTATTTCAAAAATCCCTTCACCTCGCGTCCTCATCCCCTGCCCCGCCGAACCCGCCGCTTTAGCGCATCTGTCACCAGGCGCAGCTCTTCGCACCGGACCAGCCAGGCCAGTCCGGCAAAAGCCACGGTGAACGCCAACATGCCTATCGCCGCGGGCGCTATCCGTCCCCATCCTTGCGATGCCACACTCCCCGTCATCAGCGAGAGCGTCCAACGGGATACCACGACAGCCCCAACACAGGCCAGCGCCGTACGGGCCACCGATCGGCCTATTTCAAAGATCCGAAGCGTGGGCAGTTCGCGACCAAGAAGGCCCCATAGAAAGGCCGTCTGAACCAGATTCGCAAGCGAATACGCAAGGCTTACGCCCGCGTGGCCCAATGGATCGCGCAGCCACAGCGATGCCCCAATAAAAACCGCGAGGTTGAGACCGCTGCTGATGGCAGGGGTGCGGGTGTCTCCACAGGCAAAGTAGACAGGCAGAAGCTGCCTCATCGCGGCCACGCACCCCAATCCCAAGGCTTGTCCAAAAAGCGCCGAGGCGGTCTCGGCGGCCGCAAATGCATGGAATTCGCCGCGCTGAAAGACGGCCACGACAATGGGGTGGGCCAGTGCCGTGAGCAGGGCTGTGCAGGGTAGCGCGATAAAGAGCGCAAGCCGCATGCTGTGGGCATAGGTTTTCGATGCTTCTTCTCTTTCCCCCGCCGCCGCTAGGCTCGCAAGGGAGGGGAGCGTCGCCGTGGATAGCGCAAGAATAAAGATGCCTTGGGGAAGCGCACATAGTCTCATGGCCCATGTAAAATAGCTTTGGGCTCCCTCGCCTAGGCCCGAGAGCAGTCTCCGCGCCGATGCGATGTTGATAAAATAAATGCTCATCCCCAAGAGCATAGGGAGCATGCGCCGCATCACTTCCCGGACTTTGGGGTGAAAGGGTTGCCATCGGGGAGTTCGTAGGTATCCAATGGAGCGGAGCGAAGGCCATTGGGAGATGACTTGCAGGGCGCCTCCAAGCAATGCTCCAAATGAGAGGGCAAGTGCTGGATCAAGCCCCCGATTGCTCAGCCATGGGGGAGCCACAAGAGCGGCCCCTATCATCGCGATATTGATAAGGGCAGGACTAAAGGCCGAGACGGCAAAGCGGCGGTGGCTGTTGAGGGCTCCCATGGCCAGGGCGGAGCTTCCTGCAAAACAGATAAATGCAAAGACGCTGCGGGTGAGGGTGACGGTGCGTTCGAATTGTCCAGGCTGAGCATGGAATCCGGCCGCGAAGAGTTCGCAGAGCGCCGGGGCGAACAGCATGCCCGCGGCGCTTACGGCCAAGAGCAGCACGAAAAATAGTCCGTGAAGCGCGCGATAAAACGATCGGGCGGCTTCGTCGCCTTCTTTTTCGCGGACTTCGGCGAGGACGGGCATCACGGCGCTGGTGACCGCGCCTTCCGCCAAGAGCTGCCGGAGCGCGTTGGGTATGGCGAAAGCGACAAAAAAAGCATCGGTCGCGGCCTGCGTAAACAGCGTCGCGATGGCGATATCGCGGGCGAGGCCGAGCACGCGCGAGAGAAGTGTTCCCGCCGCGACAATGGCCGCGCGGAGGGCGATTGCGGCCCGGTCTGCGATTCCCGCGGAGTTTCGGGATGTTTTGGGAGGCGGGGCGGGTTCGGCGGGGCTCACCTTTTGGAGCGGCTATCACATATAGAGCGCGAAGGTCCAATAAAGTGTTGGCCCGCGCCCGTTTACGCTCTACAATGGCGTCCTCGTTGGCCTTTTTGCGCTGTGTTCGGGAATTGAGATGATCGCCTGGCCTTCTGTGTCTGAATTGCTTGCGTTGATCGGGGCGTCTTTTGTTCCGGAAGTGCCGGATTTTATTGCCGGAGTGAACGCGGATTCGAGAGCGATCGCGCCTGGAGAAATGTTCGTGGCGCTGGCCGGGGATACATTGGATGGGCATGCCTTTGTGAGCGAGGCGCTTTCAAAGGGTGCCGCGGCGGCCGTGGTTTGCCGGGACTGGCCCGCTCAAGATGCCGACCCGCGCCGCATATGGCGAGTGGATTCGCCGCTTGCCGCGTATCAGCAGCTTGCCGCGCGAAGGCGCCGTCAATTCTCGATGCCGCTCGTTGGGGTGACAGGTTCGGTGGGCAAGACGACCACCAAGGAGATTCTCCGCGCCGCGCTTTCTACGGCCGGCCCGACGCTGTACACGCCGGGCAATGCCAATCATGAAACCGGTGTCCCAAAAGCTTTGTTGAATCTGCGCGAGGAGCACCGCTTTGCCGTCATTGAAATGGGTATGCGGGGGCCGGGGCAAATTCGGGAGCTCGCCGAGATTGCAAGGCCGGATATTGGCGTCATTACCAATGCGGGCACGGCGCATATTGGGCTTCTGGGCTCGCAAGAGGCTATCGCGCGGGCCAAATGCGAGCTGCTCGAAGGTCTGTCTCCAGAGGGTGTCGCGATTCTCAATGCGGAAGATGCGTTGCTTCAGAAGACCGCGGCCTCGGTGTGGACAGGGCAATCGCTCTCTTTTGGTTTGGGCCGGGGGGATATTTGTGGGCGGCTTTGGCCGGATGGGCGCTTGGAGGTCGATGGGCATTTCTTTCAGCTTTGTTTGCCTGGAGCGCATAATGCGCGCAATTTCTTGGCCGCGCTGGCGGTGGCGAGGGTATTGGGTATCCCTTGGAGCGGGCTGGAACATCTTTCGATCGAATTACCCCGGGGACGCGCTCGCCGTCATTTCTTGGAGCCGGGTATCACGCTGCTGGATGAAACCTACAATGCCGGTCTGGAATCGATGCTTGCCGCGCTGGATCTTCTCGCGGAGGAGCCGGGCCGGAGGCGTATCGCGGTGATCGGCGCGATGAAAGAGCTCGGGGACTACAGCGAGGCGTTTCATCATCGGGTTGGGGCGCACATCGCGGCTTTGAAACTCGATGCCTTATGGCTATTGGGCTATGGGTCCGAAATGGATGCCTTGGCCGGCGGCGCGGGCACAACGCCTATGCGGCGCTGTTCGGAGCATCAAGAACTGCTGGAGCAGCTTCGCGCCGAGCTTCGGGAGGGGGATTGCGTGCTCTTTAAGGCATCCCGGGCGGTTGCGCTGGATCTTGTTGTGGATGCCCTGCTCAAACGCTAAGAATAGCGCACCGGCATTTCGTTGATGATATTTATTGTCTTTGCGCCTTTGGCTCGCCGTGTTAGGGAGTTCGCTCTCTATGCCGCTTTTCCCTTCGCAAGATGAGCTTTGGGCCGAACTCCGCCGGGATACATTTCTTATCGTCGGATTCTCTCCGCTGACAGGCTTTGCCGCGGCACAGCTCCTGGAACGCAAAGGGGTTCGCTATAAAATTTCGGATTGCGCGTCTCGAAGCGCTATCGCCCCGCTGCTCGCCCGCCTTCGGGTCGCCGAGGACGATGTGTTTTCAGGCAGCCAAGATCCAGGGCAGCTTCAGGGCATCACCAAGGTGTTGTTATCGCCCGGGGTTCCGCGGAGCATTCCTTTGATTGCCGAGGCCCTGCGGCGCGGTATTCCTGTATGGACCGATATCGATTTTCTATATCCGTTTGCCGCGCATAAACGCTTTATCGCGATTACAGGCACCGACGGCAAGACAACGACGACCGCGCTCACAGGCGAATTGCTGCGATCGGTGGGGCCGGTGGTGGTGGCGGGGAATATCGGCGTTCCGGTCCTCGCAGCCTATGATGAGATTCTAGCCGCGAATTGGGTCGTTTTAGAGCTGTCCAGCTTTATGCTCGAGGACCTCGCTTGTTTTCGGCCCAATCTTGGAGCGCTTTTAAATATTGGCGAAGACCACGTCGATCGCTATCCATCGCTTCGCGAATATGCCGAGGCCAAATTCAATTTGGTCAAGCATTGCGGGACGGAAAATATCCTGGTTAAAAACGCCGACGATCCTATCCTCGCCAACTTCTCGCCCAAAAATGTCTCGATCCGGACTTTTTCAAAGAGCGACCCTTCAGCGGATAGCTTTTACCGCGACGGGATGCTGCATGTTCTGGGATGGACATTCCCCCGATCTGAATGTCTTTTGGCAGGACAGCAGAATACCGGCAATATCCTTGTGGCTTGCACGCTTGCGAAGGAGGCGGGGGCGAGCCCAGAAGCCATGGCCGCCGTGTTGCGTTCCTTTCGTGGCTTGCCTCACCGGATGGAGCATGTCGGGTGTTTTGGGGGAATCGACGTCTACAATGATTCCAAGGCGACCACCGTTCACGCGGTTGACGCGGCGCTCCGTAACTTCCCGGCAAATGTGGTGCTTATTCTGGGCGGCCGGGATAAAGGTCTTGACTTTTCAGGGTTACGGGTTCATGCCCCGCGGCTTCGGCGTTTGATTGGCTATGGGGAGTGCGGAGAGAAACTGCTCGGCGTATTGGGTCTTGACAACGCGCTTTATGCCTATCCCTTTGAAGAGGCGGTGCGGCTTGGCGCGGAATCGTGCCGGCCGGGCGATGTATTGCTCCTATCACCGGGCTGTGTGAGCTGGGATCAATACCCAAACTACGAAGTGCGGGGCGAAATTTTTAAGCGGGTCGCGCGAGCATGCTTGGCATAAGCTGGGAACGCGGATAGAGTGCGCGCCGGGCACACGCAAGGGAAGGACATGCACAGAATGGACTCGATCGAAACCCAAAGCTTGGAAGCGCGGCCGGTACGCTTTGCGCCGCCGCCGGAGTTGGTATCGCGCACGGAAAGAACGCGCCCTTTAGATCCTGGCACGCCACTCAAGCGCATTTCCTTGGAGCTTAGCCGTCAGTGCAATCTGCGTTGTGTCTACTGTTATACGAGCGCCACGGGCGCGCCCAGAACCGGCCTCACCGATCCTGAAATCCGCGCGATTATCGATGAAGCCGTGGCTTGCGGAGCCCGGGCCGTGTCGATTGTCGCGGGCGGCGAGTCGTTGCTGCGCCACTCGATTCTCGTCGATGATGATTCGTGTATTGATTACGCCAACAAACAGGGTTGCTATACCTATCTCTACACCAATTGCACGCTGGTCGACGCTTCCGCGGCGGAGTGGCTGAAGACACGCGATGTAAGTGTCATCGGCAAATTCAACAGTTTGAGAGACGATGTTCAAGATGCGCTCGCGGGCATTGCGGGCAGCGCGCGCCGCATTAAACGAGGCGTGGATGCCCTGCTCAACGTGGGTCTCGCCGACGCGAAAGCCCCGAGATTTGCGCTTGAAACGGTGATCTGCCGTCAGAACTACGACGAAATGCCCGAGATGTGGCGCTGGATGCGCAGCCGCTCGATCATCCCTGAAGTGGAGCTGCCCACCATGCACGGCCGCGCGGCAGAAAACCAAGATTCGCTTTATTTTAACGAGGACGAGGCGTCGGAGAAGTACCGTGTGCTGTTTGAAGAGCTGCTCGCGATTGATAGAAGCGAATTTGGATACACCTGGGTTCCTCATCCGCCTTTTGCGGCGGGCTCCTGCCAGCTTTATTACTCGAATTGCTACATCAACGATCGGGGCGGTGTGCAGCCTTGCGCCGGGGTGACCCGTGAATATGGGCTATTGCGCGTGGGCTCGAATGGCGACGCGGGCCAGCCTCTTTCGGAGATCGTGACAAGCGCCGAATTTCTGAAGCTGCGCCGTATCAACGAACTGATCACGGGCGCCTGCCTGACCTGCGATCAGCGCGAAACATGTTATGGGTGCCGCGCGGCCGCTTGGCATAAGACGGGCGATGTCTTTGCTGAAGATCCTATCTGTTGGCGCAAAGATCCCGTTGCTTCGCGTTTCAGGCTTCCTTTGGCGCCTATGGCGCCCACGTACAGCCCCTGCACATCCTCGTGCGGCACACACGCCCATGCAGGTGGAGCGTCCTAAGCCAAGACGGCCCGCGTGACCCAAATCTCATCCTTTCGTGCAAGCCTGGGCGTCCCTCTTTCGCGGATTGCCCAGGCCATAGATGCCCGGCTGATCGGGGACGGCTCGGTGCAGGCGCTGGGCATAAGGCAGGATTCGAGACATATTCTGCCGGGTGAAATCTTCGCGGCGCGGCGCGGTCAGTCCTTTGATGGTCTGCGCTTTATTCATCAAGCGGTGAAGCGGGGTGCCTGTGCGATCTTGAGCGAGGCCGATTCAACGCTGCCCGCGTCCCCGGTGCCTATGTTGATTACCAACGATATGCGCCCAGCGCTGGCCCGGGCGGCGGACTTGATTTACGGCGAGCCGACCCGGGATCTGGATGTCATCGCCATTACGGGGACCAATGGCAAGACCACCACCTGCTCGCTCATGCGCTCGGTCCTCTCCAACGCTGCTTTTCGTCCGGGGATGATGGGCACGCTTGGCGTTTTCTTCGATCAGCTCGCTTTTGATCCCGGCCTGAACACGCCCGAAGCCGATGAGCTTACGCGAATCGCCGCATGGATGCGCACTTCGGGGGCGACGCATTTGATTTTGGAGCTGACTTCCCATGGAATCGCGGAAAAACGGGCGGACGGCGTTCGCTTTCAGGTGGCTGCATTCACCAATTTAACCCACGATCATTTGGACCTTCACGGCACCATGGCCGCTTATGGAGAGGCGAAGGCTCGTTTATTTCTTGATTTAGACCCTCAAAGCTGCGCGCTGATGGTGGACGATGCCTTTGGGGCGGCGCTGGCCGAGCGTCTACGGACTCCGCTTCTCCGGGTGTCTCGGCGGCCTGGGGACAGGGCCGATATATGCCCCATCGCTCCTGTTATCGTCGATCGGCAGGGCATTCGCTGCACCGTTTCAACGCCATCGGGACCGGTCGAACTTGCATCGCCGCTGATTGGGGAGCATAATCTCGCTAATCTTTTGCTGGCGCTTGGGATATCGGCCTGTCTGGGCCTTGATGTTACAGATACGGCCCGCGCGCTAAGCCAAGCGCCGCCGGCTCCTGGCCGCTTGGATCGATGTGATGGCCCAGAGGACGATATTGTTGTCGTGGTAGACTACGCGCATTCGCCGGATGCCTTGGAGAAGGCGCTGGAAGCCATGCGGCTGCTCGGGGAAGGCCGAGTGACCTGCGTATTTGGGTGTGGGGGCGATCGAGACCGACAAAAGCGCGGACCCATGGGTGAAGTCGCGGGACGGATGGCGGATCGGGTGATTGTCACGAGCGACAATCCTCGGTCTGAGGCGCCGGAAGCGATAGCGGGCGCGATTGTGGAAGGGCTTCAGGCTGGGCGGGCCAGTGTGGTGGTGGAACTTTCGCGGGGGCGGGCGATTGATTTAGCGGTGGCGACTTCATCACCGGGGGATTTGGTGTTAATCGCGGGCAAGGGGCATGAGACGGTGCAGGTAATTGGGAAGCAGGCGTTTTATTTTGATGATAGGGAATGGGCGCGGGAGGCACTGGGGAGGCGAGCTTCATCCATATTCCTAAAACCCTCACATGCGCGGCGCAATCCAATCATATAGGGCAATGAACGCAAGTTAAACAAAATATGCCTCCAAAGCCGCCTGATATATCCCACAGGCACGGGCGATGGCACGGGAGGCGCCGTTTTAGCCAAATCGATATAATATAGCGTCGATGCCCCCAATCCCTCCAGATCCTCTTCGATTTCTTGCGCCATCTGACGCAGTTCCGGCTTCGCTCCTTCAAATACCGGACCCGTCATCAATGCATACTCCGGAATCGGCACCGAATTCTTTAGCAAACGATGCAGCACAATCACCGGCACGCCCGCCAGCTCGCTATGCCCTTTGACGCGATGATAGGCAATTTCACCAACATTCACGACAAACTTTATTTTCAGCGCGCCAATTTGGGTGCAACCATCACAAGTGCATATCCGGTCGATATTCATTCGATCTCGCTGCGCACTAAAGGCCGTGCGAATCGTATGAACTGCATCCAATACATGCGCAAGCTCCCCCGGTACTGGAGCATCCTTTAAAGGCGCATGAAAAAAGGCCGCATCGCCTTCGAGCTTGGCCAGCTTAAACGATGGTCCAGCCCCATCGATAACAGCTTCGAGCAGCCGCGAGATGATGTCGTGGGCATGAGCGAGATTGATGCTGTGAACTCGCATAAAGCGGGTGTAGCCGCCAATATCCGCAATGAGAAGGATCGCCCGTTTGATGGCCATGCGCGCGATGCTACACGAATTGTGACGCTCTTCAAAGAAAAGTGTTTCGTTTACGTTTAACGTTATTTCCCCCAAAGCGCGCCATGGCTTGGCTCCCCCGGACCGCCGGATAACTCCCGCAGGACCTCGGCATAACAGGTGTGGCACACTCCATGGGTGAGCTGTGGAAGGATGTCCCGTTGGAACAGGCCCAGCCGCGCGACCGCTTTTTCGACCTCGACCCAATCCGTCTCCGCAATCTGGACCCGCTTGCACCAGCTACAGATGGTCAGCAGCGGCTGCCCGCGATCGCTCCCCGGCGCAAGAAACGACACCACATCACGGGATTCCGTGCGTATCAGCGTGGCGATAAACTCCACCGTGCCATCCGGCAGCGCTGTCATCGTCATCTCCATAAAGCGGCGCAAATCTGGAGCATCACAGCGAAAAGGAATTACGACGGTACTATGTGTGCGGCGTATGCGTCCCAGGAGGAGCGTATACAGATGGCGCACTTCCACCCCACTGATGAATCGCCACAGAGGTTGCCCGAGCACTTGGATAGGCCCGAGCTCAGGCGCGCCGTTTGCTGCGGCGAAATCCACCCAGGACTCGTTGACCTCAAGGATGATGTCGTCCGGGCTTATCCGGTATCGCACGGTATTCATAGGCTCTTGTTTGCATTTCACAGATCCGCCGCTGTGTCAATACACATTTCGCAAAACGTACTCAAAAAAAATCCTCACCCCCGCCGCATCATCCCCAAGATCCATTCAAGGCAATTGCACGCGTAATCATGCATGCACTGCAACTTGCGACACGGGTATGATTTGTATTTGTTCGGAAAACAAGTATAATTCTCTTTGGCCCACCTGTTGCTCAAGACCTCTGCATGCCTGAATCAACACCAGGCATAAGAGAGTATCCGATTTCGTCTCTTGGATGGGACGCCCTGTAAACAGATACGCGAAGGAGAACATCATGACTGCAATGGGTATTGGCCGTATTATCACTCCGGAGGAAAGCCTCGTTCTTCCCTATTCACGACAAGAGCGACGTGTGCGCATGGCCAGCCGCCGCTTATTCCTTCAAGGAGGGGGCATCGTATTGGCTGGGGGGCTCATTGGCTGCGGGAATAATAGCGGATACGGTGGCTACAGCGGTGGGGATGGCACCACGAATGAACCTGGCATCGATTGGAGCTATCTCTTAACAACGGTTGGCGTCGCGGTGGCCGATATCGCCGGCGTCTACTTTATGGGTGTTCCATTAGGAACCCTTGTTTCGGGTGTTGTTCGAGCCGTTGATGCAGGAGACTCCGCCGATCCCCGGCCAAACACAGTGACCATCACGCATAAAGGGGATCCCCAAACGCAAGGCCAGGGCACGGTGCAATACGATATGCCCCGGGGGTCTGATGTCCAGGGTGTTTCGGCGCTTGATACACAAGGGCTGGCCTGGGTGCATAAGCAAAATCCTCATGGTGACGCTATCGAGCATGTTTCACTCGTCTCATCCAACGGAGACGAGATATTCCCCCAAAATACGGGCCTGACGGGTTTCATCCCCGATTTGTGGCGCCCGGGAGCAGATCTGTACATCGCAGGCGTACCCATGATGAACTACAAATCCATTCGCTTCCAAACAACGTCCGGCCAGAAGGGCGAGATTAATCTCTGATCCAGAAGAAATCGTCATAAGCCACGGTTTGGCTCCAGGATCAAAAAACCTGGCGTTGATGCCTATGCGTTTTAAGATCCTGGAGCCCTTCCAGTGCGCAAAGACGAGGGAGAGGACAATGTTAACAAAGCGTGATGGTATTGCAGCGATGGTTGGAATCTGTATGGTTTGGCTGGCTGCGTGCGGTGATCGCGGTTATTCGCGTAATTCCCCGGAAACCGACGAACCACCGGGCAACAGTTCGGGAACTTATCCGCCGCCACCCACATGTACCCCGGGTACCAACCTTTATTGTTACGAATGCGGCATTGGAAACGAGGGCAAGAAACATTGCCTACCCGATGGCAGTGGATATGGTCCCTGTACATGTCCAAACCACTGCGATTTAGAGTACAATTCATGCGATTCTTGTCAGAGCTGCGCGATCAACGACACATGCGCAGAGCTGGGCGTCCGGTGTTTTCAAAACGCGGCCTGCGAGGCCATTTTTGAATGCACGGACACAGGGGCATCCTTGTGGGACTGTGCCAAGATGTTTCCCTCAGGCGCGGATGACTATGTTGCATTGGGAAAGTGCCTTTTCTGCGATGCATGTCCTTCCAACTGCCAGGATACCGGATGGTGCAGCACGGACTGTGCTACGACATGCGCGCTGAAATATCCTTATGGTGTCAGCGATGGCATCGTGACATCGGGCTGTTTGGCATGCGATGCATGCTCCGCGAACTGTTCAAGTATCTGTGAAAATACAGGGGCGGGGGCGTGCGGCGGTGCAAATTGTACCGAGTGCATGATTAGCGATTGCGCAGCCGCCATGTGTTCCCAGCAGATCGCTTCCTGTGATGCGAACTGCCAATCGTTCACCAATTGTATCGTGAATACATGCAATTAACAGCCGCTACGGCGAAATGAGGGCAACCATGATCTCCAAAGGAACTTCAACGGGCATCATGACCAGTGCTATCTTGCGACGGTGGTATGTTATTACATTCATTGGAATGCTCGGCTGTGGAATGGAGGTAGCGAAGGGCACGCCTGCATGTACTGAAACGACGCAAAGCTACGAGCTTTACGTATCCATCTCGACAGCCTCGGAAATTACGGGCCTCAGCATTTTTGGTGTGCCTTTGGTCATTCCTCCTGGTACCGTGCGCATATTTGGTGAAGGTGATTTTCCTTCGCCATTGCCGCAAACCTTATCGATTCGTCATCTTGCGAGCCCGACGATGGAAGGAGCCGGTGTAATCACCTATGATCTACCAAGAGACCCCGAATCGCAGAGAGATATATTGTCCATTGGGGGCAACGGATGGAGCTGGGTTTATTTCAACAATTCGACAGATCTGATCCTGGATCGCATTGTTCTTGAAACCAAATCAGGCGAAGAGGTGAAGCCTTTTGGTGATGGCCAAACCGGGGTTTTGGCCTTTCCGGTGGAGCCGGGTTCTGGGATGTACATTATGGGGTTGCCAGACGCACCCTATACGAAGGTAAAATTCCAGGCGGTTGATGGCATGGTGGGGGAATTTCGTCTTGACGCGCCATGATGCATCACGATTGGTTCCGCCACCCCGCGCGGACGAATGCTGGAGGCCGGACTAGAATCCAGGGCGGTAGCGTATTACTGTTGGGCGCACTTTTTTGCGAGAAGAGCGGATAGGGCCGCACAAGCTCCATCATTTTTCCCACTCGCGGCCGACTTCACCGAAGCCTTGTCCACATCATCGCCGCAAAATGCAGCGCTTGCGATGGCCTCCTCGCATTCGTCGACGCCACTCGCGGCGATGGCGTAGGCGCTCTTCGTTCGGACGAGCGCGTCTTGAGCACACTGAACAAGCTTCTGTTTCGAGGCTGTGCCGCCGGATGGGGACAAGCCTTCGATCCCGGCGAAAGTACGGGCAGCCTTTAACTCGGCGAGCACGGGCGCCAAGTCCTGAGCCGGCTCCTTGGCCAGGGAAGCACAGGCACCGGCCCACATGGCATTCACGCGCGTGATGACATGAGCCCGGCGGCGATCGAGACCGGGCGGCGATTCGGCCGTCCACACGTCGCGCCAGTGTTCGGAGAGCCCAGGGCAAGCTGGGGCAGAAGCGGAAGCTGCCGATGAAGACGCCGCGGAATTCCCGCTGGAAGCAGGAGTGTCGCATCCCCAGGATAGGATTGCAAGCGGCAGGAGGACGAAGCGGGTAGGAATGAGCATGGCGAATAGAAACGCTGGATCGGGCTGGATGTCAAGGTATTTAAAAATACCCCTCCCCAACCTAGCCAGATCAACACCGATCACCTTTTTCGCTTGCATCCCGCGCACAACTGTTGAATGGAACCCGCCGCGAAAGGATGGTTTGAATGCTCGTCTCACGATTTGGATTTTTTGGATTTCATTGGGCAATTGCAGGCGCGGGCGCATTGGCGGCCCTGTCGTTAGCCGCCTGCGGAAGCGAAACAGGCAATTCCGGCGCTTCTTCGGGAAGCGGCGGCGGTTCGGCGAGTTCCAGCTCCACGGCCTCGTCAAGCGGAAGCGGCGGCCAAAGCTCGGGATCTTCGAGCGGAAGCGGCGGCCAATCCTCCGGTTCCGGCGGCGCCGGCGGTTCGGCTCCCTCGGGAGGTTTTGCCGATTTTGTGACCAAAGCCATGTATGAAGCCTGGTTCCCTCATCGCAACGCTTTGTACGAATACGATGCGCTTGTTGCCGCGACCAAATTGGATGCGAAGTTCTGCAACGAAGGGAGCATGGATCACCGCAAACGCGAAGCAGCCGCATTTTTGGCCAATATCGCCCACGAGACGACCGGTGGCTGGCCCGCCGCTCCGGATGGCCCCTTGGCTTGGGGGCTTTATTTTACTCAAGAAGTCGGCTGTGAGAATGGGGGATGTGTAGGATATTGCGACCCAAACAATGCACAATATCCTTGCGCGCCTGGAAAGACCTATCATGGGCGTGGGCCGATACAGTTAAGCTGGAACTACAATTATGGGCAGGCCGGGGATGCCCTGGGATTGGCGCTATTGACGGACCCGGATTTGGTGACATCGAATGGAACGGTGGCATTTCAGACGGGGATATGGTTTTGGGTGACGCCGCAGGCGCCCAAGCCTTCGTGTCATGATGTGATGGCTGGGAATTGGGTGCCTTCGGCGCAGGATACAGCGATGGGCCGCAAGCCTGGGTTTGGGATGACGATCAATATAATCAATGGGGGATTGGAATGCAGTATGCCAACGAATGCCAAGGTGGAGGATAGGGTTGGATTTTACTTAAAGTTTACCCAGGATTTGGGGGTCGACCCGGGGGCGGATTTGTATTGCGATCAGATGGCGCATTATTAAGAGGATATTCTCAGCCTGCCCTCAGCCAGACTTTCTTCCCATCAAAAGCCACTGCCAGCTTACGAATTGGATTTGCCCCCGCGGCATTGAGCTCGGCGGCATATTCCTTTTGCTCAATCTGCGCGAGCGCCGCCTTTAGGGTCCGCTCGGGCGCGCGTTTCGCCGCCTTGACGATCTTAAGCTCCAACACAACCCCAGGCCGGCCTGGCCTCGTGGGAATAATCAATACATCCGGCCGTCCAGAACCCGATTCCCGATTGGAACGGACTTTATATCCCATCCACTCATAGGAAGCCAGCAGGCCAAGTACAAAGGCTTGATAGACTTGTTCGGGAAAAGCCAAAGCGGCATCATGATAGGAAAGGATATTGGTTACAAAGATTTGAAGATGCCTTTCTGCTTCATAAGCGTCGCCGGCGAGCAGCGCATTGAGCAAACACTCGCTGCTGCCGCCGCGCTGATTGAAGGCTTGCGCGAGCCATTCCCGGAATGTGCTTACATACAAAAGCCTCACTTCATTGTTGGGAATGCTTAAGGCATAAAACGGCGATATATCGTCCGGCTTCGAGGGAAGCCGCTCCGCCTTTAAATAACCGGTGAATACCAATAAACTAAAGAATGCTTCATCGCTTGATTCAAGCCGGTCCAGCACCACATCTTCGTCGAGGCTGCGCTCAATACTCTGGCCTTTGAGTAAATCTTCCATCAGCGGTTTTAGCGAGATGGCCCGCTTGGATAGCAGGTGTTTGATCAAATCGTTGGAACTGGTATTCAGCCAATAGGGCTGTGCGTCGGCGGCTTGACTATCGAGAAAATTGAGCACGCTCCAGGGGTTGTAGATGACGCGGCCTCCAAAGATATAGCCATCGTACCAGCGGCGTACCCGTTCCAAATGTTCGCTTCGCCCTGCCTTTTCAAGCAGCGCTTGCACTTCATCCTCGCTAAAGCCAAAGCAGCTTGAAAACTCTTCGCGCACCAGCGTATACACGCCCAGGTTGTTGAGGCCCGAAAAAATGCTTTCGCGGGCCAGCCTTAAGATACCTGTGACAACAGCCTTGGCGATATGAGGATTGCCTTTGAGTCCCTGACCAAAGAAGGCTCTGAAGAAATCCAGGATCTTGGTGCTATAACCTTGCACATAGCCTGCATGAATGGGCTGATCATATTCGTCGATAAGCAAAATAACTTTCTCGCCGTGATAGCGCTCTAGATAGGCACATAGATCCAGGAGGGAGCGCTGGTAGATAATATTTGAGGCGGTTTCATTTAAGATACCTTCGAAATCGCGGCGCTCGCGGGGAGTGAGCAGATCGCCGGTGAGTAAAAAGCGGTGCTCGTCGAACAGAATTTGAATTTTTTTATAGATGCCCTCGAGAGCTTCCTCGGCTGTACCGGGACGTATATCTTTAAAACTGATAAAGAGAACGGGATAGCGCTGAAAGTGAACTTTATATTTATCACCTGCGCGGGCGATATACAGATCTTCGAACAGATGCCAAAGATATTCGGGGCGTTTTTCAAAAAACCAGCGCAGCATTGATAAATTGAGCGTCTTGCCAAAGCGGCGGGGGCGGGGAAGGACGACGGCTTCCACGGTATCACGGTCGATCAATTCTGAAATGAGATGAGATTTGTCGACGTACTCTGCGTTTTTTTCGCGAAGCTTTCGGAAGTCGTCGATGCCCATGGGAACGCGGATTTGCATGGCGGGAGGCTTATGGCATGGGATTGAGAGGGATGTCAAGGGTATCTGAATAGAAAGCACCGGCGCTTCACCGGGATTTCAAATCCTTTCACAGGTACATCGATCAAGCTGCCGCATATAACCGGGTTTGAAATCTATATATTGAGCATGTGTGCAATGCTTGGCAATCGCTCTGTCCGTTTTGGAGCGCGCAGAGAGGCTCGTCCAAAATTGCAAGCGGCATTCTGCGCGCGTAGATCCTTGGCAGCCGGTTTTGCAAACGCCATTCCGCGCGCGTGGATGAGCGTCCGCCATTTTTGCAAACGGTTGTTTGTTCTTTCCGATCGGCGCCGGCAACTTGCGCAGGCGGGTTTCTACATCCAGGTCCGCGCCGCCGAGATTGCAAACGGCGTTCCGCGTGGACAGGGGGTGCCGAGTATACCAGCCGCAGTCCCGACCACATTGATTTCCCCTCACAACTTTTTTATTGCCCACGCTCGAAGTGCCGTGCTACACGGTAACGGAAACGATGAATCGGCGAGATTTCGAAGCCTTGCGCGACCTTCCCGGAAAGACCATTTCCGTTGATATCCGCTTAGCTCAAAAGCAATCCACCCATCCGTTGCTTACCGCGGATCGCATTCCTATCCAGAACAACCAAGGCGTGACCCTCTGGATGAATATCAATTTCAACCCAGAAACAGGCGCGAAGGGTCTGAATGTGACACTTGCCGGCGAAGGACCGATTTGCCGCCTCGATGTGGATGGATCGTGCCACGGCGACGCTGGCCGAAGTCATAAACACTCTGTTCAGGATGAAAACAGCATTCGACGCGGTCTTCGCGAGGGCGTTATCCCGCGCGCGGACTTAAGCGGGAAATCCCTTAAGGAAATCTTCAGCGACTTCTGCGCCGCCGCGAATATCATCCACTATGGATCGTTTGAGGAGCCCGACCATGCATGATGCCGCCGCACTTGTTAAAGCCCTTCAAGGCCGCTGTATGGTCAAGACCGTCGATATCCTGCCCAAGGGCCATATCCGTATCCAGACGGGCTTCCTGTATCCAGACGGCTCTTCCGTCGATGTTTTTATCGTCAATGATCCGCGCGAGCCGCTTTTGCCCCCTTCCAAGCTTAGCGATTTGGGTCAGACCATGGCTTTTCTTCTAAACCATGATGTCAAACCGTGGAGCTCCAAAAAGCGCCGGGTTCAGCTTGAAGAAGCGGTATCTCTGTATGGTGTCAACCTGGCGGGCGGAGCGCTGGAAAAGCCTATTTCCAATACTCAAGAATCCCTCAGCCAGGCCATTCTCCTCCTCGGTCAAGCCTGCTTGCGCATGTCCGATTTTTTATTTACAAAGCGTCTTCAGCTTCAAAGCGTCTTTACAGAAGATGTCGAGGAGTTTCTCACAGATGCGGATCTCAACTATGAACCGGCGGTCGAATTGGAGGGGCCGTTCGCGCCTGTTGCAATCGATTTTCTCGTTTTCGGCCGCACCACAAGATCTGCGGTGTTGACTCTGTTCTCACGTCTGCCCAGCGCCGCGCACGTTCAGACCAACGAGGTATTCCGAAAGGTCTATGACCTGTCCGTAGCGAATAGGCCCGAGCAGCGAATCACTTTGTTGGATGATACCGTGGATGTCGATCGCATCTATAGGGCCGATGATCTGCGGCGCATTGAGCATCACTCAACCCTGGTGCCATTTTCAGATCGGATGACCGTGCGCAACCTGCTCGCCGCATAGAGTCACGTCGAAGCAAGGGACTGCCCCTCCCCCCTACGGTCCCACCAGCATCCCGGCCGCCTTCCCCCTCTCCTCCTCCATCCGCTTTTTCAGCACCGGATCGGCCCCTCCCCGCTTCTCCAGCACCTTCTGCAGCGCATCCGCAGCCTTCGCATGCGCTCCAGCTTTCGAAGCAATCTCCGCCAACAATAACCACCTCGCCTCCGTCCCCTCTTCTCGGACCGCCCGCTCCAGCAAGGGCATCGCCGCTAGATATTCCCCCCGATCCAAACGCAGTCTCCCCGCCCACTCCCCAGCTTCCGCACAGCTCGCCGCTTTGATGCACGATGCGCTCATATAGTCCCGAATCGCCGCGTTCAGCCGCTCCGGTCCAGCCAAGGACGCCGCGCTCATCACCCGCTGTTGAATGCATTCTTTCCGATCGCTGTAGCGACTGCACTCCCCCGCTAACAGGCGCTCCGCTTCGTCCGCCTTTCCTTGCAACGTCAGCCGTCTCGCCCGTATCCGTAAGGCATGCGAGCTCTCGGGCGCTTGCTGTTCAAGCACTCTTTCATGCTCTTCTAGGCTGCGTTCGCATCCCGTCCGATCCGCGCATAGTTTCGCTCCTTCTCCCCCTTCGACCCCTCGCCCTTCCAGGGCTTCAAAGAGCATTTGCACTTGTCTTAAGCGAGGTCCCAACCTCAAGGGATCGCGAACCAGCGCTTCTTCATCGCATCGGCGCCGGCTTTCCCACGCCAAATGCTTGTCTTTCGCTAAGCCGCCTTTGGCATTTAGTTGCTCTCCCATCGCATCCAATACCGCCGCTCCCGCTTTGCCCTGCGGTACGGCCCGAAGCAAATCTTCAATATGAAGGCTGTAGCGTAGCGCGCTCTGGGCCGCCGGCATTACCAACGATGCGTCGCTCTCTACCGCCATGCGCAGTTCCATCAGCGCTTGATGCTTGGCTTTGCGTTCGATTAAAACGTCCGCCAGCAATAAATGCGCGCGGCCATTTAAGGGCATGCGTTCAAGCGCGCGCTGAAGCCATGGCAGGGGATCGCCCGTCTTTTCCCGCCAGGAATACAAGGCTCCCACCAGGGGAAAATAGGGTTCGGCGGGATGCCGAAGTATGGCCGCCCGGAGCGTGTTCACAAAGGCTTCGCGCTGTTCCGCCTGGTTTAAGCCGCTCTGTTGCATGCGGGTGCGCAGTTCTTCCCGATCAGAGGCAAGATCGCGCATGCCTATCGCGAGGACGGGAGCCATAAACGCCGTCATCCCTAGGATGGGGGCTATCAAGGCCGCGATTCGATGCTTGAGAAGGCGCTGGCTAAAGCTGGGTTTTGGTTCTGAAAGGCCGTGGTGGAGGCGGCGGCGCTTGGTGTCGCCATAGAGGGCGCCCATGCTGATGCAGAGGGCAATGCAGAGCGCTGGAATTTCTAGGCCGAGGTCGGCTAGGTTTTGGAGCAGCAGGGTAAAAAGTCCGACAAATGCAGCGGCGGCGACGGTGCCTTTGGTTGCGCCTAGGCGATTGGGGGAAAAGGTGTATGCAAATCCTAGGAGGGCAAGGCAAGCGACAGGTACGCCCCAATCCGCGCACCACTGAAGGATAAAATTTTCGGCGTGGGTATAGGTGTAATGGCCCGGGGTAACTTTATAAGCCGGATAGACGCTTTCAAAGGCGCCTCTTCCCATGCCCAGCCAGCCAAAATCCCAGACGGCGGGGAGAACCCGGCCAAAATGTTCGATTTTTTGGAGGTCTCGGTCGCTGAGTTCGAGCCAGGTTTCTCGGCCGGTGCCGAGGAGCGCAAAACCTAGGCCGGCAATGAGGGCGGCGGACGCGGGGAGGAGTATGCGGCGGCTGGTGAGGGAGCGGTGGCTGCCCCGGGCTTTGCGGGTGAGGAGGCTGAAGAGGATGAGTCCGATGATGAGGGCAAGCACTCCGGCGCGGGAGGCGGTGGCTAGGGTGGTGGCAAGCATAAAGGCTATGCCTAGACCGGCGCCCCATGGGGGAAGGATGGGGTTGTGCATAAGCAGTAAGCCCAGGCCCGAGAAGATGCCTAGATTGAGATAGCCCGCGAGGTTGTTGGGGTTTAAGAGAGGGCCGAGTTGCCAGGGGGATGGGCGAAAGGTGGGTTGGTAGAGGCCATAGACTTGGTCGAGTCCCAATAGGCCGTGGAGGAGCGTGGCGAGGGAGGCCAGGGTGGAGGCGATAAAGACAATCAAGAGTCCAGAGGCGGCGCCTTTTCGCGCGCCTAATGTGCTGGAGGCATAAAAGACCGCGGCATAGGCCGCCAGTTTGAGGGCTTCAACGGTGCTTTGGCCCGGGTCGAGGGAGATGCTCGCGCGGGCGGGGGGATCGAGGCCCAGAGGTAAGAGGGCTCGGGACCAGATATCGGCATTGAGCGGGGCGATGCGATGAAGCCATGATAGAGGAAGGGGCACGGCTTGGAGGAGGGTGATCAGGGCCAATGCGAAAAGGAGGGCGATGGGCAGCGAGAGAACAGGAGACGAAGGAGAATTGGAGCGATGAAGGACCAGGGCAGCGGAAGCGGCGAAGGCGGCGAGGGTGGCCGAGACTAGGAGAGCGGGCGTATGAACGGATCCGATGGCGAGAACGGAGAAGGCGGCGCAGAGAGCGAGCAAGGGGAAGAGGGCGCGATCGGCGATAGACTCGGGGCTGTGCATGAGAGAAGCGCGGGGCCGATGTTTTTTATGGCTTGCGTGTTTTGGGGTTTGGCTGAGGTGCTTTTTATGCGGTATACACGAGCTTAAGCGGACTTGCCGCGGGGAAAATAACGAGGGATGTTTTTTGTGGTAAGCCGGTGACTTTCTTATTGGGGTGCGGTTTCTTTTGCGATGTGAGGGTAAGGTCATGAAGATGCCGATAAACGAGTCAATCCGTCGTGGAACGTGGATGTGGTTGGGGTTGTTGGGTGCTGGGCTGTGGGGGGCTGGCGTGGAAGCCGGATGTGGGCTCAACCCGGAGGGGGAGAGGGCGAAAGATGGGCAACCTTCGTCGGGCGGGAGCGGTTCCAGTTCGTCGGGGATGGGTGGGGGCTCGGCGTCTTCATCGAGCAGTGGGGGAGGAAGTGGTGGAAGCAGCAGCAGCAGTGGTGGGACGGCTGGGGCTGGGGCTGGGGGTGGAACGGGATCGAGTTCGTCGGGCGGCGGGATGGGGGGAGCTGGGGGAGGAGGGCCGACCTATTCTTGGACGGCGACAGATCCTGTGGCAGCGGGAGGCGCGGGCATGTCGGCGTGTAAGGATTATGCGTATGCATTGCCGCCGTGGCTGGTGTTTGAGAGTCCAGCAGCCGTTCGTTCATCGCAGACCAGCGATGAATCGCTATGCATTGGATACAATGCCAATGATGCCCGGGCGAGGAACGTGGGGCCGAAGAACAATCCCAAATGGGGATTGAGTATAGAAAGCGAACGTACCAATTTGGTGAAGCAGAGCAATTCCTGGTCGGGAGCCGGAGCTTGGTCAACGTTAAATCCTCCGCATGTGATGACAAAAGATCCTGGCATGCACGGTGATCCGGCAGGCGGTATGCTCGCATCGCAATTCGATAATGACTCGATAGCCAATATGACTGGACAAGAGGCTCCCTTTCAAGACATATTTGGTGCCCGAGCCTTGTCGACATGGGTGATGGGCATTGGGGCCCCCATCGCAGGCTGTAATAAATTTGGAGGTGGAACAGAGAGTTGTTATGCGCGTTTCCGGCATTGGGCGAACGCTGCCGCAGCATACACAAATATCACAGAAACAGCGTGGCAGCGCATCTCGTTCACCTATGCGACACCACAAGATAATTCCATTGCGCTGACGACCAAGGATTCACCGGCCGGCGCGGGGATTATCAGTGGGACATCTAGTTTTGCTGCCTTTGGGGCGCAGGCGGAGGATGCAAGTTATCCTTCGAGCTATATTCCAACGGCAAATGCCACAGTGACCCGCGCGAAGGAGTCTTTATATATTCCCGCGGCCAATGCACCTGATGTGCTGAAGAATGGTTATTTTGAAGTGGTTATTCGCTTCGCGCCGAACTTTGCGCATAACGAGATATCGGCAAACTACCATTTGTTTCAAATTCATGCCGGCGAGGCGTGGAGGGTTTTTATGGAAGCTTCGACGAAGAAGATTGTCGTGAAGTTTAACAACGTCGACAATACCGTTGTCAGTGATTCGCTCGAATTCGCTCGGGAAACGGAAATAGAAATCAAGGTATCGAACTTGCAGGGTGATACAGTGAAGCTGGATGTGAAGGGTCCTCCTGTGGGCGCTGGCATGTTTGACAACGGTAAGGCTGTCGTGGCTGCACCCACGGATAAGAATATTTTTATTTTATCGCATCAGAAAGGCGCCGAGGAATGCGGAGATCTCCGTTACTTTGAGCTTGTCTCGCCTTAATAGATATACATAGCGATAGGATATGAATATGCGCAGGCGGATGGTTTGGGGGGGCGGCTGTTTTTGTATAGGGATGATGCTGTTTGGCGCTATGGGCTGGACATCCGGCTGCGCGCAGTTGCTCGATATCGAGGGGGATGTGGATATTCGGGGGGGAGGGAGTAGTTCGAGTTCATCGGGCGCTGGCACGTCTTCATCGAGCGGAGGCTCGGGCGGCGGGAGTGCTTCGAGTTCATCCGGCGGGGGTTCGGGCGGCGGGAGTGCTTCGAGTTCATCCGGGGGCGGCACGGGAGGAACTGGGGGCGGAGCACCAACCTATTCATGGACGGCGACGGATCCCCTCGCGGCGGGAGGCGCGGGAACTTCGGCGTGCAAGGATTATGCGTATGCATTGCCGCCTTGGCTGGTGTTTACCAGTCCTTCGGTCAATCGTTCTTCGCAAACGAGCGATGAGTCGCTATGCATTGGATATGATGCCAATGATGCCCGGGCAAGGAATGTCGGGCCGAAGAACAATGCGAAATGGGGATTGAGTATTGAAACTGGCCGGACCAATCTAGTGAAGCAAAGCAGGTCTTGGTCGGGCGGCGGGGAATGGTCGACGCTGGGCGGCGGAAATGCGATGATGGTCGATCCAAATCCTCAAACAGATCCCGCAGGAACGATGCTGGCAACGAAGTTTGACAATGATTCTATGGCCAACGCAACGGGCCAAGAATCTCCCTATCAAGCGGTTTCCAGTGTCCGGGCATTATCGACATGGGTAATGGGCATGGGAGCGCCCATAGCCGGATGTAAGAAGTTTGGAGGCGGAAGCGAGAATTGTTATGCTCGCTTTAGGCATTGGGCCGATGGCAGCGCGGCGTATGCCAATATTACGGAGACGAAATGGAGACGCATATCATTTACGCACGAAGCGAAGCAAAACAATTCGATCTCGCTAAACACCAAGGATTCACCGGCTGGTGCGGGAGTTATCAGCGGGATATCTAGTTTTGCAGCCTTTGCCGCGCAGGCGGAGGATGCCTCTTATCCTTCGAGCTATATTCCGACGTTCAATACAACGGTGACGCGGGCAAAGGAGACTTTATATATTCCCGCGGCCAATGCACCCGATGTGCTCAAGAACGGTTTTTTTGAGATGACGCTGCGTTTTGCGCCTAATTTTGCTCATGACGAGATATCGGCAAACTATCACTTGTTGCAAATTCGAGATAGCGAATTTTGGCGAGTTTATATGGACTTCGCCACGAAGAAAATTGTTGTTTGGTTTAATAACAAGGAGGCTGTATCCAGCGTTCCATTAGAATTTGCCAGGGAAACAGAAATTGAAATCAAGGTATCGAACCTAGAGGGCAGTACGGTGAAGCTGGAGGTCAAGGGCACGGCGGCAGGGGCTGGGATGTACGATGCTGGCACGCCTGTTCTTGCGGCACCCACAGATAAGAATATTTTTATTCTTTCACATTACGATGGCGCCGAGGAATGCAGCGATCTTCGCTATTTTGAATTTAAATAGGCATAAACGGACACCGGGATAGATAGGTTGTGACAATGCGCAGGCGGATGGTTTGGGGGGGCGGCTGTTTTTGTATAGGGATGATGCTGTTTGGCGCTATGGGCTGGACATCCGGCTGCGCGCAGTTGCTCGATATCGAGGGGGATGTGGATATTCGGGGGGGAGGGAGTAGTTCGAGTTCATCGGGCGCTGGCACGTCATCGTCGAGCGGGGGTTCGGGCGGCGGGAGTGCTTCGAGTTCATCCGGGGGTGGCACGGGAGGAACTGGGGGCGGAGCACCAACCTATTCATGGACGGCGACGGATCCCCTCGCGGCGGGAGGCGCGGGAACTTCGGCGTGCAAGGATTATGCGTATGCATTGCCGCCTTGGCTGGTGTTTACCAGTCCTTCGGTCAATCGTTCTTCGCAAACGAGCGATGAGTCGCTATGCATTGGATATGATGCCAATGATGCCCGGGCAAGGAATGTCGGGCCGAAGAACAATGCGAAATGGGGATTGAGTATTGAGACTGAGCGGACAAATGTTTTGGTGTATAGCAAATCATGGTCGGGCGGCGGACAATGGCCGTCGGTGGGCGGGGCCAATGCGATGAAGGCAACGCCCAATCAAACAGATCCGGCGGGTGGTCTGGAGGCGATGCGCATGGATAATGATTCAGTGGCCAATGCGTCAGGCCAAGACTCTCAATATCAATCGACTTCCAGCGTCCGGGCTTTATCGACTTGGGTGATGGGCATAGGGGCACCTATAGCGGGCTGCAATAAGTCTGGAGGGGGAACAGAGAGTTGTTATGCGCGCTTTAAGCATTGGTCAGATGCGAGCGCGGCTTACACCAATATTACGGATACGATATGGAAGCGTATATCATTTACTTATGCTGATGTACACTCCGCCTCGATTACGCTGACGACAAAGGATACACCGGCCGGGGCTGGAATTATCAGCGGTGTCTCTAGTTTTTTGGCTTTTGGCGCGCAGGCGGAGAATGCTTCTTATCCTTCAAGCTATATTCCAACGGTAGGCGCGGCAGTGACGCGGGCGAAGGAAACGCTGAAGATTCCCGCGACCAACGCACCCGATGTGTTAAAGAATGGCTTCTTTGAGCTGACTCTTCGGTTCGCGCCTAACTTTGCCCATAACGAAATATCAAAAAACTATCACTTGTTGCAAATTCGAGATAGCGAATTTTGGCGAGTTTATATGGACTTCGCCACGAAGAAAATTGTTGTTTGGTTTAATAACAAGGAGGCTGTATCCAGCGTTCCATTAGAATTTGCCAGGGAAACAGAAATTGAAATCAAGGTATCGAACCTAGAGGGCAGTACGGTGAAGCTGGAGGTCAAGGGCACGGCGGCAGGGGCTGGGATGTACGATGCTGGCACGCCTGTTCTTGCGGCACCCACAGATAAGAATATTTTTATTCTTTCACATTACGATGGCGCCGAGGAATGCAGCGATCTTCGCTATTTTGAATTTAAATAGGCATAAACGGACACCGGGATAGATAGGTTGTGACAATGCGCAGGCGGATGGTTTGGGGGGGCGGCTGTTTTTGTATAGGGATGATGCTGT
>CAZICM010000008.1:144447-155833 GCA_964537685.1 uncultured Polyangiaceae bacterium
AGTTGCTCGATATCGAGGGGGATGTGGATATTCGGGGGGGAGGGAGTAGTTCGAGCGCGTCGGGCGCTGGTACGTCGTCATCGAGCGGAGGCTCGGGCGGAGGCAGCGGGTCAAGCAGTGGAATCCCGTGCTCAATGACTTGTGCCGACGCCTTGACCATCGCGGCGCCGGTTAGCCAGATTCAAATCTGCATGGAAGCAGGCGCTATGCATGCGACAGCCTTTGCACAAGTTGTGCAGTGTGTCTGTGATATGAGCGGTAAGTGCGGCGCATACTGTGTTTCTGACTATGATATCGACGCGGGAATGATGGTTCCCAATACCTGCTCGAGTGGCTCTCCGAGTGAGGCTTGCACTGCCTGCATCGGAGACCCAAACACAGGCTGCCAGTCCGAGATAGATGCTTGTGTTTCCACACCCTAAAACCAATATTTCCTAAGAGGGCATCCCACAGGGCTACTGCGGGTTTCATATCTTCGGTCAACCTCCATCACCGTACAATGTACGGCTCGCTCGGTTTCCCTGGCTATGAAACCCTCGTTACACCCTCTACGTCCGCTTTGGGCTCTGTAAAAGAGCGGGCTGTCAATAGGCGCTCGAAAGCCGCTCCGCCACATAGCTCACTTCCTCATCCAATAGCCCCGGAAAGATAGGCAGCGCCAAGGTCTCCCGGCTCGCCCGCTCCGCTTCCTCAAATGCTCCTTCCCGATATCCAAGCCCTTGAAACACGGGCTGTAGATGCAATGGTTTGGGATAATAGATTTCAGTGCCTATACCTTGTTCTTCTAAATAGGCTTTTACAAAATCCCGCCGCTTTTTATGTATCCGAATGATGTATTGATTAAAGCTGTGGCCCGCGGGCCTGGCTCCCAGTTCTATGCCTTCGGCCTCGATTAAACCCTGCTCTTGAAAATATTTGTCGTAAAAGGCCGCTATTTCTCTTCGGCGCTCTAGGTTGCGCTCCATATACAAAATCTTTTCGCTCAAGAGCGCCGCTTGTAGTGCGTCCATGCGAAAATTGCCGCCCAATAGCTCGTGGTGGTGTTTGCTGGAGCTTCCATGTACCCGGAGTTTGCGTACGCGGGCGGCCATTTCGTTGTCGTTGGTGACGAGGAGTCCGCTGTCGCCAAAGCCGCCTAGGTTTTTGGTGGGGAAGAATGAAAAGCAGCCGGCTTGTCCAAAGGTGCCAGCCATTTTTTTGATATTGCCTTGGGTTTTTATCCAGGTGCCCAGGGCTTGGGCGCTGTCTTCCAAAAGCCATAGTTTTCGTTGGTCGGCGATTTGTTGGAGGGTGGGTATGTCGGCGGGGCATCCAAAGAGGTGGACGGCAATAATGCCTTTGGTGCGGGGGCCGATGTGTTGTTCGAAGCGCTTGGGGTCAATATTAAAAGTGTGGGGGTCGATGTCGGCAAAGATGGGGCGGGCGCCTAGGCGGGCGATGGAGCCGGCGGTGGCAAAGAAGGTGTAGGCGGGGATTATGATTTCGTCGCCGGGTTGGGTGTCGAGGGCTAGGAGGGCGCTGAGGAGGGCGTCGCTGCATGAGCTGAGGGCGATGGCGTGGGGGGTGTTGAGGTATTGGGTAAGGGTGTGTTCAAGTCTTTGGACTTCAGGGCCTAAGATGTATTGGCCGCTGTGGATGATGCGTTCAAAGGCGTTTTGAAGTTGGGGGAGGATGGGTTGGTCTTCTCGGGTTCTGTCAAAGAACGGTATTTTGATATTTTTGATATTTTTGTTGTTATTTTTAATATTTTTGTTATTTTTGTTGTTAGGTTTATCGGTTTTCATAGGGTTTGATGGGTTCGGGCGTTGGGGAGGGGTTGGTCTTCGGGGAGGTCGAGACAGTGTAGGTTGTTGGTGTTGGGGTCGAGGATGTAGCGGTAGCCGCTTTCAGGGCAGGTCCAGGTGTGGGCTGGGCCGGGTATAAGCGGGTATCCATGGCGTCCGGCATAGCCGTTGGGGCGGGCGGGTACGCCGCTCATCAGGGTGTAGTCGGGTACGTTTTGGGTGATGACGGCTCCGGCGGCAATGAAGGCGTGTTGGCCGATGGTGTGGCCGGGGAGGAGGGTGGCGTTGGCGCCTAGGGTGGCTCCTTTGCGGATGTGGGTGGGTTGGAATTGGGTGCGGCGGTCGAGTTCGGCGCGGGGATATTTGATGTTGGTGAAGACAAACGAGGGGCCGATGAATACGTCGTCTTCTATGATGATGCCGGTGTAGAGGGAGACGTTGTTCTGGATGCGGACGCGGTTGCCGATGTGTACGCCGGAGGCGATGAAGACGTTTTGGCCCAGGACGCAGTCGCTTCCAATGATGGCGTCTTTCATGATGTGGCAAAAGTGCCAGATGCGGGTGTTGGCGCCAATTTGGGTGGGTTGGTCGATGCAGGCGCTGGGATGGGCGTAGTAGTTTGGGTTCATGGTGGGGTGGGGCTCTGGGGTGGGGAAATGATGGGTCCAAAGAGGGCGATTTGTCCGGCTTGGGCGATGGGTGCTTTGGGAACTTGGGGCGGGAAGCTTGGGGCTTGGGTTGTTCGGGCGATGATGTAGCGGATGGCGTCTTTTTGGAGGCGTTCGTTGAGGGTGTTGGGGTCGCCTATGCTTCCGGCTTTGTTTTCGGTGCGGGGGTCGGCGCTTTTGTCGAGTACGATGTCGCCGGGGCGGGTGAAGGCGGCCATGATGGCGAAGTAGCCGTAGTCGACGACTTCGACCAGGATGCGTTCGCCCGGTTTTGCAAGGGTTTTGGCGATGTGTCCGAGTTGGGTTTCGGCGCTTCGTTCGGCGAAGTGTTCGCGGCGTATCCAGGGGCGCATCAGGAGGGCGGCAGGGATTATCCATGCCATGAGGATGGCGCGGAGGGCGCGGAGGCTGCGTTGGGGTGCGGTTTTGGGTTCGAGGGTGATGAAGTGGGTGTGGAGGCGAAGGCCGAGTTCAGCCGCGAGGAGGCTGAGGAGGAGCATGCCGGTCAGGAGGGCGCGTTCGGGGTGATGGGTGGGGGCGCCGTCGCGGACCATGGCGGCGGACAGGAGGGCGAGTTGGAGGATGAAGAAGGCCGCGGGGCGCTTGTAGCGGGCGAGGTGGGCGGCGAGGTGGGCGGGGCGGAGGCGCGGGGAGAAGGCGAGTAGGGTTGCGAGGATGAGAAGGGCGCCAAAGAGTTCGGGTTCATGGCGGATAAAGGCTTCGGGATAGGCGACCAGGGTGCGGAGGGGATGGTGGGCGTCTTGGGCGCCCAGGGCTCGTTTGTAGGCGGCGACTCGTTCGAGGAAGTGGATGGCACTTCCGTGGGCTCGGTGATTCCAGGCGATCCAGAGGGCGGGTGAGAGGAGCGCGAGGAGGGCACTGAGGGCATAGCGGAAGCGGGAGGGGCTATTGGGTGCGGCTGCGCAGACAAGGGCGAGGAGGGCAAAGGCGAGGGCGAGGGGCCAGGCGTCATAGCGGCAGAGGGTGGAGGCGGCGAGGCAGGCGGCGCCGATTAGCATGCGGTGGGGCGGTGGGAAGGGGGTGGCCTGGGTGTTGAGGATAGGAAAGCCGATGGGTTTGGGGGCGCAGGCGGCGCTGATGGCGAGGAGGGCGAGGGCAGAGGCGAAGAGTTCGGGGACGGTGGCGATGCCCAGGCGGGCGCTCCAGGGCAAGACCGTGGCGAGGGCGGCGCCGGCGAGGCTGATTCGGCGGTGTTCGGTGATCCAGAGGGCGGCTCTGTGAATGAGAAAGGTGGAGAGGATGCCTTGAAGGGTGGCAACACAGTAGGCGACCCAAGGATCGGCGGAGATGGCGCGCATCGCGATGCCGGTCATCCAAAAGGGCAAAGGGAGCCAACTGGTGCCGGTCGGATCGAGTTTTGGAGAGGCGGCCCATTCCTGGGCGATGACAACGCGGGCAAAGTCGTCGTCGCTGACCGCGCGAAAGCCCAGGGCAAATACAAACACTCCGGCCAGCAGGCGAAGGAGCGTTAGAAGAGCGAGGTCAAATAGAAGCGGATGGGTCTTGGAGAGCGCGGCAAGGCGAGAGAAGCCCGCGGAATTGGCAGGCTTGAGGGCCATCGTAGACGCTTACCTGTTTTGTTGCGATTGCTCGAATTCGCGCAGTTCGCGGTCGCCCGCCGACGATAGATAAGCGAGCGACATGCTGGTCAGCATAAAGACGATGGCGCAGATGGCCGTGAGACGGGTCATAAAGTTACCCGCGCCCCGGCCTCCAAAGACTTGAGCCGTGGCACCGCCCATTCCAGCGCCCATACCGCCTCCCCTGCCTTGCTGAAGGAGGACGACGAGGATGAGGAAGAAACACACAAAGACGTGGAGAACGGTGACGATTGTTTGAACCATGGCGTTTTTTTAGGGCTCGTTGTTGATGCGGCGAGCGTCAAGCGGCGAGAGGTGTAGCAAGCCTACGACTTTTGGGAAAGCTCTTCGGCGGCGGCAACGATTTTTGCAAAGCCCGCGGCGTCGAGGGATGCTCCGCCCACCAGTGCTCCATCGATATCCGCCTGAGCGAGAAGGGCCGAGGCATTGTCGCTCTTGACGCTGCCGCCGTACAAAATTCGCGTGGCCTCCGCCAAATCGTCGGACATTTTCGCTAGAAGGCCGCGAATCATCGCGTGCACTTCCTGCGCATCGGCGGGTTTAGCCACCTTTCCCGTGCCTATGGCCCACACAGGTTCATAGGCGATTACCCCGAATCCAGGCTCTTTGGCGAGTTCGTCCATAAAGGCGCGGACTTGCCGCTCGACAACGGCCAAGGTGCTGCCCTTTTCACGTTCCTCGAGGGTTTCGCCTACACACACAATGGGACGTATTTCGGCGGCCATCGCGGTCGCGACTTTGCGCGCCACCATGTCGTCGCTTTCACCAAAAATCTGGCGGCGTTCGCTATGGCCCAAAATGACCCAGCTCGCGCCGGCTTCTTTGAGCATAAAGGGCGAAATCTCTCCGGTGAAGGCGCCCGAGGCTTCCCAGCACATGTTTTGGGCGGCCATGGTGACGCTGCTCTTGGCTTCAACAAAGAGTTCTTGAGCAACGGCTGCAAGGGCGGTGAAGGGCGGCGCGATAACCACATCGACGGCGTTCATCGCGCGCACGGCCTGGGCCACGCCGGAGGCCAGCAGAACGGCATCCGGGCCGCCCGCGTGCATTTTCCAATTGCCCGCAATGAGGGCTCTTCGCGCGGGGTTCACCCTGGCACCTCCGGCAGGCGCAGGGCTTCTACGCCGGGAAGTTTTTTGCCTTCGATGAGCTCGAGGGATGCGCCTCCGCCCGTGGAGATATGGCCAAAGCCTTTGGCGATGTCTTCGCCGGCTTTTTTAACGGCCGCCGCGCTGTCGCCTCCGCCCACCACGGTAAAACCGGGTACGCGGCTCATGATCCGGGCGATTTCCATCGTGCCGTGCGCAAAGGCCGCCGTCTCAAAGAGACCCATCGGGCCATTCCAGAATACCGTCTTGGCCCGGCCAATTTCCTTGCTGAAGAGCTCGATGGTGCGAGGCCCGATATCGAGCGCCATGGTGCCTTCCGGCAAGGTATCCGCGCTGCACGCTTCGCCCGCCGTTGCATCGAGCCCGGTTGCCGCGATTACGTCCACCGGCAGAAGCACCGAAACGCCTTTGCCCTCGGCCTTGCTCAAGATGGTGCGGGCCAGTGCGAGCTTGTCTTCTTCGATGCGGCTCTTCTGCATCTTTTTGCCTTGAGCCGCGAGGAAGGTATTGGCCATCGCGCCGCCAATGCACAGCGCATCCACATGGTTGAGCAGCGCTTCCACCACATCGATTTTATCCGACACTTTGGCGCCGCCGAGCACGGCCACATAAGGCTTCTGGGGCCTGTCGGTCAGCTTGCTCAGCGCCTCGAGCTCCTTGCGCATCAAAAATCCTGCAGCGCGTTCGCGAATCATCCGCGGAAGCGCATGCACAGAAGCGTGAGCCCGGTGCGCCGCACCAAACGCATCGTTGATGTACACATCGCACAGCTCGGCAAGCTGGCGCGCAAAGCCTTCCTCGTCCGCTTCTTCTTCCTCGTGAAAACGAAGGTTTTCAAGCAAACAAATCTGCTTTCCGCGCAGGTCATAAATGACTTTCTTGGGCGCGTCGCCCACGCAGTCCTCGGGCAGATGAACTTCATAGCCCGTCAGTTCGGCGAGGCGCGTGCCACAAGGCTCGAGCGACAGACCTTCGCGCTTGCCTGGTTTGGGCCTTCCCATATGCGAGGCCAGAATCACCTTCGCGCCCGCTTCGACACAGAATTTAATGGTCGGAAGCGCTTCGCGAATACGTGAATCATCGGTGATCGCACCCGTTTTCTTGTCGAGCGGCACATTGAAATCGACGCGGATAAACACGCGCTTTCCCGACAGCGCTGAAGCTTCGCCTTCACCGGCCTTGCCCAGCTCGTCGAGGAACCGGATTCCCGAGAGCTTCATCGGCTACAGACCTTTCCGGGCCATCATCAGCGCGAGGTCAACCATGCGGTGGGAGAAGCCCATTTCGTTGTCGTACCAGGCGAAGACTTTGGCGAAACGATCGCCCAAGAGCTGCGTCATCGTGGCATCGAAGGTGCTCGACGCGGGGCAGCCAATGAAGTCGTTGGAGACGAGTTCGGTCTCGGTATAGTCGAGGATATTGTGCATCGGACCCGAATCCGCTGCGGCTTTCATCGCCGCATGAATGGATTCTTTGGTCATCGGTTTCTCGGTCTCGACGGTTAGATCGACCAGCGACACATCGACGGTGGGCACGCGGATCGCCAAACCATCGAACTTGCCCTTAAGCTCGGGAATCACTTCCGAAAGCGCCTTGGCCGCGCCCGTCGACGAAGGAATCATGCTAACGGCCGCCGCGCGCGCCCTTCGCAAATCGCCTTTGCGGTGCGGGATATCGAGCAGGTTCTGGTCGTTGGTGTACGAATGAATGGTTGTCATCAGGCCGCGGACGATGCCGAAATTGTCCAGCAGCACCTTGGCGACCGGCGCCAGGCAGTTGGTCGTGCACGATCCGTTCGACACAATGTGATGCTTGGCCGGATCGTAGGAAGCATCGTTAACGCCCATCACCAGCGTGACATCGGGGCCTTTGGCGGGCGCGCTGATAATGACTTTTTTCGCGCCGGCATTGACATGCGCCGACGCCTTGGCCTTGTCGGTGAACAAGCCCGTGCACTCCAGCACGATGTCCACGCCCATCGCCTTCCAGGGAAGCTCATTGGGATCTTTATGCGCCAGCACGGCGACTTTGTTGTCGCCGACCGTCAGGTACCCTTCGCCGTGACCCACGGCCGCCTCTTTGAATTCGCGATGAATTGAGTCATAGCGGAGCAAGTGCGCGAGCGTTTTCGGATCGGTCAAGTCGTTAATGGCCACGACCTCCAAATCCTTCACATTGCGTTGAACGAGCGCCCGAACAATGCACCGGCCGATACGCCCAAACCCATTAATTGCGATCTTCGTCGCCATCGCAGATACTCCTTGATTGCCGTCGATTGACGTTGGTTGTCTTTGGGATTTCGCGCGCGATTCCTACGCCTCTATGTTTGGCCGGTCAAGCCACTCGGCTGGCTTCGTACAACGTGCCGTCTTCAGCCAGGACAAACAACAGGTCTTCGCGCACGCTTGCCGCCACTAAATTCGTTTGGCATTTGGGATCTAAAGGCACGCGAATCCATACGTCCCCCACCCTTTGCATCAGCCTGGCCTGGGTGCCGGCGGCCCAAGGCTTGCCCATGGAATCCAAGGCCAATGCCTTCAGATCGCGGGTGGTCTGCACGGCTTCCAACAGCGCTGTGTGTCCCGGCTGATCGGCGGATGGAGAAGAGACTGGCACCAGGCGAAGCGCATGTCCTCCGCTTCCCACAACATAAGCGCCGCCCTGAGGCGCGGGCACCATCGCAAACAAATGACCGGTGCGGCCCCAAGCGATTTCCCTCACGGCGCCGCCTTGAATTTCAAACAGCGCACCATGCGCACCGCACACCAACAGCGTTTGAGGCCCCGCTCGCACAGCACCGTAGAGCCGCGTCGATCCTTCAATGGTGAGCACCTGAGGCACGCCGCCCCAGGGCAAAATGATGGCGGCACCCATGGATCGCGATAGTTTTTCACCGACGAGCACAAGGCCCTCCGCATCGGCGAACCCGCCGAGCAGCGTCATATCCCGTTCATTGATGTAGAGCCTCTCGGCCTCGCCGCTTTCATGCACGATGGCGATCAGGCTTGTATCGCCCATCAGCACCAATTTGCCCGAAGGCGCCTTAATCACGCTGCGCAAGAGGCGGGTATCGACGGCGGGCGGCATTTGCATCGCCGACCATTGGCCGGCCGCCATGCAAAACAGGCCCCGGGCCCCCACAGCGACAATCGATCCACCGCTGATAAACACGGCCGCGCGCAATTGTTCATTGCGCAAAGGAGGCACAACGGCGCGCCATGCAGGCATGGGCATCCGCACCTGAGGAAGCGCCGTGGGCCTCGCTCCAGTGTCGACCGACTCGCTTTGCGCGGCCGCGGGAAGGCGCACCAAAAGCTCGCGAAGCAAAGGCTCTGTACGCGCCCAAAAATCTTTCACCGATGCATGGCGCGTGACGGGATCGGGCCCTGTCGCCCTCGCGATTTCGCGATCGAGCGCGGCCAAAATATCGGGTCTGTCGCGAAGCTCTCGAGGCAGTGAAGCGGCGGCGCGGGCCAGCGAAGGACGATCGGCCGTTTGCATACGCGCCATCACCCGCAGCGCGTTATCGCCCGGCTTGCATGGAAAGGCTTCTTGACCTGCCAGAAGCTCAAACAGAATCGCCGCCATCGAAAAAATATCGGTTTGGGCACTGACGCGCGCATTGCCCATTTCGTATTGCTCCGGCGGCGCATATCCCAGACTCGCCCCGGCGAAGGTTCCCGTTTGATACACGCTCGCGTCGCGCATCTTCGCCAAGCCGAAATCCGTAATTTTTAAAAGATCTTGGCCGCCTTCATCGGCGATCAGAATATTGCCCGGCTTCACATCGCGGTGAACGATCTGCTGGTCATGCACGGTCTGAAGCGCACGGGCGAGCTGGCGCATCAGCTTATGCACACGGGCCACGGCAAAAGCGCCGCCCGCCTCGCGCATCATTTGTTCCAGCGTGCGGCCGGCCACATACTCCAGCACAACAAAAGGCAGCAAAATCTCTATATTTGAAGCTGAAATCGGATGCTCGCCCCTATCCAGCAGACGCACGATATTTGAATCGGGCGGCGAGATAGACGACAGCGTTTTCAGCGCCTCGGTCTCGCGCTCAAAACGCGCCCGCGCCTCTTCGTTTGCGGGCTCGGGGCGAAGCATTTTCACAGCGACCCACACCCCGCTGGGCTCGAGATGATTGGCCTTGAATACCCAACCCTGCCCGCCCTCACTTAACAGTTCGCGCAGAAAGCACCGTACCCCCGTTTTTCCGGTCACGGCGGTTCCCAGGAGGGCATTGCGGAGCTCTTGCCCGGATTGCACGGGCCAACGCTACAACAGAAGCGGGGATTGAGGATTGGGTTTTGATAGGGGAAGGCAAGCCCGGGCTGTCAAACGCCGAGCAGGGAGACCAATTTCTCTTTGTTGGTCAAACCGGCGTGCTGGCCCGACTTCTGACCGCCTTTGAACACCATCACCGTAGGCACGCTGCGCACGCCATATTTCCGCGTAACAATCGGCGCATCGTCGATATCGAGCTTGCCCACTTTCACCTTACCCGCAAATTCATCGGCCAATTTCTCAACGATCGGCGCGAGCGCCTTGCAAGGCCCGCACCAGGTTGCCGTAAAATCCACGAGCACGGGCACATCGGACTTGAGCACTTCGCTCTCAAAGTTTGCATCGGTGAAAACCAACACGTTTGCACTAGCCATTGCGCTTTCTCCTCTGAAGACGGGAACCTTAAGACCTGCTTTGCCGCCCCGCAAGGGGGCCGCAAAAAGATCGCCGCCCTGTCGCTTTCACAGGGATTTATGCGAAATGCCCGGCCCCTTTGCACGCTTCTACTGGGCGATGAGAGCGGCGACAGCATTGATCTCTTCCGTTCTGATTCATCTTTGGGTAAACCGGCAAACGGCTATCAAGATGGCGTCGGACGAAATCACGCAGAAACACTTGAACAAGCTCCGCATTCGCGGCGCGCCCTCCACCATACCCGGCAGCTCGGGCATTGTCGGCCAATACGAGGCCGAGGAAGTGTGGCGCCAGACTGGACGGGCGCTGGTGCTGCCCCTGGACAAAAGCAACCTAAGCGCGCTCACGCTGCGCAACGCGTTTGAGAAGCTTTCGCATGTAGCCGAGCATCAGAAGCTTGTGGCGATAGAAGAGCCGATGTTTGCGCTGAAGGGCGATCCGAGCCTCGATCCGCCGCATCAATGGGAATACGAAGCGGTGCTCCCGATACGCGGAGCGGCGAAGGCAGAAGGCGAAGTCTCGGTGACGCGCATTCAGGGCGGAATGCATATAGCGACGGAGACGCCGCGCGGGCTGCGGGATTTACGCAACGTGTATGTATATTTGTTTGGAAAGTTTCTGCCTGCGAAGAAGCAGGAACTGATGCGCCCTTATATTTTGCACCAGGCGCAGGGCGTAATCACCGGCCATCACGACGACGAATTATTGATTCACATATTCGTGCCTGCGGTGCTGTCGATCAAACCGGTACCGGTACCTGGCGAGTCGGCGGAAGCGTAGCGGCGGGCGGGCCGGAGGAGGTTCTGCGATGACCTGGATTCGGACGATCGGCATGACGGAAGCCGATGAAAAACTCCGTCAAGCCATAGAAGACCAAAAGGGGCTATATCCGATAGAATACGCGACGCCCTCGGTACCTCAAGCGGCAGGGGCAGCGGGGATTGTTGCCTCGCACAGCTTAATACCGGAAGCGCTGTATCACGCCTTTTCGACCTTTGGGGCGTTGATGTCGCCGGAATTACCATTGAAGCGGCATCAGCACGAGATGATCGCGACGATGGTTTCGGTGACCAACCAGTGTGTGTACTGAACGCAGGCGCACGCAGAGTTTCTGCGTCGAGTCACATTAGATGATGGGCTGGTGCAGGCGTTACGGGACGATTTTGAGCAGGCGCCGATCACGGAGACGGATCGGGTGATGCTTCGCTATGTGGTAAAGCTGACGAAGGACGCCACGAAAGTCTCGCCAACGGATCACGAGGAACTGCGGAGAGTTGGATTTGACGATCGGGGGATTTTACAGATTACGCTGATCGCCTCGTGGTTCAATTACATCAACCGGGTAGCGGATGCGTTGGGGGTAGGGCGCTGAGCGCGCGATTCGCCTTCAAATCAGGAGCGCGGAAGATCAGCAGATAACTGCTCGACCTCATCGCGCGACAGCTCGGTGATGGCCATCACTTGCTCGATGGGCAGACCCGCATGCAGCATGCGCTGGGCGA
>CAZICM010000008.1:155933-228063 GCA_964537685.1 uncultured Polyangiaceae bacterium
TCAACACGGCCTTCAACACGGCCTTTTTCCACGCCTTTTTCTACGCCTTTTTCAAAACCCTCTTCCACGCCCTCCATCCTGGCACCCGCAATCAGCGTGCGCTCCAGCCATTGCTTCTCCTGCCGCGCTTCATACAAATCCCTCACACGCTGATCCGCCTGCAATCGCTCCAATTCCAGAACCGCTTGTTTGACTTCCGGCGCTACCCATGGCGCATCGAGTAAATCTCTTTGAACCTGCATGTTCGAGCCTTCCTTCAAAAAAAGCATCCACTGATCCGTGAGCGAAAGGACTTCTTCTCCAGGAGTTTTTCTCCATTTAGGCACTTCCACAAGCACAATCTGAAGGTGCTTCGAAAAAACCTCTCCGTGTTTCCGCCCGCGCAATTCAAAGGCTTCCTTGAAATGCTCTCGCCCCGCAAACATCGCAAAATCCGCTATCGATAGCATCACCAGCGGCTTGAGTGCCGTGTAGTCTTCCTTCGCCCGCAGTTGCTGCACATATCTGCGAGCCGCATAAAACAACATCCGCTCCGCAAATGCCTTGTGAGGCTGTAGTTGTACCTCCAGCCCAAAACGATGCCCGCGCACATCCCGCACCAGCAAATCCAGTTCGTCTTCTTTGCCATCCGCAGCTTCCTGTTCGCTGTGCAGCCGCATCATCTCAATATCAACGATTTGCTCGTCCTGCGGCCAGTCCAGCAACCCATTCAGCAAACTGATCAAAATCTTCTTGTTGTCCTCGCGCCCAAAAATAGCTTTGAAGATAATGTCTTGCTTGGGATCGAATCCGCGTTCGCCGTTCTTCACTAGGCCGTCCTTTCGGAGGGATGTGCAATCCCTTCCTAGAGGATCATGCCTCGCGAGGCAATCTGTTTATGTTGGTGGAGTACGATTAACCCCCATCCCCCTGCCCCGCCTCTTCAGTCTCCGCCTCCGCAGCGGCATCATCATCCTCCACGTCCGGAAAAATTAAGTCCTGCTTGGCCCTATCGTCCGGGAAGGCCGCCCGAACCAGACCCATTACCTTGTCCAGCATCCGGTAATGCTCGCTCCTCAGCGCAAATTCCGCCCGGTATGCATCCAAATAAGCATCCCGCGCAACCTTGACCGCATCGGCCGCCGCCTTCAGCGAGGCCAGCGATGCCTCGATTTTAGGAAGCCATTCGCTCCGGTAGCCATCCATTTCGGGTAGCTTGGATTTTGTTATTCTATCCACCAAGGCTTCGGTCGGGGGAATTTGCCTTGTTCCATAGGGGGCAACGACAGGCCCTAATCCATCGGGAAAGGCGGCTTTGCAAATGGTGCCATAACGTCCGCCATCGGCAATTTCAGCGGCCCGATATGCCTGCCGAATAAGCTGGTCGGTTTGGTAGTGCGCAAAGCGGAAGTAGGAGCGCTTTTCGGTAAGGGGCTTTTTCAGGCCGCGCCTGATATTGTACAACGTGTGCAGCTCATCGTTAACGGCGGTCCAAGAGGGGACCAACGCCTGGGTTTCAGGAAAGAACCCAAGGCCAACAGCCAGGCCAATGCCATAGTCCACGCGAACCGGAGAATCCGCGTTCTTTCTGTATTTTCGCATGCTTGTTCCTCCCATCGGCGGTGTGAATGCTGTGTACAGGTCCGCCGAATGCGCGCTTTGTAACGCGAAAAAAGAGGGCGGGCAACCCTTTTTGATGTTCAATGCCCGAATCGTGTGGAAGCGGGCCACCGCCCATACACCTGAAATCCATATTTCGGCCGGCGACCAAGGCCCTCGGCGCAAACGAAATGACTCGTGCGCTCGTTGACCATGCCACTTTAGATGCGCAAAGGGGGAATGGTTCTTGTTGACCAAGCCCCTCAGCGCGAACCGAGGGGCTCGGTTGTCGAATGATTTTCCATGTTCCGTTTGAACTGAGGGGCAAAAACAAAAGTGACCGAGGCCCTCAAGCCGCTCAAAGGGGGAATGGTGCTCAGCGCCTAAGGGGGTCCAGGCGCGTGGAGGGTAGGTGTCGACGTTTATTTTCCAGATTCAGTTCGCGCTAAGGGGCTTGGTCACAACTGGGCGGGGGTGGTTTGCAGGGTGGGAGCCCTTGGCCCCAACAAAACCCAGCGCAAAAAAATTCTTGCTATCTATATGCGATGGAATTAGGGTCGCCCTTCGTCCAAGCCGCCCGAGCCTGGAGAGAAGCCTTCACGCCCATGAAGATCCCGCCTCGCATTGAAGAGAACCTCGCCGCTCCGCACGACATAACGATAGCAGATGTTTACGATAAGTGAGGTCGATTATTCATGTTACACGAATTGAATGGGTTTGATCGGTTGCTTGAAACACTACAAAACGGCATGCGGTTTTCTGACAATACTGTGAAGTTTAAGGGGATTCTGGCCCGGCAGGTGCTTTACACACTGATACAGAAAGTCGGAAAGCTCCGTGCACAAGAGGATAGCACAGAGCTTGAGCGCTTGTGGCAGGATGATGCCAACAACGAGACGGCCCCCCCCACCTCACTCCCCTAACCCCCAAAGCCAACGGCCCGACCGCCTGCCCGACACAGATGGCAACAGCCTGCAAACAATAGACACCTCTAATCTCCCATGAGCGAACAAAGCCAATTTATTCTTTATACCGCGCCAAATGGCACGATCAAAATCGATGTCTTTTTAAAGGACGAGACCGTTTGGCTCACCCAAAAATCCCTTGCGGAGTTGTTTGCCGTCGATCGTTCCGTCATCACCAAACATCTTCGCAATATCTTTAAGGACGCCGAATTGGCCGAAGAATCAGTATGTGCAAATATTGCACACACTGCTGCCGATGGCAAAGCCTACAAAACCCGCTACTATAACCTCGATGCCATTATCGCCGTTGGCTATCGTGTAAATAGCTTCGAGGCCACTCGGTTCCGTATCTGGGCAACGAGAACCCTGCGAGAATTTATCATCAAAGGCTTTGTGCTGGATGATGAACGCCTCAAACAGGGCAAGCAGGTCTTCGGCAAGGATTATTTCGATGAACTCCTGGAACGCATTCGCGAAATCCGGGCGAGCGAAAGGCGTTTTTATCAGAAGATCACCGATATCTTTGCACTCTCCGCAGACTACGATGCCAAGGCGCCAATTACCAGGGACTTTTATGCCTCTGTTCAGAATAAACTGCACTGGGCTATCACAGGAAAAACAGCAGCGGAATTAATCTACGAATCCGCCGACGCCTCCAAACTGAATATGGGTCTGAGCACATGGAAAGATGCACCCAACGGTAAAATCCTTAAATCCGATGTGTCTGTTGCAAAAAACTATCTGAACGAGGCTCATATCAAGGAGTTGAACCGCATCGTTTCGGCCTATCTCGATCTGGCCGAGAATAGGGCCGAGCGTGGCATTGTGATGAAAATGGCGGATTGGACACGCTTTCTTCATGGGTTTTTAGATCTGTCTAATTACCCCATTCTCAACGACAAAGGGAAAGTGAGCGCCTTGGAAGCCAAACTAAAAGCGGAGGGGGAGTACGAGACTTATCGTCAACGGCAGGATTTAGAATATGTTTCCGATTTCGATCGGGAAATCAAACGTCTCGAAGGCAAGAAGACATGAGCTAAGATCCGTCCCCTTATCTGGGTCTCTGCCCAGGTGAATCCTGGAATCCCTCCCCCAAGAAAAAACTCCCCTCCCAAAAAAAGATCGAAACAAAACCCGGATCCCCGCGTTCCATGCTCTGTCCGGAGGTTGATCCATGCGCTTGTCCCGGCTTTGGACTTATCTGTTTGCCCTGCCGCTCCTTTCGGCTTGTGCCTCGCCGGCCCTCCAATCCCACCCTTCGGCTCCATCCCTTTCCCCCGAACCTGCTCAAGCATCCATTCCAAGCCCAAAACCTGTAGATCCTCCCCAAGAACTCCCCCTCGCCGTCGAACGAGGCTTCTGGCTTCTCAATGGTACTTTGTCCTTGCCTGCACGCCGCCCCGGCGAGCGCGTGCCCGCGGTCGTGATCGTTCATGGGAGCGGCCCGATGTCCCGCGATGGCAATATGAGAGGCCAAATCGGCCTGGGTTTTGGCTTTGAACTCCCTGTATATAAACGTCTCGCAAAGGCCCTCGCCGACAAAGGTTATGCCGTCTACCGCTACGATAAACGCACTTGCGGTAGCTTTAATGGATGCGCCGATACGGGCCGCCTCTCCGTCCCTTATGAAATGTGGGATGTCGAATTTAGTACCGGCGAATATGTGCGGGATGCTTCTCAGGCTTTTGATGTCGTATCCTCCCATCCGGCCGTCGATCCAGAACGGGTGTTTTTCGTGGGGCATAGCGAGGGTGGCGAATTGATTCCCGCCCTTTTATCCGAGCAGCCCAAGGCCAAGGCCGGTGTGATGCTGGCGCCTCCTTTTCATACGATGGCCGTCGTTCTTGAACAGCAAAGTGAACGGGTGCGCTGGTCTTTTTCGATGGCCGGTAAGCCCGATCAGGCCGAGTCCGAAGGCAATGAGCTTCTCGAAGCCGCACGCGCGCTTCACCATGTCGAGCAGGGTACGCATTTGGGCGCTCCTATCCTAGGGCAACCTCCGGGGGTATGGGCATCTTGGATCGATTATGCCAAGCGGGCTCCAGAGCTTGCCCGGCAACTCAACCGGCCTTTGCTGGTCTTGGGGGGAAGCTATGACTACAATGTGGCGCCCTCTGAAATTGAAAGCTGGGCGCGTTATCTTGAAAATGCTACACTGGCGGCGCATCGGGTCCGGGTTCTCCCCTGTGTGACCCATGCCCTCAATTGTATTCGCCAACCCGATCCGACGCAGATTACCCCGGACGATATCGGGCGCGATTTATCGCCTGCGGTAGTACAAGAAGTGCTGAGTTTTCTGGACAACCACGCCTCCAAATCCGATGCGCGCAAGGCGAATTAATACGTGACTTTTCGGTGCGCTCGGCTATGGTCGCGCATCATGAGCGTCTCCTCCAACGAACAACTCGATGTTTTGTGGAATAAAGTCACTTCCGATCCCTATCCCAAGGGCGCGCTTCCAACGCGGGTGCCCGGAGCATGGGCGAGGCGAAAACTCTTTAGTGTAGGCTTTAACCGGGGCTCGTTTGAGCTGTCCGGCGATGAATTGCCGCCCGATCGTCCCAAGCTCGTTCATACCTGGGGGACATGCGCGCGGGTGCGGATGAAGATCGATGATGCCCATGGTTTTACGGGTATTTTGGAATCAGGCGGCGAAGCGTTGCTGCGCTTTTCAGATGCCAATGGAGGCGCGCGTTTTCTGCCATCCTTAGCGCTGAAATTTATGATTCAAGGGCATCCTTCGCTGAATTTGCTTGCGCTGCCGATGACCTACCGGGAAAAAGGCGATCGGCATCCGATGTCAAGTGTTTTTAGCAATGGAACGCAGCCCGCCCGGGAACTGGATGCCAAGCTGGTTCAGCGGTCTTTTCAAAAAACGGCGGATGCGTTGGGTGGCACACGTTTGTATGCGGTGTATTTGCCGCTGCATCATCTGGCCGCAAGACACACGGATGGGAGGGTGGTCAGCTCGCCGGTGGTGGCCGACCGGGTTGAATTTCATCCGGCGGCGGAAGCCCGCGCCGCATCCGATGGGGGCAAGGATTTTCGGGAGGCTTTGGCGCAAATTCCCAAAGGAACGAAGCTCTTTGATCTTAAAGTGTCCGACCATTTAGAAAAGCCGGCGGTGCCGCTTGGGGAATTATGGCTGGAAAGCGAGTGGGTTGCGTCGCGCTTTGGGGATGAACGGCTGTTTTTCGCGCACGATGTAGGGCCGACGGGAGACAAGGGGCATTAATCGGGCGATTCTTGTTGGGGGCTTGGTTTTATCTTGGCAAGGGCACCAAAGCGGCGGTATAGACTGGGCACGACAAACATATTCAGCGCCGTGGAACTCAAGAGGCCGCATAGAATCACCACAGCCATGGGGGCTTGAATTTCGCTGCCCGGCTCTCCCGCACCCAGGGCCAGCGGAACAAGACCAAGACCGGCGGCAAGGGCCGTCATCAGGATGGGAATCAGCCGCTCCTGGGCACCGCGCCGCACAGCCTCGCTGATATCGGTCACGCCTTCTTCATGCACCAGATTCCGAATATGGGAAATCAGCATGATTCCATTGCGAGTCGCAATCCCAAACAGCGTAATAAAGCCGACCAGCGATGCAATCGAGAGCACGCCCCCTTGAAGAAATACACCGGCCGCGCCTCCGATAAGGGCTAGGGGGAGATTGAGCATAATCAAAATCGCGTCCTTGGTCGAGCCAAAGGCCGAGGATAAGAGGCCCAGCATGCCCAAGAGGCACAACAAACCCAAAAATCCCAGCGTTCGAGCCGCCTCCTCGGCGCTTTCAAATTGTCCGCCATAGGCAACTCTATACCCCGGGGGTAAGCGAACCGAGCGGTTTACTGCGCTTTGAATGTCGTTCACCACGCTTCCCACATCGCGGCCGGCAACATTGCAGCTTACGACGAATTTTCGCTGGACATTTTCACGCCCAATTTCATTGGGTCCCCGGTCTCGCTGGATATGGGCAAGCGCCCGAAGGGGAATACGTCCACCCAAAGGCGTGCTAATCATCAGTTCTTGAATGTCCTCAAGGTTTTGGACCCGGCTGGGTTCGGTCCGAACCACGAGATCAAATAGAATCTGGCCATCCATCACTTGCGTGACCACATGGGCACCCGCGCCTATTTCCAGGGCTTCGGCCGCATCGCGAACACGCATTCCATGGCGGGCAATGGCCGTTCGATCGAAGCGGACCCTCAAAAATGGGATATCCGATTGCTGTTCCCGGGCCAGATCCACCACACCTGGAATGTCCCGCATCACTTGCTCGATCTCGGCCCCAAGCCTCCGGAGTTCCGCGAGATCGTCGCCAAAGATCTTGACGGCGATGCTGGCCCTCGTTCCCGAAAGCATATGATCGATACGATGGGAGATTGGCTGGCCAATGGTGATATTCATGCCTGGAATCAGCGAGAAATCCCTGCGTAACGCCTCCAAAAACGCCTCGCGCGAGCGTTTTGTCTCCTTCAGGGTCACTTCCACTTCACCCGAATTGACGCCTTGGGCATGCTCGTCCATTTCGGCCCGCCCGGTGCGGCGCGCGACGCTAACGACTTCGGGATGTGTGAGAAGAATTTGTTCAATGCGTTTCCCCATAGTATCGGATTCGGCCAGGGAGGTACCTGGGAGCGTGACGGCGGCGATGGTCAGCGTTCCTTCGCGAAACTCAGGAAGAAAAGAGCGTCCAGCCAAGGCGAGGGCAAGCACGGCGCCGGCCAATAGAGCGAGAGATATCCCCGAGATCAAACGAAATCGGCGAAGTGCAACGTTGAGCATTGGGACATAGGCGCGCTTGAGCCAGCGGGCCAGCCGAGGTTCATGCGCTGTTTCCACGGTTTTTGAATGCGGGAGTAAATAGGAACACAACACAGGTGTGGCCGTGACCGCAACGAGCAGCGAGGCGGCCAGGGAGACGACATAAGCAAGCCCAAGAGGCTGTAAAAGGCGGCCTTCGACGCCTGAAAGAAAGAAGATGGGTGTAAATACAAGCACCACAACCAAGGTGGCAAAGACGATGCTGCTTCGAATTTCGCGGCTTGCAGCGAGGACCACGGCGAGGGCTGGGCGGCGCTGATCCGGGGGTAAAAGCGTATTTTCCCTCAGACGCCGCACCACATTTTCGACATCAATCACGGCATCGTCCACAAGCTCGCCGACGGCGATGGCCATTCCCCCAAGTGTCATGGTATTGAGGGTCGTGCCAAAGGCGCGAAGCACAAACACGGCTGTTGCAAGCGATAGAGGTATGGCGATCATCGTGACGGCACTTGCCCGCCCGCTCGCCAAAAAGGCCAGAACAATCACAAGAACGAGCAAAACCCCGTCCCGAAGCGCCTCCGCGACATTGCTGACCGCCGTTTCAATGAAATCGGCCTGCCTAAAAATATTGCGCTGAATAAAAAGGCCCTTTGGCATCACGCCGGAAATCTCGTCCAGTTCTTTAAAGATTCGCCGGGTTAAATCGAGCGTATTGGCTCCCGGCTGTTTCTGAATTCCGACCAGAACCGCACGTTGGGCACCATAGGAGGCTTCGCCCCTTTTTAGCGCGGCACCAATCCTTAGCTCGCCAAGATGCCGGACCAATACGGGCTCACTATTTCGTATCGCAACAAAGGTTTCACCGATATCCTCGAGCGTTTGCGCACGGCCAATGCCATGAATAAGGTATTCTTGGGCCCCTTCATTGACAAAGCCCGCCGACACATTGGTATTGGTTTCCGCCAAGGCATGAACCACATCCTCGGCGCTAAGACCATAATTCGCGAGCCGGTCGGGGTAGAGCGCGACTTCAAACTGCATGCGATCACCCCCTGTCACAATTACCTGAGAGACACCGGGAACGGCCAAAAGCCGCCTTCTCAGTGCAAAATCGGCAAAAGTCCGGGCCTCCATCAGGCTCGCCTGTTTATCGGTGGTGATCGCCAAGAAGAGAATCTCCCCCATAAGCGACGAAATGGGAGCCAATACAGGCGGCTCGACTTCCGTGGGCAATGCTCCGCGCACAAGCTGAAGTTTCTCATTCACAATTTGGCGCGCGAGAAAGACATCCGTTCCCCAGTCAAATTCCGCGTAAATCACCGAAATTCCCGCCGCGGAAGCCGAACGCACGCGCCGAATACCGGGCGCGCCATTGAGCGATGATTCAATGGGAAAGGTGACCCTCGCTTCCAATTCCTCGGGCGCCATTCCATGGCCTTCCGTGAGCACCGTGACCGTCGGCGCCGTTAGATCGGGAAAGACATCCACCGGCATTTTCATGGCCGTGTAGGCGCCCCATAGAAGCATCACGCCCGCGAGCACCAGCACAAAAAGCCGATGCACCAAAGACCATCGAAGAATTGCATCGATCATAAATGTCCTTTTAGTGCGAATGTCCGTGGGCAGGCACGGCGCCGCTTGAGGCCGCAAGCTTTAGTGACCAAGCTCCCTGAATAACAATATGCTCCCCAGCTTCGAGACCGCTCTGTACTTCTACATAGCCCCGATCTCGCACACCAAGCCGAACAATCCTGCGTTCAAAGGATTCGCCTTCAAGCTGAACAAAGACGACAAATACCCCGCCATCGTCCACCAATGCGCCTTCTGGAACGGCCAAACGCTTGTGTTCTTCACCATTGAGAAGGAATACCCGCGCAAAGGTGCCGATGAGCATTCGAGCCTCGGGATTAGGAAGGACAAAGATCAGGGGAAAGGTTCGGCTTTGAGGATCAATGATATGGCCTCTTGCCACCAGATCTTCCGCCTTGAGCTCAATCGGCTCCGTTCTGCCCTCCAAAGAAACGGATGCCCCATGGATCTGAGCCAGGCGCGCCGCATCGCTTTCAGGAACGCGGACTTCAAGCCAAAGGGGATCGAGATGCGTGATGCGCACCAGCGATTCTCCCGCTTCAACAAAACTGCCCGCGCCCGCCATCACCTCGGTGACATGACCCGCAAGCGGCGCCCGAATTTGCACCGTGCTTCCCGTGACGTCCGCCCGCTGCTGGGCCCCTCGAAACTGAGCCAAGCGTTTTTTAGCCGCCGAAAGCGCTGCCGAGGCTTCCTCCGCCGCATGCGCGGCATTGGTGACGCGTCCCTCGGGAACCGCTCCCTCATTGCGAAGGGCTTCAAGACGCTGTTTTTCCCGTTCGGCAAAGCGAAGCTCGATCGCGGCCGAATTGACCGACAACTCGAGAGAGGCTAGATCCGCGGCATCCAATCGCGGGGTTAAGCCCAATAATGGATCGTCGGCGCGAACTTGGTCCCCCATTCGGGGAAAGGCCCGTCCACTCAATAGCACCCGGCCCGCGGAGGGAGCTTTTACAAGCACATCGCCATCGGATCGGGCGCGCAGATGTCCCATGGCTCGAAGCGAGGGACGCATGACCCGCTCCGTCACGACAGATGTGCCAAAATCAATAGGCCATTGCTGCTCCTTAAGGAAAGAAATACGGCCGGGGGCTTCCGGTTCTTCGGGAATGGCGGCCCGGGCGGCGGCCACGTTGTCAAATACCATCACTTCGCCCAAATCATGATCGGCCGAAAGACCGGGAGCCCTCACTTCAACGAGCAGCCTGCGCTTGCCTGAACTGGCAGGCTTTGCCACCGGCCTAAAGATGCCCGGCTTGGATGGGGCGCTGCTCTCAAAGCGCTCATCACCCGATTCAGAACGTAAAATAACATGCACCTGCCCTTCGCCAAGCGCTGAAAACCCCGAAAGCTTGGTGATATGCGCCGCACAAGGCGATTCTTGCCCTTTGACCAGAGCGCGCATTTCCATAAACAATTCGCTTGAATCGGTCCAATGGGTAAAGGAAAGCGCTGGTCGCTCATCGCCTGGGTCTGAGGAATGTTCATGACCATGATTTCCCCCAGACGCGGCCGAATTGCAGGCTGCAGCCAACATTAAAACCAAAATCCATAGCCATTTCATGGTAATCCAGCTCCCATCCGCTGATCCAGCTCAATCCGCGTAAGCCGGGCGGCATGATCGAGATCCAGAGCCGTGAGGGCATCGTCCGCGGCACCTCGATAAGCATCCAACAATTCGAGCAAAGTCATCTCGCCGCCTTCATAGCCGGCCAATGCAATGCGTATTAAATCCGCGGATATTCCAGCAGATCGCCGCCTAAAATCGAGCGCCGCCCGGCGCAGGCGAAGCGTTTCGGCATGCGCTCCAGCAAGTTCTCCGTCCGCCTCCGAAACAAGCAGGGCATGCTGACCGCGAAGTGCTTGGCTTTCCCCCTCGGCCATACGGGCCAGCCCCGACGATTGATCCCATAAAGGAATGCTCAGCGAAACGCCCGCCAGAAAGCCATCGGTGCGCCCTTGATTGGAGAGTTGAACACCTTTCCATCCTGCCTCAAGCCGAATATCGGGCATCCACCACCGAGAAAAGGCTTTCTGGTCTAATGATGCAGCCTCGGCCCGCAGGTGTAAGGCGATCATGTCCGGCCTTGAATTGCCTGCCGCGCGAAGCTTGGATAAGGGCATGGGGTCATTTTCAGGCAGCAAATTTCCCGTTACTGCCGTTACGGCGGGCGGTCCTCCAAGCACTGCCTCCAGTTTTGCGCGAACCCGCTCGAGCGCGGCCCGCTCTGTTTCAAGACGCGCGGATGCTACGGCTTGCTCCCGCTCGATCCTCCTGCGATCGAATGCGGCCGCATCTCCTCTTTTTTCACGGCGCGTGACAACCTCAAGCGCCTGGCCCACATGAAGGGCCCAGGCTTCAAGCGCCTTTAAACGTTCTTGACGATAGAGCACTTCATAGAAGCGCTCCCGTGCATCCGCCACAATATCCAGCTTCACCGCATCGCCTTCTTTTTGCGACGCTTGCACCCGAGCCTTGCCCGCTTCGCGCCGAAGAGCGCGCCGGCCGCTAAAATCAAGGGTTTGGGCTAGCGAGAGATAGTCTTCTCCCGAACCCAATGGACCAAAGGTCTGCTCGCGCATATAGGAAATTTGAGGATTTGGAACTGCGGAGCCGGCTTGTTCGCGGCCTTCTTCGGCGGCCACTTTGCCCGTCAGGACATCTTGGAGCGGGGGACGCTGAAGCGCCCGGGCAATTGCCTCCTTTTCGGTGAGGGGCGGAGCATGCTCTGGAGGCTTTGCCTGAGCGCTTGAAACCACAAGCATCACCAACAGCGCCGCAATGGAATACCGATGGCCACTCGGTTTTTTATACAAACAAAAAGCCTTAAGATCCATGGGTTTAGGGCCTCACTGTACCAGGAGAGAAAGGAGGGTTTCGGTGAAATGATGAAGTTTGTCGGACGCCGCAATCGCGACAAAAGCGCAACCCGCGCACACCACCGCCATCCAGCGGAGCGACCCAGCCATCCTGGGTCCCGACAGGAGCGATTCAACCCGGCGCTTGATCCCACATTCGCCAAAGGATGAGGAAAGTGGGCCAAGCTCTGCAAAGGAAGCTCCTTGCATTTTGCGCTCCACACTGAGGATGGCCGACGCTACAAGCAGGCGATCGCCCAGCGCCGCCGCCGCGCTTTCATCGCAGGCCTGTTCGGCGGCGATTTGAAGCTCGGCATGCAGCCATCTGGCGATGGAGGGAAGATGATTCCAAGACAAAGCCCGAGAGATAAAGGCTGTAAAGGCATCCCGGCGATGCACATGGGCCTGTTCATGGAGAATCACAACCTCCCGCTCATCTTCCTTCAGCGCATCGAGCAATCCTCGGGACATTAGAATCACCGGCCTTATAAATCCGGCCGTTAAGCATAGGGGTTCTGGAGTTTCAACCACCACCACACCCAAATCCCGGCGCGCTTCGCTCGTATGCACCAGGGATTCAAGCAGGCGGGTGGCTCGGATGGCTTGGGCAAGCGAAGAGATTGCCCGTCCCATTCCATAGGCGAGAAACAGCGCCAATCCCGCAATAACACTCAGCTTCAGGGCCGATGATGGGCGATGCGTAAAACAGAGGTGCGCATGAGGATCGTCATGAAGCGCGCAATGGTCGAAGGAAGGCAGGGCCAGCGACAATAGAGAGGGAAAACTCGCGGAAAAGAGGAGGAGCAGCGAAATCAGCACCGGGAGCAACATCAAGAAAAGAAGCATCCGATGCCTCAAACGAGGCTCGAGCCGATCGATTCGGGGGCGCAGCAAGCGCACAGAACCCGCGGTGATGAGCGAACCCAGGCCCAAGAACATCATCGCCGCAACAAAAAAGAGCTGAAGACTATGCAAAACAGAATGCATGGCCCTTCCTACAGTGCCTTTTTACGGCGTTCGGCAACCATCGCCTCGAGGGCGGCGAGATGATCCGGACCGGCCCGCTCCACCAAGTCGACAAAGGCGGAGACAACCATATCGGACTGGCCCATCATCATATTGCCAACGAGCTCTCCAAGAAGTCCGCGATGAAAGGCTTCCCGGCTTAGGCTCGGTCTATAGATATGAGCGTGGCTAACTTTCTCGCGCTCGAGCAGACCCTTTTCAAAGAGGCGCTTGAGTGTGGATTGAATGGTATTCAGTGTGATACCGCGCCGCCGGCCCAGTGCCGCATGCACCGTTTTGACATCGCCCTCGCCCGTGGACCACAGGTGATTCATCACAGAGGACTCGAGCTCGCCAAGCAGGGGAGGACGAATAGAAGCCGCACTCATGCAGAGGCTTTTAGGTTAACAAAATCCGAGCGTCAATCGTTTTTTTAAATCCAAGGTTTTTTTGTTTCTGAGCCGGCGATTTGGCGTTTTCTCTTGTGCCTCAGCCTTCCTAAAAGAAAGCGCTTGACGCCCCGCCCGAACAGCGCTCACATCCCACGCGCTTTCAGACGCTTATCGAATCAGCCAAAAAAGCGCCCGAAAGCCCTGTTGTTGCTCATCGTTTCGGAGGTGTTTGGCCATGGTCTACGTTCCGCCCAATCAAGAAGGATCTAAACTCTCGTACAAAACCCGCTACGGAAACTTCATTGGAGGCGAATTCGTTCCGCCCGTGAAAGGCGAGTATTTTGAGAACATCACGCCAGTCACCGGACGGCCCTTCTGCGAAATCCCCCGATCCAGCGCCGAAGACATCGAAAAAGCCCTCGATGCCGCTCACGGCGCCCGCGCCGCTTGGGGCAAAACCAGCCCCACCGACCGGGCTACCCTCCTCAATAAAATCGCCGACCGCATCGAGCAAAATCTCGAACTGCTCGCGCTTTCCGAAACCTGGGATAACGGGAAGCCCATCCGCGAAACCATGGCCGCCGACCTCCCTCTCGCCGTCGACCATTTTAGGTATTTTGCAAGCTGTATCCGCGCCCAAGAAGGGTCCATTTCTGAAGTCGATCATACCACCGTCGCTTATCACTTCCACGAGCCCCTGGGCGTCGTCGGACAAATCATTCCCTGGAATTTCCCCTTCCTGATGGCCGCGTGGAAACTCGCCCCCGCCCTCGCCGCAGGAAATTGCGTGGTCATTAAGCCGGCCGAACAAACGCCCGCCACCATCCTGCTCTTCGCCGAACTTTGTGGTGATTTAATTCCCCCAGGCGTTGTCAATGTCGTCAACGGCTTTGGATTTGAGGCGGGCAAGCCCCTGGCCTGCAATCCGCGCATCGCCAAGGTTGCCTTTACGGGAGAAACCACCACAGGCCGCCTGATCATGCAATATGCATCCGAAAACCTGATTCCCGTCACCCTCGAGCTCGGTGGAAAATCGCCCAATATCTTCTTTGAAGATGTCCTTGCCGCGGACGACGACTTCGCCGACAAGGCCATGGAAGGCTTTACCATGTTTGCCTTAAATCAAGGCGAAGTGTGCACATGCCCCTCCCGCGCTGTAATCAGCGAAAAGATCTACCAGCGCTTTATGGAGCGCGCCGTCGAGCGCACCAAGAAGGTTATCCAAGGCAATCCTCTCGATCCCAAGACGATGATCGGCGCCCAGGCATCCAGCGATCAACTCGAGAAAATCCTGTCGTATATCGATATCGGCAAGAAAGAAGGCGCCAAGGTGGCCTTGGGCGGCGAGCGCGTCAAGCTGGGCGGCGATCTTGAAAATGGGTATTATGTCACCCCCACCATCTTTGAAGGCCATAACAAAATGCGCATTTTCCAAGAGGAAATCTTTGGCCCCGTGGTCTCGGTTTGCTCCTTCAAAGACGAAGCGGATGCCCTCTCCATCGCCAATGACACGCTCTATGGCTTGGGCGCGGGCGTTTGGACCCGCGATATCAGCACCGCCTACCGCATGGGCCGGGCCATCCAAGCCGGCCGCGTATGGACCAATTGCTATCACCTCTACCCCGCCCACGCCACCTTTGGAGGCTACAAGCAATCGGGCATCGGCCGCGAAACCCACAAAATGATGCTCGACCACTATCAGCAAACCAAGAATATCCTGGTGAGCTACAGCCCCAAGGCCCTAGGGTTTTTCTGATGGAAACGGCTCCTCCGCGCGTAACAGCCACCGATGCCGCCGCCGCGCTGATCAAAAAGCTGGTGGCAAGGCATGGTCCGCTTATGTTTCATCAATCGGGGGGCTGCTGCGATGGCAGCGCGCCGATGTGCTATCCGCGGGGCGAGTTCAAAGTCGGCGGGCGGGATGTGCTGCTCGGAGAAATCGAAGGCCAGCCGGTGTATATTGGAGCGGCTCAGTTTGAGCTGTGGAAACACACTCAACTGGTCATCGATGCCGTTCCAGGCCGGGGCGCGGGATTTTCTATCGAATCTCCCGAGGGCATGCGTTTTCTAACACGCTCCCGGGTATTCGATGGAGAAGAGCTGTGTGCCCTCGATGCATCCGGCGTTACCCGGGGTGATCAAACGAAGCCTTAGGCTCCGGCCCGGACCCATGGTGTTCATGCTCATGCCGATGTTTAGCGCCCGGACCCATTACCGCCGTCACCACGACCGATAAAAAGGCTCGCGGTCCAACCGACAGAACACTCGCCGCCATCCCCACCAAAAGCAGCAACGCCACTCCTATTGAGACGATTCCCATGGGCTCATGAGCCAGCGGATGAAGCTCGGGCACGCCTCTTTGTTCGACAACCATATCGTAGAGGCCCCCCATCCCAACTGAAAGAAGCAATCCAAACCCCCATATCAGACCCGAAGTGCGGGCTCCACCCTGTCCAAAACGCCTTCGGATTGCGGCATACAGTCCAAGCCCAGAAATTGGACCCGCTAGCAAGAAAGCCAGCGCCGTCCCTGGCGAAAAGCCTTTATGCAATAAAATCATGGCGATAAGAACCGCCGCCACCGTTGGAAACGCGAGCACGGCTCCCAATAGGGCACCCAGCAAAATGCCCAAGCCCGACCATGCTCCAGGCAAATACATCGCGGCAAAACCCGCGATTGATGCCGGAAAATGAGCTTCCAGCAGCGCCGCCAGGGAAATACCAAAGAGAATCCACACCCCCACGGGCGATAAAATAGCCTGCCACGCTTCCCACACCCGCAATCCCAAGCTGGGCAAGGGGGCATTCTCGTTTTCATGAGCATGACCCTGCTCTTGTTCCACCCGCTCCACAGGCTTGAGCACAATCAGCAACACCAACAAACACCCCAGCGAAAACATCAGCAGCCCAAAACGCGCAATCCCAAGCCTCGGCCCAAGTAGGGGTATGGATATCATCACACCCGTCATATCCAAACCCGCCGATGCCACCCCAAACGACAGCCAAGCCGCCGCCTTGCGTTCATGCACAAGCGAATGCCACAACCATTGGCCTGAACGGGCCGGATGGAGCATTCCCCGAAACATCGCCGCGAGCGGGCTATCTGGAAGATCGGCGCCGTGATGCTTTGATTTTGCCCCCCGAAGCGATAAAATCAGCGACAGCAAAAGTCCCGCCGCCAAAAAGGGAGCGCTCTTGACAAATAGCGGCACAACCAACTCTTGAGGCGATAACTCCCCAGGCCGAGCCAGTGAAAGAAGGCCATCCTCGGCCGGAATCAATAAGGCCAGCGCCACACCCACGACAAAACCCAGCCCGCTCATCCGAACCGGACCTTTACCATGCTCGGGCGGCGCGTGAACATGCGCCGAAAGCCGAAGCATCGCCCCCAATCCAAGCGCCACCACCGAATCAAATAAAGTCTCGGGAAGCTTGCCCTCTAAACCTTGTCCAGCAAATGCCCCCAACAGCGTCGCTCCCGCCAACAGCGCCAGCCATAACAGCGTCTTGCCCCATCCAAAGAGCGGAACAAAACGCGTCGCAATCAGCAAGCCCTCGGGCATCCGGTGCACCAGAACCGCAAGTCCAGCAAGCATCCCTGCACTTTGATGCTCCCCTGCCCCCGCAAAGACCAAACCCAGCGCGGCTCCATCGGTAAGCGCATGCAAAGCCAAGGCGGGAATCAATACCGAAATTCCCACCCTATCCCCGAGCTCATGCCGCTTGCGATCGATAAGCCATAGTCCTCCATAACCCGCGCCGCATAAAAGCAGGCCGGCGAAGCCAAGCTCCTCCATCACATGAGGCAGAAGCCGCAACACAATCAACAGAGGAACCAAACCCAGCGTCAAGCCTTCAACGGCTGCGCTAATTAGGGCGCGCCCCCGCCCCGCAAAGACCAAAACAGGCCCAAGCGCAAGACCCAACACCGATAAAATAAGCGCTAGGGCAAACACAGAAAGCTGCTAAGCACAAATGCAGAAGGGCGCGCAATACAAAAATTCACGAGCGATGGTCAAAGCATTCCCTGTTTCTTCCGCCCCCGCAGACTTCCTGTATTTCCCGCGGCGGGCCGGACCCCAGATCGTCCCGATGTTTTTTTCGAAGCGCCTTTGGAAGCCGCCGAAGTGCCTTTTTCCGCGAACACAGACATCCCCTGTGGCTCGCCCGCGCCTCCCTCGCCCCGCAGCACCCGAATCTGATCGCGCAGCTTGGCCGCCCTTTCAAAATCGAGATTCTCCGCGGCCACAAACATCTCTTGACGCAACTCCTCGATACGCTCGGCCAAATCGACTTCGCTGTTGACGGAAGCCGCCGCGCCCGCCTTCGCGGACATCTTTGGAACGGCATAATAATCGTGCGAACCCGAGGTCGGCGACATATCCAAAATCGCCTTTACCACCGTCGCCGGCGTGATGCCATGCTCTTCGTTGTACGCCCTCTGAATCGCTCTTCTCCGGTTGGTTTCGGTCATCGCATAATGCATGGCATCGGTAATCCGATCCGCATACATCACCACCTCACCGTGCACATTGCGGGCGGCGCGCCCAATGGTTTGAATCAGCGAGCGCGGACTCCTCAAAAACCCTTCTTTATCCGCATCCAAAATCGCCACAAGCGACACCTCGGGCAAATCCAAGCCTTCGCGCAATAGATTGATACCCACCAGCACATCGAACTCACCCTTGCGCAAATCCCTTAAAATCTCGATGCGCTCCAAGGTGTCCACATCCGAATGCAGATAGCGCACACGCACACCAAGCTCGGTATAGTATTCCGTTAAATCCTCAGCCATCCGCTTGGTCAGCGTCGTCACCAGCACCCGCTCGCCCGCCTTCGTCCGCTCTCGAATCCTCCCCAGCAAATCGTCCACCTGCCCCGCCACCGGCAGCACCCGGATTTCTGGATCGATCAAGCCTGTGGGCCGGATAATCTGCTCCACCACCACACCCGCCGTTTTCTGAAGCTCATAGTCGCCCGGCGTCGCGCTCACAAAAAGCACACGGTGATAATGCTGCTCAAATTCTTCGAATTTCAAAGGCCGGTTATCGAGCGCGCTCGGCAGCCTAAAACCATACTCCACCAGCGTTTCCTTCCTCGCCCGATCGCCCCGATACATCGCTCCCACTTGAGGCATGGTTTGATGCGACTCATCCACAATCAACAAAAAATCATTTGGAAAATAGTCGATCAACGTTGGGGGAGGATCGCCCGCCTTGCGCCCCGATAAATGTCTCGAATAGTTTTCGATACCATTGCAGAAACCCATCTGCTCAAGCATTTCGAGATCGTACATCGTGCGCTGTTCGATGCGCTGCTTCTCCAAAAAGCGCACATTGTTATCAAAAAAGTCGATGCGCGCCCGGAGCTCCTCGCGAATCGATTCAATCGCCTGCCTCAGCTTCTGATGCTCGGTCACATAGTGTGAACCAGGATAAATCGCCATCCGATCGAGCGAACGAATAATCTTCCCCCTCACCGGATCGACTTCGCGGATCGCCTCGACCTCATCGCCGAAAAACTCCACGCGTATGGCCAGCGCCTCTTCGTACGCGGGAAAAATCTCGACCACATCGCCCCTCACCCGGAATGTACCGCGGTGAAAATCGATATCATTTCGCTGATATTGCACATCGACCAGCCGCCGGAGAAGCTCGTCCCGCTTAAATTCCATCCCTTTTTCAAGGGTGATCAGCAACCCGTGATAACTCTCGGCCGAACCGATGCCGTAAATACAGCTCACCGAAGCCACGATAATCACATCACCGCGCGACAAAAGCGCATGCGTCGCCGCATGTCTCATCCGGTCAATCGCATCGTTAATAATCGAATCTTTTTCGATATACGTATCGCTCGAAGGCACATACGCCTCGGGCTGATAATAATCGTAATAGCTCACGAAATAATGCACGGCATTGCTGGGAAACAGCTCGCGCATTTCGCCGTACAACTGCGCCGCAAGCGTTTTATTGGGCGCCAGAATCAGCGTCGGCTTGCCTATATGTTCGATGAGCTTCGCCGCGGTAAATGTCTTGCCGCTGCCTGTAACGCCCAGGAGAACCTGAAACTTCTCACCGCGGGCAAAACCTTCGGTCAATTCCGCGATGGCCCTCGGCTGATCCCCCCGGGGTTTGAAGTTGGATACGAGTTCGAATTTGGCTGTCATAAAGGAGCCGCACACAATAGTCCCCGGTTTTAAGTCTTGCAAGCCCTTTCTTTGTTTTATTCTCTTTTATTGTTCGGGCGGGGCCGCGGGCAAAGCTTTTTTCCTAGGATATCCCAGCGCATTCGCTTATGCTCGGTTGAACATGGCGATGGCAAGATTTTCCTCAGGCATCTGGACAGCGCGTTTAGCGGGAGCAGGTCTTTTATTTGGTCTTTTTTCGGCATGCTCCCTCATTAATGCTCCCGGCGAACTTCAACCCTTAAAAACCACGGGAGTGGGAGGCGCCGGAGGCGCGGGCACAGGAGGCACAGGAGGAGCAGGGGGCGCTCCCGCCGTATGCGGCAATGGAATCCTGGAAGCGGGAGAAGAATGCGACGACCAAAATATGGATATGGATGATGCATGCTCGCCCCAATGCACCATTACCGAATTTAATATCGAAGCTGACCCAAGTGTAGGCAATGAATGGCCGGGGGTGGGCCTATCGGGCGTGGACAACGGCAGGGGATTTTTTGTGATATGGCGCTTTTTAGGCGTCAATGCCAATGAAATCCGGGGCCGGGCCTACAAAGCCAACGGCGCCCGGGTCACCCAGCCTCCCATCAAACTATCCACCACCGATCAACCCGATCAAGCGCGCATTGGCACCAACGCGGAAGGCCGCGCATTGGTAGCATGGCGCAGCTTTGCAGATAGCAATTCCGTCCATTACCGGGTTGTTGAACCCGATGGCACAGCGCTTGGAGCAAGCGACGAAGTGCTGGCCAATTCCCAATCCAACGCCTTGGTCAGCGTAAGCTCGAACAGCGACGGCTATTTATGCCTCATGTGGATGCGCGAAGGCGATCCAGTGGATCCTGCCGACGAAGCGGTCATCCGGTGCTTCGATCCCCAAGGCTCGAGCGCCTCCACCATCACCCAAGTCTTGGGAACCACCAATGCCTTTGGCTATCCTGGCATTTGGGGGATTCAGGGCGGCTTTGTAGGCTCGTGGAACAGCGACGATGGCAAGCTTTCATCGATGGCCGTCGATTCCCTGGGCGTACCCATGGGCAATGTATTTTCTCTCGCCGCAAACGCCAACCAAAACAAAAATCCTTTTGGAGCTTATGTTGGCCCCGCTTCAGAATTTATTGCCGTCTTTGAACAAGACATCGACCTCAACGGCCAAGTCAAACCCCGGATCACCAAACGAAAATTTGAGGCGCCGGGCATGTCCCAAGAGATCGAGGCCCTGGTCTCCACCGAACACAGCACCCAATCCCAAAGCCGCGTCGCCCATCATGAAAACGGCCGTTTTGTCATTGCCTGGACCGATGTGGACGACGCATCCCAAGAAAGCTGCAATATCGCCGCCCGGGTCTTTGAACCCAATGGAATGCCCCTAGGCGATCGAATCATCATCAATCAAAAGCGTCCCGGCTGCCAATCCTGGCCCGGCGTGGCTGTCAATGCCGATGGAGACGCCATGTTTGTATGGGATAACAACCCAGGCAATGTCCCCTTTCATATATCGGCGCTAATTATCCCGAGGCTTCTCACCAAGCCTTAATCAATCATAGTAATAATAACAAAGCCGCCGCTCCGAATACGCCACCGGAGCATCCACGGCTAAACTACCGATCATCTTCATGGTCCAAGCGTGAATCCCGCATATACGCATCAGCGGACTCTTCGCATCCAGATATATCGTCAGCGAAGTCCCCATATCCCTGCATTCCCACCGAAGCGCCTCAAACAAATAATGGGCCGCGTCCTCCCGCCCCGGCACATACCACATCCGGCTCAGCATCAATTCCCGGATAATCCCGCTGGGCGGAACCACTTGAACCAACTGATTTACCCATACCAAGGCTTTGGGCATACGCTTAATCACCACCGTGCGCAGCCTGCAATATTCAACAATCGATAACCCTCCAACAATCATTCCAGCACCATCGACGACCACCCAATGATGCCTAAAAGGCGTTTCAAAAGGCGTTTCCGCAAGCCAGCGCGCAAAGCCGTCCGGCGTTTCCGGCGCATATAAATTATAATCCCGGTAAAAAAGATTCATTTTTGAGACCACGGACTCCATATCGGCCGGCTCCACGGGACGAATCGAATAGGGACGGGAAACAGGCGGAGGCGCCGAACGCATTTTCAAGGGAGCAATCGCGATTCGATTAGGTAAAAACTGCGTGGCCCGCTTCTTCGCGGTCATTTCCGAACCAATATTTTTACGCTGAATAACAGCCCAGATCACCCCTTCATCACCAAAGCGCTTTCGGGCAAAATCCTCACACCATTCGACCATCTTCGAGGCCAAGCCCCTTCGCCGGAAATCCCCGTGCACCGCCAGGGCATTTATCAAAGCCGCCGACCGAATCCGGCCTTCCCACCGGCATTGCCCAAAACCCACCAAACATGTGCCAACAATCCCATTCACACCCGCGCATTCAGCAACAACACCCACCGTATCCCGGTGAGCAAAGAGCACAGCCTGATAAGGATCGATTTCAAAATGCCCGACCGCCTGAATACTCCCGGTATCTGGACTATTGGCGAGGAGAGCGGCATAGGCGGCGCCGTCTTCGGGGACGAGCATTCGGAGCGAAAAAGGAGTCTCCACAAATCGATCCGCTAAACAAAATGGGCTGATTTATCTATGTTGCCGCTACGGAAAATCCGTGCACGCCCGGCAAAAGGCCGAGCCTTTTGTTGATATCAAATTCAAACCCAGATGTGCAAACAAAAAGCGTGGGCAAGCGCGTCTTTCATGTTAGGCCCTATGGCTCTAGCCGCTCTTCCTTTTCTTTTACGGATTCTTGCCCCCTTACCAAGGTCCTCGATACCTGCACCCGAATCACTTCATCGCCCCGCACGACCGTAAGACCCACGCTTGTTCCCAGCAGCCCCCTCAACATCTTAATAACTTCATCTTTCCCCATAGATCTCACAAAATGCCCATCCACCATCACAATCTCGTCCCCGGGCAAGAGCCCCGCCTCATTTGCGCCCATTCCCTCCGGCACTTCCCGAATATACACCGCATGGGTATCATTATCCCGGCCCAATATCGCCCCCACCGACCCAATCACCGGCTCGGATGCACATCCTCCCCCAAGCGCCACCAGCACAGGCCAGCCCGCCCCAATCTTCATCCAGCGATATTCCCAAAACACAGGGTCTCCTATAGCTTGTTTAGGATGCGCTCGGCCACCATAAAACCGCGTTCCCTATTGATTTCCGCATCCCTCTTGGTTTTAACGCTCATCGCCTGCGGCTGCGCCTTGGGTGAAGAATCGCCCCCTGGATGTCAATCCACCGATGAATGCGAACCTGGATGGATATGCAAAGCCGGCGCCTGTTTTTATAGCCATACGCCCATGTCGCCTCCGGCGGGCGGCCCGGCCGACGCAGGCCCCGACGCATAAAATAAATCACTTCAAGCTGCACCCAAACCCACTACAATCCAACACCCCATGACCCAACACCCCGTGGATGTCATTATCATCGGCGGCGGACCAGGCGGCTCTACCCTGGCCGGATGCCTCACTCAAAAAAACCGGTCTTGCCTCGTCTTTGAGCGCGAAACCTTTCCCCGTTTCCATATCGGCGAATCGCTTCTGCCCCGTTCCTGCGAAGTCTTTCAAAAGCTTGGCGTTCAAGACAAACTCGAACAGCATTTTCTTCGCAAGTACGGCGCCCGATTTTTATGCTCTCACACCCGAAGAACCAATACCTACTATTTCGCCGAGGCATTCGAGCCGCTATTTGAATATGCCTTCGAAGTGCCCAGGGCCGATTTCGATCATTTGCTGTTAGAGCATGCCGCGGAGCTGGGCGCAGAGGTGAGACAGGCTTGGGAAGTCACCGAAATTTTGTTTGAGGGCGATCAAGCCGTAGGCGTACTCGCGAAAGCCGTTGCCGATCCTGGACCGGCTCAAGTTTTCAGGGCCAAAGTCGTGGTCGATGCCACAGGCCGCGACACCCTGCTCGCGGGAAAGCAAAGGCACAAGACCCATCTGCCCAAACTCGATAAAACAGCTTTCTTTACGCACTTTAAAGGCGCATTCCGGGAACAGGGCCTGGATGAAGGCAATATCCAGATTGTCGTATTCGAACACGGCTGGTTTTGGTTCATCCCCTTCCGCGGCGAAGTCTCGAGCGTGGGCGCAGTCGTTTCATCGGACTGGGTAAAGCAAAGGAAGAAGGGCGAAAGCTTGGATGAGTTTTATGCCCGGACCGTTACCGAATCCTGCTGGGCCACCGAGTTTTTGGCCCATGCCGAACGGCTGAGACCCGTGGGCGCCCTCGCCGATTTTTCCTACCGGATCGATCAGCTTTCGGGCAATGGATGGCTCTTTGTGGGAGATTCCGGCGGATTTTTGGATCCTTTGTTTTCCACGGGCGCGCATATGGCGATGAAAGGCGCCGATATAGCGGCGGACGTGATTGACAAGGCCATTTCCGGAAACGATGTGACGCGGGCAGCCTTTGGCCGCTATGAACAGGCAGCGCGCTATGCGGCCGATTTATTTTTAGGCTTTGTTCAAGCGTTCTATGGAACAGCCGGCCTGCGCGATCTTTTGTTCCAGCAGCAGCAAAAGCCCATCATGCGCAAGCTAATCACATCGGTGCTCTCAGGCGATGTATTTCACGAGCATCAAAAACCGCTATGGGCCGACAAAGTAAGGGAATTGTATCCGGCGGCCATCCATTAATTACAGCTTGGATTGGCCGCGACAAAGGCATCGAGCGTCGCCTGGCAGCCCGCTTTTAAGTTATCCCTCGACGCCGAATTTTTAGCGACCTCGCGCCATGCCTTGCGGTTGGCCGACATGGAGTTTTCCATCGATGCTTTTTGATCTGAAGGCACTTTTCCCAGGCATGAAGCGACTTTTTTAAAATAGGCATCGCACGCTTCTATGCCGATTTCCTCGGATGCGGCGCTCTCTTTCGCATCGCCTCCGCCCTTGCAGCCCATCCCCACCATCAGCGCGGCGGCCACGAAAAGCCCTATCCAAATGCTTGCCCGATGCATTGAATCCTGCCCTCAAATTCTTTCTTATCACCGCGCCCGGCGCGATAGCAAAATCGCATGTTCCCGGCGAGGCCGCCCCGCCTGTTCAAAGGCTTTTAAGGTAGGCAAATGAAAATGCGGGCGCTCTTGAGACGCCGATGCGCAAAGCTCAAAGCCATGAAGAGACGACAGCCTCGATAGAACATCCAGCATATACAGCGGCCGGTTGCCCACAACACTGTCGGCCAGCAACAAAACCGCATTGCCCTTGGCCTCGAGAACCCGGCGCAGCGCTTTCAGCACTTCACCCATATCCCTCTCCCACGCCAATACCGGCTCCCTCGCCGCCTGCAGATTGCGCCGCGCCCCAATTTCCCGCTCCTCAAAACGATCGGCCTTGAGCCTCAGCCACCGAAGCCTCGCTTCATGATGCTCGAGATAGTCATACACGCCCGGATAAGGCGGCGATGTCACACAAAGCCCGATTGAACCATCATCCACGCCCTGAAGCACCCGAGCGTCACCTGTCAATACCCGCACTTTCGGAGCCCCGGAAAGCGGCTCTTCGATCGCTTTGCAGCGGCTCAACAGCTCTTCTGTCTTGCGCACAAACAACTTCGCCGTATAGCCCGCCGCAATGCGCTTGGACGGCATCCCAGGCGCCGTATCCGAAGCCCGACGGCTGACTTTGATTAAGATCGCCGAAAGTACAAGCTCCAAGGCCAGCCGAAGGTCTTCCTCGGGAACTTGATCGATATAAAAACGCAGACTGTCGAGCTCGAGCAGCACATGCACATCAAACAGTTCCCGATCGGCCCGCGGATAAGGATGCGTCGGTCCAGCCTTCTTCACGCGCCGCTCGTCCGCTCCCGCCGCCGCCTGCTGTGCCGCCTCCAGCAAGCGGGGAGCCGCCGCGCTATCGACCCCGCGCGCCTTCAGCCAAGCGATTTTCGCGGCCAGCGGATTGATGTCCACCCCTACCGCCCTGCGCCCCAAAAGCCGCGCTTCCAACAGCACCGTTCCACTTCCGCAAAATGGATCGAGCACCCAATCGCCCGGCACCGAAAACGCTTCGATCAGCCGCTTTGCCGATAGAGGATGCATTCGCGCCGGATAAGCGTGAAAGCCATGCAAATGAGCCCTCGCCGCTTCCTCCGACTCGGCCGATGAAGGCACGGCCAGCGCCTCCGCCAGCACTCGAGACAAGTTCGCATCGCCCCGCTCTTCGCTCGGCCCGCCGACATGCGTGAGCGCGCGCCTTTGTTTTTTTGCAGGACTCATCATTTTTGCTGAGCGGATGTCTTTCGCTCTTCTGCCAAGGCTTCTTGCGCCTCTTGTTCGGCTTGAGCCTCGTGTTCGGCACGGCCCGCCGCTTCTGCGCTCTTCTGAGACGATTGCTGAAGCTTGGCATCAAAGGCCGCCATCGCATCCGACGACGCAAATCGCCGCCCCACACTTCGATCGACGTCGATCAGCGCCAGCAGCTCCTCGGCTTTTTCTTCCTCGATCGAGAGCGCGGCCGCCACATCCGTCGCCGACATCTGGCCCTTGCTTTTCGCGAGAAGCTCCGCCGCCGCCGCAAGCCACGCTTCATCCAGCGCAGGCCCAATCGCTTGGCCTTCGCGCTTCGCCTTCGCCGATCCCCACGCAAACAGCGCCAAAAAAGGAATGCTCAGCGCTCCATAGGCCAGCCCCGAAAACAAACCCAGCCCAAAGAGCAGCCAGAACAAAACAAAGAGCAGCGACAAAAATGAAAACCCAACACCCGCCCCAACCACCGCCGCCCGGCCTGTTGCCCGGCCTTTACGCGCTTGATTGGCCTTGGACAGTCCCGCACCTTCCTTGCCGCTCCGCTTGCCCAAAGGCGACGGAATACGCGGGCCTCCACACACATCGCACACAAATCGGAATTCGGCATTCTTGCTAATGCCCGCCGTCGCTCCGCAATGAGGACACGCCGACAGCGACAACGATGTTCCACAGCGCCCACAGCGGCCCGCGCCGGAATCCACATCGGCACCGCAGGCCGGACATTTCGCCGCTGCAAATATCCCGCTCATGCCGCGGCCTCCGCAGACGCTTGAACCAAGGCTGAAAACAAGGCCAAACCATCGCTGCCGCCCAGCCCCGCTTCACTCATCCGTTCAGGATGCGGCATCAGCCCCAGCACATTCTTTCGAATTCCGCCGTACACACCCGCAATGCCTTCCACCGATCCATTGGGATTGGCTTCTTCGCTCACCACACCGCTGCGATCGCAATAGCGAAAAGCCACGCGGCCCTGCTCATTGAGCCCGGACAGCACCGCGGCACTCGCCTGATAGCGGCCCTCGGCATGCGCGATAGGCAAACGCAGCACACCCGGGCTTTGCACGCCCCGCGTAAACGGTCCATCGGCGCAAGCCTTCACGTACACATCGCGGCAGCTAAACAAAAGATTTTTGTTCTGCATCAGCGCGCCCGGCAAAATCGTCGCCTCTGTCAAGATTTGAAAACCATTGCAAATACCGATGACATAACCGCCCCGCTCAGCATGGCGCCGGATGGCCGAAATAATCGGGCTCGCCTTCGCAATAGCGCCGCAGCGCAAATAGTCGCCATACGAAAATCCACCGGCCAGCGCGCATAAATCCGTTCCGGCAGGCAGTTCAGAATCCTTGTGCCATGAGAGCGCCGTCTCAATGCCCACCCTATCCCGCAGCGTGCGGACAAGCTCGATATCGGCATTGGTTCCGGGAAAGATCACAACGCAGGCGCGCATATTTGTTCTCTCGCTTGTTCTCTCGCTGGGCTTTTTGTTTATCGCTTTTTGTTTGGATCGGGTTTGGGCAAGGGCAGCGGAGGCGGCGGGCGCGTGGGCGTGGTGCGGGTGGGCGGAGGCGGCGGGCGGGGAGGCACAAAATCCCGCTTTGGCAAGGGCGGAGGCGCTGAGGCCGAAGGCGAAGAAGGCGGTGTGCCTGCGGCTCCGGGCGGACGCGGAACAATGCCCGTGGTCTCGCGGGGCGGAGGCAGAGGCGGTTTGGGCGGTGCTGAAACAGGCTTGGCCGCCACCGCCGGTTTTTGATGCTGATGCTGATGCTGGTGCGGGGCTGGGTTCGGATGCTGGGGATGAGGCCGGGGCGCGCTTCCTATGCCAGAAAGCCCTGGAAACACAGGCCGGCTTCCTCCCGATCCAACGCCGGATGTGCCCGTGGGCGCCGCTGAAATCGGCTCGATCTCATCCAGCTCCAGCGTCGTCTGCACACCTGTCGCGGGCTCGGGCGGCACCTCGCTGATACGCTTTGCAGAAGTGCGCATCGGCACCGTTTTCGCACCGGTTGTCTCGCCAAAAATATCGTCCCGCAGGTTTGCCGGCGGCCTTGCGATCGGCATCGTCGACGAAGGCACAGGCGTGCCAATGCTGTTCCTCGATGACATCGGCCCCAGCAAATCGTCTGCCGAAGACTGGCCTCCCAGTGCGGGCGCGGGCAGCTTCGATCCCAGCGCGCTCGACCGCTTCGAAGGCGGCAAATCGAGCTCATCGCGCATCGCTTCATCTTCAAGCCGCGTCGCCTCCAGCAAGAACGCGCTGATGCTTTTTCGATCCGCGGGAGGATCGCGCTCGGGCATAGGCGTAAACGAAAAGCGCCCCACCTTCCATCCGAGCATCGTGCGCAGCGTGGTCACAGCCTTGACGCGCGTGCCGCCGATCTTTCCTTCCACAACCGCGCCGCCCACAATTTCGAGCTGGGCCCGCCGTTTCTTGCTCACCACTTCAAACATGCCCGTACGCCGTTCCATCTCGAGCACGGTGAGCACCGTCGCCACCGACATCTGACTCAAATCGCCTTCGATCGCCGTCACGGGCGAATTCGCCTTGGGCGGCGGGATACTCATCGCCTCGCTCACCGGCGCCGCATCATCACTCTCATCGGCATCGGCGGACGATAGGGCAGGAATACGTCCTTGCATCTCCATCTGCCGGCGCATCCGTTCGGCCATCTGCACCAGCGCATCGATCTGCGCCACCACTTCCTGAATGCGGAAAGGCTTCGTGATGTAGACATCGGCGCCGACTTGATAGCCTTCCATGCGCGACGCCGGATCATCGAGTCCTGTCAAAAAAATAAAGGGCGTCGCCGCAACAGGCGAAGCTTCGGATCGGATGCTGCGGGCCACCCAAAAGCCATCGCCGTCGGGCAATTCCACATCGCACACGATCGCGCTGGGTTCTTCGGCACACGCGGTTTCAAAGCCTTCTTTGGCTGTCGCGCACGCAAGAACACCATAACCCGCATCGCGGATTGCATTGACGAGAAGGCGGCACACCCACTCATCGTCTTCAATTACGAGCACAAGGCCGCTCGCCACGCCTAAACGCTATCACGGGTAGATGTGGAACTGAAAAGATGGTTCAACTTATTTTTCAGCCGGCGGGGGGGCAGAGCCGGACATCTTTTCCCAATAACGGGGCGGCCTGCGGCCATGGGCGACAGCCAGGACGATCACCGTCTCGGGTTCCACCATATAACCAATCGCAAAGGGAAAGCGGGGCAGCAAACACCGCCGCATCACGGGCTCGCCTACCGAACCTGGCCATCTAGGCCACATCGAGAGCTCCTCGGCGATGGCTTCCATAGCCCGCTCCACTTCAGAAGCCAGGACATTACCCAGCCCTTCGCGCTGCGACTCACACCAATCGCAGGCAGCTTCTAAATCCATTGCGGCATCAGGGTGAAGCAGGACTCTCACGGCAGCCTACCATTTGGTCAAGCGCTTGCTTAAGCGCTCCCGGACAGCGGTAAAATCCTCTAAAGCGATCGACGAGGCATCCACATCCTGCGCTCGTTTATGCATTTCGTGGAGCCACGCCTGCTCAGCGCTGGCATCGTTGCCGTCATCGAGACTGGCTAGGAGCTCATGCGCAAGCCGAGCCCGTTGGGAGGCTGGAAGCGCGAGCGCGCTGCTAAAGACATCTTCGGAGCTGCTCATAGGCGGGTTAGGCGCTGAGTGTACTTGGAGGGTTTGGGTTTCCGATAGAGTTTTTGGGAGAGGGAATTGTTTTTTGGGAGGCGCGGATTGGGCGTTGAGGCTGCAGATTGGGCTGTTTGGTGTACAGATTGGGAAAAACGGGCTGCGGATTGGTCGGATTGAAGAGCGGGGAGCCCTGAAGCAACTGCAGGATGCCGGAGGGCAACTGCAGGGTGGTGTTTGGGGCTGCAGATTGGGTTAAAGCAACTTCAGGGTGCCGGAGGGCAACTCGGAGTTAAACGGCTGATTTCACTGCAAGGACAGAAGGCGTTTCCGGCACTCAATCGACACGCCTCGGAGAAACGAGATCGCCCCGCCATATCTTCAATATGCGGCTGTCACGTTCTGGATCGGTTCCCATGGGAGACCGCCCAAGCAACCCAACGTCGGCGAAAATATCATCATCCGAGACGCGACTCCGCTGGATGATTGGCGGTTGCCTCTGAGTTTGCACTGGCAACCGCGGCGTTGTCATAGGGGTCGGCGGCTGTTTCACTTTCTGACTCCTTTTCTTTTTTATTCGTCTGCTTCGATGATGTTTCGAGAATTAGATCTGAGAGGATTTGAATAAACGATGTTTCTCTTTGCCTAGAGATTCGATGCAAATTTTTTATCTGTTGCCAACGAGGATGAAGCTCTGCGTCTTCAATTTCAAGACCAAGATCGCGGGCTTCGCCACGACTGATGACATAGCCATGCGCTGGATACTCCTTAACCAATTTGCGGACCATTTCTGACATGGCGTTCAAATTGGTGGCCTCCTGCGACTGTCCACGCCTTTCCGTTAGCAGGGACACCGCATACTGTTCTGTGACCCTGAGAAGATTTTTGGCTTGGTGAATTAAATGCGGATCGAGCTTGGCAACAGCCGGTGCAACGAGTTGTGAAGCAAACTGAAGGCTTGAGTTGAGCACGTCGATACGAGGAAGGCCAAGTTGAAAAACGATCAATGCGCCGCCGGCGAACATGATTTCAAATGCTGTTTGCCCCATAAAAGCCAGCGAGTCGGCCACATCCAAGGCTGATATTCGCATATTATCTCGGCCTGGATGTTCTATCTGCGCATCCAATGGACCAAGCTCGGCCGATGCAGCCATATAGATCTTGTCCATTCCAAGAATCATAAGTGTCGCCGCACTTTTCGCACGGTCTGGAACCACGCCACGGAGCACAGCGCAGCGGCTTCTTAGCTCAAGAACCAATTTGTATGCGGCATGCGCGTCCCCCCCGAATGAGTCTACCCACACATCGATTTCGGTTTGATCGGGCGGGGTGGTGACGACCCGATCCAGCTCCTGCTGCACGCGCTCCACAAGCTCTCGATCGATGATGGACGACTCGGCCGCCTGGGGCTGTTGAAACAAAACCAGATGATATTTATTTAGTTTCTGCTCGGGCACTTCAAAGCCATGGTCGTCTTGACAAGTGGAATCAGCTTTGTTCCCCGTCGCTGCGTTCAGCATTAAAAGATTCCACTTTGCGAAGGGGCAACATACAAGCTGTTCCTGCCTTGCTCTCCCATTTTTGGACATCTGAGTTGCCATTCGGCCACTCATTCACATACGCACACATAAGCGCGGGCACGCATGCTGCGCAGGCACAATGCATTCAATCTATTTCTTCGGCCCTTCCGCCGGCTTTTTCGCCGGGGAACGCCTCTTTTGCGCCGCCCTGAATAGAGCCAGCTTCTTGGGATGATCGCGATACACATAGCGGCCCGCCGCCCTCACCTCATCCACCACATCGCGCAGCCACCAAAACGCCCGGTTCCTTAAATCAATGGCTTTCTGCGCTTCTTCATTGTCCGAATACACTTTGACCGATCCGCTCAGCGCGTCCGAAAGCGAAAGCGCCCGGGTCGCCGCTTTTTTAGGTAAATCGGCCTTGCTCAGCGCTGCTTCGTGCTCTTCAACAAGTCCCGAAAGCTGCCGCAAATCGCTTACCAAATCCGCTAGCCCCGTCCCCTCGGCAATCGCATCCAGCCGCTTTTCGATTTCTAAACTGTTAGTTGCGTTGCGAAGAAAATACCGTAGCGCCGCCATGATATCGCGCTTCAATCGCTCGGCTTCCTTGCGTAGCTCTTTTTGATCGCCGCTCATCGCCGCGCTCTTCTCCCGGCTCCATAGATCTTCAGCCGTCTCCAGTACCTTTCGGCGCACGGGAAGCGCCTCAATCATTTCTGCCGTAAGAAGCGACTTTCCCATCAGCTCCTTGCCCAGTTTTTCAAGCACGGCTTCCAGCTCGCGGGTCTCGTATAAAACCTCGGCGACGCGCCTGTCTAATGGCTCGGCGTAATCTGCCGGAAGCGCCTTCAGCGCCGAAATATGCTGCTTGGCAAGCTTGGACGTCTTCTTCGGCTCCGGTGATGGTTCGGCTTCCGTTGAAGGCTTGGGCGCGGGATCTTTGGATTTGGTGTTGTCTTTTTTGGCCGCCATGCGGCGGATATTAACCTTAGACCAGCCTACTTGTGCAGCAGCTTAAAGGCGTGGTTGGGGCTCCAGCCTTCGCCCTTTAGCGCATAGCGAATCCACACCATCGCCAGCGGTTCAAGATATCGGCTGGCTTCTATCCCTCCTATGTCAATCGAGTTCCAGCCAAATTCCTTGCAAATGCCCGCTACCGTTTCCTTGGCGCCCGGGTCGTCGCCGCAAATAAACATGTCGGGCGGGCCCCCCTCAAACTGGGGATGAATCATCTGCTGAGCGCCTACCGTATTAAAAGCCTTGACAACCCGGGCACCAGGCAAAAGACGCTGAATCATCTCTCCGCAGGAATCCGAAAATCCTACGGATAGCGTGGGCGGCTTGCCAGGTTCAAAGACCAAGGGATTGGTGGCATCGATAACGACTTTGCCTATAAAATTGGCGGGATCGGCGAGATGAATAACGCTTTCGGCGGCGGCGCCCAGCGTTGCGAGCACAATCACGTCGCCCCACTGAGCCGTCTCGGCAAAGGTGCCCGAGGAGGCCCGGGGACCGTTGCCATGAACCCAATGCATGGCCTTTTCGCCAAAGGCTTCACGGCTGCCCATTTTTACGTCATGGCCCGCCTGAATAAAGCCTGTGCCCAGGGTTTGACCAACGATTCCCGTGCCCAGTATCCCAATTTTCATTTGGCTCATGCGCTGTACTTCAAATGACGCCGAGCCCGCCCGTCAAGTGCTTTGCTGAAATCAGCCCGGATAAAAACGTTTGCCCGATTTAGCCATCTCTACAAGCACGGGGGCCGGTGCCCAGCGCTTTCCAAAACGCTGCTGATAGCCTTCAATGCGCCTTAACACTTCATCCGCGCCCACCGCGTCCACATAGCGGAAGGGGCCGCCTCTAAAGGGCGGGAATCCCAATCCAAAAATGGCGCCGATGTCCCCATCCCTTACGCTGCGGAGCAAGCCTTCGCCCCAGCAATGAAGCGCTTCATTCACAAACTGAAGCGAGCAGCGCATTTGGATTTCCTCGGTGGAGAGTGCAGGCTTTTTCTTGGGGTCGGGTGTGGGCAAGCCCAGCACCGAATAAATGCTTTCGTCCACATGTTTGCCCTTGCCTTTTTTCTTGGCGGCTTCCCCATACAGATAAAATCCCCGCTCGTTTTTGCGGCCCTTGCGCTGATCGGCCACAAGCTTCTCCATGGTGGGAGGCGGGAGCATGCGATCTCCAAAAGCTTCGAGCATAATCGGACCGACATGGGCGGCGACATCGATACCGACTTCATCGAGGAGGGCGATAGGTCCGACGGGCCAGCCCCAAGAAGTTAAGGCTTTATCGATGGCTTGAATGCTAAGCCCCTCGGTGAGCAAGAAGCTGGCTTCGTTCATATAAGGCCCGAGAATACGGCTGGTATAGAAACCCACTCCATCGTTGACGACGATAACGGTTTTGCCTTGACGCTTGCCGATGGCCACGGCGGTCGCGACGACGGAAGGCTGGGTCTCTTTGGTGCGGATGACTTCCAAGAGAGGCATTTTATGAACGGGGCTGAAGTAATGCATGCCAACCACGTTTTCGGGATGCTTGGCGGCGGCGGCAATTTTACCGATGGGAATCGATGACGTATTGGAGGCGAAGATGACGTTTTCGCCGCAAGCCTCTTCGACTTCCTTCAGCACTTTATGCTTGACGGCCAAATCTTCGAACACCGCTTCGATGACCAAGTCGGCCGTTTTCATGCCTGAATAATCGGTGGTGAGCGTCAGGCGGCCGAGTTTTTCGTCGCGTTCGACACGGCTGATTTGCTTTTTCTTGACGCGCTCATCGAGGATATCGGCGATGGCTTTGAGGCCCCGGCCCACCGATGCATCGTCGCGGTCTTTAAGCCTTACAGGCAGGCCGGCATTGATGGACACATAAGCAATGCCCGCGCCCATCAATCCCGCGCCGAGCATGGCGATCTTTTGGATATTTTGGGGTTTGATATTCGCGTCATCGACGCCTGAATCTTTTTTAAGCGCGGTTTGCGCGAAGAAGATTTCCATCAAGCGGCGGGCGGTACTTGAAACGACCAATTCGCCGAAGTGCTGGGCCACCACATACTGCGAAGCGGAAAAGCCTTGATCGGCATAGGCTTTAAGCACATCGAGGATGCGTTCGGGCGCGGGATAGTGGCCTCCTGTTTTCTTGAGCAATTCTTCGCGGGCCTTCTTAAACAAAATGGCGCGGCCCAGCGGATTGGCTTCGAGGGCGGCTTTGGTCAGGGCATCGGCGTCGAGTTTTTTGGCTTTGGCCTTGGGGTTGGACAAGGCAAAGGGCGGGCTTTGCGAGGCGAGGGTGAGGGCCGCTTGAACAGCGACTTCTTTTAAAATGGAAGGCGCAACGACATCGTCGGCAATCCCCAAGCCTTTGGCCTTGTGGGGTTTCATGTTTTTGCCGGTGAGGCCATAGTCCATGGCGACTTGGAGCCCTGTTTTCTGGGCCAAGCGCTGAAGTCCATCGATGCCTGGCAGAAGGCCGAGCTGAACCTCGGGCAAGCCGAGCACGGTCTTTTTGTCGTCGCTAACAATACGGGCATGACAAGCCAGGGCGACTTCAAACCCGCCGCCCAAAGCCGCTCCATGAATCGCGGCGACAAAAGGCTTTGAAGCCTCTTGAATACGCATCAGCGCCTGCTGGCCCGTGCGGCATAGATTCTCGGCGTCTTTGGCCTGCGTGATGGTCTTCAGCATTTCGATATCGGCGCCGGCGATAAAGGAATCGGTCTTGCCTGAAATCAAAACGGCGGCTTTTATTTTTGGATTGCCGATCACCTCATTGATGACGTTTTGAAATTCATCGGCAAACGAAGCGCGGAGCGTATTCACGGGCTCGCCCGGCACATCGTAGGTGATGATGGCGACGCCGTTCGGATCGATATCGAGCGAGAGCGCCGAAGCCTGATTGGATTGGGATTTGGTGTTGGATGAATTGCTCATGACGCTGCCTCCAAAACGACGGCTGCACCGAGTCCGCCCGCTGCGCATACGGTAAGCAGCGCATGCTGTGCGTTGCGTTTTTTAAGTTCGCGGAGCGACGACAGAATCATGCGGGCGCCGGTGGCCGCAAAGGGATGGCCGATGGCGATGGAGCCGCCGTTGACATTGAGTTTTTGAGGATCGACTTCGCCAACGGCATCGGAGAGGCCGAGTTTTTCTTGAGCAAACTGCTTGGAAGCCAGGGCTTTTAGATTGCTGGCGACTTGAGCGGCGAAGGCTTCATGCATATCGACGAGATCGATTTGAGCCAGGGACAAGCCGGCTCTGGAGAGGGCTTTGGGCACGGCAAATACAGGCCCCATCAGCAATTGCCAGCCTGGGTCGACGGCGGCGTAGGCCCACGATTTCAGATAGCCCAAAGGGGCATAGCCCAAGGCTTTGGCCTTGGATTCGCGCATGATGAGAAGCGCGCTCGCTCCATCGGTGAGCGGCGACGCATTGCCGGCGGTAATCGTTCCGTGTTTTTTATCGAAGACCGGCGGAAGTTTTGCCAGCGCATCGAGGGACGTATCGGCACGCACGAGATTATCTTTATCGGCGGGCGAATCGTAGGGAGGCGGGACAACATGCATCACCTCGGCGGCATAGGTTCCATCGCTCCAGGCGCGGGCGGCATTTCGATGCGATAAAAAGGCAATTTGATCTTGTTCTGCTCTAGAAATGCCATTGAGCTTGGCCATTTTCTCGGCGGCCTCGCCCATCATTTCGCCGGTCATTGGCTCGCGGGAGAAGCCTGGGACGGGGGGCGGGATATCTTTCATGGAGAGCTTTGCGAAGGCTTTGAATTTATCGGGGACGGACTTGGCCTTTTGGGCATCCATCAAGGCGGTGGCCAAGCGTTTGGAGACGCCAAGGGGCACATCGCTCATGCTATCGGCGCCGCCTGCGATGGCCACATCGTGCTGACCGGCCAAGATGGACTCGGCGGCGCTTGTGGCGGCTTGAATTGAAGTGGCGCAGGCGCGAGAAACCGAGAACGCCTCGATGGAGCGGGGCAGATTGGCACGCAAGACCACCTCGCGCGCGATATTGAGCCAATCGAGCGTAGGCACGACCTGGCCATAAACACAGAGCGTGATTTCGTGTTTGGGAACCTCGCTGCGTTCGAGCAATTCTTTGACCACGGTGGTGGCCAAGTCGACGGTGCGCATCTGTTTGAGCGCGGTACCCGCCTTGGTGAAGGGCGTGCGAAGCCCGTAGACGATTGCCACGCGATCGCTTTGTGTGCTCATGCCAAATACCTTTGGATTGAATTTAAAATCGAAATGCTTTTTGCCCGGGGCTGTGTAGAGCTGCTAACGCGGCGTGTCAATGGGGATCGACTGTTCTTGGGGCGAACATCAAATGCTTCCATTCGGCCGATCAAAACCAATGCAAAGACCCTACACAGAAGCCAGCATATCGGCATAGGGCTCAATGCGCGAAACAATCTCCTGTGCGAGCTCTGTTTCATGGCCATCGGCGACCATAAAAAATTCGACCGAATGGCTGGATCGCTTTAAAGCCGCCGTTAAATCGCCATGGCCATTGGATGGCGCTTGGGAGATGGTGCAAGGCGAATATTCATTGACGACAAGCGCGGGCTTTAGGCTGGGATAGCGCGCAAAGCCTTTGCGATAAGGACCAATGCGCTGCGCCACCGCTTCATCGAGCTTTTTCTGAATGCCTGTCCGCTCGCCCATTCCAAAAAAATCTTCGCGAAAGGCTTGAAATGCAGGCCCAGGAAATTCAGCCGCTATCAGTTCCGCGGAAAGCGTTTCATAGACTTGCTTGTGCTGTTTTAATACATGGCTTCCCGAGGGGAAAAATTCAATGGCTTCCAAGAGCCTCTCTCCCATATCCAATGCCGCGGGCGGCCTGAGCAAGGCATAGGCGCCTTTGTGATCGAGCGCGACAAGGCGCATTCCGAATTCCGACTGCACCAGCATCGCTTTTCTGCGCCGTTCACCTTGGGTTTTATCTTCAACCAATGCGTTGGGCAGTAAATGCGAGGCCCAGCCTCCGCGGATATAACTAACCGATAAATGTTCGCCTATATAATCGTCGCTCGCTACAATTCCGTGCAGCTCTAAAAAATACCTGGCTTTTGCCGGGCTTAGTCCAACCGCAACCATCGTAATCACATTGCGGTTCGCCGGCCTGCCCATCCGCGGCGCGCTCCTCAGTGCGTCGTCCACCGCTAAATAACATTGAGAATAACCGGCGTTTTCATGAAACATGTCCCAAACCCGACGCCGCTCAGGCTGCGCCGATATGTCGAGGCTATACCAATAGCTAAGCGCGTTCATCCGGTTGAGATTGGTGCGTACGATGGTTTCCCGCTCCGATGAACTGGGATGCGGTATCTGAACCGTTTCGCATAGGCCAGGCGAGAATATTTCCCGCTCAATCCGATCGAATAGATCGCCGCGGTGCGAGCATAGCAATAACACGGCCCTCGAAAATTCAGCCTGGCATAGTCCGCCGATTCCCTGCGCCGCCTGCGAAAACAATGCGGCTTCGCGGGCTTTTTTCGATCTCGATTGTTTGAGCGCCGATAAATCAACACCGCACAGGCCCGCTAAAATCATCTCGGCATGCGCATCATCGATCACTATCAAAGGGATATCTGGGCAACCCGCTGTAAATGCCTTGGCTTTGGCCAGCCATTCGCTTTCATGCTTCGCCCAATGAAGCTGGACCGAAAATCGCCCGCATAAGGTCTTCCATAGGCTTTCTTCCTCGGTCTTGCCCATTGTATTGATATTAAAAATATTAAAATCATCTGAATTGTCATCCAGTGTTCCGGCGGGCGGGTGGGCATCGAAGAATTCGTCCTCCAGCTCAAACGAAGCGGGTCCGGTCTCATGCGCCGGAGCGATGGGCTTTTGCGCTTGCTCCCATAGCATTCGGCACAATGCCGTCTTTCCCGTGCCCATCGGCCCCTGAAGCAAAATCACCCGCGCCTTGCCCCCAAAAAAAACCCGCTCAAAGGCTTTGGTCAGCACAGGCCCGAGAGCTTTCCACGGCGCGGGGTCCACGCGATAGGCTGGATATTGATCCACATCCTCCGTGCGCACGGGAAATCGTAAACGGCGGTAGCGTTCGCTCATAGATTTCTATGGGTAGGTTTTTTAAGGTTCGGAGGCCGCGCGCTTGGGCGAGACCAGGCGTATGCCCCGTTCTGTACGCGATCGCTTGAGCATCTTCATAATTTGTTGCGAAAGGCCGGGCTGGTCGTCGATATCTTCGAAATCCCAGGTCCTGGCCTGTTCGGCTTCCGCGGTGTCGTCTGGATTGCAGGGTGCGTCAACTGTGCGCGGTAAATACGAGTAGGGCGTGTAATCGGGGGTGCTGGTAAAGGCATCCAAGGGCAGAAGCGCATGGCGCATCAGTTCGTGGTTGTAGGGGATTCCATAGATATGGGCAATGAGTTTATAGATGCTGGCCATATCGTAGTGGCCGTGGCTTATATATCCGCGGCGAATCCAGGGCGATGCCATCAGAAGGACGGTGCGGTGCAAATCGATATGATCGCCGCCGTCCTGGGGATCGTCTTCGGTAATGATGACCAGGGATTCTTTCCATAGCGGGCTATGGGAAAGCGCATCGATAAACATACCGGTGGCCTCATCGTTGACGGCGATCATCACTTCGGGAGCGGCGGCTCCGGCGGCTCCTCCAAACGTGTGGTCGTTGGGCTGGACGGCATAGGTAAATTGCCTGGCATCGCAAGTTACGCGCACCCGCGCGGCCATATAGCAGGCTTTATCGGTATCCGGCTGGTTCTGGGCATAGACAAGGCCGGGATAGGACGAATCCAATCCATTGGGGCCTCCTCCAATAATCTCGCCCATATTGTCATAGGTGACGCCGTTTTTGGCCAGCCATGTAAAAATGCTTCCTTCCTCGGGCATGGCCACTTCTGAAATCGGGGTGGTGAGCGAGCGGGTGCCCCTGCCCCATATCGATAGCCAGGCGCGCTCCATAAAATCGGTGCTCCGGCCATAGACTGTCCAGGTATGGCCCTGAAGCGATTGTTCGGCGTCTGTATAAAAATTATCGAAGTTGGTAAATTCTTTGGCAATTTTACGGGCATTTTGCCAAATTCCATCCTGAAGCTCGCCGTCGCTCGCCATAATCAGTTTTGGATCGCCGTTGCCTAGATCGGGCCTGTCTCCAAAGACGGCATCGTAAGTCTTGTTTTCGCGGATAATTAAAAATACATGTTTGATATTGGGCGATGGTCCGCTTGTATTGTCGGCTGGCACGGGGAAATCGGCCTTGCCATCCGGGCAGGTGATATTGGGAAAGCCTTTGGATTCGCCGAGCCTTCGGTTCTCTTCCACAACGGCTGTCATCGCATCGAGCGCGGATAGATCTGCCGCCGGAACATATTGAATGCTTCCCCTCATTCTATCGGTAATCGGACCCTCGGCCCAGGTATAGGGCAAGCTATCGGTCCCCGTTCCATGGCCTTTTCCGCTGACAATCACAGGCGATCCATCGGTATCGGCCATCACCGCCGTGGGCCACCAGGCCGTTGGAATGCGGCCAATGGGATTGATTTGAGGCGGGCTTCCGCTTTGGACTTCATAGACTTCTACGGCATTCACGCCCGCAAGCGTGGAATATAAGGTTTGATTGGCCGCATCATAGGCGAGAGCAGAAGGAGAAAAGCCCCGCGGCGAGTCTTTTTCAAACACGGGCACCCGGGATTCCACGGCACCCGTAATCCGGTTGATAAGCGCAATGGAATCGCTGTCCGATTCGGCCACCACCATATATGTGGCATCGAGAAAGGCTATTTGGGCTGGGTTTTTCTGAAGGTCAATGGATTTGGTCACGGTCATGGCTTGGCCGTCGATTTGAAGCAGCCTGCCCTTTTTCATATCGCTCGCATAAAATGTTTTGCCCGCCGGATCGAAAGGATCGAGCTTTAAATCAAAAACGGTGGTCGAGCCGCCCAGGGAAATTTCCCCAATGAGCTTTCCATAGTCAGCCTGCGCCAGCGATACGACCAAAATGCTATCGACATGATCGGAAGGCGCCGTTAATATTCTTGTTCCATCGGCGGTCTTGGCAATGGCGCTGGTATAATAGGTGTCGTCGCCGAATTTGCCTAAAGTGATATCGGCGCTTTCGGCTCTTACCAGTGTGCCCGCCTGGGTATCGATATCAAAAGCATAGAGCCGCCCATCGCCTCCTCCCGAGGCCAGTACGCGCGAGGGCGGCAAGAATTCAATCCCATAATATAACGAAGATGGACGCTCAAAAGGTATGGTCGCCAATACAGGGGCTTCTGTGCCCGCGAGTTTATCGAGATCGATAAGGCGCAGGGCATTATCGCGGATTCCACCATCGGAGACCAGAGCCAAGCGGGTCCCAGGAATGGCGAGTATGCTCATGGGGAAGCCGCCGCCCACATTGGGTTCATCGAAGAGGACTTCGCGGCCTGCGGGCCGGATACGATGGCCGTCGGGCAAGACCAAACCGGCATTGTTGGGCAGAGGTCCGGCGGGGCGGGCGGCTTCATCGGCGGCATCGCTTACCTTGCAAGCGCCCTGCTGAGCTTTTGGATGGCTATAGGTCAGAGGATCGCCGCATGTCGAGCTATGAGGAAGCTGATCCCAAGGCTTTAAGGCTGGACAATGAAAAGGCTTTTCCAGCTCGGCGCAATCGCCCCCGCAGACAAAGGCGCAGGAGGTGGGCAGACTGAATAAAAACTCCACAGGATCGCCCCGGTCGGGAGGGGCTGGAAGCTCCTCGAGCGAACAAGCCGATAAGGCGAGGGTCAACACAAGGGCGGTGCTTTGAGGGTAGATCTTTCGTTTCATGGGTATTTGAGGCGGTGGTTTTGGTTTAACAGTTTAAAAAAGATGTCAGGGCGAAGGCTGCAAAGGCCGCGAGGGCGAGTAAGAGCTTGATATCGACAAAAGCCGTTTTCTTTGCTGTTTTCGCCCGTTTGGATAGGGCTTTAACGCGCTTGGGTTTAGGTTCGGGTTTGACCTTGGGTTTGGATCTAGATTTTAGCGGTTTGCCCGTTCGGGATTCAACGAACAGCGGTTTGATTTTATGCGCATTGGGAGACGGCGCATCGCCGGGCTTGAACTCGACGAGCAACTGCTCGATCGTTGTCAGGGCTCCAAAAGGATTTGTCACGCGCAGAGCCATCCCGGAACGCGAGCCTTGAGGAATTTGAAGGCGCAGGGTTCGCAGGGCCGGATCGTCCGGAGCGCGCAGAGCCCCCGAGCAATGACAGGAATCGCAGCCGCCGCCTTGACAGCGCGCGCAGACCAGCCTTGTTTTTAAGGCTACATCGAGTTCGCATCCCTGGCTCAGCCAATCGCTGGGGACGGTAATACAAACATAGGCGCGCGGCCCATTTGAGATATCGAGGGCTTTGGGATCGACGACCCTGCCGAGTTGATTTGCATGCATCGCGGCGAGACGGGATGGTGCCGGAAATGTAAGCGGAACTCAAGAGGCGTTTTTCGATCGCGGCTTAAAAAGCGATAGGAGCGTCGTGTCCTATGCTGACCCATGCGGGGGCGGGCATTGCCGGTTTGCTATGTCAATACAAAACCTTCTGTGGAGGCCATAGCCGCATGAAGCAGCCATGCTTCAAGCCGATGGATATCCGAGCACGCGGCAATCTTGGCCTGATCTTCCGGGGAGATTTTGATTTGCCGGGCGGCTAATATTTTAATCAGCGAATGCCTTATCCCTTCCTCGCGGCCCTGTTCCCGCCCTTCCAAACGCGCCTTTTCCCATATCGCCTCCACGCTCTCAAAACCCTTGCGCTGCAGCAAATTCCTCAGCGTCGCTTCATGCGCCGCATCCCGCTCAAACAGCGCTTCTACGGGTATTTCATTCTTTAATATCCCAGGCGCCTTTAACGTTTCCCCCATGCATAGCGTCTTCATCTTGGCGCCGGGGGCATAGACCTCTACCCTCTTGATACCCGTTAAACGAGCCACCCAAATCAGTTGCGTTCCCGCCTTAAAAAGATCCCTGATCTTGGCCTGCAATTCCTGCTCATCTTGACCTGTATCCGCATATTCAAGCGCCAAACGGGGAGCCCCCTTCACCCATCCAGGCGTATCCGGCAACGCTCCCACCGCTACATCCGGCGCCCTTAAAGTGCCCGGATTCGGCGAAAAACCCGTGTCAATTCCAGCCGCTTCCACCTGCGGGTCGGTCTCGATCACTTCGCCTCCCCACATATTGCTCTTGCTTCCCCGCGAACCCGTGGACCCGCAATAAATGACACGCCCCTCCGACAGCTCATAAGGATCGCCCGACTGAATCTGCTCGGCCATCACAAAACCCTTGCCGGGAATCCGATCGCTGGGGTGCATAAAACACCGCATATCATAGGGAATCGAATGCTGCAAGCCAAATATTCACGCCCGTCCAGCGCCGGAAACAGGCAACCCCGGCCACGCTTGAGCCAAAATGAGCCGCCTCCAAAACGAGCTCTCTAAAAAACCATCAAAACAAGGCTCTCCATCAACGGCATGACGTATGCTTCTATGTATCCGAAGGAGAATTCTTATGTTAAAACGCTATTCCTCAATCCCACTGCTTGGATTTATCCTTGCCTCCATTTCACTCGCCACCGTCTTCGCCGCCTGCGGTTCCTCGAACGCAGATGAAACATCAGGCGTCGAAAGCTCCAATGGCACCACCACCACATCCACCGGGTCCGGAAGCTCCGGCTTCCAATCCAGTGGGGGTGTGGACGAACCTCTTCCCATGCCCCCTCCCCCTCCAGGCCCGGACGCAGGCCCAGATGCAGATCCAGATGCCTCCTTCACCTGCGATGGCCTCGATCAGAGCAAGCCCGTCATTCTCTATCTCTCCGCCGACGATTCCAACTCCATGGGCTCGCCCACCTACGCCCGCGAAGTCCTGAAAATGGGTATCGCTCCCCCCGCGGGAATGATTCGCACCTATGAATTCCTCAATTATTATCGAATTGCCTATACAGCGCCGCCCGTGGGCGAACTCTCTATCTTCCCTCACATGGAAACAGCGCTTAATGCCGGCGAATACAATCTTCAACTGGGCATCCGCTCCTTTGACGCGCCCAAACCCCGGCGCCCCATCACCGTTACGTTCGTATTGGATACCTCGGGCTCCATGGGCGGCCCGGGCATCGAACGGGAAAAAGCCGCGGCCACGGCCATCGCTCAATCGCTTGCCGACGGCGATATCGTAAACATGGTATCGTGGAATACCGATAACAATATCCTGCTCAGCGGGCATGCCGTATCGGGGCCCAGCGATTCCACGCTGCTCGCCGCGATTAACGCCTTGTCCGCAAGCGGAGGCACCGATCTGAACAGCGGTTTGGTCAGCGGATATAAACTCGCTCAGCAACACTATGGCCCGTCCCGCCTGAACCGCGTTATCTTAATCAGCGACGGCGGCGCAAATGTAGGCGTTACCGACGAAGATCTCATTGCCCAGCATTCCCAGGACGCCGACAAAGAAGGCATTTATCTGGTGGGCGTTGGAGCCGGCCCCGCCGATTACTACAATGATATATTAATGGATGCCGTAACGGATAAAGGCCGGGGCGCCTATATCTATTTAGACAGGCCCGAAGAAGCCAAGGCCATGTTTGTCGATCGCTTCGACGAAACCATGGAGGTCGCCGCGCGGGGCGTTCAAGTCGAATTGACCATGCCTTGGTATTTTAAGATGGAGAAGTTTTTTGGTGAAGAATATTCGAGCAATCCAGAAGAAGTCGAGCCCCAGCATTTAGCGCCCAGCGACGCAATGATTTTCAATCAAATTATCAAAGCCTGCGATCCGGCCATCGTCAATCCCGACGATCCCATCACCATCAAGGCCACTTGGGAAACGCCGATCACCTATGAAAAGCGGGAAACCAGCGCCACCGTCACCGTCGATCAATTGCTCACCGCCCTCAATAAAACCCCTTTGCTCAAAGGCAAAGCCATTGTCGCCTACGCCGAAGCGCTTAAAACCGCCACCGCCGAGAGCTTGACGGACGCCCACACCCAAGTTATCGCCGCCAATCCAAACGGCACAGATCCAGAACTCAAAGAAATTCAGACCCTGATTGAAATACATCCCAACTACAAGCCTTAAAAGTGCCATTGCGCTACATTCCGGCGCCCGATACGCTCGCCCTCCTGTTCTCATAGCCCCATAGAAAGAATCATCCATGCGTACATCGTCCGCGACGGCTTTTTTTGTCCTTTTGGCGCTTTTTAGCCTCGCTGCCTGCGACGGCGGCGAAAGCTCCAATGCCACGGGCACCGCCAACACCTCGTCCTCCTCCTCGAGCTCGGGCGGCCAAGGCGGCTCGGGAGGCGCCGCTCCTTCCTATCCCATCGTTTCGGTTCAAGGCTTTGATTGGCCCGAAAGCATCATCTGGGATGAAGCGAAACAATATTGGTATGTCTCCAATATGTCTGTGCTCGATCCCGATATCAGCAAAAAAGATGGCTCGGGTTTTATTAGCCAAGTCGATACCTTTGGGCAAATCGTTCAATCCAAATGGGTCGAAGGCTTGGATACGCCCGCCGGGATGGCTTTGGTCAATGGCAAATTATATGTTGCAAATATCAACGAATTGGGCGTGATCGATACCGCCACGGGCATGCTCACCAAAATCCCCGCGCCCGGCGCGCTTCTGCTCAATGATATCGCGGCCGTTGGCAATGAATTGTATATCACCGACACCTTTGGCAATGCCATTTACTATTACAAAGAAGGCGACACCATGGTGAGCGAATTTAGCAAAGACCCCAAGCTCGACGGACCCAATGGTATTTATGCGGATACCACGGCCAACCGTTTAATCATTGCGTGTCTTCACGATTTCGCCAGTGAAACACCGGGCCCAATGCTGACCATCGATATTGCGACCAAATCGGTGCAAACCTTTGGCATGCTGACCGGCAAATTCGATGGAATTGAAAAACATGGCGATGCATTTTTTGTTTCCGAAAACCCGACGGCCTATCTCTATCGCTTTCAGGCCGATGGTACGCATGAATTGGTCTACAATTTAAGGAACGATCATGGAGTGATGTCCGCCGCCGATTTGGGCTACGATCCCCAGACCGCTATTTTAGGCATTGCCGATATGGCTCACGGCGCCGTTCATTTTATCGGCCTAAAAGATAAATAATCTTTTGATATTCAATTAACCTAAAAGCCGTAGTCCCACCGGCAGCGAATCCCCAAAAAACGCCGCCCGCTCTTCCTGCTCCACCGCCACATATTCCGTCACCGCCCTCACCCACTCTTCCCTCGCGCCAATGCGGGTCAAGCGAGCCGCCACATCCTTTCGAATTCGCTCCGAAAGATCCCTCGCCCGATCCCCCGATACCCTCGCAATGCGCACCGCCGCCCTCGCCGCCGATGGATAATCCTCCCACTTCTCCCTCAGCAAATGATCGAGCCATTTTTCAGCCACCACCGGCGACACCACCTGATGAACGCTTCCATAGGCGGGCACCCGCGCTCCAATCCGTCCGAGAGCTGCCCAAAATCGATCGTCTCTCTCCGTCCATGTGCGCTCTAAAATCCACGCGCCTAATTCCGCCTTCCGATCGGCGCTCACCCGCTCCAGCGAGCTTAAAAGCTCGAGCATATCGAAATAAGCCTCGGGCTTGATATTCTTCGGCTTTTTTAATTTCTTTTCCGCGGGCGCAAAAAATGGATCGAGCGTATCGCGAATCAATACTTGGGTATTTTCTGGCAATCCGCCCGCCACTCTCCGGTAGGCAATCCAAAACTGTTGCCAATTCCTTGTCTCATCGCCAAAGGCCAGCTTTTCATTGAACAGCGCCGCAAATGCCTTCACCCTCGGCGCATCCTGGGCATCGCCAAAACCCGGCCTTAAACAAAAACCCGACCATTGCCAAAATACTCTTTCGTATTCCGCCGTGCGCCGCCTCGATTTTGGATATTCCCACAGCGCATCAAACAATGCCCGCGCCGTTTCTATCGTCCAATCCGATCGATTTCCTAAAATACGTTCCAATTTTCGGCCTAAATCTTTGATATCCCGCGCGGGCGCCTCGGGCCGGTCTTTTCCATACATCGCCGCGATGGCCTCCTTGGCCTCTTCCAGCGCCTTTGAACCCGCGCTTTTCTTGGGCGGCGCTTCGAGCTGAGCCTCTCCTTCCCGTTCCTGCTCCTGCTCCCGCCTCAATTGAAAGGCCAAGCGAAAACGCCTCGGCGATTCCACGCCGCTTTCAATGCATGCCAATTCTAAGGTGCCCACCGCCGAAAGCTCCCCCGACAGCGCCACCCTCACTTCCCGTTCGCCTTTTTTTGCCGAAGAAAAATTCATCACCAAAGGAGGCAGCGCCGTAAATCGATCGTCGTCAATCGTGACGATTTCGCCCGGCGCATGAAGCGCGCTGTCATTCGAGGCAAAGAGCTCAAACTTAACGAGCGTGCCTGTCGCCAATGCAAAGGTGCGCCCTTCCACAATATGCCGCACGCCTTCCCGCGAACCTTTGGGAACGACGCAAACCGCTTGTTTTTCCGATTGTTTTAAATCTTTTGCGCTCCCTTTCAATCCAATATAAAAACCATGCGCGGCCCCGCTTTCAATGCTTGGCCCTTGTCCCAGCAGCGAAAAGCCATAAGCCACGGCGCCCCGCGCAACCGCCAATTCAGGATCGCCTTGAGGCAATACGATGATCTCTTCGCCGGCCCATTCCGATAGAATTTCATGAATGCGCTTGCGTATTTTTTCGGATAGAAATACGCCGCCATTGAAGAGCAATGCCTTTGGAATGCTTTGGGTATATTTTCTTAAAAACTCGGCGATATGGCGGGTCATCGCGCTGTCGCGCTCATAAGGCAGGCCAAAGGCCAATAATCCCGCCCTGCTCTTCTGGGTGGGCGCATCCTTTGAAACGCGGGGGAAAAAGCCTTCGAGAAGTATCTCTTCCACTTCCTGTTTCGATAATTGGGTCTTTAGCGCGCCCGCAAATAAATTGCTCCCCGTGCCCAAGAGCGTAATCGGAACCGAGGTTTGTTCGTCGCCGCTTTCAGCACCCAAAAGCTTTTCCTTGGCGGCCCGGCAGGCATTGACCAATTGTCCAAATCGGGAAGGACTTAGCTTTTTGCTTTTGTCTTGATGAAAGAGTTTTTGCTCGCAGGCATAGGCCAAGGCCAAATCCATATTATCGCCGCCCAGCAATAAATGCCGCCCAACGGCAATACGGCTGATTTTAGGAGATTGCCGATGATTTTGATCGGCGCCGCTCCGGTCCACTTGAATCAGCGATAAATCCATGGTGCCGCCGCCGATATCGCAGACCAACACTTCGGCGCTGCGGCCGGGCGGACATATCTGTTCCAGGCTTTGAAGCCCCGCCGCACGCATATAATCGTAAAAGGCCGCTTGAGGCTCTTCGAGCAGCCGCACATTTAAAATTCCCGCCTGCTCCGCCGCCCGAAGCGTTAAATCCCGCGCCGCTTCATCGAAAGAAGCAGGCACCGTGAGCACCACATCCTGATCTTGAAGCAATGCCTCGGGGTGTTGCTGATTCCAGGCGTTTTTAAGGTGATTTAGAATTTTCGCAGCCGCTTCCAGCGGCGATATTTGTTGAATTCCAAGGGATGGATCCGTCAATTCATCTGTATTTGAAGCGCCCCAGGGTAAAATAGGCGCGCTGCGATCGGCGCCGGGATGACAAAGCCAGCTTTTGGAGGATGCAATGCTTCGGCCGATCATTTCGCCGGAGCGGGTTTTTGCGTATTCGCCGATTACCCAGGGCGTGTCGTCGGGATAAGCCTCGGATGCCATTTCACGGGGCAGCGGCGCATATAAAAAGGATGGCAATATCGGCCGCCCGGCAATTTGAGACGATGTGATCCATTGCGAAATAGGCTGAATATGAATTTGGCCCTGGCTTTTTTCTCCATAGGCCAACACCGAATGGGTGGTGCCCAAATCGATGCCAATCTGATAGGTGGATCGCCGATTTTTATGAATAGGTTCTCCGCTGTTCATCGCAATTTCTATGGCTATTCGTCTGTGCGCACCGAAAGCTCAATTCTAAACCGTTCGTTCGGCACCCTGGGCTGTTTTGGAACGGCTTCCAATAACAGCGTCCCCACTTCCGTGACCCGCGCCGAAATCGATACAGGCACCCATTCGCCTTCGCTCCGGCCCTCCGCCGGTAAATTGACTTCAATGGGCGAGAGCTCTTCGACCTCGCTGTCTTTTCGATATAAAAATTCATCGCCGGCTTTATCGCCCCGTCTCACCGAAGAACTAAAAAACCTAAATCGGACAGGCTCGCCCACCACCACGGCGAGCTCATGCGCGGGCAGCTCCGCAGCGCTTCCCTCTTCCATGCCAAATGGCGCTAAACACAGCGCCGTCATTTCAGGCTCAAGCCCAGGCACCGCAGGCGCCGCGCTTTCAATGCCCACATAATACGAGCGCGCTGTGCCACCCCGTATTCTCAAGCCTTTGCCCTGTTTCGATAATCCATACGCTGCCCCGCCCTTGGCCACCGCTAAATCTAAATCGGGCCCCTCCAGCATGCGCGCAGGCTCGGCTCCATCCTCCACAAGCCAGGTATTGAGCATATTCATGATGCGTTCTCTCAATACTTTGCTTTTCATGACGCCGCCATTGAAGAGCACCGCGGTCGGATGTAAAAAGGTTTTAATCGATGGTGACAGGCCGCTCTGTTCCGCGAAGCGGGCCACGCTTGCGGCCTGGCGGCTTAGAAAAGAGGCCAAATGCCTGGTGACCGCCGCGTCCTGCGCATAAGGCAAACCCATCGTCAATAATCCTGTTCTGGGTCTGGTTATCGGTTTGGATGTGGGCGGCACATCCGGAAAGAAGCCATTCACCAATAAAGTCTCTACATCTTCGCGAATGAGTTCGGTGCGAATGGCGTGACCGAGCAATTGAGAGCCCCGCGATGCAAGTACAACGGGTAGGCTGGCAATGCTTTGGTCATTCAGCATTTTTTCTTTGGCGGTCCGGCATCCAAAGGTGAGCGCATTGGTTTGAAATCGATCGAGCTCTTTTCCTCCGGCCGCAAGCTTGGCTTTTAAGCCATGGGCCAGCGCCAAATCCATATTGTCGCCGCCCAATAAAATATGATCGCCGACCGCGAGGCGTACCAAGGAGAATTGGCCTTCGTTTTCGACGGCCGCGATAATTGAAAAATCGGTCGTGCCTCCGCCGATATCAATGACCAAAATAATATCGCCGACGCGAATTTGTTTTCGGAAGGCCGGACCCGCCGCCGCAATCCACGCATAAAGCGCCGCCTGGGGCTCTTCCAGCAGGCTTAAATGCTCAAATCCCGCGGCATATGCGGCTTCTACCGTTAAATCCCGGGCCGCCGCGTCAAATGAAGCGGGCACCGCGAGGATAATCTCTTGATGGCTTAAAAGCAATTCTTCGTTATTTTTTGCAATTTGATCGTTCCAAGCCTCGCTTAAATGCGATAGATAATGAAAGGAAGCCTCGACGGGCGATATTTTTTCGATATCCGAGGGCGCGCCGACGGGAAGAACCTGGCCCCGCCTGTCGATGCCCGAATGGCATAGCCAGCTTTTGGCGCTTGCGATGACCCGAAGAGGGGCCTCGGCCGCGCGCGATCGGGCGTATTCGCCGACGATAATGCTTCGCTCCGCATCCCAGGGAAGAGACGCTTTGCCCTCGCTTTCATGGGGAAAATAAATAAACGAAGGCAAGAGGGGCGGGGCTTCGATTTGCCCCTGCGCCACCCATTGAGGCACCGAAAGTACCGATATTTGAGCCTGTTCTTGAGCATTCGGCGCATAAGCCAAGGCCGAATGCGTCGTGCCTAAATCGATTCCAATTACATAGGGGGCTTGACTCATAGCTCAACCTCCGCGGGCGCGATAATGCTCATATCATGGCCTTCGACGGGCGTGGGCAATACAATGCCGGTGGCCTTCCATCCCCGGTGGCGAAGGATGCCCCGGTAAGGCGCGGCTCCTTTGATATTGCCCGTTAATTTAATTGTATTTGTGTCAAATCCTTTTTCCAAGACCACGGCGCTCTCTTCGGCCTCGCTGCGCACGGGCTGAAGCTTCATATGGGCGCGCACGGCCTTGCGGCAGCCTTGATGCACGACGCGCACGGCCGCGCCTATGTCGGCATCGGGAAATGAATCGATATCCTGCTCTAAAAAATCGACGAGGCGGCCTTCGCGCTGAAGCAGGGATAGCAATTGGAGCGCGGCCGTTTCCCTTGGAAATACGGGCTGCCCGGGCTGTTCCGGCGCTTTGCTTTCGGCGGGAGGCTCGGGCTGTTTTGGATGCGTTTTGGGAGGCTCGGGAAGAGGCGGGGGCGGTGTTTGAACATCGAAGGCCCGCTTTGCAAAGGCGCCATCAAACAAAACCTTAAAAAAACAGGCCCAGGCAAACCATAGGCGCGTGAAAAAAGGCAGCTCGGAGGTGCTCACGCGCGGGAATCTAGCTTGGAATGGTGCTGTGTAAAAAATTAATTGAGAAACTTAAAGCCTTCCGCCAAGAGCTCGGGACGCCCATCGTTGGAGGTGGCGACGAGGCCGTAAATTACGTTGTGGCGCGCGGTAAACCATGTCGTGACGCCATTGCCCGTCAGCACTTCGCAGGGCAGGCCGCCCAAGGTGGCGTTTCGCTTGGGATGGCGTGCATTCATGGTGTCGCGGAATTTTTGTTCCATGGCCCGCATCGCGATTTCAATGCCGAGGCGGCCCTCGGGCACCACAACGGCCAATACCCGGACGGAATTGTCGCCGCTGCCTATCCAGGCCAGTCTTGTCGCATTGCGGCCATCGCTGGGCGCGCGTTCATCCTGAAACGAATAGCCTTTGGGTATTTGAATCGAAAAGCCTAGGCGGTGATGAATATAGGCCGAGGGCGTTTGGGAGCTTTCTTCGAAGGGCTGGGACGATAGCGAAATGGCTTCGAGCAAAGCCTTTGCAATATGCGGGGATTTTTCGTGAATGGATTCGGGCAGCCAGAATACGGCGCTAAATCCCTTGCGGCCGAGCACGGCGCTGGCCAGCACATAGCGAAGGCGAAGCACGCCGAGTTCAGCCAAAAAACTGCTCACTTGGGCTTTGGCTTCTCCCCATTGAATTTCCGGCAATGCTTTGAGATTGGAATTCTCTTTTCCCTTGATGATATTGGTGACTAAATTCTTGTGATAGTCCTGCGGGCTTAGAACCGAGCTCTCCATGGATTCAAAGGCGGTATATCCATGGAGATTGATGCTTCGGTCTTCGATGTACATCTCGGCGCCGGGCAGGCGTCTATGGGCCTGTTCTCCCGAGAACACGCGCGCAAATCCAATCCGGGGGTGTTTCCATTCCATGCCCCGGGCATAATGTTTATATATTCCATTTCGATAGGAATGATCGGCGCTGATGTAGAATTCAGAATCGACGCCCTGGCCTGCGAGGGAGCGCTCTAGGTTTTCGGCGTCCGGGGTGTTGATCAGATGGATGGTGGCGAGGGCCTTGGGCAATAGAGCGGCGGCATTTTGGGAGCGGTCGCTATTGTACCAGGCATTGATTTGATATGCGATTGAATTGACGACAACCATGCCCAGGCGATTTTCAACGCCCTGGCCGGCGCCTGAATAAGCAAACAATTCAAAGGTATTGCCATCGATGGAGACGGGGAGGGGCGGGATGGCTGGATTGGGCTGTAGGGTTAAGTCCCAGCGCTTTTTGACTTGAGCCCTAAAATCGTTGGGATTGGTGCCTAAGATATGTTCGGGAATGACGACCAGGGATAGGGATTGATCGGGCGTTGCCAGGCCGGCTTCGGAATCGGGATTGATATCGCCCAATTGATGAGGCATAAGCAATTGAAATCCCGAATCGGCATCAAGCTGAATTGAAAAGCGGCCTGGAACGCTGGTAAAGACACCCTGCTGGAATTGATAGCCAATCCCAATAAAATCGGAAGCCGGGGTTTTATTTTCGCGGGCCTTGATGGCGCCCGGGAGGGGCTCAAAGGAATCGAAAAAGAGCTGAGTATCGGCGGCCCAGCGGGCTTCATCCAAGGTGGGCGGGGGCGCGCTAAAGAGGCGAAATCCAAAGCCTTCGCGCAAAAAGACCAAAAAAGAAAAGCGCTGCAGGCGGCCGGCGCTATCGCCCTGGGCAATAAAGCGGACGGCTTTATAGCCAAGAAAGCCCATTTCCTGAAAGGGCGACACGGCTTTACCCTGCACATTCACGCTATCGGCGACGGCCTGGGCATAGGCATTGACATCGGTAAAGCTGACGGGTTCGGCGGTGATATTGCAGCCCATATTGGCTGGAGAAATCGCGCCTCCGAGCGAGACGGGGCCCATACCTTCTTGAGGTGTTCCTTCGAGCAATTGCCAGCCTGGTCCTGGGAGGCGGAATGTAAATCGGTAGTCATTATCGACAATTTTATTGATAGCGGGGGCGCTTGGCCCGGGGCCGCCTGAGAGGGGGGAGGCTGCAATTTGATCGGCTTTTTCGCTAATACCGACGAAGGCGCCGAAGATAAACACCTGGAGGCAGAAGACATTGATGACGAGGCCGGCGATGCTGGGTTTTAGGATTCCGTCGCGGCCATGTTTTCGCATGCCGGAGAGGGCGGTGACGGCGAGGACGATACCGATAAAGAGAGGCCAGATGGAGACGATGGCGCGGCCTACGAGATAGCCGATGATGCGGGGGCGGGTATAGCCGGAGAAGTCTTTGGCATCGAGGCCGCTGATACCGATGGCGGTGCATGTGGCGCACAAAAGCGGTGTTAGGCAGCTTAGGATGGCGAGGGTGCGGTGGGTTTGGGATTTCATGGGGTGGCCGGTGAGTATGCGATGGGGGCCGTTGCATGGGCGGGGGCGGGTGTCAATGGTGTTTCAAATGAAACCGCTCTGTGTATAGTCCGGTCATGGCCAAGGGTACGGTTCGTTATTTATTCCAGCGGGGTTCGTGAAGATGGAAGCTCCCATTCTGCGAGACGTGGCGGCGATTGACCGGGTGCTGCGCACCTATCAGATGTTTTTTTATGATCGCTCCATGTGAATGGAAGAGAGCCGCGGATGCACCGCTGCAGTTCCCAAAGGAGTGGGGGCTGGGAGCGGATTCAAAGGGGTGATGCTTGGCGGGGCCGGGATTTTTCTCCTTCGGTCCGGCGTAAAGCGTTACGAGCCATTTCCCGGACACTAAAAATTCGCCGGCAACCTTTACCGGCAACTTCCCGGACACCCAAAACTCGCCGTCAACCTTTACCGGCAACTTCCCGGACATCTAAAACTCGCCGTCACGCTTTACGGACCTCTTCCGGTCCTCTGCCGTCTATCGTTCGCCTTTACCGACGCTCTTCCCTGACACTTATGCTGGAAATCATTCCAGGTTCACCCCCTATCCCCTCTTCCCCCCATGCCCATGCACCCATTTTAAAATATCCACCCACACCACCGCCCCTATCCCCAATCCCGCGCAGATCAATAACTCGCTCAGCGAAAGCGGCGAGAAGCGAAACAGCGAGCGCAAGAAGGGTATATATAAAACCGCAACCAAAACGAGCAGCGCCCCCATAATGACCAGCAGCGCCGCCGTGTTTTTCACAAATAATGTGTGAATGATCGATAGCGTTCGGCTCCGGTTGACCATGATCAATGCCCAGTTCGAGATAATCAGTGTGCAAAAGGCCATCGCCCGGGCATGATCTTCCCCAGCTTCCGCCATGCCCAGCGCTCTATAGTAGATGTAAAGCGATGCACCCAATACGCAGAGCCCCTGGGCTACGCTAAATACCAAATCTCTCCAGCCAAATAGCCGCGCCGTCGCCGATCGAGGCGGCCTTTGCATGATGTCCGCTTCCGCTGGCTCCGCTTCAAATGCTACCGAACATGCCGGGTCGATCACCAACTCCATGAATAAAACATGTGCCGGTAATAGTACCAAAGGCCAGCCAAAAACCACCGGGATCAAGGACATGCCCGCGATGGGAACATGAACCGCTATAATATACGCCATCGCCTTTTTTAAGTTGTCAAATACTCGCCTCCCCATCCGTACCGCGTCCACAATGGAGGTGAAATTGTCGTCAGTCACCACCAGCGCCGAAGCTTCGCGCGCTACGTCCGTCCCCCGGCCGCCCATCGCTACGCCAATGTGCGCCGCTTTTAGGGCGGGGGCGTCGTTCACTCCGTCACCCGTCATCGCAACAACGTCGCCACGCGCCATAAAGGCTTGCACCAGTTTGAGTTTCTGCTCAGGGACGACCCGCGCAAAGATCGAGATGCCCCCTACCCGCTCTTTGAGGGTCTCTTCGGGCATCGCGGCGAGTTCCGGCCCGGTGAGGATGTTTTCGCTTTGGATGCCAATTTCATTGGCGATGGCCCGGGCCGTTCCAGGATAGTCGCCCGTGATCATGACGACGTGAATGCCCGCGCGTTTGCAGTCGGCGACGGCTTCTTTGACGCCTTTGCGAACGGGGTCGTGTAAGCCCACCAGGCCCAGGAGCTCAAAATCAAAATCGTGCTGCTGCCCAGGTAGTTCTTCGCCTCCAAAATAGGCCCGCGCTACGCCCAGCACCCGCAATCCCCGATCGGCCATGGCGCTGACTTGTTTGCGTAAATGCGCAATGCTCTGTTCGTCCAAATGGCATAAATCAAAAATGGCTTCGGGCGCGCCTTTGGCCGCAATTACAAATCGATCGCCGCCGGGGGAGCGCCATACATGCGAGAGGGCAAGCAATTCAGGCGAGAGGGGATATTCTCGAATGAGATTCCAATCCGCGTGGAGGTGTTCGGTGCCTTCGAGTTTTTCTTGGCCTAGGCGGTGAAAGGCCAACTCCATCGGATCAAATGGATCGCGCTGGCTGGCCAATATGCCGAATTCTACAAGCAAATGAAAGGTTTCGGCGAGTTCGGCGCCGCCCAATTCTTGGATATTGCATTCTTGGTCTTCGCTCCGCAGGCTGCGGACGGTCATTCGGTTTTCGGTGAGGGTGCCGGTTTTGTCGACGCATAATACGCTTGCGGCGCCGAGCATTTCAACGGCGGCCGCCCGCCGCGCCAATACTTTTAGGCGCGACATGCGGAAGGCGCCCAAGGCCATGAAGACGGCGAGTACAACAGGGAATTCTTCAGGCAGCATGGCCATGGCGAGGGTGATGCCCGCTAAAAATGCCCTCAAGAAATGGCCGCGCGTTAGGGTGTAAATGGCAACGACGAGCGTGCAGAGTGCGATGGCAAATACAAAGGCGGTTTTGACAATGCGTTGAATTTCTTGTTCGACGTGGGTTTTATGAATATCGAGCGAGGATAAGGCTTTTCCGATGCGGCCGATTTCGGTGTGTTCGCCGGTGCTGAGCACTTTGGCAATGGCGCGGCCTTTAACGATAAGCGATCCTGAAAATACAAAAGGGAGGTCGTCTCCGCCGGGGTTTTGGGTGGCTGTTTCATCGCCTTTGCCTTGGATTTTGCGGACGGGGACCGATTCGCCCGTGAGCAGGGATTCGTCGGCTTGGAGATTGGAGACGCCGAGGATCAGCGAGTCGGCGGCGACGCGATCGCCTTCGGCCAATATTAAAATGTCGCCGCGGGCTACGTCGCGGCCGGCGATGCGTTTGGGCAGGCCGTCGCGGATAACGAGCGCGCGGGGGCTGGTGAGATCGCGCAGGGCTTCGAGGGAGCGTTCGGTTTTGCGCTCTTGGTAGATGGTGATGACGATAATAATGACGACGAATCCCGATAAAGTAAGCGCTTCTTTTAAATCGCCCAATACGATATAAATGGCGCCGCATACGAGCAGAAGAATGAGCATCGGTTCGCGGAGCACATCGAGCGCGATCCACAAAAGGCTTTTTTGTTTGGAGCTGGGGAGTTCGTTGGGGCCTTCGGTTTTTAGCCGTTCTTGAGCTTGGAGCTCGCTTAAGCCTTGATAATTGCGGGGATCGAGCGGGTCGCTGCTTTGGGGCGCTGGGGTTTGGGTCATCACGGGCGGGCTTCTAACATGATTTGTGGCTTGCGGTCTCGGCTTTTTTTGGTTCAAATAGAGCGTGGAGGCTTTGATTATGCGCGCTTTGTCTGTATTGGGTTTGGCTTGTGCGGTGCTGGGGCTGTTGAGCGGGGGCTGTAAGCGGAGTCAGCCGGAGGAGGGGACGATTTCGGGGAGCCTTTCGTTTGGGGGGAAACAGAGGACTTTTGTTTATAATTTGCCCAATAAAGTGTCGGAGTCGCCGGCGCAGTTGATTATTGGTTTGCATGGGAATGGCGGTAATGGTGTGGGTCAGGAGCATCTGTCTTTTTTAACGGATGTCATCGGGGATGAGAACCGTATTGCGGTATATCCCGATGGTATTGATAAATCTTGGGCGGATGGGCGGGGGACGACGGATGCGGATTTGGCCGGGATCGATGATGTGGGATTTATCGGTGCGCTGATCGATTATTTTGTGGCGAATCACAAGGCGGACCCAAAGCGGGTGTATGTGATGGGGATGTCAAATGGGTCGATGATGACGAATCGTTTGGGATGTGAGTTGTCGGATAAGATTGCGGCGATTGGGGCAGTGGGGGGGACGATGCCGGAGCTTATTTCGATGAAGTGCGATCCTGGGCGGAGGGTGCCGGCGATGATGTTTCATGGGACGGAGGATGGTTTTGCGCCTTTTGATGGGGGAGAGGTGTCTAAGGGTTCGGGGGGTGTTGTGTTGTCGGCGGTGAATACGGCGGCGAAGTGGGCGCAGATCAATGGGTGTGCTTCGACGCCGACAGTGGAATCGATGCCGGATGTGGACCCGGAGGATGGGGCGACGGTGCGCAAGGAGGAGTATAAGAACTGTGCGGATGGGTCGGAGACGGTGTTGTTTGTGGTGGAGGGGGGAGGGCATACATGGCCCGGGGGTTGGCAGTATTTGGGGGAGGCGCTGATTGGGGTGACGACGAAGGATGTGGTGGCAACGGAGTTGTTATTGGAGTTTTTTGATCGGCATTCGAGGTAGGTGATTGAGTTGAGCCTGAAATTTCTCCCGCATTCGTCCGAAGCCGCAGGTTTCGGCGAGCTCTAGACCGGCCTCGGCTTCGTTTTTTGCGCTTTCGGCGTTTCCAGCCGCTTGTTCAAGGGCCATGGCGAGTTCGTGGCAGCGCAGGACCATTTCGACTTCGCCTGTTTTGCCTGCCCATGCCCTGGCTTGTTCGAGGTAGGTCCGCGCTTGGGCCGCGTTTCCGCGCATGAGTTCGATGGTTCCCAATACGCATTGGCCATGAGCAACATGGCCTTCCCATTCGAGTCGTTTGCATACCTGAATATTGTGCTCGGTCATTTCTTGGGCTTTGTCCAATTGTCCAAGCCCGATGAGGTGTTCGGCTTCCCATAGGCCCCGGCGCGCGACTTTGGGGATTCGCAGGCCATCCAATTGGGCGAAGAGTTCGTCCGCAAGCTTTATTTTGCCCATGTCGTGAAGGATGGAGGCCAGCAGCGCCGTTGCCCGGACGCTGTGCTCTAGTTCGCCGGCTTCGTCGGCGATCGCCTGGGAGCGTTCGATGGTCGAAAGGGCTTGTTGGAGATCGCCCATGAGGCGCTGGGTGTAGCTGAGGGTGCGAAGTCCGGTGGCATGCGCTGAGCGGGGGCCAATGGCTTGTACAATGGCATTGTGTTCGTGGTAGCAGCGGCAGGCGAAGGCGAGATCGCCCAAGGCTCCGGCGTATAGGCCCCATTCGTACATTAGGGAGGCGCGCATATGTCCGGGGAGGGCAATGGGGATATGGGTGGGATCGCCGCCTTCGGCAAAGGTTTGCATAATACGGTAGCCGCGGCTCATTTCTCCCAGGCGCAGGCCAAGATGGCTAAAGCCAAAGAGGCCCCGCATATAGAGGCGATAGGCGTCGGTGTAGCGTTTTTCTTCGATTAAGCTGGTGCAGAAGGCTTCGTAGGCTTGAAGCAGTTCAGGATCGCGGGGCGGGGTATGGGGCAAGTCGTTGAGCAGGGGCGGCGGGCCGGAGCTGAGCGCGGAGAAGCGTAGTTCGGCGGGTATAAAGCCTTGGGTGATTTGGCGCCTAAAGTATTCGCGGATAAAGGGATGGCTGGAGACGGGGCCGCCGATGGGGCCGGTGTTAAAGAGGAGTCCCAGGCGTATGAGGCGGGAGAGGGCGCGCTGGAGTTCGATGAGGGGAAGGGGCGGTTGTGGGGGATTGGCCTGTTCGGCGCGTTGGTTGACCATTGAAAAAAGGGTGTCTTGGGGGAGGCCGCCCGGGACCATGGAGAGCAGCGTTAAAAGTTCGCGTTCTTCGGGGCGGAGGGCGGCGGCATAGGCTTTGAGCATGTCGAAGAGGCGGCGGGCGAGGGCGTCGTCTTTGGCCATGTCGCCGAGGTCGAGGGAGGAGATGGACATGGGAGCGCCTCCCAGGAAAGCCGATGAGAAGGAGCCGAGCACCGAGAGGGAGAGGGCGTGGCCTTGGGTGTCTTTGGCGAGGCGGCGGCGCTGGCGTTCGTTGCCTTGTACGCCCCAGCGGCGGAGGATTTCGGCGCCTTGGTCGGGGCTGAGGGAAGGCAGGGGATAGCTTTGGAAGCCGTTGCCTTCCCAGGGGGCGAGGTCAGCCATGGGGAAGCGGGTGGTGATGAGGGCGCGGCTTTGGCCCAGTCCTTTGGAGAGGGCGCAGAGGAGGCGTTTTAAGAGGGGATCGTTGAGTTCTCCATGGGCTCGGCCTTCATGGCCTAGGGATTGGATGATTTCTAGGCCGTCGAGCATCAGGAGGTGGGCCGGGCCGCTGCGGAGGGCGCTGAGGAGGGCATCGAGGCGTTCTCCTCCGGGGGTGGGTTGGTGTTGGTTTTTGGAGAAATAGCGTTCGGCTTGATCCAAGAAATATTCGGTGCGGGGATCTTCATAAAAGCTCCAGACGAAGATGCCAAAGGGACTGGGGTGGTCGCCCAGGCGGTGGAGGAGGCGTTCGGCGAGGGAGGTTTTTCCTGCGCCGCCCAGGCCAATGAGGGCGACAACATGGGTGCTATCGCCGAGATGGGCCAGCCAGTCGCCGAGTTTGTGGAGTTCTGCGTCGCGGCCTGTGAAGTGGCGCGCGGGAGGGAGAGGATGGACATGGAGGGGATGGTAGGAGGGAGGCTGGAGCGGTGGAATCGATGGAGCGGTGGATTCCGGGAGCTTTTCAAGGGTTGGGAGGGTTGTAGATTCGCTGAGCAATTCGGAAGCGGGGATGCCGAATTCGCTTGAGATGGCTTCGATAATGCGGCGGCGGCTTGCGTTGCGAACACAAAAGCCTTCGCGGGCGGAATTGACGGCGCCGGATTCATAGCGGCGGTAGGTGCGGGTATCGATGCCCAGAGATGCGGCGGCCTGCTCTTGGGTGAGGCCGAGCTCGAGGCGGGCTTTTTGGAGGAGTTCGTGCTGGAAGGCTTGAGCCATGGAGCGGGCGGAGCATGTCCGATATGCCATGGGAAGTAAAGCGTTTTGTGGGAAGCGCAAGGGAAAGCCGGGTTTGCCCTGTTCTGCCCGCTTTGAGCCGCTTCGGTCCTCGATGATTTGGGCTTGCCGTTCGTACAATACCCGTATGAAAACGATGCAAGCGATCGATCAGATTCGGGCGGCGAAAGCCAAGGCGGCGGCTGTTGGTTTGGAGGGCATGCTTTCTGCGGTGCCTGCCAAGCCGATTGAAAAGAAGATGCTGGCGCATCCAAGCGATAGGGTATTTTTGTTGCTGAATGTGCTTTCGCCCGAGGAATGCGATTTATTTATCCGGGTGACAGAAGGCCAGGGTTTTGAGTCGGCGCCGGTGACGACGGGCCGGGGTTTTATGATGATTCCCGAGCTTCGCAACAATGGGCGGGTGATGGTGGACGATCCTCTGAGGGCGGCCTGGCTATGGGGACGGGTATGGAGATATGTGGATGAGCATTATGGTTCATTTCATGCGGTGGGTTTAAATGAGCGTTTTAGGTATTATCGTTATGAGCCCGGGGAGTATTTTAAGTGGCACGGCGATGGAGCGTTTATTCGTTCGGAGAATGAGCGTAGTTTGTATACGCTGCTCATTTATTTAAACGATGATTGCGAGGGAGGGACGACGGATTTCCGGGGCGGCTTGAGTGTAAAGCCGGTCCGGGGCGCGGCGCTGGTCTTTGAGCATGGTTTGATTCATCAAGGGGCGGAAGTGATTTCGGGAAAGAAGTATGTGATGAGGAGCGATGTCATGTACCGGAGGAGTGACGATTAGGCACATCGGGCATACATAACAGATGAGGCGCGCGAAAAAAATCTGACCAAAATCTGATTGAAACGGGAAGCGCGCCGATGTAGGCTCGGGATATGCGACACGCCTACTTCCATGCCATCTCCGCCTTCTTGCTGACCACACTTGCCGCGCAGGCTTCTGCCTTCGCGCTTTCTCAGCCCGATGGAACGGTGATTCCCACCGGAAACGGGCTTCAAGGTTTGTTCGACAGCCGCGGCGAAATGATTAGCGCGCTCAATGATGCCGCGATCTTGCCTGAAACCTTTATCCCTTCCTGTGGGTTGACGTTCACGGTGCTCCAGCGCAATGCGGGTTATCAGAACTCCTTTGGCTGGTATAACGTGACAGGACAAAAGCCCCTGGATTCCGAGCTTCACGAGTTTTTGAGCTGCACCGATGCGGTGGGCACGGTGAAGGTGTTGGATATCAAGAACGATCCGGCCTATGCGGGCGGGGAAATTGCTTTCTATGAAGGCGTGAACAACTGCGCCTCGCCCAATAATTATCTCTATGTGTTCTACAGCCAAAAAGCCTATAATCCCGATAGCAATCAAGCGAATCCTTTTGTTCATTTGCTGATCTACAACAGCACCGTGACCAAAAACGCCTTCTATTTCGGCTGGGAAGATTTGCTTTCGGGCGGCGATAACGATTTCGATGATTTGACAACCTATGTGACGGGTATCACCTGCGCGGGCGGCGGAGGGGCCTGCGATACGGGTAATCCTGGTATTTGCGCGGATGGAACGATGCAATGCCAGAGCGGGGTGCTCACTTGTGTGCAGTCCAATCAGCCCGTCAACGAGAGCTGTGATGGATTGGACAACGATTGCAATGGTGTAACGGACGAGGGAGATCTATGCCCCGCCAATGAGGTTTGCGATAAAGGGAAATGCGTGCCCAAGTGCGGAAGCGGCGAGTTTGTGTGCGCTTCCGATGAGGTGTGCACACCCCAGGGTGTGTGTGTGGAACAATCGTGCGCCAGTGTCACTTGTCCAACGGGACAGGTCTGTCAGATGGGGGTGTGCGTTGGTCCTTGCGATAATGTGGTCTGTCCTTATGGGCAGGTCTGCCGGGTGGGCGCTTGTGTCGATCCGTGTACATCGATAAGCTGCGATAGCGGGCAGGTCTGTGTGGCGGGGGTGTGTTCGGATATGTGTCAATGCGTGGGCTGCGCCGCGGGTCAGACGTGTCAGGCCGATGGGAAGTGTTTGCCTGACGGCTGTGTTGGAAAGACCTGCAATGCGGGTGAGTATTGCGATGCCGCGGGGAACTGCGTGGATGCCTGTATGGGGGCCGTATGTCCCAGCGGACAGGTGTGCATGAGCGGGCAATGTGTACCTGGACCCATGGGCCAAGGTGGAGCAGGTGGGGGGAATGGATCGAGCAGTGGTATTTTCGTGGGTTCGGGAGGAAGCACATCGACGAGCAGCGGATCGGGCGGCACGACGGGAGCGGGCGGCTCGGGGATGGGCGGGGCCAATGGGGATAGTGGAGATACGGGTGGATGCGGATGCCGGACGGCGGGTTCGGAGCAGGCGGGGATGGCTTCGCTCTTGGCTATCGCGGGAGGCATAGGCGCATTGGCGCGGAGGCGGAAGAGCGCTGAAAAGAGAGCCGAACGGAAGGGCTAGTTTGCGTTGAAGAGCCTTTCAAAAGGATCTTGACAAATCCCATTTCCCTTTGATATAAGCGGCCAAGGTCGCTTGTCCATCACTGCCAAACCCACTCCCGAACTCGACAAACCCAAGGCGCCGGTCCTGGAAGGGAACGAAGCGTCTCATGCTGGGTCCGCCACGCTCGCTTCGGGAGGGTGGCCGCGTTATTTGGGGGGACAATCGGGGCCGGATGGAGGGGACGATGCTCTGCCCCGGTGGCTGAAGGGGGCGCCGCTTGCCCGCTCGGCGGAAGATGAGAACGCCGGCGAAGAAGCGTCTCCCCCCGAGCATGAGGCCAGATCGTTTGCTTCGTCTTATGCGGGTGGAACGCCCCCTCCTCCAATTCGGCCCGGGCGGGAAAGAGTGCCTGAGGTGCCGGGCGGTGCTCCTTTGCATGAAGGGGCGAGGCGGGATTTGGAGCAGCATGCGGGGGCGAGTCTTGACCATGTGCGGGTGCATGCCGATCCTGAAGCGAGCCGATTGAGCAAAGGGCTGTCGGCAAAGGCTTTTTGCGTCGGCGAGCATGTATTTTTCGCCGAGGGCCGCTATCAGCCGGAACATTCGACTGGGCGGGAGCTGATCGCGCATGAGGTGGCGCATGTGCTGCAACACCAAGGGAGTGTGGCGCGCAATCCCGATGGAGATCCGCTGGATGCGCCGCCTGACTGCGATGTGAGCGCTTCGCTGAGCGGTTTGGATTTTATGCCCTTGGGCGGGGCGTTGTTTGCACCCAATATCTCGCGTGAGCGCCAATATATGGCCGTGGTGTTGCGCAAGCTTTCGCCTGGAGCCTACCGGAGGGCGATGGTGGATCAGGCCATTTCGTATCTGCGCCGCACGGGAGGAATGTTTGCCACCATTCATCGGGAAGCGGAAGGCGAAGAGCCGAGAATGCGCACGCTGCATGTCGCGGTGGATGTGGGCAATCGGCTGATCCGCTATCTGGAGGAGACGGTGGGGCGGGGCCAGCCCCGGGAAGTATGGCTGAATTTAAGGCCCCAGCAGATTGAGCTGCTAGAGCTGGGGCAAGAAGTCGAACAAACCCTTCGGGATCTGCGCGATCCGGCGATTTTCGATCTTGTGTTGCGGGATTTTCCCCGCTGGTATAGCGGGGCGCTGTTCTTGCTCGATGCGGGGAATTTTGGGGAGTTGCTTCGCCAAGTCCGAAGGCAGAGGCAAGATATTTCCGAGCGGCAAGCCCCCAGAGAAGGGCTGACGTTGGCTCAGCAGGCGTTGTTTTCGGCGATTCGCCCGGCGGTTTTGGTGCTGGAGCGGTTGAGGCGGGAGAGTTCGCTATTTGCCGATCCCGTATTTAGGGGGCTGTGGCGATTGCCGGCGATTTCCCCGGATACGCCCGCCGATCAGCTCACCGGGCCGGGAGACAATCAAGTTCCAGAGCATGTGGCGGCTTCTCGGTTTTTGATGTTTACACGTACCCAACCGGCGCTTCAAGCCTCGGTGCTGGCGGGTCAAGGAGGCTCGCCCCCGCCCGCGGTTCAGTTGTTTGAACGGTTCACACGCTTTTTTATGAGAACGGCGATGCTGGCCAATCCTGCCGACCAGCAATTGAGCGCCCGGCCCACCGATCGGAATGCGCCTCCCCTGCCCGCCCGGATGTCGGCCTATCCCGAGCTTGAACCTCCTTATTTTGATGCGGCTCTGGGCACCGATCACCGTTTTGTGCTGGATGTTTCGTTCTCCGATATCTATGAAGCCCTGTCCAATGCCTTTGGCGGCTTTTTATATTACTGGGAGATTATCGAAGTTCAAAATGCGCGTCTCTCCGAGGCGGAGCGGGCGGCGGGTTCGGCACCTGGGACGGGGGAAACACCGGGCTGGGGCGATGTATGGGGAGCCCGAATGCGAAGACAGGGGCGTTATGCGCTTGCGGATGTGGAGCGGGCTGCGTTTAGCGATGAAATTGAAAGCCAGATTGCGCGTGTATCGGGAATTCTAGGTCCGCCTTTTATGGGGCCGGTGGCGATTGTGACGGCCAATGCGGCCCTTCGAACGGTTGGCGAAGTGGTGAGCACTTTTGTCGACATGTTGACCACACCCCGCAATGAGCGTTTGCTGGTGCTTCCACGGGCGGGCTTATGGGTGGTCCGGGCCTATTGTACGCCCAGTCTCACAAATGAATCCGAGTTCCGGCGAGCACCAAGCATGGCCTATGTACCTGTCTATGCTCGAAGTGCGGAAACCATGGGCCGTATTCGGATGGAGCAGCATCTTGGGGCTGAGCTTCAGAATGAAATCAGTCTGACGGAAGTGCTGCTTCGCCTAGAAGAGAAGCAAGAATGCGATGCCGAGTACGGAGAGCTGATTCAAGCGCGCGATGCCTTGCAGACGGAACTGTATGGAACGGCCGAGGATATGCTCCGGCAGCAAGAGCGGGCATTGGTCGCGCGAAGCAATGAGCGAGGCGTTTCCGAGCAGGATCAGCGTATTATTGCCCGTCAATTGGAGCGGATTCGGCAGCAGCTTCAGGTGCGTTCAAGGCGGGCGGGACGACTTCGGGGCGCGGAGCGGATTCGGGCTGTATTTGTTACGGATTTGGGTGCTGTGATACGGCCGTTGATCGAGGGCGTGGCCACTCAAACAGGTTCCCGTTTTCGCTATTATGTGTCCGATGTAACCACCCCCAATGCCGCCGACGAGACGGGTTATGGGACAAGCCGGGGCGAGGCACTGCAAAACGCGCTGGTGAGGCTGTTTGAGCGCCATACAGGCTATGGCCGTGGAGAGCTGCAAATTTTTGTGCCCAGCGAGCGCGATCCGAGTGTGGGCGAGATTGTGCACCGGCGTATTGAGGCCAGTATGCGGGCGCTGATGCTGGAAAGCACCGAGCGGATCACGGCGGCGGTCAGCGTGGCGGCTCTTGTTGCCGCGCCTTTTACAGGGGGCGCATCGCTTGGTATTCTTGTACCTGTAGGCATTATCGGCGCAATTCCATCGGCCTATCGCTTGGCCGATCGCCGCGAAAATGGAACCTTGAGGGCGGATACCCAAACCTTGCTGGATGTCGTCAATGTTGTATCGGCTGGGGCGGGAGCATGCGGCGGCTTGAGGGGTGTGGCGCTTCAGCGTTTCTTTGCGATTGTTGGACTCGGAACCGATGGGCTGACCATTATGGCCGTTTCCTACCAGACGATGCGAGAAATCGAGGATTTGCCTTCGGATATGCCCGAGGGGGCGAGGCGGGCCGCCGTGATGCGCATCATGGGAACGCAAATGCAAGCCGTCGGAATGTTGGCGGCGGGGCGTTTTATAGGCCATGCCTATTCGCTGGAGCAGGCTGGACGGGGGCGTTCAACCGAAGAAGGAAGGACATCTCCAGATGCTCCCACAGCCCGGGGAGAAGGCGCGCCGGGCGTTCGCGCCGATGTGAGCGAACCCGTTGCGGTCCGCACGCGAAATCCCACCTTCGAACGCCAATTGCCCGCGGATCTTCAAGGCCGGATCATCGTCGAGCAAGATACCTCGCTCCTGGGCAATACCATGGAGGTGAGATACCGCACGGATGCCTTTGGAACCATACGGGAAGTGTTGATTGTTCACGCTCCCGGCGCTTTGCCCGAGGCGATTCCCGTTCATGCGACGACGGCGCGCCAGCTTTTGGCGTTGACTCGCTTTAGCGCCCGCGTTCGAACTTTGTATAACCGCATCATGGGAGCGCTCGGAGGGAGCGCGCCGCCGAGACCGAATACCGAAGCATTTAATGCGCAATTTGAGATTCCCAAGCTTCGGGAATGGATTCGGACGCGCCAGGAAATGGTGCAGCGGGGCGAACTCGACGCCGAAACCTTCAATGCCGAGCGGGATATTTATGAGATTCAGCTCAGGCATTATGAGCAGATTGAGCTTCGCTTTCGAACCACAGGCGATGCGGGAGCCCAAACCCGGGGCGCCATTGGAAGCCGGGCGGCGTCCGAGTGGACCCGCCAAGGTCTTCGCGATCAGTTTCATATTAGCTCCGACACGCTCCCTGTTCCCCGTCCCGAGGGCTGGACAGGCACGCACGAAGCGGCATGGCTGGATTATCCCACCGCTGAACCGGGCTATTATTGGAGATTGGAAACGCAGACCACGCCCCCAAGGCTTGTGTATCAATCCACAGGAAGGGGCGAGGGAGCCCGCGGACCCCGGGCCTACAATGCGGCGACGCGCGAATTTGTTCCGGTTCGCGAAGGCACCTCACCCACAACGCTGGATGCGATTCGCGAAGGGCTTCCCCCTCCTCCCGAGGGGCATCATTATGTTCGTGATCCCAATACTGACTGGGAACTCCGGCTCAATCCAGGCGAGGCCGAAAGGGGCACGCGCCCTCAAGAGCTGGTGGAAGATCGGCCGGGGGTATGGCGCTTTCAAGACCGCACCGAGGGCAATCTACCCACCATACGCCGCCAGCCCTATCGCACGGATGTTGATGTTGGCACAACAATTCCAGCGGATTTCCGGTCCACGCCCGAATTGAGACAGCGCTATGAAGCCCTGCTCCGGGCCCGTGATGAAGCGCTTCGGGCCCGTGAAGAGGCTCTATCCCGCATTCCCGAGGAGCCCGACCCCAGCAATACCGCCGAGCATGAAGCCTGGGCCAATCGGCCTGATGTTCGCGAATACCTGCGCATTCGCAACCAGGTGGGCACCGCAAGCCGGGATTTAGGCACCTTTGCCGCCGATGTTCATGTCCGGAGGCAATGGCCGGGGGCGCGCCGCATTCACCCAGCGGATAATATCTCGCTCACCGAAGCCGGTTCGCGCCCTGGAGACTTTGATTTGGTGTATGAAATCCCGGGGGGGCGCTACGTCGTTGTCGAGGCCAAGGGAGGAAGCAGTCCCTTGGGCTACAGGCGCGTAAGCGGTGGGAGAGAGCGCGCTCAACAAGGCACCCAGGAGTATTTTGATGCCGTGGTTCGCGAAATGCGGACCCAAGGAGCAAGCGCCCGAATGGCATCAGAACGGCTGAGCGGAACCGACCGGGCGAATATTATTTATCTTCACACAGAGCTTCAGCTCACCACCGGAACAGGTACGGCGGGAGCCTTGGAGACAGCCGTTGGTGGACTTCGGGTTCATGCCTTTGATATTAACCAGCCGGGCGTTCCACCTGCCCCTCCGGAGACACGATGAATACCCACATTGATATTGATTTTGTCCGGGATTATTACGGCGACCCCCTACCTTTGCGGGCAAAAATGATTGAAATTGCCCGCAAATCCAGCCAAAACCTCGGCAAATTAATGTATCAAGCCTTTGATGACGCAGCCTGCGAGCAACAACTTGGGCTCTTCGATCGCTTGCCGATTTCGCTTCAATTGGGCGTGGAAACCGGTTTGGCCATGTTCACCTGCGCGGCATCGCCCGGACGCCCTGTCACCTTTCAGCTCGGCGGGCAAAGCGTTACCCAGGAAGCCCGTATCGGTCCCGATCAAGTGCATACCGGACGCTGGCAGCAGCTCTTCTACGGTGCCACCCTTCTCAACGACAGCGCCTTCTTAAAAACGCTTTGCGCCTTTCCCCTCTCCATTCCACTCAACTCCCCCACCCAAGGCGAAAACGTGGATGCCCTCTGGATTCGGGTGCTTCACACCTTTGCGACGGCGGGCCGCTTCGATGCCCAGCTTATGACCCAAGCCCTCGAGGCCACCGATCCATCCAAACTCCCCCAGGATGTCATCGATCTCACCCTTTATCTCACGGTTCCCTGCTTGGACTTGCTCTTTAGGATCGCGCTTGGCGATGCTCCCGCTTTTCGTTCGGGCCTCGGCGAAGCGCTAGAAAAACACCGCCGCTATTGGGGCACACCCGAATTGGCCAAAGATCCGACCGGCTTTGTATCCTGGCCCCTTTCCGCCATCGCCGCCATCGCTCAACAGCAGGGCATGGGTCCGATTCCCGAGCACCCCTACCTTGTGCGGCCCTTGCATTCCGCACCTATCATGAGCACATAGCCGGCACGACCTGCGCATCAATTTCTGTTTGGCTCGCATGCGCGCTTTGCGGTATTCGCGCAGGCTTTGCATTCTGAACGCATCGCCGGACGAGATTCAAGCGAGGAATTCCCGCCAAAATCGCATGCGCGTCAGGGCACGGCCTATGCACATCCTTTTTCTTAGGGTGATGACGATGAAAAACGGCATAACATCAATTGGGCTTTGGCTATGTATTGTCCTGTCCAGTTGTATAACAACCCTCACCGATACGGGCAAAGCCGTGCAAATTGTCACCAATTTCACGGCTTCAGATGCCACCCTTTACGAAGAAATTGGGCCGGTTGAATACACAGAGACAGGGTGGATCGATCCCAAAGTGGTTAGCAATGCAAGAGAGGAACTAACGGAACGGTGCCGAAGCGGCCTAAGAAATAGCGCCGGCGCGATGGGAGCCGATATTGTATTGCTAGAGAGAAGCGAGCCCGCTGACTGCCAGGAACTCTTCAAACTCGAGGTGGTGCACCCTGGGGAATGCCTCAAGATGATCGGCCGGGCCTATAAGACGCGGCAACCAGCAGCGTCACCATCGGGAGCGGCGCCAAGCGGGCAATGAGCGAGGATATGGCTTGAACGCTGGAAAAGCCAGGCAAACCTATAGTCCGCGGCCCTCCTTTTGTTCAACCTCATCCTTTTTCTTGCATAGCCACCTTTCCCTGTGCTAGCGTCGCCCGCGAGTTCGGCATCCCATGAAAATTCCCTACGCTAAAAGCGACTTTGCCGCCATTCGGTCCCAAGGCTATTTCTATATCGACAAGACGCCCTACATTGCCCATCTCGAAAATCTCCCGGAAGATCAGCTCGTCTTCTTGCGCCCCCGCCGCTTTGGCAAATCCACCCTGCTCAGCACCCTGGCGAGCTATTACGATATCGCGAAAACCGATGCGTTTGATGCCTTGTTTCGCGGCCTGTGGATTCACGCGCACCCCACCCCCAAGAAAAATGCATACCTGGTCTTGCGGCTCGATTTCTCGCCCGTGGCCTCCGAAGGTACCCCGGACGAGATCCGGGCGAGCTTTGCAGTGCAAGTCAAAGAAGCTATCTATCTCTTTCTATCGCGATACAAGGCCCTCGGGCTGGCGTGGCAGCGGGTTCTACGATTGCTCCAGAAGGATGAAAACGATACCGCCGCACTGATGACGACGCTGCTCAATACCATTCAAGAACATGGCCAGCAGCTTTATCTGCTTATCGATGAATATGACCACTTTGGCAACCGGCTTATCTCCGATGGTAAAATATCCACCTATCGGGAGCTGGTCGATGCGTCGGGATTTGTGCGCAGCTTTTATGCGGCGCTAAAGGCGTTTGCAGGAACGAATACGATCGCCCGCACATTGATCACAGGCGTTTCGCCAATCGTTTTGGATGATTTATCGAGCGGCTTCAATATCATCACCCATATTTCGCAGGACGAACGATTCAATGCCCTGGTGGGATTTACCCGGCCGGAGGTCGAGCACGCCGTGGATTTGGTCTTGCAACATGAACCGAATCTAAAATCCGATCCCCGCTTTATGGATCGGAACGGTTTGCTAAGCGTTCTGGAAAGCTATTATGATGGCTATCGTTTTTCCAAATATGCCGGCGAACGTATTTATAATTCGACCTTGGTGCTTTATTTTTTAGGCCAAGTGTTGAAGCATTCGCGCTATCCCGAGCAAATGCTCGACTTAAACGCCCGCACCGACTATGGCCGCTTGTATGGACTGGCAAAGGGAGCCACGGGAAAAGAAGACGAAGTGCGCGCTCTGCTCGAACATATCCTCACCCAAGGCGTTATCCATACACCCATCGTTGAACAATTCGGCACCCGGCTCCCCTTTGCCGCGGCCCAGGCCGCATCGCTTTTTTATTATATGGGTATGCTGACCTTTGGCCCGGATGCCGCAAACGACATCATTCCAGCGCTGGTCATTCCCAACCGGGTCATGCGCGAATTGCAATGGGAATATATGGGTTATGCCCTCGCCGATCAGGAACATATCGCCGTAGATATGACGCATATCGAAAGAGCGCTTTTAACCATGGCTCAGCAAGGCGATATTCAGCCTTTGCTCGGCCTGTTTACCACGGAAGTCCTTGGGCGGATCAGCAATCGCGATACAATCAAGTTCAATGAAAAGATTATGAAGCTCATGCTGATGGCCTATCTTTGCCAAACGCGCGTATTCAATGTCATCAGCGAATTGGAAACCCAGCAAGGCTATTGCGATTTGCTGCTCGGCCTGCGGAGCGCCGCGATGCGCGAGAAATACGCCTGGATTATCGAGGCGAAATATGTGGGGGCGAGCGCTAAAGCGGCTACGCACAAGAAAATCATCGGCGAAGCCTTTGCCCAGCTTGAGCGTTATTTAAACGATCAGGGTGTGGTGAAGATGTTGAGCTTGGGACGGGAGATCAAAGCGGGGGTTATGGTGTTTGTCGGCACAAAACGAATTGATTGGTATCCATGGCCCCGCCAAGAAAAACCCCTCCCCCCCTCAATGCAGCCGCAGCAAGCCCAGCGACATCCCAGGGCTGACAACCAACAAACCCAATCCAAGCAGCGCAAGAAACAGGGCTAGAAAAACGCGCAGCAGCGCGGCGGCGCTCCGCTTGGGAACGGCCACGCGCGCATCATACCAAGCACAGCGACCAAGGATGACAAGACCCACGGCCATCGACGGCATCGCCAACACAAAACCTCCCCAAATCCCCGCAGGCAACGCTCCTATCATCGACAACAGCGCTCCAAACAAAAGCTCGCGCCAAGGCTGAGCCCCGCCTTCCATCAGCGCCGCCGATTCGTCGTCCACCGACATCATCACACCCATCATAATCGCACCCACCAACGCCCCCACCAATGCATCTCGAAAGCGCTCGCCAATGCCAATATCCGGCCGAAGGGCACCTCCCAAAGCCCCCACAAAGGCCCCCGCAATGGCGAATGCAAAGCGGCGCGGACGCACAAAACGCTGCCATCCATAAGCAAAGGCCACGGCGGCAATAGGAACAAGCCCCCAACCCGGCCGGATGGGCCATGGGGGAGGTCCATCGGCATCCGGATTCTGAATGCTGCCTTCTAGCAACATCGCGCCCATGGTTATCAGCAAACCTGTTTCGAGCAAGGCAGCGCCCAAGCGCAGCAATCTCAATGAAATGGGGGGACGGGGTGCGGGTGGCATGGTGGGATCGGGTGGATGGACGGCTGTTGAACGCGGCGATTATGGCCCGTATGGACGCACCGGAAACACATTCATCCAAATCCCATCACTGGCCCGCTCGATCACCACATAAGCATCGACTTTCCCCCGAACCAATGCAATTTCCGACGGGTTCTTGGCTTTGTACGCCGCAGGCTTTGAAGCCGAAGCCTGCACTGCAGCCCCACCCGCCGCAAACTTATTCTTCAACCCATCCAAAAACCCCGACAAATTCGCCCCAACCCGAATCGGCCCATTCACTTCCCCCTTCATCACACCCGAAACCAATCCAGCCGTCGCCAGAAGCTGCTTCTTCTCGTCTTCATTGTCAGGCGTGATCGAAATCACATCGACCCGGCCATTCGCCAAAATCAGCGCACTAAGCGATAAACGGTTGAGCATCGCCGACTTCACGGGCGTCCCAGATGTTAGCGCGACACTAAGCCCCACATAAGTTGCGGGCGCCGGCGGCGGAGAAAACCCCGACGAAGCAAACGCCGCCACCGGACACCACGCCCGCAGCGGATCGGCCGACTTTGGCGAACAATCCAGCGCCTTTGCAACTTCCTTGTCGATTGAGCCCGACGACACCGAACCCTGAGCGGTATTGCCCCCGGACGCGCGCCATCTGACAAAGCCATTGGCCTCCAACTGCTTGGCCAAATCATCGATGGCCCGGCCCGACACCATCACCAAGGTCCCTCCCTTCGTCAGCAACTCATCGGGATCGCGAGAGGTTGGAGCACCTCCACCCCACAATTGAGGTCCTGTAAAGTCGCACATCGCCAAAGCTTTGGCGGGCGTGGGATATTCCAGAAACAGAGCGACAGCCTCCTTGTTTCCGCACACATAGGTTTGCTTACGTTTAGAGGTAGGGGCATCAAAGGGAGTGCTCCAAGCGACTTCGGCATGGAGCGAGGCTTTGGATTCCTTGGCCGACTCGGAACAGGCATTGGCGCCCGAGCCATCATTGGACTCACGCTGTCCAGAACTTTTGCACGCGCTCGATGTGGCGGCGATAGCGGCAATGGCAAAGTAGTAAGCGCGTCTTTTTTGTTTCATGGTTGGGGTACGATATAAGCTGGGTTCGCCTTGTCAACATCCGCGGGGCACCTCTCACAGCGTTGGAGGCTCTTCATCCCATGCGCATAGCAACGCCGCTCTACCCATAAAGGACCACCGCACTCCACATCACCCACCTCCCCGCTGCTCCGGCGCAATCGCCGTGCAACGACAGCCCGATCACCCGCGCACGCCAAGAGGACCACCGCGCTCCACATCACCCACCTCCCCGCCACTCCG
>CAZICM010000009.1:0-196891 GCA_964537685.1 uncultured Polyangiaceae bacterium
CCGCGATCCATAGTGAATCGATAGCTCCGGCTTAAATCCGCCCCGGCCATCCGGCACCCACAGCGGCAATTGCCAAACATATTCGCCGCTCGCTGAAACCGACCCCCTACCCCCCAAGTACCCAATCCCCGAACTCGATATCACCGTATCCGAAGGCAAAACCGGCCCGGGAATAGTGGGATTGACAACCGGACCAATATCTGCTTTCGCGCCCCGAACTCCCGCCACCCAACACAAAACAAAAACTAAAATCTTGAATGAGCGTTCCATCCGTCATACCCTCGGCGCCAACAAGGAGGTCTCAGCATGCGAAAAATACCACTCAGCCGCAGCTTGCTTCACTTTCTCGACCAAATAGAAGCTATAGAGGCTGCACTCTCGGCCCATCCAGATACCCAAACCCTAGCCCCGCCCTTCCAGCAGCTTATCCTCGATTGGGATATCCACTTCAAAAATGAACGCCAAAGCAGGCGCTCCGTTATCCGCTCCAATGCCGTCGTCGCCGTTAGAAATCAACAGCTCGATATCCCTACCACAAAGCTCGGGCATCTGTTGCGCGCTCTTCTCCCCGCGCTTTTCAATAAGATTTTTGATATCGCTCCAGGCCGCTTTATCCGCAGGGGATTAAGAATCCAAGCCGAGCGGACACTTACGGTGATTGTCCCCGAATTGTCAAAACTGCCCGCCGATCATGCGGCTTCCCCTATGGCCGCCGAGCTGAAAGGCTATGCCCAAAATGCTATCACCGCCCTCGATGCCCGCGTTCAGGCCAAGGGCGATAGAACGGTGACCCGGAACTCGATCGATGAATATAAAGAAGATATCAATGCCCTGATCTTATCCACCTATGGCGAGCTCTTGGTGACAGCGGCGGAAAAGGGCTATCCCAAATCATGGGCGGATGCCTTCTTTCCTTCGTCTGAATCCGATGTCGATCCCGATGCCAGCGCCTCGGAAGCCTCCGAGCCCCCCGCCCCCTAAGTCGTCATTTTCCCTGAATCCTTCCGAACCCTCGCCCATCTTTGCAGGTTGACGCGTTAAAAAAGCGTCAACATCCCCCGCTCACGGCCGGAGCGGCGAATCATAAAGCCCTGAGATGGGCGCTTCATTCAAGGAAGGGCACAAAAACACAGGCCAACATCATCCCAGCCCGGCGGGATGGGACGAACATGCGCGGTGCCCAACACCCGCTCCAAGGTGGTACAGGGCGCGAAAACGAGCGCTTAGCCCTCAATCCAAAGAAAAAGGGGGCATATCGGCGGGTTTGCTCTTGACGAATGCCGCGCCTACAGCTTCTTTGCCTTCGCCGCCAGCCCGTACTCATGCAGCCGGTATTGAATCGTCCTCACGCTAATATCCAACATCTCCGCCGCCCGCGTCGTCGACCCGTTCGTCGCCTCCAGCGTCGATAAAATCGCATAGCGCTCTATCTCGGCCATCGTCGCGCCGGGAATACGCACCGAGCCCTTTGCAACAGGCGCAACATCTATGGGTAAATGCTCCTCTTCAATTTGATTGCCATCGCAGAGCACCACCGCCCGCTCAATCGCGTTCTCGAGCTCGCGCACGTTGCCAGGCCACCGGTGCGCCACAATCTTCGCGCGCGCTAAATCGCTGAATCCTTCAATCTGGCGCTTGGCATTGTCACTCGCAAAACGGCGCAAAAAATGATTCGCCAACAGCAGCACATCGGTGTCCCGTATCCGCAAAGGCGGCATGTCGATATGCACGACGTTCAGCCTGTAATACAGATCTTCACGGAAGCGCCCGTCATGAACAGCCGCCGCTAAATCCCGGTTTGTCGCGGCAAGCAAACGCACATCGACCTGAATCTGTTCATTGCCGCCCACCCGCTCAAAAGTCCGCTCTTGAAGAACCCTCAACAGCTTTACCTGCGTCGCCGCGGGAATTTCGCCTACCTCGTCCAAAAATAAAGTCCCGCCGTGCGCTTGCTCAAAACGGCCAATCCTGCGCTTGTCCGCGCCCGTAAACGAACCTTTCTCGTGACCAAACAGCTCGCTCTCCAGCAGCGATTCCGCCAGCGATGCGCAATGCAGGGAAACAAAAGGCCCTTTGATGCGAGGACTCTTGTTGTGGATCGCCCGCGCCAATTCGCCCTTGCCCGTGCCGCTCTCTCCCGTAATCAACACCGTGGCCCGCGCTCCCGCGACCTGCCGGGCTATGCGATAGACCTTCTGCATCGCCGGACTCGCGCCGATCAGTCCCTCAAAACCATCGCCCTCCCGCTCTCGAAGCTGACGCCGAAGCGTGTCTGCTTCATTGCGCAGATCGCGCCGCTCCAGGACCCGATCGATCGATAATACCAGCGCATCAAAGTCCACGGGTTTCGTAAGGTAATCCGCCGCGCCCACCCGCATCGCCGTGACCGCCGAAGACACGTCTCCAAACGCGGTTACCACAATCACAGGGATGTCCGCATCCTGCTCCCGAAGCTTGCCAAGCAGCCCCATCCCATCGAGCCTGGGCATTTTTAAGTCGGTAATCACCACGTCCGGCGGCCTGTCCGCCGCAACCGCAAGCGCCGCCAAACCATCGGCCGCCGACTCCACGGCAAAACCTTCTTGCTTCAGCAGCTTCTCCAGCCCAGACCGCGCACTCGCCTCATCATCGACAATCAGCACACGGATTTTTGCTCTGTCTTCGGGAATCATTCGCTTTGTCCGCTCCCCCTAAATCAAACATGCCGCATCGCCGTCAAGCGGGCAGCGCAATCGGAAGCATTATCCGAAAGACCGTTTTGCCCGGACGGCTCTCGACGTCAATGCTTCCTTCGTGGTCGGTAATAATCCGGTGAGCAATGGCCAATCCAAGCCCTGTGCCATGCGCCTTGGTTGAGTAAAAAGGATCAAAAATGGGAGCGGCCGGATCGTTTAAGCCAGGGCCGTTATCTTCGACTTCCAGCATCAAATGGCGCGGTAGCCTCCTCGCCCGGAGCAGGATCTTCCCCGGCCCTCCCGCCGTCAGCGCTTCAATCGAATTGCGGAGCAAATTCAACAAAACCTGTTCCATTTTATCGTTGTCGAGCTGGAGCTCGATATCGGTGAGGGGCAAATCGGCGCTTAACGAAAGCCCAAGCTGGTCGGCATCGGCCTGAACCAGACCAACGGCGCGTTCGCACAGCGTCTGGATCGAGACAAGCTTTCGCTGCAAGGGCTGGGGGCGCGCAAATTCTAAAAACTCATGCACCAAGGCCGACAGCCGCCGGCATTCGTCTTTCACCACCTCAATCGCCTCGAGCGCTTCCGGCTGCGCCTGACCCGAGCGCTGCAATCCCCGCTCGAGAAACGTCAGATGCAAAATAGCGCCGTTCAAGGGATTCCGAATCTCATGCGCAAGACCCGCGGCCAGCGTACCCACCGCCGCCAGTTTCTCGGTTTGAAGCATTCGGCGGGCAAGCTCGTTTTGCTCGGTTACATCCTGCCCAATCACAAACAGCACGACTTCATCGTCGGCCGATGAAGGCGAATAGGCCAATTGCCATTGAATTTCGCGGATTTTTCCGCTTCGCGTCCGCATCGGCCATTGAAACTCATCGATGCTGAACGAGCCCCGAACCGCCGCCGCGATTAGCGTTTCTTGCCCGGCCCGCTCTTCCTCCTCGGGCAAGAGCACCGCGCAGAAAGGCTTTCCCAGCGCATCCAGCCGCCCATACCCCGATACCCGCTCGGCTTCGCGGTTAAACATACGAATACGGGTTTGCGTATCCAGGCCGATCACCAGCACCCGCGACAGCTCCACCGCCTGCACATAGCGGTGTTCTGTCTTCGCGAGCATTAGCCCGGCGAGCTCGCGCTCATGCTGAAACAGCCGGCGAAGCGATGCTTCCCGGTCTTCTTTATAGGCTTCGAGCATGATTCCAAGCTCCATATCGAGGAGCCTGTCCAGCGCGCTTTGGGTGATATCGATTTGGCCTATGCCGCTTGCCCGGACGAGCGCTTGAAGTTCGCTGCGGATCAGCGCCATAGCGCTAAACATATAATGCTGAGGCAGGCCCACCCGGACATGAACGCGCCCGATAGCGGACGTCTCTTGAAAATAATCTTCGCCGTAGGTCCCGCAGAAAAGCCGCCTCATCCATTGAACAAGCGAGCGCTTTAGCCTTTCAATTTGCGCATCATCGCGGAACACCTTGTGCGCGCCTTCATGTTCGCGCACGCGCTCATAGAATTCAGCCGCAATTCGTTCAAAATGAGGTTCGGCAGTGGACTGAAATTGGCGCAGGGCTTCCCCCTCGGCGGCAGAAAAGCGCACATAGCGCTTGAGCTCGTCGAACAGCGATTCCTGAAAGGCATCGGGGGGGCGCGCGTCCACGAATATTAGATCTCGGCTTCGGGGTTTTGAGCGCAATGCATATTGCGAGCCAATCATTTGATCCACCGAAAACAATCCCTCCCTGGCCATAAGGTATTGTCCAAAAGATAGATTTCATATCTATGTTTTGGTGTCTTTGTCGAAGCTGTGAAGGAGATCTCACCCGTGATTCAAGGCATGAGGGGCGAAAAACAAAGCAGGCGAAGCGCAAAAGATTCACCAGAAACGCAAAACCTGCGTCTCGAGGAAGCTTCTCGATCGGAGCGCAAGCCAGAGCGAGACTGGCATATCTAGTGCAAGGATTAGCCCCTTATGTCTGGGACTATACTTGTGCCTATTGATTTCGAGGCGCCATCACAACAAGCCTTAAAGACGGCGCTCAGCTATGCGCCCAAGCTGGGACTAAGCGTGGTATTGGTGCATGTCTACACCGTACCGGTCTTTGTATACCCAGGGTTTTCACCGATTGTCACCCCAGGATTTCCCGCTGATATCGAACAGGCGGCCCAGCAGGCGCTGACCAAACTGGCTGAAGAATCCGGTCATTTAAAGACCATGCTCCGCACGGGCGATCCTGCGATGGAGATCTTGGCGGCGGTGGCCGAATTAAAGCCCGAACTCGTGGTGATGGGCACCCATGGGAGAAAGGGTTTTGCGCATTTCATCCTAGGAAGCGTGGCGGAGCGGGTGGTCCGGCAATGTCCCGTGCCTGTGCTCACGATTCGGACTTCCAGCATATAGCCGCGTATTCAAACAGGGAGGTGTGGCATGGAACAAGCCAAGCGTTCGACACTGAAGTGGATGAGCCCCACACTGCTGGGCGCGCTGCTCACGGTACTTTCGGGCGTGATGTTATATCTTGCGCCGCTTCAAGACCGGAATGCATTTGTGATGAGCCCGGGCCTGGAAGGGTGCTTGGCGGTGGGGAGTGTGGGACTATTGTTAGCGTTGTTGGAAGGATGGTCCTACGGCCGGGTGCTTACATTGGCAGTGCCCATATTTGGGATTCAGGTCCTTGCATGCCGATATGGGGGAGAGCCATGGGCGGGCATGCTGGGGCTACAATTGTTGGGATTGGGGCTTGTGGGATTGCTAAAACCGGCGTCCAAAGCCCAGGCGCAAGAGACAAAGCAGCCTATAGAGGAAGCGGCGAGAGCCGAGGCTGGGGTAGTGACGCGATAAAGCGCGGGTATGTGATGAAGGGGCGGAGAGGGCGTTATGAATGGGCAGTTACCATGGATCATCGCCTTGGTGCTTCTCATCGGGATGCCGGCGGGATTTTTCCTGGCAGCCCTCATACGTCATTTTGTGATCCGCTATCGGCGGCACTACGAAGTAGAAAAAGACTGCACGATTGCATGTCCCCGGAGCGGAGCGGACGTGGAGTGTGTACTGGCCCATGACATGCGCACGGGAAAATGGGCGGATGTGCATGCATGTTCGGCGCAGGGGCCGGTGGTTCGGTGTGAAAAGCGCTGTATACATCTATTGAATCAAGGCATTCCGCTTGTACCTTCGCCGTATTCCCAGCGTCAGACCGAAGTGCATGGGCTGCCGATGATTCGGCATGTGGATCGAGGGGAGGACTAGGGGAGGATTCGATGGTCTTGGGAATTGTGCTCCGGCGTGATTCGCATTAACCTCGCGGCCATGGGATTTCTCAGCCGTGAGGCAAACCAATCGCGCGAACGCTTGCTTGACGACATTGCGCAGCTCCTCCGCGCCCCGGAGTCTCAAACCTCCAATTGGATACCACTGCTCATCGTTGTGGGGTTGTTGAGCCTAACGTTTTGGTCTTCCAGCAGCGCCCCTTCAATGATCGCCGCAACGTTTTTCGCGCTTGCGCTCCACGATGTTGGATTGTGGGCCGGGATGAGACTGCTGAAGTGCGACGATCGAAAACGCCTCTTTCTGCCCTTTCTGCGCGCATCTGTTCTTCCTCAGCCTGGATTGCAGGAGGGTTGGAAACTCGGGCTCCTTCTTCTGCTTGGCTCGCTTCCAGGCGTATTCATAGCCTTCTGGATGGGGATGGCTGGTCTCCTGACGCGCACGGCGATGCTGAGCCAAATCGCGGTCATCATAGCGGTTATAAACGGACTTGGCATGCTGCCTCTCCTACCATGGGAAGGCGGGCGCCTTTTAAACCTCATTCTCTTCTGCCGCAATCCAATTCTCGAGTCCGTATTTGTTTTGGCCACGAGCGCACTGACAGTCGCGCTTGGATATTACCTAGGCATATGGGTATTCACGATTTTTGGTGTGCTGGGTGTACTTTCCGCGGGCCGGCGTTACCGCGTGGGGGTTGCGGCGCAGCGCGTGCGAAAGCGATGGCCAAATCTAGAACGGCAGCTTTTGGAGCTCGGCAAAGAAGATCTCCGCATCCTTGACGAGGAAGCGCGGCCGGTGGATCGCCGGGCCGACATCGAGTTTGAGCAAGAGAACTTCAATCGGGCCGCCGCTCTCAGCGCCCAGGCGATTCGAGAGGTGCACGCGCAGGCGACGATTGTTCCGCCAAACCTGAAATGGTCTATCCTTCTTCTGGCGCTTTACATCGTTGGGATAGGTGGCATGATGCTTGTCTTTGTGGTTGGCGCTGCCGGGTTGCCGCGATGATGGGAGTGAACCAAAACAGCCTGGAAAAATATGGGATTAAGCTAGCCGAGAGAATAGGTTTCGAGGTCTTGCAAGGAGAGAACGGAATGAGTTAGGGTGGAAGCCGAGGAGCCGCGATGGAAGCCGCTGCATGTACGAGCGAGGAAGCCTATCTTGAGGCCGAACGCGCGAGTGAGATTCGGCATGAGTATGTGAATGGAATGATTGTGGCGATGTCGGGAGCGACCTACATCCACAATCTGATTGTGACCAATATGGCAGCCATCTTGAGACAAAAGCTTCGAGGCCGCTGCCAAGTCCTTGCTAATGAGCAGCGGGTTCACATACCAGCCACGGGAATGTATACGTATCCAGATGTCGTGGTTGTTTGCAAGAAGCCGGAGTTTCATCCTAAAGATACGATGACCTTACTCAATCCCCGAATGCTTGTGGAAGTTCTATCACCTGCGACGGAAGCCTACGATCGGGGAGCTAAGTTTAAGCATTACCAGCATATCTCCACGCTTTTGGACTATATGATGGTGGCGCAGGATGGCAAGAGGGTGGAGCATTACAAGCGATTGGAGAGCGGGCAATGGCTCTATACCGTTGCCGATGGAGAGGATAAAGAGCTTGCCATCGAGGATCTGGGTTTGTCGCTGCCGCTTTGCGATGTGTATGAGGGCGTGGATGAGGTGGAGTGATCTTCCCGCGTTTTCGCGGACAGTTGGCTTAAGTGATTGAACTTTGCGTGGGAGGCTCCAGCCATATGCACCTTAAAACTCACCTTAAGCCTGTCCATCAAAACGGGGGAAGATCATGCCGCGCGCCGGCTCATGGTTTGTAGATAAAGGCTTTGGCGCCGTATTGCGTGGTCCACGTCGTCGCCAGCGAGGTGAAATCGGTAACGACAATCGAGCCCTGGTCGCGTAAATTGGCCATCGGCACAAAGGTTGTCATTTCAATATCGGTCACACCATCTGGAGCCGTAATCTTGGCCGGCTGGATATTCCAGGAAGCCGTTAAAGGTACGTCCGGAGCGACCGTGCCCTTGGCCCGCAAATCGACCAATTGCTGCACGCCGCTCACCTCGTTTTCCCAGGATCCAAAGGCAATGATATTGCCGCTGGGATCATCAACGAAAAAGTTATCCTTGTCTTTGGGCCGCCACACACCGCTCACAAGCGGATCGTTCACATGATTGGGCGTGCCAGCCCCGATGAGAATATCACCGCGCCACAGTGCACTCGGGTATTTGATGCCGGGCACGGGATTTCGAAAACGATCCCATTCTTGAAACTGCGGAAGCGCCGGGTCCCAAATATGCCCCCCAATCACCGTGCTGCCTCCCACACCGAGCAGTTCGAGCAAATGGGCGACATCGGTGTAGTTGTAGCCGCCATTTTCGTGTGAATGCGGATCGATGGCAACGCCCCAGTCTTCGCGCAGATATTTTAGAAAATTCTTGCCGCCTGTGTCGGCGGTTGTTTGGGCATCTTCATAAAGAAGCGCCGCTTCGAGCATCTTCCAATCGGGTTGCAGCACCCATTGCAGGCTATGCTGTTTGGCTCGCTTGGCCAAATCGATGAGTTTGCCGCGGAGATTCATGTACCCCATGCGGCTTTCGAGGCTCCCCAACATCCCGGCTGGGGTATTGTCTTCGATATGGGTAAATAGCACCACGTACACAGGCGAATCCGCGCTACCTCCTTGACCGCCCGTACCTCCGCCGCCTCCACTCCCGCCGCCTCCACTTCCGGTACTGGAACTCGATGATGCCGAAGAAGTGTTTGGGTTATCGGTGTCGCCACAGCCGGAAAGAAACGAAGCCAAGCCAACGATACTTGTTACAAGCGCACAAAGAATTTTCATGCGGTGAGATTTTCATTTTGAGTGTTGGCTGTCAATTCTCGCCTTGTCATCCTAATGGCGATTTCGCGATGCATGCAAGAATCGGCCGAGCTGGTTGAGTCCATGTTTCCTTGTGCGGGCGGAAACAGCGCTCAAGGCCCGCGCGGGCAAATGGGAGCGGATCTTCTGCGGATCGGTGCACTTCATGGATGGAGTGCACCCTTCCACGTTTTTGCCGCGGCTGCTCGATCGCTCAAGCGAACCTGAATCGCTTCCGCTCTGGGGCTACATGGAGAGCCTTAGCATTGTCCCTATCACCGAGCCTTCAAGCTCCGCGAAGGGCCTCTCGCCTTCAAACTCAAAATCAGAATAGGGCAGCGTGCAGAGATCTTCCGCGCCGAGAAAGGCGCGTGCCGTGCGGTGATTAAAGGGGTGCGTGAATTGAACGAAGGTCCATCTGTACCCTGCGTGCAGCGCGCGAACCGCCCCCAGGGTATTGAGCAAGGAGGCGAGCCCCTGCCCTTGCGCGTCGGGATGCACTGCGGTCATCCAGAGGTGGGCATACTCTCCAAACGGGATCCACGGCCGCCCGACGGAGCGCCGTGCATAATGATCGATGGATCCGAGGAGGGCGAGCACCGGTTTGAGCTTACCGGTCAGGCCCGACGGAGGAGTATGCCCGGAGAGCCAATCACTCAAGATCACGCATCCGAGGAGTTCATCGGATGCGTTATGGATGACCAGGGATAGCGCCTCCTTGACGGTCGCTTCGCAAACGCTGCGGGCATAGGAAAAGAACTCCTCTTCGGAGATGCGCAGATGCACGGTCGTCGGCTCGGATGCCGCGAAGCTCATCGAAAGGAGCCTCGCCGCCGGCTCGATATCTGAATCACTGAGGACACGAACATGGATTCCCTTTTCGACGGCGAGGCGGCGCTGCCTGCGGACGAGGCTCCTGTGTGGCTCCGCCAAGGCAGCAGTCGGCACGGCGCGCTCCGCGCGTAAATCACAGAGGAACTCCCGAAGCACCTCATCATTCACGTTCTCGAGGAGGTGAACGACAGCCTCATTTCTCCGGGGCATGAGCTGGAATTTGGACACTAGGGTGGGCGAGGGGCACGGAAAGCGAATTTGAAACGACGGTGGCGTGTAATGAACGTCCCCCGGCGGATGAATGATGGCGAGCTCATCATAGAGCCACTCCACCCTGCTGCGACATCGCTCCACGAGGAGCGGCATAACCCCGCCGTCGGCCTCGCCAACGCTGAGCGACTTTAGGGAGGCATATATCTGAAGCGGAGCGAGACCGGGGCGACATCCCGTGACAGTGATATCATGGACAGACCCTGCATAATCCACCTCCCGCTCTTTAGGGAACGCCCGGTTGAGCAACGCCCGGGACGTCAACACGACGCCTGACACAAGCGGGCAGCCGAGCCATTTATGCGCTGAGATCGACAGGGAGTCGAGCCCCATCTCTGTCATCGAGTGCTCCACTTCCGACCCGAACGGACGTGTGAATGGCATGGTCATCCCCATGAGAGCTCCATCGCCATGGATGAGAAATTGCGAGCGGTCCGCAGACAGCTCCTTGAGGAGTTGCTTGATCTCCAGCACCGGATCAAAAGCCCCATGGAAACAACTGCCCAGGTTGGCGGAAACGATGAGCCCCAGCCACTCATGCCGGTCGCCGAGCTCTCGCAGCGCCCTCCGGAGCGCCGCGGTGTCCATATGCCCGAGCTGCCGCGGTGGTATGGCGATAACCTGGAGGCCAAGCAGCTCAGCGATCTTCATCAGCGAGTAGTGCGAGCTATCCGCCGTGAGCACGAGGGCGAGGTGGGCAGTCCCTGGCGCGCCTTGGATCGCAGGTGGCATAGCGATGGCATGAACCAACGCGCGCCGATGCCACCAGAGTGCGGCGAGGTTGGCCTCCGTTCCTCCCGATGTGACGTAGCCGGCGGCGTCGCCGTCAGGGAGGCCGAAGAACGCCCCCAGCCGACGGATCACAGCCCGTTCTACATCTTTGATTTCAAGAGAGAACGACGTCGAGTCCACAAATGGATCGCCGACGTTGGCGATGAGCTGGTCCGCGAGGCTCCCCGGCATGATTCCAAGCGGCGCAAAGTCGATCCAATGTTTGTCACCTGTCTCCGTTTGAAGAGATCCGAGAAGCGACTCGGGATACCCCAGCTTCCGATGCCGGACCTCGCGGAGCCGGCGGAGAACTGCGTCATAATCAACATCGAAAGACGAGCTCGCGGAAATGGATGACTGGCGCTCCGCAGAACCCTCGCTTTCTCTAACCATGAAATCACTTTTGATTCTCGAGCGCATAGACAGAATTTTTCGATTTGGCCCGGGTGTCACCCGATGCGGTTGTAGGAAGCGGTCGTCGTCGGATACGCCGGCACTCAATACCTTGTGCGTCATCAGCCAGGCTTTTTCGTCGCATGGAAGCAGCAACTCGCCGCGCCTCAAAGGAGATCTGGTGATAGATCTGGTGATCGTGGCACAGTTCGTGGCGGTTGTCTATGGAGAGAAGCGCGGCCGAGGCGGAAGGCGCCCTCGAAGAAAGGGCGAGATTTGATAGAGAGACCCAAAACAGCGAGAGAATCGCCAGGAATCGGTGGTCTCGGGGGCCCCCTTCTCTTGTTCGGGGTCCCGCTCGGGCGAGCGTTTCGCCGAAAGCGGAGCAAAATATGCCGCCACCCGTTTAGGCTGCCTGGGGAAACGTTTCTTCAATTCCCCTTCCAGGTTATCAATTTCTACATTGACCCCTTCGATCAACAAGATTTCGCTCACTCCATACATGGCCAGGGCACCGAGGGCATCTTTACGCTGAGCGCTTGCGGATTCGAGCTTTCCCGTGACACCGCTTCAGGTATGGGCGGCGCTTTGCGCGGTTGTGTTTGGGGGAAGCGGCAAGGGCAAAACATTAACGGCTTTCAATCGAATCTACGTTACTGTCCACACTCTCCCCCAGATCGCCAAGCTCCCTCGAAAGTAGCACAAATAAATCATCGGCTGTCACAATGCCCGTCAGCATCCCCTCTTCATCCACAATGGGCAATCGCCGTATCCCCTTTTCCCGCATCACCCGAACCGCCGTGTCAATTCCAGCCGAACGGGGTAATGTGCTCGCATCCAGTGTCGCCGCCTCGGAGATCGGCGTCCTCTCTGGGTCTTTTCGTTCTGCTAAAATTCGAATCACCAAGTCCCGGTCTGTGACAATTCCAATGGGTCTGCGGTCCCGTACGATAACCACCGAACCAACATGGGCGTCGCGCATCTTACAGGCCACATCAAATACACTGTCGTTGAGCTCCGCGACAACCACCGGATGTTCAAAACGATAAAGTGACATAAAGGGCCTCCCTCCGCGGGGCGCAAGGTTGCGCCATATTCTGTGAGACATCCAACGTCCGCACTATATACCCTGCATGGGCCGGGCCAAAAAAATAAAAACCCAATTGGCATTGCGGGCCTGCCGTGTTACCCCCGGGACCCTGGTTGGCTTGTCGTGCCTGGAGAGGTGGCCGAGTGGCTGAAGGCACGCGCTTGCTAAGCGCGCGATTGGGAAACTGATCCGCGGGTTCGAATCCCGCCCTCTCCGCTGAATCGATTCTGTTGTTGCGGTTACGCCGCGCGGGTGCGCAGGACGCGCGATTGTAAAAATTGATAGAGGATTTTTACGGCTTCGAATGAGCCTACGCAGCTCTCGCGGATGACTTCGGCGATGGTGCGCGTGCCATCGACGGCGCTCAAAATCATCTGTTCTCCGCGGGAGAGCTCTGCGGGGCCCACCGATTCAAGAACCGGTGGATCGAGCATCACGATTTGATCGAAGTGCACCGTCGCTTCCATGAGCCGCAGTTCATCCACGCGGCGGAAACCCTCGAGCACAAGGCCCGAAACGCCCAATCCAAGCTTGGCCGCGTCGGCTTCGGGACTCGGAGCCTCGCGCGAGAATGAAAAGCGTCCAAAGCTCCAGCGCAGCACTTCATAGGTGAGCTCGCTCGATTGCTGAGAAAGCGCCGCTGTAAGCTCGTCGCGCGAGCACAGTCCTGCCGCGGCAAGCGCTTCGCCGAGCAGTTGGCCTGTGGGGCGGGCGTTGGCGATGGCTTCGACTTGATCGCGGGAAGCTAAGCCTTTCTCGATAAAATAACGGCCGATCCTAAATTCTTCAGAAGCGCGGATCGCTTGCACCAAGTCGACTTGTCCTTGCCGGATGGCAAACGCGACAATGGTGCGGTTGTTCATGATGCGGAGAATGCCTGTTTGGCGCTGCATTTGAAGGATTTGTAAAATCTCCGCCAGCGCGATGGCGCTGAGATCGCCGCCCAGTACCTCGCGGCCTTGGTCGTTCGGTTCTAAGTCTTTGAGCTTCATCGCAAGCGAAGCGATGACATCGCCTGTGATAGCCCGGCCCACCGCTGCCACAATCGCGGCTTCGTTGGCGCGTTCGCCCGCGGGCAGTGCCATGATCGAAGGCGTAACGGCCGTGACGATATGCTGAGCGAGTTCGGAGACGGCCCGCTGGCGCTGATAACGGGAGTGACTTCGCGGCGGAAGGCTTTCGGGAGCGGCTTCGTCGCTTGTGGAAGCGGACTGCGCGGCTAGGCCCTGTTGAGCGGGCTGAGCGGAATGGGCCGCCGCTGCATGCGCGGCATCGGCTTCATGCGCGCCCCGGCCATGCGTGTCGCCCATTTTGGACAGCGCGCCTTCGATAATCGAAACAAGGGTTTTGGAATCGAAAGGCTTGGTGATGGCATCGAGAGCCCCCGTTTGCCGCACAAACTGCCCGCGGATTTTGTCGCCCTTGGCGCTCATTAAAATCACGGGCAAATCCTTGTGTTCAGGCAGAGAGCGCAGCTCGCGGCAGAACTGATAGCCATTCATGCGCGGCATCACAAAATCGAGCAGCACGAGGTCAAAGCGCGGTCCGCGCTTAATCATCTCAATGCCCAAAAGCCCATCGCGCGCGGCGGCCGGCTCAAAGCCATGACGCGCCAGAATCGCACTGACCACCTTGAGAATGGTGGGGCTGTCATCAACAACGAGAACGCGCGCGGGAGAAGGCATTTTTGTAAGGCTGCAATGTACCGTGAAGGGCGACAAAGGCGGATTAGACTATCAGAGCTAAGCCTTATTGTTGAGGACAGACACGCATGGCCTCATAAGCGGAAAGGGCTTGTTTGCAAGGACCTTCCGAGCTTTCGGCATAATCGGGAGGCGCATCGCAGGCCGCGTAGGACACATACACTTCTCCGCCGGGCGAGATCCAGCATCGCAGGGTGTTGCAGGCGCCTTGATCGGGCCCCTCGACCACATCCACGCCTAGTGTGGGGCCAAGGCAATCGGCCGTTGCGTCATAGCGGGAAGCCATAAACACATGGGCCGAACGGTCTTCGCAGGCGGCAACGAAGGCGAGCGGGCAGACAGCGAGGCCCATCCAGCGCAGGCGGTTCACGGCGAAGGCGTTTGCGGAACGGCCGATTGAATGAATAGCTCGGCGAGTTGCTGAGGGTCGACCGCGACAGGCGCGCCTGTAAGCAAGTCGAGGCCCTGATTGGTTTTGGGGAAGGGAATCACATCCCGCAGCGTGGGCGCGCCGCTGAGCAGCATGGCCAGGCGGTCCATGCCGAGCGCGATCCCTCCATGGGGAGGCGCGCCCGATTGAAGAGCATCGAGCAAAAAGCCGAATTTTTCACGGGCGGCCGTTTCATCGATGCCCAGTGTTTTAAAGACTTTTTGCTGAACAACCGGGTCGTGAAGGCGAATCGATCCACCGCCGATTTCAAAGCCATTGAGCACCAAGTCGTAGCGATAGCAATTCACGCGGCCGGGATCGGACTCAAGGAGCTCCACATGTTCATCGACGGGCCTTGTAAAGGCGTGATGAGCGGCGGCCCACCGATTGGCTTCTTCGTCGAACTCAAAGAGCGGCGGATTGACGACCCACAGAAGATTGAAGCGATTTCCATGACCAAACTCGGGAATGAGGCCGATCTTTTTGGCCACATCGAGCCTGAGCCGGGCCATGACGGTATGCACCACAGACGTGCGCCCAAACTGAAAGCAGATCACATCGCCGGGCTCGGCCTTGCACGCTTCGTTGATGCGCTGCCTCAGCTCGGGCGTGATCGATTTGGACAGCGGCGATTGCGTCCATGTGCCATCGGGCGCGAGCTTGGCGCGCGCGAGGCCCCGGAAGCCTTTGATATCGCGCAAGCCTTTTTCAAGCTCTTCGGTTTGGGGCCTCGAAAGATTGGCGCTCGCCGGAATCACCAGCGCTTTAATAATTTCAGGCGGGAGATCGCTTCGATTCCGGCCTGATTTAAAGCGTTCTGCGATCTCGGCCCACATGGGCACGCCGCCACCATCGTGCTCGACGATCAGCTTGGTCAAGTCGAGATGCTCCAAGCCAAAGCGCATATCGGGCTTGTCGTTGCCGAAGCGCGCCATCGATTCCTCGAAGGGCAATTGAGGGAAGCGGCCGTTTGGATAAAGCGTGTGCAGATCGATGCCGAGCGCCGTCTTAAAGGCCGCGAACACCAGCCCTTCCATGAGCTTGAACACATCGTCCTGATTCACAAACGAAAGCTCGACGTCGATCTGCGTAAACTCGGGCTGCCGGTCGATGCGCAAGTCTTCGTCGCGGAAACATTTGACGATTTGAAAATAGCGGTCGAAGCCCGCCACCATAAAAAGCTGCTTGTAGAGCTGAGGGCTTTCGGCGAGCGCGTAGAACTTGCCGGGCGAAAGCCTGGAGGGCACCAAAAAATTGCGCGCGCCGCCCGGCGTGTACTTCACCAAAAAAGGCGTTTCGAGCTCGAGACAGCCCTGATCCGACAAGTAATTGCGCACCGTGCGGTTGATCTCGTGGCGCAGTCTGAGCGTGCGCTGAAGCGGCGTGCGCCGCAGATCCAAATACCGGTGATTGAGCCGGATTTCTTCATCGGTCTTGATGTCGTCCTCCAGCGAAAACGGCGGATTTTGGGCTTGATTGAAGACCACGGCCTCAACCACCCGCACTTCAATTTCGCCCGTGGGCAGCTTGGGATTGATGTTCTGCTCGCCCCGGTGAACCACCACGCCGCGAACGCCGATCACCCATTCGCGCCTGACGGTTTCGGCGATTTTATGGGAAGCCGAGCGCAGCTCTTCCGTCGCAAAAGGCTCGCCCTTCTGCTCCAAGAGCGCCAAGCGCTTCACCTCCTTAGGCGTGTAGGCCAGATCGAACACCACCTGCGTAATGCCTTCCCGATCCCGCAAATCGATAAAGACGCAGCCGCCGAAATCGCGCCTGTGCGCGACCCAGCCAAACAGCACGACTTCATTTCCAATATCCGCGGCGCGAAGCTCTCCGCAGCGGTGCGTTCTTTTCAATTCATCGATGAAACGAGACACAGAACTATCCTCCGAAAAAGGCGGCCGGACTCTATCAGGCCGGCCATGACAATCCGCGGGAAAGTTGCCCCGCCGCGCGTGAATCTGGCACGGCCTAGGCGTGAATCCTTCCGCCCAAGGTGTTTCTTCGTCGTGGCTCGACCGGCCCCTGTCCTTCGTGTCGGCGGCGCTGCCTTTCGCGCTTTCCGTGTCGAGAGCCGCCTCGTCCGGCCAGTGGCGAGATGATCTGCCCGCCGTCCGCGATTTGGGGCTCATCACGGTGGGCATCGGCGGAAGCCTTTCCACGTTTTGCACACAGGCTCTTTCTCTCGTGCCTCTGGGTTCGCGCACCTTTCGCGCGGCGCTGGCCTCGGCCATCGGTCTCGCCGTCGCATCGCTTGTTTTAAACGGCATTGCGCGGCGGATGCTGCTGCGCGCGGGCACGCCGGCCTGGCTTTCGGCCCTGCTCGCGATGGTGGTGACGCTAACCGCGGCGATGTCGCCGAGCTTTCAGCGCGAGGCCACGGTGGGCGGAGGCGCGATGCTCGCTGTTGCGGCTGCGCTATGCGCGGTCGCGCAGGCCATATCGATCGCCCATCCTGAAGGATTTGTAGGATTTTTTCGCTGGCCTTTGGCCGATGCGCATGAGCCGCGCTCACCCGTTCGCTCATGGATAGGCTTGGGCGCGTGTGTAGGAGCGGCCGCCGCGGAAAATCCTCCCGCCGCCTTGGCCGCCCTGTGCGCCGCAAGCGCGCTCATCGCCGCGCTCCGCCTGCCCAATGAAAAACTTCGCGCGCTCTTTGTTTTTGCCGCCCCGGTGAATTCGAATTCATCCCGCGCGCCAGGCAAAATGAATGAATTGGAAGCGCCATTTGGTCGATGCATTTCACTCGCATTGCTTGCCGCGGTGTTCGTGCTCGTTTTGCTATCGGTGCCTTTTCTGGTGAGGCCGCTCGTGCCCCGCGCCTTTGCCGATATTGGCCGCGAACTTTCAGCGGGCAGCGTTTCGGCCTTCGATGTGGCCGTTGTACGAAAAGGCGCGCTTTCCGCGTGGATTGCGGAAGTTTCGTTGTTGTCGCTTGGAATATCCGCGGCCGGCGCCGTTCTGTCCCTGCGCAATATCAAAACACGCGCATTGCTTTTGCCCTTTGCCGTGTTGATCGCGCTCGACCTACTTCTTCCCGCCAAGGTATCGAGCGCGCTCTCCGCCGATTCGCTCGCGCCGATACGGCTTTTGTCGCTCGCATCCATCGCGCTGTGTTCGGCCCTCGGTGTCGGCGCGCTGATCCGCTGGATTGTCGAAGCCCGCGTACCCATGGCCAAAAGCGCATCGGTGCTGCTCGTCGTGTTTCATATGACGCTCATTGCGCTCACTACCGAAGAAGCCGGATTTGCGACCGATCGCAGCGAGCAATTCGCCGCCGAGGCCTGGACCGACGCGGCGCTGCTTAGGCTCGAGCCCCGGTCAGCCATCTTGGTGAACTCGCCTGCCGTGCTCTGGAGACTGTGGGCGGCGCGCGCGGTACGCGGCGAACGGCCTGATGTCGTTGTGATCCCCGCCTCGCTGATCAACAGGGGCCGCATCGCAAAAAGCCTTCTTTCACAGGATCAAGCGCTGTCTCCGCTGCTTCGCTCCTACGCGCTCACGCAAACGCCTTCGGAATACGCGCTCTCACAGCTTGCCGATGTGCGGCCTCTGCATGTGGAGTTCGATCGCGATTGGTCCAAGAGAATCGTCACCCACTTGATGGCCGACGGATTGTGGCTTGAATACGCGCCTCAGCCTCTTGGCTCATCGGATCGGAAGATGGCCGCGCGCACAGGCACCGACTCAAAAAACCGCGTTCTCAAATCGATTTCATCGGGAAATACGCCGGATATCTCCACAGCGAGCGTTGTGTCGGCGTCGCTCCTCGATCAATCGCTGGTGCTTTCGCTCTTGGGCGAACACGACGAAGCGGGCGATCTCGCAGATCGCGCACAGGCTTTATTACCGCGGGAATCGCTGCACATGGGCATCGCCCTTCACCGCGCGGCCGGACGTATACGGCGCTCGCTCGCAGGCCGCGAACCTGTGAAGCCGCGCGCATCGAACTAATCAAAAGCCAAGAGATCAAAGGCGTTTTTGGCCATACTCGAGTGCGAGCCCGGCGCTTTTAGGAACAATCCGCGAAGCGCGCCGGCGGGCTCGAGACGGGCGTGCTTGGCGTGAAACTCCGCGAAATTGCCTAGGATTTTGATGCAATCGGGCACGCCCGCACTCGGGCGCACAAAAATTTTGTGCTCGCGATCTTCATTTCTGCACTGGATTTGCGCGCTTTGTTGTGATTGCTTGGCCGGCCGGAGGAACCCCCCACCTTCTGGAGGCAGAGGTCATGGCAGGTAAAAAAGCAGAGGGAAAGAAGCCGACGTCGATTAGCAAGAGCGCTCTTGTGAATGCGATCGTCGAAGAGAGCAACGGCGACATCACGCGCAAGCAAGTGAAGACGGTTCTCGACAATCTCGCGCAGATTGCTTACCGCGAGCTGAAGAAGAACGGTCTGTTCACGATGCCTGGATTCGCGAAGTTCCGCGTGGTGAAGAAGCCGGCAACCAAGGCGCGCGAAGGAATTAACCCCTTCACGAAACAACCGATGACATTTGCGGCTAAGCCCGCGAGCAAGTCGGTGCGCGCCCGTCCGATTAAGGTGATTCGCGACGCCGTCGCGTGAGAGCTTGATTTACGGCTTTTGTGCGCCTGTTGTCGCCGGCTGGGTTTGGGCACAATACATCTGTATTGCTTCCTTTCCTGCCTTCGCCGTCAGGCGCTCCCGAAGCCGCAAATTGAGCTTTCGTTGCTCTCTAAGCTAAAAGCCGCAGGTTGTTTCGCGTTGTTTCTGGTGCGGACAGCAGGCGGTTTTTTTTGCGCCCGATATTTTTTATCGGATTGATAAACAACAAAATCAAAATGTTTTAAAATGGTTTGCCAAGGATTTCTTTGAGATAGGGCGCATAGCTTTTTTCCCGGTCGGCATGAATATCGGCCAGCCGGCGCATCACTTCCTCGCCGCCCTCGCCTTGAACTTTTTCAAAGTTCTTTTCCCCGTGGCTCTTCATGTTGAGCACGCTGATATCAAAGCTCTCCATAAAGACCGTGCCGCCCGTCTGCAGCCCTTCCGGGATAAATTGAACAAAGGGATCCGGCGCCCGGCGGATTACGCCCACCACACGATGAGAGGTGCTGAAATCTCCGCTCAGCCGCGGATGAAAAACAGCCATCACAGGCGCATGTCTCATCCGGATAACCAGCGTTTCCCGGACCGATGCGGCAAATCGCTCAAAGGGCTGGGGCTCCGTCTCGATGAGCGGAAACACAATATGCATGATGGTACTCGTCGCTTCCAAGACGGCTTCCACCGTGCTCTCCCGGTCGGGCACCGTGTCGAGCATGACGCAGAAATGACCAAAGGAACTTTCAACATCCTTCATAAAGGGGCAAAACGAGAATGCCCCGACAATCTCGTTTGCATAACGGCTGTGTACCCGGAGAACCTCGTTCGCAAATGCTGTGGCCAAGGGATGATTGGAAAGCGAGCCCCGCAGATAAGGCTGAAGTGAAGCCATGGGCCTCGATTTACCAGGCATCGCGCGGCTTTACACGCCCGCTTGTCATGTGCGGCATGGTCAATGCGGCGGCACCTGCGATACAAGGGGCGAAGAACATTTCGCGGCTGTCTTGCGCTCGTGCAAGCACGCGGTGTAACCAGTCAAAACGTGTTGTTGTGGAGTCCGTCTCGGCGAGTCCGGTGGGCTCGTGATAGCGTGCGCCGCACTGCGGCGAAAGGAGAGCGCGCGTGCAGGAAAAGGCCAAACTCACGATCATTGTGGATGGGAAAGAACAGGTGGTGGAGCTGCCTGTCATCACCGGTACGGAAAACGAAAAAGCGATCGATATCGCGAGCTTGCGGGGAAAGACGGGCTACGTCTGTCTCGATCCCGCGTTTGTAAATACAGCGTCGACGACGAGCGCGATTACGTATCTGGATGGTGAGCAGGGCATTCTGCGCTACCGGGGAATCCCGATTGAACAGCTCGGCGAAAAGTCGACCTTCGTCGAGACATCGTACTTGCTCATTTACGGCCATTTGCCCAACAAGGCCGAGCTATCGCGCTTTTCGACGCTACTCACGCGCCATTCGATGATCCACGAGGACATGAAGCGTTTCTTCGATGGCTTCCCGTCGACGGCGCATCCGATGGCCATTTTAAGCGCGATGGTGTGCTCGCTCTCGAGCTTCTATCCCGAGGCGATGGATGTGGATAACACGGGCGCGCTTGACATGACGATCGCGCGGCTTTTGTCGAAGGTGCGGACGATCGCGGCGTTTTCGTACAAGAAATCGATAGGGCAGCCTTTTGTGTATCCGCAGAATTCGCTGTCGTACTGCGCGAACTTCCTCAACATGATGTTCTCGGTGCCCGCCGAGCCTTACGACATCGATGAAGACATCGTGAAGGTGCTGAATCTGCTGCTGATTCTGCATGGCGATCACGAGCAGAACTGTTCGACATCGACGGTTCGCCTGGTGGGCAGCTCGAAGGCGAATTTATTTGCGTCGGTTGCGGCAGGCATCTGCGCGCTGTGGGGTCCGCTGCACGGCGGCGCCAATCAGGAAGTCGTCGAGATGCTCGAAGAGATCCGCAAAGATGGCGGTGATGTTCAGAAGTTTGTGAACCTCGCCAAAGACAAGAGCTCGAACTTCAAGCTGATGGGCTTTGGCCACCGCGTGTACAAAAACTACGATCCCCGCGCGCGGCTGATCAAAGCGGCGGCCGACAAAGTGCTGGCCAAGCTGGGCATCCGGGATCCGCTGCTCGACATCGCGCAAAGGCTTGAAGAAGCGGCGCTTAAAGACAACTACTTCATCGATCGCAAGCTGTATCCCAATGTCGATTTCTACAGCGGGCTCATCTACCGGGCGCTTGGATTCCCGACCAATATGTTCACGGTGATGTTCGCGCTGGGCAGGCTTCCCGGCTGGATCGCCCATTGGAAAGAAATGACCGAATCGCCTGCCACGAAAATTGGCCGTCCCCGCCAGATCTACACCGGCGAGACGGTGCGCGATTACGTGCCGCTCGACGATCGAAGCTAATTCGTCAGCGCCGATCCCACCGCCAGACTCTCATCCAATCGCTCCAGCGCAATCTTCAAGCCCGACGCCGTGTTTCTAAACGCGGCCTCGCTCATCCGGATCGTAATGCCCGAGCTGTGCAGTACGACATGCACCGTTCCACACGCGCAGCGCGTAACGCGCGTCTGGTTGTTCGACACAAGCTCGGTATGCGGTCCACAGTTCTTTTCGGATGCCATGCGACGCTCCTGGTCCATCTGGTGTTGAGGGACTGGAGTGTAACAGCGTCCCTCGAAATTCGGCGTTTACACCTACGCCTACGAAGGTTCGTCAGATTTGGCCGCGAACTTGCATCTTACCCGTGCAAGGCCCAAAGAACTTGGCCCTGCGGAGGAAGAACCATGCATCACACGGTGTCGAAAAAATCACAAAAAGCCTTTATTTTAAGCGTATTTTGCGCGCTCTTCAGCGCCGCATGCTCCGGGGAAAATCCTCCTCCCGAGCCCGCCGATCTGGCACACCTTGAGCCACCTCCCGCCGGCCAAGGCTTTCAAATGCAGACCGGCGAATTGGATGTGAAGCCGGGAGACGAAGTTCAAAATTGCTACTTTTTTAAAGTCTCCGACCTCGCGGCCCAAGGCGGATTGCCCGCCGGCCAAGTGCATCTGCACCGCGTTCAAATCGCGCAGACCACCGGTTCGCATCACATGAACGTCTTCCGGGTGCGGACGGTTTTGGGCCTCGATCCGGCGAAGGGCGCCGTTCAAGAAGGACTCAACGGCGTCGGCGAATGCTTTAAGAGCCCCAACTGGGCCGACTGGCCGCTGGTCGCCAATTCTCAGCAGGACGGAAAACTCGATTGGACATTTCCCGACGGCGTGGCCAATACCTTTGAACCCGATGAATGGCTGATGGTTCAAAGCCATTTCGTAAACGCGGACACCCAAAAAACAGCCGGCGTTTCCAGCGTGCGCATCAACTTCTGGACCATACCCAAAGAAGACGTCGTTCATGAAATGGGAACGGTCTTCGCCACCAAACAATCGGTCCGCGTCTGCGCCTCCAATCCCGAGCCTTCGTTTTCAGGCACCTGCGGATTCAACAGCGCGAGCGACGTTCATATCATCGGCGCCAACGGCCATTTTCACAGCCGCGGCAAGCAATTCGACATGTACGTCTGGGATGGCCTATCGCCTGTAACGCCGCCTGAATCAGAACGTTTTTATGTCTCGCAGGCGTGGGACGATCCGCCGATGAAAATCTCGCCTGAACTCGATCGCACGGTGCCCGCCAACGGCGGCGTGTTCTACACCTGCAACTACGGCTGGACACAGCCCCCGCCTTCCGTAGGCGGCTGCAGCAAGCTCGACGAGTTCGATCAAACCAAGTACGGAACGGCGACGGAAAACCTCGACTGCTGTTACACCTTCGGGCCGATCGTCGAGACCAACGAGCACTGCAATATTTTCGTTTACTACTATCCCAAGCAGGACAACGTGAACTGCTTCTAAATAGGCATTTTCGATATGCGCATTCCCTTTCTCTGCGCGGGGCTCGCTTTGCAATTGGCCGCTGTGGCCGCGCTCTGTGCAACAGGCTGCGGCGAGCCTCAAGAAAGCGGCCCCGACGGAGGAAGCCTGCCCACCTGCGAGCTTGGTTTTCTGGGCGATCCATCGCTTGAACCTCTTATGGAACTCACTGCGCGCGGAGCGGACGGCGTGGCGTATCCCATTGCCAGCGGCGACCCGATCGGGCTTATTTTTCCGCCTCAAGGCGGGCGGGTCGTATTTGCAGGCGTACGCGCGACAAATATGCAGGCGTGCGGCGCGCGGCTCACCGGCATCATTCGCGATTTGAGCACCGGAAAAGTTCAGCTCGATGCCCGGACGATCAACCTAAAACCCTATGGAAATGGCTGGGGCGGAAGTGTGGACAGCGATATCTCGACCTTCGCCAATATCCCGCTCTGCCCCAACCAATGGTCGGACGCGAATATTTACGGAACGGTCTACGAGCTGGAAGTGGAGCTAAAAGATCGCGACAAAAAAACACTCAGGCAGATCATTCAAGTCACGCCGGCCTGCGCGGAGCCCGAGTTTCAGGCGCAGTGCGAATGCATTTGCAAGGGCGGCTATATGCTCGGCGAGATGTGCACATCGGCAGCCGACGCCGGCGCCGACGCTCAATAAAAAATATTTGAAAAATATTTGAAAATTGGCCCTGGGGACCCATTCAATCATGCGATTTAACAGCTTGTATTTAGGCTTTTTGTTCTTCGTGCCCGCCTGTTCCGATCCGGCGCCGCCTTCTCCCGATGGAGGCCAAAACCAAACGCCGGCCTGGCAGGTTGTGCTCGACGAAAACGATGTGGATGGCACGCTGCTTTCGGTATGGGGAAGCGGGCCGAAGGACGTGTGGGCGGTAGGCGGCCCGCTGGGCAATACGGGCTTTACAGCGCTGGTGATGCACTTCGATGGAAGCGCTTGGCACAGGCTCTCTCCGGGCGGTGAACAAACCTTCTGGTGGGTATCCGGTTCCAGCCCGGATGACGTGTGGATGGTCGGCGAACAAGGCCGCATCGCTCATTGGGATGGCCAAACCCAGAAATTTACCGAACACACATCCGGCGTGAGCGCCACGCTGTGGGGCGTGATGGCCTTTTCACCCACGGATGTATGGGCTGTGGGCGGCACACCCGAAGGAGGTGTGGGGCCTGGCAACGATATCGTATTGCATTGGGATGGATCGGCGTGGAGTCCGGTTGTATTGCCTGGAAATCCCTTGGGAAGGTCGCTGTATAAAATCTGGGGAGATAGCCCGGATAATCTCTACGTGGTCGGAGAATACGGCACCATTTGGCATAAAAGCGGCACCAATTGGGTATTGGAGAGCGATCCTCCCCTGGCGCAGGGCACCTTATTTACCGTATATGGCTGCAATTCCAACGAAGTGTACGCCGTGGGCGGCAAGGATATTTTAAGAAGCAATGGCACCGTATGGGAAAAGCTTCCTGTCATGGTGTACAATGGAGCGAACGGCGTAAGCTGCGGACGGCCTGGGGAAGTGGCGGTGGTGGGCTTTGGCGGCCTGAAAATGAGGCTGGTGAACGGCGAATGGGTGGACGACTTTTTAGAGGTGCCCAACGGCGACATGCATGCCGTGTGGGCCGACGGACAAGGCAGCTTTTGGGCGGCGGGCGGCGATTTTATTAGCAAGGCCGCGCCGGGCGTTCAGCGCAAGGGTCTTATCGGCCGCTTTGGAAGTGGCTTGGTTTCGGACAGCGTGTCGCCTTAAAGTGCGCCCCCTAGATGGGCGGCGGCATGTCGATCCGATGGAAAAACGCTTCTTTTGCCGGGGCTGTATGCGCTGCGCTCGGCCTGTTTGCGGCCTGTGAAACGCCTGTCAAAGAGAGCGCCTCGCCCACCGCCCTCTCTTCGCCTTCACCGCCTTCACCGCCGTCGCCGCCTTCAAGCGCAAGCGCCGCAAGCACCGTTTCCGCACCCGTCGCCGCTTCAGCCTCCGCGCCCGCGCCTCCCCTTCGCCCCATTCCGCCCCGCCCACCGCCTCCAGACCCGCCCATCACCCTTAGCGCAGGCGGCAAACGCAGCGTGAAAGGCGAAGCCGGCATCGTCAGCTCCGTCGAGTCCAACGCCACCCGCGCAGGCACCAAAATCCTTCGCGCAGGCGGCAATGCCATCGATGCGGCCGTCGCCGTCGCCTTTGCCCTCGCCGTGACTCATCCCAGCGCGGGCAATATCGGAGGCGGCGGATTTATGCTGATTCGGCTTAAAAACGGCGAAGTTCACGCGCTCGACTTCAGGGAAATGGCGCCTGCCTTGGCCACCGCCGAAAAAAACGAAGAACAATTGGCCGCGGGCGCCTATGGCTATTTATCGGCCGCCGTCCCGGGCACCGTCGCTGGAATGGCCTTGGCCCACCAACAATTTGGCTCGCGTCCATGGGCCGAACTGGTCGCCCCATCGATTGGATTGGCCCGCAAAGGCCATAAACTCAGCCACCGCGCCGCTCAATCGCTCGCCTGGCATTGGCCATCGCTCAGCAAAGATCCGGCTGTGCGGACCATTTTTGGAAAAAGCAAAAAACAGCCTCGAAAAGAAGGCGAAACCATTCAACAGCCCGACTTGGCCAATACCTTGGAAGCTATCGCCAAAGAAGGCGCAAAAGCCTTTTATGAAGGCGATTTCGCGCAAAAAATCGATAAAGCCATGCGCGAACACCAGGGCTTGATCAGCGCTCAAGATATGGGCAAATACAAAGCCGTCTTCAGAAAACCCCTTCATTTTTCGTATCGGGGATTTGAAATAGACACCATGCCGCCTCCTTCGATGGGCGGAATTGCCTTTGCCCAAATCATGCTGTGGCTTGAAAGGCTGCGCGCCTATGAACAGCCTCAAGGTTCGGCCGAAAGCCTGCATTTGTTCGCTGAAGCGTCGCGCAGAGCCTATGCCAAACGCCGCTTGGTGGGGGCCGATCCCGATACGCTAAGCGCCGAAAATCTAGCCTTTTTGCCCCAGCTCTTGGATGGCGAAACCCTGCTTCGGATGACGCCCGATATTCAGCCCGATAAGGCCACGCCCTCTTCTGAAATTGAAGCCGCGCCGGGCACACCGGGCACCGAATCCCCTGAAACCACGCATTTTTCGATCGTCGATGCTCAAGGCAATGCCGTTTCCTGCACCTATACCCAATCGGCCGCCTTTGGCTCCCGCATTATCGTTCCAAATACAGGCGTATTGCTCAGCAATGCAATGGGCGCATTTTCCAAAAGCGGTGTTAATACCGTTGCCCCATTCAAAAGAATGTCCAGCTCCATGACGCCGACGATTGTAACACAGAACAATCGCTTGGTATTGGTCTTTGGATCGCCGGGCGGAGACACCATTCCCAGCACGGTCGCTCAAGTATTTCGCAATCTGATCGATTATAAAATGACCATGGACGAAGCCATCGAGTCCGCCCGTATTCTCCATGTCTATTTGCCCGATAGAATCCGGGCTGAAAAACAAAAACCCCCTTCAAAACAAGCGATTGCCGAATTAGAAAAAAAGGGCCATACGGTTGAATTGAGCCATATTCCTTTAGGCGATGCCAAGGGGATTTTAATGGATGAGCATGGGGTAGCGTGGGGTCATGCGGATTCCCGCGAAGGCGGCTTATGCGAGGGGATTTTGGCGGCGCCTCCGCCCGGTTCAAAACAACCGAAGAAAAAGAAATGAGTCCATCCCATGATATCGCGGTACTGTCCTTCTGAATTTGAACGGCTTTGGTCTTCGGAAACCCGCTATCAAACCTGGTTATCGATTGAGCTTGTGGCCTGCGAGGCCATGGAAAAAGAAGGCTGGGTCCCCGCTGGAACGGCGCAGAGAATCCGCGAGAAAAACCCGGTTCTCAATCCCGATCGCATCGATGAAATTGAAAGAACCGTTAAACACGATGTCATTGCATTTTTAACCCATGTTGAAGAATTGGTGGGGCCGGATGCCCGTTTTCTTCACCGGGGAATGACATCGAGCGATGTGCTGGATACCAGTTTGGCGCTCTTGCTTTCGCGGGCCTGCGATTTGATGCTGATAAGGCTCGATGCGCTGATTGAAGCGCTTCGCCAAAAAGCCGATGAGCACCGGCATACCGCGATGATGGGGCGAAGCCATGGGATGCATGCCGAGCCGGTGACGTTTGGGCTGGTGATGGCCGGTCACTTAAGTGAAATGAAACGAGGCCGAAAAAGGCTAAAAGCGGCGAGGGAAGAGATTGCCGCGGGAAAGATATCGGGCGCGGTAGGTACCTATGCCCATCTGCATCCGCGTATGGAGGAAGCGGCATTAAACACGCTTGGTTTAAAGGCTGAAACGGTAGCGACCCAAGTGGTCGCGCGCGATCGGCATGCGGTCTTGTTTTCGGCGCTTTCGATTTTGGCGGCGGGGATTGAACGCTTGGCCGTGAATATCCGGCATTTTCAGCGAAGCGAAGTGGGCGAGGCGCAAGAGAGTTTTAGCAAGGGCCAAAAAGGGTCGAGCGCGATGCCCCATAAGCGCAATCCCATAGCGAGCGAAAATTTATGCGGACTTTCGAGGGTGGTGCGGGGCAGTGTGATTGCGGCGCTCGAAAATGTGCCGCTTTGGCATGAGCGGGATATCTCGCATTCATCGGTGGAGCGCTATATCGCGCCGGATACGACGACGACGATGGCCTATATGCTGGAGCGGGCCAAGGCTTTGGTGGAAGGGTTGTTGGTATTTCCCGAGGCGATGCAGCGCAATATCGATTTATCCAAAGAGCTTTATTGCAGCGAAGCGGTGCTTCTGGCCATGGTCGAGCATGGTATGGCGCGTCAAAAAGCCTATGAAGTGGTGCAGCGTTCGGCGATGCGCACGCATGCGGGAGAAGGGCGTTTTCGGGATTTGCTCGCGGCGGACGGCGATGTGACGGCTGTTTTGCCTGTGGATGTGCTGGATAGGTGTTTTGAGCGCGATTTTATGCTCAGGCATGTAGACGCGATTATCGATCGGGCCATTGCAGAAGATTAGTCGTCTATTTGATCTAATTTTTTCAATTCATCGAGCAAGGCTTGGCCCGCGGGGGTAGGCCGTCCATGGGCGAGCAGGGTCGTGACGGCTTCGTGGTTTTTGGCGCGAATTTGCCGAAAGCGCTCGAGAAAAGAAGGATGGGCGGCGAGCGGATCGTTTTCGCGGATCATGGCGCGGTAGAGCTCCGCGACGGGCAAAAAAGCGTGGGCCGCGAGGACAATACCATGCAAAGGCCGTAAATCGGGCCTTACAGGCGATGCATACAGCGGAGACCAGGCATTTTCGAGCACCGGATCGAGCTCGAAGAGGGCATTGATTTTATTATGGGAAAATTCATGAATCACCGCTTCCGTCATCGTCATGGGATGGGGATGCAGGGATAAATAAATGGTGCCAATGGCTTCTTGATAGGAGGCGGAGAGATGCCGTTCGTTGTCGTAGCCAACGGGAATAAATTGATGAATAAATAAATGAATTTCTTTGTGCAAATCGGGCAAATATCGGTGGATTAAGCCGAGGGCGGATATAAGCGAGGCCGTCCATTCTTGGGGAGGATGGGCTCCTAAATCGATCGCATTTCCGCTTTTGTTGGGATGGGCTTCGAGCATGGCCAGGGGATTGTTGTCTTCCAGGGCCAATACGATAGATTCTTCGATAGGATAATAAGGGTGCGCAAAACAATCCAATACATTTGAATCTGAATCCGGTGGAATTTTTATCGAGCGTTTGTTCCCGGGGCTTTCAAGATGGATGAGGCCGTTTTCGAAGCGAATGGACTGCGTATCCGAAGGAACAATAAAAACAAAGCGGCCGCCTGGACAGAGCAGGCGCTTGGGGAATTGATGCAATACGATCGAGGTGTTGGGAGGAGGGAGAGCGTGGCGGCGGGCGAGCTCTAAAGTCAAGAGAGCAAATAATTCGATGCAATGAGCTTTAGATAGCGTTGTATTGGTGCGGAGACAGCGCAAGAGGGTTCCAATGGAAGGCTGGCAAAGCGCCGATGCCAGGGCGCCGGGCGAATATTTTAGGGTGCCGGCGATTAAGTGCTGAAAGGTTTGGGTGTCTTTGCCGAGCCAGGCCCCGGAATGGAGGCCGGTTTGTTTAAGATCGAATAAAAGCTGGCGAATGGCGCGCGACAATATCGTGCGCGATGTGGTGGAGCCGGGTAGGGGAAGAGTTAGATCGTGGGGAGGATCAATTTGATCAAATGGACTCATGCGCCCTTGTGCAAGGCCGCGTGATGTACGGAAGTCCTGGGCTTTTCCTTATGCATTTCGGCCATTAAGATGGGCGGCGAATGCAGGGCCAAGATCTCGGGCTCGGCGGGCGCGGTTTGCTTGGCCATTCTTAAGGCTTCGTCCATCGTGCGGGCCGTTTCCCATCCTAAGAGTTTGGGAATGTATTCGTTGTCGGCGCCTACGACGATCATCCGGCCAATATGCTGGCGTCCCGCTTCGCCCCAATACCACATAAAGAAGGGATGGGTCGGATGGTAGGCATGCCCAAAGCGATACATTTCGATGTAGGCCGGATTGGCCGCGAATTTCGGTTCAAAATGTTTATGCAGTTCCATCGCGTCGCGGGTTTCGGGCAGTACCCGGTGCACAAATTCGATATAGGGCGCGTGATGTTCGTTATCAAAATAATCCGTGCATGGATGCAATATGATCATGGTGCCGCCCTTTTTCACCATGGGCACGCCTTTGTATAAATTGAACATATACCCATTGGCCATGACCTGAACGAGCAGCGGATTTAGGAAGGAATTGACGTTGTAAGGGCTGATGTAGGGGATGCCCGTAATTAAAATATCGGCTTGGCCATAGACAGGTACACAGTATTGCTCAAACGAACGTTTGATGGTGTGGGCGTGGACGGCTTCGGTTTCGCCGGCAAAGACGCCCGTGACTCCATAAGGCGAGGGAACGCGCTGAAAAATGGCTTGGCGCGCGGGCTGGGGCAGCTTGTCGAGTGTGAACATTAATGCCCGGAGCGCCGCTCTTTCGGTGGAATTAAAATCGTCTTCGTTCTTCGCCAAAAAATCGAGGTTGCGATCGAACATCCGGTTATTCACCGTCGTTTCAATCGTAAATACGTTCAGATGTTTGTTGGTCAGCCGTCCCATGCGCTCGACGCTGCTGTTCAGCGCCGATGAGGCAGGGTCCATATACGAATAGCATTGGCGCATCACTTTCGGATTGTGATGGGCGCGCAGGCTCCGGTAGCCGCAGAGTCCAACCGCTACCGATTTATGGCCGCCATCCATCGGAACCAAATTGAGGTTCACGTAAATAATCAGGTCGCTCTCGGCGGCCCGGCGGTTGAGTTCGACTTCTTCGCCGTGCTCGGTCGTGCCGATGTACTTCATTTGCGCGGCGTTTTCGGCGTCGTGGTTGTAGAGCTTCTTCGGCCAGTAGGCGTTGAAGATTTTGTCGCCGACCATATGCCGCACTTCAAAGTCTTTCATGCGGCGGTGAACGCTGGTCGCAATGATGATTTCTACGTCGTCCACGCCGTAATCGGCCAAGAGCTCGAGGACGATGGTGAGCACGCGCTGGCGGATGTCGGGCTTGCGCATCGGCGGCAGCGGAAGCGAGATGTCGTCGACCGCAATGGTGACTTTCATCCCAGGCTTGAGTTTGGCGTAGAGCGGCTCGGAATTGTGGGGATGGTTAATCGCGTAGCGGATGGCCGCGTCGACATCCTTGAGCTCGTCGAGTGGCGGTTTGGGATAGACGACGCGCGTGCCCGTGGGCAAATCGACGGAGACCAGGCGATCGCCTGAAAACAAGGCACGCGGTGCGCTTCGGCTGTCGATGGTGACGACACAAGGGTGGCTCATGGTGTTTTCTTATCTGGGCTCGTTGTGAGGTTGGCTCAGGGTGCGGATTCCAGGTGAATGACGGGCCAGTGGTAAGCCTGGGCGAGCAGGTGAAGGCGCCTGTCGGGGTTGATCGCGGCGGGGTGGCCGACAATCGAAAGCATGGGGACGTCGGAGTACGAATCGGAATAGGCGAAGCAGTCGTCGAGATTGTGGCCTCGGGCGCGGGCGTGTTCGCGGATGAGGCGGGCTTTTTCGGGGCCGGCGACGACGGGGCGGAGCAGTTTGCCCGTGGCGAACCGGTCCTTGATTTCAAGGCGGTTGGCGATGATATCGGTGGCGCCCAGGTGTTCGGCCAGAAGGCGCATCAGAAAGTCGAGCGCGCCCGAAACCAGAATGACTTCGTGGCCGCGGTTTAGGCTTTCGCGGATGAGATCGCGGGCGCCCGGGTAGATATTGGGCTTAAGCACTTTTTCGAAGGCTTCTTCGGCCAGTGCGACCAAGCGGTCTTCCGAGCTGCCTTCATACGAGGTGAACAAAAGTTCGTTGAACATGCGGCGATCGCGCATTTCAGCGAGGGCCATCCAGGGAGCTTTAATGAGGGCGCGGCTGAGCTTGCCCAGGCTGTGAATGGGGCTGGGCTGGTTGAAGAGATAAAACATCGTCGGGTGCACCAGGTTCGTGGTGACCAAGGTGCCGTCGACGTCGAAGTAGCTTGCCGGCATGGTGAGACAGGGGATTCTCCTTAGAACCGTTTTAAGTCAAGCGCTTCGAAGCGTTGCCGCCGAAACCGGCCGCGCCGCACTGCGTGAAAACAAATACGCATTTAGGCTCGAAAGAGATCGCCGTACCGCTCATCGAGCTCGATCTCAAAGGCGGTATCGCCCTCGGCGCTGGTGCGATCGATCGGGTTTATCCGGCAATACGCGACATTGGCGAGATGGCGCCATCGTCCGGCCCTGGGGCGTTCTTCGGGGAGGACGGGGGTGGTGCAGGGAAAGCAGCCAATGGTGGGGAAGCCCATGGCGTGGAGGGGGTTTTGGATCATGCCGGGATGGGTGGCATAGAGGGCGTCGAGATCGGCGTCGCTGAGTTTGGCGAAGGGGTGGACGCGCAGGGCATTCATGGCCGTGTCGATGCCGAAGATGGGCAGGCGGGAACGGGCGCCTCCCTCGGCGCGGCGCAGGGCGCTCATGAGCACATCGTAACGGCCGCGAAGGCGCCAAAGCGGCGCGAGCTTGCGTTCATTGCAGCATTGTTCCTGGCCTTCGTGGGTGAAGTACAAAAGCCCGGCCTGGGCTGTTTGTTCGGCGAAGCTTTGGCTTGGATAGAGCGTGATGACTTGGAGTTTGCGGTGGGTGCGAATCAGCTCGTCGCGGGTGCGGAGCGTTTCGGCGTGAAGCACTTCGGTGTCGACAAAGAGCACATCGAAGGGCAAATCGTGGATTTCGGCGAGATGGCACATGGCGGTGCCGGCTCTCTGCATGCTGCATAAAATCGCGGCGCGGGCGCCGAAATGCTCGTGCACAAAGCGGAGAATCTCGGTGGGTTCGGCGTCCAGAAAGCGCTCGTTCAGCGGCTTTAGGTCTTGTTCGCTAATGCGCAGGCTCATCGTTCAGGCGGGCATTACATCAGAACGAGTGCCTGTTTTCGCCGCGGATTTTTCGATTGAAGCGCTGGAAAATTTTCGCACTCATTCCCGGTTGCCTTTCTCCGCCCTGTCGCCTACCAAAGACCGGCCCCGCGTATGAGCGACAAGAACAAGCCTCAATCCAGCTTGGATCACGGTGTTTCCTCGCAGCGGTCGCCTTCGTTTGCGGCGCTGTCCACGTCCGTTTCCGACTTGGCCAAGCGGCGTTTTTTGTTTGTGACGGGCAAGGGCGGGGTGGGCAAAACCACGGTGACGGGCGCTCTCGCCATGGCCTTCGCGGCTCATGGAAAACGGGTGCTGGTGTGCATGTGCAACACCAAAGAGCGGCTCAGCGCCATTTTGGGAACGAGGCCGATTCCAGACACCATTGTTCAAGTGGGCGATCTGATTTGGGCGGTGAATATCTCGCCCGAGCTCGCGCTCGAGGAATACGGCGCGATGGTGATCAAGGTAAAGGCGCTGTCCAACGCAGTATTTGAAAACAAGTACACCAAGACTTTTTTTCGCGCGGTGCCCGGTCTCTTTGAATGGTCGATGCTGGGGAAGGCTTGGTATCACACGACGGAAACGCTTGAAAACGGGCTTCCCCGCTATGATGTGGTGCTGCTCGATGCGCCGGCGACGGGGCACGGGGCCGATATGCTCCGGGTGCCCAAGGTCATTTTGGATGTGGCTCCGCCGGGGGTGCTGAGGCGCGATGCGGAGCTGGCCTGGGAAATGTTTCGCGATCCGGTGAGAAGCGGCGTGGTCTTGGTGACGTTGCCCGAGGAGATGCCCACGACCGAAACGCTGGAGCTGATTGGGATTGTGAGAAATGAGCTGAGCCTGCCGGTGCTGAAGGTGGTGATCAACGGCGTGCTTTCGCCTTTGTTTGATGCGGAGGAGCGAGCCCGGCTGCTGTCCAATCCGGCGCTGTTGGATATTGCTTCGGCGGGCATCGGGGCGAAAGGCGGGGCGGGGCACAATGCCTTGGTGGCGGCGGCGAGGCGGGCCGCGAGGGAACAGGTGCAGGCCGAAAGTTTGGAGCGCCTGCGGCGGAGCTTGGACATTCCGGCCTTGGTTTTGCCTTTTCTCTTCGATGAAGCGTCGACCGCCGAAGGGACGCGGACGCTCGCGCATAAGCTCTGGCCAAAGAAGGCGTAGTTGGCACATCATCGCCTGCGGTTCGGGTCCGAACCGGAAGGATGAAAGCCATGCGGCGCATACTGTGGGGATTGGGGTTGTCTGCGCTGGTTGTCGCGGCGGCCTGCTCGGAAGAAACGAAGGACGGTTCTGGTTCGAGCAGCTCGAGCGGATCGAGCAGTTCGGGCGGTGCGGGTGGTGCGACGGGTTCGGGCGGTGCGACTGGCTCGGGCGGCGCGGGAGGTTCGGGCGGCGCGATGGCGATGCCCAAACTCTTGGTTGGCGTAGGTAAGCAGGATATTGCGCCGGTTCTTGTCGAGACCGAATGGCAAGACCTGAACGGCAACAAACAATGGGAAGCCAACGAGCCCTTCACCGACACGAACAACAACGGCAAATTCGATGCGGTGTGGATGGCGGGCTTTGGCAGCGGAAGGCCCGCGACGAAGATTCACGATGCGCCCGAAGTCCGGGCGATTGCGCTCAGCGTCGATGGCAAGACGGTGGTGATCTGCGTGCTCGACGTGATCGGCTATTTCATCGATGAAATCGATCGTATCAAGATGGACCCGATTGTTTCGGCGCTGGCCATCGATCACTTGATTGTGAGTTCGACGCATAGCCATGAAGGCGCGGATACGGTCGGCCTGTGGGGGCCGGACCCGATGGTGAGCGGGCTGAATCCCGACTATCAAAAGCTCACGCGGGACAAGGCGGCGCTGGCCATTCAAGAGGCGGTAAACGGCTTGAAACCGGCCAAGATGCGCATTGCCCAAGCGCAGACGGTGGACAATCCCAACGAGCCCGATCCGCTGAAGAAAACGACCAAAACCTTCTTGTTCGATAACCGCGACCCGATCATCTACGACCCGACGCTGACGATCGCGCAGTTCTCGGACGAGGCCGATCCCACAAAAACGATTGCAACCCTGGTGAATTGGGCTTCGCATCCCGAGTATTCGGGCAGCGAGAACAACGAGATTACGGCGGACTATGTGCATTGGCTGCGGACGACCATCGAGGATGGAGTCGCGGCGCAGGGTATTTCGGGCATCGGCGGCACAACGGTGTTTGTGCAGGGGCCGCTGGGCGGACAGATCGGTCCCGGTGGTGTGGCGCCTCTGGATGCTAATGGAATGCCGGTGAACATGGACGGTTTGCCAAAGGCCGAGGCGGTGGGCACCAATGTGGCGAAGCTGGCCCTCGAAGCCTTGAAGAACAACGGCGAAGACGCGGCCTCGCACGAGCTGGTCTTCCGCACCAAAGACCTGGTAGCGAAGGTCGAAAACATCGGCTACCACTTCGCCTTTTTGCTCCAGCTTATCGATCGGCAGCTCTACAACTTCGATCCCTCGATGCCGATCCAAGACATGAATATTCCGGACCTCAAGACCCGCGTGAGCTATGTGCAGGTGGGTCCGCTCGCGATGATGACCAATCCGGGCGAGTTGCATCCGGAATTGTGGGTCGGCGGTTACGATGGCTCGTGGTCTTGGGGACAGACGACCTTCGATGGCACGCTGCCCAACAAGCCCGACCCGGCAATGGCGCCCAAAGCGCCTTATTTGCGGGACATTATGCTGACCAATCCAGGCGTGAAGTATGTGTTTAGCGCCGGTCTCGCCGAGGATTTTATCGGTTATATCGTGCCCGCCTTTAACTATGTGCTCGACGCGCAGAATCCCTATCTGGCCGAAGCATCGGGCGAACATTACGAAGAAACCAACTCCATCGGCCCCCTTGTTGAACAGCAGATTCAGCATCCGATGATGGAGCTTGCACAACCTCCCGCGCCATAAGCCATCCGCCCTATCGCTCGCAGACGTTGACGCCCCGCAGCTTCCTCACCGACGCTTGGGGACATGCTCCGCCGATGCCCGCTTCTGCTTTCCGGCCGCGCGCTTTTGGATGCCGATCTGCTTATCCGCAAAGGCTTGGCCGAGCGACGTGTGAGCTTTGAGCTTTCGTTTACGCCTTTTCCCGCGCATGTGGGCGCTGTGGTGATCTCGGGCGTCGAGACCTTTCTCGATTTGATGTACCGCCTGGTCATCGAAGAAGAGCAGCTCAATGCCGTTCAGCGGGCCTGCGGGCTGAGCGATGCGCTTCGGACGAGGCTCGAGCATCTAACGCCGACGGTGGATGTGGATGCGATGCCCGATGGAACCCTTGCCTTTGCGAATGAGCCTGTGGCTACGGTGGAAGGGCCGTTTGTCGAGGTGCTGATGTTTAGCGCGCTGCTTCAGTCGACGCTGGAGCGGGCCACGCTGGTCGCGACAAGAAGCGCGCGTTTGCTTTCGGCGGCGGGCGGAGATGCGATTGTCGATGGTTCATCGGCGAGCGTTCCAGGAACCGATGCGGCGCTGGCCATTGCGCGATGGGCGCATGTGGGCGGGGCAAGCGCGACGACCAATGCGCTTGCGGCTATTTCGCTGTCGATTCCATTTCGCGGCGAAGCCCATTTAAGGCTGGGCGAACTGGCCGTAGATCAGCCGAAGCCCGCGCCCAATGTCGACGATGGATGGGGCGATTCGGTCGCGTATCAGCCTTTTGATTTGGGGCTGTGCGAAGGCGATGAAGAGGCGGCGCTCATCGAAGAAAAGCGTATGGGAACGAGGGCGGGCGGCTTTATTGCGCGGAGCCTGTCGAACGGGGCAAGCTTGGCATTTCCAGTGCGCTGCGAGCTTGTGGCGCTGGAAATGGAGGGGGCCTGGTGTCCGAGGCGGGGCAGCGCCAATGATTCGCCGCTCGTTGTTCCAGGGCGAAAACGGGTTGTCCGTTATACCGATGCGAAAGGCAGGGCCCTGTTGGACGTGGTGCATTTGGCATCCGAGCGTATGCACACGGCCGCGGAAATGGGCGCAAAGTCGCTGATTCAGCCTGCGCGGGCGGTGATGCGGCATGGGCGCAGGCTCGAGGCGCCGGAGCCTGCAAAGGTGGGACGGGAAAGGATGATCACCGCGCGCTCCAGTGTGCCGTCGCGCGTGCTTGGGCTGCGCAATCCAACGGTCTACCGGGTGGAGATGTCGGCGGGTTTAAAGGCGTTGTTGGCGTAGTGGATGGTTACAGCTCGTCGCCCAGCATCGCCTGCGTGAGCAGGTAATTGGCGACCAGCACGGTGACGCAGCTTTCCACGACGGCGCGGGTTGTCGCGAGACCCACGCCCCGCGCGCCTCCTGCGGCGAAAAAGCCATGCCTGCAGGAGATGGACGAAATAATAAAGCCAAATACGGCGGCTTTGGTGATGCCCATGAACAGGTCTTTGGGGACGGCGAAGTCGCGCACGCTCTGCATAAAGACGCCGCTGTCGCCGCCCAAGAGCAGCACGGCGACCAGGTACGCGCCCACCATGCCGACCGAGGTGTAGAGCACACAGAGCAGCGGAACCATCAAGACCGAGGCCATCAGCCGGGGCGAAAGCAGGTATTGGATAGGGCTTACGCCCATGGTTGCGATGGCGTCGATCTGCTCGGTGACACGCATATTTCCGAGCTCGGCGGCCATCGCGCTTCCTGCCCGGGCCGTGACCATAATGGCCGAGAAAACGGGCGCGACTTCCCTGGACAGCGACACCGCCACAATCCCGCCCACGCGGCCTTCCGCGCTAAACGCCCGCAGCGCGTAGGTTGTTTGCAGCGCGACGACCATGCCGCTGAAGGTGCCCGTCAGGCCGACGATAAAAATCGACTGAAAGCCGATGAAATCCATGGCGGCGAGCACTTGGGAGAAGCGAAAAGGCCGCTTAAACAGCCAGATCAGCGTCTTCGAAGTCAGCGTGATTGTTCCGCCTACATTGTCGAAAAAGCCGAGGACGGCATTGAGCACTGCCTGGGCAGGATGAACTCCATCGGCTTTTGCTTCGGCGGCCACGGGTTTCCTCTTGTATCACGCCGGGACGTTTATCGATGAACCCGTATTTGAAAGCACTTGGACAAGCTCTTGGCAGAGCGAAAAGCTGCGCGATCCCGATGCCGAGAGCGCGAGAGTGCGGCCCCGCTCTTCGGCATTCATCGCGAAATGAAGCATCAAAGCATCGCCGCCCAAGCCTTCCGCGTAGGCTTCTCCCCATTCCACCAAGAGCAGCGAACCTTGCGCGCGAAGCTCCAAGAGGCCCAATTCACGCAGTTCGGACACGCCGTTAAGCCGGTACAAATCGGCGTGGGCGATAGGGATTCGGCCCTCGTAGTGATGCACCAGCGTGAAGGTGGGGCTGGTGACCGCGACCTCGCCGCCGACGCCCAGAGCGCGGCACAGCGCCCTTGCAAAGAAGGTTTTTCCAGCGCCGAGGCCGCCGCTTAAAATCAATAAATCGCCGCCCCGGACCAAAGCGCTAAGCGTTTGAGCCAAGCGGATGGTGCTCCTGCGGGACGGAAGTTCGAGCGTGACGGGTGTTTTCATCGCGGTGTTCAGGCTTTATTTCGGCTTTGAAAAGCTCTCCCTCGGCGTGATGGCCCGCTGCAGCACCCGCCCTCCCCCAAAGCCGGATGCCTCGCTTGTCCATAGCTCGGCGCGCGCCCTTTCCAGTGCGGTCCTCGCCGCGATTCGCCGTTCAGCCACTTCTTTTGGATCTTCGGTGCCCTTGATAGGAAGGGATTGAACCCCCATCCAGGCCAGCACCGCCGCGTCCCTCCCCAGACCCGCCCAAAAACTGGGAGGTGTGACGCGATAGCGCGCCCATGCTTTTAACCAAGGTAAATTCATTGCTGATGCAACGATAGGATAGCGTCCTGCTCCCATAACCAGCGATCCGGCGGGCAAATTCTCACCCAAGCCTTCAAATCCAAATCCCAGCCGAAGCCTTCTTCCCAACGTTGCTCCAGCCGCCCATTGCATGCATTCCACGCCCGCGTCGATGACGGCAGCATCGATATCCAGGCGCCTCCACGCATTGAAATCCACAGGATCGCCGCAATGCGATGCCGAAGCGAAGCCGGGCGGCGGCGGAATGGTTGTAGATGCAACTTCTTCGCCTCGAGAAGCTTCCTGTTGAGGGCTTTTTTCGGTGATCAAAGCCGTTGCTGATGCTCCTTTTTCCCTGAGCGCCGTCAGCAATCTCGAGCGGACCATCGCCGGATCGGAACCGACGCTAAAGACAAAACCATGGGGCTCGAGGGCCGACGGGGCTGGATTGAGGAGAATCACAGCAATGCCCTGCGTCTTTGCAAAGGCCGCCGCCTTCTCTGCATCTACATCGTCCAGGCCCGCGATTAAAACGGCCGCCCCTTCCGAGGTGAGCCCCTGAAGCGCGGTATCGATGCCTTCCACCGTGCCGCCGTCGTCCCGGCTGGCCAATCGGGCACCCGACCCTGGCAGGCCCAGCCCCACCATCACGCCCGCCGCCGCTTCCGCACCCCGCCGCCTTGCCGCTCCTGTGCGCAGCGACAAAAGAAGCCCAACCGTAGGCGCCTCGACCCGGGCCTTGGTAATGCCTGCCGCGAGTTCAGCCACCGCTTCGCCCTGATCGCCCAAAAGAGGGCCGGCTTTGGCTATCAAATCCTGGGCGAGCTTGGCGTCGCGGGTTTTAACAGCAATAGAAGCCAGGCGCCTTGCAAGCAGGGTTTGAAACTCGCCGTCCGATACGGTGTTGCCCTGCTGGGCCAAGAGCTTGCGTTCGAGGGCCGCAAGCATTTCAGGCGTCGGTACAGAGCCCAGCAGCGCATTGATCCGCTCGCGCACATAAGGATGCTGGTTCTGCGCCGCCTCGCGCAGCCATACGCTCATTAGGTCGAGCGCTTCGCCAAACTTCCCCGCGGCAAGCGCTGCCGACACAATTTCCTCGTTGAAAAACATGCGCGTGTAGTCGTCGATCAGCTTGCTGACCAGCGGCCGGAGCGTGCTCAGCGCCGAGGCCGCCTTGCCCTGTCTGCGCAAGACCGCGCCCTCAACCGTGGTCGCCAAATCTTTCGCGGCCCCCGCGCCCTGCGCTTGAACGCGCTTGCACAGCAGCATCGAACGCCGCATATCTCCGCGCTCCATCGCCACCCATGCAAGCAATGCCGTCGCCAGCCGGCTCTGCTCATCCCGCGGAAAGCGCTCGGTAAAAGCGGCCAGTTCGCTCTCCATGCCCAGGCGCGTCTCTTTCGACCCGGGTGCAAAACGGCCCAGCAGCCGTTGAAATTCTTCCTCCGCCTCTTGCGACGAGCCCAGGACAGGCACCGGAGGATCGGTTTGCGCGGGGCTCCCGCCGCAGCCCAAGAGCCCCGCCGACAGCGCAAAGCCCAGCGGTCGAATCGCAAACAAAAAACGCTTTAATTGAAGGCATTTCCCTTCAATCTCCGAAGGCGCTGTCAATTGAGCCGGCATCATCCTTGACGTCAATCGGGTCCTCCCATACATGGCCCTCATCAGCCACGTTTTGGCGGTTTTCGCGGGCCTGTCCGAAGTCCCGCCCCAACGCCGAATATCCAGGTTGAGGACGAGGTTTTTGTGTCCGACGCGTCCACTGAAAAGTCTTTGTTCGACAAAAATCGCCGCCCCTTTTTGCTGAGAAAAATTCACTCGCTCACGGGCATCCTTCCGGTCGGCGGATTTTTGGTATTTCACCTTTGGACGAATGCCAATGCCCTTCAGGGCCAGCAGCGCTTTCAAGAGGCGGTCGGCAATATTACCCACATGCCTTATCTGCCTCTGCTCGAGGTGGGGATTTTAGGGCCTCTCGCATTTCATGCGCTCTATGGCGTAAAGCTTGCGCTCGAGGGAAAGCCCAATGTGGGAGCGTATCCCTTTTCCCGCAATTGGATGTATACGCTTCAGCGTACCACGGGCATATTGGCCTTTGCGTTTATTGTTTATCATCTCTATGAATACTGGTTCCAAAAAGTCGCTGGAAAGATGGCTGAGGACCAGTTTTATGCGGCGCTGTGCGGCAATATGTCGTCCACCTGGAAGGGTATCCCCGTTGTAGCGCTTGTGTATATCGTTGGCATAGCGGCCAGCGTATTTCATTTTGCGAACGGGCTATGGGGATTCTGCTTTTCGTGGGGCATAACGGTATCGAAGCGGGCGCAGCGGTCGGCGGCGACGGTATTTGGGCTTGTGGGCCTGGTATTGTTTTTACTGGGCGCCAACACGGCTATCTATTTCGCAACAGGCTCCGAGCTTCCGGGCAAATGGCTCGGCGCCATCGGCGGCGGTGATTCCGATAAAATGACGCGCACATGCCAAGACGTAGCGCGCGGCCCGGGCAAGGATTCTCATTAAAGGCGGCAATTGTTATGGCGGCGAAGAATACAATCCGAAGTGACAGCGGCAAAGTCCGGCGGGTTATTGTGGTGGGCGGCGGTTTGGCCGGCCTGATGACGGTGATTAAGCTGTGCGAGGCCCGCGTTGCGGTGGACCTGATATCGCTGGTCCCCGTGAAGCGTTCTCACTCGGTATGCGCGCAGGGCGGAATTAACGCTTCCGTGAATACCAAGGGCGAGGGAGACAGCCCGCAGGTGCATTTGGAAGAGACGGCATACGGCGGGGATTTTCTCGCGAACCAGCCGCCTGTAAAAGGTATGGCCGAGGCGGCGCCGGGCATTGTGTATATGCTGGACCGGATGGGTGTTCCTTTTAACCGGACGCCCGAAGGTTTATTGGATTTCAGGCGTTTTGGCGGGACATTGTTTCACCGGACGGCCTTTGCCGGCGCGACGACGGGGCAGCAGCTTTTATATGCCTTGGATGAGCAGGTCCGCCGCTATGAAACGGTAGATGTGGTGGATGAGCACGGGGTATCGATTCCCGGCGAAAAGATGGTGAGGAAATTCGAGTTCTGGGATTTCCTTTCAATGATTCAAGACGATAGCGGTGTATGCGTGGGCTGTGTGGCGCAGGATCTAAAAAGCATGGAGATCCGCGCATTTACCGGCGATGCTGTGGTCTTGGCGACGGGCGGATGCGGTATTGTGTTTGGGCGTTCGACGCTGAGCACGATATGCACGGGGACGGCGGCGTCCACGGTGTATCAGCAGGGCGCGATTTATGCGAACGGCGAGTTTATTCAGGTGCATCCTACGGCGATTCCAGGCGCCGATAAATTAAGGCTTATCTCGGAAAGCGCCCGCGGCGAGGGTGGCAGGGTATGGGTGCCCAAAGACAAAGCCGATAAGCGCGGGCCCAAAGATATCCCCGAAAAAGAAAGGGATTACTTCTTGGAGCGGATGTATCCCGGCTATGGAAACCTCGTTCCCCGGGATATCGCCTCAAGGGCGATCTTTAAAGTCTGCTTTCATGAAGGGCGCGGCGTTTTTAACGAAAAAACAAGCCGCAACGAAAATGAAGTCTATCTCGATCTCACCCACAAGGACGAAAAATTCCTGCGGATGAAGCTCGCGGGTATTTTGGAGATCTACGAGAAATTCGTCGGGGTCGACCCTTATCACAATCCAATGAAGGTATTCCCCGCCGTGCATTATTCGATGGGCGGGCTATGGGTCGATTACGAGCCCGATGCGCGGGGTTCGCTTAAAACAGGCTCGCCCCGCAATCATTCGACCAATATCCCCGGCCTCTATGCCGTGGGCGAGGTGGATTATCAGTATCACGGGGCAAACCGGCTCGGCGCCAATTCATTGCTATCGTGTATCTATGGAGGCATGGCCTGTGGTCCCTCTGTCGCCAGCTATCAAAAGACGCTGCAAAAGAGCGCTTTTGATTTGCCCAAATCGATTTTTGAAAAGGCCGAGAAGAAAGCTACGGAAAATTATAACCGTATTCTCACCCAAAATGCCGATGACCCCAAATCAGAGAATGCCTATCTGATTCATCAGGAGCTCGGCGATACCATGCTGCGCGATTGCACGATTGAGCGCCATAACAAGAAAATTGATGCGGTGCTCGAGAAGATTGATGAATTGGAAGAGCGTTCAAAGCGGATTCGCACGACCGATACCTCGGTGCGCGTGAATCAGGGAGCGCAATTCGTACGGCATTTGGAGAATATGCTGGTGCTCGCGCGGGTCATCGCGCTGGGGGCGCGCAACCGGGATGAGTCGCGCGGGGCTCATTACAAGCCCGATTTTGAAAGGCGCGACGATGCCGCGTGGCTGCGTACGACGCTGGCTGTTCACGAGGGCCCGGGCAGCGTGAAATTTATCCGCGAGTTTGATTATTCAATCGGCGGTAAAAGCCTTCATGTGACCGATGCGGTCGATACCAGTTTGGTTACGCCGCGCGAGCGCAAATACGAGCAGGCGGGAGCCGCGAGCGCCCAGGCCAAGGGCGCCCTGGCTGAGCAGAAAGATCAAAAGACGGTCTAGGCAGGCGAACCGGCCTCACAAAGGGATGGAACGCAAACGCAGAGGAGCGATAGCAACGTGGCTGATTCAAACCAAGGACGGATGGTCCACCTTCGTATTTTGCGCCAAGACTCTATCGATAAGCCGGAGACCAAGCGCTGGGAAGAATTCAAGGTGCCCTATTTGCCGCAGATGAATGTGAATAGTGCGCTGCAGCAAATTCAAAAGAATCCTTGCACAACCGACAAGAAGAACGTTGCGCCGGTGGTGTGGGAAGCCGCGTGCCTGGAGGAGGTTTGCGGCTCTTGCACGATGAATATCAATGGCAAGGTGCGGCAGGCTTGTTCGGCGCTGATCGATCAGCTCGCGCCCAATGGCGAGGTGATCACCATCGAGCCCATGAAAAAATTCCCGATCGTGCGGGATTTGGTGGTCGATCGGAGCCGGATGTTCGAGGCGCTGAAGCGGGTGAAGGCGTGGGTCGAGCTGGATGGCACGCATGAGCTCGGGCCGGGGCCGCGCGAGTCGCAGGAACAGCAGCAGGAACGCTATCCGCTGTCGCGCTGTATGACCTGCGGATGCTGTGTGGAAGCCTGTCCTCAGTACAACGATGCCTCGAGTTTTATTGGGGCTGCGGCCATCAATCAGGTGCGCTTGTTCAATATGCATGCGTCGGGCGCGATGCAGAAGAACCTGAGGCTGGATGCTGTGATGAGCGAGGGCGGTGTGGCCGATTGCGGTAAGGCGCAGAATTGTGTCGAGGTGTGTCCGAAGGAAATTCCGCTTGTGGATTCTATTTCGGCGGTGTCCCGCGATACGACGAAGCGGCTTTTGTTTGGATGGTTGCTGAAGTAGGCGCTTACCAGCCCGAGCCAAATCCAAGCCCAGTGGGTATCGGCATCATCCCGCCCCTCATGAGTCCTTGATTCAGCGAGCGCATCCGGTCCTGCTCTTCTTTGATGCGCATGCCCACAATATGCGTGACGAGCGTGCACGTCATTTGCGTGCGGGGGCTTATATTGCAGCCCATCCATGCGCCAAAACTCTGGCGCTCGCCATCCTCGAAATAGCGGACCACTTCGCCCGAGGGCATCACCGAAATCCACGCATTGGGCTCGCCCGCAAGCGATGCGTGAAGCATGCCAACCGAGCCCATATCGGTATCGGCGGGCCCCAGTAGCCTGCCGTCTGTCAAGACCAGCGCAATGGGCTCGCGGTTCTTGTTCACCACCCGCCCCGCCCGATCGACGGTCAGCACATGCTCCGCGTTTACGAAAATTGAACCATCGGGAACGATGTCAACGGCCGATTCAACCAGCGACCACCGCGCGCGTGGAATTTCAAGGCGCGCGCCGCCCTGCGGCCATTGGGAGGGCGGGTTTGGCGCACACGCCGAGAGTAGCCCTGCGAGCGCGACGGGGAGCGCGTAACGCATCATGCGCCGGATGATAGCGCACCGTTGTGCTTTATCCGAGATAAGCGAGCCTTCTGCTCGATGGCGAGCCTGAATCCGGGGTATGCTGCCTTGCTCTGCGCATGCTGCCCGAGTTGCCAAAACACAAGCTTTTGCTCGTTGCGGAGCAAGATGGACGGGATGATGGCTTTCTCCGCCTGCGCAGGCGGCTGTTGCGCGTCCGTTATGAAGACGGCACGGAAAGCGAGCCTTTTGTTTACGATGCCGTCGATCGTTCAAGGCTGGATGCGGTGGTGGTCGTCGCTCATTTTCGCGGAGAGCAAGGCGAACGCAGGGTGTTTTTACGATCGTGCATGCGTCCTCCGCTGCTGCTTCGTCCCGATCCGCAGCAAATGCTGCCTGTCCGCGAAAAAGAAAGCCTGGGTCATTTGTGGGAAGTGCCGGCTGGGCTTGTGGAGGCGGACGAGCGAACGCCTGAAGGTGTGCGGTCGTGCGCGGCGCGCGAGCTGCACGAGGAGATTGGCATTGAGGTCGATCCTTCGGCGCTGAGCGAGCTTGGAGCGTCGATGTTTCCTGCGCCGGGTATCATCGGCGAGAGGCATTTTTTCTTTCATGTGGAAGTGGATGCGGCGCTCCGGGCCGAGCCGCCGCTCGATGGATCGGCGCTCGAACAGCACGGCAAGGTTGTGGATATTGCGCTTTCCGATGCGCTGGCTCTGGTGAGGCGCGGGCAAATCGAAGACGAAAAGACCGAAATCGCGCTTCGAAGGCTTGCGGAGATCTAGATGAAACAGTCCGTGGCCGGGAAGGGCCGAACGCCGGAACAGAAAGCCAAGGCGAAGCGCGTCGCACTGTTGGTCAAGCGCTCGGCTTGGGGGATCTATCTCGAAGAGCGAAAAGATCCGCGGCTGACGACGCTGGTGATGAACGGCGATCCTACGGTTTCACGGTTGCAGGTGTCGCACTCCGAGCACGAGAGCACGGTGCGCGAAGTGAAGGGAGCGCTCGATGCGGCCGGTGTTCCATGGGAATTCATTCCGCGCAGGCCCGAGGGCTTCGATGCATCGGCTTTCGATTTGGTGATTACGGTGGGCGGCGATGGGACGCTGCTGAATACGTCTCACAGCGTGATCCACACGCCGGTATTGGCCATCAACAGCGCGCCTTCGTCGTCGGTGGGCTTCTTTTGCGGGGCGCAGCAAGGCAATGCGGCGGAGGCGATTGCGGCGGCTCTTGAGGGAAAACTGAAACGGACGCAGCTTACGCGCATGAGCGTGAGGATCAATGCTCACCTGATTGCGCCGCGGGTACTCAACGACGCGCTGTTTTGCCATGCATCGCCGGCGGCCACGTCACGCTATTTGATTCGTCTGGACGGTATCGAAGAGGAGCATAAATCGAGTGGATTTTGGGTAGGGCCGGCGGCGGGTTCGACGGCGGCCCAGCATTCGGCGGGAGGCCGCGTGTTGCCGCTGAGCTCGAAGCGCCTGCAGTTGATTGTGCGCGAGCCGTATACGCCGCACGGTGAGCATTACCGGTTAAAACATGCGCTTGTGGCGCCCGGCCAGCCGCTTATCGTGCGCAGCAAAATGCATGATGGGAAGATCTTCTTCGACGGTCCGGACAACATGGTCGACATCAGTTTTGGGGATGTGATCGAGTTTGCGACGGCCGAGGAGCCGCTTGTGCTGCTGGGGCTTTCGCAGAGGCGCAGATGGCCGGAACGGAAGCGTTTTGCAAAGGGAAAGCTTTAGAATTTCCCGTATACGCCGGCTTGCCCAAGGCCAATCCAGGGCCGCACATAGCCTACCGGCGGCTCTTTGGGTTTTTCGGCGGGCGCGTTGAGATTGATGACGAGCAGGGCCACGCCCGCCGCGGCGGCCACGCCTCCGACGATGAACGAAACCGTCGAGATATTGCCGTACAAAAGCGAGTCTTCTTTGGCTGTTTTGTTGCGTGAGCTGTTGGGGCAGACGCTGCCATCACAGGTGTCTTTCACTTCGTTGGCTTTGCTGATGGCCAATCCGCCAAAAACGCCGCCGACGCCCAGGCCAACGGCGCCGACACCCAGGCTGATGGCCATGGGAATGAAGAGCGGCGCGCTGGTGAGTCCTCCCGATGACGTGGTGGTCGGAGGAGGCGTGTCTGTACCCGGACCTCCTGAGCCTTTTTTGCTCAGCGTAAGCTCGACGACTTCGTGCGTGCCCTCTTTGAGGGTGATCGTTTTTTCCGCGGGTTCATATCCATCGGCTTCGGCGCCGATCACATGCTCGCCCGGGTTAAACGGGATCTCGCTATCCACGTCGATTTTGCTTCGATCTACGTCTTTTTGATCGATGGTTAGGCTGGTAAGCGCGGGATCTGGGCCGACAATTTTGATTTGAATCCAGGGGATGCGCGGCTCGATTTCTGTCCGAAGCTTCTGTGCGGCGCTCTTCACCGACCAAATCACCGGCGGCGATGCATTGAGCAGTTCGTTCAGCACCGTGTTGGCGTCGACGAGTTTTTCGTCGCCTATAAGTGCCTTCGCAAGCTCGAGGCGCGTCTGCGGATTTGGGTCTTCGTCGATCGATCGCTTGAAGAGCTTGACCGCTTCTTTAAAGCGTCCCGCATTCGCGGCCGTGCGGCCTTCTTCGTATGCGGCTTTGGCCGCTGCTTTGTCGCCTGCGGCCGCGCTCTGGGGGACGGTAACGAGTGCGAAAGCGAGAGCGGCACAGACGGGAAATGTACGGACGCGGGGCAACCAAAACATTGCGCGAATGCTAACGGGAGGTGAACGATATTTCGAGCCACTAGAAGCGTGCGGCGCGATTTTTGGCCGGGTGCCGCCCAAGCTCGCTCAGGGCGGGTTTTTCGGGGCGCCAGAAGCATTTTTGAAGGATTGGCTCTGCAGTCTCGACGAGCCGCCCCGCAACTTTTGAATGCGCCTTTCAAAATCGCGCCGTTCTTCATCCACTAAGGTTTTTCCGCCAAATCGCGCTCGCAGATAGATGGTTGTGAGCTCCATGATTTCTTGTGAAAGCGGATGATCCACATCTATTAGCGCTTGGGCATGCAATAAGGGCGGCGTGCCCGGAGAGCGGCTGACGCCAACCGCTGCCATGGCGAAGTCGAGCGATTCATACAGCGATGTGGCGAGAACCGCGCTGGCCGCGCGGGCACCTTCGGCCGATTTTATGCCGTTTCTGCGGCGATTGCGGCGCCTCTTCAGCCAGTACAAAAGCCCGCCCACGCTCAGCACAACGCCGGCCGCAATGAGGGCTGGGCGTTTGCTAGACCCGGGGCCGGACAAAAACGAATCCACTCTTCGATAACGCGATCGCAGCGATTGAAGCAGGCCAACCTGCTGATTGAGGTCGTAGCCGATGACATGCCTGTCCCAGCGCTGGCTGGTGGCCTCGATGAAATCGCGGATGTATGCCCATGCGCCCGAAAGCTCGCTGCGCGGAGCCGCATCCGCGGGCGGTGTGGGATCGAAGGTGAGCCAGCCTTGGCCCTCGAGATAAACCTCGACCCAAGAGTGGGCGTCGCCTTGGCGCACGGCGTAGAAACGGCCGAATCGATTCCATGTGCCGCCGATAAAGCCGGTGACATTGCGCGTCGGAATGCCAACGGTGCGCAGCATGATCGCCATGGCTGTGGAGTAGAACTCGCAGTGGCCGCGCTTGGATTCGAAGAGAAAATGTTCGAGCGGCTGTTTGTGGCGCCCCGAGGGAGAACCTAGGTCGTAGGCGAATTCCGTCCGTAAGTGGGATTCGACGGAGCGCACCTTATCGAGCGGGGATTCAGCGTTTTGCGTCCACTCTTGGGCAAGCGTCCGGATGCGCTCGGGCAGGTCGCCGGGAAGGGAAAGATAGCGGCTGCGCTCGGTGTCCGAGAGCTTGCGCGAGAAGGCGGGCTTTCGTTTTCTCGAGAGGAAGATTTCGTATTTCAGGCCGCGGTCGTCGGTGGGCTGGTAGCGGAATTCTCCTTCGGGGCCGCGGAATAAAGAGGTGCCTGAATCGATGCCGAGGTGGCCCCGGGTGCGGACGCGAAGGCCGCTTGCATTCGGCGGAAGGAATACGACCGGAGGTTCGAAGGGCTCGAGATCGATGCGCATTACCGGATCTGTTCCGAGTTCGGGGAAACGCTCGATGCCCACGATTCCGCTGTCTTGTTCGGCGGGGCGCTTAAAGTTTTCGCTCTGGGTCCAGGCGCGGCCGTCGTAGCTGTCAAGCGCTGTGCCGCGCAAATGAAGCGTGACGCGCGCGGGCGGCGGATCGGGAAGTTCGGGCACTTCGACGCGCATCGCCAAGGTTGGATCGCTTCGCAGAACGCCGACTTCGCCGAGATCGACGCGGCCGGAGAAGCCGATGACCCGTCCGCCGGGCCGGTTGAGCAGCAGAAGAGAAAGGCCGACGCGCGGAAAAATAATAAACAAAAGGCCGGTAAAGATGCAGATCGGCACCGAGAGCAGGCAGGTGACGGCCAAGAACGATTTTCCGACCACGCGGCGCGAGCGGAGGATGCGCGGCACATCGACGGGTAAGCCTGTGCGGTCGCGGGCTCCTTGGCGGTAGTTGCCTTCGACTTCGCGGCGCAGATGGCTAAGCACCAAGGCGCCGGGCGCGACAATCAAAACGCCCAAAAAACAGAGCCCATAGCCCAAGCCTCCCCCAAGCACCGTGCCCGCAATTAAATGCAGCAGCGCAAGCACAATGACTTGCTGATCGTGGGCGGCGCCTTTGCGGGTTGCGAGGCGGATAATCTGGAGGCCCGCCGCAAACTCGACGAGTACATCCAGCACATTGGCGTCGAGCAGTAGCCGTATGGCTTGCGTCAGCAGGACGATGAGCAGGGCGGCCGTATCGAAATGGCGCAGATAAGAGCGGCGGGCGAGCGCGTCGCGCAGAAAGATCGCCAGCGCGAGGCCCACCAAAATAACAGCGCTGACCCAGCGGCTGAATTGACCGCTGACGATGAGCGAAAGCACGCCCAGCGCGGCGAGCGTGTCCGTCATGATGCGGTGAATCAGCCCGAATCTCATGCTTGCCCCTTGGCATTGCCCGCCGATTTGGCCGGGGCGCCTGCGGAAGTGGTTTTCACAGGCTTTGCCGCGGCGGCTACGGCTTCATCCGTGGCATCTAGAAGCGCCAGAAAGCGAAGGATTGGATCTGAGCCTAGGTTTTTATCGCCCCGGACGCGATCGCCGAGTGTTGTTGTCACCACCACGCTGTCGCCCCGTTTGATATGAGCGACCGCCCGCGAGGCCAAATCGCGGATTCGTTTTTCAAACTGCTGGGAAAATGTGTCGGCGACTGCGCCGGTGGGCCGGATAACGTCGATGGGCAGCGTCACATCGGGCCTGGTTTCGCGGGCGCGTTCGCGGAGCACGAGCTGCTGGCTGTGCGTGCTCTTTTTCCAGTAGATATCGCGGGGATCGTCGCCGTCGCGCATGGGCCTCAGGGCAAAGGTTTCATCGCCTCCGCCCCTGCCTACGGCGCCTCCTCCGCCCTCCGATCGCCCTGGTTCGTCCTGGGGAAGGCGCACCGGATCGACGGCGGGATAAATAATCAGATCGCCTTCGGCCTCGACTTCGCGCGATTTTTCGAAGAGCCCAAAGGGGAACCGGGTGGCGATGCGAAAACCGGTGTGGCGATCGCGGCCGCGTTTTGCCGGAGTGCGCCGGTAGGCGGCGACTTGGGCGGATGATGGGCTGATCTTTAGAAAGAAGCAGCGTTTGTCGGCGGGCTGGGATGCCCTCAAATCTTCGACTTCGATCGCGTACGAAGGAATGCGTTTTTTATGGTTGAAGACTTCGATCTCGACCAAATGCGCTCGGCCGACTTGGGCGCGGGCCGGCAGTCTTCGCGTGACACTGAGATTGCGCAGCGAAAGCTCGCTCATGATGCTGGATACGACAATGAGCGAAAGCAGCATGCCGAGCAGCAGATACAAAAGATTGTTGCCCGTATTGATCGCCGCGAACCCTACGCCAAGCGTAATGCCCAGATAGTATTTGCCCTCGCGCGTAAAACGGAGCTTGCGGGGCGGCTTGAAGAAAAGCGAAACGCGTGCCCAAAAGCCTTTAACCGCAGGCTTTTGAGAGCTTTCCCTGCCGCGCTTCATAAGACCGGGCCGCGCGCCGGAAGGCGCCTTTGGGAACGTATGGGATGAGCTTTGAGCCCGCGATCCCGAGGCTTCTTCCACGCGGTGCTCCTGACCAGCATTCGCGCGCTGTTGCACCATCGTCCCAATCCTCGCCGGGCCAAGTTAGAGCGGCACGGGCACGCGCACCACAATATCGCGGATCGCGGCCTCGCATTCATCGCGGCTCGGTGTGTATCCCTCGGCGTGAGCTGCAAGCCTCACGCGGTGAGACAGAACAGAAACAGCCAAGTTGTGGATGTCGTCGGCGATGCAGTACGACCGGCCGAGCAGGACGGCGCGCCCTCTTGCGGCGCGGGATAGATTCATGCCGGCCCTGGGCGATGCGCCGAGCGAAAGCGAAGGCGAGGTGCGCGTGGCCGCGAGAACAGCTTGCAAATACGTGGCCAGCGCCGAATCCATTTCCACCCGGTCGACCTCGCGCTGAAGAGCCACAAGCTGCGCTGGATCGATCACTTGAGGCACATTGCGCGCCCGGTCGGAGGAACTTCCATTCAAGATCAGCCGCGTCTCCACATGAGGCGGCGGATATCCGATGCGAATGCGCATCATGAAGCGATCGAGCTGCGATTCGGGAAGCGGAAATGTGCCGGCGAAATCTTGCGGATTCTGCGTCGCGATCACAAAGAAAGGTTCGGGCAAGGGAATCGTGTTGCCATCGACCGACACCTGCCCTTCGTTCATCGCCTCGAGCAGCGCCGACTGCGTTCGCGGGCTCGCCCGGTTGATTTCGTCGGCGAGCAGGACGTTTGTAAAGATCGGGCCTTGGCGCAAAACGAAGTCGCCCGTGCGCTGCTCAAACACACTGACGCCGATGACATCGCTGGGCAATAGATCGCTGGTGAACTGAACACGCCGCAAATCTCCGCCCACGGCGTGAGCCAGCGCGCGCGCCAGCGTGGTTTTTCCAACACCGGGCACGTCCTCAATCAGCAAGTGACCGCGGGCGAGAAGCGCAATGAGCGCAAGCTCAACCACATCGGGCTTGCCCTCGAGGGCATGCTCCACCGCTGAGCGCAGCTCTTTCAGCAGAGGAGAAGCCTCACGCGCAATCGAGAGCGCAGACGTCATCGGGCGGATGCTAGCACGAATGGCCGGAAATCCCGGTGTTTTGTCGGATAGCCCGTCGATTTGAGCAATGGCGTCTTCAGAAAAAAGCTCCCGTCATGAAAGCGTGATTCGCGTAAACAAGTGAAAATGCCCGAACAAGGCGCACCCTACGCCGTAGAATGTGGATCGGGCAAGCCCCGATCATGCTCTCGTCGCGCAAACCCAAAAGTATTCGCAGATAAAAGGCATAAACCAAAAAACACATAAAAAGATGAAAATGAATAAAAATTTATAAAACATTTATAAAACATTTATAAAACATACAAATACAAAAGATCGCCGGCTTGGCCCAAAAAAGCCAGGGCATGTATGCTGCGCCCCAGCCTAAAGCGATAGTGGAACAGCAAATACCGATAGCCCGTTTAGACACCGCAATGAGCGCTGAGCAAGCCGAGCAAAACGATAGTGTAACCGATGAAAACGGCAAGGATTCCGCACCGGCCCTCTTGCCTGGCCAAATAGCGACACCACCTCTTCTGCCTGAGTCCAAGGCAGGGAGCTGGCTGTGGCGCCTGCGCGGAGCGATTCGCACACTTCGGCCACATCAATGGGTGAAGAACCTGTTTGTGCTGGCGCCCGTTGTTTTCGCCAAACATCTAACGCATCCCTCCATTATTGTTTCGGCCCTCGGCGCGTTTGGTATTTTTTGCCTCTTGGCGGGCGCGGTCTACACGCTCAACGATTTGGTCGATGTGGAAGCCGATCGCGTTCATCCCGTAAAACGCTATCGGCCCATTGCATCGGGCCGCGTTCCCGTATCCATGGCCAAAGCCATGCTGATTGTTCTGGTGGCGCTCGCTCTGGGCGGCGCGCTGCTTGGACCAACGGCCTTTTTTGTCGTTGTCCTTTTATATTTTATCCAAAACATCGCCTATTCGTTTTGGCTCAAAAAAATTGCCTATCTTGACGTAGCCTGTATTGCGGCGGGTTTTGTTTTGCGGGTATTGGCCGGAGGCTTTGCCACCCGCACGCCTATTTCGGGCTTTATGGTCGCCTGTACAGCGTTCCTCGCCCTCTTTTTAGGCTTTGGCAAACGCCGCCACGAACTCGCATCGGCAAACGCCGCCAAACAGCGCGCCGTCCTCCAAACCTATACGCCCAAAGCCTTAACCACCGCGCTGGCCATCACTGGAATTGCAAGCGTAGGCACCTATATGGCCTACACCCTCGACCACGATACCCAGCGCTTCTTCGATAACCCTTACCTCTGGCTGACAACGATTCATCCCCTCTTTGGCGTACTCCGCTTCCTTCAACTGGTCGCCGGACGGCCCAAGTCCGAATCGCCCACTCAGGAGATGCTGCGCGATACCCCTTTCGTGTTGAATTTGGTGCTGTGGGTGATTGAAGTCATTGTTGTCGTTTACCGATTGAGGCCCTCGTGATGGCGACTCCCACCAATCCTAAACAACCAGGCGAGCTAACCAAAAAAAGCGATGCGTGGACCGATCTCGGTCTCACCTTGCCCATCTTTCTCATTTATCACCTCGGCGTGGTCTTTCTCCCTATCCGAAATGCCGCCGATCCCGTTACCGCCGAGCTGAGAAGCCTCGCCAATCATAGTCTTCTTCTATATTCGGGGCTCACATTGGCCATCGGCGTCGCCTTTGTCTTGGTGCTGGGCACCTTGGGCGAACGGGAAGCTCTTTCAGGAAAACGTTTTGCCCTCATCGCTATCGAGGGGGCATTGTATGCCTTTCTCATGCGTTTTGTGGGGTCCTATGTGGTTGGATCGCTCCGTCTAGCCCCCAACACGGGCGATCCCTATGGAGCCTTTACGGGCTTGATTATGTCGCTGGGGGCCGGTCTATATGAAGAAATCGCCTTTCGGGTCGGACTCTTTGGATTGGGGGCCTTGCTCATCAAATTCTTGTTCGGGAAAGGTGCGCGGGGGATTTCAATTACTATAGGCTGGGCCTTTGTTGCCGCCGCTGTCTTTTCAGGATGGCACTATGTGGGTGCCCTGGGCGATCCATTTCATTTGCAAAGCTTTGTGTTTCGAATGGTGTGCGGCCTTGTTCTCACGGCCATTTATGCATTTCGAGGCTTTGCGCCAGCCGTGTGGACTCATGCGCTCTACGATGTATGGGTGATGGTGATTCAATAGCCGGAGGAGCGAATCCCATGAGAATCAAAGATTGGCCGCTTGTGTTGGGGCTTGTGGCGCTGGGATGCGCAAGCCGGGAACCGGAAAGGCCCTTAAGAACGCCCCCGCCGCCTCCCTTGCCCGAGATTCGTTCGGGCGCAGAGACACCTGGATTGGTATGGGCACCCGGATATTGGCATTGGGATGGAGTCCATTATGTGTGGATTCCTGGGCATTGGGAATCTCCTCCCCGTTATGGCCGAACGCTTCGCGCACCAACAATTGATTAGCAGCGATCTGTGCCGCACATGTTCGCGCACACCATTGCGCACGTATACACCCAGAGTTTCCCCTAGACCATAAAGGGATTGAAAGCGGGCGCCTTCGCAAAAAACCCGCCAAAACAGCTAGGAAACTCGCAACACGAAGCATTGGCACAGCGGCTGCAAAAGGCATCCTCACGTTCTGCCAAGGTGGCAGGTGGAGAGGATGTCGACCATGAAAACCCGTAGCATGCAGCTTGTTCCTTTTGCGCTCTTTGGCCTTCTCGCGCTCTCAAGTGCCTGCGTTGCCAATGCGCCCGATGATGAATCCATTGCGATCGCGCAACAAACCATCAAAGCCAACCGCGACTATATGCGCACCCAGGTCGAACAAAGCGGCGAAATGGGACGCATTAAGGTTGATCTCGCGGATGCGCGCCAATTTCAATTCTTGGATGCCAGGCTTCGCGCTTCGGGTATTACGCCGGATACGGCTCCCTCGCTCCATGCCAAGCTCAATGCCGCGCGCCAAGCGGCGATCGCCAAGAAAGAAGGCAAATTGGCCAATGATCCCGCGGCCCAGCTCGCTCCCGAAGTGCCCCGCTGCGATGCGTTTATCGTTCCCGAGAATCTCGTGCCCGCCGAGTTTAAAACTTTAACCCGGGGCACTTGTGTGGCGGGAGCAGGCTATACCTATATCGATACCTATCAATTTGACGAAGATGATAATGCAATCGCCTACGATTTCGCGGAAGACTGGGCCGACGGCGTAAAGGTCGATCTCTTTGTGGCGGCTCAGCCCCCGGCAACCAAAGCCGTATTTGCCGATGCGATTAGCTATCATGAAACGACCACAACCGTTGAGTCTTATTATTATGTGACGCCCGTATACGCAAACCACTTGGTTCCCGCGCCCAATACCGTAACGGGTACGCTGACGGCTCCGGTGGATATTCTGCCCAATGGTTTGATTAAATATTGTCTCGACCGCAATCAATATCAGGCCGATTGCGACTATGAGCATGGAAGCGGCGCGGCCTGCAATGGAAGCTTTATTTGTGAAGCCAATGTGCCTAAGTTTGAAGCTTCTCCCCTGCCTTTTAATGGCAATCTTTTGTATATGCCCATGTCGGGCTATTCGGCGCCTGTTGTCCCGAATATCCCCGGGAATCCCTATATTGTGCAGCAAGCCACCGCTTGGCTGACCCTTCGAAATGCAGGCGCGACAACGCCTCCAGGCGGATTTTGCACCAAGGATTTAACGGGCTCCTCGTTTATCAAGGTTGTTCCTGAAGCAGGTACGCCGGGACGCGCCAAGGTCGTGATCGATCCCAAGGCGCCGTCGCTCGGCAATGCCAACTGGCCCGATCACTGCAGCGATAACGGCCGAAATGTCGACTTGAACATTGAAGTCAAGCTTCGCCAGCAGAGTTGCAATGGACCGCGCTGTGCCGGCCCGACCATCCGCTGGACCACGCTGTCGACCAACGCCTGTCCCAATCCGCCGCCCGTTCAGATTTGGTGGGGATGTTTGGCGGCCGGTACAAAGGTGACGCTCGAGAATGGCCAGCAGGTGGCCATTGAATCGCTGACGGTGGGTCAAAAAGTGCGTTCCGATGAGCATGGCCGGGCGCTGACCGTGGTGGGCATGAGCGAAGGCGCCGAGCGTAAGCCCATGGTGCGCGTTGTTGATGACCACGGGAATATTGTGACCATGACTTCGACCCATGCGCTGCCCATCGGCGATGGAGAAGTGGTTCAGGCGCAGGCGCTTCAGGTGGGCGATCGCATCGAGACCCAGTCTGGAAAAGCGACGGTAGTGGCGGTGGAGCGGCCCGAATACGAAAGCGCGGTCTATAACTTGACCTTGGGCACGCCCGAGGAATTGGAAGCCGTGGGACCGGAAGGAACGACCTTGTTTGCGGACGGCGTTCGGGTGGGCGATGCGCGGATGCAGGGGCATTTGACGGAACGAGTCCAATCGAAAGAACTTTCTTCGAGGGGCAAGGATATTCCGGTTGAAAAGAGCGTGGACTACCGATATTCGATGGAGCGGATGAGTCGCAAGGCGCAGGGGAAGTAAGCGCCGAGCTTGCATTGAGGGGAAGTTGCCGGGTAGGCCGGTCCTGGTTCGAGGGGGCGAACGGGGGCCGGCATGCCCGGTTTTGTGGCGATAACCACCGAAGTGGAAACAGGGAAATTATGGCAGATACAAATGTGGAAAGCGGTTATGCGCTGTTGATTGGCGTCGAGAAATATGAACATCTCGGTCCGGAAAAGCAGCTTCTGGCGGGGCGCAACGATGTGCTCGCCTACTGGAAAATATGCCTGAGGCTTGGGTATACTCCGGGGAAAGTAAGAGTATTGACAACGCCAAAGCTAACGCGGGACGAAGTGCTCTTGGCGGCGATGGCGACGTTTCCCCGCAAAAATCCGGTTGATCTGGCGGCCGAAGTCGATGCCTGGTGTCAAGATCCCAATACCTTTCAAGAAGCCACGGAGCAGAATCTTCGGGAAGGGGTCCAGTGGTTGGCGAAGAATTTGGTTCAGGCTGGGGGCGAGGATGGCCGGCCGGCCAAGCCTTTGCCTGGTTTGATGAGCTATTCGGGCCATGGAGCCCAAAAAGACGATGCACTGTATCTATGTCCCAGCGACGTGACGCCCGAGCTCGTGCATGCGGTGCCTTATTCCGATTTGCGCGAAATGCTGGCTGGGGCCGAGGAAAATCTAACGGTATTTCTCGATTGCTGTTATGCGGCGGAAGCGGCGCCCACCGATCATTTGGCGGTGCCATCCTTGAGCGCGAAGGGGCAAGCAAAGCTGACAGAGCAGGCCATTCTGCAGTTTGGACAGCGGATGTTCTGCGCGTCGGATGTGGGAGAAATCAGCTATCAATCGAATATCGGCGGGCATTGGCGAGGCGCCTTTAGCTGGGCGGTCGGCGTGGTGCTGGGCCAATGGAACATGGAACAAGAAGGGGATTTCCGGCAGAGCACCATTTCGCATTACGAGCTTTTGTTTAGGGCCCGGACGCTGATGAATGGGCTTTCGTTTAGGCAGCATCCGGTGTTGATGAATCGGCTTGGGAATTTGCCGCTTTTTCATCATGGATTGACAGCCAAGCCGGGGGAGACCAGCAATGAACCGACGGCGGAGCGGCGAGAGGGGCAAATCGATCCATCAGCGCACTTTGCCTTTACCCAGCTTCAACTAATTTTCAATGGAACGGTGGTGGCGACGGCGCTTGTGCCCAATGGAAATCAGACCGCAAACGGTAGCACTTTTTACAGGGGATACGAGTATTGGATGGTAAGCACGGCGTTCAATACCTCTTCCTCTGGAACCTGGTCGCTGAGGGTCACGGGCTTGGCTTCAGATCAGATTGGTTCCTCACCTTCTTCGGCCTATTCGCAGATATCGTCGACCACAACATGGACCGGTCCTGGCACATATAGGCCCAATCAAGCAGCGTATATGTCGGGTTCAGGCAGTTTTGACTATGGGATAACCATGAGCTCGGTTCTCTCCACGCCCACCGGCGGGAGCTCCTATTATACGGTGAGTATCACTTGGTTTAATCATTACCAAGGGAATTTAAGATTTGGGATCATGCCGGGCTATCCAACGTTTACCCAGACACTTTCTACACCTTTATCGGGTATCGCCAATATCTATGCATCGGCCACCAATATCTTTAATTACACTCCCCCGGGTTGAAGAATCATAAAATAGGCGGCCAAGGTCGGGCGATCCGAATACCTAAGATGGGCCGCCGAATATTGGGGCGCCCTCCAAAACGAGCGGCTGCCCGGCTCTGGCTAATTGGATTTGACCAAACACCTCCCTTAATTGCTATAAACTCAGCTACATCATCCGTCGGTTCAAGCGTTAAACGCTCTCCTTTGATAGACGGTCCCTCGTGTCTCCATGCGTTGATACACCAGTCACGAACATTTCCTGAAAGCCCCCTCACTCCATACACGCTTTCATCGGTGGGATGCCCATCAACGCTTTCGTACTGGGCCTCCTCTGGACTGCTTTCAGCTACGCAAGCGAATGTCGGTTCCGCGTGGTCGCCCCAAGCCAAGAAACGTCCATCGACGCCCCGGGCCGCTTTTTCACGTTCCAGTTCGTTGAGCAGTCTATAAGTTCGGCCTGTTCGCGCAGATAGCCATTCTGTATACGATGTGGCTCGATGCCAATCGACAAGTACAACAGGCCGATCAAGCCGCCATCGCAGCCCATCCCGGTCTGGGGGTAAACAAAAGTATCCATCGGAATCCATTGAAAATGCCAGTTCAGAACCCGCATCCGACAAAGCTTGATGGGCTCGGGGACAATGCGCCAAGGCTTCTTTCTCCCGGCCCTGTTTTACCAAATCATTTAAAAAAACAAGATATTCTCCTGTGGTCACAGGAAATCGCCCAATACAAAAAGAATCTATCCATATACGCCGGCGGGGTAAACTATCCCCACTAATAGGATCTCCCCCAATCCAGGTCCATCCCGCCGGCACATACACTTCATTGGACCCAATCTCATTCTCTCTGGGCAAATCGATGGGAAAAGCTTCGCTCTCCCCAGGTGCGCGGCCATCCCAATGCCCATCCCGGTCAATGAACACAGGATAGCGCACTTCCACCCTTCCAGGTGCCTGGATTTTTAATAAATAACTCCCCCGTCCCAAGGCCATTTCCCGAAGCGGCGTTGGACCCAATATTTGCTCGAATACAGGTACAAGCCGGCGATCTTGAAGAACAAAACGCTCGACAATCACCCGGGCTCCAGGAGGATTGGTCACCAGCGTAAGCCTCCCATCGCCCCTTAAAAAAGCCGCGTGCTTTCCCCGATCATGCGCCCGAAGCATCGCCTCCGCCCTCGCCGCGTCTTCCGCCCGGTGCGATAGCTCCGCCTCCATCAATCGCGTCCGGTAATGATCGGCCAGCAACCCATGCGCTTCAGGCAAGGCCGGGTCCAAACTAAGCGCCCCATGTACGCCCTCGAGCCATTGGGTTTCCATCATGGCCGCTTCTTGACCCAACTGAGCCACTTGGTCTTCCAACGCCCACGCCGGCCGCTTTTTCTCAATCGGATCAAAGGGTTTTAGGGTCTCCTGAAGCGCCCGCGCCCGCGTTTGAGCCTGCTCCGCCCTCGTTCGCAATTCCGCAACCCGAGGCTCCAAGGATCTCACTTGCTCTAAAATGGCCAGCGCTTGCTCCCTCTTCCGAACTCCATCCAGCCAGGCCACAATCTCCTGGGCCATCGCCTCGGCGCTTGGATAACGCTGAGAAATATCCCGGCGCATCGCCTGTTCACATACGGTGCATAGCTCTTCAGGCAGCTCTGGACCTCCCACTGCCGCTTCTTTGACCGGGCGAGGCGGCCCAAGCATAATCGCCGCCAAAATCTTTCCCCCAGCGTCTTGATAAGGAAAATTCCCCGATAACAGCGTGTAAAGTACCGCGCCCAGCGCATAGACATCGGTGCTGGGTCCATGTAAACGTGTGGCTCCCCTGGCCTGCTCGGGCGACATATAAGCCGGCGTTCCCAAGATATCGCCATCATGCGTCAATCCAGGCGATGAATGTATGTCTGGACCCGATGCCGGCTCAGACTCTCCCACCTTGCGGGCCAAACCCCAATCCATCACCAAAACTTCGCCAAACTCGCCCACCATTAAGTTTTCGGGCTTTAGATCGCGATGGACAATTCCACGGCTATGCGCATAGGCCATCGCTTGACAAATTCGCGCAAAGGCATCCACCAGCCTCCGAAATGTCCAGCCCGAGGGCGCCGTCTGAAAGCCATCCCGCGTCTTTACCTCGTGAAGCTCTTCAATCACGCGGCCCAGCGTCCGGCCTCTCACCTCTTTCATCGTAAACCACAGCCGCCCATCGGCCAGCTCGCCCCGATCGTACACCGCCACAATGCCCGGATGCTGCAGTTGCGCCGTGATCTGCGCTTCATTCAAAAAACGCCGCCGAAACCGCCCGTCCTTCGATCGCTCCGCCCTCAATAACTTCAGCGCCACAATCCGATCGAGCACCGTATCGCGCACCCGACGCACTTCTCCAAACGATCCTCCCGCGATCGGCCCAAGATCTTCATAACGGCCTGGAAGCGCGATGTGGGTCTTCAGCGCGCCGGAGGACTGCGGCGAAAAACTCTGCGCATCGGCCAGGGTTGTCCCCAAATCGGGCGCGGTCGTTTCTACATCGGTGGACACGGCTCCGAGCAAGGTCGCATCCCCACGGGCTGCATCATCGTCTGACAATATCCGCCTCTCCCACAAAATCGACTGTATTGGAGATCGTCTCATAACCCTGCTGCGCGCCACACGGCTTCGGTTGAGCTCCCTCACCGTACTGGAGTACGGCTCGGTCGCTCGCCCTAGCCGTGTGGCTGCTCGCGACGGGTTCTGAGACGATCTCGTATTGGTTCCTGACTCGTTTGTCTAGATATCGTTTTGCTTTACGCGCCCAGCAGTTTCGGTTACATGACCGAGTCTGTCGGATGGACGATATCGATACGATTGAGGCTCAAGCTTCGAGCGAAAAGTCTCGTTCAGGCTACGAGGAGCTGTTTCCCGCGCTGCTGATCGCTTGGTCGGCCGCGCCTGGCCGCGTGGGCGAGGTGGCTCTCTTCGAGCCGGGCGCCGGGGCAAAAATTTTTGGAAGGGGCACTCCATCGGATGGATCGGCATCTCAGCGGGTGGTCTTTGGACGCCAGCACCCTTTGGGCTTTGAACGGCGGCTTCCGTTCAGCAATCCAGGACTATCGCGGGAGCAATTGCGTATCCGCCCGGAGGGAGCGGGTCTTCGTCTGGAGCGAATCGGGAAATGCCCCCTCATCTTTCAAGGGAAAGCAGTGGATGCATGCGTCCTTCATCCCGGGGATTCTGTGCGGCTCAAGGGACAGTTGTTGTTGTATTGCACCCAGCGGCCCTTATCCTGGAGGTCGATACACAGCCTTTCCCTCGATCGTTATCATCCCTTTGGAGAGCCCGATACACATGGGATTGTAGGGGAAAGTTTTGCACTTTGGAAACTTCGGGGTGAGCTCAACTGGGTGGCCAAGGCCGATCAGCACACCCTGCTGCTGGGTGAGAGTGGAACGGGCAAAGAACTCGCCGCAAGAGCGATTCATTCGATGTCTGATCGTTCAACGGGGCCATTTATTGCGCGAAGCGCGGCCACCATTCCAGAAAGCCTGATGGATGCCGAGCTCTTTGGCAATACAAAAAACTATCCCAATCCCGGGATGGCCGAACGGCCTGGTCTAATTGGGGCGGCCCATGGAGGGACTCTTTTTCTGGATGAAATCGGCGAACTTCCCCATAAGCTTCAGGCCAATTTGCTGCGGGTGCTGGATGAGGGCGGCGAATATCACAATTTGGGCGGATCGGCCGCAAAACGCTCGAATTTTCGATTGATTGCGGCGACCAACCGGGACCTATCCTCGCTGAAACACGATATTGGGGCGCGTTTGGTGCTCCGCGTCGGCATTCCCACGCTCAACGAGCGGCGGGACGATATTCCTGTCTTAATTCACCATTTGCTCAAGAGGGCTTCGCTGAAAAATCCCGAGGCCATCAAGCGATTTTTGGATTCCTCAGGGGAAATCCGCATTAAAAGCAGCGTGGTCGAATACGCCATGAAGAAGGTGTATTCCACCCATATTCGAGAACTGGATGCCTTTTTGTGGCGGGTCATGGGCTCAAGTCCGGGGGAATGCCTTGAATGGAAAGAAGTTGACGCGGTGGATTCCAATCCAAAACTTGAAGAGGTATCCGCGCCCGCGCCTTCCTCCAACGAAAATCCCGAACCCACGGCCGAGTCGATTCGATCGATATTGGTGGCATGTCAAGGAAATATTGCCCGCACGGCGAGGGCATTGGGATTGTCAAGCCGTTATGTTTTATATCGTTTAATGCGCAAACATGGGATTGAAGTGGATGAAACCCGGGGGGATGAGGGGTAAGTGATGAGCACATTGAATGTGGATGAGGTACTAGGCAAAGTTTCCCTAACAAAAAGCGACTTCAGGATGCTGGGCTTGATGCCTCTGCTCCATGTCGCCTATTCGGACGGAAAGGTTCAATTTGCGGAAGCCCATGTGATTCGGCGCTTTGGCGAGGAAAAAGGATGGCTTCGTCCTGAATCCGAGGGCGTCTTTCATGAATGGCTGCAAAAGTCGCCGCCCAAAGAGCTTCTCGAGCAAGGAAGCCGGATTTTCGCTTCGCTTGCCCGGGATAAGCGGGGGCTTGGCACCTCGGTTCCCGAAGAAAGCATTGCTTCCGTGGTGCTTTGCGCGCATGAAGTGATGAAGGCATCGGGGGGTTTGTTTGGCTTTAGGTCGCCGATCTGTGCCGCCGAGGAGGTAGCCATGGAAGAAATACTCCAATGGCTGGGCGTATCTTCGGGCGGGCCATGGCGCGAGGCGGTCGAAACATTGGCGCAGCAGACCCACGACGAAATCCCCGGCTCGGAAGGCGCCTTTGTGCTTGGAAAAGCGCGTGAAATGCTAAGCGATCCGCTCGATTTGCTGGTCACAACCTGGCAGCGCTTTGGGGATGTTTCGCGCCTGAAGATGGGTCCGAATATGGTATATTTAGTTGTTCATCCCGACGATGTGCAACAAGTGCTGGTGAACAATGCGCGCAACTATGCGCGGGACGATGTTGCCTTTAAAGAAGTGGAAAATCTATTGGGGCGAGGGCTTCTGACGATGGATGGAGAAGACTGGAGAAAGCGCCGGAAGCTGATGCAGCCGGCCTTTCATCATCAGAAGCTTCAGGCGATGGCGGGCGATATGGTAACGGAAGTCTCTTCAATGCTCGATCGCTTTGAACAGGCGCAGAAGGCGTCCACACCCATCGATGTAGCCGAGGAAACAAGCCTTTTGGCGCTGAATGTCGTCAATCGCTGCCTGCTTCGGACCAATGCCAAGGACGGCGCCATATTTTTGGAAGCGATGCCCATCTTGCTCAACACCATCGCGCACCGTTCGCGTTCGGTGTTTAGGGTACCCGATGCCATTCCAACGCCGATGAATCAGCGTTACAGCGATGCGCTGACCTCGGTGAATCAAATCGTGAATACGACCATTGCGGCGCGAAGAAAAGAGGGCTCGGGCGCTCATGATCTGCTCTCCATGCTCTTGGATGCGCGGGACGAGGAAAGCGGCGAGGGGCTTAACGATACGGAATTGCGCAATGAAGTGCTGACGCTGCTGACGGCGGGACATGAAACGACGGCCGTTGGCTTGTCGTGGGCTTTCTATTTGCTATCGAAACATCCAACGGTTCAGCGGGAGTTAAGGGCGGAAATCGATCGGGTCCTCGAGGGCCGCGTGCCCAACATCGCCGATTTGCCCAAGCTGCCCTACACCAACGCCGTCATTGAAGAAGCCATGCGCCTCTATCCCCCGGCCGTAATGAATTTCCGCAAGGCGATTGGAGAAGATCGCCTATCGGGTTATACGATTCCTGCGGGTGCGACGCTATGGATGAGCCCTTATTTAACCCACAGGCATCCTAAATTCTGGACCAATCCCCAAGGATTTGATCCTCAGCGCTTTATGCCTGAAGAGGCAAAAAAACAGCATGCTTGCGCCTATTTACCCTTTAGCGCGGGACCTCGCAAATGCATTGGATATCAATTTGCGATGATGGAAATGCAGCTTGCGCTGGCCATGGCCACCCAGCGTTTTGCCTTGGATTTGGTTCCCGGTTTTGAACCCGAGCAGGATGTGGGCTTTACGCTTCGGGCGCGCGATGGAATTTGGATGACGGTGCGGGCAGCCGCATTGCCAAAAACGGAAACACCATGAGCCTTAACGAACAACTAAAAGCTCTTTCGCCTTCCATTCTCAAACGCTTGCATGCCCGGGGCTTTTCGGAAGAGCGTCTGTGTGCATGGGCGGCTTCTATCGGAACCGACAGCGCCGAGCGAAATCGGCTTCAAGGCGTGGTCGAGCCTCCCAGGCTCGAGGATATGCACGATGCCCCCATGCCCGGCTCGCCTGAACACGAGCATTGCGTGAAGCTGGGCCAGAAAGTATTAAAAGAGGGCAAAGTCGCGCTATGCGTGCTTGCGGGAGGAATGGCAACCCGCATGGGAGGCGTGGTCAAGGCGCTGGTCGAGGCCGTGCAACAAAAGACCTTTTTAGATCTGAGATGGATGGAACACGAGCGTTTGCGCCGGGACCATGGTGAACCAGGCGTGCCTTTATGGCTGATGACCAGCGAAGCAACGGATGGACCGATTCGGGAAGCGCTCAAAGAGCGTTGCGATGGGGTGGACTGCGCCACCTTTGAGCAATTTGAATCGTTGCGGCTCAACCTGGATGGCACGCTGTTTATCGATGAAGAGGGAAAGCCCAGTGTCTATGCGACCGGGCATGGGGATTTGCCCGATGCGCTTCGAAAAAGCGGATTATTGGCTCGTTTTATCGAGAGGGGCGGGCAATATGTGTGGATTGCCAACTTGGACAATCTGGGGGCGATGGTGGATGAAGCGCTGTTGGGATGGCATATCGCTCATGGTGGCGACCTAAGTGTCGAAGTTGTCGATAAAGTGCCCGGTGATAAGGGTGGAGGTCCCGTGCGATGCAATGGAAAGCTGATGTTCGCGGAGGAATTCAGGCTTCCCCTGGGCTTTGATCCAACAAAAGTCCCTGTGTTTAGCACCAATACTTTTTTGGTGAATGCCCGGGCGCTGATGGACCTTTCAATGGAATGGACCTATGTTTATGTAGAAAAAAAGGTAGAAGACCGCAAGGCCGTCCAATTTGAACGAATCATCAATGAAATCACCACAGCCATGACGCCCCACTGCATTCGGTTGCCCAGGACCGGCCCAGGCGCGAGGTTTTTACCTGTTAAAGATATTCCTGAATTAGAAAAGCGGCGTCCAGAAATTGAAATGGTACTGCAAGCGCGGGGGATTCTTTAATGAGTCATGGTAATACAGGCAAACCCTAGGTGCGCTTCGAGATTGTTCACGAATTCGATCGGCCGCTGATCGCGATTGAGCGGGCGCTTTTGTCGCCCGAACTTGGGAAACGATTGGTGTCGCGCCTAAACACCATCGAATCGGTTGAAACGCTGATGCACGACCTTTCCCAGGATGAACTGAAGCGCATCCTTCGATTTCAAGCCAGCGCACCGCTGTCGATGTTCAAGAAATACGCCGTTGCCCGCGATGCCATGGCTTGGGAAGAGCACTGGCACTACCGCCTTCGCGAGCACAGCTCGAACTGGCAGATCCACATCAAAACCGAGTGGAAGCACTACTTCGATTCCGAAGGCACCTATACCCTGTTCGCTCTTTCCGGCCAGAGAACGCGGCGCGTTGTCGCCGGCGTGATGCACGTTCATGTGGCGGTGATCGGCGCCGCCATCGAACGCGTGGCCTTGACCGAGGTGCGAAGAACTTATGATGCAGAAGCCGAGACGCTGGTTGAGCTTTCGGCATGCTGAGCGCTGCCTCTGAGGTCCTGCAGATGTCCACCGAATCATCGACACATTCATGGGTGATGCACGCGCGCGGCATGCGCGTTTTCGCCTCTGTTTTAGGCTTTTCTCTTGCGGCTCTATCGACTCGGTCCGCGGAAGCGATATTGCCCGCGGGCCTTCCTTCCCAGCCGGTAATCGATCCCGGCAGGAGCGCCGCAAGCGGCGATGATACGACAGCCATCGCTCAAAACCCTGCAAATCTAGCCTTTTTACCGGGTGCCGAGCTGCGCTGGACCAGTGTGTGGACACCCGATTCCGCCGGGCTGCCTCTGCGCGGTCATTCGTTTGGCGCGGGGTTTTCGGCCTTTGGACTCGCTTCTGGATTGCGCCTCGATTTTTTTCTGCCGCCCGACGGCGCGCGGGACGGCTTCCGCGATTGGTCGTATTGGGTTCGATTTCCCTTGTCCCTGCGCTTGGGCGAAGGCTTTGCGCTTGGGACGACCTTTGGCTGGGGCCGCTCGGATGAGCCCTCGCTCGATGCGTTTTTCTCGGTCGCCTCGGGCTTTACATGGAGGCCGAATTCCTATCTGTCCGTGGCGCTTGTCGCCCGCGATTGGAATCGCCCGGTAAGCCGGATGGGGACAACCATTCAGCGCACCTACGATGCGGGTTTCGCGGTGCGTCCGCTCTTGGGCTACCGCGATCTAGAACTGGGCGTTCAAACGACCTACTACGAAGACGACGGCGAGCTCGTTCCCAAGGCCACGCTGGGCGTCGATCTTCCCTATATCGGCAGGCTCCGGGGCGATGTGGCCCTTCGCGATCTAGGCGCTTCGCCCCATGTATTGGCCACCGTCGGCCTCGATATCAACTTCGGGCCGCTTCAAGTATCGGGCGGCGCGCTTGTGGGCGATGCGCTCACCCCTGCAAACGGAGGCTTTTTTGTGGGAGCAGCCGTGCGGGGCTTCAAAGAAAAGGGCATCCCCAGTCCATCCAAAGTCGTCAAGATCCGCATCGATTCAACACCCGGCGCAAGAGGCCAAGTCCGCCTGCTGCGGCATCTGTGGGAACTCGCAAACAATCCCAGCGTTGCAGGCATTGTGCTGGTACTCCGGGCCGAACCCTCGCGTTCGCTGGCCCATGCCGAGGAACTGGGCGATGCGATCCGGGGCTTGCGATTGCGGGGAAAGCGCGTCATCTGCCATCTGGAAGACGCGGGCGGACGCTCCCTCCACGCATGCTCCCAAGCCAACAAAATCGCGATGAATCCAGCGGGCGGACTGCGTTTCGCGGGCATTTCTTCGCAGTATTATTTCTTTGGATCGCTGCTTAAAAAGCTCGGCGTCAAATCGGAATTCGTGCGCATCGGCGATCATAAACTCGCCGCCGAACAGTACACCCGCTCGGAAAGCAGCCCGATTGGCCGCGAAGATCATCAAGCCTTGGTCGATGAATTTGAACGCCTCTATTTGCACGATGTCGGAGGCGGCCGGCGCATCGCCGTTGGCGAACTGAAAAAGCGCATTGCATCGGGGCCATTTGTCGCTTCCGAGGCTTTAAAAGCAGGACTTATCGATCTGCTCGCCTATGACGACGAAATCGACAGCGTGGTCGAAGAAACCTTTGGCCAGCGTATGCGCATCGTCGACGATACGCCCTCGCTTAAAGCGCCCGCGCGCTGGACATCCGATAAAAAAATCGCGCTGGTTTATCTATCGGGCGACATGCTCGACGGCGAAAGCCAATCGGTTCCGCTGCTCGGCGTAAATGTCGCGGGCTCCTACACCATCGCGAGAGCGCTGAAAAAAGCCAGGGACGACGCAAGTGTGCGCGCGGTGGTCTTCCGTATCGAATCGCCGGGCGGCTCGTCGCTGGCGGCCGATGTCATTCTGCGCGAGGCCATCCTAACGGCGAAAAAGAAGCCGCTCATCGTCTCCATGGGCAGCACCGCGGCGAGCGGCGGCTATTACGCGGCGGTCGCCGGCTCGAAGATTTTTGCGAACCGCGCGACGATTACCGGCTCAATCGGCATTTTCTACGGCAAGGTCGATGTCTCGGGCCTGCTCGGCAAACTGGGCGTCAATATCGAAGGATATCGTTCGGCGCCCAGGGCCGATGCCGAGTCGCTCTTCCGGCCTTTTACCGACGACGAAAAGCGCGAGCTCGGCGTGAAAGTAAAACAGTTCTACGATCTCTTCGTGGCGCGGGTATCCGAAGGCCGCCACATGGAGCCCGCGGATGTCGACGCCGTGGCGCGCGGAAAAGTATGGACGGGCGCTCAAGCGCTGGAACGAAAGCTTGTCGATCAAATCGGCGGCCTTCGCCATGCCCTGGCCGAAGCGCGAAAACTCGGCGACTTGCCCGCAGATACGCCGATCATCGAACTGCCCGAAGACGACGATTCTCTTCTTGGAACACTGCTCAATCTCGCCGGCATTGCCCAGGTGAGCTCTCAAAGCATGGCGCCGTTCATGATTCCGCCTGTCTTTGCCGACATGGCCAGGGCGCTCGCACCCTTTATGCTCTTTGATACGGCCAAACCCATGGCCCGTTCAGAATTTGCCGAACACCTTCGTTTTGGCGGCTCCAGCGGCGCCCGCGAGGAACCGTGAACGAGGCTTGTTTATGAATACCGGCCATCCCGTTCTCACCCTCAGCGATGCCCGCATCGTCGTCGACGATATCGTGGCCATAGAACAAATTTCCCTTGTTTCAAAGGGCGATCGCGTTCTTCTCGTGGGCGAGGCCGACGAACTTCTTTCCTTGCTCACCGGTGTATCGATGGGCTCGCGCTCCCGCGGAACAAAAGCTTCGTCCAGCGATTTGCCCGGAAAAGCAAGGCTTTCGCGCGGAGAAGCTTCTGTGCTGGGCATGCCCATCCTGCCCTCGGGCACCCATCTGCTGCACACCGGCGTGGCCGCCCTCGATCCCCCGCTTCCCCCGCAGTGGACCGCCGAACAATACGTCGCATGGGGAGCGCGCCTGTCTGGAGCTTCCGCATCCGCATCGGCCGATCTCGCCGCCAATGCGCTGGCCCGCGCCGGCCTCGCCCAGGCCCGAAAACGCCTGCTTCCAACGCTTGCCCTTCCCGAACGCCGCGCTCTTTTGCTTGCCCATGCCGGAGTTACATCGCCTCCCCTCATCATCGCCGAGGCACCTCTTTCTGGATTGGAAGGCGCCGCGGCCGAGTTTGTGCTCGCTGCCCTCGCCGCCCTCACCGAAGGCCGGAAAGCCATTGTTTCAGCCTCCCGCCTCAGCCCCGCATCCCCCGAAGGCTTCCTCGCCGAAGGCGCGAGCTATGTCGCCGTCATCGCCGGAGGCAACGTCGCCCTGTCCGGAACACCGGGCGAACTCCTCTCAGGCGCATCCATCTACGGCCTCACCGTCCGCGGAAATGCGGCCGCCCTTGAACACGAACTCACCCAGCGAGGACTGCGCTGCACAGGCGGCCCCAAACACTTTTCCGTCGTCCTCCCCGAAGGCGCATCCACCCGAGATATTTTAATCGCCGCCAAGGCCGCCGGCGCCACGCTCATCGAGCTTCTGCCCTTCATCTGACGAACGTTGTAGCTTGGCAGCCATGGCTTCCAATTCACCGGCCCCCAGCGTTCAGCGAGCCCACGTCGAACAACCCTTTCCATCCGGCCGTTTAACGGTACTCAGCACTTTTGTAATGGCCGCCAACGCCGTTCCCGTTCCGCTCTTGCCCGATGCGGTGGTGACCCGGGTTCGCGGCGCGATCGCGCACGACACGGCGGCCCGTCATGGCCTTGGATTAACCTCCGACGCGCGCACCGTGCTGGCCAGCGTGGACGCCGAAAACAGAGCGATCGCCAGGCGAGCCGGCGAAACGGTGATCCGCGAAGTCCTCAAAAGGCTTGGACCTCTGGCCGTCGTGGGAACGCTATCGCGGGGCGTCGAAGCGTATGCGCTTGGCCTCTTGTTCAACCGCTACATCGAACGGATTCGCGCCTCGGCTCAAGCCCGCATCGATGTTGACGAAGCGAGGCGCATCCGCGACGCCATCGACAGGGCCGTCCTGCGCGTCTTGTCGCCCGCGCTCAAACCCGAAACGACCACGATGAGCCGCGGCGGCGAAGATCTGCGCACCGAGACAACCCGCTGGCTCGACACGCTGATTCTCACGGGAGCCTCGCTTCCCGGCTATTTAGAGCGCCGCCTCGAAGCCGCATTCGATGAAATCATGGCGGAGAGCCGCAATGAATGAGAGTTCGCATCCGGCGCGCGTTTCGCCTGATGAAATAGAAGTCCGCAAGACCCTCAAGCGCGCCAAACGCATCGTCATAAAAATCGGCTCCAAAAGCCTATCGGGCGATGCGTGGACACATTTGGCCGAAGAAGTGTCCGCGCTCTTATCGGGCTCGTCCCACGACACCAAAACGGCACGAAAAAGCGTCGTCATCGTCTCCAGCGGAGCCATTGCGCTCGGCATCGCCAAGCTGGGACTCAAAGCGCGCCCCAAAGACATGGCCTGGCTTCAAGCGGCCGCGGCTGCAGGCCAAAGCATCTTGATGCAGCGCTACGAAGAAGCCTTTGGAAAGCTGGGGCTCAACGTTGCCCAAGTGCTGCTCACCCATGCCGACCTTGCCGATCGGACCCGCACCAACAACGCGCGCAACGCCCTATCCGCGCTATTAGAAGCGGGCGCCGTCCCGATCATCAACGAAAACGACGCCGTGGCCGTCGATGAAATTAAGTTTGGGGACAACGATCAACTCGCGGCGATGGTCACGCCCTTATGCGATGCGGATCTCTTGATCTTGCTCTCGGATGTGGAAGGGCTCTTGGATCGGGAAGGGCGCCGCGTTCCCATTGTGCGCAGCGTCACGAGAGAAGCGGCCCCGCTTGCGGGCGCATCGACCTCGGGGGTTGGCACAGGCGGGATGGCCAGCAAAGTCGAAGCCGCGCGGCGGGCCACGCTGGCGGGTGCTCATGTGGTGATTGCCTTGGCCCGGGCCCCGCGCATTATTTCCCGGGTTTTATCGGGCGAAGACGTGGGCACCTTATTCGCGGCCCTTCCACAGAAGCTAAGCGCCCGCAAACACTGGATTGCCTACACACTCCGCCCTCGGGGCGCGCTCATAGTGGATCGGGGAGCGGCGGAAGCCATTTGCCAAAAGAACCGAAGCATCTTGGCGGTTGGCCTCTTGGGCGTACGCGGGGCCTTTATGCCCGGCGATGCCGTCTCGGTGGTCGATCCTGAAGGAAACGAAATCGCCCGCGGGCTGAGCCGCCTATCGGCTGGGGACGCGGCGCAGATGGCTGGCAAAAAAGGAAGCGACGAGCAAGACGATGCCATCGTGGTCCATAAAGACGATTTGGTCGTGCTGCCTAAAGATGGGGGCGAGGAGACGGCGGCTTAAAATACTCTTGCAGCGGTCCATCATGGACCTATGGGGCTCCTAAGGGTTTAGAAGGAAGAATTCGTTCGCAAGCCCGCCCCGGAAACTCACCCCGGGGCACGCATACAAGCCCAAGCCCGGGTTCGCATTCCGCATCACTGAGGCAAGAGCGGCAACGGTGATCAATGCAGTGATATTCACCGCAGTACCTTGCATCGCTCGGAGCTCCGTGCTTCATCCCAGGTGGAAGCGAGGGTAGGGGAGGTTCCGGTGCTTCTGGCTCACAACCCTCCCGGCCAAAAAGCCCCCGTCCAGGCATTGCGCAGGTTGTGCGATCACAAAACCCTGGCAAACACTCCTCGTCTTTGGTGCATGGACGAGGTGGAATGCTTGGCGCCGCCGCTTCGGAGGAGGCATCGGGCGGTGCTGCGGGATGAATGATTTCGGTGTGGACCGGGGCGGTGACGCCTCGAAAATGTGGAGGAGCATTGGGAATGGGCTGGGCCTGGAAATGAGGGTTAGGTTCTGGCGCATTGGAGTTCAAGTCCTGATCGGCGCTGCACCCCATGCCCCATGCGATCAGCAGAATGCAGATTGAATACGCTCGCTGTCGTGGAAGATGCATCAATCACAACCGGATGCGTTGCCGCCCGGCCCTCCATAGAAGAAATGGACACCATCCACACCATCAACAAACACCGCGGACTTGGTGTAGCATTTGGGATCGGTCGGCCCCATGGCCCCAAAGCTTTGGGGAGCCTTGGGGGTTGCGAGGGATGGTTCATAGTAGGTCATTTTTGAGACTTGAGCCGCAACGGATTTGCCCTTCTCGGCAAACTCGCCGCTACCCATATCGGTAAAGGTCCAGTCTTCGGGCGTCAGGTCAAGGACCTCGCCATACCAAGCAATATCACACGCTTTCACATCGAGCATATCAAATAGTTCAAAGGGATAATAACCAAGCCAGTTCCCATTGTGGCTCAGCCACCATCCGCCGAAAAAGTAGACGATTGAAAAGATCGATGCATGCTGCGGGCCGCCGGATGCGGATACAGGTTCCAGGGCAGAACCGGGACTGCTAACCGCGCCTGCATACGAGATAAAGCCTTTGGAAATCCCATGCCATCCGCCGATATTATTTCCGTATTTAATGCCCTGGGAGAAGAATTCCACCTGGAGCCGGAGAATGGTGTCTCCAAAATGTCTCGGGTCCTGCGAGGCGACGATACCAATCTGCTCCAAGGTATTGTTTTTATCAGACCCATCGCAAGATACGGCGAGCTCAGTGAGACTAAAGCTATTCTGTTCCACATTCCCTGCAAAACGGCCAAACTGCCCGCCCCCTCCCCAGTTATCGACCAGCGAAATCCATCCCGCATACAATCGTTTTGCGCCGTCCGTGCGCCCGCCCTCTTGAGCCTGCAAAAACGCTGCAAAGCTCGCGTGGGGGGACCCGCCATTCAGTGGGCTCAGGCATGCGTGCAGCGTTCGAATCCGGTTGGGGCGTGCAAGCGCCCGCGATTCCGGACAGTAGAAATACAACTCCAGCCAATCGGCTCTTCTTCATGGCAAGCTTCCTCCTACAAAGCTAAATGGCCGGCAAAACGACTTTTGATCACGATTTGAAAAAGATTTTTATTTTTTGCGTCGCTTTCGTCCGATCTGCCAGGTTTCATGCTCAGCGCAGAGCCTCCCACGTCCCTTTCGTCCCCCGCAATCGCCTCCGCGCCCGCTCACCCGCCTGCACTCGCCCGGCGAAAGCATACACCTAGGGACCGACTCACCCCAGTTCGCCCACCGATTCCAAGCAGGCGAGTGCTCCCGAACGTGTCTTCGCTGGCTGACTGCAGTTCCGCGCCCGCTCCCAAAGGCGTTTACGCCCGCTGTATCCATACAGACAAGCACCCTCCAAGGCGTTTGGGCCGGCCGACTGCAGTTCGCCGCGCGCTCCTGAAAGCGTTTACGCGCGCTGAATATGGAAAGTACCTGTGCGGCCGTCCCTTTGAAGCCAAACGCTCGCAAATTCTTGACAGCGACAGACTCATCCACTAAAACGCCACGTTCCACGCCTAAAGCGCCGGCGAGCACGGCGTCCGGCCCTACACCCAAAACCTGTTGGAGATTTAAAAAACCATGCCCAATCTACCCAGAAAACTCCCCCCGGACATCTCCTTCGATGAAGCCGAGGACGAAAGCATATTCACCCGTTCTGCGCTATTGGCCGATCCCGATTCCAACGATCTGGCGGGCGAAACGGACGACTGGATGACGTACGTGGACAATGCCCGCGCCACGGATCGGGCCGCCCGGGTCGCCAAGGGCGAAGCGGATGCCGAGCGGGTGGTGGCCAATAAGCGTTTGGATGGGGCATGTACGGGCTTTGGCGATGATTTGTATCTTGCGGTGAACAAAGACCGAAGTTCAACGCGCTGGCTGATGTTTTTCTCGGTGCCGGTGAATCGATTTGTGCGCCAGGCGCTGGATAAACAAATACAAAAAGTGCAAGGCTGGCTGTCGGGCTCCCAGGATGCGGTGCTGAATCAGCACCGGGCCAAGTTAACGCAATGGGTTGGCGCATCGGACACGGCGATAAACAAGCAAAAAGCGGCGTCGATCAAGCAAGGCGGTGCGAAACTGGCGCGGGAAGAGATGGCGGATGCGTTAACCCGGGAGCGAGATGGGCTGTATGAGCTGTTGTCAGCGCGTGCGCGAGAGAAGAATCTGCCCAGGGATTGGCCGTCGCAGTTTTTTAGGATCCTAAAGCGCAAGGAAGACGAGGAGAGCGCCGGAGAGCCTGCCGGGGGCGGGGGGACGGTGGCTTAGGGCTGGGGCTTTGGCGGGGAGGGTCAAGAGAAGAGCCTATAAAAAACCCGCAGCCCGAGCTCATCGCATTTCCCTTGAAATTCCCCGCAAAATAAAGAAGTCAACAACTCCTCCGCGGAAATCAGCGAAGCCGCCCGAAAAACCTCAAGGGCCGCGCCATCAAGCCTAAAAACAGGCCGAAAAACCATCCCAAAGGTCATCGGAGCCCCACATCCATTGGTCAATCGGTGAGCGTGCAAGAGAACACCTTGCTTCTCCTTTTGGAAGGCGCTAGCCTACAACAAGCGTGTGACCCTTCACCTTCGGTATGCGAGGGAAAGAATGCTGTTGCAATATCAAAAGATTGTCTCATGGGGAATTCTGGTGGGATTCGCGTCCTTTGGGCTGGGCTGCGGCAATCCATATATGCCGCTGGATGGGTTTCATGTGAGAATCAACGCCAATGGCTCATCTGGCAAGTACGAGCGTAAGGTTTACGCAAGGATCTGCGCCTCCGAATCGGACGAGCCCGCGCAGTGCGGCGCGCGCAAGATCGATGAAGAGATGTATGAGAAGGATGAGTTTGTCGTGACTTGGCCCGAGTGGAACGGTCCATTTGTCTTCTCGCCCAATGGCTATGAAAGTGAATCCATTGTGGGGGGGACTTCGTCCACATTTGCATTTACCGCGTCCTTGACCGATGGGCTCGTGAGTATTGAGCTTAACGGCGGCGATACAAGCGAGGTCACGGTGCCCGACTTCCCCACGCTGCTGGAACCCTCTCTCGATCAGGAAATTAGCCGCTCGGGCTTCCCATTCATTCGCTTTTCTTGGGAGCCTGCCAACCTGGGTTTGCCCATGCATTGGAGAAGCATTGGCCTCTACAATGGCAAGAGCAGCGATCCTTGTGATGCTTTAGTATGGCCCCGTCTCTCGGGTGAGGAGGAGGACGATGGCTCCTTTGAAATCCCGATGGAATCGTTTCCGGCCGAGCTTCCAGAGGCCGGCTGTAATGTTGGCATTATTGTAGCCCGGCGCAAACAAGGGGAGCTGGCTTCGGATATCCCCCAAGGGTACATCCACGCCAATGCCGAGGACGGCGTTATTTTTCGCCTGCTTCCATAAGCCAATTGAATGCAAAGGAGACGTGAAACATGAAGCGAAGCCTTCAACACATCGTGGCGCTGGGCATTCTTCTGGCCTTGGGCCCCGCGTTCCTAGCCGTAGGCTGTGCCCCTCCAAATTGGGGCGAATGTTCGGACGATGAGGATTTGCGCGAGCCAGGGAACTATGTTGCCAATGCCATTTGCAAAGATGGCAAGCCTGCCTGCGCGGATGGCAGTCCCTTGTGTTTGTTTTTTGAAACCGGTGAAAAGGGTAGCGTACTGGTGGAGGGATGCGGTGAAGAACGTTGTTTGGAATGCCCAGAAGGGATGTTGATTTGTCTGATGCCCCATTTGGAGGGGACCACGGAGGACACGTACAAGACCTGTGTGCTCGAGAAAGATGACTGTTGGGCTGGGGATACGTATAAGCCCAGTGTGTTTTAAGGCGGCCCATTTGGGTGGCTTCTGAAACGGCAAGCACTTCTGTTGTATTGACATTTTCAAAAAATATGGAGTAGCTTCGCATCGTGATGATAAGAGAAGCCACTTCAATCGTTATTTCATTTGCCCTTGTTTTCGCTCTGCATATGCCTCAAGCCTTAGCGGCGGACACGGGCGGGGATTCTATTTCGGAGGAAGATCGCGACCTCGCCAAGGCGCTGATGAGCGAGGCGATTCGCCTTCAAAGAGAAAAGAAACTGAGCTTGGCGCTCGACGTGATGGCGGCGGCGCACCGGCTTGCGCCTCGCATGGGCTCGGCTTGTATCGCGGCGGTAATGGCTTCGAAATTAGAACGCAATGTCGAGGCAGCCGAGAGATACAAAGACTGTATTGAGCGGGCGATCGCGATTGGGCTTAAAACGAGCAATCCTTCCTTTTGGAGGGTGATATTGGGTGACAACGAGATTGTGCGGAGCCGTATTTCGGTGCTGCGTTTGTCGGCCGCTCCCTTGGTTCAAGTGAGCGTGGATGGGCGCGTGGTGGGTTTTGCCTCGGAGCACAGGGAACTGTTCTTAGAACCCAACACGATGCATACAATTACGGGCGACAATGGGATGGGAATGCATGCGCGTGCGGAAGTAAAGATGAACGCGGGAGAGCGGCGGGACCTATTTCTGCGGGCGGAGGAGGAGCCCGAGGAATCGCCGACAAAAAGCGTAGTTCAACAAGCGGTGATGGCGGAAGCCGAAAAGCCCATGCCAACGCCGTTAGCGCAGATGCATGCGGCGCCACAGGATGGGGGAAAGTGGATTACGGCGGCGCTTGGAGGAGGCGCGGCGGTTGGTTTGGTTGCCACGGCGATGAGCGCCATGCTCGCCTGGAATACAAAGAGCATCGCCAATGCGGAGACGGAGCGGGTCCTCAGTGAAAAAAGCATCAATTGCGAAACAAAGCAGGTTCTTCAATGCTCGCAGGCAAACAGCCTAAATCGCTCCGCCACGCTGTTCACCGGCTTGGCTGTGGGCTTTGGGACGCTCAGCACCCTGCTCGGTGGAACAGCCATTGTCCTCCATGTGATAAGCCCTTCCTCGCCATCGGGTGCGGCTCAGACCGTACCCAAAACCCGGCATGCATCCAGCCAACCTGCCCAGAGCTTTTTGGGGCTTCGATGGAGTGCATCGTTTTAGCTTTCGTGGATTCTGGCGGCGCCCCAATCCACACCATCGTCCCCCACAATCGCCTCAGCAGCCGCTCACCCGCCTGCACTCGTCCGGCGAAAGCATGCACATAGGGACCTACTCACCCCAAATTGCCCACCGATTACAAGCAGGCGCCCGCTCCCAAAGGCGTTTACGCCCGCTGCGAGAGAAGAATCTGCCCAGGGATTGGCCGTCGCAGTTTTTTAGGATCCTAAAGCGCAAGGAAGACGAGGAGAGCGCCGGAGAGCCTGCCGGGGGCGGGGGGACGGTGGCTTAGGGCTGGGGCTTTGGCGGGGAGGGCGTTGGTGTTGAAGCGGAGGCTGGGGGCTTAAGCTCATATTGGTTCGCTCCCGGCTGAAGCGGCTTAAGATCAGAGGTTTCGCCGACAAGGGGGAGCATGGCGGGAGGGGTTCTTGGCTCTTTTGAGATGGCCCTGGCCATGGCATAAGCTCCGCAAGTCCTTCCAGGAAACCCCTCGGTGTGTTCGCATGTGGAGCCGGCGCCACACTCCGAATCAATTTGGCATGAACGGCACCTGCCCTCCATGCAGCGGTATGCGATGCAATCATTTAGATCGCGGGGAGGGCCTTCCTTGAAACCGGGAGGAAGCGGCGGCGGAGGTACATAGGGAGGTTCAGGCACGCATTCGATGCCATACTTATGAGCCTCGACGACTTGGGCGCAAAAACCCCTATCGCAGAACCCGGGAGCACAATCCGCATCTTTTGAGCATGGCGGTCCTTCGAAACGCTTTGTCTCCACCTCGTCCTTCATTTGCTGTTTGGCAGGTGGCATGACGCTCGGCACCATTGAAGGGTTTTGTAGAGCTTCGCGGTCGGCGCCGCATGCCACGCCGAAGATTGACAACAGCGCGCCGGCGGCGTTTAACCTGTAGTTTTTGCAACGCATCAATCACAACCGGGAGCATCGCCGCCCGGTCCTCCAAGGAAAAAGTGAGGCGCTCCTAAAGCATCAAGCAAAATATCCGACTTGGTATAGCAAGCGATGTCTACTGGACCCATGGAGCCCATATTTAAGGGCACCGCTGCTAAGCCGGAGATGGAATCGTAGTAAGTCATGTTCCTGATGTGGGAAGCATAGGCAATCCCTTTGTCTGCAAATTCACCGCTGCCCATATCCGTGGCCGTCCAATCCGTGGGCGTTTTGTCCAAAACCTCGCCATACCAAGAGATATCACAGGCTTTTGAATTGATGAGATCAAAATATTTTCCGGGATAATAGCCAAGCCAATATCCATTGTGGGCGATCCACCAATCGCCTTTGGTTGAGCGCTGAATTCTAAAGACCGAGTAGTATTGCGTCCCATTCGGCGTGGACAAAGGCATAAGCGCGATTCCAGGACGAGAAAAACTCGACCTGAAGCCTTACAAATGAATCTCCGAAGTTTTTCCTGTCCCTTGAAGCCACGACACCAACTTGCTCCAGTGTGTTAACCTTGTCCGCTCCATCGCATGAAACAGCGAGCTCCATCAAGCTAAAAGAGCCTTTCTCGACCTCGCCGGCAAATTGATTAAACGCTCCCGCGCCGCCGCCATTGTCCACAGTGGCCGTCACGCCTGCATACAGCCGGTATTGGCCATCGGGTTGGCCGCCTTCTTGATCTTGCAAAAATGCTTCAAGTGTTGGGGCCTCGGACCAGCCCCGAATATAGGGCTCGAAGGTTGGTCTCGTCATGGGAATGGTGCTGGCGGGACCTTGAAGCTCGGGATAGAATTCCAGCTCGGTGACTTGAAGCTGGGCATCGGGAAATTCGAGCTCGCCTTGGGGTATTGGCCCTGGAGGTTCTTCCGCCGAGCCTGGTACTGTTTTGGGGTCCACCCAGTCGATAATATCGCCGATGTAGGTCTGGGTCGTTTGAACGATAAGGTAGTCTTTGTATTGCTGGACCAAATAGGCTTGCACTTCGTTGTAGCGCCCTTGCTCTTCGTCCGTGTAGTCAGGTGGGGGGACCCGCCATTCAGTGGGCTCAGGCATGCGGGCAGCGTTCGAATCCGGTTGAGGCGTGCAAGCGCCCGCGATTCCGGACAGTAGAAATACAACTCCAGCCAATCGGCTCTTCTTCATGGCAAGCTTCCTCCTACAAAGCTAAATGGCCGGCAAAACGACTTTTGATCACGATTTGAAAAAGATTTTTATTTTTTGCGTCGCTTTCGTCCGATCTGCCAGGTTTCATGCTCAGCGCAGAGCCTCCCACGTCCCTTTCGTCCCCCCGCAATCGCCTCCTCTCACTCTCAGTGCCGGTGAATCGATTTGTGCGTCAGGCACTGGATAAACAAATACACCCAGGGATTGGCCGTCGCAGTTTTTTAGGATCCTAAAGCGCAAGGAAGACGAGGAGAGCGCCGGAAAGCCTGCCGGGGGCGAGGGGACGGCGGCCTAGGGCTGGGGCTTAGCCCTCTTTCAGCTCGTCCAGAAGCCGCTGCACCGCCGCCTGCACCCTCTGATCATAGATTCGAACATGCTCCTGACTGGGCTCTTCGCCGGGTTTCGCTCCTTCCGGCGGCGGAACCGGAGGGCCAACCCGATAGCGAAGCATCGTGGGGATCGGGATATGCGGCAACGGGCCTATGCCAAGGCCCCAGGGTAAAGATAGATGCACCGGGAAAATTTCCGCCCGGGCAAGGGCGGGCAGTCCTATCGCCCGCGCAATACGGCGCCCGTCCGTCAACACATAAAACGTGCTATGGCTGCCCGCCTGCGCCACCGGAATGATACGCACACCGGTCTTTAGCGCCAGCCGGGCATAACCCGTCCGCCCAGCAAAGCAGACCTCATAACGCTTGCTGTAGGGGCGCCATGTATCGAGATCGCCCCCGGGAAAGACCAGAATATCCCGGCGATGCTTTACAAGCGTGTCATGCGCAAGGCTCCAGTTCGCTTGCAGGATTCCGTGCCGGCTTAGCCAAGGACCCGAGATAGGGTTCGAGACGATCATCTCGTGCGCGAGCGGATGGAGCGGACGATGCAGCCCAAAACGTATATACCAGCCTTCAAGAAAGCCCACCACGTCCACCATGGTCGTGCCCCCCGAATGGTTCGAAACAACCATCACCGGGCCCTTGGGAATATGCTCCATGCCCCGGTGCACCGTCTCGAAATAGCCCCTCTTTCCAAAGACCCCCCGCCTTCTCCAGCGAAGGAACAAATCCTCAATGGCTTCGGGGCGGTAGTCGCGCGGGTCGTTGCCCCAAGGCATCGAATGTTTTTCCCGCAGCCATCGCACGATAAGCCCCGAAGTCCCGCGCGGCGCGGCCTTCGGTCCTTCAGGCGGGTCTTGGCTCATGTCCTCCTCCTCTGGATAAAATGACCGTTTGCCCGGCCAGACGCTCCGACCATTCCTTCATCAGCGCGTCGGTATCCATGTCATCGGGATGAAAATCGCGCCGGAAGTACGCGAGCACCTGTTTGAGCGCCCATGGGCTTAGCAAACGCTGATGCCTTAGGTTATGCAGAAAACGGCCCACGCTCGATGAATTGAGATGTTCCCGATCTTTATACACAGCTTTCGCCCAATAGCTCATAAAATATCCGCCCATGACCATAGACGCCACCACCATGCCCAGACACCGGATGGCATGGCTTCCCTCGGCATACTTAAACACATCGAAGGCCACATGCTTATGCTCCAGCTCCTCAAGCGCGTGCCAGTAGGCCAGAGCGGCCACATCGGGATGGGAGAACAGCGTCTTTCGCGTGGTCTCATCGCTTAAGACCGCCTTGGCAAAGACGACCGTGAAATGCTCGCAGGACGCCGTGATGGCCAAGGGCAGAAGCGCGGGCTTCAGGCGCAGCATGCGGGCCGTCGCCGACGCCAGGGCATTGGATACTTCGCTGGTATCGAAGCCCAGCGCAGCCATCCGCCGGTTCACCTCCCGGTGTTCGCGCGCATGCATGGCCTCCTGGCCCACAAACCCCTTTATCTGATGCAGGAGCGGAGAGCCGGCCGGAATAGCGGCTTTATTGGCCTGCACCGTCGCCACAAAAAAGTCTTCCACATTGGGGAATACCGCCGAAATGGTGGTAAGAAAATGCGTAAAGATTGGATCGCCCTCCACCAGCCATCGATCTCTCCCCAGGTTATCCAAGGGCGATTTCAGTTTTCGCACGGGAAGAGGCTGGGGCGCCCGAGCCGCGGCGGATCGATTCCACGGCTCGGACGAAAGGGGTGGGGTGGGTGCAAAGGTATTCATACGCTCGATCTTTGAGATTAAAGGAAGTATTTCCCCCCGTATACGCTACTAGGCGATCGGCTTGCCGTCGGCGATCCACTTGTTGATGAAGGTCGCCCCGTTTTTCCAGCCCTCATTAAAGCCCATCTGCAGAAAACCCTCGATGGCGCCGCCGATTCCAAACACATTGGCTTCGGCGGTAATATCTCCCGTGCAGCGGACCGAGTTTGCCGTCAGGGGCTCTACCTTCACCGAACCACTAATTTTCACCACATCGGCATGCTGATTCGGTATCCACTTAAAGGTCCAGACATTGGTTGCCTTATCCACCCGGGTGTCCACGACCCAGCCAAAGGCAGAACCGACAAAAGACTTCATCGGCTCGGGCAAATTGGCATTCGGAGCCCCCGAGGTTTTACGGATGATCTCGCTTGCGTTTTCCGACTGCTCAAGGAGATTCACGGTTCCAAATGGAAGGCTCGCCTTATAGATCTCGTCATTGAACGTCGTGCTCTTGTACAACTGCCAATAGGTAGCGGTATTGCACGATAGCTCATGTACGACTGTAAATTTCACCATTGCGTCTTCATCCTTTCAAGCGAATCATCACGCCTTCACAAGAACGAGGTTTTACACGCCGCGCCCCAGAAAATAGATTCGCACCTTACAGCCTCGCACGCTTCGGTTCTTCGCGTCAATCCCTCAAAACAAGTGGAGATCATTGGGGTTTTTTTCACTTGGGCTGTCTTGGAGATTTAAGCTGTGCCCTTCTACATGCTTTGGTGATCCATTGTACAATAGGCATGAGCCCTTCTGGAACACCAAAGGTTGAATGATCCAGTTAGCATAGCGCCATTCGAGCGCCCAGGAAGCCGCCCATCCAAGTGGTCAACCGCCCACCTGAAGCTTGGGAGGCCCCTTATTCTCGTGGCTTACGCTTATACAGAAGCCCCCAAAGACCCTTCACGCGCACTCTAGGCCGGCTTGGGCTGGGCCGGAGCCGCGTCGCTCACCCCGGACGCCTTTTGCACCTCGGCCAAATCATCAAAGATTTCAGGCATCAAATGCTCTTTGCCATTCAGCTTCAAAACACCTTCAACGATCAGCTTAGCGGCGCCATAGGTCACAAGCCACTTAGAGCGCTGCGCGGCCACCTCGGGCGTCATCTCCAGACGATCGGTACGGCTCTTACGAACATCCGCATTGAGGGTATCCAAGGCATCGCGCAATGCTTTCAGCTCCACGACGCGGGTAGAGTATTCGGGCAATGCCTGTTCATATTTGGACAATTGATTCAGGGCATGGGTAAGAGCGGCCGCCAATTTGACGGGGCGGCGTCTTAATGTGGTAGTCAGTGAAACGCCCTGGAGCAGATCCTCGGCCATGGCATCGCCATTGGGATAAGACTCGACATAATGAATAAGGCGGCGCAGTCCATCCTGGGCATGACTTACGGCCGAGGGTTGTCCCTGGGCGCTTTTGTAGGTGACGACGGCGATATCGCCTGCTTTTTCGAGGACGGCCTGCATCGCATCGGTTTCGTGTTTTAGGCGCAGGGAGATGGTATTGACCACGGGATCGAAGTCGGCATCGAGGCCAAGAACCAGCCTTTTGATTTGCCCAAGGGCGAAGCGGCCATAGGTGAGGGGCTCGTATTTATCGATATAGGTATCGCTCATGAGGTTGATGATACACGAACGCGTATCGGGTGTGGTGGGGTTTTTTGAAGGCGCTGGCTTAGGTTTTGCGCCGTCCGTGCGCCCGCCCTCTTGAGCCTGCTTGGGGAGCCTATGGGTGGTCTGGACATTGAAGCGTAGATTGGGGATGACCACCGACATCATGCGCTGCGCCGTAAATTTATGAGATGGAGTCTGGGCATGCTTCTCCATTTGTGATGTGCTCCCCTCATGGAGGCCGCAAATCCATACCTCACTACCATCAAAAAGCACCGGAATATCGGGCTCAATCTACATAAAATCTTGCCAACAAGCCTCTGCGCTATGCTGTCGATTCTCCTGCTTCCCACACTGGCCTCTGCGGCTGAACTCAGCGGCGATCTCGGCGTGCAACTATACGGTTGGAGAATGCTATCCCCGGGGAGAAGGTGCAGGCCATGGTAGCGAAGGCGTGGGTTCAGGCGGCGGCCAAGGTTTGGCCCACCGATCTCATGAACCCATGAAGCACGACCTCTCCGAACTTCTGGCCATCATCCACCACCATTATCCCCATGGAACGGGGGCTACTCCGCATAAACAAAGTCAAGAGCAGACCCGCTTTATCGCCGCCCGGCAAAGAGAGGCGCTCGATAAACGCTGGCCCGCGCTGCTCGCGCGTATTTCGGAACGCTCTCCCGGCCGGCTCACCAACCAATGCTTGAATATTGCGGCGGGTTCTTCCGATGCTTGTTATTCATTCACCATCGCTTCTCCCCATGCCGGACAGAACAGGCCCTTGTGGTTTAGCATAAGTTTTTTGGCGCCTTATTATGCCGTCTACGGCTTGCGGTGGATAGAAACGGCGGCGCGTATCGAGGGTTTGAATACCACCGTGCATGGAGTGCAGTTTTATATTCCACAAGGCGCGCTTGGTTCCGAATTTATCTCCAGCCTGGACGGCGAGACGATGAAGAGCGCTATTCTGCGGCGGGAAGTGATTGACTTCGATCTGTCCGCCGATGAGCAGCTCTATGCGGCACCCATGATGGGCGATATCGAAGCAATCTTTGGCTATGAACGCATGCCCCCCAATATTGGGGCTGTTCTCGTGCCGGATGTGACAACGGCGCTGCGGCTTGGCGGGGAAGCCAGGCTCTTTGATTGTCTGTTTACGGATAGGCATGCATGGGAGAATTCCGTGGGGTCCCCGGAGACCGTTCGCTTGGATATCGAAGCGGATCGCTTGCCTGAAGCTGTGTTCAAGGGGCTCACGGTGCTCGCGGCTTTCTATACGATAGGGCTTGCGCTGGCTCCGCCTGAACTTCAACATGCCTATTTTAGAGCATCGGCGGATGGTGTGCTGCGCAAGGAGGAGATGCTGCAAGCCCTTGACAGGATGCGTGCGACGTCGGAATCCCCGGAGGCGCTCGAAGCCGTGAAGGCCGGGCGCGAGCTTAGGGCGTTGCTGATGGGGTGGAATGGTGAAGGCGGGCCGCCGGATGGGATGCTTGGATGGGCCAAGGGGTGGCTCAAGAACAATACGCGCTCCTAGTTTTCTAAAGTCGGCGCACCTTATCCCACCTTTTTTTGCTCTAAGTGCTCTCTGTGAACAGGAACGGGAACCGAATCCAAACCCGGCTGTCGCTGCATGAGCGGAGGACAAGACCATGCAGTGGCGGGTTATTTTAGCGAATGCGGTTGTGTTTTCGGCGATGGGTGCCATGGCGCTGTCGGGTACCCGAAAAGACACGGCTCAAGTTCTACCGGCCTTGTCCGCCAATACCGAAATCAGTGTGGCCGATCTGTCTGGGTTGGAACGGGATGTGGCGAAATATCCCTCCACCCAGAATGTGGGTGCGCTGGCTACGGCTTATCTCGAGCGCAATCAGCCCGGGCTTGCTTCGGCGGTCTTGGAAAATGCACCCAAAGCCATTCAGCAATCCCCTGAGATCGCTTATTTGTCGGCCCGTTCTTCTTTCTTGCGAGGCAAGGTGAGTCAGGCCCTGGCCGCCGCCGAACAGGTGAAACTCGCCTGCGGCGACGCGGAACAACAGCGCTGCCCCGCTTGGCTTGTCGCAAAAACGGAGCGCCAGTTGGCCTTTTTCCGCGAAATGAACGCGCTCGGTATTGAAAACCCCTACGAAAACCCCGAATTGACCCGGGCCGCCTATGAACGCAGCAGCCATGAACTCAGGACGGTGGCGATGCGCTAAAGATATCCATCCTATCGAATTGGAGCCTCGAGAGCCCGCCCGCCCGCCCAATTGAAAAAATTTTAAAAATTTTTAAACGCCACCCAAGAAAACAAATAGGCACAACGTCGAATGGGACGCCGTAACACCTGACCTAGTCTTGGATCTTTCGCCGCCCGGGGCGACGGTTGGGTTGAAACTCCTGTATCCTCGCCCAGAGAGGGTCAGAATCGCGTGGAACCGCCGCCTCTTCACCGCCTTTTGGTTTCAGCTTCCGCGATTCGCGCGGCGCGTAAAGCCGCGCACGCCGTAATTGCGACGGGCTTTCTCACAGCCTCCGCGGGATGCGCAGAAAGCTCGGGCAAAAAATCCGCAATGCCCAGTGCCGCAACGCCAGCCGCTAAACAGGCGCTGGAGGAGCGGCCTTTTGTGTTTCAGCCTCCGATTACGCTGACGAGCGATCAAGAGGCGAAAGATGATGGCATCGTGCGCGTGCTCAGCGATGTGACGTGCACAGGTACGCTGATCGCTGAAGATCTTGTGCTGACGGCGCATCACTGCGTCGCCGAGCGCGATGAACAAGGCCGCCCCACAGGCCGCGATTTAGAGCCGGGTGCCATCGAGATTGAGCTCGGCGGTGATTATTTGTCGTGGGGCGAAGTGAAGGTGCGCGCCATTGTGTCGCCCGATTGCGGTTATCGCTCAGGCCATGGTGACATCGCTATTTTGGTTTTGAAGCGAAAGCTGATTGGTGTGGCGACGCTCACGCCGAGGCTTGAATCAGCGCCTGAAAGCAATGGAATTGGGCGCGTCGGCGAAGGTATTACGCCTGTCGGCTTTGGCCGCTGTCCGATGTCTCACGATGCCATTCACCGGGTGCGCCGCCCTGGAGGCGCGATCGAACGATTGGGCAGCGCCGACTTTTTGGCCGATGCGTCTATCTGTCCCGGTGATTCCGGCGGGCCCGCGTTGAGCGATAAAACAGGCGAAGTGATCGGGGTTATTTCCTCCAGCATGATGGATGGAGATGAAGCGACGACGGCGCCTTCATTCTTTACGCGCATCGATATTTGGCGGCCCTTATTTGCGGCTGCGCAGTCGATTGCCGATGGCGCAAGCTCCGCGGAGCTGCCTCCCTACCGAAGCTGCAAGCCCTAATTCTAAAGCCGCATTTCCCGCACATTTTCAGATACCTTTTTCGTTTATGGACAGGTTTACCAAGGGCCTTCTGTGGACGATTGGCATCTTGGCGGTCGTCGCCGTCGCATTGCGCTTGTGGGTCTTCAAGGTGTGGACAATCCCTGATGATCCGCAGCTCGCCGCATCGATCGCGCCGACGCTCCGGGCAGGCGATGTCGTGCTTGTGCTCACGCGGGGTGAAATGGGCTTTGGCGATCTCGTTCGCTGTGCTCATCCAGAAGCCGAGGAACCAGGCCAATTTGTGATCGGCCGCGTTGTGGGTACCCAGGCGGATGTTGTCGAAACGGATGGCCCAAAGCTTATCGTGAACAACAAGCGAATCGATGCGAGCACGGCCTGCAAAGAGAAAACATTTAGCGTCGAACATCCAACGTCGGGTTCGCCCGTCGAGCTGAAATGCGATGTGGTCGAGATGGCCGGCGGATGGCATTACCGCGGCAAGAGCGATAAAAAATCGATGTTTCAGTCGAAGACCAAAACCGAAGTCGGCGCCGATATGTTCTTTGTGCTCAGCGATAACCGCGAGTTTCCTTATGACTCGCGCAACTATGGAGCCGTCGCTAAAAGCACCTGCAAAGAGCGTATTTTTTATCGCTTGTGGAGCAAAGAGGGCTGGAGCGATGACAAGGCCCGCATGACCTACATCCACTAGCTCTATTGGCTTGGGCCGCTTTCAACGGGCTTCATTTCCCGCGCGCTGATCCCCACCCGCACAACCTTCCACGCCCCTTGAATCTGCGACAGCTCTACATCCGCGTCGCGCACCGTTTCCGCATCCCCCACCCGCACAATCACCTCATAAGGAAAACGAATGCGATGATCGCGCTTGCTCGCCTCGCCCCGGCGCACACTCACGCTTTCGCGAGCATCGGCCACCGTGTATCCTGACTTGCGCACTTCCGCGACATCGGCCAGCTCTTTATCCAGCATGGCGGTCGCGCCAAGAGCCGTGTATTCCTTGGCCTTTTCCTGGTTCATTTCACTGAAATAAGCCTGGGCAAAGGCATCGGCGACCCGCTCCGGCGAGCCGTCTTCCGAACAGCCGGCCCACGTAGCGGATACAGCACAAAGCAACGCTATCCACATCCCGCGCACGCCAGAGAGCTTGACCGGTCTTGGGCCGGGCGTCTACAACGGTGCTCCGCACCGAGAAATTGAGGGGAGTTTGGCTACCGAAAACCACGACATCGGCATTGTCTGTGGACATTGCGATACGTGGAGCCGTATGGGCACCGCGCGATGCCCCGTTTGTTCGAACGACTTGGCGCTGTTTACACCGCCCAGGAAGCCGTCGGCGCCGCGTATGTTTGCCGTTCAGCCGCCCGCTGTGCCGCCGCCTCCCAAAGATGTGGTGCCCATCCGGACAACGACTTCACCTCATCAGTCCGCGGTTTCACCCGTTCTTAAAAGTGCAGCAGCGGGGGGAGCGCGAAGTGAATTTGCCGACCTTTCGCAGGAGGAACTCATGGAGCAAGCCCGAAATTTTGTATGCCGTTCCTGCTCGAGCGCCGTGCCCACCGGCCATAAGTTTTGCGGGCGCTGCGGTACGGGCGTACCCCCCGAGATTCTGAATGCGCAGACGCTGTTTTTTGGCGATATGCAGAATCCGGCGAAGGCCAAGCTGATTTTAATCCGCGGCGAAGGCATGGATGGCCTGTCGTTTCATTTGAAGGCGGAGCAGCACATTGTTGGGCGCAATGGGCAGTTGGTGTTTCCGGACGATCCATTTGTGTCGCCGCGCCATGCGAATTTTTTCTATCGCGAGGGCAAGCTGGTGGTGCGCGATGAGGGTTCGTTAAACGGCGTTTATATCCGGGTGCGCGGTACGGTGGAGATTTCCCCGGGCGATACATTTTTGGCGGGCGAGCAGCTCTTTAGGCTGGAAGCGACGCCGCGCGCGACCGATGGCCAAGATCCCGATGGAACGTATTTCTACTCGTCGCCCAAGCATCCGAGCCCCTTTAGGCTGGTTCAGGTGCTTCAAGGGGGAGCGATGGGCATGACGGTCTGCGCCCGCGGCGGATCGCTTCAAATTGGCCGGGAAGGCGGCGATTTAAACTTCCCTGTCGATCTGTATATGTCGAGCTCGCATTGCCGTTTGGAAGAGCAAAGCGGCAAGTTTTTCCTTACCGATCTGAATAGCCGCAATGGCACGTATGTGCGCATCAAGAACGAGCGCGAGCTGTCGCACGGCGATTATTTGTTTATCGGCCGCAAGCTTCTGCGCGTCGAGCTCAACACCAACTAGATTCAATCCCGCTTGCGTTTTCGGGCGCCGTTTTTCTTTGGTGCTTTGGGGGCGGGCTCTTCGGTATCGGGCGCCGCGTCGGAAAACACGGCCAGCTTTACCGCCTCCAGCACCGCAACCGGCACGCGCGAAACCAGCGCCTCCAAATCCACAGGCCCTTCGATCAGCGGCAAATAGCGGTTCATCAGCTCGCCGAAGAGCGTGTACTTGCGATGCAGGTCTTCCAGGCGTGTGCGCAGCGCATCCGCATCCGGACCCTGAGCATCGCCAAGCAGCGACAGGGAACGCTGCGAAAGCGTTTGCTTGTCCCGCACCACGCGCCGCAATCGGCTTAAATAGGCGCCGATAATCACATCGGGATACTTGCCCCGCAGCGCGAATGAATCATGCCGCGCCCCGCTTTGCCTGCGCCGCTCGATAATTCCCGCGCCTTCCAATCCCCGGAGATTGGCGAAGATATTGCTCTTGGAGCGGCCAAGCTCTTCGCTCAAGTCATCCATCGATCGCGGTGCATCCGCCAAATACAGCGCCGCGACGACTTGCCCTCCAAGCCGTGTGACACCCGGAAACGAAGCCGCGATTTCCGCGCCGACACCTTCAAGCAGCGTCTTTCGCGCCTGAGCAACGCGCTCTTCTGCATCACCTGTCTTCGCGCTGGGACGGTTCGATCGGGAACGGGGCTTCTTTTCTCGGATGGCCATAGAAGGTTCTACGAGTCGTCACCGCATAAACCCGCAAAAGGTCCTTGAGCCATTCCCCGGTCGAAGGTGATGGGACATCCGCCCATGTTGGACACCATTTCACCGACTTCGATGGCCAAGGCGTCCGACCATTCGCGCGCTCCATCGAAGCGCGCCCGGATAATGCCGTTGGGATCGATGATCCATGTCTCTGGATAGAGCGTGGTTCCGTAGCGGCCGTTCACGATTTGAGCATCGGGATCGAACAGGATGGGAAAGGGCGGCTCTTCGTTTAAGGCGACCGAAAGAGCATCTTTTACATCATCCGGGCCTTCATCCGTCGAGACCGTCAGCACAACGAAGTCTTTACGTTCCTTGGCGATTTTCGCGAGCTCCGCCAAGGTGGGCATTTCTTCGAGACAGGGCTTGCAGGTCTTGGTCCAGAAATTGAGATAAACGGTCTTGCCCCTGAACGAAGACAGCTTGACGGGTTTGCCGTTGATATCGGGCAATTCAAAGTCGGGCGCGAGCCTATCGCGGCCCGCATAGGCTGGTCTCATCGCGCATAAAGCCATGCAGCTTGAGCGCCGCTGATCGCTTTGGGCCGCGCTCACAAAGAGGTAAACCGCGGCTGCCGCCCCTAAAATAAAGGCGAACTGAGCGATGGACGACACGTTCAAACCCTGATTCGAGCTTTTTGCAGGGGCTTTTTTAGGCATTTTGTCTCTGTATAGCGCAGTGCAGGTGAGGCGAGAAGCTAGGCCGAGTCTTGAGAGGGCGGCGCGCTTCGGCCGAGAAGACTGCCGCCTTGGTTGGTGCTGCTGGCATGTGATAGCGTGCCGGCGTGGCGCATGAATTGGGAGAGGGTGACGAGCCGGTGCGCGTCGTGGGACGCCGGCGCAGACCGCCCCCCTTCGGAGGAAGCGGGAACACGAGCGCTGATGCGATCGCTTGGCGGAGGGCTTTTCCCACGCCATTCGTGCCCCGAGGGGTGTACCGCTTCAAGAGCCATGAAGAGGCTGACCAGTGGATGTGGGAGATGATCACGCGCCCCCGGACGACTTAGAGTCCCGCGAGCCGTCGGTTGAGGATCTGGTCAAGCTCGCCGAGTATGTTGTCACGCGTGTGGCGGACGAGATCGTCGTCGATCTGATGACATCGGCGAGCGGGATTGGGTATGCAGAAGCCGAGCGTGAAGTTGTGGTTCACGAGATCAGTGGTGTTCCCATAAGCTTTGCCTCGCCTTGGCTCCTTTGGCGGATGAAAAAATCGTCGCTCCGCGACAAGGATGCGCCGGACATTCACTTTCTGAGGCTTCTGCTCGGACGATCTTGATGAAGAAGGCGCACAAGGCGGGTTTCATCGATGCGGTACTTCATGATTTTCCGCCCATTGAGTTCGACAACGGGAACTTCCCAATCGTAGGCGGCGCGTTTTTCGGCGGGTGCCTGGTGGTCGAGGTCCACGATTTCAAGCGCAAAGGGTACGCGCTGCCGAATGCGTTCCAGTTCGGCCAGGGCGTCGTCGCATAGATGACAGCCTTCGCGGGTGTAAAAGGTAAGGGTGTTCATTCGCTTTCTTCGGCGGCAGGTACAAGGCGCAGCCGTTTTTGAGGTTTCGTTTTGGCCATGGGCTGAACGGCGTTGTCAGGCGATGTGTCGGTGATGCCGATCCGTTCAAAAGCCCGCTGATAATCGACAAAAGCGGCTCCCGCATGAACGGCTTCCAGCACGGCCCGGCCCTCGCGTTCGCCTCCCTTCGCCAACACCGCTTCAATCCATGCATAACGAGCGCTTGTGTCGCGTACATCCGCCCTTCCGCGCAGTCCTTTCCGAAGCCGTGAAATCCTCGAGGACACCACATCGATACCGGCAAAAGATGCTTGAAATAAAGGCGTGTTGCGCTTGGGGCAAAAGGGCGCGACCCCCAATGCGACGGGAATCACCTTCGACAGTTCGCTCACGAAGGCCGCGCATTCATCGATGTCCGCATCGCTTTCACCGGGCACGCCCACCATCAAATACAGCTTGAGCCGATCCATCCCATGCTTGCGGGCCAGCTCGGCCGCGCGTTCCAAATGCTTGATGCGGGCGCGGCGATCGAGCGTTTCCCGGACCCGGTCGCTCGCTCCATCCATCGCCGTTGTCAGCGTGCGATAACCCGCGCGTTTAAGGGCTTCTACGAATTCATCGCTGAGCCGGTCGGGTCTTAAGCTCGATAGCCCGACTTCACAGCCCCGATCGGCCAAGGACCGGACGATTTCGGCAATGCGCGGATGATCGCTCACCGCGGCGCCCACCAGTCCCACCCGTTTCGCGTCGCGGGGAATGAGCTCTAAAATGCGTTCTTGACTGACCAGGCGCATACCGCCGTTGGTCGAGCGGCGCATGACGCAATAGGTGCAGCCGCGCGAGCAGCCCCGTTCTGTTTCGATGAGAAACATATTGGATAGCTCGGCAAAAGGCGTGCGGATGGGCGCCCACGCCGGCAGGAGGGCATCGTCGCATTGAGCGATGGGAGGCATGGCGCTTCCGTGATGCGCGGGCACAAACACATGAGGCAGCTTGGCCAATGCGAGCAGGGCCTCGTCTTTGTGGGTGGCTTCGCGGAGAGAGCGCAGCACATCGAGCACCAGCGAATCGGCTTCGCCCATGATGATCGCATCGGCAAATGCCGCGAGCGGAAGGGGATTTGAAAAGGTGAGCGGGCCGCCCGCGATCACCAGAGGATGGCGATCGTGACGCTCTTCGCGCAAGGCGGGCAGCTTGGCCGCCTCGAGCATTTGGATGACGCCCGCGAGTTCTAGCTCGTAGGCGACGGAGAAGGCGATGACGGGAAAAGCATCGAGCGGCTTTTGGCTTTCATAGGTGAGCGGTCTGTGAAGCTCGCTTAAATCGTCGGGCAAAAAAGCCCTTTCACAGGCTAGGCCAGGCTCGTTCTGAATGACTTTATAGATCTGCAGAAAGCCGAGCGAGCTCATCCCCGCGCGATAAGGGGACGGATAAGCGAGCGCGATACAGAAAGGCGCTTGTTTATGAATGCGGCCAATTTCGCTTGAAAGCCGCTGACGAATCAGGCTGGCCGCTCTGGGGCGAGACATTGGGCGCAGCCTTTCAAACTTGTTCACATGGCGCAAGCCAGCACAGGCATTTAGAGATCGGCGCCCCGCCTGACATGCATGGTGTCTCCGTCGCTTTCCCAGACGATATGGCCGCCCCGATCGGTGCGTAAAATCGGGATACCAAAGCGCGACAGCGTGCCCATGGCCATGGGATGAGGATGTCCAAAGCGATTGCGCACACCGCATGAAATGCCGGCAAACGAAGGCGATACGGCTTCGAGAAATGCAGGCGAAGTCGACGTCCGGCTTCCGTGATGGCCCACCTTTAAGAGATCGGCCCGAAGCTTGGAAGGCGCGCGCTCCAAGAGTTCGGCCTCGGCTTCGTGCTCGGAATCGCCGACCAATAAAGCGGCCCGCCGCCCATACGAAACCCGAATCACAAAAGAATTGTCGTTGGCGCTGCGGTCTTGATGAATCGCCGGACAAGGAGCGAGCACGTCCACCACCGCGCCTCCGATTTCACGGGGCCGTCCACACAGCTCCGCCGGCCTGCGGATCGGCACATTTTGTTGGCGCAGCGAACGCAGAAGCGAGGCGTATACAGGTCCCGCCCCGTGTTCTTCGCCTTGGCCCGTATCCCAAAATTCGCCGACCGAAACGCCTGAAAGCGCTGATGGAAGCCCTCCAAAATGATCGGGATGGGGATGTGAAAGCACGGCGATATCGATGTGCTTTCGGCGCTTGTAGCGAAGAAAAGGCTGGATGACCCGGCTTCCGGTATCGATGGGGCTACCCACAAAACCGCCCGCGTCCACCAGCATGCCCGCGCCGTTTGGCAACTCGACAAAAATGGAATCGCCTTGCCCAATATCCAACAGATGCACGCGCAACATATTTTTTGGCGAGCCTTGACGCAGCGCCCACGCCTCGAGCAGGAGAAGCGCCGCCGCGCCGCATAAAAGAGCGCTGATACGGGCACGCCTGGAAGACGCCACAAAGGCCATACAGGCACAGATGGCCAAGGCCGAAAGCTGAGCGGCAGAAGGCGGCGGAACGGCCAGCGTTGGACCTCGTTCGGCGGTGAAACGAGCGATGGCGCGCACAATCAGCAAGGCTCCCGAACCTAAAAGGGCTGTACCCTGCTCGAGCGAAGGCGCCCAGGCCAGCACCGTATGCAGCAAACAAATGGGAAGCGCGGCCAGCTCGCCCACAGGAGCGGCCAGGATATTCGCCAATATTCCCGCCAAGGGCAGGGTGGGCGAAGCCATCGCCACAATGGCGGTACAGCCCGCCATTGCGGCCAGGGTTGTTGCGATGGCCGATAAAACAGGCCGAAAGAGTGCCGGCCCAACCTCAAACGCCTTGCCCAGGGGGCGGCTTAGCGCCAGAAGCCCCGCCGTTGCGCCCGCCGAAAGCGCAAAGGACATATCGCACAGAACCAAAGGATCCCAGAGCGAAGGCACAAGCAGCGACCACGCCAAAGAGCGCACGCCGGAAGGCTTTCTTCCGAGGGCTTGAGCCAACATCGCGGCGCCGAGCATGCCCGCGGCCCGCACGGCCGAACCGCTACCTCCAGCAAAATCGGCATATAAAAACGCGGCGGGGATACTCACCGCGGCGGCGGCGCGGCCTACATCCATACGCGCCGAAAGCCGCTGAATACGCACCAGAACAGCCCGGAGCGCGGCGGCAAATCCAGCGACGGCAATCACCAAATGGGTTCCTGACACCGCGAGCAGATGCGAAAGACCGCTGACCCGGAAGGCTTCATCATCGAGCGGATCGAGATTGGTTTCGCCTAAAACCAGCGCCCGGGCCAAGGGCGCGGCCTCCGGGTGATACGTCGCCTCGATACGCCTTCGAACGCGAGCCCTGGCTTCATCGACGAGCGCCCCGATGGACCAAGGCCGCTCGATAATGCGCAAATCGATCAAGCCACCGCTGGCAGTAATCCCCAAACGCGCAATCGAAGGCCGTGGATCGCGCAGGCCCTCATTCAGGAATAGATGTACAGGCGATAAGTCCGCGATGATTTCCGCCCGATCGCCCCTTCGCAAGGAAGAAGGCGCGCCGTAGAGCCTCGCCCGAAAGGGTGTTTGAATGGGGCGATCGCCGCACTGGCCCGATAAAAGCTCCATATCGGCTCGTCCGCTTAGGTCGCTTTCGGCTTGATCTGGGATTGGCTCGCCATTCTTTCGAATCACCACGGGAGAAGCGATAACCACCGCCACCGCCTCGCATCGGGCCGGGGGATGTAAAAACTCAGCCGTGAAGTCGTAGGCGGCTTTGCCTGTTTCCAGCGTATTTCGAGCGCGGAGGCCGCCGATAGCCAGACACACCAAACAAAAGCCCAGCAATGCGGGCCGGGCATGCTTTCGAAGCAAAAAGGCGATAGCTGCGGCGGCGCAGGCGGTGGCGAGGGGGGCTTGGGCAAGTGCCGCTCCAAACCAGAGCGAAAGAGCGACAAGCAAGAGTTCATCCACGGGTTTGGGGGGCTTCATGCCCAGGGTCCGAATTCAAAAGGCGTGCCAGCCCAAACTCACATAAAACGCCGGTATTTTAAGGTGTGGTTGCGGGTCTTGGGGGTGGCGGAGGTGAAAACAGGGTGGCGGCCGCCACCTCTCGATTCAGGGGAGATGGGCCGAGGGAGATGAGTCGAGAGGTCTATGAGATGAGTCGACGGGTCTCCCGAGGTGCGCCCTAGGGTCTTGGAGACGAGTCGACGGGTCTCCCGAGGTGCGCCCTAGGGTCTTGGAGATGAGTCGACGGGTCTCCCGAGGTGCGCCCTAGGGTCTATGAGATGAGTCGACGGGTCTCCAGAGATGAGTCGGCGGATCTTGAGAGGTGCGCCCTAGGGTCTACGAGATGAGTCGACGGGTCTCCCGAGGTGCGCCCTAGGGTCTGTGAGACGAGTCGGCGGGTCTTGGAGATGAGTCGGCGGGTCTCCTGAGGTGCGCCCTAGGGTCTTGGAGACGAGTCGACGGGTCTTGAGAGGTGCGCCCTAGGGTCTTGGAGACGAGTCGACGGGTCTCTGAGACGAGTCGGCGGGTCTCCCGAGATGCGCCCTGGGGTCTATGAGATGAGTCGACGGGTCTCCCGAGGTGCGCCCTAGGGTCTTGGAGACGAGTCGGCGGGTCTCCCGAGGTGCTGCTGGGCTAGTGAGTTTTTATAGTTTTATCCGCGCCGGGTTTGTGGCTCGCACCACCCAATCACGGATGTGCGGCAAATAATGCGTTGAATGGAGCGGCTTTTTGCGGTTGCTAAAGCGAAAGTACAAGGCTAAGTTGCCCGTGTACACAGTGACGAATCGACGGCAAAACAAGTCTATTTCTGACCATGCTGCACATGTGCAACTTGCCCTATTGCGCGCGCGCAACTATGCAACTATGGTCTTGCAGAGCGAACAAAAGACCGTCTCCAATCTCTGCGCTTGTACGGAATGCGATCCTTTCTACCGTGTCGATTTGTCTTGACACCTCGTTTGTTCGCAGTCTGCGAGGTATCATTCCGATAGCCCTCAAACAGACTGCGAACAGCGGTCGGAAAAATAGACTTCGCCCAAAGGCGTTTTGATTCACGCATGATGAAAAACCCTTTTGGTGATGACCGCATCAATCGAACGCTTACTCGGTATCCGACTGATGCGGTTTGTAATTAAAACAGCCCGTTGGGCGTCATTGGTCGTGACGCCCAACGGGCCGTACCTTGCCTAGCAACACAAAAAGATCAACAGAAAAGCGTTAAATATCTACGAGCCAAATTATGCGGCAAACATACATGGCCTTAAAAGGCTGTGTTTAGCGCGTTTTGGTGTGCAGTTCTCGAGATGTTTTTTGGTTTGTGGCTCGCGGTAATTGGTTTGTGGCTCGCGGTAAATAGTTCAACGCCACTTCGCTTGGCAGGTACGCGGCGGGAGCGTACGCTCGCTCGTGATGCGTTCGAACGCCGCCCGCCTTCGTGTGACCGAAAACTCTGTTCCGCTCAGCGAGCTGGGAGCGAGCGCTTCTGGTCTGATGAAGAAACTCCGAGAAAGCGGTCAAGCCGTCGTGCTCACGGAGGAAGGACGGCCGGCCGCAGTGCTGATCACACCGGAAGTGTTCGATGGCCTGCGGCAGCGCGATCGGGTGATCGCAGCGGTGGAGCGGGGCCGCGCGGATCTGCGAGCAGGCCGAGTCATCGACGATGAAGACCTCAGTCGCGACGTTGAAGCGCGGTTCGGCTCCGTCCGGTGAAGCTGCGCTGGTCGGAAGGGGCGCGCCAGGATCTCTACGAGATAGCGGAGTACATCGCGCATGACAATCCACGAGCTGCGGCTCGCTGGATTGGCAGGCTTCGGGCGCGCGCAAAGCTCGCGGCGACCGCACCTAGGGCCGGGCGCGCCGTTCCTGAGTACGGACGGGAGGAGATTCGTGAGGTGTTCGAGCGGAGCTATCGCGTCATCTATGAGATCACGAAGGGCGCAATCGTCGTGCTCGCCGTGTTCGAGGGGCACCGAAAACTTCCCGAGGCCAGCGGTGAAGACGACAAGTAGAGCCCCGCTTCAAAGAACGCTACAACCCAAACCGTGCCTCCCCCCAAACCCTCGCTCATACAGCGCCGCTCAGCACTTCACTTGTTGCTCGGCGCCCCTTTGCTCAGCGCCTGCCAAAGCTCAGCGCCCAGCGCTCAATCATCGAAAACCCGCGTCGTTTCTATCTCGCCCAGTACCACCGAAACGGTCTTCGCCATCGGCGCCGGACATCTGTTGATCGGCCGCTCTAAATATTGCGACTACCCTTCCGAGGCCGCTCGCCTTCCTATTGTCGGCGGCTATTCCGATCCGAATATCGAAGCCATTTTGGGCCTCTTGCCCACCCTTGTTACAGGCGCCCGAGGCCCCGCCGGCCCCGGCATCGAACAGGCGCTCAATGCCCGCGGCATTCAGACTTTTTTCCCCGAAACCGAATCTATCGCTCAAATCGAAAGCATGATCGCCGGCCTGGGAAGGCTTCTTTCTCATGAAGAACAGGCCGCTCAAGCCACTTGGCGCATTCGCCAAAAAGAACGCGCCGTCAGCATCGCCGTCCACAACCGCCCCAAAATCCGAGCCGTGATGCTCTTCGATATCGCGCCCATCGTCACCGCTGGACCAGGCAGCTTTCCCGATGAGCTCCTTCGTATCGCAGGCACCGAAAATCTAATCGTCCGCGGAGGCGCCTACCCCACCATCAATATCGAACATCTCTTGTCCCTCGATCCCGATGTGCTTCTCGATGCGAGCTCCGATGCGCCCGATGCCACGCAATCCCGCATCAGCGCTCAGTTGCCCGGCTTTCGGGAGCTCCGCGCCGTTAGAGAAAACCGTGTTCTCAAGCTCACCGGAAGCGCCGTCTTAAGACCAGGTCCGCGTATCGGCGACGGTCTTGAAACCTTGGCCGCCGCGCTTAATGGCCTATCTGTTCAAAGCCCCGAAAAACAGCCGTGAGCGCGCTTTCCAAAGATCGAATCCGTGCCGATGCCCTGCTCGCCGCCCGGGGACTCGCGGTCTCCCGCGCCCAGGCCCAGGCCCTGATCATGGCGGGAAAAGTCATGTGCGGCTCCCGCCGCATCGATAAGCCAGGCACGTTGCTTAGCGCCGATGCCGAACTGTCCTTGCAGAGCGGCCCTCGGTTTGTCTCCAGAGGCGGCGAAAAATTGGATCACGCCCTGAATGTCTTCGCGGAGTACGGCCTGCAGGTCTCGGGCTTTGCATGTCTCGATATCGGCGCATCCACAGGAGGTTTTACCGATTGCCTCCTTCAGCGCGGCGCCGCTTCGGTGGTCGCCGTCGATGTGGGCTATGGCCAGCTCGCCGAAAAATTGCGAAACGACAGCCGCGTTTTTGTGCGTGAACGAACCAATGCCCGCGATTTGTTGCCCGAACACTTGCCGATGCCTATCGATCTTGTCGTCGTCGATGCATCATTTGTGGGTTTAGCCACGCTGATCGAACCCATCGCTCGCCTGTTGAGGCCCGGCACGCATTTGGTGGCGCTCATCAAACCTCAATTTGAAGCTGGAAAAGAAGCGGCCCGAAAGGGGCGAGGCGTTATCCGGGACGAAACCGTTCGCGCGGCGGCTATCGAAAGCGCTCAAAAAGCCGTCATTCGCGCGGGATTTACCGAAATTGCCCAAAGCGACAGCGCCCTGCGCGGACCCAAAGGCAACCTCGAGCGCTTTATCTACGTCCGAAGATCAACAGAGCTGACGTAAGAAGAGGATGATGATACAGGCACTTAACAACAGGCCTAACAAAAACCATGGGAACACTGACACGAAGGCGATGGACACAAGCCGCGTTCATCTTCGCGGCGCTGACAGCGATCGGCATTCACGCGGCGGGCTGTAAAAACGAAGGCGACAAGCCAGACCCGAACGCGCCCAAATCGCCTGAGCCGTGGAAAGTCGGCGCCTATCTCAGCCTCTCCGGCGCCGAAACGCAATTTGGCATCGAGACCAAGGAAGGCATCGAGCTGGCCACGGACGAGATCAACAAAGCGGGCGGAATCAAGGGAAGACCGTTCCGGGTTTTGTACGAAGACGACAAAACCAACCCCAACGAAGCCAGCAACAAAGTCCTTCAGCTTATCGATCGCGATAAAGTCGTCGCGCTCCTGGGTGAAGTTTCTTCATCGCGCTCCAAAATCGGCGGATTGGTCGCCAACAAGAAAAAGGTGCCGATGATCACACCCTTGTCGACCCATCCTGAAGTGACCCAAATTGGTCCTTTTGTGTTTAGGGTCTGCTTTACCGACGATATCCAAGGCCGAATGACCGCCCGTTTTGTGGTCAACACCCTGGGAAAGAAGAAAGTCGCCCTTTTATTTACGTCCGACGATATTTATTCCTCCGGTCTCGCCCACGAATTCCGCGAAGAAGCCAAGAAACTCGGCGCTCAAATTGTTGCCGAAAAAAGCTTCCTGGAAACCGAAACCAACTTCACCACCTACATTACGGAAATTCGGGATGCGGCTCCAGATTTAATCTACGCGCCTATCTATTACACCGCCATGGTTCCCATTGCCCGCCAAGCCAAGGCTGCCGGCGTCAAAGGCTCGCTCTTTATGGGCGGCGATGGCTGGGATGCCGTTCCCCTTCTCACCGACGCGGGCGAAGAACTGGAAGGCGCCATGTTCACCAATCACTACGCCCCCGATGTCCCATGGCCCAATGCTCAAGCCTTCCGCTCGGCCTTCAAAGAAAAATTTAAGCGCGATCCCTCCACCGGAGCAGCCATGGGCTACGATGCCACCATGGTCTTGGCGGATGCCATTTCCCGCGCCAAAGAAGGAACCCCCGAAGGCATTCGCCAAGCCATCGCGGAAACCAAAAACTTTAAAGGCGCAACCGGCGACATCACCATCGACGAAAACCGCAATGCCGACAAACCCCTTGTTGTCGTGCAAATCAAAGATAAAAAATACGTTTATTATTCAACCATCTATGAGGGAGCGAAGCGCTGACCATGTTCTCTAAGATCTTGGGCGCCCTCCAGACCGGACTGGCTCAAGGAGCCATGATAGCCCTTGTCTCGCTCGGCTATACGATGGTGTATGGCATTCTCAAGCTTATCAACTTTGCCCACAGCGAAGTCTTTATGATGGGCGCCTTTGCGGGACTCTTCTTGATTACAGCCTTTGGAGCCGATCAAGCCCCGCTTGTGGCTGGCGTGAGCGGAACCCTTTGCGCCATGGTCTTGGCGGGCCTGTTGGGAATTCTCGTTGAACGCATTGCCTATGCCCCCCTTCGCGCCCGTGGAAAAGGTTCGGCCAATACCCGGATCACTCCCCTTGTGACCGCGCTTGGCATGAGCGTATTGCTTCAAAACCTGGCCCAATTCTTCTTTACGGCCCGGTATCGCGGCTACCCTCAAATTCTACCGATTGAGTGGACGCGCAAAGTCATTTTTGTAACGGCGATTTTGGTGATGGTGGGCCTAGAACTCTTCGTTCACCGCACCTGGACCGGAAAAGCGATGCGGGCGCTCAGCATGAATGTCGAAGCCGCCCGGCTGATGGGCATTCGCACCAGCCGGGTCATCGCCATGACATTCCTTACGGGCTCCATGCTTGCGGCTATCGGTGCCGTTTTGTACTGCCTCGATCAATCCCAAGTCTATCCCACCATGGGCGTCGTCATTGGCACTCGAGCCTTTGTGGCGGCTGTTATTGGAGGCATCGGCAATATCCCCGGCGCCATGCTGGGCGGGGTGCTCATTGGTATTATCGGTGAACTGACCAAACTCACGCCCTACTCAGGACTTCAGGACGTATTGGTCTTTGCCGTCCTGATCGGCGTGCTCCTCATCAAGCCTACCGGATTGCTGGGGAAGGCGGGGACCGAAAAAGTATAAATCTACTTTTTCTTTTGATCCTCACCCTCATTCGCCATCCAAAAGCCCGGATCGGAATCCGTCGGCCCCTTTGGCTTTTCCTTCTTTTTGGCCGCCTCTTCCTGATCGGCCCAAGGCTCTGGATCTTGAGGGTCCACCCGCTTCTTCTGATTGGGATTGCTCATATTCAAAAACTCCTCTTCAAAACGCTGTTTTACTTGACCCGCCGCCCGGACGAACTCCTTCCCGGCATTCTCCACCGAAGTCGTCAATCCTGAACGGTCCAGCTCCTTCTTCAACCCATTCGCCGCTTCAAAGGCCGCCTGAAACAAAAGCACAACACCCTGCCGAAAGTGCTCCTTCGCCTGATTGGCGTCTGGATTTACATCGCCATCCTTGGAATCGCGGCCCTCGCCTTCATTGTTCATCATAACAAGCGCCATTGTTGGCAAGGTTGTCCTTCTTCGCAAGCCACATTTGAAGCTCCGCCCAAAAAAACATGCTGGGCCTTGCCGTAGCTCGAAAAGCGCGGGATCGTTGAACCCATGCGACAACCCAAGCACCGGCTTCCATCGCGCGATGACGAAAGTATTAAATATCTGCTTTCCGAACATGGATTGCGCGTCACCAGCCAGCGCATGCTCTTGCTCAAAGAGCTGTCCAAATTAAAAACACCCGCGAGCCATGCAGAACTCACTCAAAGACTTTCCAGGACGTCGCTTGACCGAGCTACCATCTATCGCAACTTGCTTACCCTCAGCGAAGCCGGGGTACTTATCCGGGTACAACTCGGCGATCAAGTATGGCGCTACGAATTGCCCCGGGGCGAACCTATCACCCATGCCGGACATCCTCATTTTGTGTGCATAAGCTGTGGCGCGCTGAATTGTCTACCTGAAAACGCCGTACAATTAAAAGGCGAAGCGCTCAAATACAAAATCGCCGAAACCCAATTGCGCGGCTATTGCGGAACTTGCCGCCGATCCAGATAAAATCGTGGCTCCTACCAAAGAAATTCTTGAGCGGTCATAAGGCATGATTACCTTTTAGGTATGAACAAGCTACATCTTCTCACAACGCTCGGCATGCTCTTCACAACTGCCTGCTCGGACGATGCACCACTCACCCAAACACCGCCCGGAGGCATGACCAAAGAGCAATGGCTGGGCCAACAACTCTTTGAAGACAGCAACTTATCGGAACCGGCGGGACAATCCTGTGCTTCATGCCACGATCCCAAACAAGCCTTCACCGGCAATGCGGGATCATCGATTGAAGCGGTTGCGTTGGGAAGCCGGCCCAATATCTTTGGAGGCCGCAATGTCCCCACGGCGATGTACGCGATGTACGCGCCAGCCTTTGGTTTTGCGGCGGAAACAGACGGCCAAGGCATGACGGAACATGTCCCGACAGGGGGACAATTTTGGGACGGCCGGGCCGATGACTTAGAAGCTCAAGCGCGAGGACCCTTCCTCAATCCCCGGGAGATGAATAATGCAGACGCGGCCGCGGTCGTCGCCAAAGTGGGCAAAGCTTCCTATGCCGGCCTCTTCCGGGAAGTCTATGGCGAGAATGCATTAAACGACAGTGCAGCAGCCTATATTAAAATATCCGAAGCCATAGCAGCTTATGAACGGACAGAAGCCTTTGCGCCCTTTGCATCGCGCTTTGACGACTACTTAAAGGGCAAAGAGCAGCTTACGGCGGACGAGCTTGCGGGATTTGAACTCTTTAAAAACAAAGAGAAAGGCAACTGCATCGCCTGCCATACCGGCAATGTGGACTCGAAAGAGCCCAAAGACTGGCTATTCACGGATTTTACCTACGACGCGCTGGGCGTACCCCGCAACCCAGATATCCCAGACAACGCCGACGCAGCCTATTTTGATTTAGGTCTATGCAAACAAGAAGGTCTCGCGGACAAGGCACCGGCGGGCGTGGATACCGAGGCATTCTGCGGTGCATTTAAAGTGCCTACGCTCAGAAATATCGAAAAGACCGCGCCTTATATGCACAATGGCGCCATAAAAACCTTAAGGGAAGTGGTTCAATTTTATGTGACCCGGGATACCAACCCTGAACAATGGTATCCATCGGACGGCATGGGCGGATATCAGAAATTTAATGATCTACCCATGATGTATCACGCAAACGTCAACACCAGCGAAGCGCCCTACGATAAAAAGGCCGGCGAGATGCCGAGGCTAAGCGATAGCGAAATTGATTCGGTTGTCGCCTTCTTGAAGACGCTGACGGATCGATAGCTTCTAAAGGCAGCCTTTATTCACCATCCCAATAATCCGCTGCCGGCCCCAGCCGCCCCCTAAACTGAATCGTCCTCTTTGAAGGATCTTCGCCCGGCGCGCTCCCCACCCCAATCCCCACCTTCCCTGAATCGGGGTACTCGACCACCTCGGCGGCAATCATCGTGCTCACCGCCAAATAGCGAAGCTCCTGATCCGACGTATTGATAATCTGATGCGCCAAATCCTTCCCGCCCGCCGGCGCCGCAATCACATCCCCCTTCCGGATAGGAAACTCTTCGGCCCCAATCCTTACCTTCCCCTCCCCCTCAATCACAAAAAACATCTCTTCATTGATATGATGACAATGAAAAGGATATGCCCGTTTCCCAGGGGGCACCACAATCAGCGAATAACCAAGCTGCTTCGCCCCTACCCGCGGCCCAATCGCCCCATCCTTCGCTTCGAATTTATCGCCGTGCGAAACTTGGTCAAATTCAAGATCGTTGAGATTCACAATGTGCTTCATTCAAAACCGCTCCTTATGCGCAAATGCTGTTGATGATGGGTGTTCCCCTGTTTAGCCCCTTTGCCCGCCTCTATCCCGCAACCCTCAGCGTCACCGGCTGGCCTTTGCTGCTATAGGGCGTCGCCGATGTGCCAGACCTCATCGCCCCATGCCACATCGTGCTCCGGTTCCGCCCAGATCGCTTCGATACATATAAAGCTTCATCCGCAGCCTTGAACAATTCATCCCATCCAGCTCCCGTCTCCGGGAATGTCGCTACACCTACCGAACAGGTTACGTTTACACCCAAGGGCGTCCCGTGCTCGCTGAGCTTCCCCGGTATGTGAAAGGTCGTCTTCAAAAGCTCTTCTCTTACCCGCTCCGCCAGCAACATCGCTCCCCGCGCGTCTGTTTCTTCGCAAATCACAACGAATTCCTCGCCCCCAAAACGCGCCACCGCATCCGTCGTCCGCTTCATCCGCCTCAGTATATCTCCCAATCCTTTGATAATGATATCTCCTACGTCGTGGCCATAGGTGTCGTTGACTTTCTTGAAATGATCGATATCCGTCACCAGCACCGATACCTTGCGCCGGAATCGCTTCGCTGCTGTCAATTTCTGCTCCGCCACTTCAAGCATCGCCCGCTTGTTCAATAAACCCGTCAGTCCATCCATCGTGGCCAGCTCCTCCAAACGCCGTAGCATCCGCGCGTTCGATAGCGATACCGCCATATGGCTCGCCAAAACTTCCAAGGTGCTCCTTACCCCATCATGAAAGGCTCCCCGCTTCTTCGATCCCAAGACCAAAGTGCCCAAGGGCCTATCGTGCACCACCAGCGGCAATACCACCATCGATGGCATCGGCGGGGGCGTGGCCTTCTTCGTAAATACCACCTGCCGCTTTTCATCGTATTCCCCCCGATAAGGCAGCGGATGCCTGTTTTCTAATACCATCGCCACCAGCCCCGCATTGTGCCGGAACCGAATCCCCGAAAGCTCTCCCGCCCCCTCGCCGCTGACCGCCCGAATCTCATGCACTTTCTGATGTTCATCAAAGAGCGTCACCGCCGCGAAATCCACCGAGGTTATCTCCCGGGCACTCCGTATTCCCGCATCCACCACCTGAGCTTCCGTCGTCGCCGCCCCCAAACTCTCCGCCGCCCGGTATAGCTTGCCCTGCTCTACCTTGGCCCGCTCAAGCTGCGAAAATACCCGCTCGTTCTGAATCACCCGAACCGCGTGCCGCCCAGCCTCTTCAATCAAGTTCTGCTCTTCTAGGCTAAACGCCTTGTCTTCAATGCGATCGACGACCAAAACCCCCCGAATCGCCCCATGCTCAAAGACAGGCCAGGCGCATACCGCCCTCACCGGACATGGACCACTGTAATAAGGCAGTTTATAGCTCGCTTTTAAATGCGAAATGCTCACCTGCGTGCGCTGCGACAATACTGCCCCAAAAATACCATCCTTCGTCAAAAATGGCCCCTCGCACAGATTTAACGCCTCCGACGAAAGCTCGCTGATCTTTAAATGCGTGCCCGCGTCATTCTCCCATAACAACATCGCCGTATGCAGTCTTAGGCTTTCCCGAAGAAGCTGAAGCGAAAACAAAATCGACTGATGAATCTCCTGAACGCTCGACCGCGCCAGCCGCTCTTCATCCTCGTGACGCTGACTGGGCAAAGGCTTGGCTGACCCGGACGCCGGCGCCGCAAGCAACCTAAAACTTCGAGCATCATCCCGAAGCCGCTCCATCTCGGCATTCAAACGGCTGCGGCTCGCCTTGCGCACCCGCTCGATTTCGGCCCTCAGAATCGTCGCATTGAGCAGCACAAAGGCGCTCATAAAGCCAAGCCGGTACAAAAGACCGATATCCAGCCCCCAAATACCCCGCTTCGAATAAAAGGCCAGCGAAAGCTCAAACGCCACACTCAGCAACACCACCAATACCGAGGCGATGGGCTGGGCAAACGCAGCGATCAGCGCCACACACAAATAAATCAGCGGCGCCAGCGTTCCGCCCACCTTGCCATCGATCAACAAAGCCAAGGCATAAGCCGAAAACACAAGCGGCAAACCCACTTCCACATCGAGCTGAATGCCCGCATCGATGGCCTTTGCCCGCTTTCTGGCTTGAAAGGCAAACAAAACCAAGAGCGCAAACAAAGCCGCGAGGGGATAGGGTTCCGGGACAAGATGAGCCGCGCCCGCAACTTGAAGCGTGCCCAAACCCAGCGACAATGTGAGGGGAAGCGCGGCGCGCGCGGCGCGGCGAACAACGAGCATGAGGCGAACCAGGGAAGTCATGCGTGATTTCGCCCGTATCACGCCTGTTTTGGCAGGGCCTAATTCTTCGCGGCTATTTTTTGTTTAGCCCTTGTTTTTCGCGCCTACAGCCACTGTTTGCAGACCTCGACTTCAGCCGCGTTCACTTGCTCGAAACACGCGGCGGCTTGAGCGCAGTCCGGCTTCTGCAAACAGTCTTGGAAGGGCGGCAAGCGATTATCCGCGATAATCCAGCCCGCGATGCTCACATCATCGTTTCCCATTGGACAGGCCGTTATATAGGTCTGCCATGCATCCAAAAAGGCTTGTCCCGCTGCGGTCGGCGCAAATCCCGTCGCAATCTGGGCAAAACATTCGTCTTCATTGCAGGCCGTGCGCAGGCAATCCGTTAAAAATTCCTCGATATCATTGCGCAACAGAGCTTTTGCGCAGCCTTCCTCGGCCTTGCAGGCATCCGCGCCTATCCCGCAATTGGACGCCCGCGTATCGCAATACGATATCCACATGTTGCTATTGGGCGATCCCGAACTGCCATTGTTGGCCGAAGACCCGCCCGTATCCCCAGAACCCCCGCCAATCTCAACCGTTCCCCCGCAAGCCCAAGACAAAAAAAGCAGCAATCCCCCAAACCCCAACACCCCAAGCTGTCTTACCCGTTTCATAAGCATATATTCCTCCGATCCAAAGCGATCCTAAACCAAGAACCCACATCCAACGAGCACAAAAAAAACAAAATCATCTAAACACTTCGCCTTGAAATTCCCATAGACTTGGTTTTATGGCGAATTTTTTATTGGTTCACGGGGCTTTTTACGGCGGTTGGTATTGGAAGCGCGTAGCGGCGCGCCTGCGGGCCAAAGGCCACGAGGTGTGGACGCCCACCCTGACCGGCTGCGGAGAACGGCATCATCTGCTCACCCGCGAAACGACCCTCAGCACCCATATTGAAGATATCGTCAATGTGCTTCGCTTTGAGGATTTGTATAACGTGATTCTCGTTGGGCACAGCTACGCCGGGGTCGTGATTACCGGCGTCACCGATCGGGCGAGGGGAAGGATTTCGGCGCTGGTCTATGTTGATGCGACGGTGCCCGAAAACGGCCAAAATGCCAGCGGACAATTTCCCAAAGAGAACCCCTCGGCCGAAAGCGCAAGCTTCTCCCTGCCCGATGATCAATGGCTCTTTCCGGCGGTTCCGCCGCATGTCATGGGTGTGACCGATCCAGACGATCTCCAATGGGTCGCCGACAAAAGACTGCCGCACCCCATGCGTTCCTTGCTAGAACCGATCCGGCTAAGCCACGGCGAACCCAATCATATTTCCCGCACCTTTATTCACTGCCGGCGCCAAGAAGCCCTGGTTCAGTTTTTTGGAGCCAATCCGCTTCAAGCCTCGGAAGAAAAAGCCAAACGCGAAGGCTTTGTGTGGCGCGAACTGGACACGGGGCACGATGCGATGATCACCAAGCCCGCGGAGCTAACGGATTTATTGCTTGAAGCGGCGGGATAGCGAACGAAGGCAGATCTGCCCAGCGGCGCGCGGGCGATCGTCGACGATATGAGTGAGCCTATCCCCGCGGACAAAGAAGAAGCAGAAGACGAGCTTAGCCGGCTGAGGAAACGAAACGCGTTTCTAGAAGCCAGGGAAGCGGAGCGCGCGCATTTGGACAAGCTTCGGGAAGCGAGCGAAGCCCGATTTGAAGCGCTGTTTTCAGGTTTACACGTAGGCGTCGTGGTTCAAGGCCCGAGCACCGAGATCTTGCTCATCAACGCCCGGGCCTGCGAACTATTGGGCGTCACCGAAGAACAGATACGGGGCAAAAGCTCATTTGATCCCCGCTGGAATATCATCCAGGAAAACGGGCGGCCCTTTCCGGCCGAAGAACGGCCTGTGGCGCGGGTATTGGCGACCAAGCAAGCCGTGCACGATGTCGTTATTGGTGTCTATCGGCCCTTGAACAACGATCGGGCCTGGCTCTTGGTGGCGGCGGTGCCTCAATTTGAGACTGAAGCCGGCGGCGAACTTGTTCAAGTGGTAGCGACCTTTACCGACATCACCGAACTCAAAAAAGCCGAGGCGCGTGTCCTAGAACAGCAGCAACTGATTGCGGAGATATCGACACCGCTGGTTCCTCTGGGCAATGAGATTGTCTTAATGCCCTTGGTGGGCACCCTAGCGTCATGGCGAATCCGGCAGGCGACCGAGGTGCTATTGAGGGGGATTGTCGACAAAAAGGCAAAGGTCGCGCTGGTAGACATTGCGGGGGCGGAATCGGTGGATCGAGAAGCGGTGAGGGGTCTGATTGGGCTAGCCCAGACATCGAGGTGGCTTGGAGCGAGGGTTATTTTCACCGGGCTAAGACCGGAGACGGCCCGGATACTCGCATGGATGGATGAAGATATGTCTTCGATAGCGACGAAGGGGACACTACAGGCGGGATTTAACTATGCGCGGCAATTGGTGGGGAGGGGGGACTCAGGGCTTGGGCGCTGAATTATTCCTCCTGCGGAGCGGTCTTGGCTTTGCTTTTCTGCCTAGGAAAGAAGCGCTCGGCCTGTTTGCGCCCCAACTCACTGACCAGCGCGCCATAAATCTTTTCCATCAAGCGCTCCCAGCCCTCGCGCGCCGAATCGAGAGCGACCTTGGCCATAGACTCTTGAATACGGGCCTGCGTTAAAGCCCCAGAGGCGAGGGCATAGTCATTGATTCCTTGATTGAGCGTATCGAGAGCGGGCTGGCGAAGGGCATCGGCCAGAGGCAAGTGGGAGGTCACGAGCTGCTGAAGCTCGGTATAGCGAGGGATTTCATCATCGACGCGGGCTGCGGTAAAGTAAGCGACACCCGAATGAAAGATAAGCGAATAGGGAGGCTGGCTAATGGCCTGAAGACTTCTTCCAGCGAGCCCATTGCGCAAGTGTTTTGCGCCATCATCCAAATCATCATCGACGGCATCGCGGTCGGCCAGAGCGTACTGAATCGGCTCGGCGGCATCCTCCCAAGCGCGGCCCATGGATTTGACGGCTTGGGTAGCGAGTTCCGCATCGTTAGCGAGCGAAGAGAATTTAGCGCGGCGGAGCCTGCGGACGACATAATTGCCAAAAGAGACCACCTGGCTGTAATGGAGAGAAGCAGCGGGGAGTTGCATGAGCGTAAAACCTTTTGTTGGATGTTGAGGTAAAACGAGGGGCTTTTTTGCGTTTGGGCGCATGGAGCCGGACTCGCGGAGGGTTGTACGCTTGGGGCTGGGCGGCCTATTCCTGGGTGGTGAAGAAATTTTTTTGGTGGGTCTGGGCGAGTTTTTGTTAGGTGGACAGTCAACATTGTTCCCCAGGCCCCCTTGGGAAGGAAGTAGACCCGTCAACAAGGCGCCCCAGGCCCCCTTGAGCTCTGTGTTGACCATTTGATCTTGGAACAATGGCCCCCTTGGGAAGGAAGTAGAGATGTCTACAAGGCGCTCCAGACCCCCTGGAGATGGAAATCAAGACGCTCATATGCGGGGTTAGGGGGCCAAGACTGGAAAATAGGATCAATGTGGGGCGGATGTTGGGGCCATCCAACGCATATTGCATTCGGCCATTCTGTGGTAGCGTTGCCCTCCTTGAGACCCGGCCTCCGTCTTCAAATCACCATCGCCGTCGGCATCCTGCTGGTGCTGGCCTTCTTTCCGCTCTATGTCGCAGTGGCCCGCTTGTCGGTCGCCGCGTTGATCGGGGTGCGCGAAAGCGATGCCCGCGCTCTGGGACGCGCGGTCGTGAGTCATGTCCACTCCGTCCGGTCTCAGGCTTCGTCCGCTTCCCCCTCGCCTCTCCCTAGCGCTCTTCTCGATGCTCAGCTCGGTCCCGATGGAGTCTTGTCTGTCGGTATTTATGATCCTCAAGGCAGGCTTGTTCAAAGCGCGGGAACTCCACCGCCGCCACCAACGTTGGATCCTGCTCTCGAGATGACCCAACATACCGAATCCAAAAGCGCTCTTTTGGTTTCGCTTCCTTCCGGGCAAGGTCCTGTGGCCGCGCTGGTGGCGATTCACACCAAAAGCACACAAGCCGCTCCGCTGACCCGTCTGGTGGCGCTCTATACCCTGTTGGTGGCGCTGGCGCTGTTGATCTTTTTGTATCTTGCGCTGACGCGCTTGTTGGTTCGTCCCATTTCAGATTTGGCGCGGGCGGCCGAGCGGGTGACAGAAGGGGCGGCTTCGTTGGATGTGCCTCAGCAGGGAGCGGGGGAATTGGTGGATTTGGGTCTGCATATGGCGCGGATGACAGAGACTTTGTTGGACAATCAGCGCCGGCTGGCTGAAAAGATCGAGGAAAAAGAGCGGTTGATGGCCGAGTTAAAGGCGGCTCAGGCGCATTTGGTGCGCACCGAAAAGCTGGCGAGTGTGGGGCGTTTGTCGGCGGGGTTGTCGCATGAGCTGGGTAATCCTATTGCGGCGCTGTTGGGGTTGGTGGAGCTGTTGGAGTTGGGGGGATTGAGTGAGGAAGAAGAGAAGGAATTGTTGAGGCGTATCAAGGGGGAAGGGGAGCGCATGCATCAGATTGTGCGGAATCTATTGGATTTTGCGAGGCCGTCGATGCGTTCGGCGGGGCGTGTGCAGGGAGAAGAGAAGCCGAGCTGCCGGCTGCAGGATGCGGTGGAAGATGTGCTGGCGTTAATCCGGCCTCAGAAGGCGGCGAAGGATGTGCAACTGGAGACGGAGATTGGGGTGGATGTGCCATGGGTGGGGATGGCACATGGGCAGATGGTGCAGGTGTTGTTGAATTTGCTATTGAATGCGCTGGATGAGGTGCCCAAAGGAGAGGGGCATATCTGGGTGGGGGCGAGGTTATTGGATGAGGGGAAGCGGGTGGTGGTGATGGTGGAGGACAATGGGGCGGGTATAGCGGCGGAGGTGAGGGAGACTTTGTTTGAGCCATTTGTGACGACGAAGGAGGTGGGGCGGGGGACGGGGTTGGGTTTGTCGGTATGCCGGGGCTTGGTGGAGGCGGCAGGGGGAAAGATGTATGTCGATACGGAGAGCAAGCTGGGCGGGGCGAGGTTTTGTGTGGAGCTAAGGGTTTTATCCGAGTAATTCCTCGACCCGCTTCACCCAGGCTTTTTTTCCATCGAAGACCATCGCATATTCATAGACAGGCGAGGCTCCGGCGGCGTACACCTCTTCGGAATACTTGCGCGCCCGCACTTGCTCGGCCGCGCGTATCAATGCCTGCTCGGGCGTTTCTTTGCGTCCCACCACCTTAAATTCGATGACAACGCCGGGCCGGCCCTGTGTTTTCGGACGCATCAGAACATCAGCCCTTCCCCGCCCCGATTCCCGGTTGGAGCGGACATCGTATTCCTTTTCCAGGTGCACGAGCAATCCCAAAATCAATCCATGATACAACTTTTCGGGTTGGCGTCCCGCGCCGTCTTGGTAGGACAATACCCGCAGAAGCATATCCTCGAGAATCTCTTGGAGGGTGTCGGCGTCGCCGGCAAACAAGGCTTTGACCATGTAGTCGACGTGGGCTCTTTGCCGGGCTGCCCGATAGAGCCAATTGCGGAACATGGCGCGGTAGACGATTTTGATTTCTTGGTTTGGAATGGCGAGGCTTGCATAGTGTTCGCCCATCTCCACACGCAGATCCACGGCCTTGAGGTAGCCCGTGAATAGCAAAAAATTCCACAAAGCCTCGGGGCTTTTTTCGATATCCCGCAGCACGATATTGGAGTCAACGGGCATATCGATGCTCTCTCCGCGCAGGAGGGCCTCGGATGTATCCGACAAGCCTAGGCCCAGTTTTAATGCGAGCATTTCGATAAGGTCGCTGGAGCCGGTATTGACCCAATAGGGTTTGAGCAAGCCTTCGCGTATATAGTTAAGGATAGACCAAGGATTGTAGATCACATGGCCGCCAAAGATATATCCATTGTACCAAGCGCGCACTTCTTGCAAATGCTCGGGCGGGATAATGGCGGCGACTTCGTCCTCGGTAAAGCCAAAAGCCGTGCTGTATTTGGTGTCGATGATGGAATGGACCATGATATGGTTGAGGCCCGAGAACATATTTTCTTTTGAGACCCGCAGGATGCCTGTGAGTATGCCTTTGAAGAGGGCTGGATTGTCCTTTAGGCAGGCCGAAAACAAGTTGCGGAAGAACAAAACGACGTCGTCGAAGAATTCATAGATATATCCGGATTGCACGGGGGTATCGTATTCGTCGATTAAAATCACGACCCGTTCGCGGTAGTGGCCGTAGAGGGCTTGGGATAGCCATTTTAGCGTGTAGGGCAGCTCTTCATCGGTAACGGTGCGGGTGAGGACTTTTTGAAAGGCATCGGCCATGGAGGGTTCGAGCTTGCCGTCGTCGAGGAGGGATCGGTGTTCTGCGAAGGCGGCGACCATTTGTTCTCGGATACCGGTCATTACGGCGGATAAAGATGCGGCTTTTATATCTTTGAAGCTGATCGAGATGACGGGATAGCGTTGAAAATGCTTCATGGCCTGGGGGTCGCGGGTAATGGCCAAGCCTTCAAACAAATGCGATAAATCTTCGTGGGACTTGCCCAAGAAGTAACGGATCATGGATAAGGTGATGGTCTTGCCGAAGCGCCGAGGGCGAGGGAACAGAAGAACAAGCGCCGGGTCGGCAAGGATATTGCCAATGAGCCATGATTTATCGATAAAACTGAAGCCTGCTTCGCGGAAGGATCGGAAGTCGGATTGGCCAATGCCAGGGATGAACATGCTCATGCGCGGGGCACTGTGGTCCAACAGGTGGGGGATGTCAAGATATCCAATAGGTGCTTATGTTTGTGGGCTGCGCATCACCGGCAGCACCACCGCGGATGGCCGTTCCGGGTCGTGGTAAATGCGTTGGTCGGCGATGCATAGCTGGGTTCCTGTCGCGAGGGGTTCGCCCCCGCCTAAATTTCTCGCAAAACAAGGATGAGCTCCGCTGCCCACATGAACCCGTATTCGATGTCCCCGTTTAAAACAGTGTCCTGTCGCCCATGCTTCAATATGTATATGCTTGGCCCCGTGTTTTCCCGTCTCGGGCTTGCCGGGTTCCAGCCTTAGTATCCCTTCGCATAGGTTGACCGATTTGCCTCCAGGGGATACATCGCAGACCCTTAGCAAAAAGTCGGTGTGCTCTAGGTTCGATTGAACATAGAAGTCTCCGTGGAGCGGGCCGATGATCTCCAGGTCTTCTTCCATCGGCGCGCTGGTGTAGAGCAAGATGTCGTTGCGGGTCTCCAGGGGCTTCATGTTTTTGATGCCCGCGTTGTTTTCGTTGAGGCTTGGGCCTCCTAAAGAAGGGGTGGGGTCGTGGGGATCGTAGCGAAATGTGTCGGGTTTGGATGGAGGAGGAAGCTCGGCCGAGAGTTGGGCCTGAGGTTGAAGATAATAAGGCGTGGGCGTGGACCCAGGAGGAGGCCATGTGGAATATTCCCGCCATGCTTGGGCGCCTGTGATAAAGAGCCTCACGGGAGCGTCTCGAAGCGTGCTTTTATCGCCCAAGAGATGTGCCCGGAGCCATTGGAGCGATTGGCGGAGGATCTCGGAGGTAAGATCGGGATGGGTATGATGCCATGGGCCTAGGGTTAAATATGGCTTTTTCCCGGCTTGCTCCAGGCGTTTGAAGTCGGCGAGCTGCCGGGGCAAAAAGACATCGTAGTAGCCTCCAATTAAAGAGACGGGAGCATCGATTCGTTCCAGCGAAGGGCTCGTGTCCAAGCCTTTCCAAAAGGGCTCGTCCGGGGCGTTGCGCGTTAGCCAGTCGCCTAGGAAAGGCTTGGATTTTCCAAGCATCACTTGATCCAGCGAGGCGAGGGGCAGGCGGTTTTGAACGGCCCGCACTTCGGCGTCGGTGCCTTGTAGCGTTAAGAGTGTATCCAAGAGGGGTCCTTCCAGGTGATCGACGATATATTGCCAGCATAGAGCCGTTTCCAAGGCAAATGTCCCGCCTGGGTAGATTAAATCCCTAAGATTTGAGCCGGAAATGGCAATGCATAGCGCGCCGAGTTCGGGTCCGGCATCGGCGGCGATCGCCCATTGAACAAAGCCTAGGTAACTTGGGCCCAGCATCGCAAATTGGCCTGGAAACCAAGGCTGTTCCTTTAGCCAGGCCACCGTGGCCAAGCCGTCGGCCCGCTCAAAGACAAAAGGCTGAAAGTCGCCCCCAGATCCACATGTTCCCCTGCAGCTTTGAATAAGCACTTGAAAGCCGCGCTCGGCAAACAATTCTCCAAAGAGAATTCCAACGAAATTGGCGCGGCCATAAGGAGAACGGACCAGGATCAGGGGAGGATGGACGAAAGGAGGCGCGCCGGGCTGTTGCCGGGCATGATGAGGATAGAAATGATCGGCCAGCAAAACCTCGCCGTCGGGCATGGGAATGGGAACGTCCCGGGCGATTTCAATATCGTGGGTAAGGGCCGGAGGAAGTCGGTAGATTTTGCCAAAGAGGCGGCTCAAGAGGCTCATCAGGCGCTTGTATAGGTCTATTGGAATAGCGCGTCCAGAATCAAACGCAAAACAGGCCGGCGATTTTTATTTGGGGGTGGGTTTTATGTAGGAGAAGCAAGGCTCTGTGCGATATAAAAACCGCCTATGTCAACATGGGCAATGACTTTTCGCGGGCTCGGTGCGATGGCTCTCGCCGCCGGCCCTTTGGCCTTTTTAGGCTGCGATGGGAACGAGAGTCAGCCGGCACAGGCTAACTGTGTCTCCGCTAGGGATTTTTTCGCTGAACAAGTGTGGCCGGTTATCAATGCCAAATGCACGGGCTGTCATGCGCCGGGCGGTATGGCGGCAACGGCTGACAATCCCAAGAATCGCGCGGCGGGTTTTACGCTGGCCTGGGATGCGTATCCCGATTTTTTGGATACCAATTTGGCTGAGTTGAGCCGGATGGTGAGCGAGCAGATCAATGGCGTTCCTAAGCTTTTGGTGAAGCCGATTGGGGGCGATACGCATGTGGGTGGAGCGGCGATCGCCGAGGATAGCGCGGAATATGCGCTGATTAAGACGCTGACGCAGAAGATTCAAGCGGCGGAGACCTGCGAGGGTGCACAGGGCGATGTTTTTGCCGATGTGCAAATGGACGATTGGTCAAAGACGTTTAGGCGCGCGGCGGTGATTGTCGGGGGAAGGTTGCCCACGGAAGCGGAGAGTCAATTGGCCGATGAGGCGGCCTTTGATGCGGCGCTGGATTCATTGATGAATGAGCCTTCGTTTCTGGTTCATTTGAAAGAAAGCTGGAACGATGCGCTCTTGACCAATGGAGGCGATCGGGTTCAGGTTGGGCCATTTCAATTTAGGCTTCAGGATTTTCCGGGGCTAAAAGAATGGCAGGATGGCGCGGATGCAAAGTGCGCGGGGTCGCCCAACTATAACCAGTGTGCGACGGCGTATTATGTGTATTGGAGTACGGTCATGCGTTCGCTCTTGGCCGAGCCTTTGGAGCTGATTGCGCATGTGGTCGAAAAGAATGCGCCGTTTACCGAGGTGTTAACGGCGGACTATACCATGGCCAATCCGTTTTCGGCGGTGGCCTATGGAGCTCAGGCGGAGTTTGATGCGCCTTCTCAGGATACCTTTTCTCAATGGAAAGAGCTTAAGGTTACGGGGCTTGAGCGGGGGGCGGTGCCTCATGCGGGGGTGCTGACAACGCCTGCCTTTTTGGGCCGCTGGGTGAGCACCGAGACCAATAAAAATAGGGCTCGTTCTCGGGTGCTGTACAAGTCGTTTTTAGCGACCGATGTGCTGAAGCTGGCACAGCGTCCCGTGGATACCTCGGCGCTGACGGGCGTGGCCAATCCCACGAGAAATGCGGCTGCTTGCAATGTGTGCCACACGCTGCTCGATCCGGTGTCAACATCGTTCACCAATTATTCGGATAGCGCGGGTTACGATTACGACCCCAAGGTGAGCGCGGCGACCAATCCTCATCAGGAAATGCTTCCTCCGGGCTTTGGTTCTGAGCGGCTCGATGGTTCGGAAACCGAAATGCTGCCTGCGCTGGTGAAGCTGGTTGTGGGCGACACGCGCTTTGCGCTGAGCGTTGCGCGCGTGGCGTATCAAGGCATTGTGGGGCACGAGCCTTTGGCTTATCCCAAGGATGCTGCCGATCCGGCCTTTAAAGAGAAATTCGATGCATGGAATGCGCAGGACAAGTTCCTTCATCAAACGGCGCAAGTCCTGATTGATTCCAATTACAATTATAAAGAAGTGGTGCGGGCCATTCTAAAAAGCCCCTTCTTTAGGGCGCAGATGAGCGATAAGCTCAATCCGGTGCTGGCGGGGCAGGTGGGTGCGGGGCGTTTGCTGACCCCGGAGATGCTCGATCGCAAGATTGAGGCGGTGGCGGGTATTCCTTGGTCGTGGGGAGGCTGGGCGCCCAAGGCGGCCCGGGTCCGCGACTTGAAAGACCGCTATTCGATTTTTTATGGAGGTATCGATTCGCTGGCGGTGGTTTCGAGGCTGACCGGAGCCAATCCATTGATTGTGAATGTATCGGAGCGTATGTCGAACGAGATCGCATGCCGCACGGTGGCCTGGGAATTTTCAAAGCCCCAGGCCGAGCGGAAGCTGCTTGCGGGCGTTGAAATGACAAGCGCGGCCGATACCGATGAAGCGGCGATCCGGGTTGTGATTGCAAAGATGTTTGAGCGGGGGCTGGGCGAAAAGCTCGATCCCAGCGATCCTGAAATCAGCGTGGCTTTTGGTATTTTCAAAGATACCCAAGCCGAGCTGAAGAATACGGGCAGCCCCTATTACTTGGCCTATGAATGCCTGGCCTTGTGGGAGCGCACGGCATCTCAGACCTATGAATGCTATATGCCCGGCGATCCTAACTATAACCCGGAATGCTATGACTACGATGCGCCCATACCGGCCGAGCGTAAGATCGACAGCGATCCAAACTACGCGATCGGGCCATGGATGGCCGTTGTTAGCTATATCTTTTCCGATGTCCGGTTCTTGTACGAGTAAGGGAGAAGCCATGAAACGCAGACATTTATTACAATTGGGTTCGCTGTTTGGGCTATCTCTCTTTATGCCGGGGAGAGCGCGGACAGCGGAGCAGGGTTATCAGGGGCCGTATTTGATTTCATTGCATGCGGGCGGGGGCTGGGACCCGACGCTTTTATGCGATGCCAAGGTGCCCAATGCGCTGATTCAGCAAAATCTCTATCAGGCGCCCAAGGCGCTTGGGAGCGGTGTGCAGATTGCGCCTATCGCGCTGTCGTCCCAGGGGAATCAGCTCGATACCGTGGAAAGCTTTTTTAACGATTTGGGCGGCCGTTTTCTGGTGATTAACGGTATCGATACCCAGACGAATAACCACGATACGGGCGTTAAGCATGTATGGAGCGGGAAGACCTTTGAAGAGCTGCCCAGTCTGGCGGCGATGCTGGCGGGTTCGGTGGCTCAAACGCAAAATCTGCCCGTGGCCTATATCAGCACGGGCGGTTACGATGTGACGGCCGGCCTGGTTCCGCTGACAAGGCTATCGGGCGGAGGCGAATTGTTAAAGGTTGCCAGGCCCGCGGTCGCCAATCCAAGCGAAGACGCTATGAATTGGAGGCTCTATCATAACGAATCCACGCAGGCGAGGCTGGCCGCAGCACGCGCCGAGAGGCTGGCCCGCTTAAAGGCCGCACCGAGGACAATGAGGGAAGCCGGCGCGCTGGCTACCTTTGAACATGCGCAGCAAGGCGCAAAAGGCTTTGGGGCGCTGGCCCAGGTGCTTCCTCCCAAGCTGGTCGAAATCGCCGATGTGTATCCCAATCTAGCGGGCGTCTACGATTACGATCTCCGCTATTATCTGCAATCGGTGCAGATGGCGCTGCTTGGATTCCAATCGGGCCAGGCCGTGGCGGCCAGTTTAAATACCTATGGCTTCGATACCCATTCCAATCACGATGCCGATCATACCCGCAGGCTGGGGCAATTGCTGCTGACTATCCGCTATCTGTTTACTTTGGCCGATACGCTGGGGCTCAGCGATAAATTGTATGTAGCCGTGGGCTCGGACTTCGGGCGCACGCCTACCTACAATACGGGCAATGGTAAAGATCATTGGAATGTGACGAGTATGCTCATCGCCGGCCCGGGCATTACAGGGGGACGGGTGATCGGAGGAACCGACGATCAGCTTCGGCCGCTTTCTGTCGATAAAACCAATCCCGCTACGCTATTGGGTTATGACGATCCCGCTGGAACGCGCATCTTGCCTGCGCATATCCAGCGGGCGCTCCGTAAAAAGCTGGGATTGGAAGGTTCGGCGCTCGATCTTCAGTATTCGCTTCCTGTCGATGCGCCGCTCGATAGCATGTTAAGCTAAACAGCTTACGCCTTTACGCGCTTTCCCCCATTCCCATCACGCTTGTGCTTGCCTTTGCCCTTGCCATGATGGGCCCGCAATTCCTTGCGCTGCTCTTTCACCACTTTGCGGACTTCTTTGGCCTCTTCTTGGGTCACGGTATTGTCCGCCGCCGCCTTGTCCACCGCCGCCTTGATCTTCGCCACGCCCGCTTCAAAGGCTTTCTTCATCTGCTCTTTCTTTTCCGCCGGGGGATTCTTTTTCGAAAGAAACTGATCGAAGCGCGTCTGCATTTTGGCGAGGCGCTCGTTGACCATTTTCTTGAAATCCTCGGCCTTCATCGGAAAGTTGGGCTTGGCCTTGCCCTCGCGTAGCTCTTGCGCGGGCTTTTGATCGGCTTGGGCAAGCGCGGGGCTTGCGACCAAACAACCCAGACCCAAGGAAAGAACAACGGGGATTACCAATGAACGAATGCTTTTCATGACCAGTCTCCTGATGTCGCTGACTTCTGTTTTGGGTATGTGCAGCATGCGTGCCAGCCCGGGTTGGGCCGCGAATCATTAAAAACAGGCTGTTTTTAAGGGATGCTGCGCATGGAGAGGGCGCGGAGCAAATGTCACAGCCCGCGCGCGCACCCAAGACCTGCGGAAGATTTGTCGCACAAAGCGATTAACGAACGCGTTTGGTGCCTTTGACAAGCTCGTTGACGGCTTCGCCCAGGCCCTCCAAAGTCAGCGGAAACATAGGGAAAATGCTGCGGATCAAGTCGACGGTGGGATGAGAGGCGATGGCGGGGCCATCGGGATTGAGCCATACCGAGCGCTCAAAATGTTCGCGAAGCGCCGCAAGCCATGAAATCCCGGCGATTCGGCCTTCTTCTCCATATCCGGGCGATCCCAAGAGCTCGTAAGGTGCCATCGAAGCATCGCCCACCAGCACCAGTTTGTAGTGGGCGTCGCAGTCATGCATTAAATCGCGAACCAACACAGGCTCTTGAAATCCATCGGTCTTAAACACCCGGCCATAAATACAATTGTGAAAATAATACGTTCGCAGTTCTTTCCAATGGGTCGAGCGCTTGGCCGCGCTGAAGAGCTGAGACACAAGCTGAGCATAAGGGTCCATGCTACCACCCACATCCATCATCAAGATGACGCGGGTATTGGGGCGTCTGGGCGGCCTGGTAATAATTTCCAATTCGCCGGCATTTTTGGCTGTGGCATCGATGGTTCCGTCGACATCGAGCTCTTGCTCGGCGCCTTCTCGCGCAAAAGCCCGAAGCTTTCGAAGCGCCATTTCAATTTGGCGTATATCGAGCATTAAATCGCTTCGGTAAGGCCGGTATTTACGGGCATCGGCCGTTTTCATCGCTCCGCCCCGCCCGCCTCCTCCTCCTGCGGGACCATCGCCCACGGAAATGCCATTGGGATTAAATCCTCCCCGGCCAAAAGGCGATGTGCCTCCCGTTCCAATCCAGCGATTTCCCCCATCGTGCCGTTCGCGTTGTTCCCTGAGCCGCTCTTCAAATAATCGCAGCACTTCTTCGATATCGAGCTGTTCGATCAGCGCCTTTTCCTCTTCGGACAAGGCTCTCATTTGGATCGGATTGCGAAGCCAATCCAACAATTCCTCGGCGACTTTTTTGGCCTCGACTTCGATTCCTTTAAAATGCTTTGAAAATGCCAAATCAAAATCATCGAGTTGATTTTCCGAATGAACGAGCAAAGCCCGCGCGACAAAATAAAAGCCATCGAGCGAGCTTTCATGCAATCCCGCCGAAAGCGCCCGGGCCAGGGCCACCGCTTCCTGCGCGCCCACCATCACCTTGCGGGCCCGGAGCTCATATAAAAAATCGATAAACATTAGGATCTATATTTCCGGCCGCCCGCAAGCTGGTCGGCCAATACCGCCAAGTCTTGTTCTTTTTTAATGAGCGCTCCCAAAAAGGGTAGGGTTTTGTCGAGTTTCACTTCATGAATGCCGGCCTTTCTTAAGACGGCAATCCAATCGATTAACTCGCTGGTGCTCGGACGCTTGCGCAGGCGGCTTTGGTTTCTAATTTCATAGAATATGCGCAGCACTTGATCCACAAGGGAACGCTCTAGGCCCGGATGATGTACATCGACAATGCGGCGCATAAAATCGGGCTCGGGAAAATCGATAAAATGAAAGACGCAGCGCCTTAAAAAGGCATCGGGCAATTCTTTTTCATTGTTGCTCGTAATGACGACGACCGGGCGTTCTTTGGCGGCAATATCTTCGCCTGTTTCGGTAATCCGGAAACGCATCCGATCGAGTTCATGCAATAAATCATTGGGAAATTCCAAATCGGCTTTGTCAATTTCATCGATTAAGAGAACAACCCGCTTCGGCGATGCGAAGGCTTGGCCCAAAGGTCCGAGTTTGATGTAGCGCTTGATATCGCGCACATCGCCGTCGCCAAAGCGGGAATCATAGAGGCGCTGTACGGTGTCGTACACGTACAGGCCATCTTGGGCGCGGGTCGTGCTTTTAACATGCCAATACAAAAGCTGTTCGTTGAGCGATTCGGCAATGGCTTCGGCCAAGAGGGTTTTGCCGGTGCCAGGTTCGCCCCGGATCAAGAGCGGCCGCTGCAGAACCAGGGCGCAGTTGACGGCGCTTTCAAGGGATTCGTTGGTTAAGTAGCGTTCGGTGCCGCGGAAGCGGTGAAACTCGGTGCTCATGGTGCGCGCGAGCCTACACCTTCTGCGCTTATTTTGGGTGAGGCTCGTGCGCGAGCAGATCGGACAGGGCGCGCAGGGCATCGGCTTGGGTGAAGACGCCAACCACTTGGCTATCGCGCATGACAACGGCGGCGTCGTAGCGGCTTCTCGCCATTTCGCGGGCCACATCGACAAGCCTGGCATCTTCGGTGACGGCGAAGGGAACGGGGATCATCGCTTCTTCGACCCGGAGTTTGTGGAGGTCCATGCGGGCCAAGAGTTCAAACATTTTCACATCGGGATCGGCCACGATGCCCACGAGTTTGTCGCCCAACAAGACGGGAATGTGGTGGACGCCATGGCGGCGCATCAGGGAATAGGCATTGGACAGCGGCTCATGCATCGTGACGGAGTAAGGATGTTCCGTCATATAGGCCGAGATTTTGGGCGATGGTTTTTGCATGACCGTAGGATTGCTTTGTTTTGGGCGCGGGGATCAATTCTTTTGTTTTTGCATTTGTTTTTTGCGCGGACTGTAAAACTCGAGCCTTTTTTAGCTCTTGCGTGAACGAATCTATTGAAGCCGGGCAGGCATTGTGGGTTATGTTGCGTCGCCTCGGGTACCTGTTTGGAGGATGGCATGTCGGAAACGGAGCGTTCGTACACGATCGTCGTGGGCACTGATTTTTCTGAGACCAGCAACTTGGCGATGGACGCGGCCTTTGAGCACGCGAGTCAAAAAGAGAATGCCGATGTGCACGTTGTGTTCGTGGAAGACGAGCTGACGACACCGCGGACCTTGGCTGCTGGCTCGGGCGAAGAGTCGGAGCTGGATGAAGTGATGAAGCGGGTGCAGGCGCGGGCGACGGAGCGGCTGACCGCGATGGCCAAGCGGATACCGTTAAAGATTCGGCATGTGGTTGCGCATATCCGGCGAGGCTCGCCGGCGGAGCACATTGTTCAATTGGCGGCGCATTTGGATGCGGATTTGATTGTGGTGGGGACACATGGGCGGCGCGGCATTGAAAGGCTGCTGTTGGGTTCGGTGGCGGAGCGGGTGGCGCGGATCGCGCGGTGTCCAGTGTTTGTGGTGAGGCCGAAGGATCACGATGGGGTGGGGCAGGTGCCGCAGATCGAGCCGCCGTGTGCGGAGTGCATCAAGACGCGGCAGGCATCTGGCGGGCAGAAGCTATGGTGTGAGCGGCATTCGGAGCATCATATACGGCCGCACACATATCATTATGGTTCAGGCGGGATTTATTCGAGCGATCGGGGCGTAGCGGGCGGAGGGGAGTCCACGCCTGGCAGCACGCATTGAGGGAATTATATGAAGACGATCTTGGTGGCGTTGGATGCATCGCCGAGGGCGCGGGACGTATTTGATACGGCGGTGAATTTGGCGGTGAAGGTAGGCGGGCAACTGGTGTTGTTCCGTGCGGTAGGGATACCGCTTGGATTACCGCCAGAGGCATATGCGATGTCGCCGGACGCGCTGGAAGTGATGTTGGAGCGAGAGGCGAAGGCATATTTGGAGGGATTGGCAGGTGAAGTACCGGAGGGGCATTTGCAGCAGGTGATGGTGCATGCGGGGACGCCGTGGCGGAGCGTGTGTGTAGCGGCGGAGCAAGTGAAGGCGGATTTGGTGGTGATTGGGTCGCACGGGTATCAGGGGATAGATCGGCTGATAGGGACGACGGCGGCAAAGATCGTGAATCACGCGACGTGTTCGGTCTTGGTGGTACGATCGCATGCGCTGGCGGGCGGCGAAAAGTAATCCGCCAATAAAGCCCGATCAAAACACAATCAAATACAATAAAAACACAATCAAAATACAATAAAAATTTATTGAATGGGCAGGGTAAGTCCAGCGAGGGCGAAGCTAAAGGCGTTCGCCGGTTCTGGGAGAGTAGGCCCGCCATAAGAGAGAATGCCGTTATAGAGGGCGGTGGTGACGATATTTTTGTTATTGGGGCCAAGGGGAGAGACATCGGGGAACGCGACATTTTTGTTACTGCCGAGGGCACGGCTCCAGACGTGATCTCCATTGGGCGAAAGTTTTAAGATAAACGAGCTTCCATCGCCTTGGGCACTGAGGAGATGTCCACCAAAATCGATCGTATTTATAAATGTGCCGGTGATCAAGAGGGAGCCATCGGGTGTGACATCGAGGGCCTTGGCTTCGTCGAAATCGGTATTTCCGAAGGATTTGGCCCATTTGAGGGTGCCTGTTGGATCGAATTGGGCGACAAAGATATCGGATTTGCCTTTGGAGCTGAGTTGGGTGGAATCAAATGAGACAGATGTTGTAAATGTACCGATGATGGTGATATTTTGGTTATCGTCGATGGCGGCGTCGTTGATATAAAAAGTATTGTTTGCGATGGTGTGGGAGAAGCTTTTGCTCCAGAGGTGAGAGCCTTGTTTGGAGAGGGCGGCGATGTAAATGGTTTCCATATTGGCGGGAGCGGACAATTCGTTGCCGCCGAAGGAGACCTTTCCTGTGAGCTTGCCGGCCAATACGGTGATGCCGTCTTTATTTTCGGCGAGAATGGGTTCGTGCTGAACTCCAGCATCGCCAAAGCTCTTGGCCCAGAGGGCGGTCCCATCGTTTTTGTGGCGGACGAGATAAATGTCTACAGAATTTGCGGAACTGGAAATGGTTTTGCCGCCCATGTTGATATTCGTGCCAGAGTAAACTCCTGAGCTGATAACCTCGCCAACATCGTTGATTGATACACCGGAAGCTTTGTCATCCTCTGTCCCACCGACAGATCGGCTCCAAACGTGATCGCCTTTCGAATTGATTACAGCTATGAATGAATTGGTTTTGCTAGTGTCATTGGATAAAATTCCGCCCCCAAAATCTAATGGTCCAAGGAAGAACCCTGTAATGGCGATATCACCATTTGTGTTGACCGATAGGGCTGACGCTATTTGAGGGTACAACGCGTCTCCAAAACTCTTACTCCACAAACAATTCCCACTCCCATCAAATTGAGCTAAATATACATTGGAATAGTCATTCGCGAGCGTGACATGATATCCCAACCCAAAATCTACACTTCCAATTAAAGAACCACCCACAGCAATACGATCGTCGCTCTTGCTGTCCACCATCATCGTCGATGTAAAGAATTGCAACGATTGAACTTCCCCAAACCCCTTGCTAAATCGATGCGAATCAATACAAAGCGATTGATCACATACCTCGCTCTCACAATCCCCGTTGACCCCACACCCCTCCCCATTCCCACATGCAACGCATTCCGGCCCTCCGCAATCAATCCCACTCTCGTTCCCGTTGGTTGCACCGTCTTTGCAATTTGCTACGCATGCTTCATTAACGCATTCTCCACCAATACAATCAATATTGCTCTGGCAAAACTCACCTGCCGCGCACTTCTGATCAATACACGCTCCGCGGCAGTCCACCCCTAGCTCATCCCCATTCCGTATCCCGTCTTTGCACGATGGAGCCCGGCATAAATTCCCCTCGCATACCAAACTCGCGCAGTCTGTCCCTACCATGCAGCCCGTGTTGTCCGCGCATGCCGCACATGACCCGCCGCAGTCTGTCCCCGTTTCATCCTGGTTCTTGATGCCGTCTTGGCATAAAGCGCCGTCTTTTAAGTCGTATTCGCTTAAATTTAAGCTGATCTCGCAGCCGCCCATCACCGCAAGCGGCAATACCAAAAGTACGCGGGTCTTCATAAGCTTTGCCCGCGATCATCCGTGAATTATTGGGGGTTTCGAAGTTCCGATCGAGGCGCCATATGACGCCAATCGGGACGGGATGCGCCGTGCCCTATAACTCGGCCGTGAGATGCTTGGCCTCTTCTAGGCCCGCTTTCTTGTGCAAAAGCTCGCTCAAAAGCCGCTTGGCTTCTTCCACAACATCCGCTGGCGCCTTGTCCGCAAACGATGGAAGCGAAAGCTTCTTCTCGAGGCCCGCAATGTCTTTTTCGACTTTTTTAATCTCGCGCTCAACCCGGGTCCGCTCTTTTTCGGCGTCCACCAGTCCTTTGAGCGGAATGATGATTTTGGTATTTGCCGCGACGCTCATCGCCGATCCTGTGGGCCTGGGTCCGCCGTCCGCTTCTATCTGAGGATCGCCGTCCGTCTTTACCAAGGTCCGTATCGCTCGCGCTTCGCTTCGAAACAGCGCCGCAAGCTGCTCGTCGCCGGTACGCAAAATCACGTGCACCTGCGCGCCGGGATGCACTTCATGCTCGCTCCGTATGCTCCGGCATGCGCCAATCACGGCGATTAATGCGTTCATGTCCGCTTCAGCCCGCGTGTCCAAGGGATTGTCCGAGGCTTGGGGATAACGCGCCAAGGCGATCGAAATCGGCCTGTGTTCAGGGCGGGGAAGCCTCTGCCACAGCTCTTCGGTGATGAAAGGCATAAAGGGATGCAAGGCCCGAAGCGCCGCTTCCAGCACATACGCAAGCACGTTGCGGGTCTCGCGCGCGTCGTCGAGCTCTTGTTCCGAAGGCCCGTGCTCCAGCGTTTCGCCAAAGGCATCGATGCCCGGCGCCTCGGGCGATGTCGCCTTTCCAGCGGCGAAAATAGGCTTGGTGAGCTCTAAATACCAATCGCACAGCTCGCCCCAGAAGAAGTGATACAGCGCGAGTGCCGCATCATCGAGCCGGAATTCGTCGATGCCTGCGTGTACTGTCAAAAGCACATTGTGCAGCCGCGAAAGGATAAAGCGGTTCACCAGCAGCGTGGCTTTGGGCGCCTCGTGTTCGACCACCGCGCCCTCGAGATAAGGCAGCGCATAGCGTGTGGCGTTCCAAATCTTGTTGCAGAAGTTGCGGTAGCCCTCGAGTTTCTTGGGCGACAAAAGAATGCGTTTGGCCTGAGGCGAATACGAAGCCAGCGTGATGCGCAGCGCGTCCGCGCCGTACGAAGAAAAGCCTTCGCCCATCTGCGCCGTCGATGGATATGCCTTCTTGAATTTGCGAAGCGCTTCTTCCAAAGGCGCCCCGGGCAGCGTTTTCGTTGCCACATCGTGAAAGTTCGCTCCGTTGATCAAATCCAGGGGATCGATCACGTTGCCTTTCACTTTGCTCATTTTTTCGCCGGTCTCGTCGACCACGAGGCCATGCAAAAGAATGCGTTTAAACGGCGCTTTCCCCATAAAATGAATGCCCATCATCATCATCCGGGCGACCCAGAAAAAGAGAATGTCGTAACCCGTTTCCAAATCGCTCGCGGGATAGAACTTGTTGAGTGCTTCGGTGGAACGCGGCCAGCCCTGTGTCGAAAACGGCCAAAGCGCGCTGGAAAACCATGTGTCGAGCACGTCTTCGTCCTGCGAGATGTCCGCCGAGCCGCATGTTTCGCACGCGCTCACCACGTCTTCGCGCGACACGGTGATATGGCCGCAGCTCTTGCAGTAATACGCGGGAATGCGATGACCCCACCAAAGCTGGCGCGATATGCACCAATCCAAGATGTTCGTCATCCAGTGCTCGTAGGTCTTCGTCCACTCTTCGGGGATGATTCTCGTTTGGCCTTCGCGCACGGCGGCCAGCGCAGGTTCGGCCAAGGGCTGCATCTTCACAAACCATTGTGTGGAGATCATCGGCTCGACCACGCTTCCATTGCGTTCGCTCTTGGGAAGAACCAGCTCGTGCTGTTTGCTGCCGCGCACAAGGCCCTTTTCTTCCAATGCCTTTTTCACCGCCTTGCGCGCCGCAAAGCGATCCATGCCCGCAAATGGCCCGCAATGTTCGTTCATCGTCCCGTTGGGGTTCATGATCGATAGCTCTTGCAGGCCATGCCGCTTGCCCGTGGCGAAGTCGTTGAAGTCATGCGCGGGCGTTACTTTCACCGCGCCCGTTCCAAATGCCGGATCGACCAGAATCGCATCGGTGATGATGGGAATTTCCCGGTCCACAAAGGGATGTTTCACCGTCTTTCCATGGAGATGCGCATAACGGGCATCGCCGGGATGCACCGCCACGGCCGTGTCGCCGAGCATCGTTTCGGGCCGGGTTGTGGCCACCACGATTTCGCCTTCGCCGCCCGTTACGGGATACGCAAATTGAAAGAGTTCGCCGGTGGTCTGCTCGTTTTCCACTTCCAAGTTGGAGAGCACCGTCTGCGCTTCGCAATCCCAGTAAATCAAGCGCGTATCGCGATAGATCAGCCCCTCTTCATAGAGCTTTACAAAAGCTTCGCGCACCGCCCGAGACATGTCGGGGTCCATCGTGAACTTCGAGCGCGTCCAGTCCGCGCTCACGCCGAGCACGCGCTGCTGCTCCAAAATCCTGTCGCCGCTGCTGCGTTTCCATTCCCAAACCCGCTCCAGAAAAGCCTCGCGGCCCAAGTCGTGCCTCGATAGGTTTTCGCGCTTGAGCATGCGCTCAACCACCGTTTGGGTGGCGATTCCCGCGTGATCGGTGCCGGGCTGCCACAGCACGTTAAAACCTCTCATCCGGTGCCAGCGCGCGAGTACGTCTTCAAGCGTGCAAAAGAGCGCGTGCCCCATGTGCAGCGAGCCCGTGACGTTGGGAGGCGGCATCGGAAGGGCGTAGACAGGACGGGTATCTTCGGGGTCGTCGCTGGCTGAAAAGATGCCTGCTTCGATCCAGAAGGCATACCAGCGCGGTTCAACGTCTCGGGGAATGTAGGCTTTAGCGAGTTCGGTGGTCATGGATGGAGCTCCGGTTGTGCCACGGGCGGCATGCATCGCCCGGAAAACGGTGGTTCGATGGTTATGGTGCCCGCCGATTGAGCTTCTAAGCCTTGGTCAGGCGCGCAAGCTCTTCTTTGATGAGCGTTTCGGCGAGCACCGGAACGACCTCCCACACGACACGCTCCACGACATCGCGCGAGAGCGCGAGCACCGCTTCGATCTGCGTCTGCGAAAGACCAAGCGTTTCGAGTTTTGCGCTCATCTGGCCGCTGAGATGCGCGGCGGCAGCGCCGGCGACCGGGCTTGCAGCAGTAGAAGCACCAACAGGCGCACCCATGGGCGAGGTGGTGGACAAGGTTGTCGGTGCCGCGCGCTGGGCGGGCGCGACTTTGGGAATGCCCGTGGGAGGCGTCGGCGATGATGTCATCGGCCTGGGCTCGGCCTTGGGCGAAGCTGGCGTGACGCCGGCGCCCATGGGCGGACGAGCAGCCACTGCACCGCCTACTGCGGGGGCGGCGGGTGCCTGAGCCGTGCCGGGCGGGTTGTAAATCAGCGTCTTTGCGCGGGCAGGCGTGCCTCCGGCGGCAGCGGCGGCGGCGGCAGCGGCGGGAATCGCGGGCGATGTCGGAGGCCGCACGGCGGGCGCTGTAATCGCGGGCCTCGCAGCGGGTGCAGCATGAGCCTCACCCTTGCTCTGCAGCATCTTTTTCACCTTCTCGATCATCTGCTGCGTGTCGAAAGGCTTATCGATATGCTCATCGGCTTGGGCATTGCTGCCGCGGGCTTGATCGAAAGGATTTTGCTTCGATGACAAGAGCAGCACAGGCGTGCCCGGAGCAAGCTGCTTCACGGCTTTGCACAGCTCGTAGCCGTTCTTTGGCTCGAGGCTGATATCGCTGATGACCAAATCGGGTTTGTCGGTCCTCAGCTTTTGAAGGGCAACATCTGGGCTATTCGCAGTGACGACTCGAAATTCCGGACCCGCAAAGGTAATTTCGAGGACCTTGCGCATGGTCACACTGTCGTCAACCGCGAGTAGGGTGATGGCCACAGAACGAGTCTCCTCTGAGCTTCCTCGGCAATGAGGTGGAATAAGGCATTCCCCAAATGGGCAGAATGCCCGAACATCTTCTGCTCGCGTCGCGCGATGTGTCAATATTGCGGTTGCTTTTTGCCAATCCGGCGCCTAACTCCGCACAATTCCACAGCGTTTCACTTGGGCCGCGCGGGGCCACACCATCATGAATGCCGAGCCCGCCGAACAGGCGCCTGACCGGTCCTGGATCATAAGCGCCGAGTTTCACTCCAAAAAACTCGATTTTGTGCTGAAGACCTTGATGTCGATTTCATGGTCGGAAGCGCGCCGAATGCTTGAGACCGGCAAGGTGAGCTTGAACGGCGAAGTGATCACGAGCGGCGAGCGCGCTGTGCGGAAGGATCAATGCATTGAGCTTCGGCTGCGCGCTCCAAAGCCTCAAAAAGCCAGGCTACTCGCGCTCGAACACACCTTGCTCGTGCATGCCGATGCGAGTGTTGTGGTGGTGCGCAAACCCGCGGGCATGAACACCATTCCCTTTGGGGAGATGGCGCCCGATGAAGAAAGGGCGTGTCTGGATTCGCTGGTGCGCGAGCTGCTTGCGAGGCGCGATCGCGTCCGGGGTCGGGCAGAGCTCGGCGTGGTGCACAGGCTCGATAAAGCGACAAGCGGACTGCTCGTGTTCACAAGAACCGTCGCGGCCAAGAAACATTTGAGCCAACAGTTCCGGATGCACACGGTGCACAGGCTGTATTTGGCGGTTGCGCATGGAGACGTGCGAAAGCAAACGCGGCGATCGCATCTGATGGCGGACCGCGGCGATGGTCTGCGCGGCTCCTTTGAAGAGAGCGGTTATTCGCATGGCCGGGAAGGACAGCTTGCGGTGACCCATATCGAACCCAAAGAGCGGCTGCGCGGCGCCACGCTGATCGCTTGCAAGCTGGAAACGGGCCGCACGCATCAAATCCGCATTCATCTTGCGGAGGCCGGTCATCCTGTCGTCGGTGAAAACGTCTACATCCGCGATTTTAAAGGGCCGCTGATTCCTTCCGCGCGCCTGTTGCTCCATGCCGCGGAGCTTGGGTTTGAACATCCGGCGACGGGAAAGCCTATGTTTTTCCGGGAAGATCCACCGGAAGATTTTGAACGGGAACTAAAGCGCCTGCGCCTTTAAACCAAGCCTTTAGGGCGACGGCTTGCCTTTGCCTATGGCTTCGCTCATCGCCGCCGCCGTCGCGCCAACCAAAGGCATCACCTTCGCGTAGTCCATGCGCGTGGGGCCCAGCACGCCTACTGTGCCCGCCACCCGCCCGCGCTCGGTATAGGGCGCCACCACCAAGCTCAGCTCGCCGCCGCCCAAATCGCCCGTTTCGCTTCCCACGAAGACCGTGATGCCTCCCGCGGCCATCGTCTGATCGAGCAAATACAAAAGTTCCTGCCGCTCCTCGAGCGTATGCATCAGCTTTTTCAGCTTGGCCACATCGGTGTACTCGGGCAGATCGATCAGCTTTGACTGGCCTTCAATCAACACTTCACTCGTGCGCTTCACTTCTTCGGTGGCCTTGCTTCCCAGCTCAAACGCCCGCCTTCGCAGCACGTCCAGCACCAGCCGCTCATCCGCAAGCCGGCGCGCAAATAAATCCCTCACTTCACCCAGCGTCCGCCCTTCGATCACATCGGCAAGCAGGTTGTGAACGCGGGTGAGCTCGCTTTCGCAAATGGCCGAATCGACGCGGATAAATCGATTTTCTACGGTGCCGTCGGCAAAGACCAGCACGGCGAGCAATTGATCGGTGCGCACGGGAATGAAACGCAGTTGCAATAGAGCGCGCACATCACTTCTCGGCGCGGCAACAACCGCAGCGGCTCCCGAAAGCTCTGAAAGATAGCGCCCTGTTTCGCGGAGCGGATCGCGCGATTGCGTGTAAATTTCGCCGAATTTCGCGAAGATTTTACTGCGCTCCTCGGGCGAAGGCGGCCTGAGTTCTGTCAGCGTATCGATAAACAAGCGCAGCGCCCGATCGGTAGGAATACGGCCTGCCGATGTATGCGGCTGATGCAGATAGCCCGCTTCTTCGAGATCCGCGAGGACATTGCGGATCGACGCGGCGGACAAATCGAGGCCATAGCGCTTGGCCAGTGTCCGGCTGCCAACGGGCGCGCCGGTCGCAATAAACTCCGTCACAACCGAAAACAAAATCGTCCGGGCTCGCTGTGAGATGTCCATTGTCTATCGCCGCCGTACTTCAAAGGGCATCGGAAAAGGGCATAGTCACAAGTGGTTTCAAAGCATGTTGCGGAGTTTTAGAAATGCCGTCAAATCCCAGTGATGGCTAGGCGGGCGCCGATGGTGAGGCTCGAAGGTCGGTTTTTGGCGGCCGTGCTGTGTTTTTGCTGGTTATGGATGGCCGGTGCGCCTTTAGCGAACGCCCGAAAATCAAAGCCTGCCGTGCGCTATGACGGCGATGCCGAGCGCTTTGCATCGGCGCGCTATGCGGCATTGGACGCGGCTTCTTGTCATGCCGAACTCGCGCGCCGGGGTATTTCCTTTAGCCCCGAACTCGATGCTCAATACAAAAGCGTGCTCGCTCCGGTGCGGGTTCGCGATCGCATCTCGGGCGTATTGTTCCGGACCGCTGCCTCTGAAAGCGAACGCCAAACAACACCTTACGAAGTGTTCGATTGCCGCCTTGTGCTTTCGCTTTCGGACTGGAGCCGTCTTCTTTTATCCAAAGACATCGACGAAGTGCTCTTTTTTTCGGCATTTCGCCCTCCGCCCAAGCCACATGCCGACATCAAACCCGCCTCCCGGCATCCCGGCGGCCTCGCCATCGATGTCTTTCGTTTTGGAAAACGAAAAAAATCCCCAGAACAAAGCAGGGAATGGATCGATATCGAACGCGATTTTCAAGGCCGCCTCAAACAGCCCGTATGCCCGCAGGCTCCCTCGCCCGGTGCGAACGCCAAAAAACACCTAAAAACAAACACCAACACCAAAATACTTCGCGGACTCGTCTGCGAAACCGCCGATGCGCATTGGTTTAGCTCGATCCTCACGCCCAACTACGACCGCGCCCACAAAAACCACCTGCACCTAGAAATCGTGCCCAATGTCTCTTGGCACTTGCTCCGCTGAAATCGTGCGAAGCATGATTCTGCGGCCGGCCCTTCAACGTCCATTCTCCATCCTTTATGGTAGCCCGCGTGTTCAAACGACTCGTCCGCAAACTCCGCAACCGCAGAACCGAATCCAAAAAGGCCGAGCCCTCCGCACGGCCCACCGCCGTGCGTGCGGCGCTTAGCCTAGGCGTTATCGCCGCCGCATTTAGCTTCGCGGGATGTCCGTGCATCAGCGGGCCTGTCAACGCGAGCCCCGCGCTGCGCTGGTTTTTGTTCTCCAATTTCGGCGCGAGCCGGATGTGCCCCGAAATGCTCAAGCGGGGAATGCCCATCCGCACCGCCGATCGATCGCCCACCGTCGGCCGTTTCTTTCCGATGCAGTGCAACTACGTCGTCAACGATCCAACGCAGACGGTAACGCTGCAGTTTGCGGGCACGGGCTATGTGTTTATGAGCCCGATGAAGCGCGTCGGCTTTTCAGCGACCGGCGCCGTCGAGTACCGGCCCGATTTTCAGATCGCCGACGACGATATTTATGTGTGGGGACGGCTGAACCGCACCGTGCAAGGCCCGACATTTCAATTGGGCTATGTTGAAAATGGATTGATCGATTTAGCCACGAATTTGCCTGGATTGGGCACGATGGCGAATTTCTTGGGCAGTCAGGTTGTAAGCAGTGAAATGACGCGCGGCTTTACCGTCGTGCACAACGAAGACAAGGGCGATCTCTTTGCGCTGGGCCTGCTTTCGCCGCCTCAAAAGCCATTCACACCCTTTAATGTTTCGCAGATCGAGCGCTACACCTTCGCCAACGAAACGACCGATGTGCATCAGAATCAGCGCGATTTCCTAGGACCTTTTGAAATCGTCGAAGCAGGCCAGGCGCTCTTTTTGACGATGCAGCTTCAAGGCCCGTCCGTGGACATCATGATCGTCGATAAAAATGTCGGCGACGCTTGGCGCGATGGTTATCAGCGGGGCTTGCCCGCCGCGATGGGAGCTCCGCCGGGGCCCGTGGTCGCCGGTGGCCCGCTCGCTGCCAATGGTTCGGAACAACGCCGCTATCCGCTGACGCCCGGACTGTATTACGTGGTCGTCGATAACACCGCGACCGCTGGCTTGGTTAGCCCGCCCACCAGCTTGTTCAACCCGCTCGGCATGGGCGACGCCGTGGCCCGCTTAAGCTATGTGGCTCAGCTCGGCGAATAGGCGGCCAAAAAACTCGACCCCCAATCCGCACGTTGCGTTATGGTCGTTTAGCACCCAATGAATGTGTGGATGAGGCGTGAATCAGCTCGGGGGATTCAGGCTGTGAACGAAGTCTCAAAAAACTCGGTCGACAAGCTGCGCACCCGCCTTCAGAGCTACATGGCGCGCAAAGGTCTTCGTTCAACCGCACAGAGGCGGCTCATCATCGACACCTTTTTCGAAGCGGCTTCCCACATGACCATCGAGGATCTGCTGGCGGAAGTGCGGGCGCGCGACAAGGGCATTGGGTATGCGACGGTGTACCGCACGCTGAAGCTGCTGGCCGAATGCGGTGTTGCCTCTGAGCGGCGTTTTGGAGATGGGCTGAGCCGCTATGAGTTATCGGATGATGCGACGACGCATCACGACCATTTAATCTGCGTAAGCTGCGGAAAAATTGTTGAATTTGAAGAGCCTCAAATCGAAGAGCTTCAAGAGAAAATCGCACTGAAGTACGGCTTTTTGGTCACGTCGCACAAGCACGAGATGTACGGCGTGTGCGCCGAATGCACGGCTTCAAAGCAGGGATTGCATATTCCCTCCTAGTTGGGGGGACGCGGGCCGCTCATTCCAAAACAGCTTCAAAAAACGCAAAATGGCGCAGGCTCACGCGCGGTCTCGACAACGGGCGGCGGCGCCCCTAAAAAGCACCGGTAGGAGAAGTCTCCGCAATGGATCTCGCCCAATACATCAAAAGCATATCGACGGCGGCCACCACCATTCTCGAAGGCATGGCCGTAACTTTCTCGCATTTGTTCCGCGAGCCGATCACCGTGCAGTATCCCGACAAGACCGATCGTCCGGTGACGGAAATGCTGCCTCCGCGCTACCGGGGATTCCTCGAGGTGCAGATGGATATTTGCACGGGCTGCAAGCGCTGCGAGCGCGCATGTCCAATCGAGTGCATCGCGATCGATTTGGTGAAAGACGCGGCGACGAAGAAGCAGGTGATGAGCCGCTTCGATATCGATATGGGCAAGTGCATGTACTGCGGTTTGTGTGTCGAAGCCTGCAAAGAAGAGTCGACGGGCGCGATCCGGCACACGCGCGAATTTGAAGGCGCGGCCCCCACGCTCGATCATTTGACCTTCCGCTTTATTCCGGCGGGCAATTTGGTGCCTCTTTACAAGGCGCCGAAGGATTTAAGCGAAGTGCCCGTAGGCGAATACGGCCCGCATGCCCGCGAAGCCCGCGAGCGCGCGATGCGCGACAATCCCGCGATTTTAGAAGAGCTCCGCGCGATTTGGCGAAAAGAACAGGGCTCGAAGAAAAAGAAGGCGGCGGGCGGAAAGAAAAAGGGCAAGGTCCAAATCGACACGGGCAAGGCCGGGAAGATCAAGACCAATGTTGTCGCGACGCCCAAGGGTGACGTGAAAAAGTTCGCCCAGCTTTTGGAAACGCTCACAGCGCAAACCGATTGCGGCGCGTGCGGATATCCGACCTGTTTGGAATACACGACCGCGATGGCTTCCGGTTCCGACCGCGATCCTTCGAAATGCGAGCCGGGCGGCGCGGAAGCCACGGCCGATCTCGGCTATGCCATGGATGTCTATTGGCAAGGCCCCGAGGCAGCCGACAAGGTTGCGTTTGCCGCCCCCGCCGATGCGGCCGCTGCGCCCGCTCCCGCCAACTGAACCTCTTGAAGATCCGCCCCAAGCGATCTAAGGTCCGCGCCCTGCTATGCCGCCCTTAAGCGCGATCGCGTTTCTTGGCCTTGCCGCGCTGACGCTGGGTTCCGCCGGTGTCGTTGCATTCTCCAAGAACATCATCCACTCAGCCCTCGCGCTGCTCGGGACATTTCTCGGCATCGCAGGGCTCTACATCACACTGTCCGCCGACTTTCTCGCAGCCACGCAAGTGCTCGTTTACGTGGGCGGCACCCTCACGCTGATCCTCTTCGCGGTCATGCTCACCAGCCGCATCGAGGACATGAAAGTCTCCAATCCTCGCGCATCCATTGCCGTGGCGTTTGGACTCGTCACGGTGGTGCTTTTGGTGCTGGGCAAGGTGGCCACGCAAACCCCGTGGCCCGCTGAATCCAGGCCGCCGATGCCTTCTACGGCCAAGCTTGGCCACGCCTTCCTAGGCGAGTATTTGCTGCCTTTTGAGATTGGTTCGGTGGTCTTGCTCGCCGCGCTTGTGGGTGCTGTGGTCTTGGCGCGCCGGGCTGTGAAGCGCGCTTGGGAGAAAGGCTAAGGCGCATGGAAATCGGCTTGGTGCATTATCTGACGGTCAGCGCCGTTCTCTTTGGGCTTGGCCTGTTTACGGTCATGACCCGTAAAAACTCCGTCGGCATTCTGCTGGGCGTCGAACTTATTCTGAACGCAGCCGCGCTGAATTTCGTCGCCTTCGAGCACTTTGTCGCGGGCGGTGTTTCAGGCCAGGTCTTCACCGTTTTTATTATCGTGCTCGCCGCGAGCGAAGCGGCGATCGCGCTGGCGATTGTGCTTCAGGTGTACCGCAACTACCGCAGCATCATGGCCGACCGGCTAACCAACCTGAAGAATTGAGCCCGCTCCGCGCATTCAGCGGATACCCTCCCCACCCGTGCTTTTGGATTTCTTCACACGGGATCGATCCTCGGCTCATCCAGGGCATTTTGACGTAGAAACCGCGGCACCTCTGTTTCGCACGCTCGGGCCGATCTGCCGCCATATGTGGCCCGGCATTTTTTACGGCCTGGCCAAACTGCCTTCGCACAATCAGTTTATTGTGGTCGCCAATCATTCGGGCATGGGCAGTGCCGAATTGTGGTCGCTGTTTGTCGGATGGTACGAGCGCTTTGGAACGGAGCGGCCCGTGGCCGGAATGGCGCATCCGGCAGCCTTTCGCCTTCCTTTTCTACGCGCCGTGCTTCAAGGGCTGGGCGCCGTCGAGGCCACCCAATTGGGAGCCTGTAAAGCGAGGCTCGCCGATGTCCCGCTCTTGATTTTTCCAGGCGGCGATCATGAGGCGATGCGTCCGTATTGGCAGGGCGACCGGGTCGATTTTGCAGGGCGCAAAGGCTGGATTCGCCTGGCGCGCAAGCATGGTTTGACGATCGTTCCGATGGCCATCGTCGACAGTCACAAAACGCTTCCCATCGTTGCCGGAGGGAAAACGCTGGCATGGCTTTCGGGGCTTCGGCTGCTGGGTGTTCGGCGCGGGCCGCTTCCCTTGCTTTCGCTCTTGGCCGCACTGAGCACATTTTCGTTGGCTCGCTCCAAGGGCGCCGGATTGGCCGCGGCATATCTATCGGCGGATTTCGTGTGGCTTTCCACGGTGCTCGTCCCCTGGATTCCCTCGGCGATTGAATTTCACCTGCTCGATCCCATTGAACCGAGCGCTTTTCATGAGTCCAGTGCAGACGACGTGTTCTACGACGATGTGATCGGACGATTGCAGCGTGTGCTCGATGAGCGGACGGACAGAGGAGGGGCCCGCTGACAAGAAACTTGGGCTTCGAAAAAAAATTGCTTATTTGCGCTCACACCCTTGCGGACAACGAATCTAAAACCCAGGTTTCACGCATGAATGCACACGCCGAATTGGTAGGGTTTATCGAGCTCAAAGTTGGTTCCCTCTCTGTCAAGGTGCCTGTCCGAAGCTTGGATTCGGCAAGCCGGATTATGGATGATGGAGCGGTGCTTCCGCTGGCTTCCTTCGAGGCGGAAGGCAACGAATATGCAATTGTTCTTCGCGGCGAGCCTTCATCGAAGGCCGTTGAAAGCGCGATGCATCAAGCGGCGCAGGAAGCCATTAAACATCTGTCGCGCAAACTGCTGAATTAGCGGCGCGCATTCGCCTGTTATCGAAGCCTATTCCTGCGGAAGCGTCGGAATCTCAATCGTTCCATCATCCGGCGGCTTTGGCGGACGGGGCTTGCCGCCTCCTCCAGGAACTTTTTTCGGCGCCGTCGGCGCGGCGGATGCCGATGGAGGCGGTTTGATGGGATCTACCGCGGATGCAATGGGCGTCTCGCTCACAACCGGTGGCGGTGGAGGAGGAACGGTTTCCGTCACCGAGGGCGCGCCGCTGGCTGCGCTGTCAGGTGCCGGGGGCGCTGGAGGAAGCTGAGAGCTGATCACCATCCATGTGATCAAAATCGCCGCGGCCACCAAGCCAAACGCAAGCACACGAACCATACGCTTGCGGCGTGAACCACTATCGAATTCGGGAGGCGCATCGAACGCCGGAACTTCTGTTGCGCCGAAGGTGCCTCCCGCTCTTGCCGGCTGAGCCGGTGCGGCTTGAGGTTCGGGGCGAACAGGCATGGGCACCGCAACCGGCGTGGGGGCGGGTGCTGCTGGGATGGGCTGAGAAAGCACGGGCGCCAGCGGAACGGGTGCAGCGGGAGCCGATGGAGCAGGCGGTGATGAGGAAGGTGCTCCCGCTTCTGGAAGCAGCGCCGGGCTGATGACCACTTTGGCCACGGGCGGAGCGGGTGCGGATGGCGCGCCCGATGCATTCATCGTCACCAGGGCAACGGCCTCGGCGCGCGCTTCGGATGGAGGTGCAGGCCGTTTGGGCTGGGCCGATGAAGACGCGGCCGGTGGGGCAGGCGGGGCTTCTACGACCGGAGGGCTCTCTTGAATGGGGGCGGCCGGGGTTTCGGGAGCTTTGGCTTGCGATTCCTCTGCGGCGGGAGCGGCAGGCGCCTCGCCGGGCGCACCTGATGCGCGCTGAGGAATGGGCGCTGACGAGCGGTTCGAAACAGGAGGATGTGGAGCCTTGCCTTCGGTCTTCTCGGCAGTAGCCGGCTTTGCCGCGGCGTTTAGATTCGGCTCCTCGTCGAAAATCAGTTCGTCAAGCTCGTCCGCATCCAGATGTTCGGTCGCCGAACGCTGCTTTGCCGGCGCGGCCTTTGGTGCGGCGGGTGCGGGTGCGGGTGCGGGAGGAGGAGGCGCTTCGATTTTTTCGCTCCGCTTGGACGGAGGAGGCGGAAGCGATGCAGGCGAAGGCTTGCTAAAAGGGCTTTCGGTTGAACCGCGCGCCGGTGCTGAAGGCGCCAGAGGTCCAGCCTTTGGCCTGGGAATCGACGCCATTCCAGGTGCTTCAGGAGCGCCCCTCACGGCCCTCGCCAAAGCTTCCGACATCTCCCGCGCGCTCTCAAAACGCAGGTTTGCATCGCGATTGCAGGCTTTTGCAAACCAGGCATCAAAGGCCGCCGGCAACCCGGGCAACACCTTTGAAGGAACGGGCATATCGCCAATCGTGATCTTAATCAGCAGATCGCCCACGCCCTCTGCATCGAAAGGCAAATGCCCCGTTACGCATTGAAAGGTGATAACGCCCAGCGCCCATAAATCGGCCCGGAAATCGACTTCGCCCGTGCCTTTCACCTGCTCCGGGCTCATGTAGTGCGGCGTGCCGATCAACTGGCCAACGCTCGTCTTTTGCATCACCGCTTTTTGAGGATCGGAAATTTTTGCGACGCCGAAATCGAAAACCTTCACGATCTCTTCGTCTTCGTTCGTCACCAAAAACACGTTTTCAGGCTTTAAATCGCGGTGAACGATACCCGCCGCGTGCGCCCGGCTCAGCGCGCGGGCCACTTGCGTCACAATCCTCGATGTCTCCCGGAGCGTCAGCCGTCCGCGCTTGTCGAGCCGCTCGAATAAATCTTCGCCGTCGAGCAGCTCCATGACAATAAAGGGCTGAACGCCGTCGATGCCGTGATCCAGCATCTGCACGACATGCGCGCTCCGAAGCTGCGCCGCCGCCGTAGCCTCGCGCCTAAAACGCTCCCGCGCATCTTCCCGCTTGGCTAGATCAGGATCGATCAGCTTTACGGCCACCTGCGTGGTGAGCGCGAGATGTTCGGCAACCCATACCGAAGCCTGCGATCCATGCCCCAAGGGCCGGACCAGCCGGTATCTGCCGCTCAGCACTCGGCCCGCTTCAATGTCCATCCGACGCCAACAGCCTACGTTGCAATGATTGCCCGTGTCGAGACGCAAGCTTAAGAGACGGCATTGAGACCTCCCCCGGGCTTAGCCCTTTTGCTCCGCCGTTTCCTTCATCAGCTCAATCCAGGCGCTCTTGTCGAGCTCTGGGTAGATGTAGTCGCACTCAAAATTCGTGTGATGCAGCAGAAGGCGTGCTGTATCGAAAATGATTTGCGCCACATCCTCGTCCTGCGCATCCCGCAGTTTTGCGGCCATTTGCCGCACCGTCTCATGCTGTTTTTCAGCTACTTGGACTTCAGGCCCCAATCCCCGTTTGACCAGCGAGGGAAAGATAAACCGTTCCTCGTAGCTCATATGCAATTCCATGGGGCCGTTCAAAAACGCGATGAGGCTCTCGCGTTCCCCAACGACCGCGCGTGGAGACATTTGGGCAGTCTGCATGAGCCGGCTCGCCCAGTCGCGCGCCCGGTCTTCTTCCTGGAACAGGTCGGCGAGCATGCGTTCAAAAGGCATGGCCAAAGCTCGTAAACCAAAACGGGCCGACGGTCGAGCCCGCATCTGGGGCGAATAGATACAGAAGGCTGGGGATCGGGATGATGGGCGGGCGATTACTCTTCGCCCTCGCCGGAAAGAGCTTCTTCTTCGGCCTTTTTCTTAGCGGCCTCCTCGCGTTCCTTTTGAACTTTGGCCATTTCGGCGAGGCGCGTCACAAGACCGTTGGCCACCATAGAAAGCACTTGCTTTTCCAATTGAGCGCGTTCCTTCGGACTGCCGCCGAACGAAATATGCGAACGGGCGCCCGGGCCTCCATCCAATCGGCCGCCGATGGTGCAGCTCACCTGCAGCACATCGCCTTTTTCCACCGCTGAAAACGCCACAATGCGGGCGCTCAGCTTCACCAATTTAAGCTTCCCGAAATCGGCCTTTTTCGCGGCTTGGGTGAGCAAACTCTTGAGCAACTTCGCAAGCCGCGCCGAGTCTTTTCCTTCGGGGACATCGATGCGCGTCCATTGCACTTTGGTGGTCGAACGCGATAGTGCCGTGCCTGGAAACATAAACAAGGCGGCCGCGCCGAAGGCCGTCGCGGCGAGCCATCGCTTTCTGCGGTTCATGTGCCGAAGCTAAAGAAAGACCGCTACATTGGCCAAATTGCCGGCTGAACGTGGATTGGGTATGGGCGGCCGCCGCGCTGGAGAGACAAGGAAAGGACGACACGGATGGCTTGCGCGAAGCAGGGAGACAAAACGCCGAAGCGGCTTTTACCGGTATCGTCCGCGGGCCTTCGGAATGCGGCCCGGCCCTTGTTTTTTTTGATGGTGCTCGCGCTGTCGAATAGCGCGCCTGCGCAGTTGCCGCCGCCGGTTCCACCCAAGCCTCTTGTAAAGAAACCCGCGATTCCGGTGCCCAATCTCAAGCCCAAAGCACCGGGCGACACCAAGATTCCCGACCCAAAGGCCGCGCCGGGCAAAAATTCGCCGCCCACCAAACGCGCGATTCCGGCGCCGCCTCCGCCGCGGTGGACGGCTCCGCTGCCCGACCTCATGCTCGATCAGGCCGTCGCGCGGGCGAGAAGGCTGGAGGACGATACGCTGGCGGCTCTTTTGGTCGCGGCTTCTCTCGATGAGCGGGTTTCGTTTCGGCGTGCCCGCGATGGTTTGCGAAGCCTGAGCTATCTCAGCGGGCCTTATGGGGATGATGCGCGCATGCTGTTTATGCGCCTCACGCCCGAAGCGCCCACGCCTTCCTGGCCCGGCGCTCAAGCGATTTCCTACGATTCGCCGCCCGATTCCAATGGATTGGTGAAGTCCTATGCGATTCTGGGACCCTTTCAAGACACGGGCGGCGGGCTGTTCCGGCGCGAAGGTCCCGAAGCTCCAGGCCAAAGCTTTTCCGACACGAAGGCGCGTTATTCGTGGGGCGTGTACGACGTGGGCTTCCGGAGAACCTTGCCCGCATCGTCGACGGCGAGGGGACTTCCTTTGGATTTGTATATCCATCCTCGCCAGGAGACCTGCACCTATCTGGCTTCGCGGGTGACGGTGCCCAAAGCGCCGCCTGTGCGAACGCCGAACCCCGCGCCAAAACCGGCCCCTGTAAAGCCTGGGGACAAAAAAGCGGCCGATCTCAAAAAAGCACCTGCTGTCAAAGTGGCTACGCCTTCCAAGCCCGCCATGGCCGCACTCGCGGCGAAAGGTGTAGATACAACCAATGAAACCCGGGCCTTCTTAATCCACGTCGCATCGACGGGCGCCGTACGGCTGATGTGGGATGGCGCAGATATCGCCTCGAGCGAGGAAATACACACAGAAGCGATTCTCGATCGCATGGCTGTGCGCCTCGAGGCAACGCCGGGCGACCATTGGATTGGCCTCAAGGTGTGTTCTGGGGCGCTGCCCGATGAAGGAAGGGTGAGGGTGCGCTTCACCGATGAAAATCGGCGGCCTCTCGCGATGGCGACGTCCTCGGATCTGCGGGGCATCGCAAAGGCTGCGGCATCGGTGCCGGACAACAAGGCGGCCAAGGCAAAAGGCATTGCGCCAAAGGCGAAAGGCGCTCCCGGAAAAACGGCTCCCAAGGTGGCCGAGCGCGTGCTTACGTCGATGGAAAAAGCGCTTGCGATCGGCGATTCGCCAAGCCCCGAGCAGGCTCTGTCTTCAAGCATTGTGAGAACGCTGGGAGGCGCCGATGACGCCCGTTCGCCCAAGGCGCCGGGACTTCTCGATCGCGTCGCAAAAACACCGGGAATCTCACCGGATATGCTCGCGATGACGGGCTGGATTTCACCCTTCGGCGCAAACCGGAGCGGCTGGCTGAATCAGGCGTATCAGCGGGCGAAGACAGAAAAAGATGGTCAAACGGCGGCGTTTACCCAGCGAAGGCTCGCGGCCTCCAATCTGAATTCGGGCATGATCGACTGGGCTCAATCGGCCATTCAGGAAGAGCCGCTCAAGTCGGCGGGCGATCCCGAAGCGCGTCTGATCCGCGCCATGGTGAAGCATCGGCTTGGAGGTGCGGGGTTTGCGCGGGCGGCCGTGGATGAGCTCTTGGCGCTGACGGAAGAGATGAAGACCCGCACACCGGTAAGCGTGTGGGATGAACTAGCGAGCGCCGCGCGATCGCAGCCTTCGGTATGGCAAAAGGCGATGATCAAACTGGCGGAAATGCGGCCCGATGCGAAAGATGCGGCTTTTGTGAGGGCGCACCGGGGCATCGATGGAAGCGCCATGGAATTAGCGGCGGCGCGCAGCTTGATGCAACAGACCGACGCGGACGATTTGGTACGCATTGGGCGCGATCTGTTCGAGGCAGGCCGTTATCCGTGGGCGCGCGAAGTGTTTTATTGGGCGACGCGGGTATCGCCCAATTTGGCTCCGGCATTTGAAGGGCTCGCGGATGCGCGCAGGGCCGCGCGGGCGGTGGACAAGTCGCTCGATACAGCACTCGCCGCGCGGGAATCGGCACTGGCCACGGATGCGCTGTCGAGAGCGCGCGATCTTGAGCCGGGCGATCCATTTCACAAGGCCGAGCTTTCTTTCCGCACCGGGGCAGACGAAGGCGATGGAGAAGGTCCGGAGCCCGCCGCGGCACCCGGCGTGAACGCGAACGCAAAAATGCGTGATGAGCAGTATTTGCCGGCGCCGGATGTGTTTTTGGCGAGAGCGCGCGCAAAGGCGGCGGTGAAGGGAGAAATGTCGGATCGCCAACTGCACTCGGTTCGGGTCGTGACGTACCACCCCGATAAAAGGGTTTCGCAACTGATGCATTACGCGCGCGAGATCGTGATTGAGCCCCGCACCGAGGCCGATCTCTACGAGCCGAATGTGCCTGCAGAGGGCGATGAAACCGAGCTTTTGTTTGCGCGGCTGCACAGGCGCGATGGAACGGTGGTGATGCCCGAAGAGCAGAGTTCGGGAGGCCGCGTGCCGATGGTGCGCTGGCCGGAGTTGAAGACGGGCGATGTGGTGGAAGTGGCAACACGCTCATGGACGGCTCAGCCCGTGGGCCGCCGGGGCGATGCGCCCTATTATTTCATCGATTATGTAGGCTCGCTCGATACGCATCCGCTTCTGTACAACGAAGTCGTTATCGACTCGCCCGAGGTCTCGCCGCTCGCCATCGACGTGCTCAATGGAAAGCCCGATCGCATCACCAACGAGACCAAGGAAGGCCGGCGTATCCAGCGTTTTATTTGGGACAATCCGCCCAATATTCCCGATGAGCCGCTCGCGCCCCAAGGCTCGGAAGTGCTGCCCGTGGTGGTCGGATCGACCTTTGCGAGCTGGCACGATTTCCGTGAGTGGTACAGAGGCGCCGTGCAGGGATTTACCGAGCCGGACGATCAAGTGAAAAGGCTCGCGGCCGATCTGACCAAGGGCAAAAAAACGCGGGATGAGAAAATCAAAGCGGTCTTTAATTTCGTGGCCGACGATATCCGCTACCTCAACTACGTCTCGGGCGAGTGGTGGCTGCCCAACCGGCCTCAGCAGCTTTTGGCGAGGCGTCAGGGCGACTGCGATGACAAGGCGATTCTGTTGATCAGCCTGCTGAAATCCCTGGGCATCGAGGCGACCGAAGTGCTGGTGCAAACGCGCTATACGGCGCAGCCCGGCCTGCTGAAAAGCGACAAAGCGGCCATTGCGATGTTCGATCATGGCATCGCTTATTTGCCCGGAAAAAATGGCGAACCAGGGATGTGGCTCGATGCAACGAGCCCTCAAAGCAGGCTCGGTCCTCTGCCGGCCATGGACTCGCGCGCGGTTGCGCTCTTTGTGGACGATGGACCTGCGAAGATCATCGAGACCCCCGCGAGTTCGCCCGCCGATCATGGGGTGGATGCCGAGTGGACCATTCAGCTTACGGCGACGGGCGCCGGGGAACTGACGGCCAAAGAGCGGCACAGCGGTGATGCAGCGTTCGAGCTTCGCAACAACCTTGGGCAAGCCGATGCCCGCGCGCAGTGGGTCGAGCAATACCTGTCGGCAGGATGGTTTCCCGCGGTGCAAGTCAAACCGACAGTGACCTTTAACGGCGAACTGGGGAACGGCACGGCCGAACTTACATATCAAGCGAGTTCTGAAGGCTTTGCGCGCCGCGAAGGCAACGAACTGTCTGTCCCCTTAACGTCCGGCTCCACCTACACATCGGCGCTCGCGCCGCTGCTTACCCGAACCCTGCCGGTGGTGCTGCCCCCACTGCTCGCGCCGGGCCATCAAACCCACACCATTACGATTGTGGCGCCGCCCGGCTATGAATTCGCCGAACTGCCTCCAGGCGGCGAAGAGCCGGCCGGAGAATTTGGCTCCGCGCGTGTTGAGTTCCGCCGCGAAAAAACCAGCGATCGCATCGTTGTCCTGCGCAATGTGGTGTTCGATATGTCGACGATTCCCGTCGCCAAATATCCAGCGTGGCGTGCGTGGCTTTCGCGCGTGGATGGCCTTGTGCACCGCATGCCGAGGCTTGTTCAAACATCGTCCTCAAAGACGCCCTGAGCAGGTGAGCGACTCGTGAAAACAATGTCTTTCTTTTCGGCACCTACAGCTTGGGCACTCTGCGCGGTTCTCTGTTCTGCGGCATGCGCGGCGCCTCCAAAAACACCGGCAAAGCCGCCCGCTCCCGCGCTTTCCGATGCCTACGCGGCGGCGTTCGATGCGGAAGCCGCCGATCCAGCATCGGTTCTTCCCTATCTCGATGCGATCGACAAAGCCATCGCCGATCCCGATGCACCGGGTGCCCTGCCCACCGTCATCGCTTCCATCGACGCACTGGTCTTCGGCGCCACACCCAACACCAATCTGCTCATCGATCACGCGTTGGTCTTTCGTTCCCGTGAGCATTTGCCGGCCGCCGTTGCCCGCCTGAGGCGCGCCTGGTTTTCCGCGGGCGAGCATCCCAAGGCTCGCCATATGCCTTTTATGCGAGGCTTTCTCGCGCATGCGCTTCATCGGCTTGCCCTCTTTGTCGGCGATGAACAGCCTGCATCGGTATGGGTTCGCCGCCGCGCCTGTGTCGGTGAAGCCGCGCTTATCGGCCCTTTGGATGCGATGCCTTTGCTCGGGGTGAGCAAGCCGTCGCCGATCGCCAAGCCTCAAACGCCGTTTTTGGCGCAGTATCCGGGCGTCGCGCCCTTCGCCTCCACGCTTTCGCCCCTCGCGATCCGCGCCGACACATGCATGCTCGATGTCAATGCGGGCTATCTGCTTCAGGGCTCGCGATCGCTGGTCATCGATATCGACAACCCTAGAAATCAAACGCTCAGCTTTGCGCTGACCTCACCGCTGTCCGCCGCGCTGGATGTGGGCGGCGCCCGTTTGATTGAACGAGGCTATGACGCAGGCGGTTCGTTCGTGACCAAGCTGGCTCAAGCCGAAGTGGGAGAGGGCCGCGTGCGCGCGGTGATTACCGTTGGCTATAAAAACGACGGCGAACAAGTGGAGCTCGATATCTGGGATGAAGACGGGCTTTCGCTTCCTGTGCACGCGCCCAAGGCCGGCGATGTGGCCGCCGCTTCGGTGCGGACCTTCGACACGCTGAATTTTGCCGGACATCCCGTTCATGGATTGAAGGGGCGTTCCGAAAACGATTTGGCCCTGGCCTCGGCGGCCCTGCTAGCGCTCGGAGATTCCCGCGCCGCCGAGCATTTGCTCGAGCCTCCAAGCACAACGGACACCTCGCTCAAAGATCCCGAACGCTCTCCGCGCCTCGAGCTTCTGTATGCGCGCGCGATCGACGCAGCCCAGGATATGTCTGAAAACAAGGCCGTAGAGCGGACGCGCAAGGCCATTGAAAAAGTGGGCACCACATGGCCCTCGTCGTGGGAGGCGCGCATCATGAAGGCGCGTCTTGCCGAACGGCGCCGGGGAGCGGGCGATGGCGTGATCGTGGCGCTGAAGACGATGGGACTTCAGCCTCCGTCCGACGACGCACAGGGCATCGATCCGGCGCTTTCGTCGATGGATCGGATGAGCGTGGCTTATGTGGCGCTGCTTGCGCATCGGGCGAGGCTTATCGATATCGCCGAGGACGCCTACACAGCGCTTTCTCAAGCGGCTCCCGGTTCTTCGCTGCTCGCCGCCGTGGATGCGCGTTTGCATACGCGAACAGGCCCCGATTTGGTGAAGGCCGCGTGTCAGGGAGGCACAAGCCGCGCCGATACCGGCTGTTTGGAGGCGCATTTGGCGCGCACCGTGCCATCGGCTCAAGCAGGCGATTTCAAGGCGGCGATGTCGGAGATTGCCCGGCTGCGCCGGCTAAAAAACAGCCCGAGCGCATTCCGGGAGCTCGAGGTGGGACTCAAGCTGAACAACGGCGATTTAGAAGGCGCGCTGGCCGCGCATGCCCTGCTTCCTCCCGCGCGGCAAAGGCAGCTCGATATCTTTGGCTATTCGCTGGCGAAGGAGCCGGCGAACCAAGTCCGGGAACGCTGGACCCTGCGTGCGAATCAAGGTGCAGCGTTCAACGCCGCCGACATGCCATTCAGCCTGCCGCCGCTGTACCGGGCGCTGGGCCTTGTTCCCGATCCCGCTCCGGCCCTCGAGAGCGAAGGCAGAAATCTCGTCCTCGCAGATCAAAAAGAAGCCTTCATGCCGGGAGCTGCGACGGCCATTCTCAAACATATCGAGCGCTATCAAATCGATGCGTCGGGCCTTGTGTATTACCTGAGCTACGACCTGCGCCGCGTATCGGGAACGACGGACGTAGCCCAGGGAGGGATGTCATTTGGGCCTTCGATCGACGGCCGGAATGCGTCTCGGCTGCTCAGGCGCCGCATTCACAAACGCGATGGCCGGATGCTCGAGCCCGACGCTGCCGCCAACGCCATGCAGTGGAGCGATTTGTCCCAGCTCGAACAAGGCGACTATGTGGAGCAGATCCTCGAGGGATATGCATTGCCCGGCGACAATGGCCAATTGGTCATCGACACGCCCGATCTGATGCCCGAGCGGACAAGCGTGCGCACGGCTGAAATTGAGGTGAAACACGCATCGAAGCTTCGTTTTTCGCGCTGGTCGCACGCGCTGTTGGGCCGGCCAATCGAGGAAATGGAAGGCGATTACAAAGTACTCACTTACCGGCTGATCGATGCGCTTCCGCGCCGCATTGAAGACGGTGTTTCGCCGATGGAGCGGGCCGTCGCTCTTAGTTTGGGCACCCAAGACTGGGATCATATCGGCCGTTCCATGGACGAAAATGTCCAGTCGCTGGAAGACAAAGATCCGTTTGTAAAACGCTATGCCGAACAGATAGCGGCCGAGCTCAAGGCCGAATCGAAGACGGGCGCGATTGATTCAAAAACACTCATTGAGCGCGTCGTAAAAACCGTAGGAAAGCGGATCAAAGTCGCCGGAGGAGCCGAACTATCCGATGTGTCGGCGGCGTATGGAGGCGGCTCGCAGCGCACAACGGCCCGCACCATGCTCGAGTTGGGACAAGGCAGCCGCACCTGGGTCATCTACAGACTGCTTCAAGAGCTTCATATCCCGGTGGATCTCGCCGTTTCAGAGACCGAGCCCTTTTCCGCATCGCCCGATTTTCCGGCCCATTTTGGCCGATTTCGCCATCCGCTGCTCGTTGCGCATGTCGATCAAAGCGATGTGTGGATCGATGCCGACGTGGAAGGTCCGCCGCTTCCGCCCGGACGGATTAGCCCTGAGCTCCGGGGACGCAGTGCAATGCTCAAAGGCGGCAAAATCGTCACGGTACAGGGCACGGGCGGCGAGAACGGCGATGAAGCCGATCTATCGCTAACCCTCGACGAAAAGGGCAATGCGAAAGGCACCTTGGTCCTCAAGATTCACGGCCGGGCGGCTCAGTCATTGGCCGATGCCCTCGATGTGATTGTCGGAACAGAACGGCGCCAGATGCTTCAGGCCGTCGTTTTGGGATGGCTTCCCTGGGCCGATGTCGAAAATGTGGCGCTCACCTCGAGCGAAGGTTCATGGGAAGTCGAAATACGCGCGAGTGTAAAAATTGTCGGCTATGCGCAGCCTTTAGGCCAAGATGCGGCGACCTGGGTGCTGCCTGGCATTGAGCCCGTGCATTTTACATTTCCACGCGCGTATTCGGGCACCTTGGGCGCTACCTATGCATCGCGCGGAGCCCGCCAAAGCGCTCTCGTCATCGACTCGCCGCTTCAATACCGAGTACGCCGGACGATAGCGCTTCCTTCCGGTACGCAGATCCTCCGCCGGCCCGAGCAGGTGACAGTTGCGGGCAAGCAGCTCGAGGCATCGCGCAGCGGCAAATATGGCGCGGTCATCGAGGAAGATTTTGTGTTGAACCTGCCAACAGGCACCATTAACGCCGATGTGTATCCCGCCTTTGTCGAGAAAGTCCGCGCCATCGACGATGGTTTTATGGCGGGCACCCGCGTGAGGGCAAAACCCTGAGCCGTCTCCATCTTCGCGAGCATGTTGCGCTTGCTCCGCTTTGCACATTTGGCGTGGGCGGTCCGGCCCGGTTTTTTGTTGAGGCGCCCGATGAAGAAGCCGCTGCCTTGGCTCTCCGGTGGGCGCGCGAGCGCAATATCCCCGTCTTTATGCTGGGAGGCGGCTCAAACCTGCTGATTGCCGACCAGGGTATCGATGCGTTGGTGCTTCGGATTTGCGCTCAAGGATTCGCCTGCGAAGACCAGAGCGATCGGGTGCGGGTGCGCGTCGCCGCGGGCGAGCCCTGGGATGCGGTCGTTGCGCGCGCCGTTGCCCAAGATCTCGCGGGGATTGAATGCCTATCGGGCATTCCCGGCGATACGGGCGCGGCACCCATTCAAAACATCGGGGCTTATGGCCAGGATGTGTCCGAAACCATCGAGCGCGTCCGGGCGATCGATCGCAATCGCGGAGAAATTGTCGAATTTCGCGGCGAAGAATGCCAATTCGGCTATCGCGACAGCGTATTCAAGCGGAGTGCCCGGGATCTCTACGCGATCACGCAGGTCACGTTTGCGCTGCGCAAACACGGCCCTCCAAGCCTTCGCTATGCCGAGCTTATAAAGGCTTGGGAAAGTTCAGCCGATGCAGGAAGCCAACAGAAGCCAACGCTCAGCGGTGTACGCGATCTCGTGATCAAGCTTCGGCGCGGTAAATCCATGGTGTTCGATCGCAGCGACGAAAATCATCGCAGCGCTGGATCGTTTTTTATGAATCCCCTTCTTTCACCGGATGAATTCGAACGGGCGGCCCTGAAAATAAACGCCTCAGGCGTGCTCGGACAGGGAGAGCAGATCCCTCAATTTGCCGCCGATCGCGGTGCCGTGAAAATTCCCGCCGCTTGGCTGATCGAGCGGGCCGGATTTAAAAAAGGCACTTGTCTGGGTTCAGTCGCTTTGTCGACGCGCCATGCCTTGGCTGTGGTGAACCGGGGCGGCGCGAGCGCCCGTGAAATCATCGAATTTGCAGGGCGTATCCGTGCCGAGGTCTTTCAGCGTTTTTCCGTCGTCCTCGAGCCGGAACCTGTGCTGGCCGGTTTTGATCCCATGGAAATAGAAGCGCTCACATCGCCGCTAAAAACGATGTGAGCGCTCGAGGGTTTGGCCCTCATCCGGTGGCCGTCAGTTGATCGAGAACGACTTCGAAACGGACACTGGCGCACCCGCAAAAGGCGGCACCTTCGCGCCCCGGAATGCGCTGGCAATACAGCCGCCCACCGGCGTTCCGGCAAAGGGAGGGCCTTCCACTTGAGCCGAAGTCACGTTGCCGCTGGGTGCGAATGTGACCTTCACCTTGCCTGAGCCGGTCGGACCATCGGGTTTCTTGCAACCCTTGGCTGCGCCCGCCGCCGCCGAAAGGGCTGACATGGCCGCCGCGCGGTTAAACTCCGCGCCATCGGCCGCCGTTGCCGTCGGAGCTGCCGTGGTTGTCGGCGCCGTCGTCGGAGCCGTCGTTGCCGTTGCGGTCGCCGTTGCCTTCGGATCAGCCGCCTTGCCCGTATTCGTTCCCGCCGGCCCGGTCGGTCCGCCCGAACCTGTTGTGCCGCCTGAACTTGTCTTGCTGCCCGACGTATCGGCTGGCGTTCCGCTTGGAGACGTGGCCGCCGTGTCCGCCGCAGCCACTTGCGTCGGTGTCGGCGCGGCCGTCGGTGTTGTTGGCGCTACCGTCGCCGTTACCGCCGTGCTCTGCGCCGTCGCATTAGGATCGGTCTCCGGCGAGCGCGTCGCGAAGAAGGCCACCACGCCGCCCACCACCGCCAAACCCGCCACAATGCCTATGATCAGACCCGTATTGCTCTTCTTCTTCTGAGCATAGGGATTGTCGTCCATCATCATGCCGGCGCCGGGCATGGCCTGCGCACCGTGCATTCCGCCCATCGCCATTCCGCCCGGCTGAGCCATCGGCTGAGGCGGAGGCGGAGGCGCTTCAACAACCGGCGCAAGCACCGGAGGCGCGGCCAAAATCGGGGGAGCCGCGATTCCGCCGCCCAAATTCATGATGTCGTCCATCGAGGCTTTGCCCGATGCTTTGCTGGTCGCGGAGCGCTCTTTGTCGCGGGTTTCTTTGGCCGCCGTAAGCGCAGAAATCGAAAACAGCATCGAGTTTTCGTTTCGTTCGCCGACCGCCTTGTCCAGCTTCGGAGGCGGTGTCGCCGCGGCCACCTGCTGCTCCCGGGCCGCAAACGGATCGGCCGCCTCGCGCGTGACCGCACGCCTGGCCGCAGCCGGTGCGGGCGCGGGTTCTGCGGCAGCAGCAGCAGCGGGAGCAGGGGCGGGCGCCGCCATTCCAGCCGCCGGCCTGGGCGCGGGTTTGCTAACCAAACTCACCAGTTCAGGCACGCCCGACAGCGGACTCCAATCCGCCATCCCGTCCTTCCACACATAGGTGTCGTTGGTCACAATCCCGGCGGCAAAAGCCTCGGCGATTTGAGCGCTGCTCATCGTGCGCTGATCGTCGTCGGCGACATTCACCGTCCAGTCTCCTCCGCCGGCCGGAGCAGCCGCTCCCTGCTCGCCGGAAAAGACCGTGGTTTGCCCATCACCGCCGCCCTCTTCCTCGGGCGGAGCGGCCTGGGCGCCTGCACCATATGCGGCGGCGTCCGAAGCGGCTTGAAAACCGGCCTCATTGCCATTGACGACAATCGTCGCCCCACATTTTTTACATTTAATCTTGACAGTCTTGCCGGCGACTTTTTCGTCGGCAATCGTGTACTTAGCGGCGCACGACTGGCAGGTAATTTTCATCGCGACAGTTGCCCTTCCCGGAACGGCTTGTGGGCACGAACAAACGCGCCCTTTACGCCACGGGGATTTCGCGGTCCGGTCTCCACTCGCCGCGTAGAATATCCCTTCGATCCAAAACCGATCAAGCAAACGGCAGGTTTACGCCAAACAAGCGCTTTGAAAGCTCGGGCCCTGCCTTTGGTTTGCTTTTGAAAAGGCTCCTAAACACCTGGCCAACACCGGAAATGACGGACGGCAACAGGCCAAAAGCCAAAAGTCTCCTTAGGATTTGCGGGTGATGGTATTGGGGGAATTCAAAAAGAGATTGCCCATGAAGCGCCATCACGAGACCCCCGCCAAGCTTGCGATTGCCCTGTTCACACTCGGTTTGATCGCCGCTCCTCCGAGCACCGCCCATGCCGATGACCCCCAGCGCATTCAGGCAGGAAATGGGGATGGCCTCGATCTTCATCTCTTCCGCCCTGCAATCGATTCCAAGGGCTTCATGCACACCAATGGAGCGGACATTATCGGTTCGCTCGATCCAAGCTTTGGCTTTGTTCTCGATTATGGCTACCGGCAGATGCCGCTCAACGATGGCCATGAATCGAAAGAGCTATTGAGGCATGCATTTCAGGCGACGTTTCACTTTAATTTAGGGCTGTTCAATCATCTTGTGGCGGGCCTGTCGGTGCCCGTGATGCTCCATTCATCGCCTCCGGTAAGCGATATCGGGCCCGGCGGTTCGGGCAATTACGACGACGATGCCGTGGAAGGCCAGGGCCTGGGCCGCCTCGCCGCCCATGTGAAATGGCGCATTTTATCGCCTCAAAAATTCATTGGCTTGGCGGTGCTCGGCCAAGTTGGCTACACGCCCGGCAGCGGCGCGCGCGACTTTTTATCCGAGGCTGGCCTCTTTTATTGGCCTCAGTTGATCGTCGAAAAGAGGCTCTGGGACGAGAAAATCCGAATCGGCCTCAATGCGGGCTATCGCGCTCAGACCGGAGCCTATCCCCAGTTTGGCAAGACCCTCGACGGCCGCACCGATCAGCTTAAAAACGGCGATTTCAAAGGTTCAAACCTGCTCACGGGAAGCGCCGCGTTCAGCATCCGCGCCTTAAAAGACCTCGATGTCAACGCCGAGTTCAATACATCGATGCAGCTCGGAGGCGGCACGAGCGCCAAACAAAAAATCTCGGCCGAGGCCATCGGCGGGATCAAGCTTTTCATTCAGAAGAACAGCTATTTCACCTTGGGCGGAGGCGCGGGTGTTCTTCCGGGCTTTCAGGCTGCCACCATCCGCGGGGTTATCGGTTTCGTGTATGAGCCTTCCATCGGCGATACCGACGGCGATGGCATCAAGGACGATGAGGACGATTGCCCGACAGAGGCCGAGGATAAAGACGGCTTCCAGGATACGAGGGAAGACTCGCCGCCCGGTAAATACGGCTGCCCCGATCTGGACAACGATGAAGACGGCATTCTCGATGACGAGGATTCATGCCGCGATGTGCCCGAAGATAAAGACGGCGACAAAGACGACGATGGCTGTCCCGAAGGCGGCGACGGCGACCGGGATCACGATGGCATTTTGGATTCGCGCGATAAATGTCCCGACGAGCCCGAGGATCGCGATGCATTTCAGGACAAGGATGGCTGCCCCGATCCGGATAACGATCAGGACGGCATCCTCGACGGCGACGATATGTGCAAGAACGATCCCGAGGACAAAGACGGCTTTGAAGATGAAAATGGCTGTCCAGAGCTCGATAACGATCGGGATGGGATTCCGGACGCGGACGACCAGTGCAAGATGGAGCCCGAGACGGTGAATGGTTTGGATGATGCCGATGGCTGTCCGGATAAGAGCGCCGTGGTGGTTGAAGGCACGAGCGTGATGATTCTGGAGAAGGTTCAGTTTAAGACGGGAAGTGCCGAGATTTTGTCTGAATCCAATACGCTTCTCGATCAGGTGGCGAAGACGCTGAATAGCCATATGGAGTTCACGCTGATCGAGGTTCAGGGTCATGCGGATGAGCGCGATGACGATCGGAAGAACCTGAAGCTTACGCAGGCGCGGGCGGAGGCGGTGCTGGAGGCGCTGGCAAGCCGGGGTGTGGCGCGGAAGCGTTTGCGGGCGATGGGTTATGGAGAGTTTTGTCCTCTCGATCCGTCGCATAACAAGGCGGCCTGGGAGAAGAATAGGCGCGTGGAGTTTAAGGTCGCGGCGACGAAGGACGGTCCGACAGGGGCCGAGCTTGGTTGTGCGCTCGCCAAGTCCAAGGGCGTGATCGCTCCTCCGGTTTCGGTTCAGAACGATTAATATTTTCGGATTGAAGATATTTTTGATCGTGGTGATGGTGAATTAAATTCAATCGAATTGATTTATTATCATCGGGATGGCTTCCTATGAAAACAATAGCGCGCGCTTTTATTGTTCTGTGTTTGGGATTCAATACGATAGGATGTTTTGCCGACAATGAAGCCATTGTGCAAGTCGAGCCGAGCATCGAGCAGCCCGCCGTTACGGTGTCTCAAGGAGCGTTGGGAACAGGACTTTCAGGATCGTTTCAGCTCAAACTAATGCTGGGGCCCCGCGCAAGCGGTCCAAGTTCGGCCGACATCGATTCGTTTGAGCTGTTAAGCGCCGATCAAAGCAAGACGCTGGTGTCTCCGCTGGAGGCGAAATCGTCCGCGGCCTTCCCCGTGACGGTAGAGCTCGATAGCGAGCAAACCCTGCCGTTTACGATTGATCTCGGCGCGGCCTTGCTGCCTGCCAATGCGTATTCCGATATCTGCGGAGCGGGCGGCGTGCGTATCAAAGGTTCGATCCGCGATTCATTAAAAGATGGCCCAACGCCTTGTGTTTCCGACATGGTAATGCCCGCGGGCTGTATGCCCTAAGCGCGGCCCGCTGCGGTTTTGAGCCCCTCTTGGATGGCGCTGTGAGATAGATTGCGCGCGGAGGTCCACACAGAAATGGCGTACGAAACAGGGCATCCAGGCATGGCGGAAGAGCGGCATCACGAAGGCGGCGGGGAAGGTCTGGGGCTGGATTCGGACGGCTTGGCCGAGCTTCGCAAGGCGCTTCTCGCGTGGCGTGCGGGGCCGGTCGCGGAAGCCGAAAAGAAGGTCGCGCCCAGGGCTTCGTCGTTTTCAACCTGGAGCGGTGTGCCTATCCCCGATGTGATTACGCCAGCCGAGAAAAACCCGAGTTATATGAGCGAGCTCGGCCTTCCCGGTGAATACCCTTTTACGCGCGGTGTTCAGCCGACGATGTACCGCGGCAAGCTGTGGACGATGCGTATGTTTGCCGGCTTTGGTACGCCCGAGCAGACGAACGCGCGCTTTAAATATTTGCTGGCCGAGGGTCAAACGGGCCTGTCCACCGCTTTCGATTTCCCCACGCTCATGGGCTACGACTCGGATTCGCCGCGGGCGCTGGGCGAAGTCGGCATGTGCGGCGTCGCGGTCGATACGCTGCGCGACATGGAAGTTTTGTTCGACGGCATTCCGCTCGACAAAGTGACCACTTCGATGACGATCAACGGGCCGGCGATCGTGCTTTTATCGTTTTACATCGCGCTTGCCGACAAGCGCGGCATATCGCGCAAGGCCATTGGAGGCACCGTTCAAAACGACTGCCTCAAAGAATTTATCGCGCAGCATGCATGGCTGGTTCCGCCTCATCCGGCCATGCGCATCGTCACCGACATGATCGAGTTCTGTTCGCGCGAAGTGCCCAAATGGAACACCGTATCGATCAGCGGCTATCACATTCGCGAAGCAGGAGCGACGGCGGCTCAAGAGCTGGCTTTTACGCTGGCGGATGGCTTGGCCTATGTAGAGAGCTGTTTAAAGCGCGGCATGCCCGTCGACAGCTTTGCGCCGAGGCTGTCTTTCTTCTTCGATGTGCATAACGATTTCTTCGAAGAAATAGCGAAGTTTAGAGCGGCCCGCCGGATGTGGGCGCGCTTTATGAAAGAGCGCTATGGAGCGCAGAAAGCCGAAAGCCTCAAACTGCGCACGCACGCGCAAACAGCCGGTGTTTCACTCACGGCGCAGCAGCCTTACAACAATGTCGTACGGGTTTCGCTTCAAGCGATGGCGGCGGTGCTGGGAGGCACGCAATCGCTGCACACCAACTCGCTCGACGAAACCTATGCGCTGCCCACCGAGGAAAGCGTCACGATCGCGCTTCGAACGCAGCAGATCATCGCCCACGAAAGCGGCGCGGCCAACACGATTGACCCCTTGGGCGGCAGTTATTTCGTCGAGTGGCTCACGGACAAACTAGAGAGCGAAGCGCTGGACTACATCAAGCGCATCGACGACATGGGCGGGATGGTGACGGCGGTTGAAAAAGGCTATCCGCAGCGGGAAATCGCGGCATCGGCGTATCGATTTCAGCGCGAGGTCGACGCAAGCGAACGGGTGATGGTGGGCGTGAACCGCTATCAGAACCAGAAAGAAGAAGCGGGCATTCCGCTCTTGCGCATCGATGAATCGGTGCAGCGCACGCAGTGTGAAAATTTATCGAAGGTAAAAGCCGGACGCGATCGGGACAAAGTGCACGCGGCGCTTTCGGCGGTGCGGGAAACGGCGCGCGGCAAAGAAAACCTGATGCCGCCCATTATCGCCGCGGCCAGTGCCTATGCGACCGAACAAGAAATTTGCGATGTGCTTCGCGAGGTGATGGGAACCTATAGCGATCCGGCTGAATTCTAGGCGTTTACCACCAAGGCGGCACCTCGCACTCCCGCGCCAGCATCGCCTGCTCCACTTCGCCCTTCGCCGCCGCCGATGGCCCGCTCATATTCAAATGCAGCGCGACAAACACATCATCCACCGCTGTTCGCGCATCGTCGCTTGCCTTGATCAGCGCCGCCTGCTTTCCCGCATCGCAGGCATCGACGCCAAACACACATCGCAACAATTCCTGCTCCGTTGACCGGTAATTCCGAAGCGCTTCCCCGCAGGCTTTCGCATCGTCATAGCCTTTTCGAACCGCATCATCGAACACCTTCGCGTCGATCTTTTTCTTCTGCGCCTCCCGCAGCACCGCCTTTAGCGCCTCGGTATATACAGCCGTCGCCTTCGGCATAAACGCCGATGTGTCCAGCGTCGCCGCCCTCGTCTTCGCCCCCGATTGCACCGAAAACTCAGGACTAAAATCGCCAAAGGGCCTCGCCGCCGCCCTATTTACAAACACCACGAAATCTTGGCTCGCCAGCACGCCCCGCGATGAAACAGCCAGCTTCGCCTTCGCCAATTCCTTCATCGCCGCCGAAAGACCTTCATCCCGCGCCGAAAGCGCCGCTCTAAACGATGCCAGCCGGTGAATCGAACCCACATTCGAAGATACGGCCTTAAACAACTCAAACGCGCCCTCGAGCGTGCTGCCCTGCTGCGTCAGCGTCACCGCCTTGCTTAGATCGGCTTCAAATGCCTTAAGCGCCGCTCCATCCCGGTACTCCCGCTCACCCATCGCAAGCAGCCCCGGAAATCGCGAAAGCACCAGCGCATCGCTCGGAAAATCGATATTCGCCATCCTCACTTCAAGCGATCTCACCTTCGAAAACACTCGCCCAAGCGTCAGCGTCCCGCCCGTACACGCCTTCCGCGCTTCCACATACTTGGCCAGATCCGTCGCCCGCTCGCCGCACACCATCAGCACGCCGCCCGAGCCCGCCACCAACGGCACCGGAATATCGCTCGCCGTCACCCGCGCAGGCGTCGGCTCCACCGCCACCGGCCCCGCATTGTTCTGCTGCGCTCCCGCCGCGATCGCCATCTGCGCAATCGCCGTCCCCACCGTCGGCTTCTCTAGCCCTTCGCAGCGCGCCCGGTACACATCCACGCGCTTCATCATCTCTTCACACGCAAACTGCTGCGCGCACATCGTGCCCTCGGACAGCCATGCCCGAAGCTCCTCGCAGCCTCGCAAATCCAGCTCAAATTCAGCCCCATCCTCGAGGCTTCGCCTCACCGTCCGCGTTAAAGCCCGAAGCACCATCGGCGTGGCTTCCGTCTTCGCGCACCGGGTCGCCCACGCTTGAGCCTTATTCGCACAGGCCGCGCCATCGTTCCCACACCCATCGCGCAACAGCGCATCCGCCCCTTCACCGCATGGAGTCGGCGGCTCTTCCAAGGCTTTTGAAAAGCTTTCTTGAAGCGTCTTCGCCTCGGCTTCACCCGCGGGCACATGCGCCGGACACCGTTGCACCCATTCATCGGCAAGCGCCTTCCCATGCGAACACAGCAGGTTTTTACAGGCCGCCTCGCCCTTCATCACCCCCAGCACTTCATCGCATTCCTGCTTATGATCCCCGCTAAACCCACTCGTCGCGTGAAGCCATGAAGGCGAATGCGCAAGCTGCTCCCAAGGGTCCTTCTTTGCCTTTGCCAGCCCATCCTCTGCGCCTTGTTTCGCCTTGCCCGAGCAGCCCAGCAAAAGCGCCGCCCCAACGAATAAAATCCTGATTCGCCTCATCGCATTCACCCTTTCATGAAGCGCCCAGAAGTACAAAGAACGTTGCATACTCAGCCCATCCCGATGCCCACCATCACCGCCGAACTCGCCGCCTGCCAAGTCCACATCCACAAAGACGACTACATCTCCGAGGAGCATTTTAATGGTTTACTCGATCGAATTGGAAAAAAACTCGATCAAAATCGCCAAAAAACCGAAGGCGGCGCCTATAAATATCCCTGCCTCGCCGTCTTCCCGGAAATGATCGGCACCTTTTTACCGATCGCCGGACAGGCATCGCTCATCGAACGGGCGCGCACCACCGATCAAGCGCTAACCCTCGTCGCGCTCCGCACCTTTCCCAATGTGGTCCGCGCCATGCTCAAACACCGCACGGCATCGCTTAACGCAGGCTTTTTATTGTCCGTGGCGCCCTTTGTCCGGCGCGTCTACCGGACGGCCTTTTCGAATTTCGCCCGCAAACACCAATGCTGGGTCGTCGCAGGCAGCGCCCTGCTTCCCAAAAATACCCATGGCGACCTAGCCGAACCCTTTGAAGCTCAAAATGCCCAAATCTACAACACATCCTATGCATTCGACCCTGAAGGCCGGGCCATCTCCGCCACCCGAAAAGTCAATCTTGTACCCACGCTAGAAGACAGCCTAGGACTTTCCCCTGGACGCCCTGAAGACATCGAACCCTTTGAAACATCCTTTGGCCGGGTTTCCACGCTTATTTGCTATGACGGCTTTCATATACCTCACACCAAAAGCGAACCCAGCTTCACCCGCCTCGCCGCCCGCTGCGATGCCCAGCGCACATCGATCATCGCCCAGCCCGCCGCCAATCCCTGGCCCTGGGAAGACCCTTGGATATTCGCCGACCCGGGCGAAACCCAGCTCCGCCACGAACAATGGTGCTCGGAAGGCTTATTTTCCCAGCTCGATCATGGCCAATTCAAACATCTCCGCTTTGCCGTGGTGCCTCAGCTTTTGGGCACCGTGCTCGACAACCGCTTCGATGGCCGCTCCCATATTTTGGAAAGGCATCCAAACTCGGGCGTCCGCATGGCCAAAGAAGCGACCCATGCCCATGCCGCGCCTCACGCGGAAGAAGTGATTGTGCATACGGTAGATGTGGAAACGGCCTGAATGAACTTGAATGAAATAGAGCGCTGACGCATCGCCCAGGTCCGCGTAGGATGCTATCGCGCGGCGCTGCTGCACAGGACATAGCCGCGCTCAGCCAAAGGAGAAACACGATGCCCACATCGACGGGATACGACGCGATTTGTATTGGCAGCGGTCATAACGCCCTCATCACGGCCGCCTATTTGGCGCGCGCCGGATGGAAGGTCCTCGTCCTCGAACAAAACGATCGCCCAGGAGGTCTTGTACGCACCGAAGACGTTACGCTTCCAGGCTTTCACCACGATTTATTTTCGGCCGCGCATCCTTTGTTTTTAACCGGCCCCGCCTATGCCGAACTAGGCGCGGAACTCACCGAACGCGGCCTTCACTACCTCAACACCGATTTGCCCACCGGGGTCTCGATGTCCGATGGGCAAACCGCCGTCCTTTCCCGCGACATGCCTCAAAATGTCGCCGAACTCGATCGCCTCGCCCCAGGCGACGGCTCCGCGCTTCTCGAGCTTTTAGGCGCCATGGGCCCCTACGCCAACGATGTCTTCGGCCTCTTTGCGATGGATCTCTCGTCTGCTCCCGCACAAGACATTATCCGGCGCCTCCTCCGCACCGACACGGGCTACACCGACTTTGGCGCTCTCCTGTTTGCCACCGCGCGCAACGTGGTCAGCGCCTTTCGCTCACCCGTCTCCCAAGCCATGATTGCCCCCTGGGTCATGCATTTGGGCCGCACCCCCGATGAAGTGGGCAGCGGCGTATGGGTCCCCTTGGTCCTCATGGCCTTAGCGGGCGGAGGCATGGCCATCCCTCAAGGAGGCAGTGAAATGCTCGCCAAAGCCTTAACGCAGCTCATTGTCGACAAAGGAGGCACCCTACGCTGCCAGGCACGGGCGACCCGAATCGATATCCGCGATGGAAAAGCCGTTGCCGTACATACCGAAGGGGGCGAAGTCTATGAAGTCCGCCGCCATGTCATCGCATCGGTCAACCCCGACCAGCTCTATCTCAAACTCCTTGAAGGCGCGGACATCCCCACCCATTTAAAACAACAGGCCCAGCGTTTTCGCTATGGCCGGGGCTGCGTTCAAATTCAACTGGCCCTAAGCGCGCCGCCCGCCTGGCCCGATCCCCGATTTCAGCGCATAGGCCAGCCCCATATCAGCAGCGGACTCGACGATTGCACCCTTGCCGTGGCTCAAGCGGCGGCGGGCCTCTTGCCCGAGCGCCCAACCTTTACCGTTGATTGTCCCACCAATCACGATCCAAGCCGGGCGCCCGCAGGCAAAGCCATAATGCGCGTTCAACTCCTTGAAATACCCTGCCGTCCCCGGGGCGACGCTGCTGGTCAAATTGATGTAGGCGACGGCGAATGGACCGAGACCCTCAAACAGCGCTTTAGCGAACGGGTGCTTGGCATTTTAAGCAAACACATCCCGAACATTCCCGACGCGATAATTGGCATGCACATCCTCAGTCCCCGTGAGATCGCCCAATTTAGTCCCAATTTAGGCCCCGGCGATCCCTACAGTGGAGCGCATGACCTAGCGCAGAGCTATTTATTCCGGCCTTTGCCTGGCCAGCCTGGCCATACCACGGCGATCCCCAACATTCACATGCTAGGAGCGGCGACATGGCCGGGCCATGGGGTAAACGGCGGCTCGGGATATATCGTGGCGAAGAAGCTATTGGCTTAAGCCAAAAGCAAAATCACCCTTGCGCGGCACAAGGCCACGGAAACCTGATGGAGTCCTTGGCTATACAGAGCAATATCCACAGGATTGGAAAGCCGCGACAGACCATGCAGAGAGGATTGAATCTTCTGATATGCGGTTTCGAAAGCGGCGAGGAGCTCTTTTTGCGTCTCCCTAGGCAAATGTAGCTCTGGGATTTGCGGCCTACCCCGCGGTGAACCATCTCGCTCGCTATATTCTTTTCCATAACGTTGGATATCACCGCTACATCGATGAGCCCACGAGACCGGCCTTCATAGCCAAGTCTCGCAATGTTGGCCCAACCCCCGGCTTATACTCCACACCATCAGGAACGAGCTCGGTATGCTCGCGAAGAATCGGATCGCTCAGCCTATCCTGAAGCTCTGACAAAACATATCCGACACCCCGGCGCACGATTTTGCTTTCGGCCGGATCGCAGCCCGTATCCGCAATCTGCGTAATTTCGCTGAGAAGCTGCACACACTTCTCAATTCGGTGAATAGCTTCTTTGGCTGTTTCTTTATCCATCTCGAAGCTCCACGCCGGGTCAGGACTTGACTTGCTGCAGAGCCGCGTTGACCACCCCCTCAATGCTCTCACGGGCCAATGTCAAACGTGATTCATCACGCCCCAGCGCTGTGCGCCGAATACCCTTTACCGCGAACGAAGCCTCGGCAATCATCTCCACAATGCCTGCCACAAGATCGTCATTATTATTCACAGGAAACTCGATTCCGGGGACCTCATAGGCAACCACTTCCTTGGGCGGCTGGAATCTCCAGTTTGTGAGCCTCCCCTCCTCCCTCAGCGTCTTTGGATCCTCCGTGAACCCTACCCAGTCCACCAGAGCATCCTGAAAGCCCGCGAATCCAAGTCCGATGCGAAAGGTTCCCGGCCTTCCGAACGCCCCAATAAACTTGTTGAAGAAGACCATCGTAAAGACGAGTTCCCAAGTCAGCGCTTCGAGAAAGATGAGCGTTGGCTCGGCTTCGTCGTCCGTTGGTTCGCGCGTTGCCTGAAACGATAAGTCAGGGTCGAAGTGAATATCTCCATAGGGCCGTTGCCGGTTAAACGTGAACGTTACTCCTTGGTCTACCTCCTCGGCGAAGTTCCACATTGAGGCGCGTTGTAGAAGGGGGTAAGTCGTCCCACCGACATTGATAAGAGACTGGCGGGCGATCTCCTGTGTTTTGCGAAGAGGTAACTGCGGCGGCAGCGCAGTGACCTCGGCCGCTTCCCGGGTACCATAAAATGAAATAAAACGTCTCATTGAGCAAACCTCCTCGACCGGTCCCGGAGTAATTGAAGCCGGGAGTCGCGTTGATGAACATTACAAAAGCCACCGGGGCCGAATGCATAGTAGAAGCTGCGCAAGCCATCTGTGTCCAGCGTCGTCAGGTCGTATCTGAGCGCATGCTGCTCATCCGATTTATGCAGCAGGCAGATTTCCTTCATATTGGAGACCAGCGCCCACTCGCAGCCGGCGGCCTTCATCGTCTCGATGGCCTGGTCTACGGCCGACATTTGCTGGCCCGTGACATCGCTTTGATACCCTTTTTGTCGCTGGGCCTTGATCATGGGTGCGTCCGGCGACTTCAGCTCGACCACGGCACTCACAACCACATTGGACACGGAGAAATCGCCAATGCTCAGATCAGCCCTTCGTTTGAAGTTCGAAGCGTTCACGGTGCCCGACAACGGGAGCTCTGGGAGCAGAGAATAGGCATTATCGTCCACCAAGAGGTCGGTGTATCCGAGCATCTCTTGAAACAGGAGATTGTTAAACGCCTGGCTAGCATTGAATTCCGTGATGGTATGAGCCCCCGCTTTCCTCAAGCGATTTTGTTTCCACGCCCGTTTGAGGCGATCGAGCGCTCGCTCCGCGCGCGATTGCGTGTCGCGGGGCAGATCGAAGAGAAGCGCTTCTTGTTTGTACAGCATTTCATCGAAGATCCAGTCATGAAATTGAGGAGCAGCCATCGCCTCTTCTGCGTCTATTATTGCAACTGTATCGCTCGGTCAACACAAAAGTTAAATCTTCCCGCTTTCAAGCGTTCTAAAAGATATCCCGCGCCAACCCTGGCCTAAATACCATTCTCCATCTGGCTCCATCTGGGCCGCACGCACCTCTGCTCGCCTTCCCAGGCCACCAGAACCCAAGCACCTCAAAACCCAACCCCTTCCTCTCCCCATCATCCCATGTCCCCACATCCCCATCGTGCTCAAATTAGGAAGATGGCCGGCACTGCATCCCTATTGATTCTTCCGCAGCCAGGCGATATCTCCTTGATCCTTTGGGCGCCCCGAGGCTATTTTGTTCTTGAGCAAATCGGCTTTGGAGGGAACGAATAATTCAATCCCATCCACCCTAACCTTCACCTTGTTTTCCCATGCCTTATCAAACTCCAAGCCATCAATGCCCGTCGTGATATCGATTCTGCAAGGCTGCACGCCCATTTGAAACACCATATCCGGGGCCAGAAAATCATCCAGGGATAAACTGGCCATCGGCGCTCCAAATCTCCGCAGCGCTTGGAGAATTTTTGCGGAATTCTCCACCGATCGTCTCACCCAAATATCAATATCCCCCGTGGCTCGGGGAAAACCATGCGCGGACAGGGCATAGGCCCCTACCACAATAAACTCAACCCTTTCTTCGCTTAACAACAACAACATGTCTCTGAAGTCGGGGTTCAACATCGATACCTTCCTTAAAGGCCCATGCATCCAAGGCCAATTGCCACATCATCCCCATTCGATCGCCTGGGGTCTTGTCTTTGAAATCGTCCCGCTCTTCTTCATCATGAAGTGCATGTTTCTGAATCGTGACCTGTCTCATGGTTCTTTATCCGGCGGTTGGTTTGGTCATAGCCCGCCTATGCCTCGGGTGTCAATATCCGACTTAAATCCGTCTCCAAAACCCAACCCCTTCCTCTCCCCATCATCCCATGTCCTCACATCCCCATCGTGCCCGAATAAGCCTAGCCTTTGAGACCGGATTCTCCCTATCAAGGCCGGGCCAGCCCATCGATCCATATCCCATCTTTCAAGTCAACCCTTCAGATGCCCATCCGTCTTAAAGCCGTCCATATCAAAACCCCCTGCGCAGGCCATCCCTCCCAAAACCCTCCCCTTCCAACCCCCTCGCGCAAGGTATCGCGCGTGGATCGGCCCATCCGGAACCCCCTTGTCCAGCCCATTCATTCATGAATCTCTATGTCGGCAATACTTCCGCAGGTAGGATCGAGTTGGTGCGGGAACCTATCAAAGGCTTAAATGCCTCGCCCCAGATTAAGGCGTCACAATACCCGTGAATATCTGCGCATATGAGCTGTGCGACGAATAATAAAACGGCTTCGCCAAGTCATCGTTGTCCTGCACCTGGGCCGTCACCTCAAAATAATAATGCCTCCCCGCCTCCATCACCCCCTCGGGCACTTCCGCGCTTGTCCCCTTCGTCGTGATAAACGCCACATTGCGCCGCCGCTGAGTCGTCATGTCCGGCAAGGTTTTGTCGGTTAGATCCACCACGCGCACACTGTAATGCGTGGGTGTCCCCATCGCGGGCGCACTCCACGAAATCATAGGCATTACCCCTACGCCCGCCGTTACCTGATCATAAGGCGTATCCTTTCCACCAACCTTGATTCCCGTCGGGAAGCTAACCACAGGCATAATCGCCTTCCCCGATAGCTCCGACGGTGGTGCCAATACACTGATCGCACCTCGCACCCGCTCCGATGTCGCGTCGGGCAAGAGCTGCGTTACCCGGTTCTGAAAATAGAAATAGAAGTTGGCTAGCTCCTGTCCATCGGAAAATGGATTTCCATAGGCATAGGTATGAGCATAATCTCCCGGCAGCACGTCCATACCAGGATCGCATTGGGTCGCGCATACCCCTAAATCGCAATTCGCTCCTTGGCATGCCGGATCGGGATTCGAATAGACCAAACCCGGGTTTACCGTGCTGCTCAGCAGATAAGCAATGGTTCCAATCGCCGGCTCGGGGGCTCCAGGTTCATAATAGATGCTCATGTCCAAGTAACTAAGGGTGCGAGGGATACCCGTAAGAAGGGCATTCCAAGCCGACCCTTTGTAATCCAAGGCGAACATCTTCTGGGGAACCGCCTTGAAATCGCCTGAAACCATCGATGTCCCGCCGTCCGTCATGGTAAAAGGCGCGGGCGTAAACGACTCCTCCACAGCCATAAAGGTATGGCCATTCCAAGGATTTCCATCCGGCGTGGCCATGCCCACGCTATGCCTTACGCCGTGGAGGATCGCCAGTTCATCCCCTTTGCTGCCCTCAATCAGCGGGTTTGGCGTTAATCCAAAGCCAATCAGCATTCCAAAGATGTCCTCGCTCCAGTTGGAGAATTGGGTATCTCCATTCTGAGGTGTACCCGAGGAGGACCATCCACCCCAGGCTGAGGCATTCTGCGACATAAAAATAAGCTCATCGTCCAGAGGCTGAATCACATTTCCTTGTCCATCTTCGGTGTAGGCTTGCCAAGGCACGCTCAGGTTTGCGCTGATGGAAAGGAAAGTGGATTGGGTCATGCTTTTTAAATCAGAGCGATGGCTCATGATTCGCCCAAGATCGAGAACCCGCGCATCGGTGACAACGACCGTTTTCGCCGGCTTCGCGCTTGGATCGTTGGCAGGCGGCGGGCTGGTCAGCACAAGCTGATAAGGTCCATCGGGCACATCGGGGATACTGATATTTCCTTCGGCGTCGATCGAACCTGGGTAGGATTTGCGCGCCGCACCCTCGCCGACGATGGCCTCGATGCTTGTCCAGTCGGAAGAGCGAGGGAGAATTTGCTCGCCTGTGGTTGGCCTAAATATATTCTTTGCGGTTCCGGTGATGCCCGTGGCCGAGCCGCCGCCCGAACCGCCGCCCGAACCATTGCCGCCCGAGCCATTGCCGCCCGAGCCATCGCCCCCCGAACCGCTGCTGCTGGAGCTGCTCCCACTGGAGCTGCTGCTGGAGCTGCTGCTGTTATTACCGGTCTCGTTACCGCCGCAGGCCAAAGCCCCGAGGGTGAACAGAGGAAGAATAAAATAAGAGAGAAAGATTCGCATAAATGCTCCTTGAATGACCGGTGAACTCGGCTTGTGCCGATAACCGGAGGCTGAGTATATCAGGGCTTCTTGGCGTCTACCCTCCCAATTCTCTTCCCCCAATTCTCTAGTTGACACGTCGGAATACTCAACAATAAGCTCACCCGCATGTTGTACGACCCCGAGATGGTGGCCCGCGCCATCGAACAATATGCCGAGCAAGTCCAGCAGTTTACCCGCGGCGAACTCTCTCCCGAACAGTTCCGCCCGCTTCGCTTGGGAATGGGGCTCTATGCCCAGCTCGCCCATGTTCAACATATGCAGCGCATCAAAATCTCAGGCGGCCAACTCACCGCCAAACAAGTCGAAGCGATCGCCGACGTTACCGAACGCTGGGGCCTGGGCCTCGCTCATGTAACAACCCGTCAGGATCTGCAAATTCATCATCTATCGCTGGAAGATTCGGTCGATGTACAGCGGGCGCTCTTGGATGCGGGGGTCGTCACCGTGGGCGCCTGCGCCGATGCCGTGCGCAATGTGACCGCTTCTCATTTTGCCGGCGTGCTGCCCGATGAAGTCTTCGATGTTACGCCCCACGCCCATGCCATTACGCATTATTTTATGTTTCATGCCCAGAATCGAAGGCTGCCCCGTAAATTTAAAATCGGCCTATCGGGCAGTCCCCGCGATATCGCTCAGGCGATGATTAACGATGTAGGGCTCTTTGCGCGGCATAGCGATGAAGGGCGGGGTTTTGGGGTATATGTGGCTGGAGGGCTGGGTTCTACGCCCGAAATCGCTCATCTGTGGAAGCCGTTTTTGCCCGAGCGCGATTTGCTTTCGGCTTGCGAGGCTGTGATGGGTGTGTTTTTCCGCGACGGCGAGCGGAAGAATCGAAAGAAGGCGCGCTTAAAGTTTTTGTTGCGCAAGGTGGGCGAGGCCGAATTTATCAGGCGTCTGGACGAGGAATTTGATCGCATTGTGGCCGATCACGGCCCGGAAAATGAACGGAAACTCGCCGAACTGATGGCATCTTACCGAGAGAGCGAGGCGCCGCCGCAGCTTCTGCCGGGGGGCGAATCGCTGGGGGATGCGGCGTTTGCCCGCTGGAAACGCACCAATACCATCGCTCAGCAACAGGCCGGCTATCGGGTCGTGATTCTAAAACTTCCGCTCGGCGATATTAGCGCCGAACAATTGCGCCAAGTCGCTCGTTTATGCGGTGCATATGGCAATGGCGAAGTCCGCATGACCAACAACCAGAATATTGTGATGCGCTGGGTGCCCGAGGGCGCGCTATATCCTCTATTTAGAGAGCTTTCCAAGGTGAGCCTAGCGGAGCCGGATGCCGATCATATTAGCGACGTGGTGAGCTGTCCGGGCGGGGATTATTGTTCGCTGGCCATAACCAAGAGCATGGGCGTAGCGGCGCAGATTCGGACGCATTTAGCGGCGATGAGCGGACGGGGCGAGGCCGACGATCTGATTCGGACGATAGGGCCATTTGACATTAAAATATCGGGCTGTCCCAATTCTTGTGGACAGCATCATGTCGCCGACATTGGGTTGACGGGCGTAATGGCCAAGGATGCTGAAGGTGTGGAACGGCCGCATTATTCGCTGAGGGTAGGTGGGGGTGTGGGATTGGATGCGAAATTGGGAGAGCGAATGGATGGTCGTGTACCCGAGGGCGAGACGCCGAAGGTGATTGCGGCGATAGCATCGTATTATGTGGCGCAGCGGGTGGAAGGGGAACGTTTTCGTGAATTTGTAGAGCGGGTGGGCGTGCAAGCCATAACCAAAGTGGGATTTGCGGTAGCCCAAGGGGTAATTTAGCGGGGCGGGATGCGATACGAAATTCGCCAGCACTGTCTGGACACGACCCCAATAACGCCGTTAGAGTGATTCGATGCAAGAACTCAGCGCGCTTCTCACCACACTTAGGAACGCTCCCGATATCGACGGTACAGAGTGTCATGCCACGGCAACAAGAGTCTGCGAGATTCTCTGCGGCCAATCGCCGGGGCAATGTGCAGCGGGCACGCTGCAGGAATTCAAAACCGCACTCGATCAGGCATCTACATCCGATCGAAACGCTGTCTATCGGGTCGATGTCCCCGACCTTGGACACTCGTTCGCGGTGATACAATGCCGCCGCGAAATCATGATCGTGCAGTCTTGGCAAGGCTGCTATTCGCTGCGTGAATGGCTGGCTGCAGCCAATCCGGTTCAGTCGATCGCCAACAACAGATATCTGCCAAGAAAGGGTGCCATGGACATCGATATCTTTAAACTATGCCTCAACATTTTGTCGCAAATGTTCGCGAACAAGAATCAGCAGAGGGTCGCCGAGCTGGCACAAGAGTTGTTCAACCCCACCGGAGCGAAGGTGGCTGCGCTTGGGATTACGCTCAACACCAAGTTGAAATTAAGCAGTACCCTCGATGTGAAGTTTTCAAGGTACTATTTCTGAATGTTGGCCTCCCACGGCACTCGTCATTGTATAGCACGGGGGGCCGGCGCTTCATCGGCGGCTTAGAATCTCCAGGAGCTGTTCGCCGATCCCAATTGGCTCCTCAAAGGCGTTTCATATCGATCCGGCGGCCCCTTGACGGAGAAACATGCTCGTGTATTCGCGTTTCGGAGCCTCCAGATCAAGTCATCTCGGGGTTGAAGTAGCGCTTCGGCGGCCCCATTGCAGGGCCATCTCATGTTGAGAAGCGATTCGGAGACGCCGGATGGGGCCAAACAGGTTATGCGGTGCTGAACCGGCGCCGTCGGTTCGAAACAATCAAGGCGAGAGGAACGGTTCGAAGACGCCGGAGCACGAGATCACGCCTGTGAGGGGCAAGACCGTAGACCATGGCAAACAACTTCAGGCCGCCGAACCCTTCAGCTCCGTGAGATAGCGCTTGCGAAAGAACAGTGTCGGGGCATCCGTGCGCACCGAACGCTCCTCCCCGGCAGGCGGTATCTCTGCTGGAACCGACGATTCAATAATCGCCAGGTCCTCCATCGCAATCTTCCGGTTGGTCCGATTAAATATCGCGTCCAGAAACGGGCTGGTCATAAAATCACGCGCCATCGTCATCATCATGCGGGTCCGTGTTGCATCAATCGGCACGCAGGCCACCATCATCATCAACAGCTTCCCCGGCGCTGGAATGTGCAAGTTCATCTGGTTCGGCCACCGAAAATCCAGCGATCCAGGTTCGTCTTTCCCATCAATTTTAATCCGCGTATGTAGCCCCCATGGACGCTCGTCCATTTCAATGTCCATCCGTTGACCCGCCCGCTCCACTAGATTCTTCCCTATTGTCTTTCGGTGCACAAAAGGTAAATGGGGCCAGTCCAGCATATTCTCCATCGCCCGCGTCCAATGGGTATTGCACTCGATATCAGACCCAGACACCCGCACCCCAGGCCGTTCCAGCGATTCGTGGACCTGTGGTTCATCCGGTGGCGTTTCGATCGGTGCGGTGTAGATCCAAATTTGCCCCCCAAGCTCCCTGGTTGGAACAGTGGTCCCACGCAACATCGGCAGCTTCGCGTCCGGGTTCCATGGCACATGACAGACCTCGCCGTCTCCTCCAAAACGCCACCCGTGAAACGGACACTCCAAGCATCCTTCCCGCATCCGCCCCAGCGAGAGAGCCACGCCCCGGTGCGGACATCGATCGAGCATCGCTCTTGCCCGGCCTTCCTTGTCCCGGAATAGCACCAGCCCTTCGCCTGCTACTTTTACCCCCATCGGCGCCTTCTTTTGCAGTCGCGCCGATAATGCCACTGGAGTCCAGACCCGCGCAAAGCCTTCAAACATGAGTCACCTCGTTGGTTGTGGAGGGCTTGGTGCTTTGTCGTCCCTTCGTCAAGGGGTAGACAGGGATGGATGTGATGGCCGGGGATTTATCTAGCTTGGGGCCGGCGCAACATCGGAGGCTGAAAATCTCCGCCGGCCGCTTCAAAATTGGGTTTGCCAAAGGAAATCGCCGCCAGTACCGATGCCGCTCCCGATTTGGTTTGGTTGAGTTCAGGGGCGGTTTGGGTCATCTCTAAGCGCTCTTCAATGAGTTCGGCCGGAATATCCAATAAAAAACGGCTGGGTGTGCGGGCGATGATTTTCCCCCGGGCGCCCCGCTGTTTGGAACGGCTTAAATACAAACGTTCTTTGGCGCGGGTAACGGCCACATAAAAGAGCCGGCGTTCTTCATCGATGCTATGCCCCACAATTTCTTCATCGTCGGAGCCGGATACAGGCGCCGCATCCGTGACCCGTTCGGTCAGCGAGCGCAAATGAGGCATGAGCCCTTCTTCAAGGCCGATCACAAACACAAAACGAAACTCCAGACCCTTGGCGCCGTGCATGGTCGTTAGCGTAACCCGGTCTTCGGCGCTTTCTTCGGCTTCCTGTTCCCGAAGCGAAATCAGCCTTAAAAATTCGGCAAAGGCTTGGGCTCCAGGGGGAAAGCGAGCATCTCGGCGCGCAAAAAGCTGGACCAAACTATCGATATTGCCCAGGCGGCGTGCGGCGATTTGTCCCGAGGAAGCCACCAAAACATCTTCGGCAATGCCTGCCTCTGCGATGAGGGCCTTGGTGATTTCCGCGCTGGGCTCGTTCTTTTCAAAGCGCTGGCGAATGGATTCGACAATACGGGCAAAAGCCCGGCATCCCTCGACGGCGGGCGAGGGCAAATCTTTTACGGTATGAGGCCGGCTGACAATGGCCCATAACGAGCTATCCCGGGCCGTGGCATTGGCCGATAGTTTTTGAATGGCCGCGTCGCCGATGCCCCGCGCCGGATAATTCAATACCCTTCGAAGAGATACTTCATCGCTGGGGTCGAGGGCCGTCCGAAGATAGGCGCAGATATCTTTGACTTCCTTGCGTTCGTAAAACTGAGTGCCGCCCACCAGCCGGAAGGGAATTTGCCTTTCCTTGAGAGCGCTTTCAATGGGGGCCGATTGAAGGTTGGATCGGTATAACACCGCGATATCCTTGGGCCTTACCCCTTGCCGTTCGATCAGCCGGGAAATCTCCGTTCCCACAAAGCTCGATTCCACATCGGGATCGGCGCATATCACCGATTGCACTTTATCGCCGCCCAGCTTGGCCGCGATTAAGGTCTTTTTATGGCGCCGGCCCGTCGAGCGGGCGAGTACCGCATTGGCTACATCCAAAATCGACTTGGAAGAGCGGTAGTTGTGCTCGAGTTTTACGACTTTGGCGCCGGTGAAATGCCGTTCAAAATCGAGAATATTCCGGACATCGGCGCCGCGCCAGGCATAGATCGATTGATCGTCGTCGCCGACGACGCATACATTTTTATGTTCGCCGGCCAAAAGCCTGACCAGCTCGAGCTGGGCCCGGTTGGTGTCTTGATATTCGTCGACGATGACATAGCGAAAACGCATTCTCCAGCGCTCGAGCACGTCGGGGCGGCGCTTCCATAGATTCACCACCTCGCAAATCAAATCGTCGAAATCAAAAGCCTGTAGCGATTTCAGCGCGGCGATATAACGGGGATAAACAATAGAGGCCAATTCATCGTATTCATCGACGCCTTTGCCCTCCAGTTCGGAAAGCCTCCATGCCTCGGGCTCGACAAAGGCGTTCTTGGCGTTGGAAATGCGCGTTAAAATCGCATAAATATCGAGGTTTTTGCCCGTGCGCACATGGCGCAGAATTTCCCGGACGATGCTTGCCGCATCCGCTTGATCGACAATGGCAAACGAAGATCCCCGAAGATGAAGCGCCCGGGTCTCGGCGCCCAGTACATCCAATCCAAAGCGATGAAAGGTGCATACTTTTAATTCTTTGGCGACTTTTGAGCCCACCAGCGAACACACGCGTTCATGCATTTCGCCCGCGGCTTTGTTGGTAAAGGTCATCGCCAAAATATTTCGCGCGGCCACGCCCCGTTCAATCAGCCTGGCCACGCGCTGCGTCACGACCCGGGTTTTGCCGGAGCCCGCGCCTGCCAGCACCAAAAGCGGGCCTAGCGAATGCTCTACGGCACTACGCTGAGATGGATTGAGTTCCGCGCTCACGGCGCCTCGTTATCACGTAAAGGCCGCGGCGCGGATAAGGTTTTTAGGGTGGGGATTTTGGGGTGAACGGAAGGATCGGGAATGCAGCCGAAGCTGTGGCTCGATGGCGGGATTTTAGAGGGAGTCCTACAGGGCGTTGCGAGGCTTTCGTAGCTAGGGAGGACGACGGAGCCGTACATTGTACGGTGACGGAGGACGACCGAAGATACGGAAGCCGCAGCAGCCCTGTAGGATTCCCTCTTAGGGAGGAGTCGCGAACTGGCCAGGGAAGGGATTGGCGTTTTGGCGCTGGTTCAAGTCATCGAAGACCTGAGGATTGGTGCCCCGCTCATGAAAGACCGCCACGCCAATCACGCCAACATTGCGGGTATCGCCTGTCTTCTGGCCCACATAGGAGCCCCGGACCGAACCAAAGCGGAACGCGGCCACCGTATCCATGCTCTGCCTAAAGCCGTCGATTTCAAGCTCGCCTTGCGGGTCCACCAAATATCCGCGCTTTGAAAACGCGCCGGGCTTGCCATCGATGACATCCAAGCCGTCGACCGAGACCACAATCTCCAAGCGGTTCTGGGTGCGGTTGCGAATCACAATCGAATAACGCCGTCCCGCTTCGCCGATCACAAAGTTACGGCCGCCCGCGATAAAGCCGCTCAATAAACCGCCATGCTCGTCGCGGAGTCCAATCGAGACCAGGCCCGAATTGAAGAGTCCGCCCGAATGCCGCTGAAAACCAGCCTGGCTTGCCATCGCCCGGGCTCCCTCGGCATCGTTGTAGAAGAGCGAGCTCATCGAGATGGGCGATGTCGCCGCCGCGCGGACAAAGGGCACGGTTTGAATGCTCGACTGGCGCGTTTCGCCCCATTGCGTGCCTAAACCAGGCCGATCCACGGGTTCCGACACAGGCGCTTCACGCTGGGCCACGCCGGGAGCCGCGCCGCCTGACTTTGATGATTCCAAAGCCGCGGGCGGAGGCGGAGCGGACGGGGCATCACCGCCCTCAAACGCCGCCGAAGGAGCCCTGCCTCCTCCGGAGTCGGATACAGCCACGCTCTCAGCGGCTCCGCCCTTGGGCGACGCGACTTCTCCGGTCGCCGCACTTCCACCGCACGCCTGCATCAACGCGGCAAGCGCAACCGCCACAGCCATCTGCCCTAAACGACGCAACCGATTCATGGTCTCCTCCGAACACCCTGCTGCTCTTGACATTGCAAACAACGCAGGCACCGCCCGCATCTTACACCTCGTTTACAAAACAAAATCTAAAACCCCTCTCAGAAATCTACTGCGCCCCCCGTAGCTTCGGTCGTCGTCCTCAAAATACACTTGTATTCTTCCGTCCTCCTTCCTAGCCACGGGGTGCTCGTAACGATTTCTGAGAGGGGTTCTAAAACCCAGTCTCGACGTGAATCCCCGCCCACCTGCACATCCGTCCAATGCCCACGCCCGCAAGCCCCCGCGCCCTCGAGGAGAGTTCTGTCTGAAATTGATACATCCGGCGGCGCAGGCTCGGAACCCCATAGGCTTTGTCCATCAGCGAATGGCGGAGCTTGCGAAGGGCATCCGCCATGTCTTGCGCCGAGCTAAAACGGTCGTCCGGCCTTTTCGCCAGCGCTTTCTGAACGATGGCCTCGAGCTGAGCCGGTATCGCTTGAGGCGCAAGAGCCGACAGCGAAGGTACGCGCCGAATACAATGAGCAAAGCGCATCGCCCGATCGTTTCCCCGTACATCGTCGAAGGGGCCCCGGCCCGCAATCAGCTCATAGAGCGCAAGTCCAACACCATACACGTCTGTTCGGGCATCCACCGGCCCTCCTGTGTGCTGTTCAGGTGCCATGGCTCTCGAGGTGCCCACCCATACTCCATAGCCTGTGCGCACCGGGCCTTCCGATACCTCTCGCGCGATGCCCACATCCAAGACCTTGAGCGTTCCGCCGTCGCATAAAAATAGATTCTGAAGCTTGACATCGCGGTGCACAAAACCCGCTTGATGCAGCGCCGAAAGACCATCCAATGCCTGCTCCATCAGCGATAGAGCGCTCACCACCGAAAACACCCTGATCCGCCCGAGCTCCATCCGTAAATCGCATCCCGAGAGCAGCTCCATCAGCAAATAGGGCCGGCCATCGTCAATGCATCCCGACTCGAGAAGCCTCACCAAATGCTCGTGCTCGGCCGCTTGAAGTACGCGCCCTTCATGTTCCATGCGTTCGGCCAAATCGCGCCGCGCTCCATGCACCGAACGAAGCAGCTTGAGCGCAAAATGCCGATCTTCATCGCCCCGCGAGACTTGGTACACATCGCCCATCCCTCCTGAGGCCAAGAATTTTTCGATGCGGAAATCTGTCCCGCCCACGATGATGCCTCGAGGCAAAATCTCCATTTCCCTTGTGGGCTCGGCATCGCCAAACCCTTTGGCCAATGCCCCTTGCGATAGCGCCTCCGTTCTTGAAAAGAGCGGCGGCCCAACCAGGGTCGACTCTATGGCTTGCCCCGAGAAATTCATGCGACCCAACTCCATGCCGATGCAGGCCGCAGTTCCATGCAGGCTTCGCCCGCGGAAAGCACATCCCGCAGCGCCGCCGCAAAGGCTCCCGCCGAAGGGAATCGCCGATCGGGCTCTTTGCGCAGCGCCCGCTCGACCACATGCGATAAAGCCGGCCTGATCCTGACAAATTGCGTGAGCGGAGGAGGCCGTTCAAACAAGTGGGCGCGCATGCTTTCTTCGGTAGTCCGCGCATCAAAAGGACTTCGCCCGCACAGCGCTTCATACAAAACCAGGCCCGCTCCATACACATCGGTGCGGGCGTCCACGCGGCCTCCCAAGATTTGCTCGGGCGACCAGTATTTAGGTGTGCCGATCACATGAGCGCCCGTCGTCGCCGAGCTTGTTTCCCGGTGTATTTTGGCGATTCCAAAATCCAAAACGACGGCCCGCTCTTCACCGAGCACGGCGCCGTTGCCGCACAAGAACACATGGCTGGGCTTTATATCGCGGTGAACAATGCCAGCCCGGTGCGCAGCATCGAGACCATCGAGCAGACCTAAAAACAGCGAACAGCACAGCAGCGGCGCAACCCTGCTCTCTTGATCCAAACGGCGGCGCAAAGAACGGCCAAACAGACGCTCCATCACCAAATAAGGCCGGCCATCCGCCGTGATGCCCGAGCCATACACATTCACGAGATTGGAATGGCAAAGGCTCGATAAAACCCGGCCCGCAAGCGCAAGCCGAAAGGCCGAATCAGGCCCCATGCCCTTGGTTTTTAAGAGTTTGAGCGCCCGGACTTCCCCCGTTTGTCCGCGCACTTCAAACACATCCGACAAAGATCCGCCGCCCAAGCGCCGCATCGCCCGGTAAGGCGTGCCAGCCAATACCCCTTGATCCAGCGGACAAACATCTGCATCCCGGCGTTTGCCGGCTTCTGTGTGTATTCGCATTGCCCTTAAACAGAAATCGAATCCACACGAGCCGAAGTTGCGTGCCGCCGGCCTTTTTTGTTGAGTCCACCCAAAATAAGTAGGCGCCTATCCTACAAGGGTTTTAGATGGCCGAGACCAATGAAATTAAATATTTTTATAATGAAATTGAATTGATTTAGAAAAGAAATCGAAAAGAAATCGAAAAGATAGCCGAGCAATGATTAATTAATGGGCAAATCGCCTGGCTTTTGAGAATCCTGCTGCATTTGATGGGTGGACGGATCGTATTTCGAGGTGCATTTCGCCATGACCAGCGTGGCGTCGAAACTACCTTCCGAATTGAGCGTCCCCTCGACCGTTACTTGCACACCACCCGCGGGCACATCGCGGAAGGTATCTGGAATCACGCATTGCGCATAACGGACAGGCAGCGCGCGGCTTTTGTCTTTATCCGCGCCCACCATCGAAAAACGGTACTCGCAAGGCTGATCGCGCTTTTGAAGCGAACCCGGCGAAAGCTCGCCCTCGACCCTCACTTTGCGGCCCGTCAATTTGTCTTTTTGGGCCAGCAACTGATCGACAGGCGTTGCATAAATCGCCGCCTCTTTAAAACCCACCATCACCAGCGAAACCACCGCGCCCACCATCACGAGCAGCGTAATCAAGAGACCCAAATTCCGCTTGGGCGAAGGGCGATCGCCTTGCTCCTTCGGCTTGGCAACGCCGGAAACCGACACGGGCTCCTTGTCCGCATCGTCTGTTTCTTTTAAGGCGTTGGCCAATTCGTCATCGAGTTTTTTGCTCATAAGGTCCTCAATCGAATGCAAATGCCATGTATAGAGAGCATTCGAAGCTGAATCCAGTGCCCGTGGTTTTTAAGCGATGATTTATCGTAGACCAACCCGCGACCATGCCCAAGCCGCTCGATGGATTTTATCTGCGAAGTGCCGTGTTTTGGTGTTGTGTCCGCTATTTTTCGCGCCGGCCGCTTGCACGGGAGCATCGCCCGATTCCGCCCATTCGCCCAAGGCTTCCGCGCCCAGCGCTTCTGTTTCAGGCTCTTCGCGCGCATCTGCTTCCGCGTCTGTGCCATCGAGTCCGTCGGTATTGGCCTCGTCCTCGTTCTCGTCTGTACCCGCCGCCGCTCAGCTTTCTCCGCCTCCTCCCTTGCCAGGCCGAATCCGTTTGGGAGATGCGCCGATTGAATATTTAGAACCTTCGATTGAATCTATTCCCGGCGCTCAATCCATTCTATTGATTTCTCAGCATTCAAATGAGCCTGTTGCCTTTGCCCGGCGTTATGGGGCCGAGGGATGGGGACAATTGCTTCGGATTGAAGATGAATTTATTCTTGGTGCATTCGATATTAAAATCGACGAGGCTCCTGGCTTTGCCCTGCTGAGCTCGACCGGGAAGGAGATTTGCATTTCCTCCTATGAAATAAGGGCGGACAAGCCAAAACGCCGGGAATGCCATGCGTTGTCACCGGCCTTTGTGGTTCAAATTGGACAAGAAATAGCCTCGATCGAAAGCGTTATTGAAAAGGCGCCCGAGCCTGCCGGAGCAAAAAGCAAAAGCGCGCCTCAAAAAAGCCCCTCAAAAAAGGCGGCGCCCAAAACGCAGAAGAAAGCCGCGCCTAAATCGAAAAAGCCTGCGCCAAGCGCCAAAACGCAAAAGAAAAATAAAAAGAAAAACAGCCCCTCAAAAAAGAAAGAGATAGCTTCAAAACCGGCACCAAAACGAAAAGAATTTATAAATATTCGATTCAGGTTTCTCACAGGGGATGGGCAAGGCAATACAGATGGCATTGCCAGCGGACTTCGTTTTCAAAAGCCCATGGATGGAATGGGTTTGATTGATGCGCAGGGAAAAGCCAAAGGCGTAGATTTGATATGGTACGAGCCCGCGGAAAAGCCCATAGCGCAACCCAAAAGCACAATGGGCCGGGTGAAAATCATGGGCGGCTCGCTCTTGGCGGATGGGCATCTGGACGCCAATTCGATGGTGCCTGTGGTCGAGGGCGATTTAGAATACGGCGGAATGGTTGGCCATCACGGCGCGCGCTTGTATGTGACGCCTGCGGGAACGGCTTTTGTAGGATTGACAGGGCGTCCGGGCGCGTGTGAATCCGTTCGTATTGCTCCGGGTTTGTCTTTGATTCATCCCAATCCGGCGGCGTGTTCGGCGGCGCCCGAGCGAATGGTGGAGTTTTTAGGATCGCCTTCCCAGGCCGAGATTTCGGTCTTTCAAAAGGTATTGGAACAAGAGCCTGTGCGGCGTTTTGCCCAGCCCCGTTTCGATCCTGGGCTTGTGGCGTGGGCGGGTGCGCATGGATTGTTTATGAGCTCTAAAAAGGGCAATACCAACGAATGGGTACACGGAATTTCCCGCGCCGATGGCAGCGCGTTGTCGATGGATCAGCCTTTTGCCGCGCGCCGTTCGAGGCTTTCATGGGCAGCGCTGTCAGAAGACAATGCGCTTGCGATGCTGTCGGGGAAACCGGTTTTAATCGATGCCCAGGGAAAAATAAATACCATCGAATTGCCTGAACAAGCGCCTTCTAAACCTTCGCCTGGAACGGTTCCGCCCTATCCGCTGAAAACACCCGAAGACCCAGCCATTGACCGAAAACACGCGGCGAAAATACAAAATGCGTGGTTTTATGCGCGGGGTGATGTTCAGCGCCTTTGGCCTTCGGTTTTGGATATTGCCGATTTAAAAGGCCGCGCTCATCCCGATACAACCGTATTGGTGGGCGGAAAAGAATCGGGATTGTGGCTTGAGCTGATCGGATTGCAACTAAAACGATATTCTATAAATTCTGATGGGATTGTAAAAGCTTTGGATGCGGGAGGCCATTTAAAATCGCCGGTGCGCGCTGGATTTGATGCGGTGGACAGGGCATCCGGCGGAGCCATTATCGCGGGGGTGAGCGCCGAGAATCCCAATCAAATGGTGGCGTTTTCAATCGATGCCCATGGGAAGCCGGGTAAAATCTTTAAGGTTCCGCTGAAGATTAAAGAGGGAGAGCTTTTGGTGCGGCTGAGCCCATTGCCTAAGGGAGGTGCAGTTCTATCGGATATGCGGCGAACACAGGCTATATGGCTGGATGACGATGGAAAGCCCACCGCTTCCCTGACTTGGCCGAAGAATGAAGCTGTTGCCGGTGATCCCCGGAATCAAAATCATTGTTTACATGGTCAATCCGCAAAAATGTATTGGCCATCTCCCACGCCTGGTGTGATAGCGAAACTGCCTGGATTTTCGGTGCCGGGTACATGTGTGGTGGGCGAGCCGCGGTGGTCGGCGGATGCTCAAACCCTGCATTGGGTGGGCAGCTTTGAGCGGGGAATGGATTCGGTGGCCGAGCTGGGATCGATTTCGGTGCCTGCGTTCGACGCCCTGCCTGAATCGAAGCGGGATGAGGCGAAAGGCAGTGCGCCTATGCTTTCGCCTTCGGCAAATGCGGCGTCCTGTCCTCCCGATATGGTTTCTATTGCGGGTAAATATTGTATTGACCGCTTTGAGGCTATGCTGGCCGATCAAGAAACGGGGGAAGTGTTTTCGCCGGATTATCCGACAACACCAAAAACACTAGAGTATATTTTATCAGAATGGTCGATGGGTCGGTCACGGGTGGGGAATGCGCATGCTCGGGCAATGCCCTTGCCCTTTTTGGCGAGATGGCAGCGGGGAAGGAGCGCGCAGGTGGTGGCGGTATCGAGGATGGGAGCGCGGCCCAATGGGTATGTGACGGGATTGGTGGCGGAGAGCGCGTGTGCGGCGGCAGGGAAGAGGCTGTGCACGCTGGATGAGTTTGTGACGGCATGCCGGGGGGAAAACGACACATTGTTTCCCTATGGGGATAGTTATGAAGAGGGGGTATGCAATGTATTTCGGGAGGATCATCCTGCGGCGATTTTGCATGGAAATGCGTCGGTTGGGCATTTAGATCCCCGTTTAAACCGGGTGGAGAGCGCGGAGGGGCCTTTGTTTAGGGAGACGGGGGCGACTCCGGCTTGTAGGAGTGTTTGGGGGAATGATGCCGTATATGATATGGTAGGGAATGTGGATGAGTGGGTCGATGAAGAAGGGGGAGCGTTTGCGGGCGGATTTTATGCGCGTTCGACGAGGGCGGGGTGTGAGGCGCTGATTACGGCGCATCCAAAGGCGTATTTGGATTATTCGACGGGTGTGAGGTGTTGTAAAAATGCCGCTCGATAAGGATTTAGGGATTTTGAATTTCGGGCCACGAAGCGAAATGATTGATGTATTCTTGAAAGCTCTGGCTCTTATAGTTGGCATCCTGCGGGGAGAAGATAGTCGTTCTTTGCTGAGCGGATATAGCATGAAAACGCAGCCGTCCGATTGTTTGCCAATATCGATGCGGATGGGCTCGCGCGTGTTGGTAGGCATGTGTTTGGCCATGGTTGTTCTCCTGCGTGTTGTCCAGAAGGTTCACGCAAACACGTATCGCTAAGCTGTTCGATTGTCAACGCACCGATGATCCCCTTGCAATTGTCATGAACACTCGGCGATAATCCCGCCATGCACAAAAAACGCCTGCCCGCCATCCTCGCTTTATCGCTTTCCGCAGCCTCTTTTGGCCTTGCAGCCGCTCCTTCCGATGCCCGCGCGTTCTGCGGCTTTTATGTCGCCGGCGCCGATCAAAAACTATTCAACAATGCAACGATGGTTGTGATGATGCGCGATGGCACAAGAACCGTGCTGTCCATGCAAAATAATTATCAAGGGCCGCCCCAAAACTTTGCCATGGTCGTGCCCGTGCCCGTCGTTCTTCAGCAGGAAAATGTTAAAACTTTGCCCAGGGAAATCTTCGACCGGGTCGATAAATTGGCCGCTCCGCGATTGGTCGAATATTGGGAGGTCGATCCTTGTGAGGCTGGAGCTCGGGGCCGTCAATCGAGAGCCCCAGGTGGCGCGCCCCGCCCAATGTCGGCGGCAAAGGCGGCTCCCGCGGCAGAGTTGGGCGTTACGATCGAAGCCCAGTTTACCGTCGGTGAATATGAAGTCGTTATTCTTTCTGCGACGGATTCGGCCGGCCTTGAGATTTGGCTCAAGCAAAATAATTATAAAATCCCCGATGGCGCGGAGCCTTTGTTAAAACCTTATGTGCAGGCCGGCTCAAAATTCTTTGTGGCCAAAGTCGATACCTCGAAAGTGCAGTTTAAAGACGGTATGGCTATGCTTTCGCCGCTGCGATTTCATTATGATACCGATTCCTTTCAGTTGCCTGTGCGCTTGGGTCTGGTGAATTCTTCGGGTACCCAGGATTTGATTGTTCATATCTTGGCGAAGCAAAAACGCTATGAAGTCGCAAATTATAAAAATGTGACGATTCCAACGAATCTCGATGTCGATGAACAGGCCCGCGATCAGTTTGGTGCCTTTTATGCGGCGCTTTTCGATAGAACGCTCGAAGAAAATCCAGGCAGCGTGATTACCGAGTATTCTTGGGATGCGTCAAGCTGCGATCCTTGCCCTTCGCCCGCGCTGAGTCCCGCCGAGCTGTTGACCTTGGGCGCCGATGTGCTGCCCAGCGCCGAGAAAAATGAGGACGATGTGGCCCCGCCTCCGCCTATGCCGCCTGGGGGTATGACACCTTCGAAACCAGGTCCGGCACCGGGCGGCGCGGCGAGGCCAAGGGTGTGGAACCGCGGTAATTTGCAGAGTTTTGTGTTGACGCGCTTGCATGCCCGCTATGGAAAGAATTCGCTGGGCGAGGATTTGGTCTTTCGCGAGGCGCCTGCTATCGCCGGAGGACGGGAGTTTCGGGGCGCGGGCGGGAAGCTTGAAAAAGGCTCCAGCAATCAGGGTTCCGTGAATAATTTCCAGGGCCGTTATGCGATTCGCCATCCTTGGACGGGGCCGATTAAATGCGATAATCCTGTGCGGGGAATTTGGGGTGGTCCGCCCCATACGGATGATGTAAGTCCTGGGGCAAAGGCCGCGCAGAATTTAGCCTTTGCGCCCAGGGGAAAGATTGCGCTGGCTTCTTTTGTGAAAGAGGATGTGCCGGAAATTAAAATTCAAAGCACCAGTAAGCTTGGAGATCCGAAGCCCTCGCCCCTGCCCGGTCCCCAAGAGATCAAGTCGCCCGGTTCTTCTTCCACAGGATGCGGAGCCTGTGAAGTGGGAAGGCCCAATTCAAGCGATTCATCTGGATATATAATGCATTCCATTTCAATCGCATTGTTAAGTGTATTGCGTGTATTGAAGCGCGGGCGCCGTTCATCGCCGGAAAGCCGGTAAGAGAGATCGTATATGCAAACGACTTCGATCTTGAGCGGAACGCTTGTTGCGGTGGCCGTGGTTGGATGTGGAACACCGCCATCGGCGCCTTCTTCACAGGCTTCGTCCGATAAAAATACGGCGCCTTCCGATTCTTCGGCCGCGCCCGTGATTGCCGAGGCCATTTTGCCCAAGAGACCCGACGATTTCGCGCCTTCTCAAATGCTTCTCTCGGGAAAAAGAGCGCTGACAGGCAAGGATGTCGTCGATGTCGATCGCTGTGAGCCTTGTCATGCCGATGTGGTGGCTCAGTGGAAATCGAGCGTCCATTCGTTCGCGTCGTTTAACAATCCGGTCTATCGTTATTCTGTAGAGCGTTTCCGGGCCGATCGAAATCCCAAAGCCAGCCGTTTTTGCGGGGGATGTCACGATATCGCGCTGATGGTCGATGGCGCGATGGATGAGGCCGAGATTCAGCCCGCCGATTATCGCGCCCACGCGGGTGTGAGCTGTATGAGCTGTCATAGCGTGGAGAGTGTGAGGCCCGATGGAAATGGGAGTTATACGCTGACGACCGAGCCTTTGCCTCTTCCCGAGTCGGGTAATGCCCAAAGTTTAAAGGCTCATATCGAAAGGGCCGCGCAGCCCGCTTTAAAGTCGGCCGGTCTGTGTATTTCGTGTCACCGGGCGTTTCTTAATGAAGGTACTGGCAATAAACACCATTTAATTGGCCAGGATGATGGCACGCCCTGGCAGCGATCGGTGTACGCGGGTTCTAAAATTCATCGGATTGATGATCAATCTGTTGAAAATGAAGAAAAATCGTGCCGGCAGTGTCATATGCCGATGGAGAACGCGCCTTTGGGCGATGTGGCGGCGACGCGGGAGCAGCAGGGGAAGGTGGCCTCGCACCGTTTTGCGGGAGCGCATACGTGGCTGGCTTCGATGCGGGGCGATGCCGAGCAGTTGAAATGGACGCGCGCGATGCTCGAGGGGGCCGCGAGTTTGGATATCGCCGTGGCGACTTTTGGGGATGGGCGGCGTCATTTGCCCGCGGATGGTGCGCCTTTGAAGGCTGGGGAGCGGGTCACGCTGGATGTGGTGGTGCGCAATGTGAGGGTGGGGCACCGCTTTCCAGGCGGTGTGATGGATGCCCAGGATGTGTGGATCGAAATTGTGGTGAGCGATGCGAAGGGTAAAACCGTCGCGGAAGCAGGGCTTTTGCACGAGAAGTCAGGGGCCGATCCGAGCGCGCACCGGCTGTTGGTGATGCAGGCCGGCGATGATGGAAAACCCTTGTTTGAAAGGCAAACGCATTTATTCCGGGCGCCGGTCTTTAATTCAACCGTATTGCCTCGGGATGCGGCTGTCGTGCAATATGGATTTGAAGTGCCGGCTTCGCTTTCGGCAGATCGGCTTCCGCTGCGGGCCGTGGCAAGGCTTCGTCACCGGACGCGCAATCTCGATGTGTTTGCGGCGGCTTGTAAAGATGCCCGATCGGCGCGGGGGCTGAAGTTTAGGGCGGTTTCGCCCCGTTCCGATCTCGATCCGTGTGCGGCTCAGCCGGTGACGGAAATTGCCCGGTCCGAGGCGGCGCTGGGCGCGCAGGCCGCGGGCGATGCTTTAAAAAGGCCGCTTTGGAAGCGGATGTACGAGCATGGCTTGGGGATGCTGTCGGCGCTGCAGGAACGGCTGGATGAAGGGCGGCCGAGTTTGATGCTGGCTCTTTCAGAGCTTTCGGCTCAGGGCGCGGCGGCCGATAAGGCGATGGTGATGAGCGCTCTGGCCGAGCTTGCGGCGCGCCAAGGGCGTGTCGATGAGGCGATGGACTGGCTCGAGAAGGTGGAGCAGCTTTTGCCTTCGCATCCTGCGGCGGCGTATACGCGGGGAAAGGCGCATGCGCTGGTGTGGCGCTGGCCGGATGCGGCGCGCTTTTTGGGGCCTGTGGCGTCGGCGGCGCCCGGGGATGACAGCATTTGGGCGGCGCTTGCGGTGGCGCGGGGAAGCGCGGGCGATGATGCGGGTGCGTTGGGGGCCGCCGTTTCGGGGCTGAAGATTCAGCCTAGGGATCAAGACATGCTGAGGGTGCAGGCGCTTTCGCTGTCGCGTTTGCAGGTTTCGGAGTCCGCGCGGGAGGCGGCGTTTGAAGCGTGGCGCGGCGTTCAGACGGCGGATGAAATTCCCTATGTAAAAGGGCGCTGCAGCATGACGGTGCCGGGCTGTGCAAATGAGCGCAATCCGGTGCATCTGCATTGGATGCGATCCGCGCCCTAACAATGATAGTGTGCCCCTCTATGACGAGCGCGATATTCGATTTGGAAAATCCAAGCGAAGAACACCGGATGCTTCGCCAAATGGTGCGCGATTTTGCCCGCAATGTGGTCGAGCCTCAGGCCGATGAGCACGATAAAAAAGCGGCGCTGAATGTGCCTCTATTGCGGCGTTTGGGTGAGCTTGGCCTGCTTGGAATTACGGTGCCTTCCGCTTATGGAGGCGCGGGTATGGATGCCACGGCCGCGGTGATTGTTCATCACGAGCTGTCGAAGAGCGATCCAGGCTTTACGCTCGCGTATTTGGCCCATTCGATGTTATTTGTGAATAATTTTTTTAATGCGTCGAATGATGCTCAGCGGGAGCGCTGGCTTTCAAAGGTGATTTCGGGAGAGCACATCGGCGCGATGGGAATGACGGAGCCCTCGAGCGGAACCGATGTGCTGGGGATGAAGACCTTTGCGCGGCGGCAGGGCGATGATTTTGTGCTGAAGGGGCGTAAGGCGCTGATTACCAACGCGCCCGAGGCCGATATTTTTATCGTTTACGCAAGGGTGGACGAGCGCATCACGACCTTTGTGGTCGAGCGGGGAATGCCGGGTTTTGCGACGGATGAGAAGACGCCGAAGATGGGTATGCGCGGCTCCACGATGAGCGAATTGATGTTCGATGATTGTGTGGTGCCGGCTTCGCATGTGCTGGGCGAGGTGGGCGGCGGGATTCGCAATATGATGCGCAATCTCGAGATCGAGCGGCTGACGCTGGCGGCGATGAGTTTGGGTATCGCCGATCGGTGTATGGAGATTATGTGCGCTTACGCGGCGGAGCGGACGAGCTTTGGCAAGCCGATCGCCGAGCATGGTCAGATTCAGCGTTATATCGGCGAGAGTTATGCGAAGACGGAAGCCGCCCGGGCGCTGATTTATTCGGTGGCGCAGAAGATGAGGCAGGATTCGCGGAATCGTTTGGGAACGGATGCGGCGAAATTGTTTGCGGCGCCTGTGGGGAAGGAAGTGGCCGACAATGCGATGCAGGTGCTGGGCGGCTGGGGTTACTGCACCGAGTATAAAGTCGAGCGCTTTTTCCGGGATGCGAAGCTGTTGGAGATCGGCGGCGGGACGCTCGAGTCGCATCAGAAGAATATTACGAAAGAGCTTCTGAAGGATTTGGCGCTTCGGGGCTGAGGATGAGCAGCGCGCCGAGCAAGGCCGCGCATACGGTTTCTGTGCGCAAGACAAATGGGCCTAATCGCGTCCGGTGAAAGCCTGCTCTCTCCATTTGATTCAATTCCATTTCTGAAAATCCTCCCTCGGGTCCAATCGCCAATACGATCGGCGTTGTATGCGAGAGCGTGATCAAATGGTCGCGCAAAGGCTGAGAAGCATGGGGATCGAGACAGAAGGATTGAGGAGCAATGGGATTGGGCTGCTTTGTGTTTGAAGCGATTTCGGCGAGGGCTTGATCGAGGCTGAGGGGTGAGAAGATCTTGGGGATATCGCCTCGGCCGCATTGGCGCGCGGCTTGAACGGCGACGCGGATAAGGCGCTCTCGGCGGGTGCCGGGATGGCCGGGGCGGCTGATGCTTCGTTCGCTGAGGATGGGCATAAAGCAAGTGGCGCCGAGTTCGGTCGCGTCGCGCAGGACGGCATCGACTTTGTCGCCTTTGGACATGGCTTGAAGCAGCGTGATGGAGCGGCGGGCGATATGCGTTGCGGGGCGTATTTCGGCGAGGCGCGCGATAACCCGGGCGCGGTGTTCGATGCGGCAGATTTGGGCGTCGGCTTCGAGAACGTGCTCTGGATCGAAGGCGATAAACATATCGCCGGGGCCCAGCCGGTGAACGCGGCTGATATAGGCCGAGCTGTCTTCGGGAAGGACGATTTCACGCTCGTCCGTGGTCTTGAGTTCCACGGGGACGCGCAGATTTTTTTTTTGGATCACGGCTGATCCACAAACAAAATCGCGACCCAGGATTCGCCGCCCGCGCCTTCGCGCTGTTTGCGTTCGGCGGCTTTGAGCGATGGGCGAAGGGATGTGTAGAGCTGGATCATCGTTTCGGCTTCGCCTTCGAGCAGGCCCGATAAAATAAGCCTTCCTTTGGGCTGTACCCGTTCGATAAGGGCAGGGGCCAAGGGTCCTAGGATGCGGGCTTCGATGTTCGCGAGTACCCAGGGAAAGGTTTGATGGATGGAGTCGACGGGAACCGCCGCGCATTCGATCCGATCGCTTAAGCCATTGCGTTCGGCGTTTTCTTTGACCACGTCGATTACGTCTTCATCGATGTCGATCGCGACGGCTTTGCGGGCGCCGAATAAAAGCGCGCAGAAGGCCAAAATGCCGCTTCCTGTGCCCACATCCAGGATGTCCTCGGCTTGAAGCCCGGCCGCGTGTTCGTCGAGCATTTCGGCGACCAGCGAAGTCGTCGGATGAAGGCCGGTGCCAAAGGCGCGGCCCGGTTCAAGCTCCAGTTTGATCTCGCCTTCGGGGACGGAAAAATCGCTGATCCAGGGAGGCACGACACGGATGCGCGGGGTGAGCAAAAAGGGCGAAAAATGCTCTTTCCAGGCATCGCGCCAGGCATCGCCGATGACTTCTTCGAGGCGGGCATGAAGCGCAGGGTTGTGCTCGTTGAGCGCTGAAATAGCCTGTTCGGCGTCGGCGTGGTGTTCAAAGCTGCCCACGAGCGTGACCAAACCTTGGCCCGCACCGCGCACCAGCGTTTGATCGTCGCGTTCTTCGACGCCGCCCGCGCCGAGCTCAAAGAGAAAAGCCGAGAGTTCATCCGCTTCATCCGAAGGCGCATCGATGGCGACAAAGGGATAGCGGGCCTGAGGCAAAGGCACGCGGGCTCCTATTCGCTGATGCGGATCGACACGCGCGCGGTGTCGCTTTGCTGGGTGAGCAGGATGGTTGTGGCGACGGCTCCGCCCACGACGAGAAGGCCCACGGGAACCCAGAACCAGGGGCTCGAAAGCACGCCGCCTTTGGGTTCGGGAACGGCGATGCGCAAAGGTGTGTCGGCGTCGCCGCGCGCCGCGACGGGCAGGCCGCCTTTGTCTGTGGCTTGAATGTAGTACTCGATTAAAGGCGGTTTGACGGCGGTGCCGGGAATCTGCGCGCGGAATTGGCCGCTCACATAGGTGCCCGCGATGGTGATGAATTTGCCTTTGGCGCCCGTTCTGTATGCGAGCCCCATGCTTTTCACGCGGCTGTCGGGATCGTCGACGGAAGCCGTGAGTTTGATGGTTTGATCGGGAGCGACTTGGGCCGGTGAGGTGTGGGTAATCTTGACGGGTTTCTCGACGGCGACGGGCTTGGATTCATCGACTTTGCCGGGCTTGCCTTCTTCGACCCATTTGGTTTTGGTGGCCGTGAAAAACTCGCGGAAGCGAGGGGATTCGTTTTTGCCGAGCTCGTAATTTTCATCGAGCACATAGAGCCCGCGTACGGCGGCGTCGGCTTCTTCTTTGCGGTTGAGCGTGATGTAGTTGTAGGCGAGCAGCCTATAGATTTCGATCTTGTCCTGCTTTGAGGTTCCGGGCCGGACGAGCGCTGCGGAGAGGGTTTGAATCGACTCTTCGTAGGCTTGATCGTCGAAGAGATCGGCGCCCTTTTGGATGAGTGTGGTTACGCTTTTTCCGCCGGACGCTTGGGCAAATGCGGTGTCGGGTGCTGAGGTGAGCGCGGCGGCATTGCAGAAAGCGGCAAACAGTAGCGTTGATGCAATGCGGCCCCGGCGCCCAGGCATGGAGAGAGACATGAGCGGGAGGGTATCGGTTCTGTTGAATTGGGCCAAGGTGGTCGTGGGCTGTTCGTTGCTATTTGCCCTGTTCGAGTACGCCGCCCATGGCCACCACGAAGCCCATGCTGGGTTGATCGGCGACAAGCACAAAGTTTTGGGCGGCAATTTCATCGGGATGGAATATCTCATTCATGAAATTGCGTCCGACGAGGCCGAGGTATTGGGGAATGAGCGGCGTGCTTGCGTACATTAATGCATTGCCATCGGTGCCGATGATAGGCTGGAATTGGCCTTGATCATTTTTATCGATGGCCATAAACCACCATTCGAGATAATCGAAAAATAGGCCGCCTTCATAAGGTCCTTTGGCCAAGAGGACGGGCAAGAGCTTGCGCCGTACGATATTGCCTGTTTCGCCGGGGACGCTGGGCACATCCATTTCGATGTAGACATTGAGCTCGGGTGTGTCTGGATTGGTGATTTTCAGTCCGGCCATGGTGGTGCCCGCTTCTTTGGGGCCCCAGGGTAAATCCGGCAATACAACAGGATTGCCTGTGCTGCGGTAATGCATTAGCGCATAGATTTCATAGCGCCGGGTTGGATTGTTTTTGCTAAATAAATGAAAGAATTCGTGGATGATAACGCCTTCTAAATAGCTGGTATCGCTCGAGGGATGGAGGGGATCGCCATAATTGGGCGCGGTGGCGAGGCTTGCGACCATATTGGCGGGCAATGCGATCACGTTGTTCTGGCGGGTATAGGCGGCGTATCCTTCTTCCAATCCGCTGGTTTTGACCAAATACACGTTATCGGGGAAGAGCAGATTGAGCCTGGCGAATTTGGCCCGAATCGAATTGAAGATTTGCTGAAGCGAGGTGATTTCGGCCGAAGACCATTCCATGACCTGGGAAGCCACGTAGTCGAGGTAAATGTCGACGGTGACGGTAACGACCTCCTGCCGGAGATTGACCCTGGATTGGCGGTCAAACTGGCTTTGAGAATTTACAAAATCGTCCGCGGTGGTGAGCAGTTTTCTTCCGGTGGCTAGGCTGGCCGCGAAGACAGCCGTTCCGTTGGGCAATGTGCCAATGGAAATGTCGTTCTGGGTTCTGTCGGTCATTGAAGGTTCCTCCTTGAGAGCAGCATGAAGAATCCGGGAAGCGCGATCGCTCCCAGAAATACGAATAAAAACGAGACGGTATCCACGGCGAGCACGCCGGCGCCCGCGTAGACAAGCGAAATGCCCGCATTGGATAAGGCGCAGCGGGAAAGCAGTGTGGATGCGGGCATTCCACAGGCTCCCGAGAGCAGTACCGTGGCCTCGGCGAGGACAGGGACGGGGCGCGAGACCAAGAGGGCGGCTTCGCCATAGCGGGAAAAGAGGTGTTCGGCTCTGGATAGTTCGCTTTCCCCCACAATTTTGCGCAGTCCAGGCCGGCCGAGCCTTCGGCCGATGAACAGGGCCAGAAGTGAACCGGCGCTCATTCCCGCCCAGGAAATAAAGGCTCCGGCCCAGAAGCCAAAGAGGGCCCCCGATGCCGTGCTGACCACGCTGGAAGGGATGGGCAGCACGACATCGGAGGCAAGTAAGAGCGCTATGGCCGCGGCGGCCAGGCTTTTGGGGCTGTCTGGAGCTAAGAGTTGAGTGGAAAGCGTGTTAAATCTTTCCTCAAACAGCGCAAAAGGCCCCAAAATAAGCGCCAACAGGACAAAGGCGAGCACCGCCCAGCGAAAAGAAGGGCGGCGTTGGACCGATTCGTGGACGGTGCTGCCGTTCATCCGCGCCTGCGCACGGCTTTGCGGGCGGGTGGAGGCGGTCCGTCGAGGTAGGTGGACCACAGTTCGAGAATGCGCCGCTGTCCGGCGGAGAGCGCCCGGTTGACGGGCATATACCCCGAGGCATCAAAGAAGGAGGGAGCCGTTACCTCGAGGATTTTTCCGCGGAAGGCTTGGAATTTCATCGCGTCCCGGATAAAGCTCATGACAGGGAAGATCAAATGATACATACCAAAGACATCGTTAAAGACCCGCTGATTGACTTGATCGACGGTGGGATTGGTTTTTAGCCATTCTTCGAATTGGCGGGCCATCAGGTTATTGAAGGGCAGGACGCGAATGACGGTGAAAAATACATCGGCGATGGCGGGTGCGCTGACGGCGAGCGGGGGAGTGATCGCGCTTTGTCCCGGGAGGAAGGGGTAAAAGGACAGGGTGGGGAATCCTGGCATCAAAGGCTTGAGGCCAACATTCACCGTAGCAAAGGGTTTTCCATCGTCTTCGTAGGGTATTTCGACGACGACATAGCCATCGCCCGAGCTGAGGGGTGTGGTCATGAGCTCGACGATGGGGCTCTGCTGAGGTGTTCCTTTTCGCTCGGACACGGCCAGCCAGCTTCCCTCGGCCACGCCGGGAGGTTGGGGGGCATATTGAGCTATGCACAAGGTGCAGCCTTGAGGCGGTTTTTGTCCTAAGTAGCGAACTTGAATGGAGAAATTCTTTTGAGGGACATCGGGGGGCGCATACATGGGTGGTTCTTCCAGGTAGACGCCTCGCTGGTCGGTTTCGGCCACGATGGGATGTTCGGCGAGGGCGAGTCCCCGGCTTACCGTTGGGGGTGTATTTGGATCGGTCGACGGGGTGGTGGACTCGGCCGTAATGACCAATTGCGCGCTGTTGAGCTGCTCGACCGTAAGCGGCTGGGTAAAGGCTGAAGCGGGAATGTCGAGGACCCCAGATGTTTGTTCATAGGCCGCTTTGTTGTATTGATCGTAGGGAATTTTGGCGAAGACATTGGGGGTTTGGCTGGTTTCGCCGACGGGGACAAGGCCCAGTTCAAGTGTGCCGATATTGACTTTGGTTTCGGAGTTGTCGATTTCGGGAATGGTGGTGCCCAAATCCAGCGTGATACGGCCGACATTCGCTGTGTTTTGAGGGTCGGCGGCATATTCCACGGCGGTTGGGCCGAGTGCAGTGGGACCTAAGCTTGGAGGCTGGACCATCAAGAGGCCAATGCTGGTCTGGCCCGCTTTTGCCGGCGTTAGATAGGTTGCTCCCAGCAGGCGTCCGCTTGGCACGGTGGGCAATTCGTTTTCCATCCAAGGTCCGAGCCATCCGACCGTCTTGCTGTAGGCCCGATTCATCGGCACTTTGGGCTTGTCTTTTCGATCGCCCCGGGCATAGGCGGCCAGTTGATCTTCGTATTGCTGGTAGAGCCTGGCCATGACAATCATCCGGCTATTGACATCGCCCACGGGCAATCCCGCAAAGGCTTCACCGTTGAAATAAAGCGTTTCGTAGGTGACATAGCGCAGCATCAGGCCGGCCGTGCCAGGCGCTTTGAGTGTTTCTTGCAGGAATTCCGTCAAGCTGCCGGAGGGAGCGTTTTGTTGAAAGAATCGGATTTGATCTTTGGCCAGGCAGGTTTGGAACATAGCCGATGCGCCGCCCGCGATTAAGAGCTGCCCGTTGGCATTGTAATTGCGCAATACATTCATCCAGCGCGAATAAGAACGCGACACGGTTGGTCCTGTGAGTCCCAGCCCCGATTTTTCATCGCCAATCCAGAAAGTATCATTAAAAATCTGGGAACTCCAGAAAGAGATGGGATCGACATCGACCAGTTTGGAAGCCACGCCCCCATAATTAAAGCGCACCAATTGGCCGCCCCAGTCTCCGCCGGGCACATAAGTGCCATCGGGGCCTGTATAGCCGGTGATGACCGTGTCGACGGAAGGTTTGCTAAAATGATCTGGCATTTCAATCGCCGGTTCGCCCCCGCCCACGAAACTGCATTCCTGGCCGCCATAGTAGTTCCATTCGGCTGGAGGCAAAATTTCCCCCGGGGCGATGGAAGGCGTGATGGCATAGCGCCGGAATGCCTCTTCGGAGTAGATACCCCGGGCATTGAGGTAGGACCAATTGACTCTCGCATTGGGGGAGTCATAGGTCGGTAAAGCATCGTTGTTGTTAAAGGTGCAGGGATTCCAGTAGGTAAAGCCCTGAAAGTACAGCCGGGGAAGTGAAACAACGCCCATGATTGCGCTCCTGTTTTCTTTTCCTAAATGTTTCGCTCGCCTCTGTTTTTAGCGGGCTTTCTGGTTTTGGGTGGGGGTGTACTCGAAGGTGGGTCCCGCGAGCCGGTTGGTGCCAGGGACATGGCCCAAGCTGCGAAGGTAGGCTGCTGCGTGCCCCAGGTCGTTCATCAGTTGGGTCGGCGGGCCAAATACTTCGGTCGGACCTTTGCCTGACATCGTGGCCTGAAGGGAATCAAGCAGCGCGCTGTAAATGCGGTTGAAGCGTTGATTGGCTTCTTTTTGAGCGGCGTTGTACGCGGATTCAAAGGGGTCTACGATTACGGGATGAACATCGCGATCGAGGTCGATAAGGCCCTGTTGAATTCCGTTTTGAATTTTCTGTAGTTTGGAATAATGGGCCAGTTCATGGAAGCCGTCTTTATCGTGGGTGGGGGAAAGTCCTTCGCCTTGAGCCATGATGGTCCGAAGCGCACCAATGGCCGTGTCCAGGCTATCGACAGATAAAAGCCGGCCCGGCGAAGGATTGTCGTGCGAGGGAAGCTGGAGTACAGGGTTAAACGAGTTTGGGGGCAAGGCGTTGAGTTGAGCGATGATGGTTTCGTAGAATTGGCCAAGCGTGACCCAGCCATCCGAGGAACTTGTGCCGGTGGTATCCCAGGCCGGGAGCTCGATTTTCATCATCATATCGACGGCGGACCAGGAAAGCGGCTGTAGATGTACGGTAAACGCATAAGGGCCGGTGGTAACATGGCCAGGCAGGCTCCCTGGATACGAAGGGACGCCCGATGTGAGCGCAACAGGTCCGCCAAGCGAATTCAGGACGTTGGCGGCAAGCCCTAGATGCAGCATTTCTTCGAAGATAATCGACCGCAGCCCGCGCGCGGCAAGAACACCCGCTTCTGAGCCGCCCTCCTCCCTTGGTCGAATGGACCAATACGTGTATAAATATGTGGGAAGCGTGGCGAGTTCAATGGACATCGCCAGGCGTAAATTGTCCTCGACGGAGGACGAGACCGCAGAAGCCTTGAGCATCGTTGCCAACCCTTTCTGATTTGAGTCATTGCCAAGCCCCACAGCCATGGCAAGTGATGGCCAGCGTTGAGCATCGTGTACGAGGGCTTTTCCAGAGGTCAAGGGTTTTTTGTTTTCTCGAAAAGCTATGGGATTTGCGCGCTCGCTTGACTTTGGGACGGCATTGGAATGAACCTTGGCGTTTGTTGATAAGCGCTTTGATGCATGTGGGCGCGCGGCGTTCAAGGATCGTGAAAGGGGCGAGCCATGAAGCGTGGGTGTGGAGCTCTGTTGGCCGGCATTTGGGCTGTTTTTTTTAGCGCTTCGGTGCGTGCCGATAAGCCCGCGCAAGCGAGTGCCAATGCTGTCTCGGCGCGCCCAGAGGAAAAAGACTCCACCGATTCCGATCCATCAAAGTCCGAGCCGCCTCCGCGTACCTACGTGAGCGTTGGGTTTGGGGGCTCCACAGGAAGTCAAGGTGCGATTATTTGTGCTGAAGTAGCCCCTCTGTCCTTTCTCTCTGTTTCTGGATGTGGGAATGGGTCTGGTTTTTTGCATCACGATGATGCACCCGATCTTTCGCATTTTCGCTTGAATGTCACGCCGATATCGTTGAAGGCCCAATTTTTATGGTTGCAACCTAGATTTCAATTGGGTTTTGCGGAGATGCAGGTGGGTGCGGACACGCCGGGATTTCAATTTGCGGGGACGAACGAGAGCCGCACATCGACCTCGGGGCTGGATGCTGGCGCGTCGCTGCGGGCTGTGTGGCCGCTTGGCAAGGGGTTTGAGTTGCTGAGCGAGTTTGGGCTGGGGCTCGGGTATTTTCACCATGCGCCGCAGTTGATCAAGCCTCAGTCGGCTTGGATTCCGAGCGCTTCGCTGGTGATTGGCGCGGGTTTTTAAAACGCTTCCACGATTTAGATGTCGATTTTGGCCCGCTTGGGGATGACGACAATGCCTTCTTCGCTCACATACCAGCGCTTTTTGTCTTCTTCGACGTTGTAGCCAATTTCGGTGCCCGCCGGGATTTCAACGTCTTTGTCGATGATGGCGCGGCGGATTTTGGCGTGGCGTCCAATGACCACATTCTCAAACAAAACCGAATCTTCAATATGACTAAAAGAGTTGACGCGGACGCGGGACGATAACACCGAGCGGTGGATGCGGCCGCCGGAGATAATGCAGCCCAGTGAAACAAGGCTTTCCGTGGCGATACCGATGCGCGCGTTCCATTCGTCGCGGAATACAAACTTGGCCGGCGGATCGTGGGAGTGCCCTGTGCGGATCGGCCAGCGCTGGTTGTAGAGATTGAATAGAGGCTGGATCGCAACCAAATCCATCTGGGCTGTCCAATAGGCGCCCACCGTGCCGATGTCCCGCCAATAGGCGTTGCTCTCTTCGCCCGGGATTTGATTGGTTTTGTAGTCGTACACAAACACTCGGCGGCCCTCGGCCACCATGCTGGGAATAATGTCGCGCCCAAAATCGTGGGCCGATGTTTCGCTGGCCGCGTCGCGCGCGAGCGAGTCCAAAAGCGCATCGGTGTTGAAGATGTAATTGCCCATCGAGGCGAGTACCAAATCCTCGTGGCCGGGCATGCTGGGCGGATTTTCGACTTTTTCGTGGAAGGCGAGGATGCGGCCCGCTTCGTCGCATTCGATGACGCCAAAGGCTTTGGCTTCCGATTTGGGAATCGGGATTGCCGCGACCGTTAGCTCAGCGTTGTTTTCCATGTGTGCGGCGAGCATCTGGCGCACATCCATTTTGTAAACGTGATCTCCGCCGAAGATGCATACGAGTTCAGGCGATTCGTCGGTGATGACATGCTGGGTTTGGTAGACCGCATCGGCGGAACCTTTGAACCAATTTTTGCCTGTTCGCTGCTGCGCCGGGATGGTTTCGATAAAGCTGTCCAGCATGGGCGACAGGCGCCACGCCCGCGCGATGTGTTCTTCGAGCGAGGCGCTCTTGTATTGGGTGAGCACTTTGATGCGATGGAGCCCGGAATTGACAAAGTTTGAAAGTACAATGTCAATAATGCGGTAACGGCCTCCAAACGGAACAGCCGGCTTTGCCCGGTCGGTGGTGAGAGGGCCCAGCCTTCGGCCTTCGCCTCCGGCCAAAATCATGACGAGAACACGCGCGGTATCGAATGGAGCGCGAAGTATGGTTTCCCGCATAGGCGTGAGAGACTAGCCCATCCTGTACGCGCTGCGCCATCCCGGGCAAGCGGTGAAAAATGAATGAGCTCGAGGCGCCTGCGCCGTTTTTCTTTACGGCCTATGCAGGGCCGTGGTAGCCCTTTGCGCCGGATGCCTTCTAAACCATTGCCGGTTTTCTCGTGCTTGTTGAGTGAGCGCCGGCAAGAGAACTTCCTCTTCACAGGGTGAGGAGACCTGATGAACGTTCGAAGCGCTTTCGCCGTAGCCGCTGCTTGTGCTCTCGCAACACTTTCAATTGGAACGCTCGGATGCGGTCCAGATGAGCAGCCGTACCAACCGAGGCCCGCCGTGAGCGGTAAGAAGCCGACGTTGCCGGCTGTGCCTGCTTTGCCGCAGAAGCTGAAGAAGCAGGGGGATGCCTATACGATTTGGGGTGTGACCCACGATTTGCGCAGCCGTGTGCATTACGACACCGTGAACGGCAAGCAGATCTCGCTGATTGGCTATGTGGTGAAGACCAATTACGCGGAAGCGCCTAAGTGCGCGATTCACAAGACCGGTAAGGCAGACGCCGCTGATTGCAAGGCGCCGATTCCTACCTTCTCGATCGCCGATGAAAAGGGTGAGACGAAGGACGTTATCGATGTGATGGGCTGGGCTTCGAACTTCGCTCAGGTCTTTACGCTGATTGAAGCGATCGATCGCGCGGCCAAGGGCAAGGAAGGCGAAGTCAAGCTCAATGATGAGTTTTGGGGCGCGGAGCTTCCCAATCCGGTTCCGAATGTCGGCGCGAAGGTGAAGGTGACTGGCACCTATGGCGTGACGTTCACCAAGGCTACAAGCGGTGCCGCCGCAAACCCGAAGTACGGCATCATGACGGCCGAGAAGATCGAGTTTTTGGAGCCTCCGACGGCGAAGGCTTATCTGCCGGGGATGAAGCCGAAGCCCTAATTTTTACGGCGTTCAAACGTCTTTCGGCAGGCAGGAGCGCGGGCTGTTTTAACGATACCCGCGCTCTTTGTTATTTGTGCGGGCGAGGCGATTTTAGTCCGCTTCGTAGACGACGCGCTCCCAGTTAAAGCCGCCGTTGAGATCGTTGGAGCCGCAGCGGTAGCCGCTGTTGATGCTGTCGTTGCCGGTGTGCCAGCACATGCGCAGTTCGGGGAAAAGCTGAGAGCCGTCGTTGTAGTCGCAGGAGAAGCGATTGACGGATTGTCCGCCGGGCGCGAATCCCCATGACCAACTGTTGGAGTAGTACCAGCCGACGCCGTTGGATTGTTTGGTGCAGTTTTGCTGCTGGCCGCAATCGAAGAGCACGTCGAGGCGGGGCGCCATCGCGACGAGGGTGTAGGTCGGCGCGCCAACGGGACGGCAGGCCATCAGCAGTTTGGCCTTGTCGCATTGGGCGAGAATTGAAGGCAGCGTGGGGAAGTTTTGGTCGTAGGTGCCTGTGAAGCACAGCGACCAGCCTGCGAGTGTGGCGGGATCGACGTTTTGCTGGACGCCCGATGCCCAGTAGAGGCAATCGGAGTCGTTGGCCAAGTTGCAGCCCGCGGGGCAGCAGGCGTCGCCCGAGCCGCATTGAAGGATTTGAGACGAGGGGTTGGTGCAGGTGCCGCCCGCGCAGGATGTGCCGGCGGTACAGCCGTTTGCGTCATCGCAGGCGACGCCTTCATTGGCGGGCTGTCCGCCTACGCATTGGCCGTTGGAACAGGCTTCGCCGCCGGTGCAGAAGTTTTCGTCGTCGCAGGCCATGCCGTTGTTGCCAGGCATGCTTGTGCAGGTCCACGAGAATTCGTCGCACACGCCCACCATGCAAGGGTTGTTGGGCGGCGCGCATGGATTGGGCGCTCCCGCGCACACGCCTTGGGTGCAGACGTCGTTGATGGTGCAGAAGAAGCCGTCGTCGCATCCCTGGCCATCGTTGACGGGATTGGACACGCAAGTGCCTGCGGTGCACTGGCCTTGCGAGCACGGATCGAATTTCCCGTCGTCGCAGAAAGCGCCTTCATTCTGCGGGATGCCAATGCAATTGCCGGCTTGGCACTGGCCTTGAGAACAGCCTGTGAAGTCGCCGTTGTCGCACCACGAGCCGTCGTTGACGGGCTGCGATTTGCAGCCTACGGCCGGATCGCAAACGCCGACGGAGCAGTTTGAATTGAAGAGGGCGCAGGATTTGGGCGGGCCTTTAGAGCAGGTTCCGCCGCTGCAGATGCCGCTCGCAGTGCACAGGTCGCCGTCGTCGCATTGTCCGCCGTCGTTGCCCGCGATGTTTTTGCAGGTGTCGAGATCTTCATCGCAGACGCCGAGATGGCAACTGTCGAGCGAAGAACAAAAGACCTGTGTACCGCCGACACAAGCGCCGTCCACGCACAGATCGTTTTCGGTGCAGAACAGTCCGTCATCGCATGAGCCATACTGGTTTGCGGCTTGTTTTTCGCACAGTCCATTCACGCACGAGCCGACATTGCACACATCGTTGAAGGGCGCGCAATCGCTGGCCGATGAGCATGGAATCATCGCATCTGGAGGGAGTGCGGCATCTGTTCCGGCATCGCCTGGGCCGGCATCGGGGGTTGGAGATGAGCCGCCGTCACCGTCATTGTTGTTTCGGTCGATCGAGACGCCGGTAGCGCAGGCCGCGGCTAAGGGAAGAGCGGAAAGAATCGCAAAGCGAAGCCATTTCATAAGCGGGGGGCTCCTATAAGAAAGGGGCAAAGATGTCAGCGCCGCGCGCCGGATTGCAGGTTATGGGCGATCAGGTAATCAGGCGCCACATTCTCTCAAAAGCCGCTGATGATTCCGGTATTTTTTCAACGGCGTCGCGGAACGACGCTTCAAATCCCAGTTCGTCGCGGAGATTTTTATTGAGCGAACGGCTGACGAAGGTGGCGAAGGTGGTGAGGAAGGTATCGACTGCGCGTGGAAAAGCGGCGTATTCGATGCAGCGCAGAAGGACGGCTGAACCGATATCGGCGACCTGGGTGTTGTGGCCTACGCCGTCGTGGATGTAGTGCAAGCCGGTGCGTTGCCTGCTGAAGTTTTCTGGATGGACTTCGAGCAAGACTTTTTGGCGCGCGGCCAAGATGAGCGATTCGGTTGCGACTTCGGCGAAAGCAACGAGCGCAAGAGAGATAGCCTGCTCGTTATTTTCGGTGACGGCCTGTTCGAGGTCGGTTTGGAGCGAGGTGAAGATGGGCATGGACAGCCAGAGCCATGCGCCGCCCCGTTCATCGGGCTGAATGGAGAGCACAGCCGTTTCTGGGACGAGACGGCCCATTTGCATCATTTTGCGGGCGACCCGGAGCAACCCAGCGCGGCCGTCATCGACTTCGGCGAAGTGGCGGCGCACGCAGGTCTTTAGGCGCCAAGGGCCTAAGTCGTAGATGATTTCATCGGGTTGGCCCGTCTTGAGCTGAATCCTGCGGACGACGAGGTCATCGCGGCGGAGAGCTGAGCTGGCGGCGACAATTTTTCGCAAAGTGTCGCGGCCGGTAGCGGCGGGCCAAATAAAGCCGATGCCGACATCGGGTCTTGGCAGAGGGGGTTCAAACGATCGCGATGAGAGGGCGGAAGGCTGTTCTTTGATGTCGGCAGCGGCGTCGCGAGCCTTGCGTTCGGCTTCAGCCTTTTCGGCGGCGTCGCGAGCGAGCTTTTCGGCCTCAGCCTTTTCGGCGGCGTCACGCGCAAGCTTTTCGGCCTCAGCCTTTTCGGCAGCTTCACGGGCAAGCCTTTCAGCTTCAGCCTTTTCGGCAGCGTCGCGAGCAAGCTTTTCAGCTTCAGCCTTTTCGGCGGCGTCACGCGCAAGCTTTTCGGCCTCAGCCTTTTCGGCAG